>JBJMMD010000012.1:0-22610 GCA_045804965.1 Thermomicrobiales bacterium | reverse complement strand
GGTGGCGACGACCGAGGACTGACTCCCATCGTAGAACCCGAGCGAGGGGTGGTAGTTCGTGTAAGGGTAGACGCCGCCTTGGGTCCAGGCCAGCGGGAACCAGCCGTAGTAGAACATGGCCCGGATCGGCAGGCTCAGGCTGCCACCTGAAAGCGGGGGGAGCGGGGTTGGCGTCGGCGTGGTGGTCGCAGTCCGGGTCGGCGTGGCCGTCGCGGTGCTCTGGGCCGTGGGTTGTGGCGTCTGGGTCGGCGGCACGGACATGGTCGTCGCCGTCAGGGGGAATGAGGTGGTCGTTGCGGTCGGCGGAACCGGCGTGTCGGTAGGCGGCGGGACGAGAGTGTCGGTTGCTATCTCTGTCGTCGTTCCATCGCTGACGATTGCTGCAACATCGTAGGTTCCGGAGCCTATACCCATCACAACCAGAGTGATCGCAACCATCGCCAGGACTACAAATGAATGAAGGAACCCCAGCCCCCCCGAACGAAGCTTACCCATGAACGCCCCAATGTCCTCTGGTAGTGCATCCCACACTACAGGGCGAGTTCGTCCCCGATTTCCCAACGCTTCAGCGAGTGTTTGGACAGTTTGCTCTTCAACGAGAGAAATGAGTAGGCCCCGGATACACACTTTCGTATCGAACGATGGTCCGATCGGATGAGATGGTTGGCACGGTCCGATCTTCCCCGCCCGGCCCTATGACCCCTCGAAAAAACCGATCACTGCAGAGGGCGACGGCCTCATGATCAGGATTTCCGCTCACGGGATCGATTGACTTCTTGTGCTTCTCCAGTTTCGGGAGAGAGCCGACCGAGCGCCATCTGTAACTCGCTCGAGTTCGGCATCATCGGGGTCGCGGTACGGGATGGAAGTGTGTCCGAACTGCAGGCAACGACCGATCGGGGGAGGCTTGCGACAGGGTTGAAGACAGAGGGGAAACGAACGAAATGCGAAGACATCCTTCCATCAAGGGGTCGGAATACCTGCGCAAAAATGCCTTGAAATCGAATCGTGGCACGTGATGTGTATTAGTGGAACTGGTCTATTGTCGTAGGTAGATGCAGGAAGGAGCAGCGAGTATGGGCTTAATAACGTGGTTGATCTTCGGCGCGCTCGCGGGCTGGCTCGCCAGCCTGATCGCGAAGACTAACAAGGAACAAGGCTGGGCTCTCAACATCGTGCTTGGGATCATCGGCGCGCTCGTCGGCGGGTTCTTGTACCGGCTCATAACCGGGGATGGCTTCGCCGCCGGGTTCAATATTGGCAGCCTCATCGTCGCCATCGTTGGGGCGCTCATTGTGACCTTTGCGTTCCAAGCCATGACTGGCCGGCGCATCTGACACCGCTCCTGGCAACACCCGCGACGCTGGCGGTCAAGGAAGCAAATCGTGAGTGAACCTGACCTATTCGGGTCGGGTTCACCGCATGTTGTCGATGTTTATCGAAACGCCATTCGTCGTCACCCGCATGACGATGGCAAACGGGTCAGGAGATCTGATTGGGACTACGGCGATTTCCGGTCAACACTGCGACCACCTACGCAGACCGGAACCGCCGCGTTCGCCGGAGTTGTCAATCCCCTTCGGGGTGCGCCGCGCACTGCCGATGTTCAGCCTGATTGACCCGAATCGCGCGGGACGATCCAATCGATCGGAGAGTTCACGCCGGCAAGCTGGGGCAGCGGAGTTTTGCCCGATCCGTCAGCATTAATCAGATACCAATCCGGCACGTTCCCGCCAGCGCTCCCGTCGGTGATGACGAGCCGGCCATCCGGCAACCAGCTATTCGCCACCTGGTTGGCAGGCCCGCCCAAGATAACGTGTTGATCGCTGCCATCGGGGCGCATGAGGTAGATATCGAAATCGCCGGCGCGATCAGACTGGAACGCGATCTGAGTGCCATCGGGCGACCACGCGCCCGTTTGGTTGCCACCGGGACCGCCGGTGTGATAGGCCGGCGCGGTCGTTAACTGGGTTTGGTCCGAACCGTCCGCATTCATCATCCACACCTGCCAGTTTCCATCGCCAGGATGGGAATCGAAGACCAGTTTGCGCCCATCGGGTGACCACTCCGTGGCTTCGCCGAACTTGCCTAAGTCGCGCAGGTCCGTCCCCTCCGGACTGATCGTATAGATCGTCTCGTGGCCGTCGGCGTCGAGACCGCTGAAGGCGATGCGGTCGCCGACTGGCGACCAATCCGGGAAGAGACCGCCCGGCGTCGCCGCATCCGGCGGCCAGAGCTGACGCTCTCCTGTGCCATCGGCGTTGATGATGAAGATGCCTTCGGTGCCAATACCCCGCGGATCCGGACCGTATTCGCCGCGGGAGGTACGGAAGACGATCTGCCGCCCGTCCGGCGACCAGCTCGGATCGAAGTCGACGTCTGCGCCTTCGGTATGGGTGATCTGGACCCTGTGGGTTCCATCGGCGTCCATCGTCCACAGCCCCGAGAGTGTGCCATAGACGATGCGCCCGGTGAGACCGGCCACTGGCGATGCCTCGGGCGTCGCCTGCGCAGCCACCCCACCACCGAGACTGAGCGCGCTCGCCAAGACGAGCCCGAGCCAGATGCCCATCGTTCGCCGCCACTGTTCGTGCATGCTTTCCTCGCGCTTCCTCAGCAATCAATGGAACCCGTCAATATGCCGGCTACCTGTCCCTACAACGAGCGACGAGGCCCGGTTCCCTCCCTCGTCCGGTTGGCGGTCACTCCGCAATGATCCACCGTCGAGGTTTCTCTGATCCCATTGGTCGAACCGCAGCGGACGACAATGGCTTAACCTGCGCCGATGATATCGGCGCGGAGACCTTGTCCGTTTCCGCATTGCCCAGGATTTCTTGCCTCGAGGCGTCAGCTCTTGGAGGCGGTACGCGAGCGACCAACCTGCGGCCACCGCCGTGCATGATATCGGGTCGCTCGGCGCGGCGGCCATCATTGGCGACGAGGTGTGACCGGATATCGGGTAAGAGACGCAGCCAGTCCGCGTTCGCCATGTCGCAAACGCCTGCTGTAATTGGTTGCTGCGGCCTCAATGGAAAAGGGCGGCGCTGCAGCTCTCAGCCGGTGACTTCCAGGGATGCGTCACTCACTAACACATACGGCGGCTGCCCGAAGCTCGCTGACGGTGCGAGATTCGCCACCACGATCTCGTTCACTCCCTTGTGCAGGACACCCTCCGGCACCGTGAACTGGGCCGCGGCCCACGCGGCCCGGTCGCCCTGGCCAACGCCATCCCAACTGGAGAAAGAACTGGGGCCTGAGAAGATTTCGACACCATTCACTGAGACGGCGATGGAGTTGCTACCGGCCCACTCGTCGTCGAGCCCGGTGATTGAGAGCGTGGCAGTCGCACTCGGGGCAGCGGGCAGCGATATGGTAAGCGAGGCACGGGGATACTGGCTCTGGGCGCCGTAGATCGCGGTCCAGGCCCGACCGTACCAGGCCGCGTCGCCACGGTAGTAACCGCCTTGCCAGTCCGCGGCGCCGAACTGCAATGCCATTGGCGCAACGGCATCCGCGCGCGTTGGGGCAACATCCTGGACGGGCACAATCGCTGCTGTACTTGTCGGTCTCGGCCTCGGGGCCTTGGTCGCCGGAGGCAATTCAGTCGCGGCTGGTGGTTCAGTCGCCGTTGGCGGCTCGGTTGCGGCTGGTGGTTCCGTCACGGTTGGGTTGGAAACGGTCACAGACGGCCGGGCTGCGCTTACGACCGGAGCCCTGATCACGCGCGCGGTCGCAGTCGGGGCTGGCGGCGCTGCGACCACGCGTTCCGCCACGCCGGTGGGAACCTCCGCGGTAGGATCATCCGATCCGCGACCGAGGGTGGCAGCCAGGGCGCCGCCAAGCAGCGCGAGGGCAATGAGGGCAAGCAGGAGCGCGCCGAACCAGTCGGCGACACGGCCCGGCTTGATCGGTTGGTGGCTGGCTGTATGTGGGGAGATTGCGGCGTCGAGCGCGCGCTCCATCTCGGCCGCGCTGGCGTACCGAGCTGCTGGAGCTTTCGCCAGAGCCCGCAGAATGGCCTTGTCGAGGGCCGGTGGGATGCCGTATGCGAACCGGCTCGGGGCCGGCGCTGGTTGTTGGAGGCGGACAAGCATGGTTGCCACCGGGTGCTCAATCGCAAACGGCAGGCGCCCGGTCAGCAACTCGAAGAGCACAACCCCAATAGCGTAGAGATCGGTGGCCGCGCTCACGGGTTCGCCACGAATTTGCTCCGGAGCCATGTAGGCGGCTGTCCCGACGGTGGCGCCGTCGTCGGTCAGCGTGTCGCCCGTCGGGCCACGAGCAATGCCGAAGTCTGTCACCCGTAACGAGCCGTCGTCGCCCACGAGGATGTTCTGCGGTTTGACGTCGCGGTGGACAATGCCCGCGGCGTGGATCGCACCGAGGCCGCGCAAGAGCCGGCGCCCGAGCCGGACAGCGGCGTCCGGAGCCAGCGGCCCCTCGTCCGCCAGCACCTGCTTGAGGTTTCGGCCCGCGACGTATTGCATGACCAGATAGGCTTGACCCTTGTGCGTGCCGGAGTCGTAGACCTGCACCACGTGCGGATGATTGACGGCCGCCACGGCCCGCGCCTCGCGCGCGAACCGGGCCGAGGACACCTGGTCAGCGGCATATTCCGGCCGCAACAGCTTGAGGGCGACCGGTCGACGGAGAACGACATCATACGCGCGGTACGTGACCGCGGAGCGGCCGTCCCCGATCCGGTGCTCCAAGCGGTATCGACCGCCGATTAGGTCGGGAGGCGCGGGGTGGTCAATCGAGTCCTGGTCGAAAAATTCATGCGAAGCCACGCGGGGTCCTCCGATCGCCTTTCAGCAAAGGAAATCGCAGGCTGCGTGCCAGCCACCGGCCGCGAGGAAACGACCGCCGGCGCGAACGGAACAACAGGTCGATTGCGACGCTCTCGTGCGTATGGCGGCGACGCCCGCTTCAGCGCGAGCTTTCGGGAACAGCGCGCCTGGGTGTTGACGTGCAGTCCCAGACAGGCGTCGCCCCGGTCAGAATGGTGGCGAGCGCGAACGGCGTAGGAAGCACAGAGCCCTAAACTGCGCCGAGTTGGTTGTTCGGTTCTCGGACAAGCGATTGGGGTCTCTACAAACGAGGACACCGGCCGTCACCCGCTGAAACTGCGGTCACGGTACTGGTTCATGCCCGACGCAGCCCGGCAGGACGTGCAGTTGCCAGCAGGCACGATTTATGCGTCACCTGTAGTGCTCGCCCATGGGTGAGTCGGATCCTGAGTCGTTCGTTCGGGCACCCGCTACTGCAGAGGAAGGGAGTGCTGAGATGGCATTTGCCGAGAAGTCGATTGAGATCAATGTCCCAATCCGCACCGCCTATAACCAATGGACGCAGTTCGAATCGTTTCCTCAGTTCATGGAAGGCGTCCAAGACGTCAGGCAGCTGGACGATAAGCGACTGCGCTGGCGGGCGCGGGTTGGCGGCAAAGAGGAGACATGGGAAGCGGACATCGTTGAGCAGACGCCGGATCAGGTCATCGCCTGGCGAAGCACCTCCGGCGCCGAGAACGCCGGCCGCGTCACGTTCATCCCGCTCGATGCGAATCGCACCCGGGTCACCGTGCGACTCGACTATGACCCGCAAGGGGTCGTCGAGAGTGCGGGTGACGCCCTCGGGTTCATGGACAGACGGGTCGAGGGAGATTTGCAGCGCTTTAAAGAGTTCATCGAGGAGCGCGATATCGCGACCGGAGCCTGGCGCGGCGAGATCCACGGAGGCCAGGTCGACCGGGGCGCCGGTGAGCTCCCGAGCTAACTGGCTGGTGCCGCTGGGCAGGCGGCAATGTCGCTCGTCCGCCTGGGCGGTCCGACTCGGCGACGAGCCCATGGCCCGCCGCGACAGGACGAGGGCGGCTCGTTCTCGTGGCCCCGGCTTTACGGGCTGAGGTTTTGCAATACGTTCCGACTGCCACGCTCGGTCGCGCTCGCTCTGCGCGGCCGAGCGTTCACTGTCTTCAGGGCGCCGACGCGATCTGCGGTCGAATTATGTAGATGTGACCGTCACGACCAAGCCGGACCTCATGCAATCCATGCAGGATCAGCCAGACGACCACCAGCGCCGCCGATAGCGGCGTCGTTAGGCTCGCCGTGGTCACAAATCGCCTCGTCCGGAATCATGCTCTCCGCTCTTTCCCGAAAATGAATAAGGCGTGCGCGTCAACGCTTGGACCCAGGGTGAGCAAGACACCGAAATGGTCGAGCTGTGACGGCACATCGTGGCGGCCGGAGGTCAGGCGATTGACCTCGATCCGCGATCGCCCTAGCTCAGCGGCTTCTCCGTAGCTTGTCGATAAAGTGAGAACAAACAGCTTCCCTTTGTGACTGCCTCCACATTCCGCGAGTAGAAGCATTACTCTTGATCGTCCGTGTCTGAACCAGACATCGCAAGCTGGAGATGAGCGCGCCTCCGGTATTCGACCGGATTTTCGGGGTGTCCGTCCAATTGACCGTCGCGTCCGATTCCGTAAGAATCAGTGGTTAGGATTCGCACCAAAGGGGACAAACACGTTGAAGATGAACGAGATCAGCGCGACGAAAGCCGGCGGCCACTTTGTCTTGCCGGACATGCAGGACAAAGTCCGGGTTCCTCGCGTGTCGACGCCGCTGGTGGGCCGCGCTCACGAGCGAGCCGCGATCACAGAGCTGGTGACCGACCCCAGCGTTCGGCTCCTGACCCTGACGGGTCCGGGAGGTGTGGGCAAAACACGGCTGGCGATTCAATGCGCGATCGAGATGGCCAGCCACTTTCCGCACGGGGTCGCGTTTATTTCGCTTGGCGCCTTGCGCACGCTTGAGCAGGTCGCGCTTGCAGTCGCGGAATCGCTCGACCTGCCGGTCTCGGGAAACACGGCGATGGACGTAAGTTTGTGGCAGAGTCTGGAGCGGCAACGGCTCTTGTTGGTCTTCGATAACGTCGAGCACCTGCCCGACTGCGGCCCTGGCTTTGCCGAGTGCCTCGCGGCTTGCCCCGGGGTGACGATGCTGGCGACGAGCCGCTCGCCGTTGAGCATCAGCGATGAGCGGGAATACGAAGTCAAGCCGCTGCCCTTGCCTGAGGACAAATTGGAGTGGAACGAGGTTGGACAGGCGGATGCGGTGGCGCTGTTCGTGCAGCGGGCGCGGGCGGTGCGCCCTGATTTTTCCCTGTCGGAATCGAATGCGCTGCAGGTCGCGGAGATTTGCCGGCAGCTCGATGGTTTGCCGCTCGCGATCGAGCTCGCCGCGGTCCGGATCAAGGTGCTGAACCCCGCCGCTCTCCTCTCGCGCCTGGCGAATAGTCTCGATCTGCTTGCCGACGGCCCGCGCGATGCGCCCAACCGGTTGCGAACTATGCATGCGGCGACAGCCTGGAGCTACGACCTGCTCACCGATGAGGATCGGGTCTTTTTTCGCCGCCTGGGAGTCTTCCGGGGCAGCTTCTCGATCGCAGCGGCAGAGGCGGTCGCGCTCGACCCTGCAGAGTCGTCCGATTCCCTCGCCCTGGACCGGATCGAGTCACTGGTCGACAAGAGTCTCCTCCGCCAAGAGGATGGGGCCGACGACGAACCCAGGTTCGTCATGTTGCAAACGATTCGCGAGTTTGCCTCGGCCCGGCTGATCGAGTCGGGCGAGGAAGCCGAGATTCGCGATCGCCTGGCGAGCTGGTGTCTGGCCCTGCTCGACGAAGCCGAACCACATCTGCACAAGGCGGAGCAGATGGAGTGGCTTGGCCGTCTCATGACCGAGCAGTCGAATCTGCGTGAGGCATTGACGTGGACGCGGGAGACCTCTCCTCATGAACGTTTCCCGCGCTTGGCGAGCGGTCTCTGGTCACTCTGGTTCAACGTCACGAGCTTGCGGGAAGGCAGTCAATGGCTCGGCGAAGCGCTTGCTGGCGCGAACGGCATCGAGCCGGAGATCCGCGTTCAGCTTTTGACCGGGGCGGGCCTCTTAGCGATGGCGCGCTGTGATTTCGACACGGCGCGCGGCCGCTTTGACGAAGCGCTAGCGACCGCGCGCACGTTGCCCGATCCGCACTTGCTAGGGCTCATCGAGTTTGGACAAGGCGTGGTCGAGCAGGATGAAGGCAAACCCGAACACGCGCGGGAGCGGTTCGAAGCGGCGCTTGCCGCGCTCAAGCAGGGAAGCGAGTCCGACTTCTGGCCCGCCGTCGCGATCAGCAATCTCGGACTGGTCACGGCCAGGCTGGGCGACCTCGAAACCGGCCGGCAACTGCTGTCCGAAGGTCTGTCGTGGCACCGGCGGCTGGGCTACAAATTCGGCACCGCGCTCTCCCTGCGGTTCCTAGGTCAGGTTTGCCGTGACGCGGGGGATCTCGACGAAGCGGAACGCTGCTTCGAAGCGAGCCTCAAGATCGACGTGACGAGAGCCCAGCAATGGCACGTGGCAAGCTCGCTCGAGGGCCTGGCCGAGGTAGCGGCGCGACGCCGGCAGGCAGCGCGGGCGACGCGCTTGTTTGGGGCTGCGAGTCAGGTGCGCGAGGAGATCGGCGTGCCGCTCGAACCGGCGCTGATCCCGCACTACGAATGCGTAACCAAGCGCGTGCGTGATGCACTAGGCGAGACCGCATTCGCCGAGCACTGGGCGAGGGGCCAGCGTACGTCGGTTGCGGAGCTGATCGCGCCGAATGGTACGAACGATCTCGACCATGAGGTGATAGGTCTAAAGGAGCGCGAAACGTCCTTGCTCTCGGCGCGCGAAGTCCAGATTCTGCAACTGGTAGCCGACGGCAAGTCGAGCCGGGAGATTGCCGATACAGTCTTCATCAGTCACCGCACGGTGACGACACACATCTCCAACATTTTCGCCAAGCTGGACGTCCACGATCGAGGCGCAGCCATCGCCCAGGCGTATCATCGCGGGATTCTCACGTCCTCGGGCGCTGTCTCGGTCGGCGACTCAAGCACCTGACGTGAACGCCAGGGAGTGACCGTTTCGACCGGCTCTTCGTGGTGACGCCGTCGTTGCGTGACAAAAGCCGCGGCCAGCAAGACCACCATCACCAGTAGTGCGAAGATGACGCGGGCGTAATTGCCACGGTTGAATATCGACTTCAACGCCACGTCATCAGCGATTAACTGGCCCGCGGTGTAGACCAGGATCGCGCCTCCGACCCAGACCAGGATCGGTAACCTCTGCATGAGCCGGGCGACCAAATTGCCGCCGACGAGCACTAATGGAATCGAGATCGCGAGACCTACTACCAGGACGAGCACATCGTGCGGGCTGCGTTCGGCCACGGCAGCGACGGCTATGATGTTGTCGAGACTCATTGTCAGGTCGGCAAGAATAATCAATTTGATCGCCTGCGAGACGCTGCTCGCTTGTGCCCGGTCGGACGGATCTGCGACTTCGGTGAGCAAACGAAACGAGATCCAGATGAGCAGCACGCCGCCCGTCGCCCGGAGGAACGGCACCTGGAGCAGCGCTTCGGCGGGAACGGTCAGGAGCACGCGGAGAAGCACCGCGAATCCGCCGCCGAACATGATTGCGCGGCGGCGATCGGCGACGGGAAGTCCACGCGCCGCGAGGCCAATGACAACCGCGTTATCGCCCGAAAGCACGAGATTGACGAGCAGCACCGCAAGCAATGCGCCCGCCAATGACGATTCCAAACCTCCGTGCCCCCTACGTAAAACCTCAGTGGTTCAGTAGCCTGAAAACGATACACCACTTGGCTAGTCAGGCCGGGACCGTTCGTGGGCAAGCCTTGGTATGAATGCGGCGATGGATCAGAACGGCGCCGTCGTCAGCCACATGGTGTGGCGACATACCAAGGAGGTCGCTGGTGGACTGGATGACAACTGCGGATGGCTGGCTGGCGCTGACCACGCTCACGATCTTGGAGATCGTGCTTGGGATCGACAACGTCATTTTTATCTCGATCCTGGCCGGAAAGCTGCCGGAAGAGCAACGCGACCGCGCGCGTCTTCTTGGTCTCTCACTCGCGATGTTCCTGCGTATTGCGCTTTTGCTTTGCATCAATTGGATCGCGAACCTGACCAACGAACTGTTCACGATCGCCGACCACCCGTTCTCCGGCCGCGATCTGATCCTGCTCCTCGGTGGTCTGTTCCTCATCTACAAATCGACGACCGAAATTCATTCCCGACTCGAGGGTGAAGAGGAGGTCGCAAGGGCGGGACGGGCCGCGACCTTCTCAAGCGTGATCATCCAAATCTTGTTGCTCGATATCGTCTTCTCCCTCGACTCGGTGATCACGGCTGTCGGCATGGCGAACGAGCTTGCGATCATGATCACGGCGGTGGTGCTCGCGGTCCTGGTCATGCTCTTCGCATCGGGGCCGATCAGCGCCTTTGTTCATAAGCACCCGACGGTCAAGATGCTCGCATTGAGCTTCCTCTTGCTGATCGGCGTGACGCTGGTGGCCGATGGTTGGGGCACCCACGTTGACAAAGCGTATATCTACTTCGCGATGGCATTCTCGGTCTTCGTGGAATTGCTCAATCTCCGGCTCCGCCGGCAGGTGGAACCGGTCCATCTCCGCGAGCAGATCCCCGGCGGCTCCGCCGGCGCTGAACCTGCAGGGTAGTGCGACGTATCGGGCGACCTCGCGCTCGGCGATTCGCTTCACGATCTCTACGTCAGCCGGCAGCTCGGCGGTCGTGTGGTCTGTCCTCGCCGGTGATGGCCAACCAGACCAAAGCCGGTTCGGATATGCTGACGAGCGTCTTCGATGCGAGCCGTAGACAGAAGAAGGGTGGGTCAGGAAGCGATGACGGCTGAAAGGGAAGGCAAGACGATCGCGGTCACGCGGTTTATCCCGGAAGCGGGCATGGCGTTGTTGCGGTCAGCCGAAGGCGTTGACATGCGACTTTGGCGGTCTGACTTGCCACCCACTGAACAGGAGCTCGCCGACCTCCTGCACGGTTGCGACGGCGCGCTGACCTTATTGACCGAAATGATCACGCCGGAGCTACTCGACAGAGAGCCGCAGTTGAAGGTGATCAGCAACCTCGCCGTTGGCTACGACAACGTCGATGTCGAGGCGGCGACCGTCCGCGGCGTAGTGGTCTGCAATACGCCGGAGGTCTTGACCGAAACGACCGCTGATTTCGCCTGGGCCCTGCTGATGGCCTCGGCCCGCCGGGTCGTCGAAGGCGCCGATTACGTTCGCGCCGGCAAATGGCAGACCTGGGGCCCGATGCTCCTCCTCGGCCAAGACGTGCATCACGCGACGATCGGCATCGTCGGGTTCGGCCGGATCGGGAAAGAGGTGGCAAAGCGGGCGCGGGGTTTCGAGATGCGAGTCCTCGCCTACGACAGCTACCGCGACGAAGCAGCGGCCGAAGCGCTCGGCGTCGAGTTCATGGAGTTGGACGATCTCCTGGGCGAGAGCGATTTCATCACGCTTCATGTCGCCCTGACCGATGACACGCGACATCTGATCGGCGAGCGCGAGCTGCACTTGATGAAACGCACGGCGCATCTCATAAACGCCGCCCGCGGTCCGGTCGTTGATACCGACGCGCTTGTCGATGCATTGAGCGCAAACGTGATTGCTGGTGCGGCGCTCGACGTGACTGAGCCGGAGCCGTTACCCGGCGATCATCCGTTAATGTCGCTGCCGAACGCAGTCGTGGTTCCCCACATTGCCTCGGCGACCGTGGCCACACGCGACAACATGGCGCGCATGGCCGCCGAAAACCTCCTCGCCGGCATACGCGGAGAGCGGCCCCCAAATCTCGTGAACCCAGAGGTGTTGAAGGGGTAAGGAGGAACTTGACCCGGCTATTCGCGCTACCGGTTCCCGTGCGAGGCGGAGGGTGCATCCATGAGGCATCAACACGCTGTTTCCTGCTTGTTATGAGCCGTAGTGAGAAGTCCATTCTCGCGCCTACGGGGAACGGGATCAGGGGTAGAGGAAACCTCTTACCCCAAACACACAAAACCCCGGGACGGCAAGTACGACCGTCCCGGCGAGGCAGGCTTCGTCCCAGCGTTTTCGCGCGCTGGTTTGGTTAGCTTGTCGTGTCGTCGACTTTGGACTGAGCCCTATCGACCGCGCGCTGCGCGTCGGACATGGCCTCGTCGGCTTTCGCCTCCCCGGAATCAGCGGCGCTTGCCGCCCGACTCTGAGCGCTGTCGATCGTGTCCTGAGTAGAACTTGACGCCTTATCCTGCATGTTGTCGACTTTGTCGCTGGTTTTCGCGGTTGTGTCGGAAACCGTGCTCTTCGCCTGGCCGGAAAGGCCACTTGCTTTTTGAGTCGCCGATTGTTTCACCTCGCCGCTCTTTTGCTTGAATGAGTCGAAGAACTTCTTCACGGAGTCCATGATCGCCATAGATTCATTCCCCTCCTTTGCGGGGTCGACCGCCAGCCAGAGGACACCCAATCGATTGTCTGTCATCGCTTGCGAGTCGCTAGTACCAAATTGTAGCACGACCCACACGCGCGACGGCGGCCGGTGCGCCGTTCTGACCGCCGTCGCTGTGATGAGGGGGTGGGGTGTCGTTGTTTACGTCTGACGGATCAGGAGGAGCTGGCCTCCTTCATCCTCTCCGCCAAACTGCGGGACTTTGATCTCATGTGCCTGAACATCGACCAGCCAAGCGCCTGGGCCGTAGATGTCTTCGACGTTGATGATGCCCGAGGACTCCCAGGAACCAGCTTCGTCACCGGGATCGAGCGCTCCGCTGCCGTCTGATTGATCGACCTTCGCGATCGGCGTCACCGTGCCGGAGGCGATGTCGTACGCCAGAATTCGGCCTGTGTCGTCGAAGTTCTCGTCCCGGTTGTACCCGTTCCGGTCTTCTTGCAGCATGATCGTCGTTTTGTTGGCGTCGACATTGTCGGGATTGAGAATGTCGTCGCCCTTGTCGCCGTCGAGCAGAACCTTGAAACCGGACACCTTAGTCGGATCGGCGGGATCGAGCGTCATCGTGTACAGGCGGCCGTTTTTGGTGAACGGCGTGCCGTCAGCGGCGAGGTTTGGATCCTGATCGTCGCCGGTATCAGTAAAGTAGATCGTGGTCGTGTTCGTGCGGTCGTAGGTGACATCTTCCGTGCGCACGAACTTGAATGCCTTGGCAGCGTCGGCCGCGGCTTGCAGCGCATCGCCGTCGGTATTGTCCGCCTGACCAATCGGCTCGAACGTGCCGGTCAGTTCCGTGCCCTTCGCGATATCAGCCGTGCCGGCGGCGTTATCCGCCTTGAAGACGTAGAGCTGGCCCTTGCCGGCGAGCACGTCGGCAGGGCTATCAGCCACGTATAGATAGACTTCTGAGCCGTCCGAGTTGTCATCGGTCGTGACGATAACGGTTTTGCCGGTGAAGCCGGGAATCGCGACCTGATTTTCGTGGTCGATATGGCCGAGCCACGGCAACTCGGTCGGCTTTCCGGTAGCGCCGTCGATCGCCACCGAGAGCCCGCCTTTCGGGCTGCCGGTGGTTTCCTCGCCGGTCAAGAACGTCGGCTTATCAAAGCCGTCCCATGGACCCGCCATGTAGGCCGAGCAGAGCCGCTCAAAGCCTTCCGTGCCGTCGTAAATGTATTCGCCCGATTTCACCGCGCCTGTTGTGCCGTCGAGCACCAGGCGGGAAACGCGGGCGTCCGAGATATTGGCATCCTCGACCGTGGTTAGTTCATGGTTCACGAACAAGACCACGTCGCTGCCGTCCTTAAATGCGCCGAGACCGTCCGGGACGCCGGCCATCTGATAGTCGCCGATCGTCTCGCCGGCCGTGAGGATCGGCGAAATGGACAAAGTGGAAGGATCGGTCGCGATCAAATAGGGCCGCGTCGCCGTCAATTGGCCAGGAGCAACGGCCACCGGAGAGGCAACAGGTGATGCCTCAGGGGATGCAACCGGCGTCGATCCCTGGGCGGCCACGCCGCTGACCAGCGACAGCCCGAGCGCAAAGCCAACAATGTTTCGAGCAGCACTGAGGCGAGAAAATCCTGCGGTTCGCATGATCCGCGACATCAGCGATCGTCTCCTTCCCATCACAAAGCGGCGCATATGCCCGGTAGGGACAAGTGTCCTTCGTTGCACGACACCAGCTTGCAATGCGGCGTGGATGGAAGTGTTAAACCATGGTTGCACTGAGGTTAAAGCCGTATTGAGGATGAAACAGAGGCTACAAGTGGACGCGGACGTCCTTTGCGTCTGCGCCGCGACACCGGGGCTTAACCCAGGAAATCCTCGCGCGGAAACCTTACATGATCCCCTGGTGCACGGCGAAACTGGCCGCCGCGGCACGGGAGGAGACGTCAAGCTTGCGGTAGATGCGATAAAGATGGGCATCGACAGTCCGTGGGCTGAGGAACAGCGCGTCCGCAATCTCAGCGTTGGTCAAGCCTGAGGCGACGAGGCGGAGCACGTCGACTTCCCGGTCGCTGAGTCCCGCGGGGTTCGCGTCTAGGCGTTTCTGGCCCTGGCTCGCGGCGTCAGCGAAATCGGTTCGCAGGGCTTCCTCGCACGCGTGTTCGAACGCTGCGCGCCGGCCCGCTTCCCAGGCCGCGGCAAACTCCGCGGCATGCATCCGCTTCCGGAGCATGTCGATCAAGTGCCCATGATCCCGCCGCTCGTTGGCAGGCACGGGAATGCCGGTTTCTTCACGGAGTCCCGAGGCGGTGGCGATGAGCCGCACCCGAACCTCGGCCGAGCCCTGACGGGCGTTCAAGGCGACAAGGTCCTCCAGCGATTCGGCGATGCCCCGGCGGTCGTCAAGATCGTGCCGGAAGCTGAGTGCCTCCTTGTGCAATGCTTCGGCGTCGGCCAAGCGCCCTTCCGCTTGCGCGACCCGACCGAGATTGCGCAATGAATGGGCAGCTCCCGGATTGTCGCGAAGCTCACGAAATCGGCTGAGGCTCTGCTCCAACAGGGCGCGCGCGGTTTTCAGATCACCTTTGCACGCCGCGACGACGGCGAGATTGTTCTGGGAATAGGCGACGCCGAGCTCGTTTTTCAATTCCTGGCGAAGCGCGAGCGCTTCCTCGTGCAGCGACCACGCCCGCTCGAAATCACCAGTTGCCACCGCAAGATCGCCGAGATTGCTGACGGCAAGCACGTATCCGGTCCGATCACCGATTTCGCGGCGAATCTGAATGCACTCTTCGAGCAACGCCTCAGCCCGATCGTAGTCGGCCAATTGGGTAGCGCTCAAGCCGAGATTGTTCAACGTATCGGCAACGCCTCGGCGGTCGCCGAGCTCGCGTCTGATAGCGAGGCTTTGTTCATACAGCTGTTGCGCTTCGTCCTGATCGCCGAGATCGGAGAGCAGGTTCGCGAGGTTGTTGAGCGCCTTTGCGCGCAAATCTGGAGCCGTCGTGCTCTTCGCCCGCGCGAGCGCGCGCTCGCACCACGCGCGCCCCTCGCGTAGGTGCCCGCGCGTTCCCCAGAATCGCCACAACGCGGAGGCGAGACGGAGCGCGTTGTCGATCGCGCCCGATTCAATCGTCCAGGTCAAGGCGAGGCGGCAATTGTCATGATCGGCTTCGATCTGGTCGAGCCAGGGCCCGGAATCCTGCCCGAGGCGGAGGGCGTGGTCGCTTTCCTCGGCGAGTCCCAGGAAAAACGCGGCGTGGCGATCGCGCAACATCGCTTCGGCTCCCGAGGCCGCAATCTGCTCCAGCCCGAACTCGCGGATCGTTTCCAACATCAAGAAGCGCGGTTCGGCACCGGCGCCGTCCGCGCGGCGCACGAGACTCTTGTCGACCAGCGACTCGATCCCGTCCAGCACGGTCAGAACGCCGACATCACTGACAACATGTTCAGCGGCGGTGAGGGTAAACCCGCCGATAAAAACTGAAAGCCCGCGGAACAGTTCCTGTTCTTCAGGGGTGAGGAGATCGTGACTCCAGGAGATGGCGTCGCGCATCGTTTGCAATCGCGCCGGCAGATCGCGTGGACCGCCCGTCAGGAGCTGCAGGCGGTTGGTTAAGCGGGCGAGCAGGGCGGCCGGCGACAACACCCGCACCCGGGCGGCGGCGAGCTCGATCGCCAGCGGCAGACCGTCGAGGCGCACGCAAATCTCGGCGACATCGGTCGCGTTCTCCTGATTGAGCGAGAAATCGGGCCGAACTGCCTCGGCGCGATCGACGAACAGAGCGATCGCTGCCAAGTTCTTCAAGTCGTCGACTTGAACCGTGTGCCGCCCGTTGACCCGTTCCGGGAGTTGCAGCGGCGGGACCGGATAGGTGTGCTCGCCCGAGAGATTGAGCGCGGTCCGGCTCGTCGTCAGCATCTTGATGCCGGCTCCGGCATGAAGGAGATTGCCGATATCGGGAGTTGCGTCGATGACTTGTTCGACGTTGTCGAGAATCAGCAGCAGATTGCGGGTGCGCAACCAGGCCGCGAGCCGGTCGCCGGCGGGGCGATCGGATGTTTCGCGAATATCGAGGGCGCGCGCGATTTCAGGCAAGACCAGATCGGGATCGCACACGGCGGCGAGACTGATGTAGTGCACGCCGTCGGGGAACTCCGCGCAGAGGATCGAGGCGAGTTCGACGCCGAGGCGTGTTTTCCCGACGCCGCCCGGCCCCAGCAGCGTCAACAGCCGCACATCTGGGCGCGCCAGCAACGCGCGGACCGCCGCAAGCTCGTTCGCACGACCGATCAAGGGCGTGAGCGGAACTGGCGGCATCGTTTCCCATTCCTGCGGCCCTGCGATTCCGGCGGCGTGTCCCGATGGCTGTATCTGGACAGACGAGGACCACGACGGGGATTGCGAGGCCGGGAGCGGACTGCTCGGCACGGCGTTTGTTTCAATCCTCACACCGCGACGAGGCGGTGTGCTCTTACGCAAGAACCATCCTGCGGCCGGATGAGCCGATCCATTGCCACTCTTCTTGCACTGGCTAGTGTAGCGAAAATTCCGAGATGTGCGTGAACGTCTGTACGGAACGGACGGTGGCAAAACCTTCCGTATGGAAAGTGGAGAGACATATGCGCCTGCGGCGCATGCGCGGGCCTAAAGAGCCCGCGCTCAACCTGCAAAGCCGGCTAAAGACCGGCTAAGCTGTTGAGACCTCAACGGCAGAGGACTAGAAAGCTAATTCCTTTACCGAATACGTGCTGTAGACGTGGTGTTTGACATGGAGTCGATTTTCCTTCAGTTCTACCTCGATCCAGACACGATCGCGCTCACCCACGCCGAGAACTGGGAGCCCTCACTAGTGGTTCGGCACGGTGGGAGTCCGCCTCGGTCGCGGCTCGTCAAGCTCGCCCTCACCGATCTGGAATTCGATCATACCTTTTGGATGCCAACGCGGTTGCGCCTCGGTGCAACGGAGCTCTTCGTTTGCTCGCAACGCGCTCATCCGCGCATGGAGGCGTTCAACGGGCCGGGTCCCTCGCTGCTGCCAGAGGGGCACGCCGCGTGCCCGTGGCGGTGGTGCCCGGTGATCGCCCTTGCGGTCAACGCATTGGAGTGGGCCTTGCCGCAAGCGGTTGACTGGGGCGAGCAGTCGATGATGATGGGCGACAATGGCGATCTTGTCTTCCGCGTCGATGGAACCGACGTGGCAGTGGAATATTGGGACGTGTACGCTCCCAACTTGGCTGGACCTGCAAGTCGCCCGGCGCGGCACGCGACCGTGGGCTATGCGGACCTGCTTGAAGCCTGGGAAGCCTTTGCGGAAGACGTCCGCACGCAATTCCTGGCGGTGCTACCCGAACTGGCCGACAACGAGGAGTACGGTCCGTGGTTCCGCGAGGGGCTTGCCTACCTGAGGCGACAACCGACATAAAGAATCATTGTTTCAAAGTCGCGACCAGGATCGCTCTTTTTGATAGCCGGTCTTTAGCCGGCTTCGTAGGTTGAGCGCGGGCTCTTTAGGCCCGCGCACGCTTTCTCCATTCCGGCATCCCTGCCACGGCATAGACTGTGGGACACGAAAGAAACTCGGATGAGGGCGGGTATACTTACTCGGTACTGTCGGCCGGTGAGTGTTGAGCGCAACGTCGTCCGGCAGACGTCTCAGATGTCCCAGCCAGGAAGGTGCGAACGGTTATGTTTCGCTGCAAGGTCTGTGGATGGATCCATGAGGGAGCGACGCCGCCGAATGAATGTCCCTCCTGCGGGGCGCCGGCGGATCGTTTCCGCCCCATGGATCCAGCTGAAATCGGCTTGACGGCCGGGGAGCTTTCCAGCCTCGGCATTGTCGGCCAGGGTTTAGACGCCGATGTCGAGGACACGCGCCGCATCCGCCTCCTCGCCTTCGTCGATGCCTCGTTCTTTTCGCCCTATACCGAACGCACGGGCAAACGCTATCCGATCTACACGGGCGATCCGCAGTGGTTCTCGGACAACATCCCGTGCATGACCGCCTGCCCGTCGCATACCGATATTTCCCGCTACATCGCCATGATCGCCGACGGGCGCTACGCCGATAGCTTCGAGCTCAACCGGGAGCACAACGTCTTCCCTGGTTGCCTCGGCCGCATGTGCGCGCGTCCGTGCGAGGATGCCTGCCGGCGCAAGGAAGTCGATGCCCCGATCGGCATCTGCTACCTGAAGCGGGTCGCGGCCGATTACCGCGGGGAGACGCGGCACGAGGTGCCGCCGCCGCCGAACGGGCTGACCGCCGCCATCATCGGCGCGGGAGTGAACGGGCTAACGGTCGCCCGCAACCTCGCTCGCAAGGGCTACAAGTGCACGATCTACGAGCGTTATCCGGTGCCCGGCGGCGTGATGTGGGCCGGCGTGCCCGAATGGCGTTTGCCGCGCGACGTGATTCAGGAAGAGTGCGATCTGATTCTCGATCTCGGCGTCGAGGTCAAATACAACACCGAGGTCGGCAAGGATATTTCGTTCCAGGAATTGGTCGATACCTACGACGCGGTCATCATCTCCGCCGGTTGTCAGACGCCACAGGAGCTCGGCGTGCCGGGCGAGGACTTGGCCGGGGTTGTTTCCGGGCTCAAGTTCCTCGAAGAGGTCAATCTCGGCCAGCAAGATGTTTGGGTCGGGAAGCACTGTGTGACCGTCGGCGGTGGCTTTACCTCGATGGACTGCGTCCGCTCCGTGCTCCGCATGGGCGCGGAGTCTTCGATCATGACCTATCGCCGCTCGATCCACGAGATCCCGGTTGACGAGCTTGAGCTCGAAGAAGCCGAGATCGAAGGAGTCGAGATTCAGTACATGGTCTCGCCCACTCGCGTCATCGGCGACGAGAACGGCAAAGCCACCGGACTGGAAATGATCCGCAACGAGCTGGGCGCGCCCGATGCCAAGGGGCGACGCCGGCCGGAGCCGGTCGAAGGCAGCGAGTTTGTCATTCCCTGCGACATGATCTTGGTCGCGATCGGTCAGCGCCAGGACAACAACTTCCTCGGCGATGTGCTCCCGAACCGGGACCGCCGGGGCGTGCCGTACCTCGACCAAGACCTGCGCACCGAGTTACCTAATGTCTGGGCGAGCGGCGACTACGTGATCAACCCGACGAACTTCATCTCCTCGATCGGTGAGGGCAAACGGGTGGCGCTGGCCGTTGACGCGGCGTTGCGCGGCACGAAGCCGAAGCAGAAGGACATGGAGATCACGCGGGTTCCGACCGAAAACCTGGCGACACCGAACCCGCTCGTGGCCGAAGGGATCGCGGAGTGGAGTCTGACCGCGATGAGCCGCCGCCTCGTGTGGGGCGACGATTACTCGGGAGTGCCCCGGCAGATGATGCCGTCACTGCCGATCCCCGCCCGAGGTGTCGGCACGCACGACACGACGCTCGAAGTCGAGCTTGGCTACACAAAACCGATCGGGTTCGAAGAAGCGAAGCGCTGCCTCCAATGCCAGCTCAATATCTTCATCGACGGCCACCGCTGCATCCTGTGCAACGGTTGCGTCGATGCCTGCCCGCACCGCTGCATCGAGATGATCTCGCCCGACCGCATTCACTCGATCGATAACGAGGTGGAATTGGCGGAATTGGCCCGAGCCGAGCTGGGACCGTTCGCGGCAGCGATGGTGATCGACGAGCGGAGCTGCATCCGTTGCGGCATCTGCGTCGACTGGTGCCCAACTGAGTGCCTGACGATGGACCACTTCCGCTTGACCCCAGCCGATCCGCGCGAAAGCGTCGATTTGGCGATCGTGGCGGATTAGAGGCATTCGGAGTTCCCTCACCCGGCGCTGCGCGCCACCTTCTCCCGTGCGCGAGAGAGGGCATGGCTTGAGCCCGATCGAACCAGAACGGCTTCCCTCTCCCGCGCAAGGGAGAGGGATGGGGGTGAGGGATCTCCGATCCGGCAAAGAGCTAGTGCGAGGGCCACAGATGCACGTCACGCCGGTCACACTCGAGGGCGATTGGGTCAGGCTGGAGCCGCTCGGCGAGCAGCATGTCGAGGATCTTGCCGTTGCCGCCGACGAGGACGGGATTTGGACCTGGATGCCGATTCGGTTGCGATCGGCCGGCGATGTCCGAGCCTGGATGGCAGCCGCGCATGCCGATCAGGCGAGCGGAACGGCGTTGCCGTTCGCGATCATCGAGCGGGCCACGGCCAAGGCGGTTGGGTCGACCCGGTTCATGGATATCCAGCCGGCAAACCGTGGTCTCGAGATCGGTTGGACTTGGCTCGCGAAACCTGTTCGGCGCACCCCTGTCAACACGGAGTGCAAATACCTGCTGATGAGACATGCCTTTGAGGATCAGGGTGCAATCCGGGTGCAACTCAAAACAAACGCCCGCAACGAGCGGTCACGGACCGCGATCTTGCGGATCGGGGCCCAATTCGAAGGCATCCTTCGCCAACACATTATTCTCCCCAACGGTGATTATCGTGACTCCGCCTACTACAGCGTCATTGACAGCGAATGGCCCGCGGTCAAGGCGCGGCTGGAACGCATCCTCGCGGGCGAACCGTCGCCGGTAGCGGTGGGGGAATAGGCCCCGTATTGGTCCGTTCAAACCGATCCAGTTGAGATGCGCGCGACTATTCGCGGCGTTCGCCGCGTGCCCGGGGCTGAAGTCCCCAGGCTCAACTTACAAAGCCCTCAGAAGAGGGCTGGCCTTGCATCGCCTCTTAGAAGACTAGATCAATCGATGCTCGCCGCTGCTTTTTAGTCGGTCTTTAGCCGGCTTTATCGGTTGAGCGCGTGGGGTTTGGCTTGGTACCAGAAGGCAGTGGAGGCGATGTCGTCTTGGAGGAGCAGATCGCGGGATTGGCCGCCGAGCGGTGAGCGCCAGCTGAGGGCTTGGACGGTGATCCTCTGTTCGCGCTGGAAGCGGATCGGGTCCTGGATACGCCAACGGTTGGACGAGCATGGATGAAGTGGGCGTAACGGCATCAAATAGAGCTGGTATCACCCAGGCGGGTCGCAGCACCATAACCACGGAGCCCGGTCTGAGCCGGTTGCCAATTCGCCACCGCAGTGATCGCCACCTATTAGGCATTCTTGCTACTGCGGGATGGCCCGTTACCTTTGGGGCGCCATCGTGTATACGTCAGCGAACGTCAGACTGAATAGCGCGGAGCTGTCAAATGTCGCTTGAGCCGATTTCAGAACCACCGCATGAGGCTCATACGTGTGAAGCGTTTGAGAAGCTGTACGCCATGTACTTCGACCCGATCTACTGGTACTGCCGTGGCCGTCTTGGCGATGCCCAGGCGGCAGAGGACGCGACGAGCAGTGTGTTTGCTCAGGCCTTAGCGGCTGGACCGAGGTATGACGATCCGTTGCTTCGCTCATGGCTTTTCTGCATCGCCCACAATGTCGTGGTTAACGCGATTCGGCCAAGCCGGACGACGCACTTTGCGGCCGAGCTTGAGGTGGTATTCGATCTCGCGGATGGAGCCGCGCTGCCCGAGGAGGCCGCCATTGCTGAGGAGGAACGAGTGGTGCTACACGCGGCCCTCCGCAGGCTGCCAGACGATCAGCGCCGTGTGGTTGAACTCCGCATGGTCGGCATGACCGGACCGGAGATCGCCACGCTCCTCGGCCGGACTCACCCTGCGGTCAAGATGCTCCAGTTGCGCGCCTTTGTTCGCCTGCGCGCCTTGCTCACAGCATCCTCATGTGACGAAGAGGGGCCAGAAAATGGATGATCGCGAGCGGGCAGACGGGCTCGACCGCTTCCTCGACAATGTGGCACGCGGCGAACCGGCGTCCGAAGCAACGGTTGATGCCGACCTCGCCGCTTTAGTCCGCCGCTATCTGGCGCTCGGGCAAAGGCCGGCCCCGGACGGTGCGCGGACGCGGGTGCGCCGCACGCTCGACGTCGCTTTTGTACCCGTGCGCAATGGAAAAGTGGTGCGATTCCCGGCTGGAATCCAACTCCTCCTCTCAGGCATGAGCGAAAAGCCAAACCAGGAGAGCGTCGAGGCTGCTGACGGCCTGTTTCCCCTCGACGCGGTGCCTGAAGCCCTATCAGAAGAGCACGCCTGGAACTCCGAACTCGAGCCGCTGACCGAGCGTCTGGCTGAATTGAGCGCCGTTCTCTCCTCTTCCGAGGAAGAAATCACCGAGGGCGTTGACGAAGAGAATGTTGCGGCCTCGCTCGATTTCCAGAGTGTGAATTTCGACATCGGCGGGGTCAGTCTCGACGATCCGGTGCGGATGTATCTGCGCGAGATCGGCCGGGTGCCACTCTTGACCGGCGATCGCGAGGTTGAGCTCGCGGCGGCGATG
>JBJMMD010000011.1:0-36232 GCA_045804965.1 Thermomicrobiales bacterium | reverse complement strand
TGGCCATCGACGGCGAGATGGCGACGCTGTGGTGGACGGCGCGGGGTGTGCCCACCGATGACAGCATCTCTAACGCCGCGGCGGAGGTCAAGCAGCCGCTCGTGGGGAGGACGATCAGCCGCTTTGCCGGATGCCAAATTGTCGAAAGCTGGACAACCTGGGGTGCGGCAGGCGCCGCACGTCGGCTCGGTTTGGATCCACTCCTCACCGAACGCGAAGGTGAAGTTCGCAAGACGGACGGTGCACGTGGCTTCGACGCGTAAATCGCACTGGCGGCCGTGGGAGCAAAGAACCAGGAGTGCGGCCGTTGCACGGACGGCCATCACGCGTGGGGCCGGTTTATTGTAGGTATTACGACGCGCCTCAGTGGTGTCCTGCCTGGCACCTGGCGCACTGCCAAGCGCATGACGAAATCTTCATGACGCGGCGCATTCCACCCCATATGCTGGGGATGAACGAGTTACGACCCGTGCGACGACGATCGTGAGAGCCAAGTGACCCGCCGGGACCAGCCCTCCCGCCCTCACCGGCCAGAATCCCAAGTGCGTTGCGGCACCCCCCTTCCCCGCCCGCACTGTGCACCTCTGCCCCGTCGCCGATCCCGTCACGGGTTGTGGCTCATTCGTTGGTCTCGACTCCCTGGACCGCCGCCGCATGTCGCCGGCAGCTTCAACGACCTGTGCCGTCTCACCAGAAACTTGCGCTACCATAGCATTGCTTCTCAGTGAAGGTAATTTTGTCTAGATTTGACTTTTCGAAAGAAAATATGGTAAATTAAAGGAACCTCGGATAGCAATGAGCCCGATGCGCTGCAAGCACTTGCAGTGTTCCCCCGCCCACCGCCTCCCCTTGGCGCGTTGTCCAACCGGGCTCCGCCGCCCCCTTCACTTCCCTGCCGTGCAGGAACACCCCTCGCTTTCCCTGTTTGGGGGAGGCAACGGCCGCCAGTGCGCGGTCAAGGAGACCAACCACCCATGTACGCCACCATGCGCCAGTACGCGGGCATCACCCCCGCCGACTTCGACACGCTGATGAGCCGCAAGGCCGACGTCGAGACCCTCATCCGCCAAGTCCCCGGTTTTGTCCAGTACGACCTCGTGCGGACCGCCGACGGGATTACCAGCTTGACTGTCTGCAAAGACCAAGCCGGGACCGAGGCATCGACCAAGCAGGTGGCCGACTGGATCGGGCAGAACCTGCCGACCTTGAAGACGAGCGCACCGACGATCACCGGTGGCGAGGACGTCTTGCACTTCTCGTAGTCACCCACCGGTCCGGGCTGTGCGGACCAAAGCGAGCACCCTGACCACTTCACGTCGGGGGCGGGGGAACTGGGTCCGGCAAACGGTTCTGAGCATCAGCTCGGGGCCGTTTGCTTGTATCGGCATTGATCCGCAAGCGTTGCGAGCGGCACACGGTTTTTTGCAGCAGACAGGCATCAGCAGCGGCCCCCGGCTTCGATTCCGGGGTCATTTACCCCTGCCCCGCGGCGATTGCCCAAAGCGTGCGTAATGACGTTGAGCAAGACGTCGACATCGAACGGCTTGGCCACAAATGGGAAGCCTGGCACATCGGCGGCACTATGGCCCGCGCTCATGAACACCACGGGCATCATCCATCCCAAGAGCCGCAGCCGCCCCACCAGACCCACGCCATTCAGGTGTGGCATCCTCATATCAGTGAGCACCAGGTCGGGGGCGGCGCGCGCAATCTCCGTGAGCGCGGCTAGCCCATTGAAGGCGGAGCGGACGCGATAGCCCGCCTCGTTCAACAGGTCGATGAGCAGCGCAACGACGGTATGGTCATCGTCGACGACGAGAATCGATCGTTCCATCGGGGATCCTCCCCTGTGGTCAGATGGGGCGGTGTCGGGGAAAAGAGTTGTCGTTACCGAAGGACCATGCAAGAGCGTGACCACCGCACGCGCCATTTCGTTGGGAGCTTGGTCCTGGTTCGGCGCGGTCTGGTTGTCCCATGATCCAGGTATGACCACGCGGCCCACCGCCGAACAGATCACTGACGCCCTCCACCGTGCCGCCTGGGCAGCTCGTGAACGCGCATGCTACCCCGTCGCATCGGCGAGTTTCCGCGTTGGGGTCGACGATGTAGAGGCCACTGATGACGGCCGATTCCATATCGGCTGGATTGGCGTGATTGGCGAGCCTGAGGAGTGGGACGTGCTGAACGATCCTACGGCCGATCAGGGGCGATTGCGACCGGCTTCTCAGCACGCAGGCGGAGGTCATCCATGAGCGAAAAGGTTGATCCAGCGCAACAAGCATAGTTGCAAGTTCTTGAGGTGGCACGAGACGCTGCTGAGATTATCTCCAAGTCCATGACTGCCAACCTGCATCGATCAACGGAAGCAGATGTCGAACTCGCGAAGTTTGTCCTCCAAAACGCTGCCCCGCTCATCGAACAATTGCGAGCGTCAAAGATCAAAAGGGGCTCATTGAACGAGGGGTGCTGGTTTCGGTGTAACCTCGCGCTGAGGATGAGGGCGCTGGCCCGGGCTACGCTATGTGTTCACGATCATCATTCGCGCCATCAACGAGCGCGCGTATGCTCGTGCGCCAACGCCCTCACGCGCCAGGCTTGCAATAACCGTGCCGCATTGCCGCCCTTCTCTGCACGCGCTCCTTCGTCAACTCGCGGCCGTCCTGTCCGGGGGTGACTCAGCCGCCGACAGTGGCGCGCGTTCACGAGCAACTCAGCACACTGATCAGATGGGAGACTGAACCTCGGCAGCGAGGAGGGCACCGGTCTCAGGCATCGGCGCGGGGCCGTTTGCGTCGCTCGTTCGCTGCGGTGGTGGCTCGCGATGGGTCGGTCCCGAGGCCGCCATGATGCGGGCAATCATCTTGAGCAGACCGTCCAAATCGAGCGGCTTCTGGAGCAACGGGACGCCCGGAACGTCGACCGCGGCACATTCCGCGCTCATGAGCACCACCGGCATCGTCCAGCCGTGGGCGCGGAGATGTCTGGCCAGCGTCACGCCGTCCATCTTGGGCATCGTTACGTCGGAGAGGACGAGATCCGGGGGCGCCTGCGTGATCGCGCGCAGGGCCGCTTGCCCATCGTAGGCACAGCGTACTCGATAGCCTTCGCCGTCGAGGAGTTGGGCCAGCACGGCGGCGCTGGCGGGGTGATCGTCGACGACGAGGATCGAGCGGGCCATGATCCATCCTTGGTGAGCGGCGGGGACGACGTGAGCAAGTCGCGGCCCGCAGGCGGGTAGGAGTGAGGCAACCAGGGCTGCACGTCGCGGGGGAAAGGGGGTCTCGACGACGTGGCAACCCGACCTAGCGGGGAGCGATTGCAGCGCTCCTGCTGCCGTGGCGTGGGGCCTCATTCCTGCGGCGGGCCGAGACTCGTTCCCTCAGAGGATATAGGGTCAGTGACAGCTCGTCATGAAGATTTCCTCATCCCGTCCGGAGCCGTGTGACCATGGCTGCGCGCGACCATGTGCCGGAGGCGACACTGCATTGCATGAGCGCCCATCCCACTAGAGACTAGATCAATGCGGCCTTGGACCGAACAGCAAACGTCGCACGCAACCACACTCGTTTTCCTATGCATGTCCGCAAGCAGCGGATCGCGGCCAACGGCGCGGAACGCCGCGGTGATCGGTGGTGGCTGATCGGGAGGATTCGCGTCGCGGGTGAACCTGCGGAATGGGAAGTCCTCCAGGATCTGGTGACGGCTCAGGGGAAATTGCCGGCGACACAGCGCGGACGGCCATGACCAGCCATCGTCATCGTCACGATGGCTCGTGGCGATTGCGCCTGCCCTGGGCGGCCGGCGAGTACCTGGGCTAGGCGGGACGCGCCCTGTCGTTAGCTTGTCGGCGTGCCGGCTTCCGGAGTGGCTTCCCCAGTGATGACGACGTTCTCGATCAAGGAGTCGATCAGCCACTGGTCACCGACTTTGACGAAGATCGCGAAATCCGTACCCATCCCATACGGCGGCTCGGTCGGATCGTAGTCGTCGGCCAGACCCGCTACCCGACCGTCGGGCAAGACCCGCGCATCGTGCACGCGCAGATAGCCGAGCCACTGATCCGGCGGCGAGGGCACCGGCGAGGCGGCAAGCGAGGGGATCGCCTCGGGCGGGAGCGGGGATATGGTGAACAGAATGTCGATCATCTCGTCGCTGAAGAGCGCGGTAAAGCGCAGGAAGTCCCCCGCGTTGAGACAAGCCAGCGCCTCGCGAAGGGTCGATGTGGCGGCCGCAACGGTGGCGTCGTCCGCTGGTGTACCCGCCGGCATCGTCCAGGGCCGCGGCGTTTGCGCGGGCTTGGAAAAGCGCTGATCGGCGTTAGGCACCGGTGCCGGCGGGGTGGCCGCGATGTGGGCAAATTCTGCAATCGAGCGCGGCGTGATATCGCACTCCGCCGGGTCGGGCACAATCACCCCGGGCGGTGGTGGGCTGGCGACCACCGCCGGGGTGCCATCCTGGGCGCCGATCGTCGCCGCCCGACCGAACATGAGCAAGCCCCCAAGAACAACAGGGAGCAGGACGACGAGCATCGAGATCCGCCGCATTGCACGCTCCTCTCGCAGGTGATGTCGTCAAGTGGCAACGGGATGCCGCCGCGCATCATCCGCGCGGGCGTGGCAGCTGTCAATTGCATGGACGGCCCCGAGCGTGATGCCCAGGGCCGTGTGCTGTGCCGGCTGGGGCGTGCGGCGTGAGGGCCATAAGGCCGTGGCGCAGGCACCACGGGATCACCCAGGCGGGGCTACTCTGGGGCTTCCTGTGGCTTGCATCCAGAGGGAAGGGGGCAAACAGCCGCGGGCAGCACGCTCGGGGTCGTTTGCCGTCTGGATGGCGGTGGCCGGAGGGGTTAAGAACCCTAGTGGCCCAGTCAGAACAGCTTCGGTGATCCGACGATCTTAATGGGGGCAGTCTGGGCGCTCGCGAGCACGGTGCCCGTGAAGGTGTCGTAGGCGTACGCAGTGACCGCGCCGTTCCCCGTCCGGGACCCGACGTGGACGTAGAACTTCACTTCTGCGGTCGAGCCGGGCGCAAGATCGCCGATCTGGCAGTCGATCACCGTGTCGCCACTGCTGAACGGGCAGTAGACCGCCCGGGCGTCGAGGGCGTCCGGGAGCGCGAGACTGACGCCGAGGCCCGGGATGGTCTCGGCGCCGGTATTCTCCACCCGGACCGTGAACTCGACGATATCGCCGATCTTGGCCCGCGTCACGTTGGGCGTCACGCTGACCGTGAGCCCGGTGACGTCCTGCGCGGCGACAACGCGGGGTGCCGATATCACCATCGTGGCGCTTAGGAGCAGGGCGATGAGGCTGAGGAGCAGGGCGAGTCGCAGCCGGACCATGTTGGGCCTCCTTTTGGGGTTGTGCGGGGTCACGTGTGCGGCGGCCAAAACGGTGCACCTACTCTATAAGCCCTCGCCAGCCAGGTCAATCGCTCAATTGAGCTAGGGGGGAAGATCGACGGAAACGTTTGCAACGGCCTCGGGCTTCGGCTCGGGGCCGTGTGCTTGGTGTCCGATTCTCTCCTGTTCAGGCAGGATGACGGGCCGAAGTAATCATCGGCCCGTCATTGCAACCTTTCGTGTGGATCGTTACGGGGTCGGGGTGCCAGCGACCGGCGTCCCCGCCGGGAAGTTTGGCGCTCCCACCTCCATGCGGTTCCCCGTCACGGGTGGGGAACCGGCAGCAGGGGCTTGCTGGACGATGGCGCCGGTCGCATCGCGGATCGTCGCGATGGTCTGGGACAGATCGTCGAGGATGGTCTGCCCGTCCTCGCTCACCACGGGGTAACCGTCGACGGTGACCGAGCCGGTATAGACCCCGTTGGCGTCGGAGAGGAGCTGGATGCTGGTGAAGTGGATGCCGCGCTCGCTGACGGGCTCCCAGCGCCCGACCTGGGTGCTGACGAACGCCACGCCCTGCGGTCCAGCCTGGGTGGCCGGGACCGCAATGATGTTGGTGCCATCGGCGAGGAAGACCCCCGGGGCGGGGCCGTTTGCGGTGATGACGTTCCAGACGCCGACGATCGGATGGCTGGCCATGGCGGTGGGGGTCGCGTCCTGGGCGGTCGCATGGCGGAATCCGCCGAGACCAAGCGCGGCCCCGACGGCGGCCACACGCCCGAGGGCGGCACGGCGACTGAGGCCGGGCAGTGCAAGGAACGGCGGGCGTTGCATGTGGGTGACTCCTTTACCGTGGCGAGAGTGCGTGGACGAGATCAGTCCTGCCGTCGCGGCCGGCAAGGTGAGCGCTAGGATACCGGACGTGGTTCCGTCCGTCATGAAGTTTCGTCATGCGTCAGGTATGCGGCCACTGACTCGAAGCTATACTTCACGCTATGACCCTGCGTCCGACCGCTGAGCAGATCACGGCCGCCATGCACCGCGCCGCCTGGGCGGCTCGGGAACGCACGCGCGGGGCCGTTGTTGCGATGTATGGAGGAGCCGGGCGGCTTGGGTTCGAGCAAGCGCCAGGACCGCGCGATCAACTCGTGCGCACGCGCCAGCGATGCCTCCGTCGCGTCAACGCTGGCACGCAAGCGCGTCAGCTGCGTCGGTCCGATGCGGTTGTCTCTGGTGTGGGGCATCGGCTCCCTCTGTGTGGCAACGACGTGGCGCCCAGTTTCACATGCGGCGCGCGGGCGCGCATGAAGAATCTTCATGACGCCCCGCGTGTCGTCCGCTACGCTGACGATGAGTGAGTTCCGTCCCGCGACGACCTGCGCGACAGACGAGGGACCCCACGGGTCTAGCCGCCCGTCCCTCGCCGGACCGGATCCGGACACGCCGAGGCCCCCAGTCCCTACCCTCGCCGTGCGCCCCGCGTCCCGTCGCCGATCCCCGCCCGCGGGGCGTGACTTCCTCGTTGCCCCATCAACAGCCCCCAGTTCCGGCTCCGGGGCCGTTTGCTTTGGCGCTGACGTGTTGTAGCTGGCGGTACGGTGCTCCCCCAATGGGCAGGACGGCTCGGTCATCGTCCCGTGCGGTGGCCGCATCCTATGCTAGGGCGAGACCGGCCACCATGCGATCCGTGCCACGTCGGGGAGGAAACCCATCCCAGCGCCCACCGACCCGCTGTCACACCCGGAGACAGTCGGCTGTCCGCCTCCGCGGTGGCGTGGCGCATGTTGTGCCGGTCTCGTCCTGACGCCGCCAGTGGTAGCAGCCGGGCCATGGATGCGCCGCCGACGAAGGACCAGATCACCACCGCCCTCCCGCGGGCCGCGACCGCCATCCGTCCGCACACCAACTACGGCGACCGGCTCTTGAAGCATCCCCTCAAGGGCCACAGTGCCGAACGCCGCGGCACTTGGTGGTTGATTGGGCATATCCGCGTCTCGGGTGAGCCGGACGAGTGGGACGTGCTCTATGATCCGATGACGGATGCGGGACGATTGCAGTCAACCAAGCGCCCGGCTTCTTAGGTGCGAATGGCTGCTTACATGGTGAGTCCGGATTGGTTCGCGTTACTTCATCTCGGACTGGAGATCGATCAGCGGCCTCTGGGAAACGGAGATGTATCCCCGCTCGGGATTATCCAGGGCCGCAATCAGGACAATCACGATGGAGAACGAAAGCGCCAACACCACCATCGCCCAGGTTCTCCGCGAGCCGGCAATCGCGGTCTGATAGCCCACGGCGATCATGCCCAGCGCGACGAGCGTATAGAGTACGACCCACAAGCCGGTGGGTAAGCGCGACTGCAACGAGACCGCGATCCGCGTCGCCAGAACATTGCTCATGTCGTTGAGCGACTCGACATACCCAGCGGAAATATCCGTGGTATCGCCGCCCCGCACATTCGCGACGGCGATATCCCAAAGCTGCGACTGGATGGTTTGCAATTCGGAAAGCGTTCCGGCGTCAGTGGCGAGATGACCATGACTGGCGGCCTGTATGAGAGTTGCAAGGTATTCATGGTAGAGGTTCTTCGCTTCGTCGCGACTTGGCTCGGGAAGAAAGTCGGAGCGCAAATAGGCCGTGCGAACCGCGTCAGCTTGGTCCCGGACCAGTGCTCTGCGGGCGTCATACCGATCCGCAACAATGCCAAAAGTGAACGCCAAAATGAAGGCCAACAGGGCCAGGACTGTTCCGGCGATCGCGGAGACGGGGGATTCCTTTTCGTCCTCTGACTTGCGCCGGACGGTCTTTCCGAGGAGATAGCCCACCTCGATGGTCGCCAGGACCAGCAGGGTGGTGCCCAAAAAAAGGAGCCAAAGCGGAATGCCGTCGATTTTCATAGGCCACTCCTTCGGTCAGGAAATCGCCTTGAAACTAACGACCAGGGCGCATCGATGCGTGTCAATCAAAACCCAATAGTCGATTGATCGAGTCGTTAATAGCCTGCCAAGACCCGAACGAGCCAGGCCCGGACTCTGGGCACGCCCATGCCACGGCTGCTGAACACAGGCTGAATTAAAGCAGGGCGTAACTGCATTAGACGATGGTCGTATTCCCGCGGGAGTCTTCAACGCAGAAGATGTTAAGAGCTGAAGGTGACTATTCTCGCGGCTGACGACGGCCTGAGCTTCATCGCGGTCTGGGCGAAAACCATCGCCTGCGTCGCTCACCGGCGCACTGATCCAGCGCCACGGCGCTCGCCTGCCTGAACGACGATGGGTCACGCACGAACGGCGTGACTATCTCCATGGTGGTCCGCCGTTCTACTTTTCCTACGTATTGACGACCGCGGTCCTCAGCCCGCCAGCCCAATCGGGGGCACGGTCGGCTCATCATTGATCGGCTGAATCAGCGGCCCGTTGATCAGCATGTAGCGCAGCCACAGCAGCAGCCCTTGTCGACCCGTTTGATGCCCGCTTCGGCATCCTTGCTGTCCGCCCGCATGCGGACAATGAGATCAGCGGCGGTTATGGGCATCGTGGGTACTCCTTCTTGGCCCGTTCGACGATGGCCGCCAACGCGCGCAAATCCGCAGTCGAAACGTTGGAGAAATCCCCTTGCCCTGTCTGCGGGTGTCGGCTGATCAGCGGCCCTACCCGCTCCATGACGGCGACTTCCTCAGCCGTGAACCAACGTAGGTCGACATCGACCGGTTGGGGCTGCGGGCGTTTCGCGAGCTCGTGGGCAACGGCATCAAGCCGCTTGTTGAAGACGTTCAGATTCATCGGATCCCTCCTAAATCCAATCAAGGTTGATCGGCGCCCGGAGCACGACCAGGTTGCGGATCGCGACGGTGCGGCCGCAAGATGGGCAGACTTCCGGTCGCGTCGTATGGCCGAAGTCATCTGCCAGCACGGCGGTCGATTCCCGCCACCAATGGCAGGTGTCGCAGCCAACTGGGTTGAGGATGGCCTCAAGCCGGCGTAAGCGTTCATCAATGATCATTGTGGCCCGTCCTCTCGCATGCCGAAGCGAATCACGACCGGCCCGGCGCGCCCGCACTTGGGACAACGGTCGGGGTAATCCTGCGCGTCGTCCTCCCACAGGTTGACCACCGCGCACGCGGACCAATCACGGCAGGTGGGACAGCAAGGCTTGAAGTGCGCCTCGAGCGCGGCGAGGCGGCCATTGGTGCTCGTATTCATGAGATCCTCCGATCACTTAAGCCGGCTCGTTGTTCGAGCGCCTGCAAGCGTTGCTCGAGTTCGTGGCTTTCACTCACGGCGATCAGGGCGCGGGCGATGTTCGCCGCGGCCGTGCCGACGCCGGGTTCCATCGTGCCGCCGATGACGCCGGTGAAGACCACGCCGAGATGCGAGCGAACCTCTTCCGCGGTGAGCGGTTCAGCCGGTAAGACTTTCTTCGCACGTGCCTTATTCGACCGCGCCGCACCGCCTTTACGTCGCCATTCTGCGCGCTGGGTTTCCAGCTCGGGATCATGCCAGCGACACCATGCACGTCCCGGCCGGACTTCCGCGTTGCATGGGCCGCCGTCGCGATTGGTACCCGAGCAATGGCTATGCATCACCTATGCACCCCGGGATTTGCTCGGCAACCCGGCACAGGTGGCGCAGCGTGCCTTACCGTGGTGCATTGGTTGCTTGCAGAAGAGACAGCCGGTCTTCGCTGGTTTGAGCATCTTCGGCATTTGCGTTCGGTCCCTTTCGCTGATCAGCGCCGAGCCGGTGACAGGTGCGCCCGATCGAGCCGACTTGGCAGATACGTCGGGATAGGTCTCGCCACGGGAGAGCGAGCCTGATCGCGCCCTTCCCACAGTTCGTGGAGTGCCGGCTTCAGGTACGCGGCGCCGCGGGCCTCTGCCGCCTCGGCATCGCTGGTCACGGCCTTGATCACGGGGTCGTCTTCATGCCCGTGCTCGGCGAGGTGGGCAAAGGCGGAATGGCGTCGTAAGACTCGGCCGATACTCATGGGTTTGATTCCTTCCGTCTGCGTCGTCTTGGTCTCCACGGTCCTTGCTCCTTGCTGCTGGTTGGTGTCTCGAGTCGTCCGTGCTTAGGTCGTTGGTCGTTTCGTCCCCCTTCCCTTGCGTGCCGCGCGTTTCACGGTGCAGTCCGGGCAAGAGCGCCAGGTGCCGGCGAGGATCTGTTTGCGGTCAATCTCGCGTTCATGGCCGCACGTCGGACAGACAAAAATCACGCTCATCGGGTTGCGCTCCTACGGCGCAATTCAGCCGGCAAGGCGCCGAGCCGGACCAAGCGCCGCAGCGTCTCTTCAATCGCCGCGTGCGCATCGGTCGGCGAGCAGCTGACCGGCGTGAGGCGTCGGCCGGCGGCGTCGATGATGTGCGGATGGCCACGGCCGCGGCGAATCGTCAGACCGTGCGGCCGGATGACGCGCTCGAGTTCTCGAATGTGGCGCTGCGGGTGGTAACTGGTCATCGGTTCACCGCTGCTTTTCCTGCCAAGAGGTGCGCCTCGCAGAACCACGGGTTCCCGGGCGCGCGGTCGTTGACGCAATCCTTCATGGTGCAGTGGCCGTTCTGGGATTGTTCCCGGAAATGGTTCCCAAAATGGTTCCCGCCTAGGGTGTTTGGGAATCGGGAATAATCTTCCTTATTGTTCCTATTGTTCCCGGGAGTAGTGGGAATAGTCTCATCTTCGTTGGACTCGTCCGCGTTTTCTTCGAAGAGGAAGGGGTCGACCGCTTGGAAGCGGCGGGGGTCGCCCTTGACGCCACGGCCGACTGAGACAATCTTCGCGGGTTGCTCTTTGAGCATAGCCGAGATGGTGTTCTGGACTGTCTTCTTCATGGCCCCAAGCTTTTCGGTGATGGCATCGGCGCTCAGGCCATCTGGTGTTTGCTGCAAAAGGATGATGATGCGTCCGCGCAGATTACTGTTATCACCAACCAGGATCACCTGGGCCAGACCCCAACGGATTTTGGGACCAAGGCGAACGCCGATGGTGAGCCGTGGTCCGAAGCGCCCTTCGACGCGCAAAACGCCTTCGGTAGGGACCTGCTCCCAAGTCGTCTCATCATCCCTGCGCTTAAAGGCCCATTCCTGATCCGCTGACGCCCGAATAGCAGTCGAGCCGCGAGACCGGCCCGCGAGACTCATGTGATGATTCATGACGAGGGCGGTGTTCGTGGTATGGGCAATCTGGCGCACTGGTCGCAACATCGGCCCCATATCATCGGAGTCGTTCTCTCTGAGGTTGTGCAACTCGCGCATTGGGTCAAGTCCCGCAATGACCGGGCGCACGTGCTGAATGGTTGCGAGCAGACGTGCCAAGGAATCACCTTGGTCAATCCGGAGCTCGTCTTCGGTGAATCCGTTAACGGGCAAGATGTGCAGATCGGCATCGGTTCGACCGTCCAGGCGCAAGAGCACGCGGTCTCGAATCTCACGCATGTTCTCTTCGGCCGGAACTAAGATGGCCGGCCCTTGCTTTACGGCCCGATCGAGAAACGGTTCCCCGAGCGCGATGCTGCAACAGAGATCGACCAGGAGGAGGGATTTGCCGGCTTTCTCGCGGGCCGCAAGCAACGTGAGCGAGCCCAGGGGGAGGATGCCATCGACGGCGTACTCCACCTCGGGCAACTCCAAGGCGATGAGCTCAGCCAAGGTGATCGTCTCAAATGGGGCAATGGGCGGCGCGGCTGTGCTCATCGCGGCACCACCTGTCCGCCCCGCACGGCAAAATGATTCCCGTTCCCAATTCCCTTAGGGCGGGAATCATTTTCGGGAATCATTTTCGGGATCCCCGCCTCGATGCAGGCGAGTTGGATAGCCCCAGGAAAGTCGCAACCGGCAACCCACATCAGCAGGTCGAAGACGTCGCCGCCGATCTGACAACCGAAGCAGTAGAAGAGTTGCTGCTCGGCGTCGATCGACAGCGACGTGTCGGATTCGCCGTCGTGCTTCGGGCATCTGGCCCGGTAGCGGCTGCCAACCTTGCGCAGCTTTGCCGCGTAGCGCTCGGCAATCTGCACGATGTCGACTCGCTTCTTGATGGCATCAGCGGAGTAATTGGCCGACCGTTCAGGCGGTAAGCGCAGCCGCGATCGGCGCGTGAGTTCCGCCTCGATATCCGCCATGTAGATATTCAAGACGGCCTTTGAGCCGTCGGGGAAGTCCCATCCGTCGGGGCGAGCGGTGATGTCGGCGATATCAGCCAAAATGGCGGCTTTGCCGGCCAGGAGCGCGGCCACGGTGGCGCCCCGGTACGGGTTCCAGGCGTCGCGGAAGGCGTGGCTCTTGCCCGATGGGCTGCGCCCTGGTAGAGTCTGTGGTGCAAGCATCGCGTTCGTCGTCTGTGGAGAGCCACTGGGTTTGCCGGCCCGGTGGTTTTCTTTTGTGCTAGTCATCGCCCACCTCGACGGGCGCTTCTAGCTTGGCGGAGACGCGTTGCAGCAACGCATAGGCTTGGCGCACGGCGTCCGCCTGGTCGCCGGTGAGCACGATCCGGCCCGCCTGGCTTTTCTTGGCTAGGTCGGAGAAATATTCGGTTTTCTCGGCTTGGGTTTGGAACTTGTCCGCAAAATAGCGGCGGCGAGCGATTGGCGCAGTCTCGGCCATAGAAAACCTCCGGCGCTGGAGCGCCACGTACAACTCAGAACCGCGGGCCCTTGCGGGCAGGGGTCCCTACGTTGCCGCGCTGGCGAACCAACGAACGAAGGCCTTATCGCTCGCGGTATTTGCGTGGCCGTGAACGACTGTTCATTCACGTGCACCTATTTTATTGCAAAGCGACAGTCATTGCTATACGTACTGGCGCTTTTCCCTGTATGTCTGGAGTACTAATTTCCGATTCGTGCGTGCTGCGCCGCCTAATCGGCGAGCGATAACGACACCGGCAGGACAAACGGGCTACACGGTGAGTTCCAATTGCCGCCGGTCGCCTCGTTGGTCTCTCATGCCACCGCCCCGGCTACTGACGGGTGGCGCGGGGGCTTTTCTGTACGTACATTCTAGCCTAGGCCGCCAGTTTCACGAAAAAGCCGAACGAAATCTGCGCAAGATTGTGACGTGTTTGTCTTGATGAACGCGATCACGCGGCGTTCGCGATCGCGAATCGCGGCGACCGCCTCGGGCAGCCCTGGCAGGACGGTTGGCGGGACGATGACAATGCCGTTCATGTCGCCGTGGAGAATGTCGCCGGTTTCAACTCGTTGGCCGTCAAGCGTGATCGGAACGCCGACGTCGACAATCTTGAAGTTGCCGTGCGAGACGACGGAATAACTGGCGTAGTAGTGGATCCCGAGCATGTGCACTTCATCCAGATCGCGGAATCCGCCATCGGTCACCATGGCGACCGCTCCGAGCCGCTTGGCCAGGGTCGCCATCACCTCGCCGGCATACGCGCAGCGAGTCGGGTTCCCGCCCACATCCTGAATTGCCAGTACGGACGGCTTCGGCATCTCCGCCAGCGTTTCCCACATCCTCCAGTAACCTTCTCGACCCGCCACCTCGCCGGGTTCATTCGTCATTGTCACGGTCAGCGCGTACCCGACCATCGCCCCAGGACTGGGAAAGATCGACTGAATCCCACCGCCAATGAATCCTTCCGTCCGGTCACGGACATTAAAGGTCTCGACGGCATTCGCGATCGTCGGACTATCAACGGTCTTGAGGTATTCGATCTGTTTGGGCGTGATGAGACGATCCGGCGAAACGGGCAAAGGCATATGGAGTCACCTCCTGACAGCAAACAAAGAGGCTCACGACAGTGCGCCCACCGGGCAGGTCGGCATCTTATCGCAGAACTTGTCTAGAACATCTTCATGTATCGTTTGACTGCTTCAACACTTTGAACCAGCGGAAGTTTCTGCATCGTGCATAAACAAAACCCGTCACTCCGACGTGCCTTATGCGTGACGTAGAAATTGGACGAAACACTGAAAACAGCTCGTGCCCGCATATCGGACAGATCAACTTGCAACCTTGAACTTCATATTCCTTCGCTTCACTCCTGGATTTACTGAGCAATTCCGGTCCTTTAGAAGATGATCCAGCACTCAGGAACCCGCGATTTCGACCGTGGATCGGGCGAAATCTACGCACCACGAACCTTGTTACGTTACCAGGAAGAGCGACAATTGAAGAGCGTGAGTTCATGCGAACGCCGGCAATTTCGCGGTCGGAGTCCGTCAATCTTTTATTGACACATGAGTACAACCAAGAGAAATTGATACTACCGAGTTTGATCTAGGTAGTACCAATCTGAAGGAGTAAAAGCATGGTCGCGCGTAAGACGACGATCACTCGCAAGGGGCAAATCTCAATTCCTGTTGAAATTCGCCGAGCATTGGATTGGAAGGAAGGCGATCAACTCGCGGTTGAGCGCGAGGGCGGGCGCGTCTATCTTCAGCCGGCGCGAAGTTTTGCGGAAAGCACGGCTGGTATTGGAGCTAAGTATCGCCTTTCCAAGCCGTTAACTCCGGAGGAAGAGCGAGAAGCATTTGGGCAAGCAGTCGCTGCCGAAGTCGCCGAGCAAATGAGGAATGAATGAGCCGGTCATTTTCCTAGACACTAACGTTTTATTGCGACACATCATGCAAGATCATCACGATCGCTCGTATCGCGCGACGGCGCTCATGGTTGCGATTGAGGAGAAGCAGAGGTCAGTGCAATGCGCTGATACCGTGATTTTCGAGGCGGCCTTCACGCTGGAAAAGACTTATCACTTGCCGAGAGAAACGATTCGCGAAGCACTTCAGAGTTTTATAGAGTTGCCGGCAGTGGTTCTTCCTGGAAAGTCAATTTTCGCTGGTGTTTTTGCCTTGTACGTCGCGAACTCCGGACTCTCGATCGCAGACTGCTACCACATCGAGCGCGCCAAGCACTTAACGAGGGGCTCGATTCTTTCGTTTGATCGGAGGTTGGGAACGATCAACGGGATTTCGCGCGAGGAACCGTAACTCGGCTGCGACTGATCTCGACTACACCGACGTCAGTGAGAGCATCGGCTTGTATTGCTCGACCGTCTCACCTTCGTCGGAGATACCGTTCTTGCGGTCCTCGATGACTTGCAAGATTTCTTGCTTCAAGGCGTCGACCATATCGGTTTCGGGGACCGTGCGCACGATCTTGCCTTTGCGGAAGATGATGCCTTTGGCGTTGCCCGCAGCGAGCCCAACATCGGCATCGCGCGCCTCACCTGGCCCGTTAACCACGCAGCCCATCACAGCCACGCGGATCGGATCCTTCACCGTCGTCAAGAAGTCGTCGATTTGATTCGCGATCGTGAAGAGATCGACTTCAACCCTGCCACATGTCGGGCAGGCGATCATCGTCGCGCCCTTTTGGCGCAATTCGAGACTCTTGAGGATTTCGAACCCGACGAAAACTTCCTCGACAGGATTCGTTGTCAGCGAAACGCGAATCGTGTCGCCAATGCCGAGTGCCAAGAGCGTGCCGATGCCAATCGCGGAACGGACGCTGCCGGAGCGTGGCGTGCCCGCTTCGGTCACGCCGAGGTGCAATGGGTAATCGTTCGGAAGCGCGGCGAAGCGGCGATAGGCTTCGATCATGACGGGGAGTTCGAACGCCTTCAAGCTGACCTTGATCTCACCGAAATCGAGATCTTCGAGGATGCGGATGTGCCCCAGCGCAGACCGGACGAGCCATTCAGCTCGCAGCTCGGCCTGGGTTGCGCTTTGCTCGGCCATCTCATCGACGAATTCGCGCGTCATTGGCGCAACCGACCCGTAATTAACGCCGATCCGAATCGGAATCCCGCGCTCCTTCGCCTTGACCACCACTTCGCGCACGTCTTCCGCCTTGCGAATGTTTCCGGGATTGAGGCGGAGGCCATGAATACCGGCTTCAATCGCCTTCAGAGCTAATGTATGCTCGAAATGGATGTCCGCGATCAGGGGCACTTGTGAGTGCGGAACGATGTCGGGCAGGGCCGCGGCAGCTTTGCGGTCGGGTACCGCGATGCGCACGATTTCGCAGCCCGCATCGGCGAGCTCGCCAATCTGCGCCAGCGTCGCTTGGGGATCGCGGGTATCCGCGGTCGCCATCGACTGCACCACCACCGGGTTTGATCCGCCAATCTTGACGTCTCCCACGTGAAGAACGCGAGTTTGGCGGCGGGGAGCAATGAGCATCGGCGGAACTCCTAGATTACGGTAGGAATGATCGCCCGTCGAAGATGCGATTGACGTCGACGAACGCGATCACGAACATCAAACCGAGGAGCAAAACGAGACCGGCGAAATGCACGATGCCTTCTTTTTCGGGCGCGATCTTGCGACCGCCTCGCAGCACCTCGATCAAGACGAAGAACAAGCGCCCACCATCGAGCGCTGGCAGTGGCAACAGATTCAGGATCGCGAGATTGAGCGACAACACCATTGTGATCTGGGCGAGCACGATCCAAAGCGGGAGAGTGCTCTCTTGGATGATCTCGCTGGTGAGCTGACCCATGCCGATCGGACCGGCGACGTTCGAGAGCTGGTCCGGACTCCGGAACAGCTCACGGATGCCCAGGATCATTTGCTTCGTCACTCGATAGGATTCGTGGAATCCGCGAGGAATGACGTTCAGCGCAGGCACGTGCTCATAGACGGGCTTGAAGCGGAGCGTCGAGAGCCCAACTGCGCTAAAGATGTCCGAACCTGTGTCCGGTTCGGTCACCGCGATTTCGGTCGAGAAAATCTCGCCATTGCGTTCAAAGGTGAGCGGCGCGGACATCCCCGTGTATCGCTCGAGCTCGGTTTTCGCGACAAATGCGTCGGTCACCGGACGCTCATTGATCGAGATAATGCGGTCACCCGCTTGCAGGCCCGCCTTCGACGCGGCGGAATCGGCGGCGACTTGCTCGACCCACAGCGTGCCCTCGGTTCGATTGTCGAGCTGAACGCCGACCGCGCCCTCGCCTTTCGGCGGGTTCTTGCGCGGTGTGAGCATGGTGTCGATGAACTTGTCGCGGCGTTCGACCGTGACCGTAATCGGCTCCCCCGCGTGGGAGCGGGTCGCGTGGACGATATCTTCGGTATTTTCGACTTTGCTGCCGTTTATCCGGGCAATGCGGTCTCCCGCTTGCCAACCAGCTTTCGCCGCCGGCGAACCGGGATTGACGGCGCCGATATACGTTCGCGAATGGGGCACGCCTTGAACGCCGACGACCACGATCATCAGCGCAATCGCCACGAGGATATTCATCGCCGAGCCGGCAGCGAGGAAAAATGCGCGCTCGTGCGGCGGCTGGGCGTTCATCGAGTCCGGGTCCTCGTTCTTCCCGTCCTCGCCCTTGACGCGTACAAATCCGCCGAATGGGATCGCGTTGATCGACCAGAGCACGCCTTTGCGCGTGAAACCCCAGAGCCGCGGCGGTATCCCGATGCCGAACTCTTCGACTTTCACACCACACATGCGCGCGGTCACGAAGTGACCAAGCTCGTGCATCAAGATGAGAAACGCGAGAATGGGGATGATGTAGAGGCCGTTTTGAAGACTATCAGACACGCCTGGTTGTGCTCCTCGTGCGAACAGCGCGGGCACCTTAACGCAGGCGCGCTCATCCTCGCACTCGCAGCGAATAGTACCATCCCAGGCCTTCCATTAGACGGCCGGAAGGTCCCGATCAGTTAGCCGTCAACCCAAACGAACGGCAAGCTCCAGAGGAATCCGTAGCCGTTAGGATAGAAGTTGTGCATCCGCGTGTTGTACCCAGTGCGGGCGACGCCGAACCGGATCACGCCAACCGGTTGTTCATCCCACACGATCTGTGATTGCTGGACGAGCTCCTCCGTGCGCTTCGCGGTATTAAATTCTCGCCGTTGCCGCTCGTCGAGCAGATCCCATTGGGCGTTGCAAAACTTCATGAAGTTCAGACCGCCTTTGTAGGCATCGCAGCTGAAGATCGAAGTTTGGGCGCCGTCGGGCGTGAGATTGAACGCGAGCAACGCGGTGTCGAAATCGTGTGACTCTAGACGATCGACGAGCGCGTTAAACGACACCTTATTCACCTCAACCTTAGCGCCAACAGCCTTCCACGCTTCCTGGATGTATGACGCAATCTGTTCGGTCGTTGCGTCGCCGTCAGGGATCATCAACTCGAACTTGAGCTCCTGCCCGTTCTTGTCGACTGACCCGTTGTTGTTCGAATCGGTCCATCCCGCGGAAGCGAGCAGGTCCTTCGCCTTTTGGGGATCGTAGGTATATTTCGGCGTCATCCGCTCCGGAGCATAGGCTGGCGAAAGTTTTGGCTGCGTACCCACGCCGGCCTCGCCAAAGCCAAGGAAGATCTCCTTCGTAATCGAGTCGCGATCGAGTGCGTAGAAGAGGGCCTGGCGCAGCCCCTTGTCCTGGAACAGCGGTGTCTTGTCGGGATCGAGATTGAATGCGTAGAAGGTGAACTGGAAGATGTCGTAAATGTCGACCTTCAATGCGTCCGTGTTTTGAACCGATTCCATGTCGCCGGGAGGAATGATCTCCATCAGATCGGTCTGTTTGTTTTTGAGCGAGATGACCGCGGTCTCCGTGTTCGGTTGAACCTGAAGGATGAATTCGTCAATGGTGGGGACAACGTCGTAGTAATCGTCGTTGCGCACGATGGTGACGTGGTCGCCTTGAACCCACTCTTTGAACTTGAACGGCCCGGTGCCGACAACCCGCGACGGGTCTTTTCCCGTGCTCCCTGGGTCAAAGGTCCAGCTTTCGAAGCCGACGTTTTCCCAGATGTGTTTGGGCATGATCAAGACCGTACCGGGCGCGTCGTAGAGGAAACTCACCAGCCGGTCGCGGGCAAGGATCTCGAAAGTGTCGGGGTCAACCACGCGATACGAAGCGACGGCCTTGTTGACGCTTGACCTGTAAGAGCTCCCGGTGTTCGGATCGAGTACGGCATCAAAGCTGAATTTCACGTCATCGGCGGTAAGATCGACGCCGTCTTGCCATTTCGCCTTCTTGTTCAAGTGAAAAGTGTAGGTGACGCCGTCGGGCGCAAGGTCCCAAAAGTCGGCGAGCGCCGGCACCGGTTGTCCATCGATCGGACTCGCGCCGACGAGCGTTTCGTATATCGCGCCGGTGATAGAGAAGGTCAGCGAATCGTTGGTCAGTATTCCGTTCACGGTGCTGATGTCGCTCGACTCGCCGAGGATGATCTGCCCGCCCTTGTGGGCGGTCGGCGCCATGGGGAACGCGGACAGCAATTTCGCTCGAAACTCATCGCGGGTAATTGATTTTCCGACGGCTACTGGCGAGGGGCTTGCAACCGGCGATGCGCCTGGGGATGCGAATGGCGAGACCACCGGCGACGTGGCAGCTGTCACCGCCGGTGTTGGTGTCCGCGGCAATGGCTTCGCCGTCGGCGTCGGCGTGGCGTCGTTCGCCCCGCCACCACATGCGACGAGCAGCAACGGCAGAAGAACGATCACGAGCACGAACGGCACGATGCGTCGTTCGGATTTGCCCAACAAAATTGGATTTCGCAACGTGAAAATCTCCCGAACGACACCGCCCGTTGGGCGTCGATCCCGCGAAAAACGGGTTTTGGCATGATGGAGATGATACTCCGGACCGAGATTCCACGGCGCGTTCGTCCGATACGGAAAATATTCGGCTGAATCCGCCACAAGTGTATGTTAGAATGCCGCCGCCATAGCGACATCCGCCACTTTGGTCAGAGGGGCCGTTCAACGCCGTCGACCGTGCTGGGGATTCTGATCCTCAGGTAAGGGGTGCCTGCCACGATGATTGTCGGGGTGCCGAAAGAGGTCAAGGACCGGGAGAACCGGGTCTCGACGACGCCAGCCGGCGTTGCCGAGTACGTCGCCCGCGGCCATACGGTCATCGTCGAACAAAGCGCCGGCGCCGGGAGTGGGTTTGCCGATAAGGAATTTGTAGCGGTCGGGGCCGAGCTGCTTGGCGATCACAAAGAAATCTTTGATCGCGCGGAAATGATCGTGAAAGTCAAGGAACCGGTCCCCGACGAATACGACCTCCTGCGCCCAAATCAACTCCTTTTTACATATCTTCATCTCGCCGCCGACGAGCCGCAAACTCGGGCACTGATGCGCAACCGCGTGCAGGCAGTCGCATACGAGACAGTCCAGATCAACAACGGTCCGTTGCCATTGCTGACGCCGATGAGCGAAGTCGCGGGCCGGATGGCGGTTCAAGTCGGCGCACATTATCTCGAACGTACCTACGGCGGCCGTGGCATGTTGCTCGGCGGCGTGCCTGGGGTGCCCGGCGCGAATGTGGTCGTCGTCGGCGGTGGTGTCGTTGGCACGAATGCGGCGCAGGTTGCGCTTGGCATGGGTGCTAACGTCACGGTGCTCGACGTCAACGTCGAACGTCTCCGCTATCTCGACCTGGTTCTCCACGGCCGCATTCATACCGTTGCTTCGAACAGCCACATCGTGGCGGCAGCAGTCAAAGACGCGGATCTGGTGATTGGCGGCGTCCTCATCGCCGGGGCAAAGGCGCCGAAGCTTGTCTCCAGGAATATGATCCATTCGATGCGTGCCGGTTCAGTCGTCGTCGACGTCGCAATTGATCAGGGCGGATGCATCGAAACAGCAAAGCCCACGTCGCACAGCGATCCTATCTACGAAATTGAGGGTGTCATTCACTATTGTGTGACCAATATGCCCGGCGCAGTGCCGCGAACGAGTACACTCGCCTTGTCGAACGTGACGCTGCCGTACGCGCTGGAACTTGCCGACCTCGGACTTGCGGGAGCCGCCCGCCGCGATCCCGCTCTGGCTAAGGGGATCAACGTGCTCAACGGCTCAGTGACCTACAAGGCGGTAGCCGATGCGTTTGGTTTTGACTACCGGCCGTGGGAAGACGCTCTGTAACGAGCGGGCAATCCGCGCTATTCTGTAAAGACGAGTCCGGCTGGGTCATAGAGCGCCTCGCAACCAGGCGTCTCGTTTTCCTGTTTTTCGGCTTCGGGAGCCACAGCTTTTGGGGGATCGGATGCACGCCGAAATAGATCAGTTTTTGTCCGTGCTGATGAGCGAACGAGGGTTTTCGACGAATACCATCGCGGCCTACCGAAACGATCTCAGTCAGTTCGTCACCTACTTGCAAACGCCACCGAGCGAAGACCACCAAGCGCCGATCACATCGTGGCAGGAACTGACCGATCTGAATCTCAGCCGTTATCTCTTGCACCTTCATGAACGGCAATACAAAGCGGCAACAGTGGCTCGCAAGACTGCGGCGATCAAATCCTTCTGCCATTACTTAGAACAGGAGGGAATCACCCGGTCCGACCCCAGCACGGCGATGACTTCGCCGAGAGTCGAGAAATACGTGCCACGGTCGATCACTCAGGAGGAGGTCAATCGGCTTCTCGCTCAGCCGGACAAGAAGCGGGAAACGAATCGCTCGGAGGCGATTCGAGACTTGGCAATGATGGAAACTCTTTACGCCACCGGCATGCGGGTCAGCGAGCTCGTGGCGATGAATCTCGGCGACCTCGACCTCGAGCGAGGCGTCGTTCGCTGCTCCGGTAAAGCGGGACGGCAACGATTCGTCCCGATTCGAGCGCGGGCAGTTGGCTCCTTGGTCGAGTATCTCGCCGTGGGCCGGCCGGTGTCGGCGTCGAATGACGACGACGCGTTGTTCCTCAATCACCGTGGAACCCGCCTGACGCGGCAGGGTTTTTGGTTGATCCTAAAGTCGTACGCGCAGCAGGCCGGGATCGGGGATATAACGCCGCACACGCTGCGTCATTCATTCGCTACCCACGCACTTCGAGATGGGGCCGAGCTTCGCGACGTCCAGCAAACGCTTGGCCACGTCAGCATCTCCACCACCCAGGTCTATCGACAGATCGCGAGTGCGAACGGGGTTGAGACCTACGCACCTGTAATCGTGGGCGAGCCAGCTACCGCCGACGTCTAGACCGGCGGAGAACCATTGCGGCATGTCAAAGGCGGACGGGAGGGCGATCGCCCTCCCGTTTCGCAATGACCGCACGGCATTCTGGATCGAAGGGAGTCGATCTTGAGCGAACAAACCACTGTGACGCGTGCCGCCAGCATGGAAAAGATCGTCGCGCTGTGTAAACGGCGAGGATACGTCTTTCCTGGTTCCGAAATCTACGGAGGACTTGCGAACACTTGGGACTACGGTCCGCTCGGCGTCGAGCTGAAGAACAATATCAAGCAGCTCTGGTGGCGGATGTTTGTCCATCGCCGTAAAGAGATCGTTGGGTTGGACGCCGGCATCCTCATGCACCCGAGAGTGTGGGAAGCGTCCGGCCACGTCGTCAACTTCAATGACCCGTTGGTCGATTGCAAAACGTGCAAGAGCCGGTTTCGCGCCGACGACCTGATCGAAGAACGCCTCGGCAAATCTGTTGTCGGCGTGTCTCCGAATGACATGTCACGAATTATTGCCGAGGCAAAGCTGCCCTGCCCGCGCTGCGGCAATCGGACCCTGACCGACGCCCGCCAATTCAACATGATGTTCAAGACGACGATCGGTCCGGTTTCCAAAACGGGCATCGAGGTCTATTTGCGCCCAGAGACGGCGCAAGCCATATTCGTCCAATTCAAGAACATCCTGGCCACTCAGCGAGTGAAATTGCCGTTCGGCGTCGGCCAAATTGGTAAAGCGTTCCGCAACGAAATCACTCCAGGAAACTTCATTTTTCGCGACATCGAATTCGAACAAATGGAGATTGAGTACTTTGTCAAACCCGGCGAAGATGCCGGCGCATTCGATGACTGGCTAGAGTCGATGCAGGCGTGGGTGAAGCTTATCGGTCTGCATGAAGAGCATGTCCGCGTCCGCGAACACGCCAAGGCGGAGCTTTCTCACTATTCAAGCCGAACCGTCGACTTCGAATATCTGTTCCCAGGTTCGCTCGGATGGAAAGAACTTTATGGTCTTGCCAACCGGACCGATTTCGATCTCTCCCGCCATCAGGAATTTAGCGGCCAAGACCTCACCTATTTCGATCAGGAAACGGGCACGCGCATTCTGCCGTACGTGATCGAACCGACGTTTGGCGTCGATCGCACGATGCTGGTCATCCTCCTCGATGCCTACGACGAGGAAGCAACCGTCGATGTCAACGGCAAGCCGGACACGCGGATCGTGCTTCGCCTCGCTCCCGCGCTCGCGCCGTACAAGGCCGCGATTTTGCCGCTCATGAAGAAGCCCGAACTCGCTGATATTGGGAAAGAACTCTTCGATCGCGTTCAGGCCGAAACGCCGTATCTCGTCGAATACGACGAAACCGGCAACATCGGCAAACGTTATCGCCGGCAGGACGAAATCGGCACGCCATATTGCTTCACCATCGACTACGACACGCTCCAGGACCAAACCGTGACGGTTCGGGATCGAGACACCACAAACCAGGACCGAATTCCGATCGCCGATGTGGCCGCTTATCTGCGGGAGCGAATTGGCTAGCGCGCGAAGTCGAAGGTCGCATGAGGGTCGTCCGCGGATGCACGTCCGCCCATGACCACAGCGTAGCGAAGCGCGAAACCACTCGCGAGTCCAAGCACCGAAGAAGCAACAGTGAGGCGGCGTGATCGCCAGCGTCGCATCGCCATCCGCATCATGAGATCTGAGACGATCCCGCCGCCAATAACCCCGAACTTCATCACGTTCCCGAGATGATCTTCACGAAGTGGCTTTGCCGTCTCTCCCAGGCGCAATTGCATCGCGGCGAGCAGACCTGCCTCAGCGATGACCCCGGCGAGTTTAATCTCCTCAATTCGGCGAAGTGCGGCATCATCGGCTCCGGTGCTCGCCAAGATGAGGGCAATCGCCGACGAAGCGCTGGAAACGGCCGAGCTGAGGAAAAGTGGGCCGAGCAGGTTCGCGCTCTTGGCCCAGAGCGGAACGGCGGTCGCGCCTAGGAGCACCCCGGTGTAGCCGCCGAGAAAGAACGCCGGCGCTGTCCCGACCGCGCCGAGCTCACTAGCAGGCACAGATTTCGAGCGACGGGCGACTTCCTGTCCAAAGAGTCCGTCTTGCGATGCCTGCACGAGCCCTGACGTTCCCGAGAACATGCTGAACGTCATCAACCCCCACGAGCCGAGCGACATCGGCGAGCGCGGGTTGAACACGCGCAGCATGTTCAAGAATCGCTCGGGCTTCCCGAGATCGAGAACCAACAACGCCGGGCACGGAACAAGCGCGGCAAATGAGACGTAACGCCCCGTCCGCGCAATCGCGGCGTTTTCCTCGCGCTTCGAAAGCCCGGCGATCGCGCCGATGGCATAACTCGCGCTCGAAATCCCGCCGAGAAAGAAGTAGCTGATGATCAGCCATTTCCAGTGCGGTTTGTGAATGGGCGGGATCCCGTAATAGGATGTTCGTGAATCACTCGGGGCATCGTGGGTGATGGTAATTCATCCTTACTTACTGCGCGATCCATTGTATCCAAATGGGCGGTACCAACCGAATAGCGGTCACAAGTCTAGCCCACGCCTATTCCTAGAGCCCTACGCTTTTGGGGTGATCTGGGCGGCTGCAATGTCCTCAAAGCCCAGTGGCGGGCCAATCATGTTAGCCGGACTGAGCCCAAATGCCTCAACCAACTCTCTGCGTGTCTGTGGCTTGGCGTGGTCATTGCCGCGCTGTTTGGTTATTGCGCGAGCTGGTGGCACGCTCGCCAAGAGACCAAAGCGCGTAGAGCCGTGCTCTTTCGCACGCTCTCTGACCAGCTATACAAAATCACCACTGACGTGCCTGCCTTCGATGAGACCGAATTTCTGATGCGCACGCCTATCCGCACCAGTGCGGTAGATGAGCTACTGAGAGGTAACTCACTCGAGGCCACGAAAGACTCAAAGCTCGTCAAGCGTTTCATCATCTGGCAGAGCTTTGAGGCCAGCAATATTGAGCAAGTCCGCATCACTAACCAGGCAGCGGTCAATTTGAGCGTCCCCAAAGAGGATCGCGCCGCATGGCACCAACGTCTCAACGAAGCTCGGAGTGACCTCACGCTGCTGCGCAAAGACGTTCTGGCTGTCTTGCAGACTGAGTACCATTCACCAAGCTGCCCGCAAGATCCTGAGAAAGATAAGGGCATCACCTTTCGCGATCGCATGGATGACCAACCGAAGGCGTGACCCAGGCGATAGCAGGCTCAATGGCAAAGAGGCTGGACGCTAGCTTCTGGAACTCGGCTCTGCCAGTGTCCGTGCTAGAGTCCGTGACGCTAGCCTTATTCCGCTACAGACAAAGGAGTAGGCAACAATGTGGGAGCGACAACAGGAAAATGCCCGAAAGCTATGGAAGCTTGGAAAAGAAAAAGCTCGTGAGTGGTGGCCGCGTGGCAAGCAGAAAGCTCGCGAATGGCGAAAGCGTCTAAAACGCTAGTCAAGCGTGTTACTCGTATCCGCGCGTTGAATAGCAATGAGGTGGCGTGCTTGCGCTTGGATCACAGTTCTGCAAGCGTTGGTGGCCGGCATTGCCACAAGCCTGCCATTCGCGTCATGCAGATCTCGTCACTCAGCGTAGGGGTACGCTTCTCTGAGCCGCTGACCTGCCCATGAGCGAGCAAGGCTTTGGTCGCCCGAACTGACGAGATCTCAAAAGGAGAGATTTCGCGCCCAAGCGTACTGGGTCTTGCTGGCCATGACGCGACCGTCGACCGCATTGAGTGATAGTCGTTTCCTAGAGGCCGCCGATCTTTTCGGGTGGGAGCGGCTCATTGTCAACTGCTGGGACAGCGTCCTCGGCAAGTCGGATATTCACGGCGCGCAGATGCTCGTCCGACGTGTCGCCCTCTTCTTCCGCGGCTTGGAACTCGACGGTCACCCCGGGACCCAATTCCTCGAATTCTGGCCCCATGAGTCCGGTCCGGTGGAAGAAATATTCTTCACCGTTTGGCCCAATCAGGAAACCAAATCCATTATCGGCGACGACGCGGTCAACCGTGCCTCGCATGGCATTCTCCCTCGCGTCCGCTGGCTAGCGTGCGTCCGCGTCTACGACGCGCCCTGCGCCGGCTCTTTGTTGAGCGGCGTCATTTCAGGTAGATGGAGAAAACTTGCGACCTCTCGCACACCAGACACATCCTTCACTGCATCTTGCAGCTCGCGAATTTGCTCCGGCCGGTCGAGTTCGCCACGGATGACGGCAATACCGTCTTCAACGTTAATGTTGACTCGTCCCGGCGGTATCTCTCGATCACGGAACACCTGACTCAAAATGCGGTCTGTGAGCATTGGGTCGTTTACAGGCTGATCCAACCGTGCCGGGATGTGGATAGCCGACGTGGCCATGCCGACGATCTTGGCCCCAGTCCGCCGGCTCAACTTGTTGGCCTTCCGTCCGCTTCGACGAATCGCGGCCAAGGACCGGTCGCGTGCGATCGCGCGCCGCCTTCGCCCGCGCTCAGGATCAGCCATATACATAAGGGTTGCACCCGTCGCGGCACCTGCCGTCACTGGCAGCATCAATTTCCGCCAAGAGCTGGAATTTCTGCGCTGACTGCCCCGCGCAATCACAATGACTTGCATCGTTACCACCATTCTCTATGCACGTTCCCCACTCTCCTGAAGCGATCTGCGTTTTCATTGAAAACGCGAACACGCTCTCGTTCTTGAGCGCGCAAGAACTGTTCCTTTGGGGACGAACAAGGGCAAGTGAAGAGTGGATTACCGTTTGCGCCACAGCGCGCCGGCGATGGCAAGACTCAAGCTTGCGGCGGCGACCGCGACCGAGACAAATGCGGGTTTGACCCGATCCTGGGGCAACGACGGTTTCGTGGGCAGATTGTACGTCTCCGGCGGCGCGGTCAAGATGAACATCGCGTTCAGACCGTCGATCCCGCCGGTGCCGCCAATCTCACGATCTCCGTAAATGTAGGCATTAGGATGCGAACGCGATCGAAGCTGCTCGACGCGATCGGTTGCATGTTGGTAAAGCTCGGCGATGGGGCCGAATTTGATCGATTCCGTCGGACATGCTTGGGCACACGCAGGCATCCGCCCAAACGAGATGCGATCGTAACAGAGCGTGCACTTGTGCGAGCGGCCATCAAGGTGGCTCAACTGAGGCACGCCAAACGGACAGGCCGGAACGCAGTAACCGCAGCCATTGCAAATATCTTGGCGGATCACGACTGTGCCGAATTCGGTGCGCACGATCGCACCCGTCGGGCACGCCTGCAGGCAAGCTGCATTAACGCAATGCTTGCAGACATCGCTCACCATCAGCCATGCCACACGGCCGGCGGGACCGTCCGCCAGCGGTTGTTCGACAAACTTGACGTGCCGCCACGTCTCCGCGCTGAGATCGACCGTATTGTCATAGCTGAAGCCGGTAAACTGGACCGGGTCCATTTCCAGCTTGTTCCACTGCTTGCACGCGACCTCGCAGGCCTTGCAACCGATACACAACGTCGAGTCGGTCAGAAAACCGACAGCGCCGGGCGCCGCGCCAGTGGGAACGCTCCGCTCGGTCATCGAAGAATCTCCACGTTCGTTCTGCCGAGAATCCGGCAAGCCAAGAAATTCGTTGACCATGACAAGTAAGTCATTCGCATACCCCACCGTTTGAATGCGGCGAGGCAAGTGCGGAACGCCCGTTTCAACGAGGATGCGATTACGCGGATGTTATCATGCCGTCCAATCGGATAAGCCTGCCTGGGGAACGAATAACCACAGCCGGCCACGGCACCGGCCATGTTGTGTGTTGACGAGTGCGAGGAAGTAATGACGAGCGGTTCAAGACAAAATAGCGGACGCCCGGCGTCGACGAAGAAACGTCGCGACCGGACCACGCGGCCGCACGATCCCCAGCCGGGCGCGGCGGTGAAAGGAAAATCAAGCTCCAACTCAGGCGCTCAGGCTGTCCAGGGCGGAACTGCGCAATTGGCTCGCGGGGATCGCCGCCAGGAACTGATCAAACAGCGGCGAGACGAGCGTCTGCGCTACGCCGAAAAGCAACGTCGCCAGCAGTTGTTTATTCGTATCGGGCTCGGCGTTCTCGCCGTCGTCCTGATCGGAGCGGCCAGTTTTGGGATTTACCAGTGGAACCAGGACCAGAAAAACAACAAGTTTCCCGACGGTACCGTGACCTACAGCAACCTCGCGCGTACCCATGACAAAACGATTCCGCTGCACTATGATCAGACTCCTCCGGTGGGCGGCGCGCACAACCCAGTGCCGCAGACGTGTGGCTACTACGACCAGCCGGTACAGAATGAACACGCCGTGCATTCGCTCGAGCATGGTGCAGTCTGGATCACGTACAGCCCGGATCTCTCTCAGGACCAGATCGATCATTTGAAGCAACTTGCCGAGCAGCAGAGTTACATCTTAGTTAGTCCATATCCGGGGCTACCGAGTCCTGTCGTCGCGTCGTCCTGGGGGCATCAGCTCAAACTCGACTCAGCATTTGATTCGAAACTCGATCAGTTCATCAAGGTTTTCCGCAATAGCTCCAAGTACACGCCGGAGTTTGGCGCGGCCTGCAACGGTCAGAATATGCCGGCCGCGACCGCAGCCCCGTGAGCTTGAGCGAGCTAATTGCGCCTGAAGTGCGCGAATCCAGTCGCACGGCGAGCCAGGGATACGACCGAGCGACAGTCGCGTTGGCCTTACTAGCCATCTTGCTCGGCGCCGGCCTTATAGCCGTTTTCGTCTTTCGCCCGCACGATCCGTCGGACACGTCGCCAGAGGCTGGGTTCGCCCGCGATATGTCGGTACATCATGCCCAAGCCGTCCAAATGGCGTTGATCGTTCACGACCGGACCAACGATCCAGATCTGAAATATTTGACGCAAGACATTTTCATCAGTCAACAGGACCAGATTGGGCAGATGGAAGGGTGGCTCAACCTATGGGGTCTTTCCCAAACCGGAAGCGATCAGCCGATGGCGTGGATGGGACATCCCGTCGAGGAGCTCATGCCCGGCATGGCGACTCCGGAGCAGGTCGATAGCCTCCGAACGCTCCCAGTCGAAAAGATGAACGTAGAATTTTTGCGGCTCATGATCGCCCACCATCAAGCGGGCATTGAAATGGCCCAGGGCGTCATCCAGCGGACGAACAACGAGCAGGTCACGCTGTTGGCGCAATCAATCGTGGCTTCGCAGCAAGGCGAAATCTCAATCATGCAACAGAAACTGTCTGAACTCGAAGGCGGCCAACCACCCGGCGGTTCGGCCAAGCCAGGCGCGGCTCCCGAAGCGACCGGCACGCCTCACCAGCACTAGCGGCTAGGGCAACCGCACTTTCAGTTCTGGATCAGCGTTTCCGTCGACGCGATATGCCGGCTCGTCTTCCGCGAAGACGGCCAACCCATCTCTGTTCAACCCCTGCACAACCTCATAAAGCCAAGGCAAATCGGATTCGGAGAAATCGTCTCGAACTAGCGGGCCGAGCGACCCGAGGTTAATCCCTTGATGATCGCGTAAGGCGGCGATGACGCGTCCCCGGTAGAAGCGATTCGAGCCCGAATACGGCGACTCGCGTTTGAGACGAACGCCCATGGGGAGCGTGGCGAGGCGTGTCTGAATCTCGGGATAGGCGGAGCATCGCGATTGCAAGGGGCAAACGACGCACGCCGGTTTCCGCGCAGTGCATTGCAGGGCACCGAATTCGATCAGCGCCTGATTCCACTTCCAACCATTGCCGGAAGGAACGGCCGCCTCCGCGATCGCCATCACGCTCCGATCCGACGCGGTCGGGGCCGGAACGTCGACGCCGAACCAAAATCGGTGCAGCACGCGCCGCATATTCGTGTCGAGAAACGGCACGTCTTGCTCGAATGCGAAGCAGGCGATCGCCCCGGCCGTGTACGGACCAATGCCGGGCAGTGCTCTGAGCACCTCGATCGATGATGGGAACTCGCCGTCGTGCTCGGAAGCGACGAACTGGGCCGTGCGTTGCAGGTTGACGGCACGGCGGTTATACCCGAGCCCTGCCCAGACCCGAATTACCTCTGCCGTTTGCGCCTCGGCTAGCGCCTTGACCATCGGAAATCGTTCCAGGAAAGCGTGGTAGTAGGGTATGACGCGTTCGACTTGCGTCTGTTGGAGCATCACTTCGGACACGAGAACCCGATACGGATCTCGCGTTTCACGCCACGGCAAGGCCCGCTGATTCGCACGATACCATCCGAGGAGTTGCTCGCGAAGAAGGGAGATTTTCTCCTGATCTGGGACAGTGAGATTTGACATGAGGTAAGTATAAATGGCGGTGGTCTCTAGCTTCATAGAGCAGCCCTCACCCGGCGCTTCGAGCCACCTTCTCGCGTGTGCGGACAAGGAAACGAAAATGCGCGAAGCGTTATGGAGATTCCCCTTCTCCCGTGCGCGAGAGAAGGGGTCAGGGGTTGAGGGAACGTACTTTACTGGTTCTTCTCTGGTTTCTTCGGGCGCTTGATTTCGCCGATGAAGGGGCGGTCGCGAACCGTGCGGACGAGGTCGTCGAAGACTTCAACAGCTTCCGGTCCCTCGGGCGCGGGCAGGATCTTGATGTAGGCCGAGTTGCCGTCGGGAAAGACGAATGTTGGAACGCCGAATACGCCGAGCTCATCGTGGGCGTATTCATAATCCTCGGCCATGTGTGACAGCAGCGAGGCGTCATCGAGATCACGCTCGAATTCGCCGAGATCGAGATCCGCCTTCTCCGCCGCCTCGACGACCGTGGCGCGCCGGCCGTGATCTTTGCCTTCGGCATGCTTGAGGTCAAAGAGGGCGTAGTGGAACCGTTCGAAGGCCTCTTCACCCTGGCGGCGAGCGGCTATCGCGCCATGAAACGCGGTGCGTCCGCGGCTACGGTAGTCTGCCGGCTGCTCCCAGAGTTTCCAATCTGGCTCGTCTGGCGCATTAACCTGCTCCAGCGGGAAATAGCGCCAACGCACATCGAGCTTGTCGCCGACCTGCTGTTTTACGTTTCGCAGCAGGACTGAGGCGCCCCAGGCATACGGGCAGCCATAGTCGTAATACACGTCGATTGAAATTTTCTCGTCCACTGAAAACCCCCGCATGCGGTCATTTCCTTCGCGCCGGAGCGGCGAAGGTATCAACTTGCTCGTTGCTATCAATTCTATAGTATTTAGGTCAACCGTGACGGGATGAGAGCGTTCCACGCCCCGTCGACGGCTTGGGCGAGGGTGACGAGATCGCCGCTGTTGTCGATCACCGTTTCAGGCCGCGTTGTTCGCGGCGAAAGGGGTTGGGCGGCGATTCGGCGTTCGGCCTCTTCCTCTGAGAGCCCGTTGCGTTGGATAAGGCGTGCAATCTGCGTCGACGGTTCACAAACAACGCGCCAGACAACATCGCACGTGCGATCCATGCCGCTTTCGACGAGTTTGATCGCATCGACCGCGATGACGTCAACCATTGTCTCCGAAATCCGCCGCTCGATTTCAGCCCCGATCGCGGGGTGGGTGATTTCGTCGAGTTTGCGCATCGCCTTCGGGTCAGTAAAAACAATCTGCCCGAGTGCCCGGCGATTGATTTCGCCGTCAGCGCCAACAATTTCCGAGCCGAATTCATCTCGGAGCGCATGCCAGAGCGGCAGCCCGGGGCGAATCAACTCGTGATAAACATGATCGGCGTCGATCGTTTCGGTGCCCTTAGATTGAAGACGAGCGAGAACTGAGCTCTTGCCGCAGGCGATTTTGCCCGTCACGCCGATCACGAATGGCGGATTCGCTCTTAGCATCAGTGCGCCGGGGCCGGTCCGGCCATGGTCTCAAGCTGAGCGGTCAACTCTTCCCAATTGGCATAGGTTTGTTCGAGCTCGGTTTGGGTGCGCGCATATTCGACACCGAGCCGAGCCACACCGTCGACATCCGCGTCGATGCTCGCGACGGTCAGGGCGTCGCTAATCTCGTTCAGCTTACCTTCGAGGCGACCAATCTCCCGCTCGGCTTGCGTCAACGACTTCAGTAACTTGCCGTCCTGGACGGCGCCCGACGGTTCGTGCTTCGGAGCCGGTTCGGGTTTTGGCTCGACGGGTCTTTGCGGCTCGCTTATGTGCCCGAGCTGCCGTTGATAGTCGCTGTAATTGCCCAAATAGGTCTTGATCTTGCCATCCTCGATCGCCCAAATCCGGGTGGCGAGACGATCGATGAAATAGCGGTCGTGCGACACGAACAGAATCGTGCCGTCGAAGCCCCCCAGCATCTCCTCAAGCGACTCGCGAGCCGAGATGTCGAGGTGATTCGTCGGCTCGTCCAGGACCAGGAAATTGGCATGTTGGAGCAGCAACACCGCCAATGCCAATCGCGACCGCTCGCCGCCTGACAGCGCTTCGACATCTTTGAACACATCATCTTCGCTGAAGAGGAACCGGCCCAGATAGTTGCGTGCCGATTCTTCTCCCATCGACTGCGCACTGAGAATAGTCGAAAGCACCGTGCCTCTGCGTCCAAGTTGCTCGTGAGCTTGAGCGTAATAGCCGAGCTTCACGTTTGTGCCGAGTTGAAATCGACCTTTCAACGGCTCGATCTCATCGGTGAGCGTCTTCAACAAGGTCGATTTGCCGCTCCCGTTTGGCCCGACCAATCCGATCCGGTCACCCCGCTCAATCGCGAGCTCGGGCGTTTCAACAAGCACATCCTCGCCATTCGCGCTGAGATAGCCAGCGCGGAGGGGACCGGAGTTCAGCACCGCGCGCCCGCTCCGCATCGCGGGCGCGATCCGTATCGAGAGCTCTTGCTGCTCCATCGGACGCTCGATCCGTTCAAGTCGATCGAGTCTCGTTTGCCGGCCTTTCGCTTCGCGCGCCCGCTGGCCCGCTTTGTATTTTCGGATGAAGTCCTCGGTCCGGGTAATGAATTCTTGTTGTTCCTCATACTCCTTGAGCCGCCTGATCATTCGCTCCGCGCGCAGCTTCAGGAAGCGCGTGTACGGTGCCGGGTAGTCCTCAACCCGGCCGAAACTTATTTCCAGCGTGCGTGTGGTCACGCGATCGAGAAAGTAGCGGTCATGCGATACGATCAGGCAGGCGCCTCCCCAACCGCGCAGAAACGTCTCGATCCACTCCAACATGGCGAGATCGAGGTGGTTCGTCGGCTCGTCGAGCAGGAGCAGATCGGGATCGTCGAGGAGCGCCTTCGCCAGCGCCACTCGCGTTTTTTGGCCACCGCTAAGTTGGTTCACTGGTTCTAAGAACTGTTCTTGGCTGAAGCCCAGACCCATCAGCACCTCATCGGTGCGATGTTCGACGCTATAACCACCAGCCGATTCGAATCGGGCTTGCAGGCGGTCATATTCCGCGAGCAGCAACTCCATTTCCTTGTGCGAGGCGGCGCCCAGCGCGTGTTCGATCTCTCGCATCCGCTCACCGGCCTCGAGCACATGCGCGAACGCTTCTTTTGCTTCTTCACGGACAGTGCGCTCACTATCAAACCGCGCTTCCTGGGGAAGATAGGTAACGCGCAAGCCGGACGCGAGCACAAGAGAACCCTGGTTCGGGTGCTCGAGGCCCGCGATAATTCGCAGAATCGTCGATTTTCCCGCACCGTTCGGGCCGACAAGCGCGACGTGTTCACGTTCGCCAATCTGAAATGTGACGTCGCGAAAGATTTCGTCGGTGATGTAGGTCTTCGCCAGACCGCTTACGGTCACGATCGTTGTTGGTGGCATCTCAGTCTTTGCTCGTCGCGCTTAGGGACTCGAATGCTGCCCAGAATCCCGGTTGGAACCGGCGGATTTCCGTGGCGAACTTCTCGCGATTGCTCGCTACGGAAGTATAAACATCAGACTACCGCGCCCGTTTATGGGTCGGCTTGCGCGATCCGTCCGGTGTACGTACACTACGCGCCAATCTGCGGTTCGATTCGATGCCGTCACCAACTGTCGAGGGTTTTTTGATGCTTTGGCCCGAAACTACTCACCGTGACGAGCATGGAGCATTGACGGTCGGGGGCATTGGTCTGCCGGCGCTCGCCGCTGAGTATGGCACGCCGCTGTACGTGTTCGACGAGCAAACGGTGCGGCACAGAGCTTCAATGGCTGTGGCCGCGTTTGCCGAGTTCAATGTTCCGACCCGGGTCGCGTACGCGAGCAAGGCGTTGCTTGTGCCGGCGATCCTTGCCGTCCTTCACGAAGAAGGAGTGGGGTTCGACGTGGCGTCCGGCGGCGAGTTGTATGCCGGCCTCGCCTCGGGGATTCCTCCGTCCGACATTACGTTTCACGGCAACAACAAATCCCAACAGGAACTACAAGAGGCGATCGAAGCAGGAGTCGGCCTGATTGCCGTCGACAACGAATACGAGATTTCACTCTTACGCAGCTTGACTGCAAAGCTTGGCAAGCGAGTTGAGGTCCTGGTTCGCATCAATCCCGGCGTCGAGGTGCACACGCACGAGAAGGTCGCGACAGGCGTTACTGATTCAAAATTCGGATTTCCGATCTGGACCGGCGCGGCGAAGGCCGCGGTGAGCAAGATCCTGGCTACGCCTGGCCTCGACCTTGCCGGTTATCACGCGCACATCGGGTCACAAATCTTCGAGTTCGAAGCGTATGAGCTGACCATCGCGGCGTTGCTCAATTTCGCCGCCGCGGTACGCGACGAATACGGCTTCGTGCCATGCATTTTCTCGCCCGGCGGCGGGATCGGGATCGCTTACGAAGCGAACGAGGAGGAGGTGAGCCTGCGTGATTGGGCAGCTGTCGTGACGAAAGCGCTCATCGACGGATGCGCCAGTCGTAATTTGCCGCTGCCGGAGCTCGTCGTCGAACCCGGCCGGTCGATTGTTGGGCCGTCCGCGGTCGCGGTTTACACCGTGGGCGCGATCAAGGACATTCCCGGCGTTCGCACTTATGTCTCGGTCGATGGCGGCATGGCCGATAACATTCGGCCAAGCTTGTACGGCGCGCGTTATTCCGCGTCCGTCGCCAATCGGATCACGCGCTCAACTGGAAACGTGGTTACGGTCGCGGGTAAGTATTGCGAGTCTGGCGACATCTTGATCCGTGATGTCGATCTCGGCGATGTGACCTCGGGCGACTTGGTGGCCCTGCCGGCGGTCGGCGCCTACTGTCTGGCCATGGCGAGTAATTACAATCTCGCCCTCCGGCCGGCGGTCGTACTTGTTCAGAGAGGGGAACCGACCCTCGTTCGCCGGCGTGAACGATATGACGATTTGCTCGACGCTGACGTCTTACCAGTGAAGACTGGACTTTCGTCCTAGATGCTGCTCATTTGCTGCCTTTGGTGTTGCACGCTTGAGGAGGATCGGGTAGCGTTCCGGCGTCCACTTGCGAAACTGTTAGGGACTCCGCCCAAGGCAGATGCATTGTTGGAGCGATGTGTACGTGTGCGGCAATCGAACGCCGAACCGTAACTCTTTGCGGAACGGTGGACATCGCGGGTCTGGGCCCGATGCGGCGCCCAGCACAAGAATCTCTGGAGCGAACGCCAGTGAACCAGCCTCATGATCCTTTTGCCGAACCAACTGACGACCAGGAACCCGCGGACGAACTCGAAGACTCGCTGCTTGACGAAGAGGTCATGCTCGAACTAAGCGCCGAGTTCGGCGGTGACGACGAACTTAACGGTTCGTCCGACCAGGCAAGCGACGACCTCGACGGCGGTCTAGAGGGTCAAGAAGGAGTCGCGCCCTCCGGCATGACGAATGGGCTCAACCAAGAAGTATCTGAGGAAGCCGGAGGTTCTATTGCGCTCGAAGCACTACTCGATTCCTTTCCTGACACCGATGCCGCCGCCGACGGCTTGAGCGCATTGAGCCAGCGCCTGGCTGAGCTCAGTTCCGTGATGTCATCCTCCGACGAGGAGGTTCCCGGGGAAGTCGAAGAAGACGACGAGGCGGCCTCGCTCGATTTCCAGAGTGTGAATTTCGACATCGGCGGGGTCAGTCTCGACGATCCGGTGCGGATGTATCTGCGCGAGATCGGCCGGGTGCCACTCTTGACCGGCGATCGCGAGGTTGAGCTCGCGGCGGCGATG
>JBJMMD010000010.1:0-162417 GCA_045804965.1 Thermomicrobiales bacterium | reverse complement strand
GACGTTGAGCACGGTGTATTGCATGCGCAATTCATACGGATGATCTTCGTAGTGTTTGCTGATTGAGCGGATGCCGTAGTCGCTCAGGAATTCGGCCGGATCGAACATCCGGGTGAGGATGCGCCGCAGCCGATCTTCCGGGACCAGCGTGAACAGGCGAAGATGCTTGCCGCCGGCGAGCGGTCGAGTTGGCACCAGCGGGGTCAGTTCTGGGTGATGTTCCCCGTACCACTGCATTTGATAGATGACGCCGGGGGCCTTCTCGCGCAACTGTTCCTGCGTCATCGGCGGGATCGAGATTGCCGGGACGATCGGCAGCAGGCCGACAAGCGAGCGGATCTTCAGTGGCAACCTTGCGCCGTCGTCTCGGCAGATGTGGTCGTAGTAGAAGCCATCCTCCTCGTCCCACAAGCCAGTTCCCTCGTTAGTCAGGTCGTTCAACGCCCCGCCGATGGCCAAAAAGTGCTCGAGGAACTTGACGGCGAGATCTTCGTAGACGGGGTCCTGGGTCGATAGCTCGAGGGCCGCCCAGGCCATGTTCAGGCAATAGGTCGCCATCCAGGCGGTTCCATCAGCCTGCTCAAGACTCAGATTCGCGGGCAAGACCATGCTGCGATCGATGACGCTGATGTTGTCGAGTCCAAGGAATCCGCCTTGGAAAAGGTTCTTGCCGCTTGCGTCCTTCCGATTCACCCACCACGTGAAATTGAGCATGAGCTTGTGGAAAACGCGTGCCAAGAAGTCGCGATCGACTTCTCCGGTGTGTGTCCGTTCCGCCTGGTAGAGCGCCCGGGTGGCCGCGATGTGAACCGGCGGATTGACATCGCCGAAGGCCCACTCATAGGCCGGGAGTTGCCCGTTCGGGTGCATGAACCGCTCGCGCTCCAACAACAGTATCTGGTCCTTCGCAAAGCGAGGATCGACCAGGCCGAAAGCGACACAGTGGAAGGCGAGGTCCCACGCGGCGTACCAGGGATATTCCCAGGTATCCGGCATTGAGATGACGTCCCCGCTGCTGTGGTGGCGCCAATCGCTGTTGCGCCCTTTCTTTCGCTCTGGGGGCGGTTGTGGACCCTCGGGGTCACCTTCGAGCCATTCTGCGACATCGTAGTAGTAGTATTGCTTCGTCCAAATGAGCCCAGCCAACGCCTGTCTTTGAACCCGCGCCTCGTCCTCGGAAAGGCGGCCGCGCGCCAGTTCGGCGTAGAACGTATCGGCTTCAGCGGCTCGATTGGACAGGATTGTTTCGGCATCGGCAAACGGTTTCGAGCTGCGCGCGGAGGACAGCCGGAGGAGGATCGACTTGGTCGCTCCGGACTCGATGTCTAACACATAGCTCGCCGCGACCTTCGTTCCCGTCGCAGTGGGGTCGACCGCGTCTGAGTGCCCATGGACGACCGCCTCATGGATACCGTCCTTGACGTAGAGTGTTCGGTTCTGCGCTCCCCACAATCGACCGGCGTTCGTTTCGTTCTCCGTAAACAAGAGTTGTGGGTCACCCTCGCAGCAGAGCCAGTATTCACCAAGCGTCGGATGCGTCGCCTGAACCAGGGAGCCACCGTGCAACCTCGTCCCAGATGAGTTGACGGCGCGCAACTTCGGGTACCGATCATCGCGCCCCCAAGACCAGGTGTTGCGGTACCACAGCGTCGGCAGCACGTGGAGCGTCGCGACCTCCGGTCCGCGGTTCGTGGTCGAGATTCGGATGATGATGTCTTCAGGTGATACCTTCGCGTACTCGACTTCGACATCGAAATAGCGATCCTCGGCGAAGACGCCGGTATCAAGCAGTTCATACTCCGGCTCGTTCCGACCTCGGCGTCGATTTTCCGCGGCGAGTTCTTCATACGGAAAGGCTGCCTGCGGGTATTTGTAGAGCCCCTTCAAGTAGGCATGGTCCGGTGTAGCGTCGAGGTAGTAGTAGTACTCCTTGACGTCCTCGCCGTGGTTGCCCTCGGAGCCGGTCAGACCGAAGAGGCGCTCTTTGAGGATTGAGTCTTGCCCATTCCAGAGGGAGAGTGCGAAGCACAGACGCTGCTGGTCGTCGGAGATGCCCATCAGCCCATCCTCGCCCCAGCGGTAGGCGCGGGAGCGGGCGTGGTCGTGAGGGAAAGAGTCCCAGGCCGTGCCATTGGGCGAATAGTCCTCGCGGACGGTGCCCCACTGCCGCTCGCTCAGGTACGGGCCCCAAGTGCGCCATTCCGGAGAGATCGACTCGCGACGACCGTTCGTGGACATCGTTCTCGCGCTCACCATCTTATCTCCTGTCTCTTGCCCAGCGTCGGGGCGAATCCGTGTCAAACACCGAGAAAATCATTGCTCCCTATTGCCCTGATCGGAGCGCCGCCGTGAGTTGGCGCGCTTGGTTTTCGCTCAACGACGAACGCGTCAGCTTGGCGCCATTTGCTGAGAAGATGGCGACGAACGCATCGACGTCCGTCGGTTCGGCACAGAGCATCATCACCGACGTGTTCGGCTCCAATGCCTTGCCGACCTCTTTCAGGCGTGGGTCGTACTCCGCGAGGTCGAAGCTGGTACCGACGAAAGCACCGCCCACTGCGCCAACGGCTGCCCCGGCCACGATTCCGGCACGACCAAGAACCGTGGCGAAGAGCGCGCCAATCGCGGCCCCAATTCCCACCCCTAAGCGGTCGTCCTCGTTCTGTGTCCAGGTGTTGTGCACGGTGTACCGGCCGCGCTTGTTGCGCTCGACGACTGCAACGTCTTCGATCCAGGCGTGCTGCCCCTGGCGCACCTCGGCGAGGACCTGGTTGGCAGTGCGTCGGCCAGGAAAGACGAGGACGCCGAGTTCGACCGACATCGACTCCTCCCATCTCAGTCGACACAAGAAAGAGCCATCCCACTCTGGCAGGCTATGGCGGGCGCGGGCGTACTCGCATGCGTCCAAGGGCGTATTCGGTCGATGGAGCGCCTGCCGGGTAGCCGGTTGTGCCGCCGAATGCGCCTTAAGAGGGATGCGGCTACGACTCGGGCACGCCTAACTTGCTAGGCCAGAGGTTGCCGCTCAGTTGTCGGAGCCGGAAATCGCTCGCCCTGACAACTGAGCGACGCTACCTGTATCCGATACTCAGTGTGCGAGGTAGATGCATGAGCCGCTTTGTGCGATGGTCAATCACAATTGCCATCATCGAGGCGGTTCTTTTGGGGCTTCTTGACTGGTTGTTGTCCGGCTTTTCGGTGGGCGACGGATGGGGCACCGTCGTCAGTGCCATCGTGATCACGTTGGCGCTCGCGCTGAGCTGGCCGGTGATCTACAGATTTGCGGGACATTTCCACCCGCTTCTGTTTCCACTCATCACGTTTGTCTTGAGCGGTCTTGTGGTCTTCCTTGTCGCTCAGCTTAGTATCGGAGGATTGAGCGTCAACAATATCTGGACGGGTATCGTCGTCACCCTGGGGCTCACCGTTGGCAACGTGTTCGTCGCCGCCCTTTTCTCGCTCGACGACGCGACCGGATACGAATGTTATGTGACGCGACCACTGAAGAAGACGTTTGCTTCCACCCCAAAATCCTCGACCCCCGGTGTGCTCTTCCTCGAGTTTGATGGACTCGCCGAGCCGATTCTGCGTAAAGCGATCGACGGCGGATACATGCCGACCCTGCGCCGTTGGATTGCCGAAGGGACCCACCAGCTCGGCTCATGGGAACCGGACCTGTCGTCCCAGACGTCGGCCAGTCAGGCCGGTATCCTCCTCGGAGATAACACCGGAATTCCGGCATTCCGCTGGTATGACAAAGCTGCAGGGAAGTTGATGGTTTCCAGCAAGATGGAGACGGCGCGCGAGTTGGAGCGTCAGCTCTCGACCGGAAATGGGTTGCTCGCACCTGATGGAGCCAGCCGATGGAACGTGTTTGGCGGCGACGCCCCAGATTGCCTCTGCACCTACAGCGCGGTCGGTGATCGCCAGCGCAATGTCTCGAGGAGCTATGTCGCCTATTACAGCAACCCCTATACCTTTGCCCGCACGCTCGCGCTCTTTTTCGGAGACGTTGTGCGCGAGCGTTACCAAGCCTGGCATCAGGTGCGTCGAGACGAGCAACCGCGCATCTCGCGGCATTTCAAGTACGCCTTTATTCGCTCCAGCACGACGACGGTGATGCAGGAAGCCAGTCTCTTCATGCTCATTTCCGACATGTTTCGTGGGGTGCCGGCTGTCTACAACACGTTCTTCGCCTACGATGAGGTCGCGCACCATTCAGGTATCGACCGCCCCGATGCGTTCAAAGTCCTGCGCACGTTAGACCGGGTTTGCGCCAAGCTCGAGCGTGCCGCAAGGATGGCGCCTCGGCCTTACCACTTCGTGGTTTTATCCGATCACGGGCAAAGCATGGGCGCCACATTTAAACAGCGCTACAACCAATCGCTCTCAGATGTCGCGAAGGCCCTGATCTCGCCGGATCACCAAGTTACGAGTGCGGAGACGACGGTTGAAGATTGGGGCAATCTCAATCTGGCGTTGAGCGAGGTTGTTCGCCAGGATGGACGTACGGCAAGCCTGCTCGAACGAGCGACCCGCGGCCGGACAAAGAACGGGGCCGTGGCGCTCGGACCTGACGGGGGCCCCCTCGATTCTGAGCGGCGGTCGGCGGCAACCGACGACGTCATCGTCCTGGCCTCTGGCAATCTCGGACTCATATCGTTTCCCGCATGGAAACAGCGCATGACCTACGAGGAAATCACCCAGGCGTTCCCAGGTTTGCTCAACGGTCTTGCCCACCATCAAGGCATCGGATTCGTCATGGTCCATTCCGACGTTGATGGAGGCATCGTCATCGGGGCCGAGGGCATCCGGTATCTTGACCAGGACTATGCCGTCGGCACTGATCCGCTGGCGAATTTCGGACCGAATGCCGCGCGCCACGTGAAACGCGCGGATGGGTTCACGACCGCGCCAGACATTTTGGTCATGAGTCTGTACGACTCCAAGACAGGCGAGGTGGCCGCGTTCGAAGAGTTGGTCGGTTGCCATGGCGGTCTTGGCGGCACGCAAACACAACCCTTTGTCCTTTATCCCGTTGAGTTCGCTTCGCCGGTGGAACCGATCGTCGGAGCCGCTGAACTCCATGCCGTTCTTAAAGGGTGGAGGGCGTCGATCGCAGATCAGGCGCCGGCGAACCAAGGCGTGCTGGCAGCCGCACGCTAATGAAGATCGGAGAGATCGATCTCCGCCGAGCAAGGGAAAGGAAGCGGTGGACTGCACCACGGTTTGAGGACAGACATGGAACTCGGAAACATGCCTGGACGAACCTGGATAACCAGTCTCCTCACCCTCGTGCTTTGGTTGCCATTGCCACTTTCAGGACCGAGGGAGCGGCCTCAACCGTCATCGAAAGTACAGTCGATCCAAGTCACATCGAGTCCAGTACTCCGAGAACGGGGCTAGCGAAGCAGCCGATGTCGATTCGCATGTCGGTGGACGGTGCGGATTTAGTCCACCCCCTCCAGCTTATCGGCCCGCTTTGAAGAGCGACGACGACGGCATCGTGCATCAACTCGATCGCTCAAAGTTCAACGAACCGATCCACATCGTCGTCCCATAAGGGCAAAGCGTGAGTTCGGACAGACTTGCAACATGGATGGGGGAGGCGCGCGATGGCCACACTCCTGGCGATTTCCTGCGCAGATCCCGACCGGGCCGCACTGACGATGGCGTCGATCGATTGGCTCGACGAGGATGGGCTGCTCGATGTCAAGGCGGCGTGCTGGGTGAGCAAGGAAAACGGCGAACTGATGGTGCACCAACGGGGGTATCCCACCGCCGCGAAAAAGACGCTCGGCGGTAGCCTAGGACTGATCGTCGGTGGGATGGTCGGGCTTCCGGTGGTCGGGCTCGCCGCGGGTATTGCGCTCGGCGGCTTCAAAGGCAGAAAGGACGAGCACCGTATCGACGAGGCGTTCATCACCGCGGTTGGGTCGGCCCTTGATGCGGGTGGATCCGCGGTTTTCATTCTCGCCGGCGATGGCACCCATGCCACCAGATCTGCCGAGGAGCTCGCCCGACTCGGTGGTACGGTTTACAGCACCGACCTCGCCCCAGAACAACTTAGCCACTTCCAAGCCATGCTCGACCAAGCAAACCAGGAGATAGCCATGTCTGAGAGTCAGGGCTCCGAGCTCTGAGGAACGCTGTAGGTGGGTCGGCACAGTCTTCTGTTGACTCCGGCACAACGAGCGATTCTCCCCCGCCCTGCATCTGTGGACGGCCGATGGGAGACCGAGTTGAAGTGCACCGAAGAGCGCTGCGACGCGGGCCTTGCGCCGCCAGCCGGGCGGTGCGACGACACTGTCCTGGTCGTGGATAACTCTGAAGTGGTTTCGTTCTCACCAAGGGAACGCGATTGACAACCTTTGCGTACGTGAACCACTTCGCCGCCATCATTTGGGGTCACGTTACCTATCCAAGCTTCGACCTTGCGAAGCTTCGCTCCGAACCAAATAACGATCGTACCTAATAGACTGCCGAGAACCACCAGGCGCAAATGACATCGGGTGCTGGAGCGCATCAGCTTGAGCGCCAATCACCGTTACGAACTGCACTCCGGTTGAGGACGATGGCGGCAGTCGGTACAAAGAAATGCGACACCTTGCCCTCTTCGGCGTAGTCAACAGAGTCGTCGAGTTGGTGGGCGAGCTCGTAAACCTCCTCACGGTTGATCGCGGGAATCAGCGCGTGCCCAAGTTCACGGCACGTGCGGTGCGAAAGCAGGTCGCCGTGACGCTCGAAATCGCGGAGGTCGCGAGTCTGATCTTCATCAGATGCGGCAGCGGAGAAGACCGCCACAAGCGTGATGACCGCAGTGACCGCATTCCCGATGCGGCATCAAAGTCCGCGAAAAAATCAGAGGCGCTCGGGAAGAGTCGCCGCGTGACGGAATCCGTCGACTGCGGCTTGCGCTACCTTCTCCAAATCGACGCCAGCTCGTCCGGACGCGGAGCCTACGCTGACGCGGCGTCAGAATCAGAGGGCGCGTCGTCGGTGGCCTGGTCGAGCAGTGTTTGGAAGCGATCCATCTGTTCCGGCGAAAGATCGCTGCTCTGGACCGTGCCGCCGTACTGAGCGAGGTCGACGGCTGCTTTCGCGGTGTCGGCGCCTTCCTCCACGAGCATGATGATGGCCGACCCGTCCGCCTCGAGTTGCTCTCCGATGGACGCCACGAAAGCCTCGTCAATCCCGATGTCTTTGTGCCGGCCTTTATGGATGCCGATCGCGGCGCCGGCTGCAATCCCGACGACCGGGACGGTCATGAGTCCACCGACGAGCAAGCCAAGCGCGCCGCCGAGGGCCGCCTTTCCCGCGCCGGGATGACCGCGCGGGTGAACCATGAGCTCGTTCCCCGCTTTGGTGATCCAGCACGCTGCCTTGATATTGATCAGGCGGTCGAAAGCGGACCAATCGAGCGATTCCATTGCCTGTTCGGCGCGATCGGCTTCGGGATAGGTGATTGCCAAGAGCGTTGCCATGGGACTCCTCCTGAAGGTTGAGACGACTGATGATAGTTGGCGGGGCATTACGGCGTGGGGGTTGCCGTCGTCCCCGCCGGTCCGAACTGCTCCAACAGCAGGTGCAGCCCCTCCGGCGTCACCTGCAGCCCGCCTTGGAACGGGCGCTGGACATCACTCACCACGAACAGCAGCATCGCCACGGTGACTGCCAGCGTGCCCATGATCGCCGCCTGCGACAGCGGACTTTCCACCCCGAAGAGGAAAGCGAAGGCGATCAACAGGACTCCCCCGCCCACCAGCACTGCCCACAGGATGGTCGGCAAGCCGGTGCGGCTCGCCAGGATCCGCCCGCGGCGGTCGGCCGAGACCTCATTCAGCAGCCGCAGCGATTCGGTGTATTGCGCCGGGTTGACGGCAGTGACCACGTCAGGCTGCTCGTAGACCCGGTACAGATCGGTCAGCGCCATCGATGTCCGCGGGCTCGGGGCCTCCTGGTGGGTCATCGCTGGCCACTCCTCGTCGATCACGGCCTCGGCGTAGTCGAGCAGGGCCGACTGAGCCGCCATCCGCGCCGGCGCCGGGAATCCGTTGGCCAACCGGTAGAGCGCGGCCAGGGCATTCGACTCGCGATCGGCCACCTCGCTGGTCGTGTCGTATTGGTCCCAAACGGCGATGACGACGAAGGCCAGAATGACCGCGTAGGTGACGCCGGTGGTGGCGTAGACGAAGCCGGCGACGTCGTTGTGCCCGGCGAGGGTGCGGTGAGAGACGAGGCGGCGGACGAGAGCCACACCCAGCAACGTCAGCAGGAGGCTACCCCCGACGACGATGATGCCCGTGATGGTGGTGTGCATGCCACGACCTCCCCAGCCCTCGATGCCCGTCGACCGGCCAGCATGCGGCCGCGCCGCACCGGCTAAGCACCGGAGCCCCCAGATGGTGCCGGAGCACAGGTCGTAGAGACAGCCGTCGAAAGGCGCAATCGGTGGGCGTCAATGAGGGTTCGGGCGGCGAGGCCCCTCGGCCCCGATTGCCGGCCGTCGTCGCCGTGGCATGGAATCGCGCCGGCGTCGAGGAGCCAACGGGAGTGTCCGTCGCATCCGCGAGTCTCGAGCCAAGATCTCGTCCGTCCACGCCGGTCTGGCGGCGTGACCCGCCGCGTCGCCGTCGTCCTACCGGTCAGGCGGCGTAGGCGTGTGGTTGGTCCATGTATTGACGATTAGGTAATCATACTGATGCGGCGCCGAGCTGCCATCACAGATGATGGGGCGTGAAGGGAGGGGGCACTGTCGGAATCAAGACACGTGCGGGGCGGGATCGTCATGGCGGCGCTTACCATCCGCCTCCCCCATTCCGGATGCGGATTTGATTCGTTGTCCTGGATTTTCTGCACGACACTGCGGGACATCGCAGTGAAACTGGACTCCAAGACCGGTCCCTCGGCGACTAACTGTTCGGAGACGTTCGCGACTCTCAAAGAAGGCGCCCACGATGTCCTCAGCGTCTGCACCCCACGTTGTCGTCCTCGACGGCTCGCCTCTGTACGCTGACGTCTACCACAACGTCTTCGCCACCGAAGGGTTCCGGGTCACCGCGCTCACCGAATGCACGGTCGACCCGGCGGAGCTGCTTCGTATGCGCCCTGATATTGTTGTTCTCGACCTTAAGTGCGGGGGAGATCTGCGTGGACTCGACCTCCTGCGTCGGCTGCGGGCTGACCCGGCCGGCGCGCAGGTGCCGGTACTCCTGTCAACCCCCTCCTCGCTGATCGACATGGAGCGGTTCGGGACCGAACTGCGCGCCCTCGGCGCGCTGATCTTCGATGGTATGCTGTTGATCGAGAATTTACTGTCAGCGGCGCGGTCCATGACTACCTCGGCAAGCGATCTGTAACATTGCTCAGGTGTCGCATGTAATCACCTCCACAGCGGGGACATGGCCCTCCCCCTGTACGTTTCGTTCCCCGGCGGTTAGCCTTCCCATCAGCGGTAAGCGTGCCCTCATCCGATGGAGCCGACCATGTCAGCGTCGACGCCGCCCCACGTCGTCATCCTCGAAGGGTCGCGCGCACTCGCAAACGCATTTGCCGCCCGGTTCGCACGAGAAGGGCTCCAGGTCACGGTCCTAACGGACTGCGGAATCACCCCGGCGGAGCTGCTCCGTATGCACCCCGATCTGGTTGTCCTCGACATCCACTGTGGTCCCGGCGTGCGGGGGATGACCCTGCTGCGCCTGCTGCGCGCCGACCCGGCCGGCAGGATGATGCCGGTACTCGCTTCGCCGACGATCACGCCAATCGACCTGAGGCGCCACGGAGCGGACTTGCGCAGCTTTGGCGTGATGGTGCTTCCCGAGCCCGTCGACGTCACCGAGTTGCTCACAGCGGTTCATGCGGCGGTAGCGCGAGGGCGTGAAGCACGGCGGCAACCAGCGTTCAGCTCCATCGCAACCGCGATCGCGGAGGCAACACACCGCATCCAGCGCACGCAGACACTCATCATCGTCAGTAACCAAACCTGCGGCCAGGCGATCGAGGCGATCCGCCGGTGCGACCAGATCAAGGATCGTCAGTTGCGTATCGACCTCGCCACTCCTGAGGAGGCACGCTGTCTCAAATAGGTCCCTCTCTGAAACACTAACGGCAGACCTCGCTTCTCACCTTTCGTGTGTGGTTCGTTGTCTCGTCACTTGCCTCGAAATCATCGCCTCAATTCTTAGCCCGTCAACTAAGCTTTTCGCTGAGTATGAGAACGGTTTCAGTCGTTTCCTTGCGGCTCGAGGCGCTACCGATTTGGTGCTTGTAGTTGCGATGTCCGTCGCCGCCCGCCCTAACACGCAGGACCGGCGCAAGGTTCTCGCCCCGGCGAGGAAGACTCGCAGGTAGCCGTCGAGATCGCCGAGCGCTCGCCTGTGGTCTAAGGCCCGAAGTGCCTTCGCGGGAGCACACTGCTGATGGAGCTCCACCGTGGAAAGAAGCGCTTTTTCAACGAGGTTGCCACCTGAATTTTTGCGACCTTCGACTGATGCCGGTACGACCCGCGCCCCGCTACCTTTGTGGGGTGGTCGGTTGGCTGCCCGATACGGTCGGGCCGTCGCATCCGAAGCAGAACTGGTCTCACTCAGCCTTTTGAGTCTGGCGATCAGCCGTTTGCGGTACCCACTTGGGGTACAGCAGAGAGGGCGATAGCCCGGGCGAGCGTGACCGGTACGTCGGTAGGAGGCAGGCCGTGACGTGGTTGGAATGGACGTTCGGGTTCTTGCTGTTGTCGTTCTACATCATGTGTATCTTCACGGTGTGCTCGATCACGTTTCAGAAGGGACGCACCGTGCTTGGGATCGTCGGCATTTTCGCCCCCTGGCTGTGGCTGATCGGCGCGATCTTGCCGGCCAAGCGGGGGTCGCGCTACGAAGTTAATCGAGAAATCGCTTACCGGCAGCAGGTAGAACAGTACTCGCAGTAAGCGGGTAACCTCGTCGAGCCCGGGCGCAGACACGAATGGGGTTCTATCGGATGTGCCCGCCCGGACTTTGTACGCAATGGCGCTCGTCACCCCCGACGAGCGGCCGGCGCCGGCGAGCGCGACGAACGTGCCGCGCAGCCTCGCCTCCTCAATTGTCTCGTACATTGCGGGTTGGTTATCGCTTGACCCTGACCACCTTTGACTGGCCGTTGGTCGTGGGCGGCCTTGAAGGCTACCTACGACCTGCCGCTCCTACGGATGTTCCAGAAGGTGACCCCGCCGGAGGAAGGCCTCAAACCACCGGACGCCCGGATTTGACTGCATCAGGTTGTGCCTTCAGTCGGCACCGCTGTCGCGGTTGGGTCTCCGAATGGCGTTGGATCGCATCCATCGTCGATCCCATCGCCATCGCTATCAACGCCGGTATCCGGAGCCCCCGGACACTGATCCTGCGGGTCTAAGACGCCATCGCCGTCTGAATCCGGTACTTGAGTTACCGTTGGCAGCTCCGGTGTCGGCGTTTCGGTCGGCGGCAGGTTTGGCGTATCACTTGGCGTTTGCGTCGCTGTCGGCGCGATGGTTGGCGCGGATATCGCTGACGCCTTCAGTGTAGCCGTCGCTGTTGGGGTTGGGGTTGATGTCGGTGTCGCCAAGACTTCCGGTTTGATGGAGTTGACGTCGACGGCCACATCGTCGAACAGTACCTCGTAAACGCGGTTCTTGGCGGGATCTCCGAGGAGGACCTCCGAGATCGGCTTGCTACCGAGGGCGGCGGTTCCACTCAGAGCATCGACACGCTGCCCATCAAGCCAGACTTCGAGCGTTCCAGAAGCGATCGAGGCGTGCACCTGAACCTCGTGCCATTCGCGGGCTTGGATCACCTCGGCGCTGCGCGCTATCGAGCCATCGATCCCATTCGAGATGCTGAGCTTGCCTGTGCCGGCGACAAAGAGCGAAACGACGCGTCCGCTTTCGCCCCGAAGCGTGAGTAAAGTGACCGTCTTATTGCCGTGATTCGCGATTTCGAAGACCGATCGGGCATAGAGATCAGATTGTGGTTTAGCGAGCGCAATCATTGCCGTTGACCCGGCCCTTCCATCGCTCGCGGCGTGCGCAGCATAGCCACTCTCGTGTCCGCCACGCTGAATGCCGAGATCCTTGACACTCGTCCACTTGGCAAGCGTACCCGACTCGAAGTCATCGGCGAATGGGAGTGAGGCAACTGGCAGCTGCGTCGGTGTCGCCGTAGCCTGGGGCGTGGTCGCGGAAATGGTTGGTGAGACATTTGTCGCGGACTGCGACATGGCGGCCGACTGGCTAATTGTCGCCGCACTCGTTGCGCCGATGAAGCGAGTATCCACCAGCACATCGTCGAAGGCGACATCGTAGGTCTTGCCAGTTGCGTTATCGCCGACTTGAATCCGGCCAATGCCGACCGTGCCCAAGTTCTCTGTCCTGCTCAGATCTGTAATGATTGTTCCGTCCAACCAGACTTCGATCAGCCCGTTCACGCCGTTGACGATGCCATGGACTTGGATTTCATGCCACTCGCCGGGAGTCACCGTCGTCGCGCTGGTTGATACTGCAGTACTGATGTCATTTCGGTAAGAGAGCTTACCGTTACCGTTTACGTAGAGTCCAATCTGCGAGGACCCTGTCCCGGTTCGGAACCGGAGCAGGTAAAGCGACGCGGTACTGCCTTGGCTGATGATCTTGAATCGCAGCTGGTAATACACATCGTTCTGCGCCGAGCTGAGCTGACGGTAGGCAGAAGTGCCGGCCGCCCCAGTGCTCGTGCCTCGCGCCGCCCAGGCGCCGTTGGCAACCTCAGTTTGCTGGACAGTGAGTCCCGATACGCTCGTCCACTTACTGAGGTCTCCGCTTTCGAATCCGTCGGCCAAAAGTGCTGGCGCCGGCGTCAGTGTTGAGGTTGCAGTATTGGTTGGAGTGGCCGTTTTGGTCGCGGTTGGGGGTTTGGTTGGTGTGAACGTCGGTGTGTTCCCCGACGCCAGCGTCGCCGTGGCAGTTGGCGTGATGGTGTTTGTCGGTGTCCGCGTAGAAGTGCTCGCTGGCGTATTGGTTGCAGTCGGAGTCGGCGAACCGACAGGACCGAGATAAGGTAATTGACCTGAGGAGGCTGCAATGTCGTCGAAGGCCATATTGAATGTGCGGCTCGTCGCTGTCTCCCCGAGCACCAACTTACCGATCGGCGTTGTCCCCAGGGAAACCGCCGTGCCAAGACCGGGTACAGGGGTGCCGTCGTACCAAACGTCGACCTGGCCGGTCGCGCCCGCACCATCAACTCGGACCCGAACCTGCGCTTCGTGCCATGCCCCGAGGCTGACAGCAGTTGCGCTGGTCGCGTTGCTGGTCGTGCCTCCGCTCGTTAGCTGGTAGCCGAGCTTCGCACCACTGCTGCTAACGTAGAGACCGAGGAGCGAGGCGTTGGCGGCGGTACGCACGCGTAGCAGGTAAACAGTATTTGTCCATGCAGGACTGAGCAACTTGAAGCGGACGCGGTAATAGAGCTCGTTCTGGCCAGTTGCCAATTGCTTTTCGGCGAAGGCTGGTCCGGTCGCGCCGCCAACAGTGGCCGGGCTCGTTCCTTGTGCCGCTTTGACGCCGGAAGCGACATTCGTGCTCTCGATGACCAGGCTCGAGGTTCCGGACCATTGCGCGAAGTTTCCAGTTTCGAACCCGTCGCTGAATGCAAGCGCCGTATTGCTGGCGGCCGAGACATTGCCAGCCGCATCGCGCGCCCGCACGATGTATTCGTATGTATACGAGCCATTGGTCGATACCGAGGTATCAGCGTAGGTCGTGACCTTCCCGAGGCTGGCCAGAAGCGTTCCGCTACGGTAGATATCGTATGCGGTGACACCATTAGCGTCGGTCGCCGCATTCCAGTTCAGGTCAACGTGCCGATTGTTAGCAACCGTTGCGATCAACTTCGTTGGTGCCGACGGAGGCTGCGTATCGATGCCAGCGCTCAACTCGACCCGCAGTCGCGCCAGGTTGGACGCATGGAGCACCTTAAGCAGGAGAGATTCAGAACTAGTGTCGAAGAACCAGATTGAGCCGGATGCACTGTCAAAGGCGCTGCGCGAACTTGCCTGCGGTACCGCCACTCCGTCGAGCTTGACAGCCGCGGGTGCATTCGGTGTTGCCATTGTCATACGGACGAGTGCGCCAGTTGGATCGGTCAGATCCAGGGTCAGTCCCTGTGCAGTGGCATCCCAAGTCGACGAGGTGACTCCTTGCGTAGAGAGCCGCGTGTACTGCTGCCCACTCCGTGTTGTCACGCCGTCGACGTTGAAGCGGATACCCGCCGGCATGGTCGCCACATCGCGGAAAAAGATTGGCTGCGTTGTGCCTTGGAACGTAGTCCCGCTCCAAACCTCGGCCCGGACGTAGGTCCAATTGCCCGTTAGCGGAATCGATTTCGTGGCGCTGTAGGTGGATCCCGATGCGACATCGGTCGCAATTTGGCCGCCGTTGCTGAACCAGCGCACTTGGTCGCCCACGCGTAGACCGCCAGTTACCGCCAGACTGACTGGGGCCGAGGCCTGGTTGGCAGGGACGAAGACCGGGTAGCGTGCAGGGTAGGGGTCGACGGAATTGTCAAGATTGAAAATGATCCGACCGCCGAAGGAGTTGCGTGCGTTGTAGGTTCGCCCTTCATAGAAAGACCGCATCAATGAGTCGAAATCGAGCGACGGGGCAAAGATGAAGGTTGCTGGAGTGAAAGAGGCGTGGTGAGAGTCACTCGACCAACTGCCCAGAATCTGGACTCCCTGGTTGAGAATACCGTCCCAGGCCTGAATCATGAGAGCTGTTCGCACCTCGATGACATCTGCGCCATAGCCCTTGTTGCTGATCGCTTGTTGGGTCGTGACGCCGCCATCAAGCCCTGGATGGTTCAACATCGCGGGATAGCCGCTTTGTTGAGTCGAGAGAATGCTGTCGACCCCGTTGATAACCGAGGAGAACTGGGAAGGATCAGTTATGCCGTAATTGAATCGCTGGGCGTGCTCGCTGATGCCCCGCTCAACCGAGGGGAAAATCTTGAACGAGTCGTTGTCGAACTGATGAATGATGCTATTACGGTAGACAAAGGAGTCAGCGGCCGCGGTGTCGCCGTCGAGCGTGTAGGTGTCGAACAGCGCATCGGCGGTCCCGCCGTTCGCCGCAACCATCAGCTTTTCGGACGTCACGGCGTTATAGATCAGCGGCCGCTCGCTTGCGGGCAGCTCGTTGAGCGCAGCAGTGACATCGATGGTGTAAGTATTCCAGGCATTGAGGGTGTACGACCCGAGCGCGTGGGTGATCACGCGTCGCTCGGGATTGGACGAGGCGGTACGGGTTGAACCGAGTTGCCAGACGAACACCGCCGACCGGCCGGGATGAATGATGCCGTCCTGCGTCGTGTAGCCGTCGACAAACGATCCGGGCGCACTCGGGTCGCCGCCGAGTGCGATCGAAACGCCGACGCCGGAACCCGGGTCGATCCGTTTCGGATAGACGGAGAACTTGAGCACAATTTTCGAGGAGGTAAAGCTCGGACCTCGCTTCTCCCAGATGAAAGTCTCTCCGAACGTTGAAGAGGAACTCTTGAGATGGAGGGATTGCGTTCCGGTGTTGACGGTCGTCGTATCAAGCGCGTTGGTCGTGGAAGAGAGCGAACCGCCCGTTGCCGGAGTCCAATAATTGTAGGCGTCATCGAACGCGATATGGTTCGCGACAAACTTTGAAATGGGGAAATCTCCGGCGAGATTGTGGTCCGTGAGAAAGAGAGCGTTGTAACCATGGTTCTTAGCCGTTTGGCTCATGATCCCGAGATCGTCGAGGGCATCACCGCTGAACACGGAATGAATGTGCGTGTCGGTTTTGTACCACGTCCAGCCCGTTTGGCCGCTGGCAATTTGTGACGACGAAATCGGGAGCAGCGGAAGCGCCGTGAGGAGTCCTACCAGGACGACCATGAGTAACATCGATTGGCGGAGCAGGGCTCGGTGAATTCGGCGTCGCGAGCGCAGCAACCGACACCTGCTTGCTTTGAGCCGTAGCAGGCGACGGGCACGAAGGTGGGGAGGCGGACCAGTCGTGGAACCATCGATCATAGGGAACCCTTCATCCCGGCACGCACATTCCGCGTTGGGGAGAGCGGCAACATTTGCGCTCCAAGCGATGGTCCCAGAATAAAGCGCCCTGACAACGAAACTCGGCCATGCCCGTAAAGGGATGATCCCGCTCAGCGTCTGGGTGCAACCAGAAAATTAAGTTGTGGCTGCCGACGCTGCAACGCCGCACGGGCAACGCATGCCTTCGCCCACCGCGAAGTATGAACAAAATACTAACTTCCACGCGTGGGAGCATCCCCCAATTTCATGGACTTTCGCTGGCTAAAATGAGGGAGTACGTATACGCATTGGCCTTGAAGAACGGCTGCTTTCACCGCGAACTCGGCTCGTCGGGTGGGGTGACGATGGGCAGTTGCACCATCGCGGAGGATGGCATTGACGCCGCGAAGAGAATCGTTCGCGCGACATCGGCGGGTCTCCTAGGGTCGTAGGACCGGTATGCCTTCCAAGACAAAGCGGTCGCGGATACCTGAGCGCATGTCGCCCGGAATGACAGTCGTCGTTACGTGAACGCCGTGGGCGCGCCCTTCGGTACGATGCCGCGGAGCCGAAATTTCGATGCGTGGTACGCTGAGGCGCGGGATCATGCCCGGAGGACCGCGGTCGAGGCGACATTGACGATCTGCCCGCCAAGCCGGTTGCGCGTTCGGCCGCTTCTTGGTCGATCACGTCACATAATGGCGATCCAATTACCGTCTGATCCGCCTTCGGCAAGTCCCGAATAACGCCTGAGCTCAAGCGCGACGATCGCGAAGCCGGCCCCGATGAAGCATGTCGCTGTCGTCTTGCCATGTCCACTCGCAGCGCCAGTGACCCGCGCGACCCATCTGCTTGTATCGAGCACGCTCAACCATCCTGCGCTGTTCCTCTTAGAACGTCTTCGCGCCGTTGACAAACAGATAAATGGAATAGACGCAGGTCGTCGCGCAGATGAAGAGGCGGTTGCGCTTCGGACCGCCGAAGACGACGTTGGCGACCGGACCGGGCACGAGAATCTTGCCGATGAGCGTGCCATCAGGATCGTAGCAGTGGACGCCGTCGCCGGCACTCGTCCAGAGGCGCCCCTCAGTGTCGAAGCGGAAACCGTCGAAGAACCCGTTCGTGCAGGTGGCGAAGACATCGCCGCCCGAAAGCGTGCCATCGTCCTTCACATCGAAGACGCGAATATGGCGCGGTCCGTCCTTGGCGTGCGTGGCGCCGGTGTCGGCGATGTAGAGCTTGCGCTCATCGGGCGAAAACGCGATGCCGTTGGGGCGGACGAAATCATCGGCGACGACCGCGATGTCGCCGCTTGCGGGATCGACGCGGTAGACGTAGCAGCCGTCGACTTCCATTGGCGACTTATGCCCCTCGTAGTCGGTTTCGATGCCGTACGCCGGGTCGGTGAACCAGATCGACCCGTCGGATTTGACCACGACGTCGTTCGGGCTATTTAGGCGCCTGCCCTGGTACCGATCGGCAATCGTGGTGATCGTGCCGTCAAGCTCAGTGCGGGAAACGCGACGACCGCCATGTTCACAGCTCACCAGCCGCCCTTGTCGGTCGACGGTGTGCCCGTTGGTGTAGCCCGCGGGGTGGCGGAACACACTGGTTATGCCGTTGGTTTCGTCCCATCGCATGATGCGGTCGTTGGGGATATCGCTCCAAATCAGATAGCGGCCGGCCGGGAAATAAGCCGGGCCCTCCACCCAGCGGCAACCGTCGGCGAGCAAATCGAGGCGGGCGGTCTGGTTGAAGCACGGTTTGAATCGCTCGTCGAGCACATCGTAGAGGGAATTAGCCATACGCACCCTTCCTCACCAAGTGGCTCAAGGCCACAGTATGTCTTGTTCAGGCAACGGTGCATGATCGGGCCGAAGAGGACCGGCGTCAATCATATTTCTTTCGTTATGCCGCGTAACCTCCTATCGTCGTTCCGCGCGAAGTCGAGGAATCTGTCCTTTCCACAACAGGGTCTTCGAAGGGTCAGATTCTTCGACGGGCCCAGAATGACGCAGAGTTAGACGACCCAGAAGGCGTGGCCGTAGAGGACGGCGAGGAGGGCGAGTAAGAGGGTGCTGGCAACGACGACGGCATCACGCGGCCAGCCGGACCAGCGCGGGCGGGCCAGCAGGGCGCCGGCGACGATATAGACACCAACCGCGGGAAGGAGATAGCGTCCAAGCGAGACCCAGGTGAACGCCCCCTGGAGGACGATCAAGATGGTGGTGAACAGCGCGGTCGCGGCGTCGAGCTGTTTCCACACCAGCGGGATGAAGGCGAGAAAAATGAGCGCGAGCGCGAGGTTGGTCAAGATGATGAGGTGGCGAGGATCGCCATTGATCGCTTCCCGGGGATGGCGGAGGAAAAGATCGGCGTAAAAGCGGACGTGATCGTCCCAGCCGCCCCAAGTCGCCTGGGCGTGGAAATAGGCGAAGACGTTGTTGAACGCGATCGCGCAGTAGGCGAAGAAGGCGACCATGCCCGCGGGTGAGAGCAGCGCGATCGCAATCAGATCGCGCGGTTTCGCGTTCTTTCGCCAGGCTAGAAGGAGCAGGGCCGGCCCGAGCGCGAGCCCGAGCAGGCGTGTGCTGGATGCGAGACCGGCGAATGCGGCTGCCCACCACCACCGATTGTTGCGAGCAAGGACGAGACTGAGCAGCGAGAGTAGGAGGAAGAGCGATTCGGAATAAGCGGCATTGAAAAAGAAGCTAAAGGGCATGATCAAGAGCAGGAGCGAAGCGTTGCGGGCGGCCGTGTCGCCGACCTGCTCAGTTGCCAGCCGGGCGAAAAGCGGCACAGCCAGGAAGAAGCAAACGTTGGCGACGACGATTCCGGCGAAGGCAAGGTGGCCAGGGGTTGGGGCGATGCGGAACAGTTCAACCAGACCACGCATGAGGAGGGAATACAGCGGAAAGAAGCCAAGACCGCCATCCGGACTGGGGTTGTCGGCGCCGTAACCGAACTTCGCAAGGTTCACATAATGCGATGCGTCCCACCGGGCCCAGCCGTCGATCCAGGGGTGGTTAGGGAAGAAGGAATCGGGATATTGCGCCGGGTAGAGCGGCCAGCGCGGAAAGATCCGGAGCGACATCCAGACGAGGGCGACGAGCGCGACTCGCGTCGTCGCCGCGAGCGCAAGCGCGGCCCATTCGATCGCGGAAATGCGAAGGTGGATCGCGGCCCCCGCCATGGCTTTGCGCGTCGTCGATGTTGACTCGGTCGTAATCGCCATCGGACTCTGCTTTCGGGACTACATGCCGAGCCTGATGATCAAATCCAAATAGTCCTGCCGCGTGTAATCTTGATCCCCTTCCGCCGCTTCGAACCAATGCCGCCAGAGCTCCGACAGGTCTTGGCCGGAGGCGTGTTCAAATGCGGCGCGGAGATCGCTCGGAAGGGCAACCTTGAATCGCTCCTGTGCGAGGTAGGCCTGGAGCGCGCCAAAAAAGGCATCGTCTCCGATCTGGGACCGGATCGCGTCGAATGCGAGCGCGCCTTTGCCGTAGATCGTCACCCCGTACGAATCCATCGATGGGAACGAATCGGTTGGTTGATCGACAATTTCATCGCCTTGATTGAAGAGCATCGTGAAGTACGGGAGCTTCAGGTTGAGGTCGATCTGCTGCTCGGCGACTTGGGAATCGTATTGCTTTTCGAAGTAGACGCACGAGATGTAGTTCACCAACCCTTCGTCCATGAAGGCGTGGAGGTACTGATCGTTGCCGACCATGCCGTACCACCACTGATGCGCGACCTCGTGAGTGACGACGAACTCGAGAAAGCCAGGAATCGTGTTGGTAATCAGACTGTTGCCGTAATAGTCGCCGCCGATGAACGTGATCTGCGGGAATTCGACGCCGCCTGCGCCATTGCCAAGATCGACCTCGACCAGGTCCATCTCTTCGTAGGGGTACTCGCCAAACAGCGTGCTGTAGAGACTGAGCGCCTGCGCGCCCCACTTGAGCACGTTTTGGCCACCCTCCGCGTGATCGGGGTTGTACCAGGAGGTGACGGTCGTGTTGCCGACTTTTTGACTCATCGATGCGATGCTGCTGTCGGCCGCCATCACGAAATCGCGGACCGGTCCGGAAACAAAGTGATGCCTCACCAGATCGCCGTTGGCCTTGTGGCTCGATTCCGTGCCGGTCGCAATGATGGTGATCTGTGAAGGGGCGGTTACGGTCACATCGTAAAGAGCTGTGTTGGTAAAGACTGGATCGCCGTTGACGCTGGGCGGCGCCGTATTCCAACCGGCAACGGGATCGTAGCCAGCAAGGAGCGGTTCCCAGTGGGCCAGGGCGTAGGTGCTGGTCGCGGCATCGTAGGCGAACATGCCGTAGCTGCGCCTGGGATCAGTCGGCACGGTCGTCACAAAGTGCATTTTGATCGGGAGCGAGGCACCGACGGCGACCGGGTGCGCGAGCTCCAGACGCGCCAGTGTGTCGTCGACGTCGAGCGTTGGTTCGAAAAACGTGCCGCCGACACGGACATTGCTCAGCGTCATGCCCCCCTCGGCATACTCGTCACTATTCGCGTAAAGCCGAAAATCGATCTCATCCTGGGCTTTCCCGGTGTTGTTGACGAAGGTGAGATCAAGCTCGCCATCGATCGTCGCGGGCACGCTCCCTTCCGCCGGCGTGAGCGTCGCCCTCAGCTTGTAGAGGCTCAGTTCACCCGCGGTTTCGGCGTAGATTGCTTGGCGCTCGTCGGCCAAGACCGGCGCGTAGAGCGCGGCGTCCTTGCCCGCGAGCGCGGGCGTAGCTGTGCCCAGCGTGCTTTGGGCGCCGGCGATGAGTGGTGAGCAGAGGCCAAGACAGCAGCAAACGAGAACGAGCGAGCACCGCAGACACGCGCTGAACGAGCGCTTGAAGGAAGAGCCGGTCAAGAGGGTTTCCTCCGCGAAGTCGGGCGTACCCAGGCGCGCAACCGATGGCCGCGCGACGGGGCCCATCCCCTACAATGCGTCCCTGCCCAAGCAGGCCCTGAAGGGACGTGGTATTTGGGATTGTAGTGTACGGGTATGATCGAACGATGGTCGAGCACCAACGCGGGACACAATCGGCGGCCGAGTTCCGTCCGCGTGCGGTCGAGGCGTCGCCACCAGTTGGTCTCGTTCTGGAGCGCACAACCTACCACGCCATTGAGGATCATCTTCGCGCAGGTTTGCCGAATGAAGGATGCGGCCTGCTGGCAACTCAATTTCGCGGCGATGGTCCGGAACGAGTCGAACACTTCTACCCCGGTCGCAATCGCAAATCGTCGCCGACCGCCTACGCCATGGATCCGGGAGAAGTGGTCGCCGCGCTCAAGGACATCGACGCCCGCGGGTGGAGATTGGGCGCTATTGTGCACTCCCATCCGCTCACGCCACCCGCGCCGTCCGAAACCGACGTGCGCCTGGCGTACTATCCCGGTGCGTTAATGGTCATTGTCTCGTTCGCGCAGGCGACGCCCGAGATCCGCGCCTGGCGTTTGGGCTTGGACGGCGCGATTGTGCGGCTGGCGGGAGAAGCGCCAATCGAGATCGTCGACCTGTCCTCGCCGTCTCCATGAGGCACGTCCTCGCGGCTCGGGATGCGGTTTTCCTGTATGCTTTCGTCACGTTGCGCTCGCCAAACCGGGATGGGGACCGGACGGAGAGCACGGCCTTGCCCGGCCGGACAACGGCTGCGGATGATGGTGGAGCGCCTGTGACCAATCCGGTACGAACGCCCGAGGCGATCTTGGCGGAGCTTGCCAACTTTCCTGATGAGTTCTACCGCCTGATTCTCGCCGGGCACGAGGACGAGGATTTCTTGCAGCCCGCTCGCGACGGTGGCTGGGGAGTCGTCGAAATTCTGCCCCACCTCCGGGATTGGGAAGAAATCTATCTCGATCGCGCCCACCGGTTGGTCAGCGAAGATCGGCCCCACCTGCCCGCGTATGACGATGAGCTGTGGGCAATCGAGCGCGACTATCGCGGCCAAAATCCGATTGAGACGTTCGAGCAATTCCGCGATATGCGCGGCCAGCTCGTCGACTTTCTCGCCGAGCTGGCGCCTGAGATGTGGCAACGGCAGGGGGAGCACGGCGCCTACGGCAGCATTACCTTGCAGTGGCTCGCCGATCACGTGTGTGATCACGATCGTGAGCATCTTCGGCAAGCGCAGGATGCGCTGGCCTGATCTGGAAACGGATTTAAGGAAGCATGACGATGCACACCGCAGAACGAGCGACAGCGGTTTCGGCAGGCCGAGTCGTCACGGCGGCCGATGTCAAAATCAGCGATTTGGACAGCAACTCGTTGATTCTTCGCCTGCACTTCACGATCAATCACCTCTCTCGCTGGTTGACGCCGATTCACGACCAAACCAAGCTCGTTCGGAGCGTGCGCCGGGGCGAGCCGTCGATCAAGGAACTGCTGCTCAGACTGCGCGACGAAGAGCTCCGTGTCTTCCCGATGATTCACTTGATCGCAACCAGGAACAATCCGGACCTCGACAAGCTGCCGCCGTTCGCGTCGTCCCCGGCTCAGGCCGCGCGTGACGAGCAGGCGAACGCGCTCGAAGTCATGGCAGAGTTCCGCCGGCTCCGCCAGAGCACCTGCTCAGCGCTGCGCAGCCTTTCGGATTCGGCATGGGCGAGGGTCGGCACCAGCCGCCGCGAGCATGACTGGCAGATTAGGTCCCTCGCGGAACATCTTGCGCACCACGATCTCAACGTACTGTATGAGATCGATGTCACGCTCGACCGGATCGGCGCCCGCGAAGGGGTCAGCCAGGCCGCCAAGGCGCATCTCGACGAGCTGTTGCGGCTCGTGCCCGTGACAGTCAAAAAGTAAGCGGCATGGGAAGTGGCAGACGCACTGGGAATAGGCGCGATCGTGTCTGAGTCGTCGAATGCCGAGCGCCTCGCGCGGGAGTTCTTTGACGCGATCGATAACCGCGATCCCGACCGCTTAGAGGCGACCCTAGCGCCGCACGCGACCTTTCGCGCGCTCCCGCATCAACCGCCAATTCGGCCCGCCGACGAGATCGTCAATTACTTCGGCGCCGTCGTTTCGTCGTATCCGCACGCGCGTTGGAAAGTGAGCGACGTGATTGCTTCCGGTGACCGGGCGGCGGTGCAATTCATCGTCCGCGAACCCTCCCGCAAGCTCGGCCGCGACCTCATATCGGAGCAGCTCTGCGTCTTCCGCGTCGCTGGCGACGAGATCGTCAGCATCGTCGGCTATTACGACAGCGCCGAGTTCCACCGCATCTTCTGGGAAGAAGGAGTCTAGACCGCCCGTTTCGCCGGACTTCCGGTCCGGGGAGCCTCGCCGTCGCGAACAACGGTCAATGAAAAGATCCTCGCAAACAGAGCCGCCGCTTCGATGAGAAGCGGCGGCTCTGCACACCAGATCGCAATGAGCGTCGTTACATCGTCGCGGTCGCCGCCGGGCTGGCGACCGGGATTCCCGTCGGCGTGAGCCCCGGCGCAGACAGCCACCGAGCCCAAATCTTTGACGGGTGGGCGGCGTTTGCTGATACTTGTGAACAAACGCACGATGTCGGGATGAGTTGCTCCGTGGCGGCTGGAAAAGCTGCGAAGCTTCGTGCCCGTTGACGAACGGTGAGGCGGCGGACATCCTCGTCCGACCAGGTGGATGCGACACGATGAGGACGGCGCGCAGCGAGCGCGATCAGCGAGGGACCGCTCCCGGCGAGGGGCGCCAGCCAGGATCCGGTGGCGGCCGCCCATTCCGCGCGAGCCAGCGTTCCGGCGCAGCCGAAATGCAGATTCCCGATATCGTCATCCGCCGTCTTCCGATCTACGTCCGCACCCTCCGCGCCCTGAGCGAGCAGGGGATGGGATCGGTCTCCTCCGACGAGCTCGCCGACGTGATTGGCGTCACCGCGGCCCAAATCCGGCGCGATCTCTCGTATTTCGGCAAGTTTGGCAAGCAGGGGAAAGGTTACGACGTCGACCATCTCGCCGCGGCGATCAGCGGCATTCTCAAACTCGACCGGCAGTGGGATGTCGCGCTCGTCGGCTTTGGCAACCTCGGTCATGCGATTCTCCACTACGGCGGGTTCCTGCCCTCGTCGTTCCGCATCGCCGCGATCTTCGACCGGAATGCCGAGCACATCGGCCAGCGGGTCGACAGCTTGGTCGTTCTCTCAGAGGAGAAGATCACCGCCGAAGTTGCCCGCCTTGGCATCCGCATGGGAATTCTGGCCGTGCCGGTGGACGCCGCCCAGGAGGTCGCCGAACGTCTTGTCGCCGGCGGCGTGCGCGCCATCCTCAGCTACGCCCCCTTGATTCTCAGACTCCCGCCCGACATCATCGTCCGCGAAATCGACCCCATCAGCGCCATGCAAAGCATGACCTACTACCTTGAAGACGCGATTATCTGATCGCGCCGCGATTCTCTCGCCTGTGACGTGATGACTCCCTGTCGCGCTTGATTCGTCGTCCGCGGCAAGGTTGACGCCCGCGACTTGCAGCCGCGAGCGTCATTGGTGCGAAGCTGATGGACTTAGGAGTGACTATTGGTCGTCGACGGTGGGATCGAGCAGCGCGCCGCTGTTGTCCACCATGGCATCGACATACGTGCCTTCACCCGTGGCCGGCGCGTCGTTTCCGGTTTCCGGGTCGACGGCCCCTGATCTATGGATGATCGCTGTCCCCACCATCGGTAAGACCACCGAGGAAGTAATCAGGCGCTCACATAGCCGGTTGCGGAGGATGGCTCAAGCGTGCGCGGTGCATCGGAGCGCGTGCGCTTTATCTCCGGTATGCCGCTTGCGCTGCACCTTCATGCATCGACCAAGGGAAAGGAGTTCGGTATGGCAGGTGAGCGCATGGATGAGAATCTGGACTACGACCCGAAGGGTGAGCGGGGTGGAGACACCGGAAAGACCGACCAGAAAGGCAAAGGCAAACAGGCGGAGAAGGGCGATCAGCGGCGGGAGGAGCCGATGCACAGCGGCCCAACCCGGCGCGGAGCGCAGGGGAAGGATCACGAACACAGCAAGCGGTCTGGTTCGGAAAGCGACGCGAGCCGCTAAGCCCTAATCGATTCCGGTGGCGGGGAAGCCGCGCTCTTGCCAGCGACGGTATTTCCAGAGCGAAATGGCGCGGCGGATTTCGCGGACCGCTCTCGCGTCCATGTTTGCGAGCAGCATCAACTCGGCGTCTGACGCCTGATCGACGAAGTCGATTTCCTCATAGTTGAAGCGGTAGAGAATGTGCGCCACGCGGGGCGAGATGTCGAGCTGATCGACGGTCGGGCGAAGCCGTCGGCGGATGGCGATCACGAAATACTCGCCGAGACTCCAGAGCAAGACCGGGAACCCGATGACGAGCCCAGCCGCGGCCAACCAGCCGACTGAGAGCATCACCGTCGCCGCGAGCTTGGCATTAATCGCAAGCGGTCCAAAAAGCACCAGCGTGCAGAAGGTCACGAGGCCAAATGAGCGGCGGATCGGGTCTTCCGCAAAAGGGTCGGCCAGTTGACCGGTGCCCGGATTCGTCCTGGGCCCGCGCCAGCAAGCGATCAAATCGGGCTGGCGCTGATGCGCCGATGAGTGCGATGTTCCCACGCGGACCGTCCCCCAAGGTTAGGTGATGAATCGTGTTAGCCGAAGATGAGCACCGCGTTCACGAGTTTGCGGGATGCCGCATGCGTGCGGTGTGGGATGCACATTCCGTCAAATCGGCGCCGGCGAGCGGCGTCGCGAGAGCCGAAGGTGGTGACTATATCCGCCGATCCTGCGCTGGGCAAGCACTTTGCTGACCGTTGGCGGGTCAAACCCGAGACGCTACCGACCGTGTTCACAACCGTATCCAGACTGTGATAGCGCCCTCCTGTCCAGGTTTGCCCGGGCCTTCATCCCAACAATAAGCCGGTCACTTATAGAACGCGTCTCGGGCGCGTTTGTAGTTTCGCCCGCGAAATCGTCGGGTCCGCTCTCCTGTTCGGGATGGCAGCCAGCCAATGATCAGGGCGCCCCCGATTGCGGTGCAGAGGCGCTCTGGCAGTGTTTGCCGCGATTCCTTACCGGATCTTCCTACGGCTTTGGTTCGCCAATCGGTTTGCGGCGGCTTGAGGGATTGTGCGTACGAGAGCAAGCACGACGAACGCCTTGCCTCGCAAGCCTTATCGTCATTCCGAGCCTGCCGAGGAATCCGTCCTACCTCGCCGCCGCCTTCAGCAGAGGCAGACGCTTTGCCTTCGCTCAGTAGTCTGTCCGCGCCTTGGTGAGGTGGTGGCCGTGGTGCCGGTCGTCAGCTCGGAAAGGGCTTCGTTGCTCGTAGCCCGGACTTTTCGGCCCCGGGCGCGGCAACACGACAAGCACGCCTGGACAGACTACCCAGCATGACGGGGTAGCGCACTGCATGCCGATCGGGCGCTATTCCCATTCGATCGTTGCCGGCGGTTTCGAGGAGATGTCGTAGACAACCCGGTTGATGCCGCGGACCTCGTTCACGATCCGGTTGCTGATCCGCGCCAGCAGGTCGTACGGCAGCCGCGCCCAATCAGCGGTCATCGCGTCCTGGCTGGCGATCGCGCGGATCGCGCAGACACGTGCGTAGGTGCGGTAGTCGCCCATGACCCCGGTCGAGTTCACCGGCAGCAGCACGGCGAAGTATTGCCAGACGTGCTTCGCTTGGCCTGCGGTTTCGATTTCCTCGCGCACGATCGCATCGGCGCGGCGCAGCAAATCAAGATCGGTCTCGGTGATCTCGCCCAAGAGGCGGACGGCTAGCCCGGGCCCCGGGAAGGGCTGGCGCTCGACGATTTCTTCTGGGAGTCCGAGCGCGCGTCCGACCGCGCGCACCTCGTCCTTAAACAGGAACTTGAGCGGCTCGACGAGCTTGAAGGTCATGTCCGCAGGCAGGCCGCCGACGTTGTGATGCGTCTTGATCTTGACCGCGGCTTTCGTGTCCTTGGTCGTGCTTTCGATCACGTCGGGATAGAGCGTGCCTTGGGCGAGGAAATCGAACGGTCCCGCTTTCTCCGCTTCTGCCTCGAACACGCGGACGAATTCCTCGCCCACGATTTTCCGCTTTTGCTCGGGATCGATCACACCCGCGAGCCGCGTCAGGAAGCGCTCGCTGGCATCGACATACACCAAGTGCATGCCGAAATGGCGGGCAAAAACCACTTGCACCAGTTCTGCCTCGCCGAGTCGAAGCAGGCCATTGTTGACGAAGACCGGCGTGAGCTGATCGCCGATTGCCCGGTGGATGAGGGCGGCCGCGACCGAGGAGTCGACCCCGCCGCTGAGCCCGAGCAGCACGCGCCCGTCGCCAACTTGCGCGCGAATCTCGCGAATCGAAGCATCGATGAACGATTCCGCGCTCCAGGTCGTGTCGCACTCGCAGACCCGCGTGAGGAAATTCCGAATCAGGTCGATACCGCGCAGGGTGTGCGCGACTTCGGGATGAAACTGGATGCCGATGATGTGATCCTTGACCATCGCCGCAATCGGCGACTTGGTCGAACAGGCGAGCACCTTAAAATCGGGCGGGGCCGCTTCGACGTGGTCGCCATGGCTCATCCAGACGTCGAAATTGGACGGCAGACCGGCAAAGAGCGGTGACGCATCGCCTTCCTGGACCGAAATCGACGCCGGACCGTACTCCCGATGATCGGATCCCTCGACTTCGCCCCCGAGTGCGCGTGCGAGGAGCTGCATGCCATAGCAGATGCCGAGCACGGGGATGTCCTTAGCGAGCACCCAGTCTGGGAGCTGGGGCGCGCCCGGCTCGTAGACGCTGGCGGGACCGCCAGAAAGAATGATGCCTTTCGGATGGAGCGGTGATATATCAGTCCAAGAAGCATCGTGCGGCACGAGTTCGCAGTAGACGCCGCATTCGCGCACGCGCCGGGTGATGAGCTGGCTGTACTGCGACCCGAAATCGAGGACGACGACGGCGTCGACCGCTTTGGCGGCGCCATCCTGACCGAGCAAATGGGCGGACTCGGCGATCGGCGGCTCGATCGTCTGGACGTGTCCCTCGGTGGGATCGATCGCGCCTGGCAAGGTGGCCGAAATCGGGGTTCCATTGTTGCCCACGGGCGGTTCGTCTCCTTGGTCGTCGCATCGCGCCCGCCGCCAGCACGACAGGTCAACTCCATTCTACAAGGCCGTGTCGTCGAATCAGTCCATTTCGTCGTTTGGATTGCTTCCCAAATAGACATACGAGCGGTCGAAGCTCCAATCGGAAATGGTTTCCAACTCAATGTCGAGGTGGGGATGGAGCGGGTCGATCCGCTTTGTCAGGTGCAGATCGACCACCGCCCGGTCGTCGATTCCTAGCGCTCGGCAGAGCGCATCGAGCGCGATCTTCAACCCGCCGTCGAGATCGCGCCGGTTCGGCGTCTCGAAGTAAAAGGTGAGATAGACGCCAATCAGCGCATCTTTGAGCGCCGCTTCCATTGCCGGCACGATCACGCCGTCCGTGCGCGCCCGCTCGACGATCTTCGCGACATCCTTGTTGAACGCCTGCGCCGGCTTGCTCAACACCCGCCGCCTGCCAACGGTCACGTACTGATTGTTCACGCCCGGCGGCAAGGGCAAGGTCAACCGCAGGTTGAGCGATGGGCGCGGTGATTCGCTGCTCATGCCCACACTTTACCGGCCGGGCAGCGAGACGGGAAGGGAGCGTAGTCCGCACCCGCCAGGTCGCGGCGGGTGCGGACTTGAATTGGACAGAGCTAATCAGTCGCGGGTTGTGCCGTTGGCTCTGGAGTCGGCGAGTCAGTTGGCGTCGTCGCGGTCGGGTCGATCGTCGGCGTTTCGCTCGATTGCGCTGGCGCGACGGTTGGCTCAAGCGTTGCTGTTGCTGTCTCCGTTGGAGCGACTTCCGGGGTTGCGGTCGGCGCGGCGAGCGTCGGGGTCGGAGTTGTCGGCGCCAGCGTTACGGCCGGCGTTGCTGTCTTTGTCGGCGTTGGCGTCTTCGCCGAAGATGCGCTGAACGGGCCACCGCTAACCGTGACGGTGTTCGTCTGCGCCCGGCCATAGGTGCCGTCACCGCGCACGGACGTCTGACCGTCCGGCACCCACTTTGGCACATGGACATCGATGTTGGCGCTGCCGGTGCTGCTCGTCGTCACATGGGCGATCTGGACGAAGGTCGACCCCTTTTTCCAGCGGATATTGACGGTCTCGCGTGCGTGGTAGCCCCGCAGCGAAACATTGACGATCTGGCCGCGCTGCACGTTCGCGCTCGGCGTGATCTTGATTCGTGGGACGACGGTGAACGTCCGCTGCGCGGCCAGGCTGCCGGTACTCCACCTGACCGTGTGTGTGCCCATCGGCGCTGCCGGAACCTTGAAGGTGCCGAGCGCTTTGCCGCTACTGTTCGTAGAAATTGACCCAAGTGATGTGCCGTCCCACTTGACGCTCAGTGACGTGATGGCAGGGAACGAGCTGGTAGAGAAGGAGACGGTTGAGCCGACGATACCGTTTGACGGTGTCAGACTGGCAGTGGGGTGATACGGGTTATAACAGGCGTCGTTTACGCCTTTGTAACTGCCATATGTGTAGGTCGCGTAGTAGTCGTAGAGCGCATCGGAGTAACCTTCGACTGTTCCATACGCGTCATACCATGTCAGGCGAGCCACTCCAACATAACTTGGTCCGATCGGCAGGTTACTGAACGTGTAGTAGCCATAAACGGCCGGCGAACTAGCATAGGCGTAGTCGGCATATTCCGAGGATCGCTTGACCAAGGTTGCCGAACCACTTGAAGAAAGTTTGTAAAGGTCCCACCGTACCGTCACCGGTTGGGAATAATGAAGCGCGTTTGAATAGAGATCTGGGCCAACGAACGTCATGTCCACAGCCGAGCCGTGGTTTACGCATTTCGCGCCAGGCGAGGACGACGTGTCGTAATAGTAGTAGTCGCCCCAATAGCCACGATTCTCGACAATCGTCCAGGCCGGATGAAACGCGCCTTGATCGTCTGCGGCGGTTGTGGGAGCGATGGCGGCAACCGATCCGGCGAGCACAATGAGCGTGAGGGCAACTCGAAAAAGCGGACGCAGCATCGCGAAATCCTTTTCATTAGCGCAAAAAGCCCAGATCTTTTTGGTTGTGGAGAGACCTAGACAATCCTCCCCTGCCATCTACTTCCGGGGGAGCTTGTTCTTTCCGACAATTTCGGAGTAGTGGGAGGTTTGCGTAAGTCGCCATGGACAATCGGCAGATTCGCGAGCGGTACGACAAGCGAGCGGCGATCTACGACGCGACGATGGGGCGAGGGGAATCGAAGCTGACGGGTGATTTCCGTGCCCGCTTTGGCGCAATGCTGCGCGGCCAGACGCTCGAAATCGCGATCGGCAGCGGATTGAACTTGCCGTATTACTCGGCCCGGGTCACTCGTGCCTTCGGGGTCGATCTTTCAAGGGGCATGCTTGACGTCGCTGCCAGGCGAGCGCGCGACCTTCACCTTCCGATTGGTCTTGCGGTCATGGACGCACAGCAGTTGGCGTTCCCGGAACGTACCTTTGACACGGTGGCGATCAGTCTCGGCCTATGCACCGTGCCTGATCCGGTGGCTGCGCTGCGGGAGGTGAGCCGGGTGTGCAAACCGGACGGGCAAATCATGCTGCTTGAGCACGTCCGCTCGCCCGTGTTGCCGGTGGCGTTGCTCCAGCGCCTGTTGTCCCCGATTCAGGAACGCATCAACGGCTGCCACCTGGCGCGGGAGACGACCGTCATCGCCCGCGCGTTTGGTCTGGAGATCGTGCAAGAGGACAGACGGTTGCTCGGAATCGTGCGGCTGGTGGTGGCGCGGCCGACGATCTAACGAACACCAATGAAGCCGGAACCCACTGTGCGAAAGCGAGCGTCATAAGGCACACTACTGGCAGGACAAGGCATGGGTTTTAGCGAACCGTGAGGGGCGCGCACAAGCATGAGCGATCAAGTGACGAAAGCAAGTCCCATCAACAGGGCGGTAAGCGGTGGCATCCGGCCGGGCAAAGTGCCCGCCCCTGGCGCCCGGCGGTCACCGCAAATCCCGGGTCAAGTGCCCGATCGCTCGACCGTTCCCGGTTTTCACTCGACCCAGGTGCCCAAGCCCACCTCGGTGATGCGGCCGCTGACCCAGTATCAAACCGCAGAAGAGATCAGCAAGCGCTTCCGCAAGTATCCCGCTGGGCAAATCAAACCGGAGCAGTTCGAGCAGGCGGACGCGAGCTTCGAGGAGCTGCGCAAGGCAATTCCCGCTGATAACCCACCCGTGCGGCCCAAGCGTGGCTATATCCTCGACGCCGGCGAAGAAGCCGCCGCCCTGCCGGAGACGGTCGAAGAGCAAGCCGGCGAGTTTTAGCGCTTGCTGATAACCGACAATCCCTCAGTGTGAGCAAGTCGAATCGCAATGAACACCATCCGACCGACACTCTTTATGCATTGGCCCGCCATTCATGTCGTTGGAATCGCGACCCGAACCACGAACGACTTGGAACGCGATCCTGCCACCGCGTCGATTGGGCAGCTCTGGCAACGCTTCTATCGCGAAGGCGTAGGCGACCAGATTCCGGATCGAGTGGAACCGTCGGCGATACTTGGCGTCTACACCGACTACGAGAGCGATCATACGGGCGCGTACACCCTCATGCTCGGCTTCGAGGTCGAGTCGTTGAATGAAATCCCAGACGGTCTGCGGGGCATCACGATCCCGGCCGCTGACTATGCGGTCTTCCCCGTCACTGGGTCGATGCCCGACGCGCTCATCGGAAAATGGATCCAGATCTGGTCACATTTTGATGGCGCGGCGAACGGTCGGCGGAGCTTTCAAAGCGACATCGAGTTTCATCGCACCGATCCTCAAACCGGAGAAGCTCGGGTAGAGATTGCCATCGCCGTTGAGCCGGATTAAGGCCCCACGCGCACCTAATTCATTGAGGTTTAGCCGCCGGTTACGGCGGTTTCCTCTTCAGGTGCAACGGTGGATGTCGGCGAGTCGGTCGCGGTTGCGGTCGGCGTTTCTGTTGCTATCTCCGTCGGGACAGATGTTGCTACTTGCGTCGGTGTTTCCTCGAGGGGCGTGGTAGCCATTTCTGTTGGTTGAACCGGCGCCGCTACGGTTTCCGGCGCCTGGGTGATCGTCGGCGAAGGCGGTGCTTGCGTCGCGGTCGGTTTCGACGTTGGCGTTTTGGTCGGCGTCGGCGACAGTTGGGCGCCGGCGCTCTGTGAGGAAGTCGCGACTACTGTTACCGCATTTGTTTGGGCATGGCCGACCGAGCCGTCACCCCGGACCGAATTCGTGCCGATGGCAGCGAAGCTGGGGACTCTGATACTGACGTTGGCGCTGCCGGTGCTGCTCGTGGTGACTTGCGTGATCTGTTGGAAGGTTGAGCCGTTCTTCCACCGAATGCGGACTGTTTCATGCGCGGCATACCCGCGGAGCGAAACATTCACGGTCTGTCCGCGTGTGAGATTACTGCTCGGGATGACTTTGATCCGCGGCTTGATGGTGAAGGTCGCGGTGGCGTTCCGGCCGAACCGGAAGAAGCGGACAGTGTGCGGACCCAGCGGCGCGGCGGGCACGATGAAGCTGCCGGAGCCGATTCCGTGTTCATCGGTGGCGACGCTGCCGATCTTCGTGCCGTCAAAAAAGACGCCAACGTTTGGATCCTGCGGGAAGCGAAAAATGCGGAAGCCAATCGAAGACCCCACGATCCCTTGGTTGAATTGAAGTTGGGCAATCGCCGGGCGGGCGGGATAGCAAGCGTCCATCACCGGCAGCGTTTGGCTGGGGGTGCCAGGGATCGTTGTCTGGTAATGGGTATAGAGAAGGTCCACGCTTCCTTGTTCGACGCCGGCATTGAGCCAACCAATGTGGGCGGTCACGACAAACGTGGAGCCGAGATCCCGGTCGCGCGGGATTGTTGCGCGAAGATTAGGGGCGGCATCGGTGACGACGCCTTCGAAGAATGCGGCTGAGCCGGACGGCACGATGCTCCCGTCTGGGCGACGCTGGTTGATGGTAAGCGTGATGCTCACCAATTGGCTCGTGAGGCCGGACGAAGGAAACACGGACGGCGCTTCGGCGTTTATGGTATCGAAACCAGATGGATCAGAGGAATAGACACAGCTCACCGGCAAGGACCCGGGAGGCTCCTGAAAGGCAAAACTTCCATGAGTGCCGATATCCGAAAAAACCTTCACCCCGGCCGTGGATGACCCACTGCTCGGGGCCCCTTTCACGGGACCAGCCGAAATTGCGATAACACCCATGAATGTGGAAAACAACATGCCGACGAGAATGAGTCGTAACACACGACGAGGCATCCAATTACTCCTGTCATAAAACGGCGCCGATGGTATATCCACCGAGCAAATCTTCGCTGCAAAGAAAGAAGCGGGCTCGCATGTGATGCGGCCCGCTTCTTCCCATTGCGGACTCCTACGACCAATCTAGAGAATCAGCGCCCTGGTGGCATCCGCAGTTTTGCCTAAAGAACTCAACTTTTCGACCGAAACCCGCTGCTAGGCTGCTTGCGCGCCGGTCGGGACAGCAGTCGGATCGGTGAACGGCGTTTCGCTTGGGATCGCGGTTGGCTCGATTGTCGGTGTTTCGGTCGGTTGCACGGTTGGCGTTTCCGTGTCTGCGGGAGTCGCGGTGTCGGTTGGCTGAACCGTGGCGGTTGCCATTGCTTCCCGCGTGGCTGGTTGCTCAGTGGACACGACCGTCGTCGTTGGCTCTGGTGGCGCGGGGTGGGGACTCGCCGCCGGCGTAGCGGTCGCGGTCGTAGAGACCTTGACGGAGGCGCTGCTCAGCGGGGTGCCACCACTGACCTTCACTTCGTTTGTTTGCGCATGCCCATAAGCGCCGTCACCGCGAACGGAGGTTGAACCATCGGGCACCCAGGTTGGGACTTTGACATCGATATTGGCGCTGCCGGTGCTGCTGGTGGTGACGTAGGCGAGGTGGACGAAGCTGCCGTTCTTGATCCAGCGAACATTGACAGTCTCATGGGCGGCGTAACCCCGGAGCGAGACGTTGACGGTCTGCCCGCGCAAAAGGTTGTAACGCGGGATCACCGTGACCCGCGGTTTGACGGTGAATGTCCATGACGCCGAGCGGCCATAGCGATAGAACTTGACTGTGTGCTTTCCCATCGGCATGGCCGGCACATGCTTGGCCCATTCCCCGTGGCCATAGAGATTTGTCGCAATGCTGTCGATCCGCTTGCCGTCCAGGTAGACCCCGACGCTATATGTCGGATCTTCCGGGAACCGTTCGATTGAGCAGCCCAGGCCCTGTCCAACAATGGCTGTCGTTCGATTGCACGTGATACTCGTCGGTAAGACGGGGTAGCACGCGTCGGTCACTGGCAGCACTTGGTTCTGTGAACCGAATATGGTTGTCTGGTACTTGGTCACGAGCAGCTCGACATGACCACTCACAGTAAGCCCGAAATACCAGTCGATTTTGATGCTCTGGACAAACGTCGATCCCGGATCGAAGCTCTCTACTTGACCTATTGAACCCGTGTCGAGTGGCGTCTGGGTGGTGGCGGTCCACGATATTACCTTCCAGTCGTGAACTGTTTGCAGCGAGCCGTCTGGAAGCCGCCGCTTCAGTGAATAGGTGATGTCAGCATGCTGTGTGTCGAGACCGTCCGCCGGATAGACCTTTACCCGCTGGAAAGCCATAGACGCTTGAAAAAAACCCGTCGGATAGTTGCATTGCAGGGCCGGGGAGCTGGGCGGTTCGAACAGCTCATATTTCCCGACGATGCCGCTTTGCGACAGCACCTTCGAAGCGGCGGAGAAGTCGCCGCTTTCGGCGGCGCCATGCGCCGGGAGAGAGAAGGCGATCCCGCCAATCATCCACGTTGACAGTAAGACGACGGCAAGAATAGAGCGCAACAACCTACGAGACATGACGGTGCTCCTTATCCTGGAACCAAACCGAATAGATCGGGCGTCAGGCTTAACAGAACGACAGAATGAGAATTCATCGGCGCCTGGCTTGAGGGGTCTCTCCTCGTGCGCCGGACAATAAGGAGTCTATGTTTCTGCTCCAGCCCCGTCATGCGTGAATTCCCGCATTCCTTGTCATAAGTGAATTCACCTACGGACGCTTTGCACGATCACGATTGAGCCACCGATGACGCCATGTGGTTTGGTGAGCGCGGACAAGCGGGACGCAAAATCATGTGGCGCGCGCTATCGGGCACACAGCGGAATCAGTCATTTCTTCCTACCCGTGGCCGGACGCCGGAAATCCCGTGGGGTACAATTCGCCCTCAGAAGGGGAGTGGAAGCTCCCGCGCGTGCGCCCGCCTGCGAAGCGAAACGATTTCGGAACGGCGCCGCGGCGCCTTGCATCGCTGCAGGGTGACGATCAGATCACACGAACCCGGAGGCCATTGATGGCGACCACGCAGCGTTCGGATAAAAAGCGGCGACAGGGCACTGCCGCAGCCTCCCCGGACCACCTCGGTCTCGACAACGAGACCCTCATATCGTTCTACCGCCAGATGTTTCTCGTGCGCCGGTTCGAGGAGCGGGCGGCCGAGATGTACGCCCACGGCAAGATCGGCGGTTTCCTCCACCTCTACATCGGCGAAGAGGCGGTTGCGGTCGGCGCGATCAACGCGCTCGACGCCAAGGACCACGTCGTTACCCACTACCGCGATCATGGGTATCCGCTCGTGCGCGGCACCGATCCGAAGAACATCATGGCCGAGCTCTTTGGCCGCTCGGCCGGCACCAGTCTCGGCCGTGGCGGCTCGATGCATATCTGCGACGTCGAGCGCAACTTCTGGGGAGGCTACGCGATCGTCGGTGGACACATCCCGCCTGCGACCGGACTCGCCTGGGCGAGCAAATACTTGAAGCAAGACAGGGTCGTGCTCTGCATCTTCGGCGACGGGGCGACCAACGAAGGCGAGTTCCACGAGTCAGCCAATATCGCCGCGGTCTGGGGTCTGCCGATCATTTTCCTCGTCGAGAACAATCTCTACGGCATGGGCACCGCGATTCCGTACGTTTCGGCGGTGACTGAGATGTACAAGAAGGCGTGCGCCTACGACATTCCGTCTGAGCAAGTGAATGGCATGGATCCGCTGGCGGTGCACGAAGTCATGAAACGCGCGGTGGATCACAGCCGCGCGGGCAAGGGGCCGTACCTGGTCGAAGCGCTGACCTTCCGCTATCGCGGGCACTCGATGGCCGACCCCGAGACATACCGGGAGAAGAAAGAGGTCGAGGAGTGGCGTCCGAAGGATCCCATTCCGGCGTTCCGCGCCGATCTGATTGAGCACGGCGTGCTGACTGACGAGCAGGCGAAGGAGATCGAAGCCGCGATCGAAGCGCAGCTCGAAGAGGCGGTGAAGTTCGCCGACGAGAGCCCGGAGCCCGATCCGGCGACGCTCTACGATCATCTCTATTCGCCGGCGGCAATCGCCCAGTTTGGCGGCAAAGCGCCGGAGGCGGAATCGGACGCGACCCCATACGGCGCGATCAACGTCCGATAACCGGTGAGAACGTAGCAAGGAGCCACACCGCGAAGGAGAAGATGTTGGTAACAGATGTAGCCCCGGCGCCGGCAGGCACAGACGCCGCTGCCACGCGCGAACTGAGCTATCGCGATGCCCTGCGCGAGGCCATCACGCAGGAGCTGGACCGCGATGAGCGCGTTGTCTTGCTTGGCGAGGACATCGGAGCCTATGGTGGTTCCTATGTCGTCACCCGCGGCTTCCAGGAGAAGTATGGCCGCGAGCGCGTGATCGACACGCCGATTTCCGAATCGGGCATCGTCGGCGCCTCGATCGGCGCGGCCATGGGCGGTATGCGGCCAGTCGTCGAGTTGATGACGATTAACTTCAGCTTGCTCGCGATCGACCAGATCGTGAACCACGCGGCGAAGATGCGGCATATGTTTGGCGGCCAGTTCGGCGTGCCGATGGTGATCCGCACGGCCGCCGGTTGGGGCTCGCTCGGCGCAACCCACTCGCAGACCTTTGAAGGCTGGTACGCGCACATTCCCGGCTTGATTGTGGTGATGCCATCGACACCGGCCGACGCCAAGGGTCTCCTCACTGCCGCCATCCGCGCTGAGGACCCTGTGATCTTCATCGAGCATTCACTTATCTACCGCAACAAGGGTCCGGTGCCGGAAGGAGACTTTGAATTGCCGCTCTTCGGTTCCGAGGTGCGCCGGCCCGGCAAGGACGTCACCATCGTGTCCTGGTCGCGAATGGCGCATGTCGCCGTTGGGGTTGCGAACGAGCTCAAAGACCAAGAGGGCCTGGAAGCGGAGATCATCGATCTGCGCGTGCTCCGCCCGCTCGACATGGGGCCCGTGATCGAATCGGTGAAGAAGACCAATCGCGTCGTCGTGGCCGAGGAGAGCTGGCGAACAATGGGATTGGGCGCGGAGATCGCGGCCCGAATCCAAGAGGAGGCGTTCGATTATCTCGACGCGCCCATTGCCCGCGTCGCCTCGCTCGAAGTTCCCGTGCCGTATGCGAAGAACCTTGAACGGATCGCCTTCCCTGGCAAAGATGAGCTGATGGCGGCCGTCAAGCACACGCTCTACCGGAAATAAGGCAACCCACTTGGGTATTGCGCGGCGCTGGAAGCCCCAGCACTCGGAGGCCGAGATGGCGAAAGAAATGATCATGCCCCAGATGGGGTACGACATGACCGAGGGCACACTGCTCCGCTGGCTCAAGAACGTGGGCGATCCCGTTGAGCGTGGCGAGGCGATTGCCGAGATCGAAACTGATAAGGTCACGATTGAGATCGAGGCGTTCGACAGCGGGGTCCTCACAGAAACATTGATTGCCGAAGGGGAGACCGTGCCGGTCGGTACGCCGGTCGCGAAGATCGGCGAGGCGAGCGAAGTTGGCGCCGCCGCTGCCGCCCCGGCCAAGGAAGAAGCTGCTCCCGCGAAGGAAGAACCAGCTCCGGCCCAGGTCGCCGCTGGGGAAGCGGCCCCGGCCGAGGCCGCGCCAATCGCCCAACCAGCCGCGCCCGCCGCGGAAACGCGTCCCGAACCTGCGCCGGTTACGTCGCTGCCACAGGCCGAGGCGCCGTCCGCTCCAGGGGGCAACGGCGTCGTTTCCACGCCGATCGAGCGCGCTGCGGGCGAGCGCCTGCGCGCCTCGCCGCTGGTCAAGCGCCTCGCGGCCGAACACGGCATCGACCTGCAAGCGATCGCCGGCACTGGTCCGGGCGGCCGCATCGTCAAAGACGATGTGATGCCCTACATCAGCGGGGCGAAACCCCGCCCAGAGGGAGCCGCTGCCCAAGCTCCCGCCGCGCCGGCCGCGCCCGCAGTCCAGCCCGCCGCGGCTCCAGCCGCTGCCGCCGAGCGCCCCGCGGGCACGCCGCACGACATCAGCCGCATCCGCCGGACGACCGGGCGACGGATGCTTGAGGCGAAGCAGACAATTCCGCATTTTTACGTCTCTGCCGAGATCGACATGAGCGGCGCGGTTGCCGTTCGCGAGCAGATCAACAGTTTGGTCGAGGATGACGCGGCGAAGATTTCGTTCAATGACATGGTGGTGAAGGCGACGGCGCTGGCACTGCGGGAGTTCCCGAACCTCAACACCTCGTATGAAAACGATCAGATCGTCGAGCACCCGAACATTGACATCAACATCGCGGTCGCGATCGAAGGCGGGTTGATCGCCCCATTCGTGGCTGATGCCGATCAGAAGAGTCTGGGCGCGATCGCGCGCTTGGCCAAAGATCTGATCAACCGCGCGCGCAACGGCGGACTCCAGCCGAACGAATTCCAGGGCGGCACCTTCACGATCAGCAACCTCGGCATGTTCGATGTCGAAGAGTTTATTGCGGTCATCAATCCGCCGCAGGCCGCGATCTTGGCGGTGAGCTCGATCAAGGAGACGCCGGTCGTCGAGGAGGGGGAAATCAAGATTGGCCACCGGATGAAGATCACCGTCTCCGCCGATCACCGCGTGACTGACGGCGCGGAAATCGCCCGCTTCCTGCAAGCGGTGAAGAGGTACCTGCAAAACCCGATGTTGCTCGCGTTGTCGTAAGGAGTTCGCTCACCCGCGCTACGACCGGCCAGGCCATCCAGGCCAAGGCAGGGGACCACGAACCGTGTTCTCTGCAAGGGCGTACAGCCGCCCGGTGAAGACGGCGGTTGGCGATGCCGAACCGGGTCGCGCGCCCCCTGGGGCGTACAGCCGTACGCCCAGACGAGTTGCGCTCCAAGGCGGCATTCGCCGTGTAGCCGCGTCATCCATCGCGGTTAGGGCATCATGCACAAGCCCACGGAGCCACAATCCGCCGCGACCACGGCTGGGGGTCAGCTTGTGCTCAGCGACCGCTTGGCTTCGTTCAAGCGGACCTATCGCTGGCTCAATCTGACGCTTGTCCAGCAAGCGACGTGGCCGCTGATCCTCGTGCTCACCTCGGCGCCGGCGGGGACTCCGGACGAAATTCCGATGCCTTGGTATCTTTTTCGGCTTGCCGGCCCGACGTTCGCGGCAGTGCTTGCGTTTATCTATCTCAAGGAGCGCCCGCTCAGTCCGCGCGATGCCGACGTTGAACAAGACCTAGAGCCGGTGCAGTCGCCAGCAGCGACACAGGTTAGATTGCTGCTCTTAGGCTTGCCGCTCATGGTCTTGGTGGCGCGACTCCTAGTCGGTCCAGTTGAGCCCGTGCTGAAAATCGGCTTGTTCGGTCTCGCGAACGTTGCGGCGTACCACCTTATCAACTTCGGCGTGGTGGCACGCTCATTCCCGGATCCGGCGCGGGGCCAAGCGGCCGCGATCCTGTTCTTTGGACTGTCATGGGGAATGGAAGCAGGAATGCTCACGGCGTTCGGACCTGAGAGCGCATCGCCCGTGCTTGCGTTTTTCGCGGGTCTGGCGGCAGGTATTGTGGTCGCGATCTGCTGCCGCGCATTACGGCGATGGCCCGGAAGGGTGCTGACCGCTCCGGCGGCACACTGGCTTGTCGTTTACCTCATTTTCGGTTTTGTGAACTGATGGGCGTAAGGTTCACGTAAGATCATATGGTAGTTGCGTAACGCTCACGGCGTGTAATCTCTACCGACGACCCCACGTGGTTGCAACCGCGGTGCGTGGTCTATCGTATCCATTCATATGGACGTCGAGTGTCCGATCTCCGGCGAAGTTTCCAAATCCGCCTATCGAGGATTTCACGATGAGCGATCAATCAGCAATAGCGACGACTTCAACATTGAGCTATCAAAATCGTTCGCGAGCGGGACAAGCTGGATTCCTGGCTGTGCTCGTCATGCTTGCCGTGCAACTCTTGTGGCGGCTCAATTGGTCCGACAACGGCGTCGTGCAAGCGTTTCCGGAGTTCATCGTCGCCGCAATTTCGCGTTTGACCCCGATCTCATGGTTCGGTACGGCAACTGAGAATTACGGCAGCTTGGCCAAGAAAAGCCTCTTCGTTTCTGTCATCATCGGTATCCTCGTCGTGGGCTATTACGGTGGCATCGCCGCCGCTAGCCTGAGCAGGCGCATGAACCGCGGGTGGATCGGACGTCTCGTTGCGGGTCTTGCCGTTTCCGGTGTCTTCTTGCTCTTCACGCTCGTCGTGGTGATGCCGATCGCTCACCTCGGCTTCTTCGCCACAAAGAGCAGCTACACGAGCGATATCCTCATCCAACTTTTCATTACATTTGCTCTTTACGGCATCGTTTGGGCGATCGCTTGGTCATTCGACCGCGCGCCTGCTGAAAAGCCACAGACAATAAACGAAGCCCTGTCACGTCGCGAAGCGGTAACTCGGGGAGCCGTCGCACTTTCATCGGTCGCCGGCGTCTTGGCTGTCGGCGGGCTCTCGTGGAGGCTTTTGAATCCTAAAAAGACGTCGGGTGCGAGCTCCGCAGCTCAGCAGGACACAGTCGATTCGATCGTCGCCACGCAGCAGGCCAGCAATGTCGCGCAACTCACGCCGACCGTGGCTCCGCAAGCAACAGTCGACGCGACCACCGTCTTCCCGCAGCTCGACGCGCAGCAGAAGATCACGCCGGTCCTGACGAAAGTCGAAGACTTCTACCACGTCTCCAAGAATCTCACCGACCCGACGGTATCGAGCGATGGTTGGCAGTTGAAAGTCACCGGGCACGTCAATAAGGAACTGACGCTCTCTTACCAGGACGTGGTGAATCGGGCGGCGACGAAGAAGATCACGACGTTATGCTGCATTTCCAATGAGCTCAACGGCGACCTGACCAGCACCGGCGAGTGGCAGGGCTTCTCGCTCAAGGATCTGCTCGACGAGGCAGGAGTCAAGCCGGACGCCATAAAGGTCAAGTTCCACTGTGCGGACGACTACGAAGATTCGATCCACCTCGACAAGGCAATGGACCCGAACGTCATCGTCGTCACCGGTCTCAATGGCCAGCCGCTGACCGATGATCACGGTTATCCGGCGCGGATGATCGTGCCCGGTATCTACGGCATGAAAAACGTGAAATGGTTGCAGAAGATCGAATTGGTGGATAACGACTTCAAAGGTTACTGGCAGACACGCGGCTGGAGCGACGACGCGACCACCCAGATTTGGGGTCGAATTGACACCCCGCAAAGTGGCGACGATCTCGCCATCGGGCCCGTGATCGCCGCAGGCGTTGCTGCGGCCGGCAATCGCGGAATCTCGCGGGTTGAAATAAGTCTTGACGATGGAGATACCTGGGCCGACGCCACGCTCGAACCGGCGCTCAACCCGCCATTCACCTGGGTTCGCTGGGCGTTCCCCTTCGAGGCGACAAAAGGCCAGATGAAAATGGTGCTCCGCGCCACCGACGGGACTGGCCAGATCATGTCTGACCACAAGCGCTCACCCTTGCCCGACGGCGCCACCGGCTATCCCCGCCGCACCTTCGAGGGGAAGAGTTAGCTCGTCATTGAACTCAGACAATTCCAAAATCCCTCACGCCCCTCGCTCTTGTCACGAAGGGCGAGGGGCGCGTTGGAATGCTGCCCGGTCTCTAAGTTAGAAACCGAAAACTCGCAGGAAAAAGTCTCCCGGAGGCGAGGGACAAGGGCTAATACAGATGGTCCTCATGTTCAGTCCCGGAGGGACTTCGTTGGTTTAGCCCGGGGTTTTAACCCCGGGTGGACTGGTGCCGTTGGTTATGGCCAGAAACGATCCGGGCCGCGCGTTCAAAACGCGCAGCCCGGAGTATTTTCCACGTTGGACGAGAGCTTTACGCGAGGTAAGACTGGTACGCCCAACCGGATTTGCCGTTGTAGGTCACGAGGCGGAAACCGTTCGCGGTCCACCACCCTAACGTCACCTGAGCGCCAGCCGGCATCACGAGTAAAACCTTCGAGTCTGTGCTCGACGCCTCACGCAGGTTGAGCGCGGTCGTAGTCTTCATGGTCGATTCAGGCTCGTACCGAGCACCATTGGCGTTGAGGTACTGGTCATAGATCCAACCGTCCTCGCCGTTATAGAAAGAGTATCGAAAGCCGTCGACGACGGTGTCTGAAGTCTGCACCGCGCTTCCTTCCGGCACCACCAACTGCACAGTGGTGGTGAGATCAGGACCCTGGCGCAGATTGACGTCGCTCGTTGTGACTGCTTCACCGACGAATGAGGGCGCAGCGTCAGGGTTGGTTGAGGCCAGATAATCCCCGAAGGCCCAGCCGGTTGTTCCGTTGTACTCGACTTTCTCGAAACCGTTTTTCGCGATACCGCCGTCAGTCACCTTCGCCTGCGCCGGCATGATCAGTAGCACTTTGGCCGAGAGACTTGGCTCGGCGCGGAGATTCAGCGGAGTCGTTGTCCGGAAGCCGCCGCCTGCCGCAGCAAACGCAGGTTGGCTTTGCAGCACACCACTTCCCAGCATCGCGAACATGACTATCACCGTCGCTAACCGCGTCACTTGGCTTATCAGCTTGCCTCCGCGCCCACGTATAAGACTGTTCACTTCAAACTTGTTCTGGCTACCCCTCATCGTTCCGATGCAGTCCAATTGATCCATTTCTCATCGCCTTTCATCTCTTGCACTTTCCAATTAGGCGTGGCAACTCGCCCGCCACACAAAGCATGCCTACGTCATTGCTTGTGCGCATTAGGGAAATCACGAATTTGCGGGCTGTGCAGTCGTAGGTGATTTCACGTATTGATGCGGGTGCGAGCGAGCCACATTCAGGATCCCGGCGTCGCGCGCGTCCGAACTATTGCCCTAAATCTGAACTCAAACCATGGCAAGTGGAGACCCCGCGCCTGAGCGCGGGGCCGTCCATTCAATGTGAGTTTCATTCTCCCCGACCGCTGGATGAGCCGGGTTTCCGCTACGCCGCAGCCGCAGCCAATTCGGAGGTGCAAAAGGCGCAGCGCGTGGCGCCGGTCGGCACTTCGCTCAGGCAGAATGGACAGTTCATGGTGGAAGGATCGGCGGGCGCCTCGGTGCGCCTCCGCGCGATGAGCATGTTGATGGGCTTGACGACAAAGAAGAAGACCGCGGCCGCAATCAGGACAAACGTGATCACCGCGGTGATAAACGCGCCATAGCGGAAGACTGCGTTGTTGATCGTGAAGGTGAGGTTGGAGAAATCGGGCTTGCCAAAGATCATGGCGATGACCGGCATAAGCAGGTCATTGACCAGCGAATTGATGACCGCCCCGAACGCGATGCCAATGACGATCGCGACCGCAAGGTCAACGACATTGCCACGCAACAGGAACTGCTTGAATTCGCGCGCTGTGTTTTGCATCTTCCGTCCCCCCGTCGATGCACAAGCGACTGGTCAGCAGTTGACCCTTCTTCATACGTTATCACTCGAATTACCCGGAGAAAAGGGGAGGCGGGTAGTGAGCGGTTGCAGTCGGTGTGTGGCGTCGGGAGAACGGCGGTCAGTGGAAGGAAACGGTTAGAGTCCTTCCGGGGCGCGGCGGAAAGCGATGATGAAGGCGATCACGCAGATGACGAGGATCACCATCACGCCGAGTGCGAGCGCGCCATAGACGCGGGTCGCTTCTTCCTCACTGTCATCGCCGGTGTCCGCGAATTCGAGATCAGGGGAAACAGCCGGCGCGGGAACCGGAGCGGCGGCACGCGGCGATCTTCGCCTCTTCGGCGCAGGCGGCGCGGGCGGCGCCGGCTCTTCCTTGGGAGTGGGTTCTTGTGGGGGGGTAGCTTCCATGCGTTGAAGCTTACCAAACTGTCGAGCCGGACTTCGCCAGTGACTACGCGGGAACTGATTCGACCCGTGGCGCGACGAGATGGCCGAGCCTGAACTGTCGCCAGAGCTGCCCAACTCCGAGCGAGATGAGTAAGACAATGATCCCGAAGACGATATCGAGCACGTAGTGATTGCCGGAGATGATCACCGCGAAGGCCATCATTGTTGGATGGAGCACCGCGAGGAGGACAGTCCACCGCCGAACTCCGAGCGCGGCACATAGCAGCGCCCCGGCGATGATGGACCAGGCGATGTGCATGCTCGGCATCGCGGCGTAAACGTTGACTACGCTTGGGATCGAGCCGTAGGCGTTGAACAGGCTGCTGCCGGTGGAGTCTCCGTAATAGTGTGGGCCGTAGGCGAGCAACGTGTCGACGTAACCATACTCGGGCGGGAGCAGCCGGGGAGGCGTCAACGGGAAGGCCGCGAAACCGACGAGGGCCAGCATCAAGGAGATCGCAAAGACGTTCCGCCACCAGCCGAATGCGGCCGGGGCCCGCCAGGCGCCGAGAAAGGTACAGACGATGAGCACCGGCAGGAAGCCGTAGACGTAGTAATAGTTCGCGGCATGCACGAGCCAAGGATGCCCGAGCGTCGCCTGCTGCAGACTGTACTCCCAATTAAGGTCGAGCGTTCCTTCGAGATGAAGCAGTCGCTCGGCGTGCTCACCGCCCAGTTTCGGACCTCGGCCGGCGACCAGCCAGCGCACACCGGTGTAGAGGATGTACAGCACAAGCACCGGTGAGAGACCGGCGATAATGCGCCGGCCGTGCGGACGGTGTACGGTTCTGATTGGCTGAGACGTAACAAGCGTTAGCCGAGTCGTCGCCATATTAGACTCATATTGGCGCCACAAATTATCGAGCGGGCCACCATGCCCGCTAGGCAGAAACCGCAAGCAATGAGGCCGGCGCGTGACCCATCGCCTGGCAGACCGGTAGCGGGGCTCGATGCCACCGGGACAATTGAGCCGCTTCCTAAAGCAGCGGGAAGGACCTACAGCGTCGGCTCAGTGTGAAGATTGTAAGGAAGCATGACGTTCTTGTAAACAACTTGGGCCGAAATACGGACCGGGAACGCGGCTTGCGAAATGAGGTGCGCGCCACCGAGTCGCATACGGAGAGTTAGGATGACAGACCGTCACAGATCGTCCGAATCATGGCAGCCGATCGCGGTCCAAGGGCTGGTGGAAGTTGTGCTCAATGTGCGCAACATGCAGCGCGCGCTCGATTTTTATCGTGATCTGCTCGGCATGACGGTGATTTCGCCGGCCGAACGGACGAATCCGATCTTCTTGCAAGTAGGCGCCGCGACTGATGCCTTGCCCGCGCTCGTCGTGCTCGTTCAGCTTCCGCCGGACTCTGGTGATTTCGCAAAACCGCGGACGCTTCATCACCTCGCGCTCGCGCTCGCGCCTGAGGATTTCGAGCAAGTTCGAGCGGGTTTGGTGGCGAAAGGATTCACCGTACGCACGGGCGAGCACCCTGTGCTGCCGTCGCGGACGATGTATATCGACGATCCGGATGGAAACGAAGTCGAGCTGATCGCCCCGAACTAGCCGCGCTCGGCGCCCAAGCGGAGTCGCGCTCCCACCCCGTCGCCATCTTCCCCAAACGGCGCGGACGCTTTGATCGCACCGCGGGCGGTGCTCCCCATGATCGTGCGGAAGGCGAGATCGAAGTAGCCGAGCTGTTCGGCCAACAGCGCGCGTGGATCTTCGCTCCGTGAGTTCCTCATCGCTTCGCTGGTGAAATGGGCGGCGAGCTGCATGGCGGCCGCGGTGCGGTCGCTAACATGGAGAACGAAGCCGGGATCCCCGGGCACTTCCTTCATAAATCTGACTCCAGCTCAGCGGCGATGACACGATCAATATGCTCATCCTACCGAGAGCTCGACCGAACTGCATCGCCGGCGATGGCCAATTCGTCAGCTTTTCCCACGAGTCCGAAGAAGCGCGAGGCCGCATCCCGTCATTCTGAGCTTGTCGAAGAATCTGACCATTCCAATCCAATTCGGTTTGGCATGGACAGATTCCTCGACCTCGCTCAGTAGTCTGTCCGGGCGTCGTTGCCCTGTTGGATACAATTCCGGTCGTCAGCCCGGGAAGGGCTTCGTCGCTCGTAGCCCGGGCCTGAAGGCCCGGGCTCGGCAACGCGACACGCAAACCTAGTCAGCCTACTCAGGATGACGGAAGGGGCTTGGTAGGATCAGTCGGGAGCACAGGAAGCAGCAGCTTCTCCCAATTGTTGGCGATTGCGGAACGGTACGGCTCGGCGGCGACGATGCGAATCAGTCGCCGGTGCTCTTCATACCGCTTGAAATCCTCGTCGGTGAGACCAACGACATCGCTCCAGGGCATGAGCGGTTCGAAACCGACCGGCGGGCGGGCAAAGGCGACGATGACACCGGTGGGCCAGCGTTCCGGCTTTGGAATGTCGATGAGGACCGCCTCGGCGGGGACTTCCGCGCCAAGCAACTCAGAAAGACCTGCGGCGAGCTTCAATTCGACGTTGCGACGTGCGCTCGGATCGTGATAAAGCGAGCCGAGGCGATCGTAAAGGTCGCGGGAGCGGGCGCTGATCTCAAGCGCGCGCTTGTGAATCCGCCGTTCCCGGAGGGCAGTGGTCAGGCGACGGGTTGCCGCGGGCATTGCCAGGTCGGACATCTGAGCGAGTAGCGAGGCATCGTCATGGCCAGTTAAGGTGGTCGGCGTCACCGCACCGGCGACCATTGCCTCCTGCACGGCGCGCAGGAGCATCACCATGCACGCGCGATTCGTGTGATGCCAATAGACGTTGTCGAACATTTCCTGGCGAGCATTGATCAGTGAATGCAGCGGACTGATTCCTTTTGCCCCGATCGCGATCCCCGGAGGGGTGGTGCGATCGACGCGCACGATGTCCAGCGAGTTGATCAGGCGCGCGGTGTCGACGCCACCGTAGGGAACGTTGCAAGCGCGAGCGTCGCGTGGCAAGTAATCGAGCTTATCGACGTCGAGCGGCCCCGAGAGGACATGGCGCAGGACCATGTCTGCTTGCGGGAGCAGTCGCCCGCGGGGCGCGACCACAGCCGCGACCCGGGCGGGATCGACCTGCCAAGCGTCGCGAAGAACCTGCCCGATTTCCGGCCCCTCAATCAAGTCCCTGCCGACATCCTCGTGGGCACGAATCGGCGGCCCGAGCTCCTCAATCGCGTGGGAGAAGGGATAGTGCCCGATGTCGTGCAGTAGCGCGGCGGCGGCGATGACGCGGGCGTCTTCGTCGGTGATCCACGCTCCGGCGGGCAACGAGCGCAAGTGATCCAAAGCGAGACGGGCGAGGTGCAGGACGCCGATGGAATGCTCGTACCGCGTGTGCTTGGCTCCCGGCCAGATGCGCGAGACGAATCCGAGCTGCTGGATTCGCTCCAACCGCAGAAATGTCTGCGTGCTGATCAGCGCCAGTTCCGGGGCCGAGACCGGGATCAAGTCATACAGCGCGTCGCGGATGTTCGTGACAACCGGGAATCCAATTCCCGGTACTCCGTTCGCGTTTCGATGATTCGAACGTGGCATCGATGTCCTGCTCCGCACTCGCCGCGACTGATGGTTGCAAGGATACGGGTCGCCCGCCCACGATAGCTATTTTCGGTATCCTGTCATTGACAGTGTCGGGGGCAAAGGGGATTTTGGTGGGCGAGCCGGCGGCGATCGAGGATGTGACAGGCAGCACGGTCGCGGTGGCGGCGATTGCGGAAGCGGAGACCCTGCCCGAGCACGTCGCGGCCGAACGCCTGCCGGTCGGCGTCAACGCCACGCTTCCGTTTGTCATCGCCTTTGTCCTGCAAATCCTGACCTACTGGACCGTCGACATCGTTACCCCGGCGATTCCGCACATCAAAGACGATCTGGAATTGTCCGCAACCGGCGCGGGGCTGGTGTTCTCGCTCTTTTTTGCCGGCCGATTGGTCAGCAGTTTTCCCGCCGCGTTCCTGGTCGAGCGGATTGGCACGATGGCGACCGCAGTCGCCGGTGGTGCATTGATCGTGTGCGGGGCATTGCTCAGCGCCGTTGCGACGGGCGAGGCCGTGTTGTTCCCGGCGCGTGCGTTGCAAGGCGCCGGCGTCGCGCTGGTCGTCTGCTCCTCGCTGGTCTCGCTCCTGAGAGCCCGACCTGATCGCGGCGCCGCGATGACCTTTTTCGGGTTCGGCGCGACCGTCGGCGGCATCATCGCGCTCGTGACCGGCGGCGTATTAACTGAGCTGCTGAGTTGGCGGGCGGTCTTCGGCTTCACGGTCATCATCGGCATTGCGATCATGATCGCCGCGGTGAGCTCGCGGCGATCGCTCGTCATGGCGGCGCCGCCTCGTCCGGCCGCCATCGATCCGGCGTCGGCCGATGTCGATGCCCCGGCGGGTCGCGGTCATTATGTCGCGGCGTTGCTCGCGAATTTTCTCGGGTTCTTCAACTATTTTGTATGGGTCGGCATCGCGCTCTACGCCGACAAGAAGTTCCACGCCTCCTCCGGCGTCATTTCGGCGCTCTTGCTGGTGATCACCCTGGTCCACCTCGCCGCCGCTTTTCCCGCCGGCCGGCTGATTCGCTTGCGCGGCGGTCGCCAGGCGCTGGTCGCGGGTCTCCTGCTTTCGACAGTCGGCACACTGCTGATCCTCGTGCCGACGGAGGCGATCTGGTTGGCGATTCCGTTAATTCCGTACGGCGTCGGTCAGGTCTTGGTCACCAACGCTGCCGGAGATCTCGTGCTCCACCTTGGTGGCCGGAGCAGCCAAGCGATCGGGATGCTTCGCATCAGCGGCGATATCGGACTCGTGGTCGGGCCGTTCGTCAGTGGACGCTTGATGGATGCGGCGGGCTACGGCACACCGTTCGCGGTCTTGCCGCTGATCACGATCGGGGCCGCGTTGTTCTTCTGGCGCGGGGTGGGGAAGCTCGGCCACCCGGCGATAGCTTGAGTTCTAGTACGGCTCGGCCATTGCCGTCTCCACCACTCTCTCGTAGGCTGGCCGGCATGGCGGGAAAGACCCCGGGGAGAGACGATGCACCTTCTCCGTCGTTCGATGTTGTCGGTGGCCGAGCGGCCGTCGGTTGAACGTCTTGTCCGGAACGAGCGGGTCGCGAACCGTGTCGTTTGGCGGTTCGTGGCCGGCGAGGACCTCGAAACGGCAATCGCCGCGGTCCGCGATCTGGCGCTGAAAGGGATCACGTCGACGCTCGACGAGTTGGGCGAGAACGTCAGCTCGCATCAGCAGGCCCAATCCGCGGCCGATTCATGCTCTGTCTCCCTCCGCCGTCTGGCGGATGCGAACCTTGAACCGAACATCTCCGTCAAATTGACGATGCTCGGGCTTGATCTGGGCGACGACGTGGCACGGGAGAACATGGTCCGGATTCTCGACGTCGCGCGGGAAGCGAAGGGCTTTGTCCGCATCGACATGGAAGGTTCGGCGTATGCGGAGCGGACGATGACGATCTTCGAGGAACTGCACGACCGCTTTCCGAATGAAGTCGGGATCGTGATCCAGAGCTACCTCCGCCGGGCCAGAACCGACACCGAGCGGATGATCGCGCGCAAAGCGCGGGTCCGGCTCGTGAAAGGCGCGTACGCTGAACCGGAAGCGGTCGCGTTCCAGAAGAAGCATGAGATCGATCTCAATTACATCTTGCTGATGGAGCTGTTGCTCGATCAGGGAATCTATCCCGCGCTGGCGACACACGATCCCGACCTCATCGAAGCGGCCAAAGAGTTCACGGCCGGGCACGGCATCAGCAGTCATCGCTATGAGTTTCAGATGCTCTACGGTGTGCGCCGAGACGAGCAACAGGCGCTGGTCGACCAGGGCTACCGCGTCCGCGTCTATGTTCCCTATGGATCGGCCTGGTACCCCTATTTCAGTCGCCGAATCGCCGAGCGCCCCGCCAACGCGTTCTTTGCCCTTCGCCAAATCGCGTTCGGTTAGGGAATATGCACACGCGGATCGGGACGGCGATGACTCAACGCCAATTCTTGGCGCTCTTGGCCGTGATTGCGTCTCTCGTCGTGGTGGGCGGAATTGTCGCCGCCGTTCTTGTCCAGCGTCTGGAAGATCCAGGGAGAATCGTTCATCGCGATGATCTTGCGGCCGATTTGCTGGACTGGATTCCGGCGGATGGTGATACGACCTCCGCGTACGCGGTCTGGACGCCCGACAAAGGGACCGTGTCGACGAGTGCGATTCCTGTCGCGGAGATGCACGGCGAAAACTTAGGACTCTCCCCATTCCCCCAGACGTTGGGCTACTCGTCCGGCTGGTCACACGATTTTGGCTATTCAGCGTCGGAGGTGACCGCTTGGGCAACGGCCGGTAGCGCCAACCGCGTGACGGTGCTCAATGGCTCGTTCGAGCCAACCAGGGTCGAAACAGCGCTGGACGCGGCTGGATACAAGCGTTCGAACTATCATGGCGCGATCTTGTATCAGTTTCAGGATGACGTGACACCGACCGCGCCGGTGAGTGGCGACGTGGCAAGCGCGGCCAATGTTGTGGCGCTGCTCGGTGGCCGGCTGATCACGGCGCAAACGATGGACCGCGTGAAAGCGGTCGTGGATGCCGCCCAGGGTTTGGGTCGTTCGTTGGCGGACGAGAACAATATTGCCTCATTACTCGGGACCGTGGCGCCGACGAGCAGCTTAATGGTCACAGCGGCTGCGACGTTGTCCGCCGCCTGCGCGGGGCTGGAGAACGCGAAGTCGGAAAGCGACGGCCGCTATGTCGCTGTGGCCTACGGGAGGAGCGGGGAACCAGGCGATCGCCGCACGCTGGTCATTACATCGTTCGATTCGGCGGCGGCGGCAACCGCGGCGGAGCCTACCTATGAGCTCGGCTGGCAAGATGGGTACGTTGTGTCGGATTCTGTCGGCGCGCCAATCGCCAACTTCGGCCGAGTGAGCAATGTCAGCCAATCGGGATCTCTGTTGATCGCGGAACTTGTCGAGGGTCGCGACGACGGCTGGACGCGGGCGGCGATCCGATTCGCCCAACCAGTGTGCGCGGCCGTTGGCCGTGAATCGGCCAGCGACGCATCTGTGCCGTCGACTACGGCGCAGTCTGACGATCTCGGCCGCGCGCTCGCCTCGCTGCCGGATCCAGGTATGGAGGGCACAATACTTTTCGCCGACCTGTCTACCGCGGCGAACAATGCGGGCGTCGCCGCGCCCGGCGAGCAGGCGCTGGCCAGCGAAACCGAGGCCTGGCTGGCCGCACTCGGATCGCTGCCCACGTTCAACGCAATTCCTCGAGACGGGACAAAGCTCGTGCGCTGGCCGGAAACGTTCGGAATGCCGCTCGGCACGATTCACGCGATCGCGGAGGAGCGGAACCTCAATGAGGACGAAACGGTGACTGTCCTCGCCGGCGATTGGGACAGCGCGCTCGTTGAACATTCCCTGACAGGTGCCGGCTATCTCCGCGTGGAGTATGGCGCCGGAACAATCTTCGCGGTGTCGGGCGACGTCAGCGATCCGAGTCATCCCACGAACCGGGCGGCGGGATCGGCCTGGTACAACGTCGCGGTGATGGGCGATCGCATCTTTCTTTCGCCGTCAAGCCGAAGCCTGCGCGAAGCCGTCGATGGCGCAGTTGACAAGGATGCCGCGTCAGCGCTACCCGACGGTGTCTCCCTGCGCGACCGGCTGCTCGCCGGGAGGTCCGATGTGACGATGGGCGAAATCGTCGGCCGGGAGCGCGCGGCGCGAACCTGCGTCGATCTCGGCATCACCGGCATTGCCCCCGAATGGCAGGGAATCGCCGCCTTTTGGCGCACGACGGCGTCGGCCGACACGGGCGAGATCGTGTTGATCCCGGGCGAGCGGGCGCTTGCAGACCAACAATCGGCATTCGACCAGCAGATCCGGGCTGAGCAGGGTGCTCTGGCGGACGCGTTCGGCTATCAAGGAATTCAGCAAGGACAGTTGGCGGACGGCACGACCTCGTTGATCGCGCGTTTCAGTCCGCGATCCGGGAGCGCGATTTCGAGCTTTTTTGTCAGCAGCGTGGAAGGGTGCCCGTTCGGAGCGCCGTAGTTCCGTTTAGGCGATGAGCTCGTTTACAGTCTCGACGAGCGTGACGATGTCGAACGGTTTGGCGGCGAAGCGAATCGGACCGCCGGGTGGGAGCGAATGGAGACCTGGGCGATCGTAAACCGCGGAGGTAATCACGACCGGAGTTTCGCGCGTCAGCGGATTGGCGCGGAGCTCGTCGAGCACTGCCCAACCACTGATATCAGGCATCATCACGTCGAGCAGCACGAGGTCGGCGCCGACTTCGCGAATGAATTCAGCGGCGCCGATCGCGGTCGGCGCGCAGTGCGACACGTAGCCGGCATCAACAAGGACCTCGCAGAGCAGCTCGGCGATCGCTTGCTGATCTTCGACGATAACAACAGTCGCCGGCGTGGCCATGATTGCTTCATCCTCCGGCGCTGACCCGGCCATAACAGTTTCCCGTCCCCCAAGGAACTGCCCCTACGGGTTAGCGGTCTCTCCGCCTGCCTGCGCTGCAACCCAAGCTTCTGCGGCTTCCACAATCAAGGGGTCAAATGTGCGGCCGAGTCGCTCCTGGATGGTGATCAGAACGTCAGACAACGCTGGATCGATCTCGACAATTCGCAAAATCGCTGCCCAGAGTTCTGCCCGCAACTCCTGGAGCTCGGCGATGAGCACACCGATTGAAAAACCTTCGCTCGCTCGTCGCCGTCCGTGGGCAGTCGCCAGCTCGTCGGCGCGGGTCTGAACGGCAGAATCGATGGCGGGGTCAGACGCGGCGATCGCCGCCAGCGCCGCTTCGAGCAGCTCCGGCATCCCTTCCTGTAACTGAGCGAGATTGATGTCCGGCGTCGCCCGGAACTCAGGAATAGTCGTCACCCGCATGGACCAGTTCGCCAGAATCCGGCCGGATTGATCCCGCATTCCCTGTGACACCCGTGCCGAGGGCTGCGGGGTGGCGGCGATGAGTTCTTCCTCTGAAAGTGGCGATTCCTCGTCCTCGTATGCGTGATCCTGGTCATCCCGGGCATCGATCATCGTTGTTCCTCGCGCGGATGAGAGCCGGCGTGACCGGAAGGAAAGCGAAGTGCCGACACGTTAACACACAATAAGCAGCTTGACGCTGCATCCGTTCGTCTCTAGTCTGCTGCCATGCAGCACCAATGGGCAACCGTGCGACCGATTGTCCCTGCGCCCAGGCTTATCTTATTTGACCTTGACGATACGCTGTGCGACTACGCCAGCGCCCGCCTCGTCCGCTTGCGCAAAGCGTTTTCAGTTGCGTTTCAATCCGTAAACCCGCCCCCGACAATCGATCTTGAGGACCTCATCGCGCAATCGCTGGCGATTCACCCGCATGTCACGGACCATTTTGTGGAGCTTCTGCTGCGCTACGGGATCAAAGATCCAAGCGTGGCGGAAACAGCGAGCACATGGTATCGCGAACATCGGTTCCACAGTCTGGCACTTTTCGCTGACGCCGTGGAAACACTCGCTGCCGTTCGCCGTTTACCAACAACCAAGGCGATTGGGATGATCACAAACGGGCCGACCGAGGTGCAGCGGGCCAAAATCGAGATGTTTGATCTCATGGCCATGGTCGATTTCATCCTGATCTCCGAAGAGTTTGGCGCTGGCAAACCCGATCCAGCGATTTTCGTGGAAGCGTTGCGCCTTGGCGGCGCCCTTCAGCACGAGTCGATCTTCATTGGCGATTCGCCGGAATATGACATCGCGGGCGCCAAGGCGACAGGGATCAGGTCGATTTGGGTCAATCGCACCGGCAAGCCATGGGCGGTCGAGCTCCCTCCGCCCGATTACGAGGCGCGTGACTTGGAAGAGGTCAGGGCATTACTTGGGGCTGGGGATACACGGCCATGACGCCGGCCCGAAACAACCCTCACTACCAGTTTCACTCCCTATTGGAAAGGGAGAAGGGCCGAGCCGGTTAGCGCAAGTTGCCTCGATCCGTATCCTCACCCCGAGGATCAGGGAGAGGAGAGCCCTTTAGGGTCGGGCTGGGGCCCGCCTGGGAATGGACAGCTTCGCTGAGTGAAGGCTGAGGATCGCTCGACAGGCGTGGTTGAGGCCTCCTATACTCGCGCGGACCGGCTCAGAAGGCCATACTCATCACGCCGATGCGGCGTGTCCACCCGCATACCCGCTCAATGCTTCTTGAGAGCTGCTCCGGTCCGAGGCAACGACAGTTGCTTTGCCAGCGGAGGTTTCGTTTTCGTGCAGAGAATAAATCGCCACTGGGGACATTTCTCCGGATTTCTCGCCGTCGCGCTGCTCTCACTCACCCTCGCCGCATGTGGCGGTGGCGGCGCCAACCAACAAAGCGGTGAGCCGATTAATTGGAAACCTGGCACGCCACCGGGCCCCGCCCAGGCTCCCGCAGACGATGGCGCGAGCGAGCGGCAGGCGACCTCCGAGGCGACACAACCACCCGCGGACGGAGCGGCAACGAATCCAGCCGAGTCCGCGACGTCACCAACGGCCGCGGTCGCCGACACGAATGGTTCTACTGCCCGTCTCACCCAGGCCCAGCTCGAGCAGTTCAAACCGGACGAGGTCGGGGTCATCCCAGTGCTCGAATATCACGACATCACGACGAACGACGCCAAGGAAGACCAGTTCACCCGTCCCGTGAAAAAATTCAAGGCCGATCTGCAGTGGTTGTACGACCACAACTTCTTCGTCATCCCGATGAAGGATTTGATCACCGACAACATCAGCGCCCCCGCCGGCAAGCACCCGGCCGTCCTGACGTTTGACGATTCGATGGGCAGCCAATTCCGCTACATTATCAATGACGATGGCACGAAGTCGATCGATCCCGACTCCGTGGTCGGGATTCTGGAAGCGTTTTACGGCCAGCACCCCGACTTCGGGCGGGGCGGTCTGTTCTCCGTGCTGCCGTACTACTGTTTCAATTGGAAGAGCGGCGAGGTCTTCGACGACCAGACACCATTCTGCCAAGAGAAGATCACATGGCTGCTCGATCACGGTTATGAAATTGGCAACCATACGCAAGACCATCAAGATCTCGCCGATGTCGATGATGACGCCTTCAAGAAGGAGATTGGCCAGGCGATTTTGACGTTGCAAGCGCTCGACCCCCGGGTCGAAGCGAACATTCTCGCCATGCCGAAGGGAAATTACCCGGACAAAGATAAACACCCGCAGCAGCGGGACTGGCTCGCCAACGGGTTCGACTACAACGGGAAGCAGATCAAACTCATCGGTTCGTTGATGGTCGGCGCGCAGCCATCGTATTCGCCGGTCAGCTCCTCGTGGGATCCGGTGTACATCTACCGAATTCAGGCGTTCGATGGAGACTGGGCGCTGTCGGATTGGTTCGCCAGGTTCGAGGCCCAACCCGCGAACCTCTACACAAGCGACGGCAATCCCAACACCGTCACGCTCCCGGCGCAGCTTCCGCCCGATCTCCAGGGCACCTTCGACGAGGCGAAGGCAGCCGACAAAGAGGTCATCCGCTACTAGGCGCCCGACCGGAAAGAACGGAACTCCTCAGACTATACTTGGCGCGTGCAGCGGAGGCGCCGCGTCCGCCGCGCTCGTCATTGCGCATAGAGAAACGCAGACGATTGCGCAGCAATCGTCTGCAGGCACGCTGAGAGGCCGATATGATCACCGTCACCGCGGATGCGCAGTCGAATGCACATGCGTCCGCCACCCAGAAACGCATCGTCGTCGCGGAGGAACTCGGCTACTGCTGGGGCGTCCGCCGAGCACTTGACATCATTCAAGACGCCGCGGAAAAGACCGGACCGGTTGCGCCGGTTGGCGACATCATCCATAACCCACAGGTAGTCGAACGGCTCCGCGTGGTCGGCGTCGAAGGCGCGGGATCGGTGCAAGAGGCCGTCGATCATGGTTTCCGGCGAGTCGCGATCACCGCGCACGGCATGGGCCCGCACCTCGCAAAGCAGGCGTCCGAAGCGCAGGTCGAACTGATTGATACCACTTGCCCGCTCGTGACCAAGGTTCAGCGGCTTGCCCAGAAGCTCGTCCGCCAGGGCTACTACCTGGTGGTGTACGGCGATTCATACCATCCAGAGGTCAAAGGCGTACTTGGTTGGGCAGCGACCAGCAAGGCCGTCGCGGCGAAGCACATCGAGGATTTGCCTTGGAACGCCAAGCGCGGCGAGCTAGGCGAAGGCAAGAGTTCGCCACCGCGAAAAGTCGCGCTCGTCAGCCAGACAACGAAGAACGTCGACGAACTGATGAAATTCGCTCGCCAGCTGCAGGAAATGGTTGTTCCCGAAGGCGGAGAGTTCCGCCTCTGCAATACGATCTGCGAACCCACGAGCGAACGCCAGAACGCACTCAAGCGTCTCGTCGAGCACGATCGCGTCGATCTCATCCTCGCCATCGGCGGCCGCAAGAGCAGCAACACTGCCCGTCTGGCCGAGGTTGGGCAATTAATGGGCGTTTCGTCCTATCACATCGAGCGTCCAGACGAGATCGAAGACGGCTGGCTTGAGGGGGCGAATGTCGTCGGCGTTACCGCCGGCGCATCAACCCCTGACGACGTCATCCAGGAAGTCGTCGATGTCCTCGTGGCCCATGGCTACGCTCCGCCCGAAGGCGGTATCCGCCCGGTCGATCCGGACTACGTGCCAGCGTACTAGAGCAACTCCACCCGGATTCGAAGGCCCGCGTGTTTGCAACTTCCTGCTCAGATATCTGGGCAGTTTTCTCGGCATATCGCTCGTGCGGGAATTTCCAAGTCAGGCGATGCTAAGGGATGGTGGTTCATTCAACCGTCAACCGAGGAGGCGTGCATATGCGGATCGGGTTGCAAGTCAACGATTTCAAGTGGCCGGGCGGCGATGCCGCGATTGGTCCAACCTTTGCCGATATCGCGCGGCGGGCCGAGGACGCCGGTTTCTACTCTGTGTGGGTGATGGATCACTTCTACCAGATTGGATTCATCGGTCCTGCGCACGATCCGATGCTAGAAGCATATTCCGCGCTCTCATTCGCCGCGGGCGTTACCTCTCGCGTCAAACTCGGGGCGATGGTGACCGGCGTCACCTATCGCTATCCGGGCATCCTTGTCAAACAGGTGACGACGCTCGACGTGCTATCCAGGGGACGAGCCTATCTCGGCATCGGCGCCGCGTGGAACGAACAGGAACATCACGACATGGGCGCGCCATTTCCAGCGATCAGGGAACGATTCGAGCGGCTCGAAGAAACGCTGCAAATCGCGCATCAGATGTGGTCCGGCGAGGCCAAGCCATTTGCCGGCAAGCACTACCAGCTTCCTGAGCCGATCTGCCGGCCGCTGCCACTCTCGAAGCCCCACCCGACGATTCTGATTGGGGGGGGCGGAGAGAAGAAAACGCTACGGCTCGTCGCCAAGTACGGTGACGCATGCAATCTCTTCCCCACACCCGAGCTGCCGCGCAAACTCGACGTATTAAAAGAACATTGCGCCGCCGAAGGTCGGCCGTATGAGGAGATTGAGAAGACGGTGCTCTTGAATCTCAACGTGAACCAGCCGGCAAAGGACGGCGGAGACGTGGTGAAACGGGCGATCGACCAGCTCGGCGAGTACGCGAATCTCGGCATCGATCAGGTTATGCTCGCGCTCCCGACTGTCAGCGATCCGCACGCCTTTGACCTCTTCGGTGAGCGACTTGTGCCGGATGCCTCGGGGATCACGGTCGCCGGTCGGTAAGTCGCTTTCGCCGGCCAGAACAAACCGTACGGGACCTCCCGTACGGTTTGTTCTTGTTTGCTTCCGTCAAATCAGGACTAACCGGCAGTGTGGAAATGTCGCGGGCGCTGCGCACGAGTGATAGTTTCAGTCGTGTCACGCAGACGGCAGCTCAACCAGAAGCAAAAGCACTGATTTGGCCCGAGCAACAAAGGTGGTACGGTGTCCACGATAGGTGAGTTATCTGACATCTCAGTCCCGGACTTGATCGAAATATTCAGTCGGCGCAAACATACCGGACGCCTCACCATCCGCATGAGCGACCATGAGGTGCAGCTCTTCTTCCACCATGGCCGCCTCGTTTTTGTGACATCGTCCGATCTTACGCTCCGACTCGGACGCATGCTGATCCGCCAGGGCACGCTCAGCAGTCACCATCTGCTCGAAGCCCTTTCCGTGCAAGCGGAAGCCGGCAACATGCGTCCGATCGGCGCGATCCTCGTCGACAAAGGCTGGGTGACTGAGGAAGATCTCAGTCGCTGTGTCGAAGAACAGTCGATCGAAGCGCTGGCGCGGGTGATCAGCGACCAAGCCGGCATGTTCGTCTTCGATGCCGGACCACTTTCACCGGGCAACATCGAGCCGGTGCCGCTTACCCCTGAGGAGCTTTTGCGCAAGGCATCGGAGCGGGCGCAAAATTTGAGGGACATTCGCAGCCGTTTGCCACGTCCAAGTGCGCCACTCACGATCACCACCGAGGGGACGGGCGCGATCGCCCAATTGCCGGCCGCCGAGTCGATGGTCATATCCGCATTGCGCACTGGCGCGAAATCGCTGGCGGAATTGACATGGCAGATGGCGCTCGATGAGCGCACACTGGGCGAAGCGGTGTTGAACCTCTGCGACCGCGGGATGCTCGTCCCCGGTGGCGAAGCTCGACCCCATTCCATTCGCACACCTGAACCGATTTCCCAAGCGCGATAAGCTTCCTTCACCGTGGCCGGTGTTCCGGTCTCCAACGGCTCGCCACCGGTGTGTTCGCTCATCGGCGCCATGGAGTATGTAGCTCATGATCGACCGGGTTCCTGCCGGGCGCGCCGCCCTTGTCGCCGGAAGTGATTGGCGGCTGGTGCTGTCGCAGGCGTTCGCGGAGACGGCCGAAGTCGAACCAGACGTCACGATGCTCTTTGCCAGTTCGGCTTTTGCGGCCGATTTTCCAGACCTGCTGGCTGCGGCGCGGCAGCACAGCGGCGCCCCGATCCTGATCGGTTGCTCCGGCGCAGGCATCATCGGTCCCGAGCGCGAGGTGGAGGACCAGCCCGCGATCGCGGTGCTGCAACTGGCCTTGCCCGGCGCCAAGTTGCAGACGGTGCGTTTTGACCAGGCCATGCTCGATGAGATGAGCGCTCGCGATCAGGCGTCGGTTCCGCTCGGGGAGGAGCCGGGCGATTTTGGCGAGGGTTCCCGAGCGCCAATCGGCGCTCCGTTCGGGGTGGAGCGGGACGACGTCAACGGCTGGCTCGTGTTCGCCGACCCATTTCGGATAAATTGCGAGTACTTGGTCGCCAAGCTTTCGGACGCCTATCCCGGCACGCCGATCATAGGTGGACTCGCCTCAGCCGATCCATATGAGCGCCGGTCGTGGGTCTTCTTCAACGACCAACTGGTCGCTGATGGCGGGATCGGGCTCGCCATAGGCGGCCCCTATGCGATCGCCCCACTCGTCTCCCAGGGTTGCCAGCCGATAGGCGAGCCTTGGATGATTACCACCACGCAAGACAACTGGGTTCAGACGATCTCCAACCGCGCGGCGGCGCACGTCATGGCCGACACGCTCAACGCGTTGCCACCGGAAAACCAACAGCGAGCGCAGCGCAACTTACTGGTTGGGCTCGCGGTCGATGAATACTTACACGAGTTTGCGCGTGGCGATTTCTTGATCCGGAACATGGTCGGCTACGACGGCGAGACTGGCGGGCTGGCGCTTTCCGCGTTTCCGCAACCCGGGCAGACCATCCAGTTTCAGATGCGCGATGCCGCGACCGCCGATCTCGATTTATCGATGCTGCTCGACCGCCTTCGCGACCAGATCTATGGGCGCGGCGCGGTCGCGGCAGTGTTGTGCACGTGCAATGGCCGTGGCATCGGGCTCTTCGGAACACCGAACCACGATGCCTCGGCGATCGCGAAAAAGCTTGGGCCTTTGCCGCTTGCCGGACTCTTTTGCAACGGCGAGATCGGACCCGTTGGTCGCCGGACGTTCGTCCACGGGTTCACGGCGAGTTTGGCTGTCATCGTCCAAACCGAACCGCTCTAGCGCCGCTCCCTATCAACGCCAGGTTAGGTGAGGCGGTTAGCACCCGCCAGCTATCTTCTTTTGACGCCTCAAAAGAAGATACGCGCGCTGCTAAGGACCATTTCAGGCGCTAAGGACCGGTTACTGAGGTGTCCAGTGGAAGCGTCACGCGCGCGGTCACCCCGTTGCCATCAGGCGGGCTTTCGAGCCAGAGTTTGCCGCCGTGGCGCTCGGCGAGCATCCGGCTGACGTAGAGACCAAGGCCAAGACCGCTGCCCCGCGATCTGTCCGCGCCGAGCCGGGAGAACGGGCGGAATAAGTGGCCGAGCTCGTCGCTAGTAAGCCCAGAGCCATGATCGCGAATCTCGAGGCAGGCCTCGCTCGCGTCGAACTGATCGATCACGATCTCGATTGGGCTACCGGGCGGCGAATATTTGATCGCGTTGTCGACGAGATTGGTCAAAATCTGGTCGAGGCGGTTCTCGTCCCAGGTGCCAATGATCGGCGCTCCTTGCTGAACCAGGCGGAGGCGACCGCTGTGTTCTGGATTGAGATCGAACCGCTCCATGACGCGTAGCGCAAGCTCGCCCAGCTCGACCGAGGCGAGTTCGAGTGGCGACTCGCCCGACTCGAGCTGCGCCAGCCCCAACAATTGTTCGACGAGTTTGGCGAGGCGGCGGGCCTCGCGCTGAATGGTGGCCATACGCCGGTTGACCGCTTCGCGGTCGATCTCTTCTTGTTCGAGCTGGGACTTAACGAGATCGCCGAAACCGAGCATGGCTGTCAAGGGCGTGCGAAGCTCATGGGCAGCAATCGATAGGAGCTGATCCTTGGCCCGAAGCGCGGCCCGCTCCTTCGTCACTTCTTGATAGACGACCACGTGCGCAATCGGCGTCTGGCCGGCGGTCACCGGCGTCACCCGGCGAAGAAAGGTGCGCGGGGGATCGGCAAAATTGAGCTCGTCTTCGACCACCTCGGAAGCACTGGTCTCGGCTTCCACGAGATTGGCAACCGTTGTTTGCACGGATGGTGGGGCGAGGGCGATCGCCTCCTCGAAGGTGAGTCCGACGACCTCGTCGCTGAATTGGAACAGCTCGCGCATGCGCTCGTTTACGAGCATGACCCGTCCGCGCGCGTCATAGATGGTGAGTGGATTCGGCGCCGATTCCATGACAGCACGGAGCTGGTAGTCGTCCGCCCGGATGCGCTCAAACAGCCGCGCGTTCTCGAAGGCGACGCCGAGTTCGGCAGCGAGGGCGTTCAGCGCGACCGCGTCGGTTTCGTCGAATGCCGCCGCCTGGTAGCTCTGCACGTCTAACACGCCAAGCACTCGCTCATAGCCAACAATTGGAGCGGCGAGTTCGGAACGAATCTCGCTTAATTCCGGACCAGCGATGTAGAAGGAGTCCTGGGTGACATCGTCTGAGACGTAAGACTCGCCAGTGGCGGCAGTGCGTCCAATGATGCCCGTTCCCGCGGACATACTGGAACCGATTGGCGCATCACCTGGAAAACCGGCGCTGGCACGAAGAATGAGGCCACCGATCTGAGAATCGACCATGAAGACGTTGACCAAGTCATAACCGAGCGTCTCACGAATAGTGACCGGGATCTCGCTGACGAGCTGGTCAAGATCGAGCTCCTTTACGACCCGCGTCGCCGCCTCCGCTACCGCGCCCAGTCGGGCCGCGAGCTTCCTATCCCGCTCGAAGGCGATGCCTCGTTCAAATCCGATCGCGGCGTAGGCGGCAAGTTCGGCGCATGCCGCTACCCGCCGCGGCGGAAAGGCGTCTGGCTTTCGGCTATAGAGTTCCAGCATGCCGACAAGCTGCTGATTGAGCATGATCGGCACGAAGAGCGCCGAGCCGACGCCCCACTCGAGAAATTGTTGGCGTTCGTGCGGCGAGAGGCGAGGATCGTCCGGTTCGTGGCGCACGATTTCGCCGGCAAGCACGGGTGTGAGCGTCAGGTTGTCGGAAAGGAAATACCGAAATCCCGGCTCGACGTCGCCTTCGGTCCAGTCCGCGGTCGACGACTCGGCGAGGACGATGAACTCTTGCGTCCGCGGCAGCCAGCGATCGATAGTGCAGCATTCGGCGCCGGCGATGCCGACGCTCGCCGTCGCGACTTCTTCGAGCGTGGAGGCGAGCTCGAGACCGCCGGCCAGGACGTGGAGCACGCGTTGCAATGCCGCGGAGTCGCCGGCCGAACTCGAGAGAGTCGAGTCGGTGCCGAGCGGATAGCCACACTTGTCGCAGAAATTCGCGCCGCCGCGTGGTGCATTCGCGCAGACCGGACAAGCCGGTGGAGTCGTGTTCGTCTTAATTGCGGGGCCAAGCTCGGTCATCGAGAACATTCCTAAGCCGGACCAGGCGGCCCCGTGTGTTGAGTCGGCCGCAAACGTTCTTCCAGTTTTCCCGCGACACGCTTGCTCGTGTGAAGCAGCATTCTGCCTTCCCGGACGGCCAAGCGGCGGATGCCGCGAAGGGTCTTGGCAGTCAACCAACGAACGGTAGCGAATGTGGTTTTGAGGTCAGCGTCGATGCCGGGCTCCGCGAGACCGTAGCGGGCAAGATAATCGGCGACAACGTGATCCGGGCATAGGGCCAGGGCGCCGCGGATCGCGAGCAGCGCGACGACGAGGTCGTCGAGCTGACCAGCGACGGGGATAACTCCCGGAATCGCGTCGACCGGCGAGATTGCGTACACGCCGCCAAATGCCAGCGCGGCCTTCGCCGCAGCGGGAACGCGATTGTCGCGCACAAGCGCCATCGACATCCTGAGATAGCGCGGCAAGCGCCCGAGGACTTGCCAGAACAGTGCCAGTTGTTGGGGCGGTTGTGATTGCGTGCTGGGGTCGTCTGTCATCGGTTCTGATCCATTCGACTTAAGTTCTTCGCTCCTCAAGGGAGGAAGTAGATCCAATCGTGCGTGCCGAAGCGAGTCTCGACAAGCCGTTGCGCCTCGACGAGTTCATCGCGTTGTAGCGCATCATCAGTCAGGCCGTAACGATCGCGGAAGCTGGCGATCAGGCGCTCAATAATGACATCGCGCGGCAGATCAGTCTGCTGGCGCAGCGGGCCGACGCGCTTATCGGCTGAACTGATCCCTTTGTCGCTGAGCTTTTCCTGGCCGATACGGAGAATTTTGAGCATCAGCGGAATGTTCATTTGATAAGCCATGGTCGTATGGTGCAAAACCGCCCCGCCCCGCCGTGCCTGGGCTGCGCCGCCGATCTTCCCGGCGCTCGAGGTGATGTCGTTCAAGGGCGCGTACGAGGCCGCGACGCCGAGATCGCGCAATGCGTCGACCACCCAAGCGTCGAAAAACTCATACGACTCGGGGAAGGTTAGGCCCGCCACGATCTCGTCGGGCGCGTATATCGAGTGCGTGATCGCGCCTTCGGGTTCAATGAACATCGCGCCACCGCCGCTGATCCGCCGCACGATCTGAATCCCGAGGTCACGGGCTGCATCTTCATTGACCTCGTTCCTCACCGACTGGAATCGGCCGAGGACAACGCAAGGATCGCTCCACCCCCAAACGCGAATCGTGGGCGGGCGTTCGCCGCGGCCAACGCGGAGGGTGAGGACCTCGTCCAACGCCATGTTCATCAGCGGAGGCAGTGGTTGGCCGGGAATGAGCCGCCATTGGTAGGCGCGCCAGCGTGCGGCGAGCGCCATTGGCACTTGGGTCAGTTCAGTCATGGGGGGAAGGTTCCTCGTCCGCAAACGCGCGCTGCACGGCGATGCCGATCGCCTCGGGCGAAAACCCGAGCATTTCTGTCCCCTCAGGGATCGCCGCGCGCACCCGGGCGGCGATCTCGCTTTCGACGAAGTCGGCGGGCATGCCTTCGAGTGCCTGGGTGATCGTCGTCAGCGCTTCTTCGGGATAAAGGAAGAAGTCGCCATGCACCACGACGCTGCGTAGCCGACCATTGTCAATGTCGAAATCGACGGCGACGAGCTTCCCGCCCGGCGTCTTATACGCCCCGTGCATCCTTACCTCCGAGGCGGTGCCGCGGCGAGCGATCGGGAAGCAGTCGCGCCCCATCGTCTAGACGTCCTGGGACCGGAGGGGCCGTTTCGCGCGTGCGAGAAGACGTCGCGCGGGCTACAAGATTCAAGGATTGCGTATTGCCGAAATAGAACATATGTGCTACTCTACGTCTGCCCGAATAATCGTGTCGACCGCACCCCCTCGGCGGCGGCGCGAACCCCTCACCGTTCTCCTTCTCTCCTCCTTTTCCCCTCTGAGCCGCCGGCCCCCACGCCGGCGGCTCGCCCCCCGCCCGCTCGCTGAGCGCTGTGCCATGTGACCGTTATGAAGCAGCGGCGCGGATGCCCTCCAGGTGCGCCTCATCGAACTCGACATGGGCTTCGACCTCGTCGGCGACGGTGATCTCACCGAGGATCTCATGCGTGCCGGTTCGCTCCCAATCCTTCAACGTCAGATTCATCAAGAGCGAAATCAGGTCGCCGCGCGCGATATCGAGACTGGTCAGCAACGCGTCGCCCGCTTCGGCCGGCGCAGCTCGATTCGCCGCGAGTTCATCTGTCGTGGGCAGAGGACGAAGATACGCGTTTTGCTGGCGGGTCAAGCGCTGCAGGCGGTCGAGCACCGCGGTGTCGCGATTCCGCAGCTCGTCGACGAGCGCCCAAGCCTCAGGTGTGCCGTCGTCCGCCAGCAGCGCCCGGACCACTTTCGGCGTTCCGAGGAGTTCTTCAATCAGGTCTTGATAATTATCGAGCATTGATCAATCCCGATTCGTCGCGATCAGTGCGTGAGTTGCGTGCCGTGCAAGGTGATCTCCCAGGAAACCGAGAAGGGATCGCTGAACACGAACGAAGTTTGCCCGCTCTCCAGCACTTCATAGGAGCGCATCAGGATTTGACCCTTGAGATTCGTGAAGGTCGTAGCGTCGACCCGGATCGAGATATGCGACAAGACCGCGCGCTCGATGCGCGCACCGCGTCCGACACTTCGCAGGGCGAGGGTGAGCGGACCATTGCGCAGAAAACTGACAATTGCTTCTGTCCCGGTGGACGCCGCATTCGCCGGGAAACCGCCTTCGAGCACCTCGTATTCCCCCGGCGCGGTGCGATAAGCGCGTCCGACGAGGTCCATTGAGAAGAGGCTCATGTAAAACGCTTCCGCGCGCGGCAAGTCCGCCACCTGCAGGGCGATGTGATTCAACTCCCGAATGACGACCTCGCGCTCGGTGGCAACGGAGGCGCCGGTGGCGACTTCGATCGCTCCCCGCGCCTGCACCTTGTCGGAGGCGGTCAGCTCCTCGGCTTCATGCTCACCGATTTTCGGAATACTGCGTTCGACCCATGGTTGGTCGCGCCGGATGGCAGCAACCATTGAGCTTGCATCGTGGGCTTCGAGCGTGACCTTGTCTCCACTGTTCAGCACCAGCCGGACATCAGGCCGCGAGGCACCGAGTTCGTCGAACCAGCGATAGAGGTTGTCGACTACCCGCAGCGAGTGAGCGGCAACGGTCAAATCAAGATACGGCTCGTCATACTCCGTGTAGTGGGTGTCACGCACGACCACGACTTCCGCATCGCCCGCCTCACCGATCACTATCCCGGCTTCAGCCGCGAGCGTCTCCGGCACTTCGAGCAAGAACCGGTAGGCCATCCGCCTCCAACCCCTTTCTCATCCACTGCGTCGAATCGCCCGTCGCGGTGATGACCAGCCGTGCGGCGCCTGCGATGACGGTCGTACTGGGCACCAAGCAAGCAGTTAAACCGTGACCATACGGTTCCACTCGGCGGCATTGTACCGTACGGCGCTCGCTCGCCCGGGCGTGTCATGCTCGCTGCGGCCGGGCACTTAGTCTGCTCCCTTGGAGGACGATCAAGCTAAACGTTCACTTGGACACATGTCCTGATCCGATGGTAGCCTGTGGTCCTCCAAGGCAAGAGATCCGCTCGACGCACCGGCGTTCGCCGGTGCCAGGAACTCGCCTTGTCTACGAACTGTCGCGCCGCGGATGGGCGGCGCGATAGGGCATCGTTGTGCGTTTTGCGGGATGGCAAACCCCGCTCACCGCTCTCCAGGCTGGAAGGAGATTGGCAGGAACAGACAGTCCCGGTGCCTGCGGGACATCCGAGCGGGGGCTCGGTTGGTGATGAAGTAGGGATTGAACTCATGGCGTGGCTAATGCCGCGCGCCCCTCGTCCACGTTGGCTGGACGTGACGAAGGTCGTGCTCTCTTTTGTTGCGGTGACGTTTTTAGCGTTGTCCGCTCCCGTTGCGACACTTGCAAAGAACCGTTCTGACGAGACGATAGTCCACGTACGCGGAGCCGGAGGGGATTCGGGATCGCTCTCACCGCTCCAAGGCTCGAGTAGCTCCTCCGCCGATGCCGGCGTGACGACCGATGCCGAGGGAAATTCTTGGGATCGGGTCGTGAGCAGTGAAATGCCAAGGCCGACAGAGGCGCAGGCGCCGACCACTGCTCTCGCGCCGCCTGCCGCTCCCGCCCCACCGCCTGCCGGGCAGATCATTGTCCAATTCGCCCAGGCCTATCTTGGATACCCATATGTGTGGGCGGCGAATGGGCCCTATGGATTTGACTGCTCCGGATTTACCGAGTTCGTCATCCTGAATACCCTCGGCATCGACATCGGCCATGCGGTCGCAGGTCAACCCTTCATGGGCGCCTGGGTCGACTACGGGTATTGGCTGCCGGGTGATCTCGTTTTCTTCCAAAACACCTATGACGTGGGCATCTCGCACGTCGGCATCTACCTCGGCGATGGGCTGTTTATCCACGCCGAGAACCCGAGCACCGGCGTGACGATCTCCAGCCTCTATGCTGACTACTACGCCTCCCACTATTGGGGAGCGACTCGCCTCGCATAGCGCCTTCAACGAAGAAGGGACTCGAATCCCGGCTCCTGCACGTGCAGGAGCCGGGATGCATCGTCGACCGACAAAACATGGCCGCGTGGTCGAGACCGGCGAGGCCAGCCGATGCGATGCCCTATACTCTGCTGTGGAGCGCCATTTAAGGCGCCGGGGGCGCCGGGAACCCCGTACCCACCGCGGCTGATGGAGGGGACTGCCAAGCGGCGGTCCCTTTTGCGTATCGGTCGTTGCCGCAGCGTTCACCGGGACCTGGATGGAGTCGATCGCCTGTGGACGAGATTGAGCGATTCGTCCTTCTTTTGGTTGCCGCGTCGATCACGTTGGTCTTCGCGGAATGGATACGCCTGTCCTACACACTTGCCCTCTTGTTGCTGGGGCTCATCATCGGCGGATCATCGATTGCCCCGGACGCGAAGCTGAACGCTGACGTGATTCTGCTGATTTTCCTTCCTCCACTCCTCTTCGAGGCAGCGTTCATTCTCGATTTGCGGTCGTTGTGGTCGGTGCGCGTCGGCGTGACGGCGCTCGCCCTGCCGGGCGTCTTGCTGGCAATGGTGGTGGGCGGCGCGATTGTGCACTGGGCCCTCGGGCTCGAATGGACGTTCGCATTGTTGTTCGGGGCGATAGTAGCTGCGACCGATCCCGTGGCGGTGCTGGCGACGTTCCGCCAGCTCAATGCCGAAAAGCGGTTAACTGTTCTACTGGAAGGGGAGAGCCTCTTCAACGACGGTATGGCCCTCGGCTTGCTGGCCGCGCTGGTGCATTCGGTTGATCATGGCTTCTCATTTGGTTCGGCGGTTGGTCTTTTCGTCCTCTCCGTAGGGGCTGGCGCGCTAATCGGCATTGCGCTTGGTTGGCTCGGCCACCTGCTGATCGCGACCGTCGATCAACACTTGGTTGAGATGAGCGTCTCCGTCGCCGTGGCGTACGGGGCGTTTCTCGCCGCCGAGCTCCTGCACCTTTCCGGCGTGCTCGCGACGATCACGGCGGCGATGACGCTGGGGCACCTAGGGCGGAGTAGGGGATGGGTCTATAGCGATGCCTCGGAAGCGTTGCTGACCGATTTGTGGGAATTCCTTGCCTTTATCGCCAACGCCGCCCTCTTCCTGATGATCGGCATTGCTGTGCACGCGTCGGGCTTGCTGAATCATCCCGGCGAGGTCGTGATCGGCATCGTCGCCGCTCTGGCGGGTCGGGCAGCGGTTGCATACGGCATGCCGCTTCTGCTGAATTTCGCCCGCTTCCCATTGAGCTGGGGAGAGCGCCACATGCTCTTCTGGGGCGGGTTGCGGGGAGCAGTCGCTGTGGCCGCGGCGCTAAGCTTGCCTGCCGATTTTCCGCACCGGGTCCAATTGCTGGCGATGACATATGGCGCCGTGCTGTTCACGCTGCTGGCCCAAGGTCTGACAATTGCCCAACTTGGCCGGCGCCTGGGGCTGCTCGGCGAGCCGGTCGCCGAGCGGGTACAGCCGGACGTCAAACCAGAGACCGTGTGAGGGGCCCTCGCTCTTACGCGATGAGCGCCCACCCCCAATCATGCTGAGTAATCAATCTAGGCGTGCGTGTCGCGTTGCCGCGCCCGGAACTCAAGGTCCGGGCTACGCCTGACGAAGCCCTTCCAGGGCTGACGAACGGAACCACCCCCAGCACATCAAGAATGTTTGGACAGATCGCTGAGCGATAGCGAAGAGTCTCTGCCTGCCAACCACCGTCGTCACCAGAGCCCTTTGCCTCGACGAGCTCGGCATAACGGGGAGGGTGCGCGGAAACACGACCAACAGTTGCTCAGTCGGCGACCTCAAGGCATAATACAGTTCACTATCAACAACTCCACTAAAGACTTGGGGAAGCACCGTGAACAGATCGCAGACCTCGAATCAACCGGGACCTATCGTCGACGTCAACGCCCTGCGCACGAATCAGGCGTTGATCGTGATCTTTGTCGTGCTCGCATTCGTGCTTGGGGCGACCGCCGGCGCGTGGGTAGTGTTGTTGGTGTCGGCGAGCCTTGCGGTCGGAGCTGCCCTTCCCGGATATGGTCCGTTTCAACGCTTCTACCGGCACATGCTGCTTCCGACTGGATGGGTGAAACCGCAACGGCGTCCGGATGATCCGGCCCAACACCGCTTCGCGCAGGCGCTCGGCGCGACATTCTTGCTCCTCGCGGCGATTGCCCTCTTCGCGGGCGCGGACACGCTCGGTTGGGTTCTTGCCTTCATCGTCGTTGCGCTTGCGCTGGTGAATTTGCTGTTCGGGTTCTGCGCGGGGTGCTTAGTGTATCTGCAGATCAACCGTTTCAGGCGCCGGGTGGGAGGCTCGACGGCATGATTGAGCGTCTGCTGATGGCGCTGATCGTGATCGTTGCGATCGCCGTGATCGGGCTCGTCCTGCAAGGTGTGGTCGCGCGCTGGCGACGCCGGCGGCTGGGATCCTTGAATCTCGCGGCTACCCGCTTGCCGCGCCTGATCACATTCTCGACCTCCGGCTGCACCCAGTGCCGAACACAGCGGCGCATTCTCGACGCGGTCGTGGCCGAGTGGCGCGGCAGCCTCGACGTCACATATGTCGATGCGGCCGACGAGCCGGATCTTGCCCACACCTTCGGCGTCATCGTCGTGCCGACCACTGTCGTCGCGGCGCCGGATGGCCGGATTATCGGCGTCAACGGCGGATTGGCCGACGCCCACCGACTCTTGCGACAATTGAGCGAGGCCGCGGCCTAGACTTAGACGGCGCGTCGCGCTCCATCGCACAACCAGGGAGACAGAGTATGAGCATCGCCCCATCATTGCGCGAGCGCCAGGCGCCGCTCAAGGCGCGGTATGAGGCCGACCCCGCGTCGGCAACGTTGACCATCACCGTCCGCAGCACGACCGATGGCAACGATCCGACCAGATCCCGAATCAGCTCGGGCGCGGGCGGGGGCGTCGATTGGGAGATCGGCGCCCACCCATATGCCGGCGGCGAAGGCGATCTCGCCTGTTCCGGCGATCTCTTGCTCGCCTCACTCGCGGCCTGCCAGGAGATCACCCTGCGCATGGTTGCGGCGGCGATGGGGATTACGCTCGACGCGGTCGAGCTGACGGTGCAAGGGGACATGGATTTTCGTGGGACGATGGGCGTCGATCCGGAAACTCCGGTCGGGTTCCAGACGATTCGGACGGCGGTGAAGATCAGCGCAAATGTCCCTGCCGATCGTCTCGAGCGCCTGTTTCAGCGGGCCGAACGCTACTGCGTCGTCAACGCAACCCTGCGAAATTCACCCATCATGGAGACCAGCTTTTCCTCCGCCCCCGCGACACAATCATCAAACACCGAGGGAGCACAGCAATGAGCCAACACGATGGCCACGGGGCGGGACCAAACGGCGTCGCCGCGAACGCCGCACTGAACGAGAGCGAAGACCACGAGTTTGGGTTCGATACGCTCACGGTGCACGCCGGGCAACGTCCCGATCCGGTCACCGGCGCGCGGGCGATGCCGATCTACCAGACCACGTCGTATGTATTCGAGGATACTGACCACGCAGCAGAGCTCTTCGCGCTGCAACGTTTTGGGAATATCTACACCCGGATCATGAACCCGACGACGGCTGCGTTCGAGGAACGCGTCGCGGCACTGGAAGGGGGGATCGGTGGGCTTGCCCTCGCCTCGGGTCAGGCCGCGCAGTTCATCGCGCTGGCAACGATCCTGGGGCCGGGCGATCAGATCGTCGCCTCCAGCCACCTCTACGGCGGCACCTATACCCAGTTCGATGTCACGCTGCGCCGGTGGGGTGTCGATGTCGTCTTTGTCGATTCCCGCGATCCAGAGAACTTTCGCCAGGCGATCACCCCGACAACGCGCGCCCTCTACGGGGAAACGATCGGCAATCCGCTGATCACCGTGCTCGACATTGAAGCAGTCGCCGCGATCGCACACGAAGTAGGCGTGCCGCTGGTCGTTGACAATACCTTCGCCACACCATATCTTTGCCGGCCGTTCGAATTTGGGGCGGACATCATCGTCCACTCGGCGACCAAGTTCATCGGCGGCCATGGCACTTCAATTGGCGGGGTCATCGTCGAGTCGGGCCGCTTCCCCTGGGACAACGGCAACTTCCCGGGCATGACCGAACCATCGCCCGGGTATCACGATATTCGCTTCTTCGAGACCTTTGCTGAGTATGGGTACCTCATGAAAGCGCGGACGGAGAACCTGCGCGATCTCGGTCCTGCGCTCAGCCCATTCAACTCGTTCCTCTTCCTCCAGGGGTTGGAGACGCTCCACTTGCGCATGGAGCGGCACTGCCGGAATACCGAGCAGGTGGCGGCGTTTCTCGCCGAGCATCCCGATGTCGGCTGGGTGAACTACCCGCCGCTTCCGGACAGCCCATACCGAGCGCTCGCTGAGAAGTATCTGCCGAAGGGCGCGGGCGCTGTCTTCACCTTTGGCCTGAAGGGTGGGCGCGAAGCGGGGAAGCGCTTCATCGAGGAGCTGCGGCTGATTTCGCACCTCGCCAACATCGGCGACGCCAAAACGCTAATCATCCATCCCGCGTCCACCACCCACGGGCAATTGAACGATGAACAGCTCCTGGCGGGCGGAGTGGGACCGGATATGGTCCGCATCTCGGTCGGGCTTGAAGACGTGGATGACATCTGCTGGGACCTGAACCGCGCGCTGCGGATTGCGAGCCGGGCCGAATCGGCGGTAGGAGTCTAAGATGGCGACGGAAACGCAAATCGATCCAGGCGGAGCGGGCACGACGATCGCGACGACCGGCGCTTACGACCGCCTGCGCATCCTCACCACCAACCACACGATCGCGATGGTTGGACTCTCGTCCGATCTCTACCGGCCGAGCGCCTTCGCCGCGATCTACATGCTCTCCTACGGCTATGACGTCATCCCGGTCAACCCGCGCTACGCCGGTAAGGAGATCCTCGGTCAGCAGGTGTATGCCTCGCTCGCCGACATCCCCCGTCCCGTCGAAATCGTCGATGTCTTCCGCCGCGCCGAGGAAGCGCCAGACCTGGCGAAGCAAGCGGTCGAGATCGGCGCAAAAGTCTTCTGGCTCCAACTCGGGATCGAAAACGAAGAAGCCGCCAAGGTCGCTCGTGCCGCTGGGCTCGAGGTCGTCATGAACCGCTGCGTCAAGATCGAACACGCCCGCTTCTTTGGCGGCCTGAATTTGGTTGGGATGAATACCGGTGTGATCACGTCGCGGCGAGTGATTGGATAGGGGGCGGTCTCCTCAGCGGCCCAATTCGGTCTTGTTTGGGTCCGTATCTGTCTACGCGGCTGCGCCGCGACGCCGGGTTCAAGCCCGGCGCTAAGACGACGAAGCCCCCGCTTGGGGGCTGAGCCCGGCACCCCCATGGCTGGAGCCGCGGCCGCTCGTGAGCCGGTCTGTTGCCGGCATCGGGGGTTCAGGCCGGCTCATTAGGCACGGAAAAGTCTGAAAACCTTCGCCTATCCAACTGAGCGGGATTTTGCGTAGATCGATTCATCGTTGATGCCCCAGCTGGCGATGTGGTTGGCGCGGATGCGAATCATTTCAGGGTCAACGCCGGCGCCGCAGGATTCGCCGCCGGTGGGGAGCACGTCAGCCAGCCCGCGAATCTCTAGGCCGCGAAGGTGAAGCGGCTCTCGCGAGACGACTTCGTCGACGACGAACGCGGTCCGTGGATTCTTGAGGACATCGCGGTACTTCTTGCTTTTGCCGAAGCCGTGGCCACCGATATCGATGGCGTCTTCGTCGGGGTTGTACCGAAATCCCACTGGAACCACGTGCGGCATTCCATCCGGGCCAATGGTCGCCAGCCGTCCGAGTCGCGCCTGCTGGAGGAAGTCGATTTCCGCTGACGTAAAGTTGCTCATCGTGGTTGCTTGCTCATTTCTCCGTGTTTAACCGGCGGTCACGTCGATATATGGTTTGAGGTCGAGGATGGGGGTGCCGTCGAGCATGTCGAGGTGACGGACATCGATGGCCGCACCGCGGACAGCGGTCACCTCAACCACGGACATACCGATTGGATTCGGGCGGACCGGTGAGCACGTGCTGAAGACGCCCCGTTCTCTGCCTTCACCTCCCGACATTTGAATGAGATCGGCGGACGAGAAGGGTTCGCTGCGATCGAAGTGGAAGAGCACGACGATCCGCTGACCGGGCTCGATATCGCGCAATCCCGCCGCGTAGTGCTCGGCGATTTCGAGGGTTCCATCGACATCTGAGACGCTCCAATGCCGCGGAATGGCCTCGGCGTTCGTCCGGACGACGCCGATTGTTTTCAATTCGATACTCATGTCTGACTTCTCACATTTGCGCTATCGGATCTTCGAGTTTGGACAAAGAAATTGCGGTGACACTTGGCTTGAGAAGCCTCAAAGTAGCTGCTTTCCCAGCCGGACGACTTCGCGTACCAGGAGGTCGAAATCCTCGCGCTGGCTTCGATGATTAGTGATCGCCACGTGAAGAGCGTATTTGCCGTGCAGTTCCGTGCTCGAGGGCACGGCGATCCCGCTCTCCTGCAGGCGGAGGAGGAGTTCCTCGTTGAGTTCATTGAGTGCTTGGTCATCCTTGTCGTCCACGCGAAATCGGAAATTGACGACGTTCAAACTGACCGGCGATAAGTTTTCCAGGAATGGATCGGCCTCGATCAATTCGTAGAGATACTGGGCTTGCCGAACGTTCTGTTCGATGACGCGGCCAATTTTCTCAATCCCTTGTTCCTTGAAAGTCATCCAGACTTTGAGCGCGCGGAAACGTCGCGAAAGTTCAATTGAGTAATCACTGAACCAATGGGGGCCGGCTGCTAAACCTCGGACGCCGCCATGCTCCAAATAGGTGGGGGTGAGTGAGAACGTCCGGAAATGTTGCTCGGCATCCCGTACGAGGATGACGCCTATGTCGACTGGCAAATAGACCCATTTATGAAGGTCAACAGTCAGGGAATCCGCACGTTCAAGGCCAGACACAAAGGAGCGTAGACTGGGTGTTATCGCCGCGAGCGCGCCGAATGCTCCGTCAACATGAAACCAAAGTCCTTCGCGTTCGCATATATCCGCCAAGCCATTCAAATCGTCGATGGCTCCCGTATTGGTGGCTCCGCAGCAACCGATAACGCAGAAAGGCTGGTGTCCAGCCGCTCGGTCTCCAGCTATCGCCTGTTCCAGACTGGGTAGGTCCACCCGAAACTCGGAATCGACCGGGATCTTTTGCAGCGCCTGTGTCCCTAGACCCAGAAGTTCGATAGATTTTTGATTCGAACTGTGAGCTTCTGCTGAGGCATAGATGGTCATCCTACGCGGAGATTCGTGCAACCCTTGATCGCGCAGGTCGAACGTCGCCTGCGCGTTTCGAGCGACGGCTAAACCGATCAGATTCGCCATCGACCCGCCACTGACCAGAACTCCGCTCGCCGAAGTGGGAAAGCCGAGCATGGACTTACACCAGTCAATGACCTGCGCTTCAACGTAATTGGGAATGTGATTCGCCCCACCAAGGTTCGGATTGATTGCCGAGGCAAGCATATCGGCGAGCATGCCCGTGACTGTGCCTGTGCCACACACCCATCCCCAAAATCGCGGGTGGTTCGCACCGAGGTGATATGGCAGGACATCCTGGAGAAAATCTCGATAGGGTTGCTCGGGGCCTTCGGGAAATATCGGCAAGGGTTGTTTGAATCGGGCGCGCACATCCTCAGGAATTGGTTGCCAAACTGGTCGATCGCGGATTCCTTGGAGGTAGTCCAGCATGTCATCGACCATACGATGACCAAGTTCGCGCGCAGCTACCCAATCGTCAGGATCGAGGGTCTCTTCTTGCAGAACTGCTGGCTCTGTCGTCAATGGAATACCTCCCCACTTGCGCCGAGAAGGCACACAGCTGATACGAGCCTTACACGTTCTCCCCATCCACCCTATCTAACCACGCTAACGCTGCCCGCGTTTGCTCCAATCGAAGATCGAGCACAAGTCGTGGGAAGGCGTCACCGTCATCCGTGGGAGCTTGCGCGAGCTGGGCGGAAAGCGATTCTTCCAACTTGTGCAGCGTCTCGCGCTGCTCGGCGATGAGGCGGGCAGCGTGCTTGGGGTCGAGTCGGCGGGCGAAATAGAGCTTGACGAGGAATTCGAGACGAATTTCGCGAGTGTGAGCGACAGGTTCGCGGAGCCAGCGCGTGAGCTCGGCGCGACCCTCGTCGGTGAGGTTGTAGACCAGGCGGGGCGGGCGGTTGCCTTGCAGCTCGGTCGTCGACGTCACCCAACCGGTGCGGGCGAGCTTCTTCAAATGGTGGTAGAGCATGCCGGGTTCGAGCCGGATGACACCGGCGAGCGGCTGACCTTCGCCGAAATGACGAGCGAGGTCGTAGCCGTGCCCCGTCCCCTCGTCGAGCGCGAGGAGTCCGAGAATCGCATGTTCCGCCGGCATCTCCGCGGCGGTGTGCTTGTCTTGATCTTGTGTCGCCATCGTCGCCTCGCGAAATCATCCCAACCGTGCCTACGTTAACGCCGGAGCGATCCTCGCGCAATTGGTAACGGGTTACAATCGACGTTCAGCGACAGCGACCGGGCAAGAGGAGTAAACCGATGGAAACTGCAACAGGCGACCAAGTGGTGACGGTACGAGAGATCATGACTCGCGACGTCATAACGACGTCGATCGACGAACCGGTCGAGCGAGTGGCACGGCAATTGAGCAAGCATGGGATCAGTGGGATGCCGGTCGTCAATACAGATGGCGCCCTGGTCGGGATGATTAGCGAATACGACATCATCAGCAAACGTGGCAAAACGGCCGGCGACATCATGAGCCGCGGCGTGATCAGCGTCGACGCCGAGGCCGAAGCCGAGCAAGTCGCGACGATCGTCAGCATGCACGGGATCCGGCGGGTGCCGGTCGTGCGCGATGGCGAGTTGATCGGCATCGTCAGCCGCGCAGACCTCGTGCGCCTGTTTGCGATCGTGCGCTGGACGTGCACGAACTGCGGAGCGTTCGAGCGCGGCTTCACCAGGCAGGAAACGTGCTCGGAGTGCGGCAGCGCCGATGTTCGCCTCGACCGTGAACCGCCGATCGGCTGATTACTCGGCGATGTTACGACAGAACCGTAACTCCCAGCCGCACCCAGGAGAGCCTGGATGAGTGACACCGACCTTCCGAAACCTGTGGGATGCGACCTGCTCGAAGAGCTCTTCTCGTCGCGCGTGCGGGCGGCGGTGCTCTGCCGGATCTTGCCGCGGCCCCATCTCGGATTCTCATTGACCGAGTTTTCGCGTGTGCTTGGTTTGCCGATCAGTAGTTTGCAGCACGAGTGTTACAAGCTGGAACGGCTCGGCGTGCTCGCTGGGCGGCGAGAGGGAAACGCGTACCGCTACCGGGGAAATCCCGCGTGCGAATTGCTCCCGCCACTGACGGCGGTGGTCGTCGCCGCGATCGGGGTTGACGAGGCGTTGCGCGCGGCCTTCGCCGAGGTGCCAGGTGTGGAGGCGGCGTTTCTTGCCGGCGAGTTGCCACGCAAGCCCGGTCATGGACCAGTCCTGCTCGTCGTCATCGGCGACCTGCCGTTGGAAGAGCTCGACGCCCTTGAGGGTCGCCCGACCGCGGTCCTCAATTTGCCGCCGGGCGCGATTGAGCTCGCCTACTACCGGCCGGATGACTGGCGCGCAAAAATGCGGCAGGCGAACCCCTTCGTGTTGTCGCTCCTCAAAGAGCGGCGGATCGAGCTCGTCGCGAACGATGGTCTGATTGCGCCGGATGCTTCATGAGCAAGGCGTCTTCGACGCTCCTCGTTGGTCAATCCGGAGGGGCAACCGCGGTCATCAATGCAAGTCTTGTCGGCGTCGTCGAGGCGGCTGTCGAAGCCGCCTCGTTCGCGCGCGTGCTGGGGATGCGCGGCGGGATTGAGGGGTTGCTCGGCGAGCAGTTCGTCGATCTGACCTCCTTGCCGAAGGCGACGCGCGAGCTGCTGAGGCGAACGCCGTCCGCCGCCCTCGGCACGGGTCGGTACAAGCTCCGCGACCGGGACCTCGATCATGCAATCGAGGTCTTGCGGCGACACGACATCCACGCCCTTGTGTTCATCGGCGGCAACGATTCCGCCGATACCGCTCACCGCTTGCACATGCACGCGGCGGTGAGGGGGTACGAACTCGCGGTCGTCTTGACGCCGAAGACGGTCGATAACGACCTGCCGGAGACTGATCATTGTCCCGGTTATGGGTCGATCAGCCGTTATGTGGCGAACGCAACGCGCGACGCGACCTACGACACGATCGCCGCGCCTCAGCTTTACCCGGTCAAGTTCATCGAAGTCATGGGGCGCGACGCCGGTTGGGTAGCGGCAGCCTGCGCGCTCGGGTTTGGCAAAGGCGAGCAGGATTTGACGCCACTCATTTATCTCCCGGAGCGACCGCCTCAATCGGCTGAGCTGATCCTCGAAGAGATTGAAGCTCGGGTTGAAAGCCAGGGGTTCGCGATTTCCGTCGTGCCGGAAACATTGCGCGATGCTATGCATCACCATCTTGGCGGTGAAACTCCCGACTACGTCGATCAATTCGGCCATCCCTATTTCGCCTCGCCGGCTGCCGCGCTGGCCCGGCGAGTGTCCCTCGAACTCGGGATGCGGGCGAGGTTCGATCGCCCGGGAACGGCATCGCGAATGTCGATCTCGCTCGCGTCAGCTGTCGATCTGGACGAAGCGAGCCGGGTTGGCGCCGAAGCCGCGCGGTCCGTGGCGCGGGGTGAGTCGGACAAGATGACCGCGCTTAGCCGAGTCGCGAGCGATGACTATCGGTCCGAGATCTTCACGGCGCCCCTAGTCGTGATCGCGAATCACGTGCGGTCGCTGCCGGACGACTTCATTGGGGATGACGGCCGTTCGGTGACGGCATCGTTTCGCCATTATGCGCTCCCCCTTCTCGGGCCCGATCCATTCCCCCCCTACGGGCGACTGAGCTTCACCTAAGGTTCGGTTTACTAAAAGTGAGCTAGGTAATTCTGCGGAGCCAACTGGCTTCACTGCGCCTTCCCCGAGTTGGCAATTCCACGGATGTGCGGCGACTTCGTGCGCCGTAGACTGGACTCGTCGTCCAAAGTCCGGTGCGGCCACGCTTCGAGCCGGAAACGACACGCCGAACCGGCAACGCCCGGATCCGGATTGCGCCGCAGTGGGCAAGGATGAGGCAGCGGGGTCGGCCCGCTTGTCATTCCACAGTATGTAGATAAGGAGAATCGGGATGATTAATGACTTGAGACAGCTAATGCTCTACAACTCTATGCGCAGCCTGGCAACGCACAACAACGCCAGCGGCGACGAGCGCGCGATGATGGAAGCGACGCACCGTGAAGCAAATAAACGGCGAGGCGACCCTGACTCGCGCGCGATTTGGCTCGTACGGGGCGCTTGTCTGGCGTCAGTCATCGCGCTCGCCGTGCTGTTCGCGAGCCAGGGGTTCGCGGCAGGAGACCATAGTGGTTTCGGCTTCAACAGCGATGTCAGCGCCGGCACAAGCGAAGTGTTTCTTACCGGCGGCGGCTCATTCACTCCAGTCTTTGATCCGGAGACCGGCTTCGTCAAATCTGCCGGCGGATTCCGCTGCATAGGGGACGTGACGCAAGGGCAGCTCACCGGCTGCGCCGACGGTGAAGGCGTCCGGTGGGACGCGGAAGCGCTGCTCGCCAGCTCAGGGTTCAAATGCATTGGGAGCGAGAGCCTCAAGACGGCGTTCACAAGCGACCGAGTTGTGGTGATGCAGGCTGAGTTCTACCGGGCAGGAGACGGCAACGTCGCGTCGTTCAGTGCGAAGATGTTCGTGTCAGAGGACGACCTCGATCCCGAGGTTGACGGCGTCCAGAACGTGTGGATCCAGGGTGTCGGCTGTGGGCCCGCGGTGGTGCATTTCAGCTCGTAGGAGCGCTTGTTACCGACGTTGGTCATGGGAAACCCGGATACTTGCTTCGAGAAAAGCGTGGCACGCACAATGCGTCGTAAACGCGGGGCAATTGGCTCCTAGTGCGGAAGGGGACTCGGTCGAAACCGTGCCCCAAAGCGAACGGAGAGGAGCAGTTATGGATCCCACAGTGCAACAGTGGAAATTTCGTGAAGGCGATGAAGTATTCGGCGGCGATGGCGGCAAGGTTGGCAAAATCGTCGCTGTGCGACCACGCTATATTGTCGTCGAGAAGGGATTCTTTTTCCCGACTGACTACTATATTCCGACTAGCGCGATCTCAACCTACGACGGCAATCGCATCTATCTCACCGTGAGCAAGGACGAAGCGTTGAGCCAGGGCTGGGAACAGGAACCGATGGAAGAACCGGTGTTCGACCGGGAGGCCAATCCCGCCACAATGGGCGCGGCTACCGCCGGCTCCCGCGAGCCAATGACCGAGTCAACATCGTCGACCATGCCGTCTCCCACCGAGAATCAGACGATGAACGACACGAATCCGCGCTGATTGCCCCGCGTATTCGTGGTCAAGAGACCGACGCCTAGGCGTCGGTCTCTTGTCGTATCCAGGTGGTTTTCAGGCACAGTTCAAGCGTCAGAACTGGTCAGGGCTTGCAGGTGGGAGCGCGGTGGGTCATGCTGAGATGTAACGAGTGGACGTCGCGTGGCAAGGTGGGCGCGTCCGCATGCAGAAGAGGAGTAAACGACAGACATGGTCCGCGAGGTTTTCCGGCTCCGGCGCCGTGGTCGCGGTGATGGCGGCGCGATCCTGACCGACCAGCAGCATGATCTGCAGGCGGAAGAGCTTGCGTTGCTGGAGCGGCTCGCGGAGATCCTCGACGACTATCCGGCCACCGAGGAAGACAAGAACTCGATCGCCGATGCGGCCGAACATCTGACCTCGCTGTTCCTTCTGGTAATCGTTGGCGAGTTCAACTCGGGGAAATCGGCCTTCGTCAATGCGCTGATCGGCGGGCAGGTGATGCCGGAAGGGGTGACGCCGACAACCTCGGTAATCAATCTGCTTCGGTATGGCGAGACACAGGGCGAAGGAATGCTGCCGGAAGGCATCATCGAACGCACGTATCCCGCCGACTTTCTGGAGGACATTACCGTCGTCGATACCCCGGGCACGAACGCGATCATCCGCGAGCACGAGGAGCTGACAGAGCGATTCGTGCCCCGGTCCGATCTCGTCCTCTTCGTCACCTCTGCCGATCGCCCCTTTACCGAGAGCGAACGCGAGTTCATGGCCGCGATTCGCGAATGGGGCAAGAAAATCGTCATCATCATTAACAAGATAGATCTTTTGCGCCAGGACGCGGATGTCGCCCAAGTCGTCACGTTCGTCCAGGAGAACATCGCCCGGCTGCTCGATTTCGTGCCGGAAGTCTTCCCGGTGTCGTCGCTCTTCGCGCAGCAGGCGAAGACGCTGGGCGAGCGCAATCCGAGCGAGCGAGACCGGCTGTGGAAGAAGAGTCGGTTCGACGCGCTCGAGCGGTACGTGTTCGAAACACTCGATGAGGAGGGCCGGATCCGGCTCAAGCTCCTGAGCCCGCTGGGCATTGCTGAGCACCTCACCGACCGCTATCTCAAGGCGACGAGCGATCGGCTGACCGTGCTCCGGGATGATTTGGCGACAATCGAGAACATCGAACGACAGCTGGCGCTCTATCAAGAGGATATGCGTCGCCAATTTGCCTATCACCTGACTCGAATCGAGAACATTATCGCCAAGATGACGGCCCGCGGCGACGAATTCTTCGAAGAAACGATTCGCCTGGGCCGCATCTTCGATCTCCTCAATAGCGACAAGATCCGCGGGCAATTCGAGCGCACCGTGGTCAGCGACACCGAGGACCGGATCGACAGCACCATCAACGAGTTGATCGATTGGATGGTGGAGCAAGACCTGCGCACATGGCAGGCGGTCAACGAGTACATCGACCGCCGGCGGCTCAGCAAATACGAAGATGAAATGATCGGTGAGGTTGGCGGAACCTTCCGCTACGATCGCCGGGCGCTGCTCGAATCGGTTTCCAAGCGCGCCCAAGAGGAAGTCGATCGCTACGATCCCGAACAGTCGGCGCACGATCTGTCGCTCTCGGTTCGGTCGGCGGTGGCGCAAGTCGCGGTCGCGGAAGCAGGGGCGGTTGGTCTCGGCGCGATCATCGTGGCCGCGGCGAGCACGGTCGCGGTCGACGTGACCGGGATTCTCGCCGCCAGCCTGGTCGCGGGACTCGGTCTCTTCATTCTGCCACGTAAGCGAAAACAATCGCGCAACGAGTTCCGCAGACGCTCGGAAGAACTCGAGCAGCGGTTGGTCGGAGTCATGAGCGAGCAGTTCGAGCACGAATTGGCCCGCTCCGTGCATCGAATTCGAGAAGCGATCGCACCGTATACCCGCTTCGTGCGGACGGAGCAAGAGAAGCTTACCCGGATGGATATGGACCTCTCCGCTGTCCGGAGCGATCTCCGGACGATGCGCCACCGCATCGGCGAGCCGGACAAGATCGCACCCCCGACGACAGCGGCGTTAGCCGCGGGCGCCAACTCCCCAACCGCCAGCAACCAAGATGACACCAATTCACAGGAGAATTCCTAGTCTCTGAGAACCGTCGATGTGGTACCCTCCCGGGCCGCGTGAGTTGCGTTCGCCGGGAGGACGTTCATGCCATTTGATGAAGCCCAGCGGACCGCAATCCTGCGCGAGCGAGCGGCGACTTATGTTCAAGTTGCGCTCGAAGGCATTACGCGCGAATTCCCGGTGATGCCGTTTTTCATCGCCACGGGGCCTGGGCCCTACCCGACGCATCGGGAACTTCACCCCGCGTTTTACGGCTGTTTTGATTGGCATTCGTGCGTCGAGATGCATTGGGTCATCGTTCGCTTGCTTCGCCGCTTTCCCAACGATGTTGCGGCGGAGCAAGCCCGCGCGACGCTCGATGCACACTTAACGCCGGAGAATATTGGCACCGAAATCGCGTTCTATCACGATCCTAATCACCGTACGCTCAATCGCCCCTACGGCTGGGGATGGCTGCTGACGTTGGCGCATGAACTGGAAACGTGGGAGAACCCAGACGGGCAGCGCTGGACAGCCGCGGTGCGACCCCTCGCCGATCTCTTAACGACCAATCTTGTCGCTTGGCTGCCGGTGCTCACCTATCCGCAACGCTCCGGGTTCCATCCCAACACCGCGTTTTCGCTTTCCCGCTGCATTGACCTTGCCCGGCTGCGCACCGCGGAAGGCGACAGCCGTCTCCAATCCGCCATTCAGGACGCGATGGCGAGGTGGTTCTGGGATGACGTGGACTATCCGGCGCGCTACGAGCCGGACGGCGCGGACTTCCTCTCACCGGCGTTGACCGAGGCTGAGCTGATATCGCGTTTAGTCGAGTCCACGATGTTTGGCGATTGGCTAAGCCAGTTCCTCCCCGGGTTGTCCGCCGGCGATCCAGCCACGCTTTTCGAGCCCGCCGAAGTCTCGGATCCGACCGATGGGCAAATCGCCCATTTGCACGGTCTCAACCTTAGCCGTGCCTGGGCGTTCACGACCATCGCCGCCCGCCTTCCTCCTGACGATGCTCGGACAGCGCCGCTCTTGGCGGCCGCGGAACGGCACGCCGAGGCATCCCTCCCCTACGTTTCGGGCAGCACGTACATGGTCGAACACTGGCTGGCGGCTTACGCGACGCTGCTGTTGAGCTGAGAAAACTCCCTATTCGCCAACCCGGTTTGGTTCGCGCACGTAGACGGTGGCGGCGAGGGGGCGGCCGATAATGTGTTCGATGCCGTTGACGAGCAAGCGGATGGGGCCGTCGAAGGGGAGCACCTCGATGACGGTGACACGCGCGCCAGGGTAGAGCCCGAGTCCGCCGAGGTACCGGAGCTGTTCCGGGTCGCGATCTGAGACCCGCACCACCGTGGCTTCTTGCCCTTGCACGGCTTCAAGGAGGCCCGTGTGGGCTGTCTCTGAGATCACGCCTTCGACGCTGGGAATCGGATCGCCGTGCGGATCGGTGGTTGGAAATCCGAGCGCGGAATCCATGCGCGCTTCCAGCTCGTCGGAAACGTGGTGCTCGAGGCGTTCAGCTTCCGCGTGCACTTCATCCCACGCGTAGCCGAGTGTTTCCGCGAGATAGAGCTCGAGTAACCGGTGGTGGCGAACGACTTCGAGCGCGATTTTTTCGCCCGCCGGCGTGAAATCGACTCCGTGGTAACGGGTATGGCTGAGCAGACGCAGCTCGGCGAGGCGCTTCACCATGTTCGTCACAGACGGCCCAGTCACGCCCAGCTCGTCGGCGAGACGTTGCGTCGTCACTTGCTTGTCCACCTCCCGCAACCGGTAGACTGCCTTCAGGTAGTCTTCCATGGCGTGGGTGACCTGTGGTCGGTCGGTTGTCGAAGGTTGCTCGAGATCGTCGGTCGATGTCACGTACGGTCCTGCCTCTGAGCACGGCAATGGCTCCTCAATCGTGGCGGTCGGCTGCGCCCATTGTCAAGGCAGTGCGGTTGCGAGGTCTCGGCGCGATCATTGAGAATCACCGCAGCACGTGCTCATCGCGACGTGGTCGACGGTTTGCTCGACCAAGTCGAACTCGACTCGGAGACAGAACAGCATGCCAATACCCGAAGAGACCGCGAATGGAACCGATCAGCCCAACGTCCCTCGACGCGTCGCCGCAATCTTTGCCCACCCAGATGACGCCGAATTTATCTGCGCGGGCACGGTCGCGAAATGGGCGGCCGAAGGTCAGCACGTCACCTATGTCCTGATGACGAGCGGCGACAAGGGAAGCGACGATCCCTCTATGACGTCGGAGCAGTTGGTCACGATGCGAGAAGGTGAACAACGTGCCGCGTGCAAAGTGCTCGGCGTCCAAGACGTGATCTTCCTGCGTCACCCTGACGCGATGTTGCAAAACACGCTTGAGCTGCGCAAAGAGCTCGTGCGCGTGATTCGGACGATCAAGCCCGATGCGGTGATTACGTTTGATCCGACCGTCAGATACGTCGGCGGCCAATACATCAATCATCCCGATCATCGCGTCACCGGCGACGTGACGCTCGACGCGATTTACCCGGCCGCGCGTGACCGCTTGACATTTCACGAACTGATCACGGAAGAGGGCCTGGAGCCGCACAAGGTCTCCGAGGTCTACCTTACCGGCTTGGACCAGGCCGACTTCTGGGTGGATATCACCGACTACTTCGACCTTAAGCTGGAAGCGCTGAAAGCGCACACGAGCCAAATCAATGTCGAAGAAGTTGGCGAGTGGGTTCGGGAGTGGGCGACGGAAGCGGCGGCGAATCTGAACCCCGGCGGCAAGTACGCTGAGGGGTACCGCTATTTCAAGTTGGATTAGTTGCCGGCTCGGGCGAAAAAGACCTGCCGCTCAGACTGAGCCAGCGACTAGGTGTGCGATAATCCAAGGCTAAACGTGAGCGGAGAACATCGCTTCGGCCGGTCGTTACTTTCGTCCGTCGAAGGTAACGGTACAGTCAAGGAGTGTCGTCATGAAGTCGCCGATGCTGGAGTATGCGTTTTTCGAAGGACAGATCGTCCCGTTCTCTGAAGCAAAGGTAAGCGTCGGCACGCACGCCCTCCAGTACGGAACGGGAGCGTTCGCCGGTATCCGAGGATACCTGGACGCCGATGGCGAAACGATCAACGTCTTCCGCCTGAAGGACCACACCGCGCGGTTGCTCAATTCCGCGAAGTTGCTCCGGGCTGAGTTGCCGTACGACCGCGACTCGCTTGCCGCAACCATTATTTCGCTCGTCGAAAAGAACGCGCCGAGCGGCGACGTCTACATTCGCCCCTTTATCTACAAATCAGCGGCGCAATTGACCCCGCGACTGCGCGGTATCGGCGACGAGCTTACGATCTACATGCTTTCGCTCGGCGACTACCTTGACACGACTCGCGGGCAGAGGGCGATTATCTCCTCATGGGTCCAAATTCCGGACAATGCCATTCCTCGCCGTGGCAAGGTGTCCGGCGCCTATATCAATTCCGCGTTCGCCAAGGACGAGGCAGAGGAAAAAGGCGCCGACGAGGCGATCTTGCTCAACACCTCGGGCAAAGTGGCGGAAGGAAGCGGCTGCAACCTCTTCATCGTCCGCAATGGAGCGTTGATCACTGCGCCGATCACGAGCGATATCTTGGAAGGGATTACCCGTCGGAGCTTCATCCAGTTCGCGCAGGACGAGGGTATTCCGATCGAGACGCGCGAAATCGACCGCTCCGAGCTGTACATCGCCGACGAGGCGTTCTTCTGCGGCACCGGCGTTCAGATCGCGCCAATCGCGTCGATCGACGGCCGGCCGATTAGCAACGGCGATCCTGGACCCATTACCTCACGCTTGCGCGACATCTTTTTCGACATCGTGCGCGGCCGCTCAAGCAAATACAGCGATTTCATTACGCCGGTTCGCCCCCGGGTCGCGGCGGCGACCGCTTCATAGGAAAACCAAACTCCGCCCGCGGCCTCGCAGCGGGTAGGATGTTCAGTGTTGCGTTGCTGCTCAGTCGGAGGAGGGGAGCCCCGACCGGGTGAACGACAGAGTTGGGGTGTGTTAGCAGCGGAAGGGACAAGACTGTGCTCGTGAGGTCGTTGATTGCGTTATGGGTCCTCTTGTTTGTGGGCGGTCTCGCCGCTCCAGCGCTTGGATCAGCGCAGGGCGCGAGCTTCGCCTGCGCCGATTTCAATACCCAGGAAGCAGCGCAGGCAATCCTGGATTCCGGCCCAGGGGCGGCGACCGAGCGCGCGCTCGATCCGGATGGCGATGGCCAGGCATGTGAAGACTTGCCGTCCTCGCAGGGAAATCAACCGACGCCCAAACCAACTGTCGCCGCCGACGAAGAGACTTCCACAAGCTCGAATGACAGCAAGTCTGGGCCGTTGACCGCGCGGTTTGGCGGCACGCGCGACTCGTTTGAAACGAAGTACGGTGATCCAACCAGCGACAAGGACGCGGGCTATCCGCTGGGTTTCGAATACGAGGCGAAAGACTTTGAGACGGTCAACGCCTTCTATCACAAGAACTACGTTGCCTATCTCACTCTCACCGCCGATCCGCAGTCGCCTTGGACCAAGATCAAAGCGAACCTGCTCGTCAAGGCATTCTTGCCGTCCGATGTCAAGCTCGACAAGGCCAAAAACACCGGCGACGGCAATGCGATAACGACCGGTCACAGCAAAGCGCTTGAAAAGCGATTCGGTAAGTCGACGTATGAAAAATATGGCGCCGACGGTGATGTCGGTGATCTGTTCTATGTGCTCCGGCTGAACGATGACAGCAAGGTCGACTCGGTCGAGATCGCGCTCGGCAGCACCTTGCAGACAGGCAAACAATCCAGCGACAACAACGGCGGTGCGCTGACACAAGAGGAAAAGAACTACCTCACGCAAGTCCGCCAGCAATTCGACCCGCTGGTCCAATCAATGGACGACTTTCAAAAACTGCTCGACGACTTGAGCGCCGGAACCGTCGACTCAACGACCGGGGGGAATCAACTGGCTACGATCTTCACCCTTTGGGAGCAGACGGACGCCGCGGCGAAGGCGCTGGACGCACCAGCCAGTCAGGCCAGCACGCAAGAGCTCTACACCGAGCTCACGGGTTTTCTCGCCGGCGCGGCGGAGGACTTCTCCGATTACATCATCAACGGCACCGATGCCTCGCTCGATTCCGCGTCCGCGAAATACTCACAAGCAGCGACGCTTCGCCCGCTGATCGCGGCCTTGTTGGACGCATCGGGCGTGTAAGAAGTTCCCTCAAGCCCTGCCCCCTTCTCCCGCGCACGGGAGAAGGGGAACCTTCACAGTGGTTCATATAAAACGAAGCAAACTCCCGATCAGGTTTATCAACGTTCCCTCTCTCATGCATGCGGGTACCACACCCAGAAGGTACTCGGTGCGGTGGCCCGCAGGGAAGGATGAAGGAACTCCTGCCGGTGAGGGGACGCAGCCCTATCAGTTCGCAGCCGCGGCAATCGATCGATTCAACGTTTCTTGGTCGAGTTGGCCGATGTAGACCGAATCGATGACGCCGTCGGGGCGGATGAAGACCGTGGTTGGATAGTTGGCGGCGATGCCGAAGGCGACCTCGATCGGGCCGCGGTAGCGGATGTTCCCCCCCGCGTCTTGTCCCGTCGGATAGGTAATCCCGTAGGCGGAAACGAACGCGCGGGCGTCGTCCGCCGTGTCGTTCTTGAGGTCGACGCCGATCACGGCAAGATGGGCGCCGGCTGGGATCGCGTTGGGATCGATGTGCTGCAGCAAGGGCGCTTCTTCCTTGCACGGCCCGCACCAAGACGCCCAGAAATTGAGCACGACGATCGAGCCGTGATACTCGGAAAGCGTGAGTTGTTGGCCGTTGAAGAGGTCGAGCGAGAAATCGGGTGCGGGCTTGCTGGCGAGGCGAGGCGGCTTGCTGTCGCCGGACGACTGTCTCCACTGGGAAAACCCAGCCCCAAGCAAGGCAATCACGATAACCGCGGCGATCGCGGCCGGGGTGAAACGACTATACCGGCCATAGCCGATCCGGCCATGATCTTCACGATCGTCCGCGTCGAGCGCGGGTGCGGAGGATGGAGGAGCGAGGTGGTCGTCCGATTGCACAGGCGCGCCTATGGTAGTCCCTGAATCGCCGCGTCGACCGTAGTGATGACATCCTGTGAGGCCGAAGGCAACACCGCGATGACATTGCTATTCGCCGCCACATGCGGATTGCTTCCCGAAACAGGCGTGCCGGAAATAGTGAGCACAGTCAACGTCGCCGGGTCAAGGTCCTTCGACTCCAATTTGCGCTGCTCAACGGCTTGTTGCCCGTTATAGATGAAGACGTACACCTTGGCGCCATCAACCGCGAGCCCCTGGCCGGGCACGGTCAACTGCGGCGAGCGGAACGACGAACGCACGATCTTGACGTCGAGACCCTGATGCTCCAGCGCCTGTTTGATGTTAATGAGATTGTTGCTGCCGCTCGTGCTTGTCGGCGGAGCGATGGTCGGTTCCGCATTCTTTTCATGCTGATTCTGGTAAACGCCATAGGCCAGCACGGCGATGGCGCCAAAGGCAAAGATCATCCAGGTCCAGGAACCGCGTCGATGTGGTCGTGGTCGTTGCTGCACGGTGCTTCCGATGAGTTCCATCGCCCAAAAGAAACCGGCATGTCGCCGGTCCACGGAAGATGGTACGCGCTCCACTCGCTCGCGAAAAGGTAAGCGACGCTTCTAAGCCCGAGACCGGGCATAAACGCGCAGTTTCCGACCTTCGACCTTCATGCGAGACTGCGCATTCGGGCTCGGAGACGAGGGGAAGGTGGTGCGCATGAGCGCGCTTGCGCTCGGGTTCGTGGTGGTCGCCGCGGCGATGCACGCGGGCTGGAATTTGCTCGCGAAGCGAAGCACGGATCGGCTGACGTTCATGTGGCTGTTTACAGTTGCCGCGCTCGTGCTGTTCTTGCCGGTGTTTGCCGTCGAGATCGTGCGTCATCCGATCGTGCGACCCGGCTTGCTTTTCGTGCTCAGTTCCACCCTTGCGCATCTCGGGTACTACTCGCTCCTTTCGCTTGCCTACGACCGCTCGGATCTCTCGCTGTCCTATCCGATTGCACGTGGATTCGGAGTTCTGCTCACGACGCTGCTGGCGACGGTGATTTTCGGCGATCGGCCAACGGTCGTCGCCTGGATCGGGATCGCGGCGATCCTGGCCGGCATTCTTTGGCTGCACGCCCCGGCCATCTCCAAGGCTGCCCGCTCGGGCGGGTGGCGGACGTTGGTCACAGGACCGGCGCTCCTGACTGGGATCACGATTTCCTGCTACTCGCTCGTCGATGCCGGCGGCGTTCGCCGGATCAACCAAGTTGTGTACTTGTATCTGCTCTTCGCGATAATCGCCGCGGCACTTGCCCCGTTTATCGTTCGCACTCGAGGTCCGGCGATTCGCTCAACGCTCCAGGATCCGAAGCCAGTCGTGCTGGCCGGAATCGGGTCGTTCGGCACGTACCTAATCGTGCTCAGCGCGCTGCGGATCGCGCCGGTCGCGTATGTCATCCCGGTTCGGGAAATCAGCATCGTTTTCGCGGCGCTGATGGGCGCCTTCGTGCTGCACGAGGCGTTCGGCCGGGACCGCTATGCGGCTTGTATGATGGTCGCCGCCGGAGTCATCCTCATCGGCGCCGGCGGTTAAGCGGAAGGGGGCGAGCCCGTGACCAATGGTCCGGCCGTGACCGAAGGGTATGTGCCATTTCGCGGATACAAGACCTGGTATCGGATCACCGGCAATCTCGCGCATCCAGGCGTCGGCTCGTTTCCAGTGCTGATGCTGCATGGTGGACCAGGCGTCCCCCACGACTACTTGGAAAATCTGGAAATGCTGGCCGCGACCGGCCGGCCGGTCATTTTTTACGATCAATTGGGTTGCGGCAATTCCGACCGCCCAGACGACCCCAGCATGTGGACGGTGCAGCTCTTCGTCGACGAGTTAGCGACGGTGCGGCGGGAGCTCGGGCTCGATCGAATCCACCTGCTCGGGCAATCATGGGGCGGGATGCTCGCGATGGAATACGCGCTGACGCAACCGGAAGGGATTGTGAGCCTGACCATTGCCAGCTCACCAGCGAGCATGAAATTGTGGGTCGAAGAAGCCAACCGCCTTCGCGCAGAACTGCCGCCTGAAGTGCAGGCCACGTTGTTGAAGCATGAGGCGGCTGGGACGACCGAATCCCAGGACTATCAAAACGCCATGATGGTTTTCTACGAGCGCCATGTCTGCCGAGTTGTACCGTTCCCCGACGCTGTCCAACGCGCGTTCGAGCGGATGGGCGCGCAGGTGTACAACACGATGAATGGGCCAAGCGAGTTCCACGTCATTGGCGTGCTCAAGGATTGGGATATCCGCCACCGCTTGGGCGAGATACGTTTACCGACCCTGCTCACCTCCGGCCGCTATGACGAGCTGACTCCGATGCAAGCAGAGATCGTGGCCAAGGGCATTCCGCGCGCCGAGTGGGTGACCTTCGAGAACAGCGCGCATGTGGCGCACGTCGAAGAGCAGGAACGCTATTTGCAGGTCCTCGATCGGTTCCTGACGAGAGTCGAATCCTCGATCTCAGCCTAAGTCGGCGGACGAAGGAGGCGAGCATGCGGGATCGTGTGACCCGTCGTGGATTAATCCAAGGCATTGGTTTGGCGGCGGTTTCCGCGCGCTTGCCCAGGCCTGCGTACGCGACATCGCAATCAGCGGCCACCCCATCGCCCGGGGTGTTGGTCTGGCATGCGATCGCGCCGTTGCCGACCGCGCGCTCGGAAACGCCGGGCGTCACCCTCGATGGCTTGATCTACGGTTGCGGCGGATTTGGCGGGGATCGCCGCGTGGACCGCTACGATGCCCCGACGAACGCTTGGACGCAACTCGAAGATCTGCCGGTTGGCGTCAATCATCCCGGCGTCGCGGTACTTGACGGCAAGGTCTACGTCGCCGGCGGCTATGGTAGTGATCTCCGCGCGCTCGATCATCTGTGGGTTTACGATCCGACCGTAAAGGCATGGCAGCCTGGCGCATCGCTCCCTGTCGCGCTCGGGGCGTTCGGAATGGCGCCGGTGGCGGGAAAACTCTACGCGGTCGGCGGAGCCAAAGAAGGATTGGGTGGTCCGGTGTCGGGCGCGGTTTCAGTGTACGATCCCGCGGCCGATGCTTGGAGTGACGGTCCGGAAATGTTGACTCCCCGCGAACATCTCGCCGTGGTCGCGAGTCAGGACAAGATTTACGCAGTCGGCGGGCGCGCGAACGGCAGCGAGGACGATCAATTCGCCGCCGCCAACGAAGTGCTCGATCCCGTGGGAGGTCAGTGGTCGACGCTGCCGCCGCTGCCCGTGCCACGAGGCGGGCTCCACGGCGCCTTCGCGGTGGACACAGTCATCGTGGCGGGAGGCGAGCGCGGCGACAAGGCGTTCGCCGACGTGAACCAATACGATCCCGCCGCTGATCAGTGGCGGGCGCTGCCAAAACTCACGGTCGCCCGGCACGGAATGCCTCTAGCGGCGATCGGCAGCACGATCTACGCGATTGCCGGCAGCATCCACGCTCGGTCCGCGGACAACATCGCGGAGAGTCAAGCGATGGTGCTCAAATAGATGGGGGACTCACGGACGCCAACTAGAGGCGAAGCAGAGGAAAAGTCTCCGGCTTACAAGCCTGAACGGCGACTTGGCTGCGGACCCTATCGAAGTACCCGGCAAGACCGGCTGGATCAACTGCACGATCAACCGTGGACTACTCGGAGTCGGATGAATGGCGAATCATCAGGGCTCTCACGTCCGTCGATGTCACGATTTCGGCGCAAGCGGCACGACGCGTTTCAGTTTGCCCGTTGCTTACCGTACGAGGCGATCAACATGGACGATCGAAATTTCGGGATCGTTCAGGCGAGGGCGCGGGAGCTCACCGGTGATTTCGCGTTGGCGGCGGAACTAGCGCGCTTAGCGACGCCAAGCGAACGTGGATCGATAAGCTGAGAGCACGGTTGTTGATCAATTGCAAGCGGACGAGAACCACTGCCAACACACCGTTTCGAGCGACGGTCGTATTTGCGCTGTGCATCGGACTGATGATCTCCGCGAGCGGGCCGAGCCGCGCGCAAGATGCGCAAGTCGCGGCGACGGCGCAGCCGCTTGGGCCGGCCATTCCTCCCGAAATAGACACCTACAAGGATGATTGGCCGGCGCCGGACGGCAATCTCGCCGCCACCCGCGCCACCCTAGGCTCGACTATCGATGCCAGCACGATCTTCGATCTCGACGTCGCCTGGACATTCACGATCGACGCCGCGGCGGCCTATGGCGGGATGACCGCGACGCCGCTCATCCTCGGCGACAGGGTTTACGCTCAAGACATGCAGAGCAACGTCTTTGCGCTCGATCGAGCGACCGGCAAGGTGCTCTGGCAAACCAGGTACGATGTCCCAAGCATCGGGCCGAACGGGCTCGCGGCCGGATACGGCATGCTCTACGGCGCGCTCGGCGACACCGCCGAGATGTTTGCACTCGATGCCCGAACGGGCGACGAAATCTGGCGGGTCAAGCTTTCGAACAACGCAGGCGAAGGCATCGACATGGCGCCAATCGTCTATGACAACACGGTCTACGTCAGCACTGTCCCAGGTAACAGCAGCGGGTTCTACCGCGGCGGAACAAAAGGCGTCTTCTTCGCCCTCGACGCCGCGACGGGGAAAACGCTCTGGCAATGGGACACCACGACTGACAATCTCTGGGGCAATGCTCGCGTCAATAGCGGAGGTGGTCTCTGGTACCCGCCCTCGGTCGACGAACACGGCAACATCTACTTCGGCACTGGTAATGCGGGGCCGTATCCCGGCAACGACGAGTTCCCCAATGGTAGCAGCCGGCCCGGCAACAACGATTACGCGAGCTCAATAGTCTCGCTCAACCCACGGTCTGGTTCCCTGCGCTGGAGTTACAATGCCAAACCGCACGATCTCTTCGATCTCGACTTCCAAAACACGCCGGTGATCGTCAGCACAAACCTGCACGGAGCAACCATCACGCTCGCGATCGGGTCAGGCAAAACCGGCACCGTAGTTGCGGTCAACGCCGACTCCGGCGAGGTCGTGTGGAAGGCGGCGGTCGGCAAGCATCAGAACGATGAACTGCAAGCGATCCCGGCCGGGAAGTCGGTCGAGGTCTATCCCGGCATCTTCGGTGGCATCGAGACGCCGATCGCGTACGCCGACGGCAAGGTCTTCGTCCCGGTCGTCAATTTGCCGACCAAGCAGACGAGTACCGGCTACGACGCGCAAAGCCTAGATCTCACGAGCGGAACCGGCGAGCTGGTCGCCTTGAACGTCATCGACGGCTCGGAGGCGTGGACCACGAGGATCTCCCAATCGATCTTCGGCGGCGCGACCGTGGCCAACGACATCGTCTTCACTTCCGGCCTGGACGGCGTGTTCCGCGCCTTCAATGCTGATACGGGCGATCTGCTCTGGTCGTATCGAGCGACGGCTGGGTTCAACGCCGCGCCCGCGATCGCGGGTGACATGGTGATCGTGGCCGCCGCCGGTTATCTCGCGAAGACCGCGGATTCCCCGCGCGATGTCGAACCAGTCAATCAGCTCATCGCCTTCAAGATCGGCGGCATGGGATAACATCATCCGCGAAGACCGGCACGATCGACGTCGACCAAGAGAAGAACAGAATCAAATTCGGCTGGGGTGATGCAATAAATACCTGGAGCGCGGCGAATGTCGTCTCTTGACTAAAGAGAGCGGGGTTGCCGTCCGGGTTACTTGTCGTGTACAAACTACTGATATCGTTCTCATGGGTACATGTAAAGCGCGGCGTCGAAATGTTCGACACCGGGGGTCATGGGAGCGCGATGGGCGCGCCAGGTTTCCTCGTCAACGAGGGGAAGCGTTATGTCTCAAACCGCAACAGAGCATGATACCGATCGCCCGGCCCAGCTCGCGCTTCGGCTCTTCCCGCGCATCAACCGATGGGCTCAGTCGCGCATCGAGCGCCGTGAACTTGGTGGTGATCTCAGCCTTCGCCAACTGAGCGCGCTCTATATCATTCGCCACGAATCGGCGACCCTCGGCCAGGTTGCCCGCAGGCTCATGGTCACCCCGGCTGTGGTGACCGGACTGATCGATCGCCTGGAAAAGCGCGGATATGTGCAGCGGGTCAACCAGCCGGGCGATCGTCGCCGGATTCATCTTGCCCTCACAGAGGAAGGCCGGGCGCGCAGCATCGAAGTCGAGAACTTCCTTATCTCCGATATCGCGACTCAAGTCAGGAAATTGAGCGCGCACGAGATGGAAGCGCTGGAACGCGGACTCGAAATCCTCGATCGTATTGTCGGCGAGCTCGAAAACGAGCACGCGATCCAACGACCCTTCGCGCATCGGAAGTAGTGCTGCTCTCACAAAGGCGGCCCCAAGCGCTCTCTGCCCCAAATCCCGGCAGTACTCTTACCCCCAGCCGCGTCCAAGAGGCGTCCGCCTTGTGACGAAGGAAGACGGGTGGCGCGCAATATTCCGACCCTCGCACGCGATTGGTAGACACGCCTACGCGGCTGCGCCGCGCTGCCGGGCTGGAAGTGACCCAGAAGGTGCCCAGCGCGAAGACAACGAAGCCCTTCTGGAGGCTGAGCCTAGGGCGAATTCAGGGGATGTCCTCTCCCGTCAGCCCTGGAAGGGCTTCGTGAACCGTAGCCCGCGCCTTTGAGCCCGGGCATCCGGCTCATCCGGCCTTGCGGGACTGCTTCGGCTTTATCCCTCGCGTTGACGGCCGAACTGGGGCGGGGCTGCTTGCGGCGCGAAATTGGCTTCGCGCAGCAGTTGCAGTATCGCGCGTTCGGCGTTCGCGCTGTTGCCGGGGGGTAGCTCGACAAGGAGTGTGTTGCCAGCCAACTCGACCGCGAACCCGGCGAGCACGAGCCTCGAGTTGACTGCTTCCAACGTTTCGGTCTCGTCCGTGGTCAGGCTCAATGTGCGCCGAAATTGAATCCGGCAGAGCTCACTCGTCCATTTCGTAAACTCGGCCCGGAAGGCAGGATCGAGCGGGGCGCGCGTTTCCGCCTCGAGAAACGCGATGATCTGCTCGGGATCGTATCCCGAGGCCAACGCCTCGGATACCGTGTCCGGCGTGAGTTTGTAGAGACTCGTGCGGTCGAGTGTTTCCGGCATTGCAAACGCGTTCAGGGTCCAGATTTGCCGCGGCGAAGGATTCTCCACCGCGACAATCGATCCAGGTCGGAGCTCGAAGGACCGCGGCCCGGCCTCCGCGGCTTGAAACAGCGGCGCATTGGCCGAAGGCACGCCCGGCACATTCGTGCGCCGGACGACCTTTGCCCGCCGTGGGATCGTCGCGATTTCGACGATGCTAAACCATTCCAGCGAGGTGGTCAGCGCCACACCGGCGACCTCCGCGATCGCCGCCCGCCGGCGGGTGAGCTCATCGCCGGCGGCCGTGCTCCTGGCCGTGGCCGCGGTGAAGGTCGGACCGAGCATATCGGCATCGGAGGCCGCCAGCCACGAGGTGACGTCGTCGAGCGGAAACCAAACGCCAGCGTCGAGGGCATCGACCTTGGTCAGTAAGCGCCGCCGAAACCCTCGCCAATCGGCGCCCCAGACCTCGACATCCTCCCGCTCCGCTCCTTCGAGCCAGGATGTGCTCTCCATCCATCGCTTCCGCAACCGCGCTGTCTGCTCTCCGAACGATTGATCGCGCCAGGTGTGGATCGCGGCTGTCGCGCGAACGGGCGAATCCGGTTTGTCGCTGCCCGTCAGCAATCCCTCGGCGACCGCAAGGGCGAGCAAAAACTCGACATAACCGACCGGCGGAACATCCGGACCGTTTATCCAGCAGCGGCGATTGAGCCGGCGGCGCCAACTTCGCGGCAATTCTGAGCGGAGATAGATTTCCGGCGCGTTCGGCGCCGAGATGCCGCGCAAAATGGTCAGCAAGTCCCAAGCAACCGCGTGCGGATGCCGCCACGCCGGCGGCGTCACCAGCTCCGCGAGTACCGGCGTTAGGCTGAGCTGCTCGCCGGCTTCCGTTGGCCGCGGGGTGCGGATTTCGGCCGGCACAAAGAGCCAGCGGCTGCCGTCCGGACGGTAGGTATGCCAGGCGAGGAGCGCGCCTTCGAGCTCCGCCAGCGCCACCCGCAACCGATGCGCATGGTCTGGATCTCGGCCGGAGAGACCGGCTGCTGCCGCCGCGTCCCGCAGCGGCACGGGCGCTCCGGTCGAATCGTCGAGCAACCGGCGCCAGATCAGATCGGCATCCCGCCGTCGTTGCGCCGCAACCGCGTGCACCCGTGAGAGGTCGCTGACTTGGTCGAGCAGTCGCCGGGTCATCTCGTCGCGCCCGCGGATGCCGGGGATGACGTTCAGGCCCCAAATCCGCGCCGCCTCGTCGATCTCCGCGTCGTCCAACAGCGCCAACAGGGCGCTGAGCGGCGTCCGGCTCACATCGCCAACCTCGATCTCGTCGAGCACGCGACGAAAGAGCGAGGACAGCTCGCGCGGGAGAAACAGCCGGGGCGCGACCCCGACGGGCAGCGGCTCATCGTCACCCTCGCGCACGACCACACCCTTGCGATAGAGCCGGGCGGCGATCGCATGCGTCTGCTCCTCGGTCAAGCCGAGGCGGTTGGCGAGTTGTCCAATAGTGAGGACAATGTCCTCGTCGAGGGCGAGCAGGCGGACGAGGGCGCGTTCGTCGTCGTCCAACAGCTCCCAGAAGTCGCGCACCGTGCGCGGGTCGGACAGCGCGCGATAGAGCTGACCGACCTGGGCGTGGCGATCGGTCGCCGTCAAGGGGACGAGCCAGGCGGCGGCGATCCTGGTCAGCTCCTCGGCTGAGCGCGCATTGAGCCGTCCGAGCAGGTTCCGCATGGTTGCGTCAGCGTCCCCCGTGCGTCGTGCGAGGCGTAGGCAACTGAAGTATACGGCCCACTTTTGCCTAAGGAATCAACAGTTCTCGCCGTTTGTTCCAGAAGACCATAGAATCTGGTGGGCAATCCGGCGGGGTTCCGAATCGATTGGGGAGATGAGGCACGCATGACGGCTGACGTGATCGTGGTCGGGGCAGGCGTGGTCGGCTGCTCGATTGCCTACCGCCTCGCACAATCGGGGCGCCAAGTGCTGGTCATCGACAAACGAGGCATTGCCTCGGGCGCCTCCGGGCGAAACAACGGTTCGACCGGTGCCGGCTCGGCCATGCACTCCGCTGAAGGCAGGGCAATCTACGCGCTCACCTCCGCCAATCTCGCCATGCTGCGTGAGCTCCCCGACGAGCTCGACGCGGATTTCGAGCTGCGTCTCCCCGGAGCCGTCGACCTCGCAACCACCGAAGCCCAGGTTGAGCATCTGCGCCGGAGCATCGCGCTCCAGCGGGCGGCCGGTCTCGACGTGCACTGGCTCGACGGTCAGGAGACGCGAGCGCTGCTGCCTGCGGTGAGCGACGCCATCCTCGGCGCGGAATTCAAAGCTGGTGTGGGTCACCTCTGGCCCTTCGCCCTCGTCCACGGCCTCGCCAACGCCGCCCGCCGCCATGGCGCGACCTTTCGCACCTGGACCGCGGTGCAATGCCTCCATCGCCGCGGCGACCGAGTCGCCGGCGTCGTCCTGGCCGGCGGCGACGTGATCGAAGCTGACGACGTCATCCTCGCCACCAACGCCTACACCCCGCAGTTGCTTGACCTACCGCCCGGCGCGCTCGTCCCGGCCCGTGGCCAAATCCTCGTCACCCAACCGATACCGCCGCTTATTCCGTACTCTTTCGGCACCAATTTCGACAAGGAATACGGGCGGCAAACGCCCGGCGGCCAAGTCCTCTGCGGCGGCTACCGCCGCCTCGACGACGACGAGGGCCTCGGCCACTACGAGGAGCGCGTCAACCCCGCCGTCATCGCCGGTATCGCCGGCTGCCTGACGACGCTGTTTCCGGCGCTGCGCGGGGTCAAGGTTGTTCGCGCCTGGGCCGGGATCATGGGCTTCACCGCCGACGGCCTCCCCCTGATCGGCCGCTACGAATCAGAGCCCGGCTTGACCTTGGCCGCCGGCTTCAACGGCGGCGGCCTCTCCTGGGCCGCGATCGTCGGACAGGTGATTGCTGATCTCGTCAACGGACGGCCGCCGGGATTCGATCTTGCGCCGTTCGATCCTAATCGGTTCTCAGGCACCGGTGCCTCCTGGACCAATCCCTTCACCGCGGGGGAGCGATCCGATGCCGGCCTGGCGCTGCCGACGGGCTCAGTGTGAAAGGGACACAACGATGGGGTACACCTGCGGAATTTGCGGCAGGGTTCACGATGAGTTGCCGATGGATCTGGCCCACCGGCGGCCAGGCCACATCTTTCGGGTGCCCGAGGAGGAATGGAGCCGGCGGGTCTACCTCACCGACGATCTCTGCGTCATCGACGACCGAGAATTTCTGATCCGGGGCGTCCTCCCCTTGCCGGTCAAGGGATCGGACCAAGAGTTCCGGTGGGGGACGTGGGCGCTCGTCGATCAGCAGGACTTCACCCGCTATCTCGAGCTTTGGGAGGATGACGAAGGCAGACAGGGTCCCTTTCCGGGCTGGCTTTCGGGCGGCATCCGCGACTACGCAGATTCCGACATGCTCGAAGTCCAGGTTCAACCGCAGTGCCAGGGCCAGCGTCCCCGCTTTGAGGTCATTTCCCAGGAGCATCCGCTCGGCATCGACCAGCGACAAGGCATAACGATGGAGCGGGTGCACGAATTTGTGGCCGATGTCATCGCCGCGCAGTGAGCCCAAGCCAAGATTCGCCCCACATTGGTGGAGGCGATTGTCGGTGCGGGTGCGTGCGGGCTATTCGCCGCGGCCGGTCTTGGCCTGCAGCTCGTCGATCAACCGCGAGGCTTCGGCCTTGGTCAGCTTGGGGTCGAGGTCCGACTCGCGCCGGCCTGCCTGCTGGAGCAGAGTCTTCAGGTACGAGACCTGCGGTCCGGTCATCGGTTCGTCGCCCGTGGTCCAGTCGGCCGGATCCTTGACCGGGTTCTGGCTCTCCTCGGGAAGTTGATCGTCGCTCATCGTGCGTTCCTCCTTCAACTGGCCCGCCGGGCCAGTCGCAGCTGCTTCGATTCCTGCGGCCGGATCAGCTCCGGCCCATCGTGGTGCGCGTCATTCACGGCGGTCGCCACTGGATAGATAACGACCTCGTCCGAGCCCAACGGCGCCATTACCGGCTGGATGTCCTCAATATCGGTGATCTGCCGCGAGAGCCAGCGCCCTTCGGCCTCCGACCGCATGATCACTGGCATCCGGTCCTGGATCTCGGCTACGCGCGCATTGGCGCGAGTGGTCAGCACGACGTACGAGGCGAGCGGAGGGCACTCGCCTTGGTCGATCTCGTCGAACAGCCCGGCGAAGGCGAACAGCGCCTGGTCTTTGACCGTCGCGAAGTAGGGTTGCTTGCGCAGCCCCACCTGCTGCCAGAGATAGAAGCCGGAAGCCGGGACCAGACACCTCCGGTGTCGAATCAGGTCACGGAACATCGGCTTGTCGGCCACCGACTCGGCCCGGGCATTGATCGGGGCCACCCCTCCGAGCTGCCCGCCGCGTTGCAGGCCCCACTGCATCAATCGCAAGACCCGCTCCCCGTGCTCATCTTCGACGACGACCGGCAACTCCAGGGAGGGGGCGATGTTGTAGGTAGCGGGCAAGTCCAGATGGACCTGCCGCGCCCGGAAACGTTCCGAGAGCTCAGTGAGGTGTTCGAGGCTGTACCGACCGCACATAGCGTCCTCCTGATCCCTGACGGCGCAGGGATTTCCGAGAGAATTATAGAACAAATATTCTGACCACTCCAGCCGCGGCGAGGCGGCGTTCGCTGCTCGGTTTGGCGCCGGCCCCCGGCTTCAATGGCGACGGCTTCTCCTGGGCGGCGATCACGGATCGTACGCGAATTGGTGAACGGGCGTAAGTCGGGGATTGACTCGACGGCGTGGCAGAATCCGTTCACCGCCGAGAAGGCGAGCCACAAGAGCGGGGCTGTATTGCACGTCTAGACTGTCACGTGTGAGCGGGGTGTGACGGCCCGAACCGTCGAATTGGAGAAGAGACATATTCGATCATGGCCTGGCTGACAGAGTCTTGCCGTACAAGCGTGGGCCGCAATGGTTCACCAATGCGCTCGAAGGAGACACCCTCTTCTTGGTCCCGTCTGTTGATTCGCAACTGTGGCGAAGTAAGCGGAGCATTGCGCTGGTCCTGGGCATCTATGGACACGGTATCGCAGCCGTCTCGTCTGAAGACTTCAACTAAATCCTCAAAGTTCACCAGCGTCTCGGAGGCGTTCGAAAATCTCAGATGGTGCTAACCAAGACGAAGACGCTGTGACCGTTGCAAAACACCTGGCGTTGATAGGCCTGCTTAGAATCTTGGCTGTAGTAGGTACCGTTGTGTGGTGAGGCCCCATCCAGTACACCCTGGTTGAGCAACTGCACCACCTCGTCGTCGAGGGGGAATACGTGCCCGGATTTGAACTCAAAGTTCCAGAAACCGCGCGATGGCTTCGGCTTGATGAAGTACTGGAAGCGGAGTGTGCGTGCTCCTTCTGCCGCTGGAATGACGCGACACACAAGACAGATGCAATTCTCCTCGCGCGTCTCAACGTAGTGACGGATTGCTGACTCGTAGGTGGCAACGAAGAGGTCAGCTAGGTCCACCGCCGTGCCGAGCCCGAATGGCATGGAACGCGACTCGTCGGCGAATCGAGTCCCTAAGAACTGCAAATGCCCCGCGAATTCGTTGGCCTCCTTCTCCATTTGGTCAATCGCCCGCTGACTGAGACGGTAGTCATTGTCCACATAGAGAGCTTCCCGATGCCAATCGATCAGGACATGCCCGGATTCGTGATAGATGAGCCATGGATATTGCCTGGTGGAGAGTTCGTCGCTGAAGTAGATGCGCTGCTCGGCCGGACTGAGCAGGCCGCGTACGGGCTTGAGCGCGTGATAGTGCTTGAGTTGCTCGGGAGTCAGCCGGTCGATGTCAAAGGTCGGCAAAGGGTGAGACTCGACGCCGAGCCCTTCAAGCACCCGCTCCACAGTAATCGGCGGCTCGGCGATACCGAGGTGGGCAAGGAAGAGCAAGGCGCCCTCCTGCACCGTCGAGGAGTCGGTGGTCAGCAGTGACATCCGCTTACCCCGAGTCGCTCATGGTGTCTGGTCTCCATCCTTCTTACGGATCTTGAGGAGCGTTTGGAAAAACGCCTGGGCGGCTTCCCAATCGCGCTCGTCCATTTTTTCAGCCGCGCTAAAGACGAACGCCGGGACTTTGCCTGACTCCTTAAGTTCCGTGCGCTTGATAAGGTAACCAGCGGCCTCCATCAGGACTTCGAATGGCACTCCGTAGGCTTGGCCGAGGCGCCGCAACACTTCTGGGGATGGGTCAACGTCCCCCCGTTCAATCTGGCTGATGTAGCTATTTGACACTCCGGATTCACGCTGCGCATCGCGTAGCGACCAATTCAGGCTTTTGCGCGTCTGCTCCAATTGCTTGCCGATCTCTGAGTCCCTTGCCGGCTGCGGGGTCGTCATGGGATTCCTCCTCCAACTGGTTCGGTTGACACTATATCCTGATCGCTTGGAGTTTGCAAGCGCTTGCTTGACATCCCCATGCGCTTGCTGCTAGAGTGCAGTTGCGCACCATTGAAGCGCACAATGATCGAGCGAGATCGGCTAGGGAGACACCGCCATGAGTCAGGAACAGGAACACCGAAAAGTCCACGTAACCGCGTTTTACACTTCTACGGCGGAAGACAAGCGGTTTAACGCTGAAACCGAGAGTACGGTCCAGGCAGTAGTCGACGAGGCCTACCACAGGTTGGGCGAGCAGCGCCGCGATGGCGACCAGTACTTCTGCCACGCCGAGCCGCGCGTCGATTTGACGCCTCACTTAGGCTCCTCCCTGCATGCGCTCGCCGCGCAGGGGATCTGTGTCACCGGCGACCACGGCAAGCTGGAATTTGAGTTCGACATTGACGTGGTACCGGGGGGCGCTTAGTGGACCTGCCATCCCGGGTCCACCCAGCGCTGGCCGAGGCGGCGGTGGATGGCTTCATCCAGTCCTCGGGCTGGCATCGACGCGGGGCCGCCTACGGTTGGGAGCTGCGCCGACACGGTCCCTTGACCGTGATCGCGGTCGTGCCGGCGCGCTACTTCGCCGGTGAGCGCGACCGGTTCACCCTGCGCCTTAACTGCGGATACTATCCAGCCCATCCGCCGGACGTCCGCTTCGTCAATCCAGATACGCTGGAGTACGACCTTGAGCGCGACATGCACCACCTGCCACAGTTGCAGGCTCCCTACTGCGCCGTTCACCCCAACTACACAGGTTTTCCTGAGTCTTATCCTTTCGCCCCCCAACTCGTCTGCAGTTCAATGAGCTTGGGTTATTACTTTAGCGGTCACAGCCCGACGGTCGATCAGCTATGGCGTGTAGATAAGCACACCTTGGGTACTTGCATCTACACGGTCTATAAGGCGCTCAATTCCGAGCATTTTCAGGGGCGATACGCGAGGCAGGGTCAATGACGACACGGGACCGACCACCTGTACCAAGTAACAGCCCGTCCACTGCGTCCCCAGTTCGGAGAGTCATTCTTCCGCGCAGCGTTATTTGCGACACGCACCAGTTCTTCCAACCGTACCGACGCGCCAAGGTCGAAGCGGTCTGTTTCTGGTTCGGCGTCACTTGTCAGGGACTGCAAGTAGTGACGACGGTGGCCGCGCCACAACTGCGGCAGTCTCGGGGCTACTACCAGGTCATTCCAGAGTCGCTGCACCGGTTGGCGGCCGACATGCGTCGCCAAGGGCTAACCAATCTGGCGCAAGTGCACACCCATCCCTCCTCCGGGGTTGATCACTCCTACTACGACGATGAGAACGCCTACAGTACCCGTGAGGGAGCGCTGTCCTTCGTCTGGCCGCACTATGGGGCTGGGTTGGATTACGAGTTGGCCGGTATCGGGGTGCACGAGCGCCGCGGTGGGCGGTGGGAGCGGCTCGACCACCCGCAGGTTGCTCAGCGAATCCAAATCATCGACGGGTTCGCCGATTTCCGATGGGAAATGGCGACAGAGGAAGAACCCCGTGGGTGTTGACATCGCTCAACGGCATCGCGGAACCCTGGGTGGGCGCCTGTCAGAGCAACACGGTCTTGCGCGCGTGACCATCTCGCTTGACGCAGTTACGTCCGGCACCACGGTGGGCCAGCACCTGGCCTGGATGCTCGTGAACCTGCTTGCGCGGCAGACCGAGGAAGTCGGAACCATCGAGTTCGATATACCAACCGGCGTAACGCCGATTCGACATTTGAGCCCTTTGATGCCGAGCGATTGCGCGGACTTATCGGACTGTTTGCGCTCGGGAATCGAGCGGGTCAACCCTGCGGTTCTGTCGCGGTCTGACCGACCGCGAACACGTATCAGCATCCGAATCGGCCCCGGTCCTATCGGCAACGGCGATCTGGCATTAGTGACGACGGCGATCGGCTGGGCAGGTCATGTTGGGAGCGAGATCACCGGTGAGCTGGGAAGTAGTGATAATCCGATTGGCGCATATCTGGCGGCGTGCCTGACCGCCGGCGAGGTCTTCAAGTTCATCCGGTCGAGTCGACCGGAGAGTACCAGCAGCGCCCAAAACGTTTGGTTGGACGCACTGACCCTTCGTGTCTCTTCATCCCCTCCAGAAAGTGAGGGGCCTCGACCTGCCGCAATACCACCTTCGGCCGTGATCGTCGGCGCCGGCGCTGTGGCAAACGGTCTGTTCCAGGTGCTCTACGCCCTTCCTCAAGTCACTACTTCGCTCATACTGCTCGACCACGATAAAGAAGGAATAACGGATAGCAACCTCAACCGATGCGTCTTGTTTGGTCTTAATCAGCTAGGGACACTCAAAGCGTCGACCGCCGCTCATGCGTTCACCGGACGCAGCATCATCGTCCAACCGGTCACTGCGTCATTCGACGATTGGTACGCGTTCCAGGGCACCCCGCGACTTGATTTGGTCATTTCGGCCGTGGACCGCAACCGCTCTCGACACGCGATCCAGGACGCGCTGCCGCGGCTTGTGTTGGGTGCCTCGACCAACGAAATGCGGGCGCAGGTGAACCTCTACGACGTGTTAGCCGGCGGCCCCTGCCTGCGGTGTCGCAACCGCCCCGAGGCGGTGCTGCCTGATGCGAGCGTGATTGAGGGGCTTCGCCATCTCGAATCAAGCGAACGCGCGAAGAAGGCAGCAGCGCACGGAGTTGAGCCTGCTGCGCTTGATACTTACTTGATCGACCCGGTCACCCATTGCGGGACGATCTCGGGTACCACCCTCCAACGTTTTGCCGACGTCGCCGAAGACGCCGAATGGTCGGTCGGCTTCGTCTCAACACTGGCCGGTGTTCTCTTGGCGGCCGAGTACCTCAAGCGAGGCGTGACTGAGGCAGAAGCGATGCTGACAGAGATGCACAACACCTTCCGATTCCAATTCTGGCGTCCCGAGCGGAGAGAGATCAACCGCATCACGACGACGCCATCAGAATCGGGCTGCCTTTGTCAGAGCCCACTATTTCGCTCGGCGATGGCTTCTGTTTGGAGTTAGCAATGGTCGAGGGGTGGCTCGTTGAACCCGGTGAGCGCGGGATTCACCTGATTCCCGGGTGTAACCAAACATCTTGACCGAAATTGTGCGCGGTGCTACGATCCCGCTCTGTCATCGATGACATATCCGACCACGTCGTTCGCCGACTGCCTGGCCCTCTGCGCCGGGGAGAGGGGGAGATTGTGTTACGATCCCACCGTTGGTCTATTCCCGTTATGCTCGTCACGATGCTGCTTGTCCTCGGCGCCGTGCCGAGTATTGGTCGCGCTCAGGACCAGAAGGTCGAGCTGCGGATCTGGGACCAATTCACGGAAGAGACTTCGAGCAAAGCGGCCGATGCTATCTACAAATCGTTTACCGACCAGCATCCGAACATCACGATCAAGCGAGAGGTGGTCTCGAGCGATCAGATGCGGCAAACGGTGAATACCGCCCTCGCCTCCGGCACCGGTCCCGACATCATCTTCTACGATGCCGGTCCAGGGTATGCGGGCGTGCTCGCGAATGCGGGATTGCTGTCGCCACTGGATCAGATGGCGGACCAGTACGGCTGGAAGGACAAGATCGCCGGCCAGTCCCTCGAAGCGACCTCGCTGAACGGGAAGATCTACGGATTGCCGCTGCAGGTCGACCTGATTGGGATGTATTACAACAACACTCTGCTCGATAAAGAGGGCTGGCAAGCCCCCAAAACGGTTGACGACCTGAAGACGCTCTGCGGCCAGGCGAAGGACAAGGGCTACGATCCGCCGATCGCTTTCAGTGACAATCCCGGCTGGCAGGCCTTTCACCAATTCTCGATGGCGGCCAACGACATGATCGGCCCCGACGCGATGAAGGCGCTGCTCTATCAAAGCAAAGGCAATTGGAACACGCCCGAGATCGTGAAGGCGATCAAGACCTACTTCGTCGACCTCAAGGATGCCGGCTGCTACACCAAAGATGTGAACGCGCTGATGTACGACGACGGCAACTCCCTCTTCTTCTCGGGGCAGTCAATATTGAACACGACGGGGAGTTGGCTCATTAACGACATTCAGACGAACATGGAAGGGCAGGATGTCCAGTTCACCCCATTTCCGACAATTGATGGGGCGAAGGGGCAGTATTGGATCTCCGGGGTCGGCTCGGCGTACTACATTTCGGCCAAGAGCCAGCACCAGACTGAAGCCGGACAGCTCCTCGACTACCTCTTCTCGCCCGACATCGTCAAGCGCTGGACTGAGGAAGCGCACTTCTTCGTCCCGGTCCAGCTCGACACGACCAGCCTGAATGTTTCACCACTCTACAAGTCGATCCTCGACGTGTTGCAGACCGGAATCGGTCCGAACGCGAAGACGAAATTCGGCTACAACGTCGACGTGCTCGCTCCGCCGCAGTTCAACGACGCGATGACCAATGGCTTCCAAGCGATCATCTCCGGCCAAAAAACGCCCGAACAAGTCGCGGCTGAGTTGCAGGCGGCGTGGCAGGAGGGGATGAAGACCAGCCCGTCGGAGGGCACACCGACGTCCTAATGGCGCGAATCTGGACGAACGACACGGTCGAAGCAGGCGTTCGGTTTCGAGGACGTTGGAGCGGCGATGGCACAGATCGCGGTGGCGACGAACGAGACACTGACCCGGCGGCTGGGGCGGCACTGGGCGCGGTATCGGGCTGGCTATCTCTTCGTGCTGCCGGCGTTTTTGCTCTACGCCGTCTTCATGATCTACCCGTTCTTTCAGTCGATCTACCTCAGCTTCACCAACTGGAATGGGGCCGATCCGGTCAAGCACTGGGTCGGCCTCGCCAACTACCGCGAGCTCGTCCATGATGACCTGCTCTGGAAATCGCTCCGTCACAATCTGATCTGGGTGATCGTCGGCACGATTTCGCCGATGGTGATTGGGTTGTTACTGGCGATGCTCCTCTGGCGCCGGCCGCGCGGGTTTACGCTCTTCCGCACCGCCTACTTCATGCCGCAAGTCCTCTCCTCGGTCGTGATCGCGATCCTCTGGGGCTGGATCTATAACCCGATTTTCGGTCTGCTCAACGAGGCGCTCGACCGGCTCGGTTTCGAGTCCGTCTCCCGTGGCTGGTTGGGCGATCCGAACGTTGCGCTTTATGCGGTCCTGGTCGCGGCCATTTGGGCAGAGACAGGATTCGTCTTCGTTGTTTTCATGGCCGGACTGCAGAATGTCAGCCGGGATTTGCTCGAGGCGGCGACCGTTGACGGCGCCAATGCGTGGCAGCGGTTCTGGGACGTGACGCTGCCGCAGCTCGCGAACGTGATCACCGTGGTCGGGGCGCTCCTCCTGATCGGTGGGTTCAATGTCTTTGACATCATCTTCGTCATGACAAATGGTGGCCCGAACAACGCAACGGAAGTGATCGCCACTTACACCTACACGCAGGCGTTCACCCAAAACCGGGTTGGCTACGCTGCCACTCTCTCCCTGGTCATGACGGCGATCTCGCTCGTTGCCTCGGTTGTCTTCATTCGGGTGCGGGAACGAAGGGGAGCCTGAGCGATGGCGATCACTGCGGTCGAAGAGCGGAAAGAAACCTTCATTGGCGCGCCTCGCCGGTGGCCTCGGGGCGCTGGCTGGGAGATCGGCCGGTACCTCGTGCTCGTGGCCTTCTTCCTGATATTTTTCGTCCCGTTCATTTGGATCTGGTCGTCAGCGTTCAAGACCTCGATCGAGATCGCCCGTGATCCCTTCGGGCTGCCTGAGCAATTCCGCTGGCAGAACCTGCAACGGGCCTGGACCGTCGGCCACTTCGATCGCTACATGGGCAACACGGTTATCTACTGCATTGCGATTGTTGGCGGAGTTGTCTTCTTTTCCTGCCTGACCGGATATGCGTTAGCGATGCTGCCCCTGCCGGCGCGCGGGGCGATCCTGCTGATCTTCGTGCTCGGGCTGATGGTGCCGTTCCAGTCGGTGATGATTCCGATTTACTATCTGCTACGTGACATCCATCTGCTGGAAACGTATTGGGCGTTTATCCTGCCCGGCATTGCGTTCCGCTTGCCATTCGGCATTTTTCTGATGCGCGCCTTTTTCCGCGGGCTGCCGGCGGAGCTGGGCGACGCTGCGCGGGTCGACGGGGCGAATGAGTGGAGCGTCTTCCGGCAGATCATGCTCCCCCTGGCAGTCCCGGGCTTGGCCACCCTCGTCGTGTTTCAGTTCATCTGGACCTGGAACCAGTTCCTGATGCCGCTCGTCTTCGTCCAACGCGACGAGCTGCGCCCCGTGTCGCTCGGGACGATGTTCTTCTTTGGCCGGTTCACTGCCGATCGGGGCATGATCGCGGCGGGGGTCACGATTTCGATGCTGCCGATGGTCGTGCTCTACCTGCTCCTCCAGCGCCGCTTCATCGAAGGGATCACGGCGGGGGCGCTGAAATCATGAGCCGGAACGCATGGTGACCATGCGTCCGCCGGCGCGGAAACATGCGACGCTGAAGGATGTCGCCAGCCTGGCGGGGGTGTCGACCGCGACGATCGCGCGCGTGCTCCATAACAACGGGTACGTTGCCGGCGAGACCCGCCTCATCGTCGAAGCTGCGCTTGCGCAAAGCGGATACCGTGTCAACGCCGTGGCGCAAGGGCTGCGACGGCGGCGAACGTTTCTCCTCGGACACGTGCTCCAATCGATTGCGCCCAATCTCTTCTTCGCGACCGTCGCCCTCGCCGTTCAGCAAGAAGCGGCCAAGCACGGCTGTAGCGTCATTCTGTTCAATACCCAGAGCGACACTGCCGCCGAACGAAGGGCGGTGGAGACGCTCCTTCGCCACCGCGTCGACGCCATCCTGTTCACGACGGTGACGAATGAGGCGAATGTTCGGTTGGCGGTCGCCGCCGGCGTCCCGGTTGTCCAGGTCGAGCGTGTGGGGACCGTGGCCACGCTGGGAGTCAGCGTCGACAATCGTCCCGGTGCGTGCGAGGCGGTCGAGCATTTGATTGCGCTCGGGCATCGGCGGATCGCTTTTGTGGGGCTCGACCCGGCAACCCCGATGGATGGCCAAGGAGATCCCGCGGCAGTCGGCTTGAGGGAACGGCGCTCGGTCGAGCGTGAGCGCCTCGATGGATACCTTGGCACCCTGGCCGCGCACGGCATTCCGGTGCGCAATGACCTGATCGCGCTGACCGATGTGTACTCCTCGCCCGAGCGCGGGCGCGCTGTGACCAGGCGTCTGCTGGGCCTGCCGCCGGCCGAGCGTCCAACGGCGATCTTTGCCGGATGCGATCTGCTCGCCGTGGGCGTGCTCCAAGAGATCCTGGCCCAAGGGCTTCACGTTCCGGACGATCTCTCGGTTGTGGGTTTCGACGACACCTACGCGCCGAACCTGGCGCCGCCGCTGACGTCCGTGGCGCAGCCGATGGTCGAGATCGGTCAGGTTGCGGCCCGGTTGGCGATCGGGGTCTTGGAATCGAACGATGGGGGCGACCACGGCCGCCAGCAGCGGCTATCGACACGATTGATCGTTCGCGCCTCGACCGGCCCGCCGGGCGAAAGCGCAAGGCGCCCGTGAGACGGGCGGCGCCCGCCGCGGAGGGGGCAGTGGCGTGCGCGAACGCGCATCGCGGCTCGTCCGGCAGCCACTCGGGCAGTGGTGCGGTTCCGCGCTGAATCGAAGGAGCAGAGGGTGAAGATCGGAATTCAGACATCGCGCTTGCCGGGTGAAACCCTTGACGAGCAGTTCGCGAGCGCGAAGCGATTGGGGTTCGACGCGGTCGAAGTCAGTATTGGACCGGACTTCGATCTCAGCGAGCGCCTGGACGACGTGAAGCGGGCGATGAGCTCGACCGACCTTCCCGTTTGCGCCATTTGCACGCATTCGATCCACGATCCGCTGCAGCCGGATCCGGCCGCGCGCGCGCGCCGCTTCGCGGCTTTGGCCGAGCTCCTGCGGCTGGCTGACGAGCTTGGCGCGGCGGGCGTGATCTCCGTGCCATTTCGGCGACCGGTGACGTTCCCCGAATTGGCCGACCCGGATCGCGAGCTGCCGGCGTTCGCGGCGGAGATGTTCCACGACTGGATGTCGACGTTGCCCGAAGGCCGGTCCGCGGTCTTCTTGGAACCCCTCAACCGCTACGAGGCCACCTTCCTGCGCCGCGTCGAGCAAGCTGTTGCGCTCGCGAAGGCGATTGCCCATCCGCGGGTACTGGCCCTCGCCGATCTGTTCCACATGAATATTGAGGAGTCGAACATGGCGGCGCCGATCCTGGCGGCTGGCAAGGATTTGGGCCACGTCCACATCGCCGACAACAACCGGTTGCAACCGGGCGCGGGTTGTCTCGACTTCCACAAGCCTTTCGCCGCGTTGAAACAGATCGCCTACGGCGGCTTTGTGAGCATCGAATGCAGCGCGCTGGCCGGACCTCACGCCGATCAGGGCCCGGAGGTGATGTTGGGCGAGACGGTTCGCTTCCTGCGCGCGCTATGGGAGCAGGCATAAACCGAGTTCAGCCGCATCGCGCGCACCGGCCACTGAGTGTTGGAGGTTGTGGACAATGCCCCGAGAATTGATCGCGATCGCGCCGCGCACGCCGGCACTGCGTGAGTACGTCGATCCTCCGCTCGGCGCCCACCAAATCCGCGTCCGGACGGAGTTCGCCTCGCCGAAGCACGGGACAGAGCTGGTCGGCTATCGCGATGAATCTGCCGCTCATCGCCCCTATGACCGCGCTTGGGGCGCGGTATTGCCGCGTCCATCTGACACCGGCACCTTCCCCCGGCCGCTAGGCAATATGGCGGTTGGCGCCGTTGAGGCCATAGGTTCCGACGTCACTCGCTTTCAGCCCGGTGACCGCGTCTTTGGTCACTTCCCGATCCGCGAAACGCAGACGGTCGACGAGACCAATGCTGATCCCATGCCAGCGGGCCTCTCCGCTGAATCGGCAGTCTGTCTTGACCCAGCCGTGATGGCCTTCGCCATGCGCGACGGCAACATCAAGCTTGGCGATCGCGTCGCTGTGTTCGGCATGGGCGCGATTGGGTTGTTCGCGGTCCAGCTTGCCCGCAAGGCGGGCGCCGACTGCGTGATCGCGGTCGACCCGATCGAGACGCGCCGAGAACTCGCGCGATCGTTGGGGGCAGATGTCGTGCTCGATCCCCGCGACGGCGATGGGGATATCGGATTCGCGATCCGCCGGCAGACCGCTCCGGCCGGGTGGAACGCGGCCACGTTCGAGCCGGAAAACGGTGAGCGTCTGGTCGGCGGATACCGAGAGCGTGCGACCCAGGTCAGCAACCTGGGCGTCGACGTGGCGGTGGAAGCCTCCGGCAGTATCCAAGCCTTGCACCACGCAATCCGGGCGACGCGGTATGGCGGCACGGTCTGCGTCCTCTCCTTCTACGGCGGTGACTCGGCCGGTCTCCGTCTCGGCGAGGAGTTTCATATCAATCGCCTGCAATTGATCTCCGCTCGCGCCGAGAGTCTGCCGATGCGTGATGCCCAGGGCTGGACGCTTGGCCGGCTCGCGCGCACGACGCTCAACTGGCTGGCCGATGGTCGCCTCAGCGCCCAAGGCATCGTCACGCCGATCGTTCCATTTGCGGAGAGTGTTGACGCGTACCGCGCGATCGACGAACACCCCGAGCAATCGATCAAACTCGGTATTCGCTTCTCATAATATCCGCGAGCCGTACCCCTCGCCGGTTTGGCGAACTAGCATCATTCTCGTGCGTCACTCCTCTGGTCCAGTCATCAAGGCGCAGCCGGATCCCAATTCGTTCCGCCCTTCATGCTAGTCTGACAACCGTGCGATAGCGGGCACCATCCACCATCCGTGGCGTGTTTCTTGGGAGAAAGCGTGGGTCTGCACGTTGACGCGACCGCTCGTTGCCTTGTCCCTTTGGAAGGAGCTACGATGGACCTGCCTTCGTTCCTGCAGATCGAGCCCGTCGGACAGTGCAATCTGCGTTGCCAAATGTGCGCAATTCAGTTCCGTCAGGACGGTCCGCCATACGGGCCGCTCGCCTTCATGAGCTTCGATGCGTTCGTTCGCCTCGTCAACCAATTTTCCGGGTTGCACGAGTTGCACTTGCAAGGGCTCGGCGAGCCGATGATGCACCCGCGCTTCTTCGACATGGTCGCCTATGCGGCAGGTAAGGGAGTCCAGGTCAGCACGAACACGAATCTGACGCTGCTCAATGAGCGTCGCGCCGCGGCCTGCGTGACGAGCGGGCTCGCACGCCTCCACGTCTCGGTCGACGGCGCGACCGCCGAGACTTACGAACGCATCCGCGTGCGGTCTCGGCTGGAGAAGGTCGTGCGCGGGCTCGGGTTGCTGCGCGAGGCCAAGGAGCGGCTCGGCAGCGACCACCCTCGCGTACAGATGGTGAGCGTGGTGATGCGCCAGAATCTGCACGAGCTGCCCGATCTCGTGCGCTTCGCGCACCGCTGGCGGATGGACCACCTCTGGGTTCAGCATTTGTGTCATGACTTCGGCGAAGAGAGTCTGCCTGCCCACTATCGACCAATGCGCGACTTCGTGGAGGAGCAGACGCTGCAGGAGGAGGACCCCGACCGGGTCGACCACTACTTCGGCGAGGCGCGAGCGGTGGCAGATGAGCTGGCGGTCGACTTGCGCCTACCCCGCGTCCGGCCGCGACCCCACCCGCCGGGCACGCCGGGAAGGCAGCGGTGCAGCTGGCCGTGGGATCAGGCCTATGTCAGCTACCAAGGACTGGCCATGCCTTGCTGCATGGTTTCCACCCCGGATCGCGCCAACTTCGGGAATATGATCGAGCAGGGTGCCGCAGCAGTCTGGAACGCGCCCGACTTCGCGGCCTTTCGGGCACGCCTGGCCTCCGACGATCCGCCGGAGATTTGCCGCTCGTGTGCGGTGTACAACGGCCTGTTCTGAGTTGCGAGCCCGCGAACCGGCCTAATTTTGGTCGACCTGTTGCCCAGCCTGAAGCGCCGACGTCCGGATTGTCTTCAACCGCCATAGAAGCATGATTGCCATGACCATTGGCGGCGCTCACCTCGCTCCGCCGCTCGGTCCGGTCATCCGCCGATGGATCGAAGTCCCACGTTCGTTTGCGCTTGGAACACCGTTAAGCAAACATAGGAGTAGCTCCATTGCCGGCGGGAGCCGTTGACACTCCGCCAGCCGTCGGCCATCATTCCGGCCGTTCAGTCTTCGCCCGCGAGCAAGGTCGTTGCGCCCGATGGCTACCCCCAAGCCTGAGCCCAGGACGAGTAGCCCGGTTCCGGAGCCGCTCACGAGCCTGATTGGGCGGGAGCGCGAGGTCGCAGAGATCGGGGCGCTGCTCCGCCGTGATGACGTGCGCCTTCTCACCCTCACCGGACCCGGTGGGGTCGGCAAGACCCGACTTGCCTTGGCCGCGGCTTCCGACGTGTCCGCCGATTTTGCCGACGATATGCGCTTCGTTCCCCTCGCGGCGCTCCAGGACTACCAACTCGTGGCCGGTGTCCTCGCCGGCGCCCTCGGGATTTCCGAACTGGATCACCTGCCGTTCGCCGATCAGCTCCGGACGGTCGCCCACGAGACCAAAGCGCTCCTCCTGGTCGACAATTTCGAACACGTCCTGCCGGCCGCCCCTTTGCTGGCGGAGGTAATGGTGGCTTGCCCACATCTGACGCTCTTAGTCACCAGCCGCGAGCGGCTGCATTTGTCCGGCGAACGCGACCTGCCGGTTCCACCGCTGGAGGTTCCGGATCCCGAACGCCTGCCCGCGTTGCCTGACTTGTTCGCGGCCCCGGCTGTGCGTCTCTTTGTCGAGCGCGCGCAGGCAGTGGATCCTAGTTTCACCTTGACGGCGGCGAACGCGGCCGCGGTAGCCGCCGTCTGCCACCGCCTCGACGGGTTGCCCCTTGCGCTGGAGCTGGCCGCAGCGCGCAGCCCGCATTTGACGCCCGTGGCGCTACTCGCGCGTCTGGCCCGCCGGCTTCCCGTGTTGACCGGCGGTTCGCGCGATGTCCCGGCGCGCCTGCAGACCATGCGCAACGCAATCGCCTGGAGCTACGAACTCCTCGGCTCGGAGGAACAAGTCTTCTTCAGCTGCCTCGCCGCGTTCGCCGGCGGGTTCACGATCGAGGCCGCCGAGGCGATCGCGGCGGGGACGAACCGAGCACGGATCGCCGGTGAGGATTCGTCGGCAGCATCCTGTAATGCGACCGCCCTCGACATGATCGCCTCCTTGGTTGACAAGAGCCTCGTGCGGCGGAGCAACCGATCCGCGACTTTTCGAGGCGAATGGAGTAGTGATCCCGAGCCGCGATTCGAGATGCTCGAGACGGTCCGCGAGTTCGGTCTTGAGCGGCTGGCTGTATCCGGCGACGAGGATGATGTCCGGGCGGCCCATGCCACGTATTACCTGGCGCTGGCCGAGCACGCGTCCGGGATGGAATCGGACGAGGCGGCAGGATTCGATCAGCTGGAAGCCGAACTCGCTAATATTCGCGCTGCCCTCGCTTGGGCGTGTGCAAGCACATCTTCCGGTACCGCTCTCCGCCTGGCGACGAGTTTTGGGCGCTTCTGTTTTCGACGAGGTCACCACAGCGAAGGGCGCGATTGGCTCGACCGCGCGCTTCCAATCGCGCCTGACGACGACCCGGTCGTGCGGTCGGCCGCGCTGAACGTTCGTGGCGACCTTTTGCGCGATCTCGGCGAGCATGCCGAGGCCGCGCGCTCATTTGCGCTCGCCCGAGACCTGGCTCGCGTGAGCGGGGATCGAACCGGGGAAGCGACAGCCTTGACGGGCCTGTCGGCGCTCGCCGACGACACCGGCGATACCGCGGCGGTAAAGTCGCTCAGCGAGGAGAGCGTGGCGATCTGGCGCGAACTCAGCGACCACCGGGGCCTGGCGCGCGCGCTCTATAACCTGGCTTGGGCTGAGGCGGGTGCAGGGAACGCGACGACGGCCTCGGCGCTGTTGCACGAGGCGCTTGGCCATTCGCGCACGACCGGCGACCTGCGATCGACTGCCCACGTCCTCGCCGGTCTCGGCAGCCTGCTCATCGCGCAGGGCGAATTCGCCGCCGCTCGGCCGCTGCTGGAGGAGAGCCTCGCCGTGGCGCGGGCGGCCCGCGACCGATCGCACGTCGCCGCAACGACGACTGATCTTGGGTGGCTGACGTTGGAGCTCGGCGATATAGCGGCGGCTCGAGCCCACTTCGCAGAGTCGCTGGCGCTATTGCGCGAGACTGGGCGCCGACGCATTGTGGTCTTTGCGCTCGAGGGGTGCGCCGTACTGGCGGCGACGGATGGTTACCAGGAGCTGGCCTCTCGCCTGGTGGGTGCCGCGGCGGCAATACGCGAAGAGATGGGCGTGCCCATCGACCGCGACCCCCGGCTGGTCACTGCGGCCGCCAGCAGCGCGGTGAGCGTGCTGAGGCGGATTTCTAGCGCCGTATCGGTGGGCGGTACAGTCTGGTCAATGGACGAGGCGCTCCTAGAGGCCGCGGCCGTTGCCACGATGCAGGGAGTTCTGGAGAGGGGCAATGCGGAAGACGCAACCTCGGCGGAGGCCAGAGCTCGCTGCGGGTTGACGCGGCGAGAAGTCGAAATCCTGCGCTTGGTGGCGACTGGGTTGACAGACCGCGAGGTTGCAGAGCGCCTCTTCATTTCCCGCCGCACCGCCTCCAACCACGTCGCAGCCATCCTTGCCAAGCTCAGCGTCCCTTCGCGCCGCGCCGCTACCGCCGAAGCCAGGTTCCTCGGCCTCCTGTCGGCCACCGCCACCAGCGCAGAGGCCGGCGGCGTGCTTCGGCCGGCGGAAAAATAGGTACATCCCCCACTACGAGTGAGTAACGCTTCCTCATGCGGAGTCCACAGCGGCCCGGCATGATCGATTCCTGATGGCAGAGCCGCAGCGGCGCCCCGACCGGGGCCATCGGACGAACAAACAGAGGGAGCGCTGCGATGCGTCGGCAAATGTATGCCCTGCGGTTTCGGGGCGAGGCGGAACGGGCTGGAATCGACGGGAGCGTCCTTAGGGTCGCGACCGGCGCGCACGGCTGCACGATCTGCACTCAGATCGGAACCGAGGGACTCAACGGAACGGTGCGTCCGGCACCCGGCGACGAGGCGACCCTGGCATCGGAATGGGTCTTCACGGGCCCCACCACGTTCCAGGAGACCGGCACCGTCGTCTTCGGGACGGGCGGCCACCGCCTCCACTTCAGTACTGCCGGCAGCGCGTATCTCGAACTTGCGGCGGAGGACGGGCGCCGACACGGCGCCGCCATCTGGCAGATCGAGGGGGGCGAGGGGCAGTTCGCGGGCGCGGGCGGCTTGATCGCATCCACCGTCGTCCTGAGCGACGCGGGCGAGATCACCAACGACCAACTTGGTCTGGTCCTCGTTCGCACAGCGGGCGGCTCGGCGAATGGCGGCGACTCGCACCCGCAGCACTGCGCGTCCACCGCAGGACAAAACCTCCCCGCCGACGGTGATCCCATCCCCTAGCGACCATGTGGTCGCGGACCCGAGCTTGGCTCGTGGCATCGCACGGGCTTAATTGCAGTGAGAGGAAAAGAAACCATGTTCACGAAGGAACGGATGACGGACCCGAAACTAACAGGGGCGGCCTGGCTCCTGGCCCGCGCCTGGGTCGGGTGGGAGTTTTTGCAGGCTGGTTGGGCAAAAACGTTCGGCGATGAGCACGCGGGCTGGATCGGCGCCCAAGCCGGTCTGATCGAGCGCCAGTTCTTGGGCTTCTCGCTGCAATTGGCGCCGGGTGGCGCCATGGCGCAAGCGGACCATCCAGAAGTGTTGGGCTGGTATGCCGCGCTCATTCGCCATGTCTTCCTGCCCCACGCCACACTCTTCAGCTACATGGTGGCGTTTGGTGAAACCCTTGTCGGCCTGGCCTTGATCTTGGGCGTCTTCACCCGATTCGCGGCGGTGATGGGCCTGTTGATGAATCTCTCGTACATGCTGGCCGGCGTCAGTTCCGTCAGTCCCCTGATGATGCTGATCGAGGGCGCGATCGTGCTGAGCGGGACGACTGCCGGGGTCTACGGGCTCGACCGCTGGCTGGTGCCGGCGCTGCGCGGGCGGCTGGGTCGCCGGGTGGAGGTAACGGGGCGACTGCTGGACCGCCAACCGGCGCTCCGGGCCGGCTAACAGAGACCGGACCTCGCGGCTCCCCGCGAGGTCCGACCTTTCCTCCCGCCCCCCATGCCAAGAGGATCGTCGCCGTTCGCAGAGGACGCCACGTTCTGTCCGCCACCGAGGCGGCCGGAAGATAAGGAGAAGCAACCGCTATGCGCCATCTGTTCAGCGTCTTCACCGTACTTGTAACTCTTACCGTCTCTCTGACCGCGTCTCTGACCGCCCGGGCGCAAGAAGCAAGCCCGGTCGCCTCGCCGGGCATCCAACTCGTCGAGACGTCGGTCATGGTCGCCGGCCGCGCTCTCCACCTAGCCTGCGTTGGTACGGGGGCCGAGACGGTCCTCTTCGAGGAGGGCGGTCCGGACCCCTTGGGCGGGGCATCGCTGGTGGCCCAGGTCGGTCCCAACGTCGCCACCGCCCTCGGCGCTCGTTTTTGCGCCTACGATCGTGCCGGCACCGGCCGGAGCGATCCCGATCCAAGGAGCGTCCGCACGCTCCGTGAGGCCGCTGCTGACCTACACGCCGTCCTCGCCAGTCCAAACCTCGGTTGCCCCTGCGTGGTCGTGGGCGAATCGCTCGGTGGCGCTATCGCCCTCGTGGCGCTGGCCGAGAATGCCGCGGGCTTCGGCGGATTGGTGCTGCTGGATGCCCCTTACCCCGACTACCTCAAACAATTCCTGGCGCTGGCCCCCGCCGGCTCTCCTGAAGCCGAGTACGCCAAGGATCCGTCTCTGCGAGGGGACAACCCCGAACGGCTCGACCTGATTACCGGCTTTCGCCAAGTGACCGAGCCGACCGCTCCTGTGGCGATTCCAGTCGTCGTCGTGACGCACGGCGCGGGCAGCCCACCGCCATGCCAAGACAACGCCTGCTCGGCAGGCTACCCCGTCGGGAAGCTGGAGAGTGACTGGCAGGCAGGCGAGGTAGCTCTGGCCCGCGCGCTTCGGGGACATCTCGTCGTCGCCGAGGGCACCGGCCACTCGATCGCGAATGAGAACCCGGGCCTGGTGGTTAGCCTGACTGCTGAAGTGATTGCGGCGATGCGCGACCCGGGGAGTTGGGCGACGCCGGAGCCGTTGACAGAGGCGTCCACTGGCCGGTAGCGATGCAAAACGACAAAGCGAATCCGCGGACAGGCATTCATTTGCTGAACTCGCCCCTCCGTTGACCCAACTACCCACTCTGCGCGTCAGTGAAGGCGCTGACCGGTGGAGCGGGCGGGTCCGAGGGTCGGGTCACCGGCGCCACCCACGCTTTGCGATGACCGACAGTTGAGAGTTTAAGCGCTACTGCTCCGGCCTGACTTGCGGCGCGGATAGGTTGCGCGCCTGTCGGCCGCTTCGCCCAACAACGCCGGACTGCCTTTACAACCGAGACTGAGTGTTGCAAACCGGCCGTTGGCAAAATGAGTCGAAACAATGCGCGATAAGCGTAGCCTCGCCGATAGACTCGTGCGCGCCTGTGTAGGATCAGAGGTTTTCCCGGCGGTAGACGATCTCGCCGCCGATGATTGTCGTCTCGACGTTCAAGTTGGCGTCGAAGAGCACGAGATCGGCCAGGCAGCCGGAGGCGATGCGGCCTCTGTCTTCCAAGCCAAGCAGGCAGGCGGGCGTCTCGGAGGCCATGCGGATCGCGTCGGCAGGGGTGGCGGCGGTCGAGCGCACGACGTTGCGGATGGCCTGGTCGAGCGGGACGATCGAGCCGGCGAGGGTGCCGTCCTGCAGCGTGGCGACCGAGCCGTCGACGGTGACCGCCTGCCCGCCGAATTCGTAGGTTCCGGGCGGCATGCCGGCGGCCGGCATCATGTCGGTCACCAGAGCAATTCGGTCGGCTCCTTTTGCGCGGAGGGCGAGCCGCAGGCTCGCGGGATGGCTGTGGACACCGTCCGCGATCAGGCCAACCGTCAGCCGATCGTCGGTCAGCGAGGCGCCGATTGCCCCGGGTGTGCGGTGGCGGAAAGGCGACATCGCGTTGTACAGGTGCGTGGCCATGGCCGCGCCGGCATCAATGCCCGCCAGGAACTCCTCGTAGGTAGCATCGGTGTGACCGAGGCTGACGAGGACACCACGGTCCTTCAGCCGGCGGATGCGGTCGAGCGCGCCGGACCGTTCGGGAGCGAGGGTCATCACGCGCAGCGCGGCGGAGGACAACAGGTTCGCAAAGAGTTCCTCGTCCGCGGCCTCGATGAGACCGGCGCGGTGCGCCCCCACCCGCTGCGGCGACAGAAATGGTCCCTCAAGGTGCAGACCGAGCGCTCGCGCGCCGGGCGCGTTCTTCGCCGCGGCGAAGGCTTCGAAGACGCGCGGGTAGTAGTCCGCGGGCGAGGTGATCACGGTCGGCAAGAAGGAGGTCACACCGGTTTCCGGCAACCGTGAGGCGAGGTGACGGATTGCCTCCGGATCGGCCCCGACTTCGGCGCCGAACCCGCCGTTCGCCTGAAGGTCAATCAGACCGGGGGCGATGTATGCGGATTCGAGCTGAGGTGATGGTTCTCGGAGTCCCTGGGCTGAGCAGTCGCTGATCCGGTCACCGTCGATGGTCACAATCCCCGGCAGGAATTCGTTTTCGAGCAGGACCTTACCGGCAATTGAGAAGCACGCCATCGCTACTCCGTTGCGGCGAGTCGTTGTGCCGCGAACCGGGCAGGATCGGTGACAACGGCGACTTGACGCAATTGCCGGCGGCACTGGATGCGCTGCAAGACCGCTTCGCGATAGGTTTCCTCGCCAATCAGTACGCCTCCGGCAATCGCCAATGGCAACTCGTGATCAGGAAAGGCAAGTCGGTCAGCGGCGGCGATGGCAATCGCCGCAAGATCCGTTGCACCCTCGTCGGCGATTTGACGGGCGACCAAGTCGCCCGCTCTCGCATCCGCGAACACCAGCGACGATAGCGCCGCGATCTCGGCTTTCTCGGTCGAGCGGTAAACGCGATCAATGATCGACATCGGTTGGTCAAGTCCCCACTCGTCCATGATCGATCCAAGCAGCGAGGTTTCGGGGCCACGTCCGTCAGCAGCACGGGCTGCTGCCTGCAGCGCTCGCCGACCTAGATCGTAACCACTCCCCTCGTCGCCAACCAGATGTCCCCACCCTCCGGATCGCGCAGTTGCGCCGGATGGGTCCCGGCCGAGAGCGATCGAACCGGTGCCAGCAATCAAGACGACGCCGATTTCATCCGTGAGCGCGGCGAAGAGCAGCTCGGCGTCATTTGTCAGCCGAACATCGCTGGCGAGTGGTTGCAGCAGAGACAGCAGCGCCTCGCGAGCGCCGGGACGGTTGATGCCTGAGAGCCCGGCCCACAGGGAACAAAGGGGCAGATCGCCGTCCGCGCGTTTCACCGCTTCCGTTACGGCTCGGGTTACTTGCGCAGCGGCCTCTTCGGCCCCGACGACCGTGTAATTAGAACTTCCCGCGATGGCGCGTCCCCGTTCGCAACCCGCGCGGTCGACGACGACTGCGGTTGTCTTACTTCCACCTCCGTCGACGCCCATGATGAGATCGGAGCGATGATCTAGTGGGGACAAGGCGCCACCCCATCGAGTGCTGCCCGGACCGAGCCGCCGGCAGCTGCGAGCCTCTGTCTTGCAGCCTCGGGATCAATCCCAGCGCGAGCCGCCACGATCGCAGTCTTGGCCTCGCCATTCGCGGCTTGAATGAGCGAACTCGCTTCATCCTCACTCAACTCAGTTGCCACTTGAACGATGCGAATAGCACGTCGGCGGAGCTTGGCGTTGGTTCCTTGCAAATCGACCATGAGGTTGCCAAACGTGCGGCCGAGGAGAATCATCGTTCCGGTGCTCAGCATGTTGAGCACCATCTTTTGCGCTGTGCCGGCCTTGAGACGGGTCGAGCCGGCAATGATCTCGGGTCCTACGACCGGCGCGATCATGGTCTCGACCTGCCGGGCCAACTCCGCGTCCCGATTGCAGGCGATGCCGATGGTCAACGCTCCGCATGCATTCGCCGCCGCGATTGCATTGAGGACGTAGGGTGTGCGACCACTCGCACTAATGCCGACCACCGCGTCTCGATCGGTGATGGAGAGTTGCTCGACGGCCGATCGCCCCGCATTTGCATCGTCCTCAACTGCTTCGACCGCATGGGTCAACGCTTCGGTACCGCCAGCGATCCAGCCGATGACCATTTCCGGCGGCGTGTTGAAGGTCGGGGGGCATTCCGAGGCGTCGAGCACGCCCAGACGACCGGAGGTGCCGACGCCGATGTAGATCAATCGCCCGCCTTGACGCAGTCGGGCCGCGATCTGCTCGATGGCGGCGGCGATGTGCGGAATCTCGGCTGCGACCGCTTTTGCCACGATCGCGTCCTCTGCGTTCATCAGCCGGACGATCTCGATCGGGCTGAGGCAATCGATGTTCGCGCTCGCAGGGTTGGTCGTTTCGGTGACGAGATTGCGCAATTCGTCAGTTGATTCAGAAGACATTCCCGGACCTCGTCGCCTCATGCATAGAGGAGGAACGGCCGTCGTCGTTCGGCGAATAGTGAGCTTTCCTGCGTCCAACCCGCCACGATCTCGTGCGCGCCTGTCCCGCGGTCGAGCAGACGTCTTGGCTGATCGCTGCCCGCGAGCAAATCGACGAAGTAGCGCCCTCCCTTTCCTTGTCTCCAGGAAAACGCCCCGGGATCAAGAGTCCGCACTACTTCGAGGAGATGGACTCCAAGCTCGGCCGGCCGGAGCGCGTCGCGGTCGGTGATGTGCACTTGAACCCCGCCGCAGACGTTTCCCATGTGCTTCGAAAACGTGGGAGTGAAGAACGCAGGACGGAAAGCGCAGCCGGGAAGAGTTCGCTTCTCGAGCTTAGTCGCGAGTCGAAAAGGATCGAGCCACGGCGCTCCAATCAATTCGAACGGCCGAGTCGTTCCCCGTCCTTCCGACAGATTTGTGCCTTCGATCAGGCACGTTCCTGGATAAAGGCTGACCGAATCAAGGGTCGGCAGGTTTGGTGATGGTTGAATCCAGGTCAGACCCGACTGATCAAACCACTGAGCACGACTCCAGCCGCGCATTGGCACGATCAGTGGCTCTGGCCAACCTCGCTCGTTGGCAACGAGCCGGGCGAGCTCGCCCGCGGTCATTCCGTGGCGGATGGGGATGGGGTGCACTCCGACGAACGAGACGAACTTCGGCTCGAGCACATTTCCCTCGATCTGGTTGCCATTAATAGGATTCGGACGGTCAAGCACGAGGAAGGGCAAGCCGGCCTCAGATGCTGCTTCCTGGGCGTAGACCATCGTCGAGATATACGTCGCATAGCGGACACCGATGTCTTGGATATCGAACACAAACGCGTCGAGTCCACTTAGCATCTTAGGTGTGGGATGCCTCGTCCCATCATAAAGGCTGTAGATTGGCAGGCCCGTTCGCGAGTCGGCGGCGGCCCTGACCATTACACCGGCCTGGGCATCGCCACGAACGCCATGCTCAGGCCCGAACAGCGCCACAAGGTCGATTGATGCACGCTCGTGCAACAAATCGACCGCGCTCCGCAATTGGCGATCGACTGCCGTGTGATTCGTGATCAGCCCAATGCGGCGGCCAGCAACGGAGGGAAGCCCTTCCGCAAGCGCGTTTTGTAATCCGGACTGCACGACGGTCAACGAATCAGTCATTCGCTCAGAAGACCGACCGTGCGCCAGGCGCCGTAGTAGCTCTTGTGGGGCATGAGCGCAACAGCTTGATCGAAGCCAGCCTCAGCGCCACGCATTTTGCTCGCGCCGCGATACCACTGCTCGTAGCGAAACGATACAACCTCGCCGCGGAACAGACTGTAAGCATGGATGGCCTCGATATAGCGGTCGAAGACATCGGTCGTGTCGAGATAGATTTCTGGCCGAAAGTCCTCCATGTCCTCCCAGTTCTCGGCGAAATAGATTTTTTCAGGCCGGTGGGGTGGGTGCGTGCGCTCGAAGGTCTTCAGGCCGGCGAAAAAGAGCGAGGCGAGGGTGTTCGTGTACGTGTTGTTGTGGTCGCGATGGAAGCTGCCGTGCCAATGGGTCAGGATGATTGTTGGTTTGTGCTCGCGAATCACATCCGCGAGCGCCATTTGCACATCTTCGTTGACCGGTAATTCGCCGTCGGGCCATGGCATCATGACCGATTCCGCGCCAAGGAGTTTCGCCGCGTTCGCGGCCTCCACGTCCTTGATCGCTTTGTATTCGGTGGGAGACAGTGCTAGATGCCCCTTTTCGCCTGGCGTCATGTGCACCATGACGGCCCGCCAACCGGCATCGACGTGCTTCAGCACCGACGCCCCGCCCATGACTTCAGCGTCGGCTGCATGCGCTCCGACAACCATGATGCACTTGTCCCCGTTCATCCGTTCCTCCTTAGGCGTTAGGCGTCAGGGCTACGAATTGAGCCCGCTATTTCGGTGCCGGTGTCGAGCACGGCACTCACGAGCGCGACCCGTGCCCTTGCCGCCTGAGGCCCGACGCCTCACAGCGTCTTGCGCAATACCGCGAAGCGCCGGACCTCGCGGAATCCGACCTGCGAATAGAGTCGAGCCGCATCGTCACCGGTCCACAGGAACCAGGCCGCATGGAAATTCTTCTTCAGCATCTCGGACAGCGTTCTTGCCAGTAGCACCCGGCCGATGCCCCGGCTCCGTAATTCAGGGTGGACACCGAAGGGACCAAAGCGCTCGCCCCGATGCTCGGCGTAGCCCAGCACCTCGCCATTCTGCATTGCAACGAGCACGCTCACAAAGCGCGGATCGCCGGCGAAGAGGTCGGTAAAGATGCCGCTCGCCTCCCGGTGCCAGTCCCATGTGAAGTGTCGGGGAATGAAATCGAGCACCGGAACGATGTCGGCCGCCGTCGCGGTGTGAATCTCGATCCCTTCTTCCCTCAGCGCGTTCTCTCGCTGGCTAATCGCTTCGGGCATGCGAAACCCGGTCAGCTCGGCGCGCATGCTGATCGGCCGTTCGATCGTTTCGAAACCCCGGGCCGAGAGGAAGGCAATGCCGCGCGCGTACGCGTTGACATCCGCGCCTGGGGTGAAATAGTTGGGCACGTAGGGCGAGAGCGCCACGCTCGTCCGCCCGAGCTCCTTGAGGCGCTTCAGCGCGGCATCGAGCAGCGCGCCGCCGATACCACGCCCTTCCCATTCTGGCGCTACGCCGAAGGCCGTGATCCAGGCCTGTTCCGGTTCGTAGCCCTGTCCGAAAAACGGCACTCGGCGCACAAGCGAGAGCAAAAATCCCTGTACTTTGCCGTCGACCTCGGCCGCGAGGCATCCTTCGCCGTCGAAGTTCGGATCGAGCAGCACTTTCGCTCGAAAGGTGGTGGCGCTGATCGGATCGGCAACGAGAGCGGCATTCCACACGCGGAGCACTGCCGCCTCGTCCTCTGGTCGATACCCCCGAATCGCCGGTTGCGTCATCGAATGCCCCCACTCAACCTTTCATGCCCGTGAGCGCGATGCCGCGCACGAAGTAGCGCTGGAGAGCGAGGAACACGATGATCGCCGGCACCACACCCAGCGTCGAACCGGCCATCTGCATGTTGATCACCTGCACGCTGCTCGCATAGACGCGCAGGCTGTTCAAGCCCACCGGCACCGTCCACATGTTGGAGGAGCGGGCAACGATCAGCGGCCAGAGGAAGCTGTTCCATTGATAGACGAACCCGAGAATGGAGAGCGCGCCGATCACGGGCGTGCTCAAGGGCAGCACGATGCGCCAGTAGATCTCTAATTCGGATGCACCATCGACGCGGGCCGCGTCGAGCACTTCATCGGGAAGGCTCAGCATGTACTGTCGCATGAGAAAGATGCCGAACGCCGTCGCGATGTTGGGCACGATCAGGCCGGGGTAACTGTTCACCCAACCGGCCTTGCTGATCATGTAGAAAATCGGGATGAGGACGACGAAGAAGGGGATCATCATCGTCGCCAGGACGATGAGGAAGAGCATGTCCCGACCCGGAAATTGGAACTTGGCGAAACCATAGCCCGCCAGGGAGCTCGTCAACAAAATGCCGATGGTGGTCAGCGACGCCACGATCATGCTGTTCAGATACATCCGCCCGAGCGGGATCGCGTCGCGGAGCCCGCGATAAGCGCCGAGACCGGGATGGGCAGGAATCCAGGTCAACGGACGGGCGATAACCTCGTCCGGCGTCATGAACGAGGAGGAGAGCATCCAGGCGAAAGGCAACAGCATCACGACTGAGCCGGCCGCCAGAAAGAGATACTTCAGACTCGACGTCGCCACCGGCCGGATCGCTACCGTGCGGTTCATACCTTCTCCCTCAACAGGCGGAGTTGGATCAAGGTGATCACGAAGATCACCGCGAAGAGCATCACCGCCATCGAGGTGGCGCGCCCCATGCGCAGGAACTTGAACGCGGTGTCGTACATAAACATGACGAGGGTGTTAGTCTTGTTGACCGGTCCACCGCTGGTGAGCACGAAGGGGAGATCAAAGACCTGAAGCGACGCCAACGTGTTGACAACGACCACAAACAGCAGCGTCGGCCGCAACAGCGGTAACGTGATCGACGAGAACAGCCGCCAAGAGCCCGCACCGTCGAGCTTGGCCGCCTCGTACAAGTCGTACGAGATCGCCTGCAAACCGGCGAGAAAGATGATCATGTTGTAACCGACGCCTTGCCAGACGGCAACGCCGATCAGACTCGGCATCGCCTGGTTCAGGCTGTCAAGAAATGGCTGCGGCGGCAGCCCGACCAGATCGAGCAGACCGTTGATCACGCCCCAGTCAGAATCGAGCATGTTGCGCCAGACGATAGCGATGGCGACCGGCGCGGTCACGTATGGCATAAAAAAGGCCGCGCGCCAAAACGCACGTAGCTTCACTGGGCCGTTCAGAATAAGCGCCACGCTGAGGGCGAGAACGACCGAAATCACCACGTTTCCGACCGCGAAGTAGACAGTATTGCCGAACGTTTCGCGGAAGAGCGGATCTTCGTTTAGGAGATAGCGGTAATTGCCCAGCCCGCGATACGGCATGTCACGGACCGGAGTCAGCATGTTCCAATCGTGAAGGCTGACCCAAATCGTGAAGAGAAACGGACCGAGGGCGAATATGACGAGCAGAATGAGCGCCGGCGCGACGAAGGCATACCCGGCGAGCGCCCGGCGATTCAATCTCGGTCGGGCCCTGGATCTTCCTTGTTTTGCGAGTGCTCGCTCTGCGGTCGTCGCGCCCATCGAGGCCCCACTATTTCATGCTCAAGGCTCGTGGCAAGTAGCGCGGCGGAGCGTGCTACCTGCCACGAGCGACTGAACCCTTTAGGAACCCGCCTTCTCTTTGAGGATTCGGTTAGCGTCATCGGCTGCGCTCTTAAGCGCGTCGGTCGGCGACTTCTGGCCATACCACGCTGCTTCGATCTGCTTCTGGAGCGCGGTTTTGATTTCCTGCGCGCCGGGAATGATCGGTTCGCTGCGCGAGGTTGCGAAGGCATCGACGAACGGCTTCACGAATGGATCGCTGAGGATGTCAGCATGTGCCTTCTGGTCCGATTCGCGGCCGGGAATGGCGTTCAGCGCGCTGGTCAGGAATTCGCCCATTGGCGACGAAGCTTCCGCGCCGTCGCGTGGGCTGTTCAGCCACTTCAGGAACGCCCAGGCCTCGTCGCTGTGCTGGCTTGTCTTGCCCACACCCCAAAGCCATTCGTATTGAAGGGCGACAGGAGTACCACCCTCGCCATGAGGAATCTGCGCGACGCCGACGTTCTCCATGCCCAGCTTGCTAGCGCGGAGCGTGGCGCCCCACCAGTTGGCCATGATTGTCATTGCGACGCGTCCCGACTCGAAGTCGGTGTCCTCCAACTTGCCCAGGATTGCCGAGCCATCGTTGATGATGTCGAGTTGAGCCTGGAGCGTGTCGATGCCGGGCTGCTCGTTGAAGAGGGCCTTACTGTAATCGTCGGCGACGTATTGACCGCCGTCCGACCACAACATCGATGTCCAGGGATGCACGACGCCGGAATCCCAACCCGCGAGGAAGAGGAATCCGGCCTGTGTCACCTTTCCGTCGGCGCCCTTCTTTGTCAGCTTCTTCGCAGCGTCGCGGAGCTCTGCCGGAGTGGTCGGCGGCGCCGCGATTTCCGCAGCCTGGAACATCTTCTTGTTGTAGATCAGCTGGTAGTCATTGACCTCAGTTGGATAGCCCCAAACCTGATTGTTGAAGGAAGCACCGCCGACCGTGCCCTCGCCGTATCCGCCGGTGATGTCCGAATTGACGTCCGCCGTCGGCGCGGCAAGGAGATCGCTCCCCGCGAAGTCCGGAAGCCACAGGTTGTAGAAGTGGTAAATGTCCGGCGCCTCGCCACCGAGCTGCCCGGTGGTGATGCGGTTGAGGAGGTCGTCGAACGCCACGGTCTGATGCTCAACGTTGACGTTTGGATTCTTTTGCTGATACTCGGCAATGATCTTGTCAAGCGGTTCCTTTTGCTCCTGCGTTCCCCAGTGAGTGAGAAGGACAAGTTTGACCTTATCTTGGGCGCGCGCGACTGAAACGCCGCGCGAAGCGGCGCCGAGCAAGAGCGGGGTCGCCGCCAGGCCCTTGGCGAAGCGTCGCCGGGTCGTTCGCTTGGTGGTGATGTGATAGGTGATTTCTTCACTGATAGCCATGGTCTTCTCCTGCTTACTCGTGGTCGAATTTGAGCCCCGATTCGCGGCGCCATATGGCAACAGGTGTCTTGCTGCGTCCTCCTTTCCATCGGCTACCGGTGATCGCGCACCATGCGAGTGAAGAACCGATACTTGTCTCCTCGATAAACCGAGGACGCGTACTCGATAGGTTGGTTGCGCCGGGTTGTGGTGATTCGGCGTGTACGTAGAACCGGACTGCCAGCAGCTACGTCCAAATGGCGGCTCTCTTCGTCTCCCGCGATTCCCGCTTCGAGCTCTTGTTCGGCTTCGAGCGGCGGCATGTCGTAGACGGTCTCGAGGAGTTCGTAGAGAGAATTGCGCTCGAGGTCGTTGATGAGGAGTCGCTCGCAGCCGATAAAGCTGATGCAGGAAGTCTCCAGCGCGAGCGGTTCGGAATCGGCCAGGCGCAAGCGCTGCAGCCGGTAGACCGGTTGACCGGCGCGAATGCGGAGCCGCTCCGCCGTCTCGACGTCCGCGGGCCACATTTCGGCCACGAGCACTTTTGCGCCCGGACGCTGATCTCGCGATTTCATATCTTCGGTGAACCCCGTCAGGAGAAGCAGTTGCTGGGCGATTTTCGGTCGTCCGACATAGGTCCCTTTGCCTTGCTCGCGGTAGAGCATGCCCTCGTTGACGAGGTCGGTGATCGATTGCCGGGCGGTCATTCGACTGATGCCGTAGCGCGCGCAGAGCTCGCGCTCGGAGGGAATGAGGCTTCCCGGCGCCAAGTCGCCGCTAATAATCCGCTGGCGGATAATCTCCCTGAGTTGGTAGTAGCGGGGTAGCGGTCCACTCTTGACGCTGTCGACCATCGTTCACCCACGGGACGTACGGAACCCAACCGGCGGACCGCATATGCGGTCATATAGTTGTCTGTACCAGTCTCGACAGAATACAGGCTGTTCGCCGGTTGTCAATATTCTATGCAACGAAGTAAATCTCAACGCGGGGTTCGAAAACATTACGATGACGCCATCGACAAGGAGGTCTTGCGAACGGGGATGCCTTGGGTTGCTGCTGCAATGATCGCAGCGCAGGCTGAGGCGTCCGCGCTCTTGGGGGCCCGCCGACGCTAGGAAGCAGCGTCCCGCCGGTCATTTGGCACTTGAGGCGGATCGTTCCGCCGAACTCGACCGCGCTGCCGCCATCCGATCCGCCCTTGTCCACAATCCAGAGCCTGGCGGGCGGCAGGTGTTCGTCCGCTTCGGATGGGACGTTGGACGCGGGACAGCATGGTGAACGAACTCTCGAACAATCTCTCGGTTGGTCCGCGGCCGAGAGCGGCTAGTCCACGCGTTACTTACCCCGATCGATTCGTGCGCGATCTCAATGAAACGGCGACCTCCGAGTTGCGTGAAGGCCGCTTCGGCCCCGCCTTAAAAACCGACACGGGAATTTCCACGTTCGCGGCTGGTCCCCATTGACGCCGCGAACCCGTCCCTATCGAGGGGACGCCAACCGGAAACTGAACTCGCGCAGTCGCGAGCTCAGTTGGGATTACGCGTTAGCTCAGGATGTCGATTCCGGGGGTCGCGGCGCCGCGGCGGAGTCCTGCTAGGCCGCCAACCAATTGGCGCGGGCGGTCGAACGCCGTTGACGTGAGGCGCTTGAGGGTGGAGGTGACAGTAGACATCTGCTGAGCATGACGGGCGGTGGCTTCTTCGGCCGCGAAGCCTTGAGATGCCTTGCGATCAAGCTGCCGATGATTCTCGAGGACTGTTGAAAAATAGACCGACGTATTGGGATTCATGATGGCGTCCTTTCCCCTGTCTAGCGTGCTATCGAACTAACCTGGTGACAGTCTGCGCTGAGCCCATCCGAGGCACATCGTACGATCGGAGGATTTCCGACAACGCCGGATACGTAGACCGGCCTGACGAGCCGTCTACGTAGGTCGTAGAAGCACCGAACGTTGGGGGGATTCGCTTAGACGAGGTCCTCTCGCATGGCGCGGGCGGCCGCCTCAGTCCGGTTGGCGACGCCCAGCTTGGCGAGGATGTTGGTGACGTGCGTCGTGGCGGTGCGCGGGCTGATGAAGAGGACTTCGGCGATCTGTGAATTCGATTGGCCGGCGACAATGAGTCGCAAGACTTGGAGCTCACGGGGTGTCAAGGCGGGCGCTTGGTCGCCGGCAGTCGCATCTGCCGGCGCGATGGCCGCCGCGACTTCAGAGAGGAAGGTCGCTGCCTCGGTCAACGCTTGGGCGAGCGGTAGCGATTGGCCGATCAACTCGGTTGTGGTGAAGCCCTTATCGCCAAGCGCAGACCGGACAGCGTTGATGCCCCGCTCGTACGCCGCTCGCTCGGGGAGCGTGAAGGCATGGCCAAGGGTGTCGCGTAACGCATCCGCCGCGCCAAACAGCCGGGCGGACGTCGTGAATTGACCGTAGGCAGCGGCCAGCGTGGCGACGCCGGCCAACCACTCGGCTTGGTTTTCCCGATTGCCCATTGCTTGCCAGAGCGGTATGCTGGCTGCGAACCGGTCGGCGGCCTCGACGTATTTGCCCAGTTCGGTGGCGACAAGTCCGAGATAGCCGAGGGTGAGCGCAGTCCCAAACGGCTCGCCGAACGTGCGGTACAGCGCGAGCGTCTCGCCAAGAATACTTTCTGCGCGATCGAGATCGCTCTGACCAAAGGCGGCCATGCCGAGATCTGTCCGTACCCACGCGGTCCATGTGCCTCGCTCGCCGAGTGCGTCGCTAAGGTTCAGGGCCTCTTGGGCATGCGTGGTTGCCTGCTCGTAATCCCCTTGCGCCAGGCGAATGAAGGCGAGCAACTGGAGCGCGCGGGAGGCGGCTTGCTGGTCACCAAGCGCACGAGAAAGCTCCAGGCATTCCATCGCCAGGCTTGACGCCTGTTCATAATCTCCCCGGTTGCGGGCGAGATAGGCAGCACCATAGAGCGGTCGAATCCGGGCCGGTGATGGGCCGTGCCTGTCGGGAGCGAGGTCGAGGGAGCGTTTAAGCCAGCCGCGTCCTTCCAAGCGATGGCTGTGCCGGTGCCAGAAGGGCCAGAGATACCCGGCAAGTCGCAGCAACCCTTCCGCGTCGCCCGATTGTTCTAGCCAGACAAGAGCAGCGCGGACATTGTCGTGGTCTGTTTCGATTTCATCCAACCATTGCGCATCGGCCCGGGCGTCGATTCCTGCCCAGGTGCGTTCCGCCAACCGGGTAAACCATGTCACATGCGCCCGCCGGACGGCAGGCTCATTGCCGCTTGCCGAAAGTTGCTCGGTGCCGAATTCGCGGACCGTCTCCAGCATCCCGTAACGGGGTTGCTCGGCGTCTTGCTCGGTGTATCGGAGCAAGCTCTTGTCCGCGAGCGAGGCGATGCCGTCGAGCACGTCTCCGACATCATTGCCGACGACCGCTTCCGCCGCTTCCAACGTGAAGCCGCCAACAAAGACGGCCAACCGTCGGAAGAGCTCTTGTTCTTCGGGCCTGAGCAAGTCGTGGGACCAACCAATGGCGGCACGCATGGTCTGTTGGCGCGCAGGTAGATCCTGTGCGCCCCCGGTCAGGAGCGGCAGCCGGCGCTCCAATCTGGCTTGCAACGCGGCCGGCGTCAGGACCTTGACGCGCGCTGCCGCGAGCTCAATGGCGAGCGGGAGGCCGTCGAGACGGCGACAGATTTCGGCCACGGCCGGCGCGGTTTCGGCAGTCAGCGCGAGATCTGGTTTGACCGCCCGCGCTCGGTCGACGAAGAGGCGGACTGCTTCGGAATCGGTCGAAATCGACGCTGACTCAGCCGCTGGCAACGTCAGCGGCGGGACCTGGTACTCGCGCTCGCCGGAAACATGTAGCCGGACGCGGCTCGTGACGAGCGCCTGAACAGCTGGGCAGGCGCTGAGCAAATAGGCGACTGCCAGGGAGGCGTCGACAACTTGTTCGAAGTTGTCGAGCAACAGCAGCAGGCGCTGGTCGGCGAGAAATGTTTCGAGGCGGATCGGAAGCGGTTCGTCCTTCGATTCGCGAACGCCAAGGGTGTGCGCGATCGCGGGAAGGACGAGCGCGGCGTCTGAAATCGGCGCGAGTGGGACAAACCACACGCCGCCGGGGAATGCGTTTGCAACGGCAGCCGCGACGCGCGTCGCGAGCCGAGTTTTCCCCACTCCGCCCGGACCAGTCAGCGTGACAAGGCGGACATCGTCGCCCCGCAGCAGATCGGAGACAAGCGCGACCTCGGGCGCCCGGCCGATGAATGCCGAAAGCGGTGGGCGAAGGTTGTGGACCGGAGCGGCGGACGCGGAACTAAGCACCACGCGAACCAATCAGAGGGTAGGCCAACCCGAGCAAGATGATGACAGCAATGTTCGATTGTCAGCTAGCATCCGTCAATCGCTCAGCGAATACACATCGCCATCGAAGTTGCCAACGTAGACCGCGCCGTCGACGACCGATGACGAAGAGTAGATCTGGCCGTTGAGATCCTCGTGCCAGCGCTCGTCGCCGGTTTCCGCATCAAGGGCGTAGAGGTTGCCATCGAGACTACCGACGTAGATCACCCCGTCGACCACGACCGGCGACGAATAGACGTCGTCACCCGTCTTCACGTGCCAGCGTTCCTGCCCGGTTTTGGCGTCGACGGCGTAGATGTTGTCATCGTCACTGCCGACGTACACTGCGCCGTTTGCCACGGCGGGGGATGAGGAGATTCTGTCCTGAGCGTGGAAGCGCCAGAGCGGATCGCCCCGCTCGGCGTCCACGGCAACCAGTTGCCCGTCCGCCGTACCGATGTAGACAACATTGTTGGCGACCGCTGGTGAGGAATAGAGCGCGGCGCCGAGGTTGGCTTGCCAGCGGATGCTGCCAGTCGCGGTCTCGAGCGCGGTCAAGTTGCCGTCGAGCCCGCCCACGTAGACCGTATCGCCGGCCACGGCCGGGGAGGAAAAGAGTTCGACGCCGAGCGGTTGTCGCCAGCGCACGTCCCCGGTTGCGGCGTCGAGGGCGTAGAGATTGCCGTCCCAACCGCCGACGTAAACCGTGCCTTCGGCCACAGCGGGCGAGGAGATGAAAGGTCCGGCGGTTGACAGTTTCCAACGCTGGTTACCGGTGTCGGCGTCAAGCGCGTAGAGGTTGCCATCGAGACTGCCGATGTAAACGAGGCCATCGGCGACCGCGGGCGACGAGGTGACGTCGTCGCCCGTCGTAAAACTCCAACGCTGATCGCCCGTGGTGGAATCAAGAGCGTACACGTTGTTATCGGTGCTGCCGATGTAGACGGACTCGCCGGCCACCGCCGGGGACGATGAGACGTTGCCCGACGTCTGGAAGCGCCAACGGAGATTTGGCTTGCGCTCCGGTCCTGGCCCGGCCTGCTCGCCGGTCCGGGCCGGGTCAGCGTGGAACATCGCGATCGCAGGTGGCGTTTCCGTCGGTGATGGCGCGAGCGTCGAAGTCGCGCTCGCAGTTGGCACAGTAGTCGCGGTCGATGTGCTTGCTGGCGCCAAAGTCGAAGTCGGCGCGAGAGTAGGCGCCGGCGTTGATGTCGCCGTCGATTGCTCGGTCGCGGTGTTCGATGGCGCCACCGTCGGAGACGATGTCGACGTTGCCGTCGGCGGTTGAGTCGGAGTTTGCGACGGCTCCGGTGTCGCGGTTTTCGTTGGAACAGGCGTTTCACTCGGCGTGGCGGTCGCAGTTTGCGTGGGTGCTGCGGTCGGCGCGGTCGTCGGGGTCTCTGACGCGGTTGCCGTCGCGGTCGGAGCCGGCGTGTTGGTTGCCGAGCTGGTCGGCGTCCGGGTTGGAGTGTCGGTCGGTTTCGATGTTGACGTTGCAGTTGCTTGCGGCGTGTTCGTCGCGGTCGGCGTTTCGGACGGCGCCGCGTTTGCGGAAGGCAGGACGGTCTGAGGTGATGCTTGTGGGGCGGGTGAAGTAACCGTGCCCGGAGGGCTGGCTTCGAGACCAGTGGTGACGACGAGATCGTCGAAGGCAACGTCAAAGGCTCGCCCGCGTTGACTTTCGCCAAGCTGAACGGTGCCGATTGGGTCCGTGCCGAAATCGTCGGTCACGCTGAGATCATCGACCTTGTTCCCGTTGAGCCAGACATCGATTCTTCCTGTTGGTTGATCCCCAGTTCCGATCAGGAGTCGGATTTGCAACGACATCCACGTGCGTTGGGGAAGATCGACGGAACTGGATTTGGTAGCCTTGACGACATCATTGCGAATGCCCAATTTTCCGGTCTTGCTCACGAATACGCCCATGATCGACGTGTCGTCGGTCGTGCGGAGGCCAAGAAACGCCAGCGAGTTATCGCCGAGACTCAGAACGTTGACCTGCAGGCGAACCACGATTTCCTGCTGACTCGTTCGCAAAGCGACTCGGGCGAATTCCCGAGTACCGGCGGTGCTCGTAGCGCGGGCGGCGGACGTGCCGCTTGCGACTTGACTAGTCTCGTTCGTGAGACCTTTGACGGTCGTCCACTGCTCAAGCCGGCCGCTTTCGAAGTCGTCGCTGAAGATGACCTCTGGCTCGCCCGGCAAGGGCGAGGCGGGACTCGCTTGGGCGGCAACGGGATCGCCGGGGATAGAAAGCAGTCCGAGGACGAGGGCCATAGCGACCATGGTTGCCGTGACCGCGAGGACAATCTGGAACCGACCGACCATGGCTACGTCCGACCTCCACACCGTCGCTCGCTGCAGCCAGATGGCATGGCATCAAGCACCGGGCGCGGTCCATCGTAGCGGATCGTTCGGCCGCGAACCCACTATATGTATACCTTTCTTTCGCCAGCAGATTACGTGATACTGAACATGAGAGCAGATGTTCACGTGATTCGTCCCGAGTTGAGCGCGGTCCGCAGGGTTCCTGTGCGGAAGCCCACAATCGGTCAGATTTCACCATTGCATGAAGAGTGCCTTTGAAGGAGGAAACGGATGCGCCATTGGCATGGGCAACAGGTTATGTGGCTTGCACCCCTCATGATCATCGGGCTTATGAGCTTCTCCCCGCTGACAGCGAGGGCGCAAGACAACCCGAAAACCATCACGATTGCGCTCAATGAATACAAGGGCTCGGGTGTTTCGGGATGGGCAATGCTGACCGCTGATGGCAAAGGTGTCAAAGTGCAGATGGCGGTCGAGGGCGCCGCGATTACCGGCGATCATCCGACCCATATCCATGCCGGCACGTGTGTCGATTTTGACCCGAACCCCAAGTTTCCGTTGACGACGGTTGTTCTCGACCCACTTTCATCCGACGGCGTCAGCGAAACCTCGGTGCCTGATATATCACTGGACGATTTGCTTGCCGGCGACTATGTCATCCTCGTCCACAAGTCGCACATGGAGCTGACGACCTACTTCGTCTGCGGTGATATCAAGACTAGTAATGCCATCGCTCCGCCGGCCGCCGGGGAGGCCGGGACGGTCTCGATGTCGGAGACCGGCGTGGGCACGACCACCAAGCGCGGACATGACGTGGGAGTGCCCATCGGCTTCGCCGCTCTCACCACACTGCTCGCGGGGATCGCGTTTGCGCTGCGTCGCCGTGCGCGTACGGTTTAGCGAAGCCGTTCCGATGAGCATCCACGCGGTAATTCAGTTGTACTCACCGAGATCGTGTCCATCGGTCCGCGCAAGAATAGATTCCCGGGCGCTCGCATAGGGGTTGGCTCGGGCCGACTGAGCGCCGGACGGGCGAAACGTAGCACGCTCTTTGTTTGACCCGGACTTTGTCTCCACCCACGCGACGAACCTGCTCGGCGCCCCAAGCGCGATATCGAGCAGGTCAGCGTTGGTTATTGAAGTTTGCTCGTTGCATGCTCTTTGAGAGCGGTTCACCCTCGCCGCTTGCCATCAAATTGCTGGGGCTCGATGCTTCGCCCATGGCAGCGCGCCCGTCTATCTAGCTCGAAGCGTGTTGGGTTGCCCAGTCGAGCGCGTAGTCGGCGATCTCCTCCCAACCTTCCTGTTTCATGGTGAAGTGGGCGCGCCCGGGATATTCCTTGTAATCCGTGACCGCCGTCGATGTGCTGTATTTCTCAGCATTGTGCTTGTTGACCGGCAATGGGATGACATGGTCCTCGCCGCCGGCAATGAAGAGGAGCGGGGCGCGATCATTTTTCGTGAAATCGACCCGCAGGGCGGTTTTGAGATTGAAGTTGCAAAACGCGCCTTCGAGCAGGACGTTGCGAGATCCCGGAATCGCGTAGCGTTCGTAGACCTTGGCCGCTTCTGCCGCGGGAAATGTGTTCGTAAACCCGTAATTGAACTGCTCAGGAGTGAGCATGATCGCTCGGTGGCGCAGGAACGGGTTTCGCAATAATGGCAATCCCGACTTGAGTGTTGAAAGGGGCAGGTCCCGCACACCGCGAACCGCGGCCGACTCGATGGCAACAGCAGCCGAGCCCAGTCCGCGATCGACCAAGAGTTGTGTGAATGCTCCGCCAAATGAATGCCCCATGACAATCGGCGGGCTGTCGAGTCCCCTGATGATGTTTTCATAGTGGTCGAGGATTTCGGTGACGTTTTGACGGGCGATCGGCGATGGGTCGGCTTTCAATTGCTCGACTTCGCCTTCAAGTCCGGGCCAAGCCGGCGCGAGCACCTGAAAGCCTTTTTGCTGAAAACGATCGATCCAACCATCCCAACTCCGTGGGGTCAAATACAGTCCGTGGATCAGCATGATTGTCGGGGGCATGTTTGGTCCTCCGCTCGTTGAATGCTTGCCAGGATTCGGGTCGGCGGTCTGCAGCCTGGTCGGCTACGGTACATGTGTAGGTGATAAAGATCAATCGTCGGAAACACCAACGTGGTTGGGCAGCGGACGAGCACTATTGAGGGATGGGCGTTCGATTGCTGCCTGCGCGTGTCGATCGGGGCTCGCTCCGGACTTCGTTCTCAACGACAATCGGCGCTGGGGATGCGACGTTCCGAGGAGGGGAAGATTAGATGACTATTCGGACAATTCTGGACACCGACATCGGGACTGATGTCGACGATTGTCTCGCGCTGGCGTTAATTCTCGGCTCGGATGAGTTCGCGCTCGAAGGCGTGACGTGCGTCTATGGCGACGTTGTGTTGCGCGCGGCGATAGTGCGCAAGCTCCTTGCGTTGCGGGGAATTTCTGATGTGCCGATCCGGCTCGGCGCGCGACAACCGCTGCTTGGATTGCGCGAGATCTTTTGGGCGGGACATGAAGGTCAAGGGCTCGTCGAAGAAGATGATGGTGCGCCGTTTGACGACGAGCACGCTGCCGACTTCATCATCCGCACGGTCATAGCGAATCCTAGACAGATCCATCTCCTCGCGATCGGGCCGCTGACCAACGTTGCGCTGGCAATGCTCAAGGAGCCTCGGCTCGCAAGTGAGCTCGCGCATCTGACCATCATGGGCGGCGTCGTGCGCGGTCAAGACAGACTCGACCTTCCAATCGTTGAGCACAATATTGCCTGCGATCCAGAGGCCGCGCACATTGTTTGTTCGGCCGGCGCACCGACGACCTTAGTGCCACTCGATGTCACGTTGAAGTGCAAGATCAGGCAAACTGATGTCAACGAGCTCCGCGCTCAGAGCACGCCGTTCCATGACGCCGTCGCCGGGCAGATTAAACAGTATCCGTGGTTTGCCAACCAGGGCCACACATTTCTGCACGATCCGCTCGCCGCGGCGGTGATCGTCGATCCAAGCCTGGTCGATCTCGTGCCATGCCACGTGGCCGTCGAAACCGGGGGTCGGTTGACGACGGCGATGACGGTCGTCCAGTCCCCGAATGAACATCATCCCGAGAATGCCCGCATCGCGCTCAAAGTCGATGCGGCCCGGGCCGAACGCTTCATAATCGAGCGCATGCTGAAGTGACGGCTGAGTCAGCTACCCCCGCAAGCCGGTGAAGGTGATGCCCTCGATAAAGGTCTTCTGGGTCAGGAAGAACAGGATCACGATCGGGGCGAGAACCACGATTGACGCCGCCATGAAGCCAGGCCAGTTGACGAAGTGCTGGGCGTAGAAGTTGAACAGGCCGATTTGCAACGTGTACTTGTTTGGGGTCGAGAGGTAGATCAAGGGGTTGAAGAAATCGGTCCATGCGTTGATGAACGCGAATAGCGCCACGACCGCCAACGCCGGCCGCGAAAGCGGGACGATGATCTGCAGGAAGACGCGCAAATGCGAGGCGCCATCGACCCGGGCGGCGTCGACAAGGTCTTGCGGCTGCCGCAGAAAGAACTGGCGGAGGAGGAAGATCGAAAACGGATCACCGAAGAAGCTGGGAACGATGAGCGGCTTGTAGGTGTTCACCCAGCCGAGATGGTTGAACAAGATGTACAACGGGACGAGTGTGACCCAGGTCGGAATCATCAGTGTCGCGAGGACGAGGTAAAAGACGATATCCCGGCCTTTCCACCGCAGGCGGGAGAATCCATAGGCAACGAGCGCGGAACTCACCGTCGTGCCGAAGGTCACCGGAATGGTGACGCGCAACGTGTTTTCGGCATAGCGCCTGAATGGGAAAACTTTTAAGGCGTCCGGGTAATTACTCCAGAGAAACTTCGCCGGCCACCAGATGGCCGGTATGTGGTAGACCTCGCCAACACTTTTGACTGACGTGATGAGCATCCAGTAAACAGGGACGACAAACGCGATGGCAAGTGCGAGCACAACGACAAACGGGACGATCACGCGCAATCGCTTCGTAATTCGGCCACGTTGGCGAAGCTGAGCGCTTTCCCGCTGCGGGAGTGTCGGTAGAGCCCTGGTATCAACGATGTTGCTCATCGGTTTCGCCCCTTACCGGCCCCTGTTCCGGTCGCCGAGTTTCGATTCGATCTCCTTAGACTTTGCCCCACGCTCGATCACTCGTAGTGAACGAACCGAGACGAGAGCTTCATCGCGCCGAGCGAGAGCACGAAGATGATGAGGAAGAGAATCCACGCCATTGCGGCCGCGTACCCCATCCGTAATTGCCGAAACGCGACCTGGTAGAGCTGGACCGAGTACATCAACACCGAGTTGAGTGGCCCGCCGGGATTCGCCGTGCCGCCTTGGGTGAAACCAAACATGACGAACGGCAGCGCAAAAACCTGCAGCGCGGCGATGATGCCGATGATCAGATTGAAGAGGATGACCGGCGAAAGCATCGGAATCGTGACGTCGCGAACCATGCGGAATGGTCCCGCGCCGTCGAGCTCTGCCGCTTCGTACAGCGTCTTCGGCACGTCCTGGAGCCCGGCAAGAAAGATCACGACAATCGGGCCGATGTTCCAGGTGCTAATGAGGATGAGTGACGGCATTGTCCAATCGGGGCTCGAGAGCCAGGGGATAGCGTGAATCCCGAACGCGTGCAACCCGGCGTTGAACAGGCCACCTTGCGTGTTCAGGATCATGACCCAGAGCGTTGCAGTCGCAACACTGGGAATGATGGCGGGAAAATAAAACGCCGTGCGGAAGACCGCCCGTCCGGGTATGCGTAGGTTAAGCAACAGCGCAAACGAAAAGGCAACGAGCAGGTCGAGCGGCACGCTGAACAAGGCATAGACCGCAGTGTTCCTAAGCGACTTCCGGAAGTACGGGTCTGCGGTGAAGAGCCGGTGATAGTTGTCGAAGCCAACGTGGATCGGCGGCTGCATCATGTTGTAGCTGGTGAAGCTGTAATAAATCGACGCGCCGATTGGATAGAGTTGGAACCACAGAAACCCGATAACCCAAGGTGTGATAAACAGCAGCCCCGGGAAGAGATCGCTGCGGCGCATGCGGTTCCATCGGCTGCTTTGGTACGGCGTTCCGAGTGAACTCGCTCTCCCGTCAATGACCTTCGTCGCCACTGCTGCACCTCCTACCCGTCATTCACTCAACGGGTTGGCCGGGAGGGGGTGCCGGTCGGCACCCCCTCCAGGACTCGAGACGCTTCGACGCGAACTCGTCGCGCGGACGCGACAAATGCCGCTATTCGCCTTCCCAATCGGGATGCGCCTGCTTGAACTGATCGACGGCGTCTTTGGTCTGAGTTGCCACGTCCGCCAGCGCCTGCTCCGGCGTCTTTTTCTTATAGGTCACCTGATCGACGGCGTCCGTAAGCAGTTGATAGAACTGCGCGTATTGCGGCGACGGAATCGGCGGCACCATGTGATCCATGTTCAGCGTGTCAATCCATGGCTTGAGCTCCGGCAATTGACTCGTAAAGGAAGGATCTGTGGCGGCCGCCTTCGTCGGCGGAATATTCGAGTTGGGCACGCACCAGTCGAGCACAGCTTTTCCGGTGCCCATGTACTGAATAAGGGACACAGCCTCTTTTGCTTTCGCGGCCTTAGTCGGCAGCAGGAAGAGATTGCCACCGCCGGTGGTCGCGGTTCCAGGGGGCACATCGCCAGAGACCGGCAATTGAGTGATCCCGTAGTCAAGCTCGAGTTGCTGCTTCTTCAGCTCGGCCGGCAGGTACTCGCCTTCCAAGGCGAAGGCAACTTTGCCGTATTGGAAAATATCGCCGTACGTCTTCGGCACCGACGACTCCAGCGCATCGCTCTTGTCTCGGCCACCGAAGAGGTCGACGTATTTCAGGAACCACTCGAGGAAGGCCTGGTTCTTGGGATCGTCGATGGTCCACTTGCGGTTGGTGAAGTCATACCAACTTCCACCGAAGGCCGGATTCCAGTCGGGACCCGTGAAATTCATCCACGGGATGAATCCGGCCTGAGTGAGGTTTCCACTGGAATCCGTCTTGTTGTAATCGGCGGCGATTTTGTCGAGATCGTCAATCGTCTTGGGCGCGTCGCCGGCGTGAATGCTCTTATTCCACCAGAACTGGTTGAAATCGAACTCCTGCAGCAGGCCCCAGATGTGACCGCCGAAATTGATCATCGTCCAGGCGATCGGGAAGAAGTCCTCTTCCTTGATGCCGGCGGCCTGGACGTAGTCGTCGAGGGGCTGAATGAATCCGTTGGCCGCCCACGCGGCGACCGGGTTATAGGTATACGTCATGATCACATCAGGCGAACCGGACGAGGTCATGGCGGTTGTGTATTGGGTATAGTCCGAGTTGGGAGCGGGTTTGATACTGAGGTTGGCGCTGATCCCCTGCTGCGTCCCAACCGAGCTGTTGAAATCGTTGACAAGCTTCGTGATGATCTCGCTGCCGTTGGGGTCGTTCGCCGGGCTCCAGAACTCGAGTTTCACGGCATCGGCCGCGGCCGCCTGGTTTGGCGCCGGGAGACTGCCCGATGCGGCGAGGGTGGCAGCGCCGGCCGCAGTTCCGAGCAGGAGATTTCGCCGGTTCAGTTTCGTGGTTCCCATGAGAGCGCTCCTTTCGTGGCGACAATGCCAGAACGACTGGGAGTCTCGTTCGTTTGCGATCGTGACTGACGCCGGCGATGACCGCCTGATTGCCAGCGATGGGAACCGGATCGCGCGGCTATTCCCGCTCGGCGAACTCGCCTGTCGCACCTCCTATGGCCAAATCAACCGCGGTCAAAGTCGATGCCAGGATCTGCCCGCAGATGCGGGACAACATGCGTGGTCGTGACACAAGGTGAGCGTCGGGCATGCATGGGGAAGGTCGGTGAAGCGCACAGCGATAGTTGGCGAGGCGGATGCGCGCTTCGTCGTCCATGGAGCTCTTCTTAGCCGATAGAGACCTCGCATCGTTGAGGGTCCTCGCCTTGGCAAGAAAGCTGATTTCGCGACGCCAGTCCTTCCGGTGAAGTCGAGTGACTTTACCATGTTCAGCCTCAGCGTCAAGCGAAGTTGACGTTTCCGGTGGGTCATCGGGTTAGTCGCCGAGCTCAGTCGGAATGACCATGAAACCTGAACGAGGATACAAACCGGCGTCGAGCATCGCCCCTTCGGCCCGTGCCCCGGTGGCGAATCAACGAACCTTGCTCAAGCCGGGCATGTGCTCGATGGCACGAACAGGAATTAGGGCCACAGTTCTCGCTCGACATGGCGCAAAATCGCGGTATTTTGGGCGGCGCGAGGCAAGGGTCTTGCGGAAACCGACTATTGCCGCCTAGGCGGCGCTGAACAAACGTACGTGCACGAGAGGGACCAGGCTTGCGTCGACAAGTGACCGCGGCGCCTCTAGGAGTCGCCCGTTGGTAGTGCCTTTGCTTGCGACGACCGTCAAACCCCGGCAAACCAGGCAACCAGTTGAAGACCGCAAGTTCCGGCCGGATGTTGAGGGGCTTCGCGCCATCGCAGTCCTGCTGGTTGTGTTGGATCATGCCGGTTGGGCGGCGATGAGCGGCGGATTCATCGGGGTGGATGTTTTCTTCGTGCTCTCCGGGTTTCTGATTACCGGATTACTCTTGCATGAGCTCGAAGCCGAAGGCGGTGTTTCACTCAGTCGCTTTTATGCGCGCCGCGCTCGCCGGTTGCTTCCGGCAGGTTCGCTCGTGCTGGTGACGACCGTGATCGCCTCGTACCTTTATCTGGGCGAAGCCCGCGCCCAGACGATCGCCGTCGATGCCCGGTGGGCAGCGCTGTTCGCGAGCAATTTCCGCTTCATCAATCAAGGCACGGACTACTTCGGCTCCCGATTGCCGCCATCGCCGCTTCAGCATTTCTGGTCGCTGGCGGTCGAGGAACAGTTTTATGCGGTTTGGCCGGCGCTGATGACCGCGATCGCATTCGTCGCGAAACGCGTCCCCATACGGATCAAGCTGGGCCTGGCCTTGATTGTGATCATTGGCGCTTCATTGCTGTGGTCGATCAAGATGACGCCGGAAGATGGCACGGTTGCCTATTTCTCACCATTCTCTCGCGCGTGCGAACTTGGAGCGGGCGCGCTCCTGGCGGTGATATCCCCATGGCTCATCCCGCTTCCTCGCCTCTTCGGCGTCGTCATAAGTTGGGTTGGGGTCGTGACCATAGTCGCCACGAGTTTTCTGTTCACCTCGACAACGCCGTTTCCTGGAGACGCGGTCGCGCTCCCAGTTCTAGCGACGGCGTTCGCGGTGGCAGGGGGAACCATTGCCCGTGGCGGTGGGGCCGAGCTGGTTCTGAAACAGCGGCCGTTTCAATGGATCGGCAAGCTCTCGTATTCACTGTACTTATGGCACTGGCCGGTGTTGATCGTCGCCGCGGGTTGGACCGGCCGCGATTTATCGCTCGCTGAAAATCTTAGTCTCTGCCTTGTCGCCTTGGCGTTGGCGGCCGGTACGTTCGTGCTACTCGAACATCCGGTCCGCGATTCAAGCTTGCTCAAGACGCGGCCGCCGCTGGCAAGCGTCGCGGTCGGGGCGTGCCTCGTCTTGTTCACGTTTGGGGTTTCGAGCTGGATGATCGAATCGCACCCTGCGCCCGGCGAGCTGCTAGCGAAGAACGACCGGCCAATCACGTTCGCGACGAACGCGGAAGTGCGGAAGGCGGTGGCAGACGGCGCGAGGGTGAAGAGCTGGCCCGATCAGCCGAAACGAATTGCGAATCCCGCCTATAGCAAGGATTGCAATGTCACCCGGAAGGACACGAAATCAAACGTGTGCATTCACGGGGACGCGAACGCGAACCGGACGGTCGTGATCTACGGCGACTCACACGCCGCGATGTGGATCCCGGCATTCGATATTATCGGTCAGCAACAGCATTGGCAAATTGCGCAATTGACCAAGCCCGGCTGCCCAGTGCCTAACTACCCAGTTTGGTCCCTGTCGCTCAAACGGGAATACACCGAATGCGCGGAGTTCCGGCAGTTCGCGCTCGCGAAGATCGCGGAGCTTCATCCCGATCTCGTGATCATGACCAGCGCATACAAGCTCGTGCCCGTGGCGGTCGACGGCCATCCGACCAATGACGGCTCTGAAGAGGTGTGGGATCAGGGCCTTGCCGAAATGATCGACCGAATCATGCCGAACACGCGCGGGATCATCGTTCTGGGCGACATGGCTTATCCCTCGAAGCCGGGCATCGACTGTCTTTCCAGCCAGCCGGACAACGTGCCGGCGTGCAACACGCCACGGGCCGACGGTGTCCAAACCGAGCACAACGAAAACGAAAAGCAAATCGCCCACGAACGCGGAGCGCAGTACGTCGATATTATCCCCTGGTTCTGTACCGATCAGGTCTGTCCCGCCGTCATTGCCGGGCTCACGACACACCGTGAGTCCTATCATGTCAGCGAAAACTACGCTGTCTGGCTCTCGCAGGTGCTCGGCGAAGCGACCGGATTAATCCCCGAAGGCGCGAAGTTGAATCCGGTGTGAGTTCCCTCACCCGGTGCTCTGCGCCACCCTCCCCTTCAGGGGAGAAGGAACGTTCATGCAGCCTGAATATAGATCTCGTCTACTGCGCACCGCTAAGACGGATTCCCCTCTCCCGCGCGCGAGAGAGGGGGTCAAGGGGCGCGAGAACTCTACCAATGCACCTCAACGCGCATGCCGATCTCGGCGAAGTCGAAGAGCGCGTTGGCGGCTGATGGCTCCAGGGCCACGCAACCCCCGGTCGGTCCATCGCCACCCGGCAGCAGATAGCCGTTCCCATCCAATGACCAGGAATGGAATCCGTTGGCCCGGTCAGGATCAAATCCGACCCAGTCGGCGATGTAGGCCTTGCCGAAGTCTGTCCAGGTGAGATCGGCGTTCTTTTCGAAGACGTAATACGAGCCGTTAGCCGTGGCGTAATAACCGTCGTCCGTCAAGTCCCAGCCCAGAGCGGCCCAGTATGAGGCAAGCAATGAATCGCCCTCGTATAAGTTGACTCGCTGCGATGACCGGTCGACGTCGATCCAGTGCTCGCCGCTCGATCCTCCGCCGACTCCGCCGAGATCGAGATACTTGCCGTAGGCATACCCGGTCAGGTCGCCGTAGGTCACCTCGTACCAGCTGCCGTCGATCGGACCGTCGAGGACCTGGACCTCTTCGCCCCAATACATCTTTGTGAGCACATCCCCGGTCGTGCCCGGCGCATCGCGGAGATTCAGCGCGTCTGTGGCTATCGTCGTCGAATACGAAGCCTGGGCGTTGCCATGCCCGTCGATGGCCATCGGGAGCATCACGGCTGCAACCGCGAGCATGACGACCACCAATTGAACGCCAAAAGCCTTCGGCCGACGCAGCCGAGGCAGCGCGCGAATGCCTAGCCGCGGATATTTAACGGGCCGAGCAGCGCCCAGGCGGATATACAGGCGTGAGCCTTTTGACTCAACGTCCTCTCCCATCGAAGCCTTCCCCCTCCTTCGATCGCCGAGTCTCTCTTCAATTGCGCCCACAGGCGTAAGCGAAATTTTTACCACAAATCAAGGGAGAGCGCGAAACTGCGCACGAGCGGTGTGCTATCCGGGAACAATCTGGGAACGTCAAAGGAGCGCGGTGCGCCTAGGGCTTTGTCGTTATGGTTATCGAATTGCCACTTCGGCAGATGTTCGCGCCGGAGTCCAGCCGAGGGCAGGGGCGACCTCGGTGGCGAGGAGTTCGATGGCCTCCAGCGCTTGCGCGAACGAGGGGAGGGCAGGCGAGAGTTGACAGATGAGGTCGGTGATTTGGTTGAGCAACGGTTCGTGTTCGATGCTCGCGATCACCGCCTCCGGCGTGCCGCAGTGGATGTTGAAGTGGACGAAGCGTTCGGGCATCGTCAACTTATCGCGGATAAGTTCGTGTTGCGTCGTGTTCTGGAGTGAGGCGTCGATTCCGACACTCAGTTGACGGAACAAGGTCTCAGGGTCGCGCGAGGGATAGACCGTGCGGGAGAGCCCGATGCGCGGGGCAACGCCCAGAGGAAGTTCTTGAAGGTATCTGTTGACGAACGGGATTTGGATCTCGGGCGTGCGCTGATTGCCGGCGCCGGACGCGACGCGGGAGAGGAGAAGGCCGCTGCCGCGGCGCGAAGCTTCGGCTACGCGCTCGGGCGAGCCGGGCGCTTCCCAGATCCGGCTGCGGAGTTCGGGCGCGGGCGGATTGAGGACATCGCCGTCCTCGTTTAGCGCTTGCCCGTCGATCGCAGCGATTAAACGCTCGATCCCGGTGTCGTAGAGCGTGCGCCGGTCTTCGGCCACGCGGTCAAAGGTGGCCATCGTTTGTGGCGTGGCGAGACCGGTGCCGAGTCCGAGGTGCAACCGACCAGGATGGAGCGACTCGAATACAGCGGCATCCTCGGCAACGCGAATCGGATCTTCGAGCGGCAAGGTAATGACGGCGGTGCCGAGACCGATCTGGCGGGTGCGCTCAGCAAGCGCGGTGAAGAACATGAACGGCGATGGCAAACCGCCGTGGTGCCCGAAATGATGCTGCGCTACCCAGCCCATGTCGAAGCCGAGCTGATCGGCGGCGATGAACAGCTCGAGCGCCTCCGCGTAAATCTCTGCTTGTGGTTTCTCGCCTTCGAGGTAGGTGAAGAATCCGAGTCGAAACCGCCGCGCATTTACCATTCGTGTCTGCTCCCAACCGCCGTAGACCATTTGCCACGGCCCACTGCTGGTGAGAATTGCGGAACATGATCGGGAAGTCAAGTTATTGCGATAACCATGGGGTTCGCCGAACTGGTTCGGACATGCCCATTTGCCCACCTACTCATTGGGCGGCCTGCGTGGCCCCTTTAGGGCCGGGTCGGCTACCGTAATCTTCGTTAGCCGACGGTCACCAGCGCTCCACGAACCTCTTTCGCTGCCGCGACCATGCGCTCGAGCGCGGGCCGGACCTCGTCCCAGCGGCGGGTCTTGAGGCCGCAGTCGGGATTCACCCAAACTTGGGTGGGTTCGAGAACATCGAGGGTCGCCCGCACGTTAGCGACGATCTCCTCCTTGGAAGGAACCCGCGGCGAATGGATGTCGTAGACGCCCGGGCCGACCGCCTTGTCGTAGCCGTGGTCGCGCAGCACGCGGAGCAGATCATTGTCCGAGCGCGCGTTCTCGATCGAAATCACGTCGGCGTCGAGGGCGACGATTGCGTCGATGATGTCGCCAAACTCGCTATAGCACATATGGGAATGAATCTGTGTTTCATCGCGCGCGGCAGCGGCGGCGATGCGGAAGCAGGCAGTTGCCCAATCGAGATAAGCGGCCCAATCCACTTTGCGCAGCGGCAGCCCTTCGCGCAATGCGGGTTCATCGATTTGAATCGTAGCGATGCCGGCGGCATCGAGGTCCGCGACTTCGTCCCGGATCGCAAGCGCGATTTGTACGCAGGTGTCCGCGCGGGGTTGATCGTCGCGGACAAATGACCAATTGAGGATCGTCACCGGTCCGGTCAACATGCCCTTCACCGGGCGCTCGGTGAGGCCCTGGGCGAAGGTCGTCCAGCGCAGGGTGATCGGTTCCGTTCGCCGCACGTCGCCGTAAATGATTGGCGGGCGAACGTAGCGGGAACCGTAGCTTTGGACCCAGCCCAAGCGAGTGAAGGCAATCCCGTCGAGACGTTCGCCGAAGTACTGCACCATGTCGTTGCGCTCAGGTTCGCCATGAACGAGCACGTCGATGCCGGTTTTCTCCTGGAAGCGGATGGCTTCCCGGATTTGGTCTTCAAGCCACGATTCGTAGGTTGCCTGGTCGATCTCACCCGTCTCGAAGCGATGGCGCATTGTGCGCAGCTCGCCAACTTGAGGGAGCGAGCCGATGGTCGTCGTCGGCAGGAGCGGGAGCCCGAGCCGGCGCTGCTGCGCGTCTGCTCGAAGCGGATACGAGCTCGCTCGTTCCCGGTCGGCGGGGGAGAGATTACGGGTGCGCTCTTGCACGGCGGGATTGTGTCGCAACGACGACGCGCGATGGTCGGCGATGACTCGTTGGTTTGCGGCGATCTCGGCCGAGATCGCCGCGCGTCCTTCATTGACTGCCTTGGTCAGCAGCACAATCTCGTCGAGTTTTTGCACGGCGAAGGCGAGCCAAGACCGAATCGTCGGGTCCATTTGCTCCTCAACGCGGACGTCGTACGGGACATGCAGCAGCGAGCAGGAGGCGGAGACCATGAGCCGCTCGGGCGGAACGAGCTCTAGAATTTGATCAAGGAGGTCGAGGGACGCGGAAAGGTCGTTGACCCAGACATTGCGCCCATCGACGACGCCTGCCGCCAGCCACTTATCGGTAGGGAATCCATGGTCCGCGATGTGGCTCACGTTTCGCGGACCGCGGACAAGATCGAGCCCGATCCCGTCGATCGGGAGGTTCACCAGTGTCTGGTAGGCCTCGCCGACGTGTCCATACATCGTTTGCACAAAGAGCTTGCTGTTTCCCTTGACGCCGGAGAGGGACGTGTATGCTCGCGACAACGCGTCCAGTTCCTCAGATGAGGAGTCAAGGGCGAGCACCGGCTCGTCAAGCTGGATCCATTCGGCGCCGGCCGTGGCCAACCGCTGAACCGTCTCTTGGTAAATCGGAAGCACCGCGTCGAGGAGATCCAAGGGCGAGCCTTCGTCGATTCTCTTGGAGAGCAGGAGGAAGGTGAGGGGACCGAGGAGAACGGGCTTGGCCCTGACGCCCTCGTCTTGCGCTTCGGCGAATTCGGCGAACGGCTTGGTTGAGGCCAGACGGAAGCGGGAATCTCGGGACAGCTCGGGCACGAGATAGTGGTAGTTAGCGTCGAACCATTTCGTCATTTCGAGCGCCCGCGCCGGCTGCGCTCCCGCGCGTCCACGCGCCATGGTGAAATAGGTATCGAGATCGACCGTGTCGCCAGACCAACCACAGTACTCAGGAACGGCGCCAGTAAGCGCGATCGTGTCCAACACCTGGTCGTACAGCGAAAAATCATTGACCGGTAGAAGATCGAGCCCGGCGGCGGCTTGGGTCGTTCGATTCAACCGGCGAACCTCATGCGCGGTTTGTTCGAGCTCGACCGCGGATCGCTTGCCCGCCCAGTAGCCTTCGAGCGCCCATTTCAGCTCGCGGCGGGGACCGATCCGGGGGAAGCCTGGAATCGTGGAGATTGCCATCGTTTCTGATTCCTCTCGCGATGTTGTCGTTCTATCCAAAAGAGCGCGGCCGAGGAGATTTCGTGAGAAAGCTGTTCGTCAGATTGTGCCGGGGAGTTCCGCAAATCAGATACCTCGGCACAATTCTCTACACTCTAAGCATCGCACGAGACGATTCACCCGCGGGATGTCGAATCGCGCGATTTCCGACGAGCTGTTTGTCGGCGAGCGCCCGGTTGCCACCCACGTCGCCAACATCCTCGCCAAACTCAACTTCTCTTCCCGCTCGCAGATTGCGGTCTGGGCGGCGGAGAAGGGATTAGGGCGATAGGGTTTGCGCCCCAAAACGTTCGGGGGCTGCCTGCGCCAAAATCTCCGAAACTGGTTTCGAAAATCTCATCACTTCTGGCGATGTCGCCCTTCTGTCTCGCTCCTAAAGTGATGTCGACGATTCGACATGACCAAAAGGAGAATAGACCGTGACAGCAGGGTTGACGGTGGAACCGGTCGCGTTGGACATGGCCAAGGCCGAAGCGTTTTTCGGCAAGGTGTTAGGTGATCTTGCCGGTATGATCGGGACGTGGCTTGCCAGCATTGGCGATCGCTACCACTTGTTTAGCGATCTTAGCGAGCGCGGACCGGCCACGGCCGGTGAGCTTGCCGCGCGGGCAGGCATTGACAGTCACTATGCGCGCGAATGGCTCGCAGCGGTATCTAGCGCGGGCTACATCGAGTACGACCCGGCAACCCGACGATTTTCATTGACGCCGGAGCATGCCATGGTCATCTCCCAGGAAGGAAGTCCGTTCTTCTTTGCAGGCTTTTTCCAGCAATACCGCAGTATGTGCCGCCTCAGCGATTCTATTACCGACGCGTTTGCGAGTGGACGCGGCATACCGATCGCGGCATATGACGATGACTGGTTTGAAGGGATGGAGCGCAACACCTTCGCCGCGTTCGACAACTTCCTCGTGCAACAGTGGATTCCGGCGATGCCTGATGTGCAGGCGAAACTCGAACGCGGCGCGCTCGTCGCCGATGTCGGCTGTGGCCGCGGCCGAGCGATTATCAAGCTCGCCGAGGCATATCCTCGCTCAACATTCATTGGCTTCGATCTGGTTGAAGCGTCTCTAGCAAGCGCGACCGCGAGTGCCGTAGCGGCTGGCGTGAGCGACCGAGATAGGTTCGAGCGATATAACGTCGAAGATGGCTTGCCGGAAGCGGTCGATGTTGTCACTGCCTTCGACGTGGTACACGACGCGGCTCATCCTGTGAGTTTCCTCCGCGCAATCCGGCAGAGTCTCCGCCCTGATGGCATTTTCGTCTGCCTTGACTTCAATAGCTCGGAGAAGCTCGAGGAGAACGTTGGTCCGGTCGGCACCTTCCTCCATGGTTCGAGCATCGTCTATTGCAAGACAACCGCTCTCGCCGAAGGGGGTGAAGGGATCGGGGCGGCTGGCCTGCACGAGGCGAAGTTACGGGAGCTGAGCGCGGAAGCCGGTTTCTCTGCGGTTCGCGATGTCCCCATCGACAACCCATTCAATAAGCTCTACGAGATCCGTCCGTAACCATAACGCGCTGTTCGCTCATCAAGTCACCAAGAAGGAGGATCGCCATGTACGGAACGATCGCGCGGATGCAGATCAAGCCGGGATCTGAGGATCAACTACAGAAACTCTCGGCGCAGGAATCAGCGAATGACGTCTCAGGCTTTGTTTTTCAGTACGTGTACCGGTCCGACGCGAATCCGAACGAGGTTTTTCTCACAAGCGGGTTCGAGAGTAGGGATGCCTACGTTGCCAACGCCAAAAGCGCCGAGCAACACGCGCGGTATTGCTCATAGCGCGCGTTGATGGCGACCGAACCCGAGTAGCACGACGGAGAGATCGTTCTCTCCGTGCGGACCTAGCCGACGCCGCCGTCGATGTCGGAGTAACTCGAACCGGACCTGGTACGATGAGGACCGGGTCCGGTCGATTCCGGGAGCAGAATCCGATGTCCATCGCACGACAGTACGACGTGATCGTGGTTGGCGCGCGCTGCGCCGGTTCGCCGACCGCGATGCTGCTCGCTCGCAAAGGGTACCGAGTGTTGCTGGTCGATCGCGCGACGTTCCCAAGCGACACGTTTCGCAACCATTTCATCCAACTTCAAGGCTTGTCGAAGTTGAAGAAATGGGGGCTCCTGGACCGCCTCCTGGCAACTGACTGCCCGCCTATCCGCCAATTCACGATGGACCTCGGAGACTTTCCACTTGCTACTCCGATTTCACCCATCGATGGGATCGACATGAACCTCGCTCCCCGGCGGTATGTGCTTGATTCCATACTTGTCGAAGCGGTGGCAACAGCGGACGTCGAAGTTCGCGACGGGTTTTCTGTTCAAGAAATCTTGTTTGAGGGGGATCAAGTTGTTGGGATCCGCGGACGGACACCGCAAGGACTAGACACGCCTGAGCGGGCCCGTCTCGTCGTCGGTGCCGATGGGCTGCATTCGACTGTCGCCAAGGCGGTGAATGCGCCGGTCTACAACGCGCACCCAGCGTTGACATGCGCCTACTACAGTTATTTCGCGGGCATCACACTTGACGGCGTGGGAGTGGCGATCTTACCGGATCGGTTCTTGATCGCCTTCCCGACCAACAATGGACTCGTCTGCGCGGCAACCCAGGTGCCACTGAATCAATTCCAAGCCTTTCGCGATGACGTCGAAGGGTCGTTTTTTCGGTCGTTCGCCGCGGCTCCCTGGTTGGCTGAATCCGTCGCCGCGGGCACGCGAGTTGAGCGCTGGTCGGGAACGGCCGACCTTCCGAATCTATTCCGGAAACCCTTTGGCAACGGCTGGGCGCTCGTCGGCGATGCCGGATACCACAAGGATCCGCTGACGGCGCAAGGGATCACTGACGCGTTCTGCGACGCCGAACTCCTCTCCAATGCGATCGATGATGGATTCGCCGGCCGCGGGGCGATGAGCGATGCGATGGCAAACTACGAGCGCCAGCGAAACGCGGCGGTCAGCTCCTCCTATCCCGAGGCCGTAGCCCGTGCCTCGTTCGAGCCTTTCCCGGCTGAGCTCTTCGCCCAGCGTGCTCAATTCTCGCCAGTCGCGTGACCTTGTCGGTCGCGGCCGCGCAGGAGGCCGTTCTCGCCTTTTTCGTTCCGCTGTCTGCGCGAGCGCATAACGGCGTACCGACCGGAAGCGGAATCGCTCCGCACTCCACCGCACACCCATCATTAGCCGGCCGGCTGTGTACGAGGCGCCGGAGCCCGTTGCCCCTCGAAGGAAATACTCGGATCAACTGCTGGGAACGCTGATCGCGGGCTAGGGGTTCTGATCGAGCATGATCATCAAGACGGCGTTGACCGCAATCAGCACTTCGAACGCAATGGCCAGCCCGGGAAAACCGGCATTGCTGAGGGCGACCGCGGCGAGCACGAGGATGACGACGCCGAGAACGAACTTCGGAAACGACGGGAGTCGCACGCGCGCTCTGGGCGAGACAAAGATGCCCCAAATAATGGCCATGAGCAGGGGGGCTCCGATGCCGAGAACAATGTCCGCCGCGGTACTATCCCCTGTGTGGAATCCCCAGTAGCAGAGCGAAGCAAGCGCGCAGAGTTCAAGGAGGAAGCGTAAGCCCGAATTGGCGGCTTTGAGCGACTCCACGAACCCTCCTCGGACGTGTGGTCAACATCCTCCGCTCTCCACGAGCGTCAATCTTACTCGGACTGATGATGGAGTAATACACACGTGACGCGGTTGAGCCACGCTCGAACCGGCGTAGCGTTGGTTCGTCGTCTCATGGCACGCGCCAAGAAAGCGGCGCGTACCTACAGGTACTCGTTCGGGACCTAGGCGACGACCTGTCCGGCGCACGAGAACGACGCGTCGGTGATTGCTCGTGAGACGTTCTCGCCACCGGGCCCTCTGCTAAAGTCTCCGAGTCCGCCTCGCCCGACAAAATCGAGGCGTCTGACTCGAGTAACCCAGTGCTTGGAAGGCGCGGAGCGTTCGGCGTCGCTCGGCGTCGCGGGTTCGATGGTTATCGAGTTCAGGCGCCATTGGGAGGAAAAGTCGCTATGGGCATGCTGAGCGAAGATATGCAACGGGTGGTGCGAGAACAGAAGCTTGGCTTCATTGCGACTGTCTGTCCGGATGGCACGCCGAACCTTTCCCCCAAAGGCACGACGACTGTCTGGGACGACGACCATCTGATTTTCGCTGATATCCACTCGCCGGGAACAATCGAAAACCTACGGCACAACCCCACGATTGAGATTAATGTGGTCGATCCATTCGTGCGCAAGGGATATCGGTTCAAAGGGACGGCAACGTTGCTGACCGCGGGTCCGGAATTTGACCGGGCCTTGGCCTTTTACCGCCAACGCGGGACCGTGAGCCCTCTGAGGACGATCGTCATGGTTGAGGTCGTGCGCGCACGGCCGCTTATCTCTCCCGCTTACGATCGCGACCTGTCCGAAGATGAAGTGCGAGCGCAATGGATGGATCATTACGATGCACTCCATCGCGCCGCCGCTCAGCTGACCGTGAGCGCAGGCGAGCGTTCAGCAGATGACATACCGTTGTCACCCCCCTTGCCGTAGTCTAAGGACCGTCGTCGCCGTCGCACCTGGCAGGAGGCAGACATCGCCTCCGTCGAGCGACGATCAAACAGAGCAAGGAGCATCGAAGGATGAAGGTCTTGTTTGTGGCGGGGTTTGGTCCAATTACCAAGGATGTCGACGCGTCGTCAGCGTTTTATTTGGACACTCTTGGCATCCCGATGGAACAGGATCCGGATGGGTATACACATACGGACAAGCTGCCTGGGGCAAACGCGTTCGCGCTGTGGCCGCTCTCGCGGGCAGCGCAATCCACCTTTGGCACGGACACCTGGCCGGAAGATGTGCCGGCGCCGCAAGCGTGGCTCGAGTTCGATGTTGACGACATCGAAACCGCCACCGCGGAGCTGACCGCAAAGGGATACAACGTGTTGGTTTCGGCCAGGACCGAGCCCTGGGGGCAGATCGTCACCCGTTTGCTCGGACCAGAAGGGTTGCTCGTCGGCGTGACGGTCACGCCTTGGATGCGTGGCGGCGAAGTATAACGGCGATCCTCTCGTCTGATAGGCTGCTCGTGCCGGCGTTGTAGGTGTGAGTGGCCCGCTGGGTTGGCGAGCCATCGCAGAGACGAGGAGGGGAGACGAGTGGCTCATTTGCTGGTCGATCAGCTGCGGTTTGCTCGTTCCGAGTTCGTCCGCTCGCTCGACGGCGTGAGCGAAGACGACGCGGTGCGCCGGTTCGGCCCGATGAATTCCATCAGTTGGATCATCGGGCATCTGTCCGATCAGGAACAGCGCTATTGGATCTGGCGGCGAGACGAACCGCTCGTCGTCGAGGGACTCAATGCTCTCGTCGGTTATGGCAAGCCGGCCAGCACTCCTCCGCTCGACGACATGTGGAAGGCCTGGCGAGCAATCACGTCCGCGACAGACCCGTATCTCGAAGCCTTGACCGTGAGCGATTTGCAAGCGTTTCCCTTGGTCAATGGCAGTCCCCACAGCGAATCGGTCGGCACGCTGATCCTGCGCGTGATCGGGCATTACTGGTTCCACACCGGCGAAGCGCAGGCGATCCGGCAGATGCTCGGCCACACACAACTGCCCGAATTCGTCGGCGACATCGGCGAAAAAGCGCCCTTCCGGCCGGAAGCAATCTCGGAGATTGTCCAACCCAGATAACGCGAGACCGCGCTTGGTCAAACCATTACGTTCACCGCGGGAATTGCCAAATTCGTCCACAGAACCGCTTCGCGATTGCGAGACTGCGCGCCGCCATTCGTCGGCGAAACTCGAGAACCGGGGTTGAAAGGAAAGGTCGTGGTTGGCGTCGGAGAACCTGGCCGCTGCCAAGCGCAAGCAAAGCTACGAGAACCGTCATCGCCAACCAAAGCTTATCCGCGATTCCGGGTTGCGAGATTGAGCGATGGGACAGTCCAGAAATGGAGCCGATCATGGGCTCGGCCGCCGCGGCCTTCTTCTCATGGCAGTTCGCACTGCCGCCGGCGCCTGGAATGCTTGGCCAGCCGGAAGCGGGGTCGAATTGCCATTCGAAACTATTGGCGTGCACGGTCATTTTGAACACGCCGAAGCTGGATAAGCTAAAGACTTCGGAATTAGGTTGCATCATCCCAGCCCCGCCGATGTTATGCCCTCCTGTGCCAACAACGAACTCTCGGATGCCGAACGCCATGTCCATGTTGCCGTTTGGATCGAGGGGAGAAAACTGTTCGTAGTCGTGATCGTGACCATTGAGGACTACGTCGGCGCCGTTGTCGTAGAGCGCCTGCCAGATGGCCGCCATCGCGGTCTGGTTACCATGAGTACCCGAGCTGAAGCGCGGGTGATGCCAATAGGCAAGCGTGCAACTGTTTTGATGCGCCGCGAGATCCTGGCGCAGCCACTGTTCTTGCGGTGAACTAGCGCCACAGCCTCCAGAAACTTGCGAGCAATTGGAATTGATGGCGATGATGTGCCAGGCGCCGACATCGAAGCTGTAATAGCCGGTGCAGCTCATGTTGCAGCTGGGGTCGAGCGGGTGTGATCCGGCCCCAAAGTAGGCCCAGTAGCCCGGCGCGCCTGGCGGACGGTTGTAGCAAGGAGACGTGGAAGTCGTCTCCACACTGTACTCATGATTGCCAATTGCTGGGTGAATTAGCGGCTTGAACCTCCCCCAGGTCGGATCAAAGTAGGAATTGAAATCGCTCAGCTCGCCACACTCGTATTGGTCATCGCCGAGCAGAAGGACGGCGCTCGGCTGCTGTGCGACGACCAGATCGGATGTCCTACTCTGGGCGCAAGCGCCTCCCGTGCTCGCCGTTCCGCAGGCGATGTCGCCCACGGCCATGATGACCGCGTCGCCCGCGGCAAGCGTCGGCGATGGCGTGAGTGTTGGCGTGGCGGTGGAAGTCGACGGCGACTCCGAGCACCGGACGCTGTCGATACAGACGTTGTCAAAGCGAACATCAAACGTGCGCCCGGTTGCGTTTTCGCCAAGTTGCACCCGCCCAGCGGCCACCGTTCCAAGATTCTGCTTGGTGAGTGAGAGTATTGGCGCTGGCCCGCTGTCGTACCAAATCTCCACGAACTGCCCGGCGAGATCGAAATGCGCTTCAACCGTGTGCCACTCGCCCGTCGTCGCGGTGACGGTGCTCGCCACGCTAACGCCACCGGCGTCATTCTTATAGGCCAACTTCCCTTGGCTGGTGATGTAAACACCCCCGATCGACGCGTTGGCGGCGGTCGTGCGGAACTTGAGAAGATAAAGCGTGTTCGAGTCCTTCGACAGAATCTTGAAACGAACTCGGCTGTAGAGATTGAACTGATCGCAGGCAAGCGTGTGACGGCCATATGCGGCTGTTCCGCTCGTGCCGACAGCGCTCACAGCCCAGGATCCGGTATCGACATCGAGCTGTTGGACAGTGAGCCCGGCCGAACCCGGCCACTGAGCTAGTGTCCCAGTCTCGAAATCATCACGAAATTGCGACCAGCAGGACGAGGGTGTTGCAGTCGAAGACGGGGTTACCGTCGCTATTGGCGTTGTCGTTGCCGTGGCAGTCATTGTCGGATCGACTGTTTCCGTCGGCGTGACGGTCGGCACACTCGTGACTGTTGACGTACTCGTCGGACTCGGAATCGCAGTTGAGATTTTGGTCGGGCTCAGCGTAGGCGTCGCCGTCACGCTGCTTGTTGGCGTGGATGTCGGTGGCGCCATGGTTGATGTGCTCGTCGCGGTAGGCGGCGTGCCTGTCATGAGCGGACAGAGGACGACATCGACGCACACATCGTCGAAAGCAACTGCGAACGAATGGCCAGTGGTGCTGTCACCGAGCTGGACCCGACCCACCGTGGCAGTTCCGAGGTTGTCGGGTTTTGATAGTGATGCGATTTGTTGCCCGTCATACACTACTTCGATTCGACTGCTGCTCCCGTTCACCGTGGCATGCATCTCGACCTCATGCCAGATGCCGGTGCTGACGACGATGGTCGTGGAGTCCGTGTGAGGCGCCGACGGATTGTCATTGCGATAGGCGAGACGGCCGGTTTCGCTGATGAAGATGCCGCCAATTGAAACGTTTGCCGCCGTTCGCAACTTGATGAGGTATACGACCTTTGCGTCCTTATTGATGAGCTTGAAGCGGAGGCGATAGTAGATCGAGCCTTGCTCGCACACTAACGTGGTTCGGGCGTACGCGGAGTTGCCGACGCTTTGCGAGAGCGCCGCATAGACGCCGGAGAACACCTGAGTTCCTTGCACGACAACGCCGTCATTCGAGGTCCACTTTGTCATAGTTCCCGATTCGAAGTCGTCAGAAAACGGCATCCAGCAGTTGGCCAGTGATTGTGATGGGGGCGGAAGCGGAGTTCGAGTTGCTGTCGGAGTCGATCGCGCCGGGGTCTTTGTCGGCGTGCGAGTTGCGGTCGGAGGGACCAACGTTGAGGTCGACGGAACCGGCGTGTTCGTCGGCGGAATCGCCGTCGCGGTCGCAGTGTTCGTAGGAACAGATGTGGCAGTAGGAGTGGCCGTGTTGGAAGGGGTGGCGGTCGGTTGGATTGTTGGCGTCGGTGTGGGAATCGCTACATCTTGGGCGGCCGACTGCTGCCAGACAAGAAGGGCCGACGCCAGCAAGGTCAAGAATATGCCAAGCCGGATGACTCGCTGAGACATTTTCGGCCTTCCTTTCGGATGAGACAGGCGTCAACGATTCCGCGTGCAAAAACGAGTGAGGCGAATTGGAAAAGCCGAACGACTCATCGATAGCCACGCAAGCTACCGATCCGATAAGGCGTGACGACGTGATGGTGGAACTTCAGCGTTGAGGGTCAGGACAGTATTTGGCGATAGTGTTCGTTGCTCAATCTGAGCCTTAGTCGAAGGTGTCTCCTTATCGGCGTGCCTCCGGTCGTCTCTCTAGCGCCTGGCGTCGCCAAAGAGCACGACCATGGCGCCACTATCCCGGACGGTTCGTGCACAGACCGAACCCTTTGGACAATGCCACGTTCTAGCAATAAGACAGAGCGAGACCCCTCTCTTGTGACGGTGAAAAGCGCGGGTATTCCCGCGCGAAGGGGTCGTTGACCTGTCAGTGAGGTAGCGAAGCGCCGGGCTCGCCTGGGTTGAAGGTGAGACTATGGGGATCAATACACCATTTGAGGGATTCGGTCAATACCGAAATTAGGCTAACCTCGGTTGCACAAGCGCTAGGTGATGGCCTGTCTCGTCGAGCGTTGCCACGTTCAAGTGCGGAGAGGATCCTCCTATGAATCTAGCGAGCGCGTTCCCCGCCACAAATTGCGTTTCGCGCGCGATAGCTGCGACGCTTGTCTTGGTTGGACTTGCTTTTCCACCGCCGATGCGGGCCGCTCAAGCGACTCCGAGTTCATCCCCGATCGCGGGGCAGATTCTCGCAGAAACCACGGTGGCATCGTTGCCGCCCTCGCCCTCCGTGGTCGCCTTCGCTCGTCTGACGCTTGCGAAAGACGTGGTCCTTACTGATATATCAGTTCCCGGGCCGGAGCTGATCGCGGTCGAATCGGGCGTCTTGCACGTCGTCGTGGCCGGAGAAGAGGACGAGGCAGAAGAGGTTGAAGAGCGGGTGCGGCGCGGAGGAACGCCGGTCGCGGAAGCGGTTGCGACTCCCAGCAGCGGCGGGTTCGCATTCACACTCGCGCCGGGCGACAGCATCTACGTCCCGGGTGACGTTGCCCATACGATCCGCAATCCGGGGCAAAGCCAAGCGATCTTTTTGGCGGCGGCAGTCACCCCGCAGCCCGCGAGCGGAGTTGCGGCGTCGTGGCCTCCCGGAACTGCCAATAAACTGCCACGCGGCGTTACGATCGAACCACTGGATGTCGGGTATGCGACCGCAACGTCGACGACCGTCCCCGCCCGCTTCGCTATCAATCGCCTTGTCGGGGTAACGGGAAAGATCATGCCGCGTCAACAGGCAAGCGGACCGGAACTATTCGTGGTCGAAGATGGCACGCTCGACATCGAGGTCGCGGAGGGCACGGTCGTCACGAGATCTTCCGGTTCGGTTAATCCCCAAACGACCGAGGCGAATGAGTCGGCAGCGCCCTTAGCGGTGCAGACAACGGCGGGCGGGGCGGTGCTCGTCCAGCCGGGGACGATTGCCACCCTGCGATCCGGCGCGAGTGGTCCGCTCACGGCGCTGATCGTGACCGTGCTCCTCGCTTGACCGGCGGCATAGCTGCCCTCGGGCGGCGAGGGGACGCGGACAGCAGGGAGCGGATTCCGCGGCGCGCGGCCGAAACGTTGACGACGCGGACCGACACGAAAGTGATGAGCGCCGCCAGACCCAGCGCGAGACTGATTTGCGTGACCGCGCTCCCGGAAAGCGCGGGCGTGTTCTGACCCGACGAGCCGGTCGTCGCGGCGATCGCGGGAGCGAGCGAGGCTGTCTTTCGGCCGTGGCAACCCGCGCTGCCGCTCGCGCCCGGGATACTCGGCGACCCCGCGGCCGAGACGAATTGCCAGTCGTAGCCGCTGGGGTGAAGCGTCATCTTCAGTACGCCGAAGCTGGTCCGGTTGAAAACCTCGGAGTTAGGTTTCAGGCTCGTGAATGGGCCGAGATTTCGTCCTCCCGTGCCGACGACGAACTCACGCATGCCGTACGCCTGATCGAGATTTCCCGCCCCGTCCTGAGGGGCGAATTGCTCGTAATTGTGATCGTGCCCATTGAGGACAACCTCGGCGCCGTTATCGTAAAGCGCCTGCCAAGTCGCCTGCATTGACGTGTTGTTCTGCCACTGCCCGGAACTGAAGCGGGCGTGGTGCCAGTAGGCGAGCGTGCACGCATTCGGATGTGCGGCGAGATCCTGCCGGAGCCATTGTTCCTGCGCGGAACCAGCGCTACAACCGCCGGCAACATTTGAGCAGTTGGAATTGATGGCGATGATATGCCAGGCGCCGACGTCGAAGCTGTAATACCCGGTGCAACTGACGCCGCAGGTGGGGTCCCGGGGATGCGACACCACGCCAAAGTAGGACCAGTAATCGGGTGCGCCCGGAGATGCGCCGTAACAAGGTCTCGTCGGATCGGTTTGCACGTTGTATTCGTGATTGCCAACCGCTGGATAGATCGAGGATTTGACTCTCCCCCAGGTCGGACCGAAGAACTTGTTGAAGTCGCCTAACTGACCGCATTCATACTGGTCGTCACCAAGGAGCAAGACCGCGTTTGGTTGCTGGGCGACGAGCAAGTCTGACGTCTGGCTTTGCACGCAGGCGCCTCCCGTGCTCTCCGCTCCGCAGGCGATATCGCCGGCGGCCATGATCACCGCGTCTCCCGCGACCGCGGTCGGCGCCGGGGTCGCAGTTGGTGTCGGCGTCGGCGTGACATTCGGGATCGTTGCTGGGCAGCGGACAATGTCGACGCAGACATTGTCGAAGCGGATGTCAAAATTGTGCCCGCTTGAGTTATCACCGAGCTGCGCCCGGCCAATTGCAATCACCCCGAAATCCTGCCCTGTCGTCGTCAGTGCAGCTACGGGCGCACCGTCGTACCAGACATCCACCGCGCCTTTTGCGACATCGAAGTGCATTTCGAGTGCATGCCAAACCTTATTCGTCACGGTCGTCGTGCTCGAAACGGTGACATTTCCGACATCGCTGCGGTAGGACAACCGGCCCTGGCCATCCACAAACACGCCGCCGAGCGAGGTATTGGAGGTGCGCGTGCGGAACTTGAGCGGATAGAACGAAGTCGCGTCCTTACTCACGATCTTGAAACGCGTCCGAAAGTAGACGCTCATCTGGTCGCACGAGAGATCGCGGCGGGCGTACGAAGGCGTGCCGGCCGTGCTGATCCCGCTCGCTGCCCAGGCGCCGGTGTCGACATCCGTCTGCTGCACCGTCAATCCACTCTGGCTCGTCCACTGTGCCAGGGACCCTGATTCGAAGCCGTCGAAGAACGGCGACCAGCAAGTCGGCGGTGTTCCCGTCGGGGTCGGCGTGAATGTCGCCGTCGATGTCGCGGCAACTGTCGGAGTGCTTGTTGGCGTCGCCGTCGAGGTCGGAGTCGGCGTTGGTGATCCACCAAACGGGCACCGCACGATGTCGACGCACACATTGTCGAACCGCACGTCGAAGATGCGGCCGGTGTTGTTTTCGCCGAGCTGCACCCGGCGGACTGCGGCGGCGCCGAGATTCTTGCCCCCCGCTGAGAGATCGGCTACCGGTGCGCCGTCATACCAAATCTCGACGAGCTGACCGGCGACGTCGAAGTGAACCTCCAGGGTGTGCCAGGCGCCGTTCGTCACGCGCGCGCTCGCGCTAACAACATTGAAGCTGCCGGCATCGCTACGATAGGCGAGCCGCCCCTGGCTATCGACATAGACACCGCCAATCGAAGCATCCGGGGTTCCTGTGCGGAACCGAAGCAGGTTGATCGGCGAGGTTGCGTCCTTGCTCACGATCTTGAAGCGGACGCGGCCGTAGACGCTCATTTGGTCGCAGGTGAGGACGTGACGTCCGTAGGCAGCCGTGCCGATCGCGCTCACGGCGCTGACAGCCCAGGCCCCGGTATCGACATCGGTCTGTTGCACCGCAAGGTTTGTCGGGCTCGGCCACTGCGCCAAAGTCCCAGACTCGAAGTCGTCCACGAACCGCGACCAGCAGGAGGGCGGCGTCGGCGAGACCGTGGAGGTCGGGGCCGTCGGCGAGGAGGTCGGGGTCGGGGTATTCGACGGAACCGGCGTGGCTGTCGATGTGTTCGTCGGCGTGAATGGCGGCGTCGCCGAACTCGTCGCTGTTGCCGTCGATGTGGGCGGAACCTGTGTCGCTGTACTGGTCGGCGGAACTGGCGTCGGTGTGTTGGTTGCTGATGGGGGCGACGACGAGATCATCGGGCAGATCGAGGTGTCAACGCAGACATCGTCGAAGGCGATGGCGAAATTCCTGCCGGAGTTGTTGTCCCCGAGTTGGACTCGTCCGGTGAGCGCGGTTCCCAGGTTGTCGCCCTTGGTCAAGATCGACACGGGTTGCCCGTCGTACCAGACCTCGATTTGACCGGTCGCGCCGTCGACGACGCCGTGCAGCTGAACTTCGTGCCAAACGCCGGTACTGACGACGATCGTAGTTGGGTCGGTGTGGGGTGCGGCGGCGTTGTCGTTGCGATAGGCGAGGCGACCGTTTTCGGTAATGAAGATGCCGCCGATCGAGGCGTTGGCGGTGGTGCGCAGTTTGATCAGATAAAGCGTCGTTGCGTCCTTACTGATCAGTTTGAACCGGACCCGGTAATAGATCGAGCTTTGCTCGCATGACAGGGTGCGCCGGGCATACCCGGGAGTGCCCGCGCTCTGGGCAAGCGCGGCATAGGCGCCGCTATAGACCTGGCCGGTTTGCGCGGTCAAGCCGTCGACCGAGGTCCATGTCGACAGCGAACCTGATTCGAAGTCGTCCGTGAACGGCGCCCAACATCCGACGGCCGCTAGCTTTGGCGCCGAGGTCGGTGCCGCGGTCGGTGGAATCGGCGTGAAGGTCGGCGTAGGTGTCTTCGTCGGGGCAACGACGGTGTTCGGCGGCGTCGGAATTGGCGTGTTGGTCGGCGGAATCGGGGTCGACGTATTGGTGGGAAGAGGCGTGTTCGTCGGCGGCGGAGGGGTATCGGTGGCAAGAGGCGCGGTGGGCGCCGGCGTCGCAGTGGCCACGTCCTGCGCCGCCGTCCCTTGCCACGCGAGCAGGACCAGCGCGATGAAACTGACGATCGCGCCGAGACGGAGCAGCGTGCGGGACATTCCCGTCCTTTCCTCTCCCTAACCAGAGCCGGCTCGTCGCGTTGGGCTCCCGGAGGTACTAGGAAAACCAGAGCACGCCACGCAATTGCCGATAACAGACGTTTCTAGTATGCGGGCTGACCCGGGAAGGGCAATACCGCATTTGAGGGATTTATGAGCGTGAAGTTATTGAAGGTTACGCGGAGATGCGGTCTCCAGGCGGAGCTTCAAGCAACGGGCGAGACCGCAAACTCATGGACTTTAGTACTAGGACTTCGATGACCCAATTGTCGCGTAGGTACTAGACACATCAGGTTATCCGCGATTACTATAATGTCAAGCTAAAAAATGGGACCCAATTCACGTTGGAGTGGGGCACCCATCCGGGCGGTCCTTGCTATTCGTTGGCAAGCTGACGCCGGACGCGGAGGCGCATGCTGCGCGCTGATCGATGGAGATTGCTCCGGTAGGGGAGCGGTGAAGGAGACTAGATTGGCGGATCCCGCATCGACGCGACATGCTCGCCCCGGGAGGCGCGTTTTTCCCTTTTTAGCGCTTATTGCCCTGCTCGCGCAGCTAATGATTCCGATCTTCGCGTTCTCCGGCGCGGCTTCTGCCGCTGGGGAGACCCCGACCGCAACCGAGCAGCCAACTGACGTCCCGGCCCCAACCGCCGTGCCGACCGACACGCCCGTTCCTCCGACTAATACTCCGGTACCGGCACCGACCGACACCCCAGTGCCGCCACCTACCAACACTGCAACCCTCGCAGCAACCAATACCCCGGCCCCTGCGGCGACGGACACGCCGACCCCGAAATCGACAACTCCTCCCTCAATCGCGAGCGACAAAGCAGACTATAGCCCGGGCGAACTCGTTACGCTCACGGGCCGCAATTGGCAATCTGGTGAGACCGTCCACATCAACGTCAACGACGACGACGGGCAGACTTGGGCGCACAATGTTGATGTGATCGCGGA
>JBJMMD010000009.1:0-297136 GCA_045804965.1 Thermomicrobiales bacterium | reverse complement strand
ACGTTCGAGGAAGGGGATACCTTCTACGTCGAGCCTGGCCACGTCCCGAGCTACGCGGCTGGCACGGTCATCCTGCAGTTCAGCCCGACCGAGGCGCTGCGGCAGACCGAGGCGGTGCTGCTGGCAAACGCCCAGAAGATGATGGGCAGCTGAGCCGAGCGATCCAGCGCTTGTTCATCGGATCGACGCTCGCACGGGGAGGGACCGACGTGCAGCAGTAGGTCGATTGGACGCGACGCTCGGGTTGCCGATTGCCGCGCTCATTTAGTCCGGTCCGATCGGCAAGCTCTGCCTAATTGAGCCCGGCCGCGGCCCGGAATTCCCGTGCCATCGGCCCGGACGGGCGGCCTTCCGGTGGACAATTCCCTTTCGTCGCTATGCGCACTGTCCAAACGAGATCGCCGAAAAATCGCGAATCGACGGATGGATGGTATGCCTGTTCCCTAAGCGTCGCAACTGGCATGTTCGCCTGAGATCAGGTACGGGAACGCTGCAAGAAAGGCGACGGAACGAGACCCCACGAAGTTAGGGGCGGAGCAACAAAAACCATCCGCCGAAGGACCGCGATTCGACGTCGCGACTGAGTGACCGACTCCGGCTGGCGATTTCGCACTCGACCTTACGCCCTGAAAGCGGGAGCCGACGCTTCAAATCTACCGGGTATCCGAACCGGGCAGGAAACGCCGGTGCCCTCAAGGCCACAATAGCCGTTGGGGACCTTGTGCAGATACTGTTGGTGGTAGTCCTCGGCATAGTAGAAGGGGCTGGCCGGCTCGATGTCGGTTGTGATCGGGCCCATGCCGTTCCGGCGCAGAGCGTCGTCGTATGACGCGCGCGTTGCCTCGGCGATATCGCGCTGGGTGTTCGACGTGAAAAAGATCGCGGAGCGATATTGCGTGCCGATATCGCCGCCTTGGCGCATGCCCTGGGTCGGATCGTGGGCCTCGAAGAAGATGCGCAGCAACTCCTCGTAGCTGATCCGCTGCGGGTCGAAGACGACGAGAACCGCTTCGGCGTGCCCGGTCTTGCCGGTGCAGACTTCCTTATAGGTAGGGTTCGGCGTGAAACCGCCGGTATAGCCGGCGGCGGTCGACCAGACGCCGGGTGTCTCCCAGAAGAGCCGCTCCGCGCCCCAGAAGCAGCCGAGCGCAAACACCGCGGTTTCATAGTTGTCGGGGAACGGCGGCTGAATCGGTGTGCCGAGCACCTCGTGAGTGGTGGGAATCGTGAATGCCGGCGCATCGCGGCCCGGCAGCGCGTCCGCCGCCGCGACCATCTTCGTCTTTTCTCGTCCAAAAATCATTGTTTACCTCCATAAGCTTATACGTCAAACAGACGGCTGCAGACGCATGATGGCGGACAATTCTTACGTGCCGGGGTCGCTTCGTGACGGATTTGCGTCACCGTAGGCTATTCCGTCAGTCCCATCTGTCGCGCGATCACGAATTTGCAGATTTCGCTCGTGCCTTCGCCGATCGTCAGCACTTTCGCGTCGCGGTAGAAGCGGGGCACGGCCGACTCTTCGATGTAGCCAAAGCCGCCGTGGATTTGCAGGTTCTCCTCTGCCGCCCGCACCGCCAGCTCGGAGGCGAAGAGTTTCGCCTGCGCCGCTTCCTCAGTGAATTTCTTGCCGGCTTCCTTCATCGCCGCCGCCCGGTAGGTAAGCAGTCGCGCCGCTTCGATCTGCGTTTTCAGCTCGGCGAGCTTGAATTGAATCGCTTGCTGTTTGACGATCGGCGCGCCGAACGCCGTGCGCGCTTTGGCATACGCCGTCGCCTGCTCGAGCGCCCCTTGGGCGAGCCCGACCGACATCGCCGCGATCCCGATCCGCCCACCGTCGAGCGCGGTTAGGAAGACGCGTGCGCCCTTCCCGACGGGACCGAGCAGCGCCTCGTCCGGCACTCGGCAATCGTTGAAGACGAGCTCGCGGGTGTCGGAAGCGTGCCAGCCGAGCTTGCGATACGGTTGCTGCGGTTCGTAGCCCGGGGTGCCGTTCGGCACGATCAACGCGCTCAGCGCCGACCCACCGTCGTCGAGGACCGTCTTGGCGGTGACGATCACAAACGCGCTCATCTCGTTGCCGGCGTTGGTGATGAAGGCTTTGGTGCCGTTGATCGCCCAGCACCCGTTGCCGTGACGAGCAGTCGTCGACGCCGCCTGCACGTCGGAGCCGGAGCCTGGTTCGGTGCTGGCAAACGCGCCGAGATGCTCACCCTGGGCGAGGGGAATTAGCCAGCGCTGTTTCTGCTCCTCGGTGCCGAAGAGGAGGACCGGCTCGCCCGCGATCGAGACATCGGCCCCGACCGTGACGGCAATCGAGGAATCGATCCGCGCCAGCTCTTCGACGACCACCGCCTGCGCCACCGCGCCCGCGCCGAGACCGCCATATTCCTCGGGAAAGGCGACACCCATCGCTCCGAGTTCCCCGAGCTCCCGGATCACGTCGACCGGGAAGACGTGCTGCTCGTCCCACTCGCCGGCGTGTGGCGCGATCTCACTTTCCGCGAACTCGCGGATGGTGTCGCGCAGGGCGCGTTGTTCGTCGTTCAATTCAAACGTCAAGCTAGAGGTCATCTTCGTCCTCCTCGGGCGACATAGACGTCACTCGCACTTCAAGAAGTGTACCGACAATCCCGTGACGACATGAGCAAGTTAGGGAAATGCTTGCCGCGCGGCTATCTCAGAACGCTGTATTCTGCGTACATCAGCCTGCTAATGCTAGAAAGGGCGCGGACATGGCCGCTCGACGTTTGACGATCAACCAATTACCTACGAGCTCATGGCGTCCGATGTGTTGGGTCTGATGGATCATCTCGGGCTGCAGAAATCAAGCATCGTCGGTTACAGCGACGGTGGCATCATCGGGCTGGAATTGGCGATCCACCATCGCGAACGGTTGCAACGAGTCGTCGCGTTCGGCGCGAACTTCGATTTGACCGGCCTGAAGGAAGATGCATTCGACAGTCCGAAGGTTCAGGCCTTCTTTGCGCAGGCTGCACTGGACTATCAGGCGCTTTCGCCCCAACCCGAACGGTGGGACAAGTTCATGGCCACCTTGATGAATATGTACGCGACTGAACCCAACTACTCCCACGATCAGTTGAAAGCGATCACGACGCCATTCCTCATCGCGGACGGGTCGGACGACGAAGGGATCTTCCTTAGCCACATGGAGTTGATGGCGGCGCTGATTCCTGGCGCCAAACTCGAGATCATCCCCGGCACCGGTCACTTCGCGGTTTTCGAGAAGCCCGCCGAATTCAACCAGATGGTCCTCGAGTACCTCACGTCCTAGTTCGCCTAGCGCAATCGCCCGAACGCCACGCGTCCCGCAAACCGGGACGCGTGGCATGTTAATCGGTTCCTGACAGAAAGTGGCAGGTGTGGCCGATATCCTTGAGACGCAATTGCGAGGCCTGTCGTGATCCAAAGGCCACAGCGAAAGGGTTAGGCGATACTTGCTTTACCAGACGAGGACATATCCAAGCGTTCTTCCACCCCATCGCGCATGCAAAGTGATCGAGCATTGGTGGCGGGGGACACCTTATCACTCCTGTGCATGTCACAAATGTGCGCCCTATTTCGTCGAAACAATGCATCTAACAGCATCCGGCCGCGGGTGTTGCAAGATATGTAAGCTCCTATGATCTTCTGTGGAGCGCCCGTCGACCTGATATGTGCGGCAAGTCATGCAAGAGGGTAGGCATCGTCCGATCCGCACTGGGGAGTTGATCGAAACCCGCACGGTCTCTACAACGGAATCGATACTCCGTCTGGGGCGTGGCTCGTCCCGAGGCATTGAGGCGGCGGCGCGACCGCCGTTGTGCGTTCATCGAAGGAGTCAGCATGAGTTCGTTGTCCTTTACCGCTCGATTGGCCCGATTCAGCGCCCACAATCGGTGGAAAGTGGTCATCGCGTGGGTGGTGGCCCTGGTCATCTTCGGCGCTTTGCAAGGCGCATTTCCGCTCAATACCACCACCGGCGTCGAGCTCCTGAACAATCCTGAATCTCAACAGGGCTGGGATGCCCTCGAAGAGCACGGTATCCAGGATGAACGACATGGAACTGAAACAGTCGTCATTCAATCAACGTCCACGACCGTCGACGACCCGGCATTTCAATCAGTGGTCCAAAGCACGACCGATGCGCTTCGAGCCAGTACCGAGGTTGTTGCCGGCGCAACCAACTACTATGAGTTAGGCGCCCAAAATCCCGACGCCGCCGCCAGTCTAGTTTCCAGTGATCGCAAGACGACAATTATCCCCGTGACACTTGCAGGATCGCTGGAAGACGCGAGCCACAATGGCGACGAGATTCTCGACATCATCCACGGGCAGCAGGATGCGAATCCGGATTACCTCATTCTCACCGGAGGCGACGCGAGCACGACCGAAGAAATCAACACGATCGTTGAGAAGGATATACAACAGGGCGAGTCAATCGGCGTCACCCTGGCGTTAGTCATTCTCCTCGTGGTTTTCGGTGCGTTCATGCCGCCTTTTAAGCCGTTGAGATCGTTGGGTCTCGGCATCATCGGCGCCTTCCCGCCGGCACTCGTGCCGATACTGTTGGCAGCCATCGCCATCGTCATCGCGTTTGGTCTGGCGGCAGTGTTGAGTCAGGCATTTGAGCTCTCGTTCTTCGTGACCAACATGATCACGATGATCGGTCTTGCCGTGGGAATTGACTATTCACTCTTCACGGTCGACCGATTTCGCGAGGAACGGCGCCGGGGTCTGTCCAAGCTCGATGCAGTCCAAGCCTCCGGAGCGACCGCAAGCCGTGCTGTCTTTTTCTCCGGGTTGACAGTCATTTTTGCCCTCGCCGGCATGTTCATTGTTCCGAACAATATCTACCGTTCGCTGAGCATTGGCGCGATTTTCGTGGTTGCGGTGGCGGTTCTCGCCACGTTGACATTCATCCCGGCCGTGATTGCCATTCTGGGCAACGCCCTCGATTGGCCGCGAAGCCGCAAATACGGCGAGGAGACCATCGCCCAGCAAGAAGCCTACGACCGCGAAACGATCCACAAAGGATTCTGGGGAACCATTACGCGGACCATTATGGCCCGGCCGGTCATCAGCCTCGTAATCGCCGTCGCGTTCCTGCTCCTCTGCGCCTATCCCTATCTTAATTTCGAGCCGGGACTTGGTGGCATTTCCACACTACCTGACGAGATGGAGGGGAAGCAGGCGTTCGAGATCCTCCAGTCTGAGTTTTCAGCCGGTCTGATTCAGCCGGTTGAGATTGTTGTTGAGGGACCGCAGGATGATCCCTCGGTCCAGCAAGGAATCACCGATCTCCAGGCATCACTCGCAGCCGCCACAACCGACGACGGGCAACCGCTCTTTGGTGCGCCTACGGTGACGCCGGCGCCGGACGGTCAGGCGGCGCTCATTTCAATTCCAATGACGGTTGCGCCCGACAGCGCAGCGGCGAACGAAGCAATCCACACGCTACGCGACGACATCGTCCCCCCAATTGAAGAGTCGATGGCCGACACGAATATCATGGTGACCGGCATCACGGCGAACAATGTCGACTTCCTCGAGATGCGCGACACCTATACCCCAATCGTCTTCACCTTCGTGCTCGGTCTCAGCTTCCTCTTGTTGCTGGTCGTCTTCCGGTCGATCGTGATCGCAATCAAAGCGATTCTCATGAACCTGCTTTCGGTCGGCGCTGCTTACGGCTTGCTCATCTGGGTCTTCCAAGAAGGACACCTCGCCGGTCTCTTCGGCTTCGACACAGTCGAAGTTGTCGAAGCGTGGATACCGCTCTTCCTCTTCTCCGTCCTCTTCGGCCTGAGCATGGACTACCACGTCTTCCTGCTCAGCCGGATCCGCGAGCACTACGACTACACGCAGCGGAATGCCGAGTCGGTTGCAGTCGGTCTCCAACGCACAGGCCGGATCATCACCGGCGCGGCGTTGATCATGGTCTCGGTTTTCTTCGGATTCGCATCTGGTCGATTGAGCTTCCTACAAGAGTTCGGGTTCGGACTCGGCGTCGCCGTGCTTCTCGACGCGACCATCGTCCGCTGTGTGCTTGTGCCGTCGGCGATGGCGCTGCTGGGCGACTGGAATTGGTATCTGCCGAAGTGGCTCAACTGGCTGCCGAACGTCCATGTCGAAGGACCTGGTCTGGAACCTGCCTACACCGAACCTGAGCCCTCGCCAGCGGACTAACGGACAACAGAGCGCGACTACAGCGCAATCGATCTTGCAAACAGTGTCAGCCGGCCGATTTGCCGGCTGACACCCGGTCTTGACACAGGAGTCAATCGTGGCAAATCCGATCAACCTCGCTGATCTCCCTGTTGACGTAAATTCACACGATCTCGAGGGTTACCTTTTTGGCGATGTCAACGTCTCAATCATCTTCTTCGATGGCGCACCCGGCAGCGGCCCGAAGCTCCATCGGCACCCCTACGCGGAAGTGTTCATCCTCCAAGAAGGGTAAGCGACGTTCACCGTTGATGATGCGACGTTCGAAGCCACCGCCGGCGAGATCCATATCGCGCAGCCAAATCAACCGCACAAATTCACGAACACGGGGAATGGCCGCCTGCGCCAGATCGATATTCACTGCAACCCGAAGTTCATCACCGAATGGCTCGAAGACGGCAGCCGGCCGTAAAGGGTTTTCCGCCTTCAAATGCACGGGATTGTTGCCAGCCTTGTCGGGGCGCACAGTCGTGCGCCCGCGCGCTGAAGACGGCGATTGGATAGAGCGAACCAGGTCGACGGGCATTCCGGGCGCACGGCTGTGCGCCCCTACGGTACGATGACCGTCTGTTCAGCAACGCCAGCTTGTGTCTGTAAGCGAGAGGGCGAAGATTCCTACACGATCTTCTGTGAACAGACGCGATGGCGAAGAGGCGCTCAGCCAGCGCGCGCTAAATCGCGCCCTGCTCGCGCGCCAATTGTTGTTGGATCGCGAGAAGCGCTCCGCTGCTGAAACCATCGAGCATCTCGTCGGCATGCAAGCGCAGACGCCGAATTCGCCATATATCGCGCTCTGGTCCCGGATCGAAGAGTTCCAGCCAAAAGAGTTGGCCGGTCTCATCGTCAATCGCGGGGCTGTGCGCATCGTGCTTATGCGCTCGACTATCCACCTCGTCACAGCCCGCGACTGCCTGTTCCTGCGGCCGCTGCTCCAATCGGTTCAGAACCGTAATCTCTTTAGCGGCAGCCCGTTCGGCCGCAATCTCACCGGCATCGACCTTGACGAACTCGTGTCTGCCGGCCGCGCGATCCTTGAGGAACAACCTCGCACTTCGAAACAACTCGGCGCGTTGCTGCGTGAGCGTTGGCCCGACCGCGATCCAACATCGTTGGCAATGGCCATTCGCAATCTCGCTCCGTTGATCCAGGTGCCCCCTCGCGGCGTTTGGGGAAAGAGCGGCCAAACAATGCTCACGACCGCCGAATCGTGGCTCGGTCGCCCGCTCGATCCTCATCCTTCGCTGGACGATTTGATCCTTCGCTACTTGAGGGCATTTGGTCCGGCAACCGTGATGGACGCGCAGAATTGGTCTGGTCTGACGCGGCTGCGCGATGTGTTCGAGCGATTGCGTCCGCAGCTGATGACATTCCAGAACGAACAGGGCAAAGAGCTTTTCGACCTTCCTGACGCGCCCCGGCCCGGTCCTGAGACGCCCGCGCCTGTCCGGTTTCTGCCCGATTACGACAACATCTTGCTCGGACACGCCGACCGTACCCGGATCATCGCTGACCAAGATCGCACGCGCTTCTTCACGGGCAACGGGGTGATCCCTGGCGCGGTCCTGGTCGACGGCTTCGTCCGCTGCGCGTGGACAATCCAGCGCGACCGCAAGAGCGTGACCCTGATGATCGAACCTCTGGCGCCACTAGCGAATGACGTGGAGGTTGCGGACGAAGGCATGCGGATGCTTGCCTTCTTGGCCCCCGACTCCGAATCACGCGATGTCCGCATCCTTGTCGGTTGACCTACGGGCTCGGACCGGCCGGAGTACGATGTCGTTGGTTAGCTTTGGGGCAGCGGCCGAGAGGAACAGCTTGACACCCAACGGAGCAGTTTGTGCACGCGCTCGACGACGTCCTCGCCCAAATTGATTCGGCCTTCGCCGACGTGCCACGTCCGGTGAATGCCGACCTGCTGCATCCCAACTGCTTCGACGACAACGACATCGCCGCGCTCTACGGCGTGGCGGATTGGCGAGACTTGTCAGACGCGATGGTCGAGAACGAATACGCCGCGCTCGCGTTCCTCAGTCCAGAAGGTTTTCGCTATTTCATTCCGGCCTACATGGCCTGGACGCTCCGTTACCCAGAAAGCGGAGCAGCGGTCGTGCAATCGACGATCATGTCGTTGTCACCCGAGTACGACCAGATGTTCAATCCCTCGAAATTCACGCTCTTTGACGAAACGCAAACTGCCGCCGTGGTCGCCTTCATCGAAACGATGACCCCCTATCAGAAAGACGACGACGGCCTCGAACTCTGGCTTCGGCGCGGGCTCGATGACGGGCTGCACTACTGGTCATCACGACGCTCGGGTAGCCAATCCTGATCGATCCAACGAGCGCTCTCGCGCGCATGCATCCGACTCCCCAACGGTTCGGTTGCATCACTCAATGTAAGGTTTTTCCGCTTCCTTAAGATCACGTGAATAATGAAGCACCGCACCGTCATCGGAATGGGCAATGCTCAATCGCTTGCGCACACATCAATCGCCGGAAGCGGCTTCGACCGCCGGCCAGTCGCTCGACCAACAGGGCGATGAAGACCTTGTGCGTCTGGCTTCTCATGGCGAACCGGTCGCGCGAAGCGCGGCCTTCGACGCCCTCTACATTCGCCACGTCGATAAAGTGCATGGCTACGCGTATCGGCAACTGGGCAACCGCGAGTCGGCCGAAGACGCAACCAGCGACATCTTCCGCGACGTCGTTCGATCCCTATCAACCTTCCAAGCGATTGAAGGCAAGACATTTCGCTCCTGGCTCTTCACCATCGCCCATCATGTGATCGCCGATCACGTCGCCCGGCAATCGCGAGAATGGGGAAGGAGCGAACAGCTCGACCCTTCTGCCGCTGATCCGGCGTTGTCCCCGGTCGATTTGGCGATCGCCGCCGAGGAGAAAAGCTGGATCCGATCTCAACTCGCGGTCTTGCCGCCAAGAGAGCGGCAGGTCATCGAGCTCGATCTTGTCGGAGTGAAAACGCGAGAGATCGCAACCGTCCTTGGACTCGAAGCGGGCGCTGTGCATACGGCGCGCTGCCGTGCACTGGCACGGTTGCAGGCACACCTTGGACCCCGCCGCGATGGGACTTCGGAGAACTAGCATGTCGTCAATCCGCGGGCTGAGTCAAAACCGATTACCGGGCGAGCCAGACGAGTATCTCGATCTGCTGGAGCCGGCTCACAAGCAGGCGCTCCTCGTCCTCGCCGCTCGTGATGACACACCGCCGATCGATGTGGAGTTCTCGAAGCGTTTGCAAGACGACCTCCTGTCTCTCCTCGAGTCAACGCAACCTACAGCCACGAGTCCGGCCACGAGCATCGAGGGAGAACCAAGCGCCGATCAGACCGAGCCACGGCCTCAGGCACAAAAGATCATCCGTATCTGGCCAATCCTGGAAATTGTCGCGGCCGCCCTCCTCATCTTCGCGTTCGCCGGCTTCTTCTTCGGATCCGACCAATTACTTTCGTGGCTTCCTTGGCGTCAAGAGAAATCCGTCCCGCAAGTCGAGTCGAGTAATGTTTCGTTTGACCGCGGAAATGCCGCCCGCACGGGCGACATGCCTGGACCAGGTCCGATCAACAAACCGTCGCCGAGATGGACGTTCGTCGACGAGAACTACGGCCTCTTTTCATCAGCCGTCGTTGTCGACGGGGTCGTTTATGTGCGAAACGAGGATCGGCTTCTGGCCCTTGATGCGACCAGTGGCGCGAAGCGTTGGGAATTCATTGTCGCAGCGAACGAATATTCGAGCCCGCCGACGCCAGCCGTGGCCGAAGGCCTCGTTTTTACGGGCTCGCTCGGTGGCGAATTCTTCGCCATCGATGCTGCGACTGGCGTCCAGCGCTGGGTCTTTGCCACCGGGCAGACCCTTCCGGCATCGCCTGCAACATCGCCCTTAGTCGTCGACGGAATGGTCTACGTTTCGACCGGGCAAGCCGGTGCGGCAGATGACACGTTGTACGCGCTGGATGTCGACACCGGACGTCTAATCTGGAGTTTTCCCATCCACGGCGCTTCCTCCACCTCGCCGGCCTACGACAATGGCGTGCTCTATGTGGCGGGCGGGATCGTGGAAGATCAGCGGGCTTCCGTCTATGCGGTCGATGTTTCGACGGGCGTCGAACGCTGGAGATTCGAAACGGACGCAGAGATGTTCTCAACGCCGACCGTAGCGGAAGGCACAGTGTTCGTGGAAGACATAAATGGCGTGTTAATTGCACTTGACCCCGCAGACGGCAGGGAAAGGTGGCGCGCCGTCTTAGAAGAAGAGCCTGTCTTCACTGACAACGATGTGGCCGGCTACTTATCAGACAACGGCGCCACTCCCGGATTCTCAGCCATATCCGTTTCAAGCGGAACAGTCTTCGTTGCCACGTATCCAGGCACGATTGTTTCCGTGGATGCCGACAACGGTCAGGTGCTTTGGCGATACGAAACCGCGTATGGACAGCAAATCGGTCCAGTGATTTCGGGAGACGTGGTTTATCTGGGAACGCCCGAAGGGTTCGTCGCCGCCCTGAATATGTCAGATGGGCACGAGTTGTGGCGGTACGAAATCAACGGTCCAGTAAATTCGTCTCCAACGATCACCGACGGGGTCATGTATGTCGGCGACGTCGGAACCCTCTACGCGCTGAGCGATGGCGAATCGGAGTGATTGCAACTCCTCAGGAGGAATGACAATGAGCAATTCGGAGCGCGCTCCCCCGGTCAGAAAAAGCAAGCGAGCGGGGCGACCGTGCGACCGATCACGCCCCGCCCGTCTGGAGCCGCCGAGGACTCGGGAATGAGCACCCAGCAGTTGTGCGCAGCATACTCCTGCAGTGCGTAGTGCGCAAATTCCAAGCCCACGCCGACAACTCATCGAACATGCGAATTCGCTACGGGAACTTCCGTTTCCGTGACGGTGGGCAACGTATGCCTCAAGGAGCCTTCCATGAACTTCCACGTATCTTATCGTCTCCTACTCGTCGCCATCGCGATTGCACTCTTGACCGGCGCATTTGGCGCAGTCCCCGTTGCTGCCAAAGGCGACAGAGTTTGGACCGACACGATGAGCCGCGAAAATGTCCACGTTCAGACATGCTCCGGCTTTGACATCACGAGCAGCTACACGACTGATCGCACCTATCGCGTTGTCGAGGACGATGCAGGACGGACTGTATTTGAACGCGCCAGCGTGAGCTTCGTTGGCTCGGTCGTGAATGCCACGAGCGGTAAGAGGTTCGGTTTCGACGGCGGGTTCGTCCGAGTCGCGGACTACGAGCGGACCACGATAACGATCTCTGATCTGATCCTCAGAATTGATCCGCCCGGCCAGGGTGAAGTGACTGTCGCCGTCGCCCACCAGGAGCGCGATCTGATCGACAACCCGCCAGCCGTCCTCCTTGCGTTCGCTCCGTACGTGCTGCGAAACGGTCTGTGCGATCTGCTTGGCGATCCCACATTGGCAGCTGATCCGTTCATCGCTCGCCAGACCATTCCAGACCCATGCCTGATTCTGCCGCGCGGCAAGCCCTGCTAGAGCTCATTTCTATCCATTTTCTCCAGGCTCAGCCGGCGCGTCTGCGCCGGCTGAGTCTTCTTGACCGTTACTCCCCTCTCAGAGATCAAATCCCTCCGCACCTATGACACTTTTGTTGCGAATCCGTCTTATTGTGTAGATGGGTGAACGCGAACTTCATTCCCGCTGCAGGGAGAAGAGATATGTCGGGGACAGCCGTAAGTCGCGCGGCCACTGTCGACGATGGGGAGATTGTCCACATCGTTTCCCGGCATGACTCGGAGGCATTTGCCACGCTCTATCGCCAGCACGTCGATCCGATCTACCGCTTCTGCTATCGCCGACTCGGGACGAAGGAAGCCGCGGAAGACGCTACCTCTCAGGTTTTCGCCAAGGCACTCTCTGGCTTGGCCGACTTTCGCGGTGGCTCCTTCCGAAGCTGGCTCTTCACCATCGCCAGCAACGTCGTGGCCGACGTGGGGCGAGCTTCTCGACCGACCGCCCCAATCGAGGCCGCGGCCAGCGTAATCGATCCCGCGCCGGGACCAGAAGAGGAAACGATCGCTTCCGACGAAGCACAGAAACTGCGCGCGTTGTTGGCGGCCTTGCCGTCTGAGCAACGGCGCGTGCTGGAACTTCGTCTCGCCGGACTTAGCGGCGTTGAGATCGCGCTAGTGCTTGGACGGAGCCACGGCACCGTCCGCAATCTGCAACACCGCACGCTCATCCGGTTGCGCGAGTTGATGGGCAAAAAGGCTGCTTCGTGGGGAAGTGACACCTATGCATAGGCTGCCGTGGTTCGCCAGTCTCAAGCTCGTGTTGGTAGACCGCTATTGGGACGAAGTCGCTCGAGGCGGGCGGCCAGACATAGCAATCGATCCAGCGACGGCGGAGGTGATCGTATCGGTGCACGCGCTCGACCACGCGCCCCACGTCGATGCCGCGTTCGCGCAGCGTCTGCATGATGACCTCTTGCTGCTCTTTGCGGATTCGCAACCCGTTGTCACCGATCCGGCCACGAACTTCGAGGGGGCTCCAGGCACGTATCAGGCTGATCCGCACGCTCAGTCACGAAAGATCAGCCGCATCTGGCCAATCCTAGAAATCGCCGCAGCCGCTCTGCTCATTTTCTCATTGGCCGGCGTGTATTTCGGTACGGACGCCCTGATGTCACTCATTCCCGGGCGGGAGCAAAAAACCATCCCTCAGGAGGAGTCATCGAACGTGCACTTCCTTTACGGGAATCCAGCGCGAACCGGCGAAATGCCCGGCACCGGACCTGTGGTTCAACCATCGGTCTTGTGGAGCTTTGTTGATGAGAATTTCAATCTCTTTTCCGCAGCTGCGGTTGTCGACGGTGTGGCCTATGTCAGCAATGGCAATCGGGTTCTCGCGCTCGATGCCAATACTGGCGCGAAGCGCTGGGAATCTCCCATAAAGGGCATACAAAATTACTCACAGCCTGCTCCCGCCCCGGCCCCCGCGGTTATCGATGGTCTGGTCTTCGTCGGTTCCACCGACGGCACTTTCCACGCAATCGACGCCGGTACCGGCGTCGAACGATGGACCTACGTGGCAGGTCACAGCATTACCGCTTCGCCAACCGTGGTAGACGGAGTGGTCTATGTCTCTACGGGCCAAACTGAGATTCTCGATGACGTGCTCTTTTTTACGGACCAAACTGAGATTCTCGATGACGTGCTCTTTGCCTTAGACGAGCGCACCGGGAAGCAGCTCTGGACCTTTCCCATGCGCGGAGGCTTAACCTCCTCTCCCGCGTTTGCTGATGGCCTTGTCTACGTCATCGGCGGCATGGCTGCCAACGCTCGGCCAGCCGTATTCGCGGTTGATGCGAAAACGGGAACGCAACGCTGGGCGTTTCAAGCTGAAGGCTTCGTTGTGGGAACCCCTTCCATCGCCAATGGCAAGGTCTGCTTCGGAGACTCGACTGGCACTTTCTATGCGCTTGCCGCTGGAACCGGCGAGGTGATCTGGAAGATAACTCTAGATGCAGTTGCTCTTACACCAGACCAACCCGCAATCCCAAATCAGGGCGGATTCACGCCTGCGGCCATTGCCAATGGGACGATCTACGTCGCTGGCCACAATGGAGTGCTTTATGCGTTTGACGAAGAGAATGGCGAAAAGCTTTGGGAAGTCGAGATGGCCTACACCCAACATGCATCGCCGATCGTTGCAGGCAATGTTGTCTACATCGGCTCTGAACAGAATGCACTTCTTGCCCTAGATGGAAAAAACGGCCACGAGCTTTGGCGCTTTGAAGCCGATAGCCCGATTCACTCACCCGCTACGGTCAGCAACGGTGTGGTCTATTTTGGGGATCTCGGAATCTTTTATGCACTCGGCGACACGGCGATTCCAGCTACCGCTACAACTGTTGGAGAGTAAGCGATGAGCACCACAGAACGCGGTCCTCCGTCCATAGAAAGCAAACGAGCGGGGCGACCGTGCGACCGATCACGCCCCGCCCGTCTGGAGCCGCCGAGGACTCGGGAATGAGCACCCAGCACTTGCGCACAGCGTACTGCGATCACAGCCGCCGCGCAAATGCTTCGCTCCTCGGCGCAGCACCTATTCACTGAATTGAGAGTTGCGGACGCGACATCACCCGCAACGCGGGTCCTCGTCCGCTCCGAGGAGGCTTCAATGCACACGCGATCACTATTTCGACTTCTCTTCGTCAGTTTGACCCTCGTCCTCATTGCCACTGGCGTATTGACCGGACCTGCCGCGAGGGCCGCCGGCACCCGGGAGTGGTCCGATGAATCGAGCCACGAGGACGTTTCGGTGCAGGCTTGCGGCGGCTTTGCGATCACAAGTAGCTACACAACCATCCGCACGTATCACGTCGTTGTCGATCCCGCGGGAGCTACTGTCTTCGAACGACAACAAGTCGGCTTCAGGGGCGCGATTGGCAACGCGACGACTGGAAAGTCGTTTGCGTACGACGGCCACTACACGCGTGTGGCTGATTTTGATCGAGGGAGCGCATCGGTCTCGGATCTCCTTCTGCGATTCAAAGTAGGCACACCTGAAATGGTGAGGGTTTCACTTGGAAGGGTGAACTTCGATATGATGAACAGCCCACCGTCCGTGATCCAGACGATCGTGCCAAGAGTTTTGCAGGTGGATCTTTGCCGATTGCTCGGCAACTCGTCGGTGGGCGAGAGCGCCGAAACATCGGCGCCCGACCAACCATCGCCTGCCGCTGTTCCGGACCCGTGCGACCTCGGGCCGCGCGACCAACCCTGCTAGCGCTCGCTCACACTTAATTCCTCTGGGCTGGGCTGGCGTTCCCGCCTGCCGAGCCCTGTTCTGGGTCTTGACCATGGCTTGAGACTGGACGACGTCGACAGGTAAGACTGCTTGCGCGGTAGTAGGGGCAGGTGGCTTTGCCTCTGAAGAACCTATCTGTGGATGAGCTATAGTGTTTGGACACCAGACGGCCGCGCGCCGCCATGCTCGCACAGTGCAGGACCGCCCTATGGAGCGCCAAGCCGAAACCGTTCAGCCCTCCGCCCCGCCGACTCGCCTCCAACCGTTGCCGGAGCGGGATGCCGCCGGCGCGAGTGGCCTTCCGGCTCCATTGACGTCGCTGATCGGCCGGGAGCGGGAGATCGCCACCGCCTGCACGCTTTTGCAGGGCAACGACGTGCGCTTGCTCACCTTCACTGGTCCCGGTGGCGTCGGCAAGACGCAATTGGCGCTGGAAGTCGCGCGGAAGGTAAGCACTAACTTTGTCGATGGAGCGGTATTTGTGCCACTGGCCCCCATCCGCGATCCGGCTCACGTTTCTTCAACCATTGCGCACGAATTCGATGTCCGCGACTCCGATCCCCGGCTCCTGCTCGATAGGCTGCTGGTAGCACTGCGCGCTCGGGACCTGCTGCTGGTCCTCGACAACTTCGAGCATGTCACCGCGGCAGCGCCCTTGGTGGTCGATCTCCTGTCCACCTGCCCTCATCTGAAGGTGCTCGTGACCAGCCGCGAATTGCTGCATGTAACCGGCGAACATGCCTTCGACGTACCTCCGCTGGAACTTCCCGATTCGACGCGATCCCTTTCGGTCGCGGAGATGGCACGTTGCGATGCGATCCGCTTGTTTGTGATGCGCGCCCAGGAAGCGAAGTCGGATTTTGCCATCACCGACGCCAATGCAGAGGCGGTGGGCGAGATCTGCCGGAGCCTGGACGGGCTGCCACTGGCGCTGGAGCTCGCCGCTGCCCGAGTGCGAGTACTTGCCCCAGGTGCCCTCCTCGCGCAATTGTCCAATCGCTTGCAGCTCCTTACCGGCGGCCACCGCGACGCCCCGGAACGGCTGCGAAGCATGCGCCACGCGATCGCCTGGAGCTATGACCTCCTTTCCTCCGACGAGCGGTGTCTCTTTCGGCGCCTCTCAGTCTTTGTCGGCGGGTTCACGCTCGAGGGAGCCGCGGCAGTTGGTGCAGAAGAAGCCACGCTCGATCTGCTCACCTCACTCGTCGACAAGAGCTTGGTGCGGCAAGTCGGGCAACAGGGTGACGAGGCACGATTTTCGATGCTCGAAGCGGTCCGCGAGTTCGGACTGGAACAACTCGTCGCGAGTGGGGAAGAGGAGGCGACGCGAGATGCGCACGCGGCTGCCTTTGTGGTGCTGTCCGAGGCCGCGATGCCCCATTACGACGACGAGGGATGGTTGGAATGGATGGACCGGGTTGAAGTCGACCTCGCCAACTGCCACGCGGCGCTAGAGTGGGCGGACTCCCGCGCCGACGCCGAAACCGTGGCCCGATTGATCGGCGCGTTGTGGCGGTTGGAGTTCGCTCGCGGCTACCCCAGCGACGCCAGCCGCTGGTTAGAGCGAGCTCTGGCCCTGCGGGACAGCGTCTCCCCCTCCGTGCTTACCGAGGTGCTCGACGGGGCAGCGTGCTTCTACACGTTCCTGGTCGAAGACAGGGCACGAGCGGAGGTGCTTGCGACGGAGTTGATCGCACACGCCGACGCGGTCGGCGACGCCTATGGTACGTGCGATGGGCATAACTACCTGGCCTCGCTCGCCTTGCGGCGGTCCGACTATCCGGGGGCCACCGCCCATTACCGCCAAGCCCTCGCCCTGGCACCCTCCTCGCGCAGCGCTGCCTCCCAGGTAGCCTGGGCAGTCTTCGGGCTCGCTTGCGTCGACTTCCATCAGGGCGACCTGGAGGCAGCCGCGACCGGGTTTGCCGACGCTCTGGCTCGAAACAGGGAAATCGGTTACCTCTTTGGGATGACAAGCGCCCTGGCCCACCTCGGGCGAGTGCGGATTGCGCAAGCGAATTTCAAAGACGCTGCTGCGCTGATCGCGGAGGCGATAGGACTGGCTTGGCATTGCCGGGAAACATCGGGGATCGGCGATGGGCTAAATCGCCTGGCAGTGGTGGCGGTCGCGACGGGCCAGGTTAGGGAGGCGGCACACCTCTTGGGAGCGGTGGACGCACTGCGTTGGCAATGCGGTGTGCTTCACGAGCTGGATTCGTCCGCGGACGCGGCTCCGGCAGAGGTAGAAGTGCGTCGAGCGATGGGGGAAGAGGCCTTCGCTGCAGCACGTGTAGCGGGTCAAAAGATGGCGTTGGAAGAGGCGATCCAGGAGGCCTACGTTGTCGCCGAGATTGCTCAGACAGCTTCTCGGGCACCAGTCACCACGACCGGGCACGGCCTGACACCGCGTGAGCTCGCCGTCTTGCGCCTGCTCGTCGAGGGACACTCCGACAAAGAGATCGCCGATGCGCTGGGAATGAGTCGCCGAACTGCGTCAAAACATGTCGAGACGATCCGCGATAAGTTCAATGTCCCCTCCCGCACGGCCGCAGTGACCTACGCCACGCGCCACGGGTTCATCTGACCTTGGGCTAACTTCGCATACGAAATTTTCCCCCAATCGCCGATTGAACCTCTACGAACTATTGCCAATGTGTGACCGCCTGCGCCGACCTAGGCTGACAGTGCGGCGATAAGCGCCTGCCCCAATGGTCAGCGGCCTTGGGACTTCGTTCTCTTCCAGGAGGGATCCATGAACGCACACGCAATACCGCGTCTTTTCGTTATCGTGCTCACGTGTGTTCTTCTCGCGGCCGGATTCGCCCTCGCACCTGCTGCTGCGGCTGAGGGCGTGAATTGGTCAGATACACAAAGCGGCGAGGATGTTCTCGTGCAGGATTGCCGGGGCGCGTCCGTCGTAGGCGGCTTTTCTCCGACCCTCGCCTTCGGCTTCGATTTCGCGATCACCACGAGCTATCGACTCGATCGCGCCTTCACCATGTTCGCGGACTACACCGGCATTGAGCACCCGGTTATGGAGCGTCGATTCGTAACCTTCGCGGGCACCGCCGCCAATACCACGACGGGTTTGGAGCTCGCCTACGATGGGCACTTCACCCGCACGGCCACGGCAGCGCAAGAGGATGTCACGATCACCGATCTGACGTTGCATCTCGTGACGTCGAATGAAGAGGACTTCATCGTCACAGTGGACCGTGATCGGCCAGGCGTGATCGACACACCGGAAGCAATGCTGCTCGCCTACGCGCCACGTGGTCTGCACGTAAGTCTTTGCAGCTACTTTGCGGGTCTTCACGGAGCTGCCGAGTGATCGATAGAGCAACCTGATAAATGAGGGCGGACTGCGCGGTCCGCCTTCGTCATTTGCTCGCTGGCTGGTATCAGATGATCCTATTCCTCGCCCATCGTCGCTGAGTTTCCTCATCGTCGACTTCGCTCACGGGCCAGCGGTCGCATGTAAACGGACAAACGTGCCGCGTAGTGCAGGGTCTACAATGGACACCACTGGCGACACGCCGATCGATAATCCGCAACTACGCGGGACCGGTGCATCAAGAGCACACTGCCATCCGCCCGTCCGACTCCCGTTCACCGAGTGACCAAGCGGGAGGACCGCGCCGCAATCATCTCCCCATCCGGGCCAATCTCTTTGATCGGCCGGGCGGAATCGCTAACTCGACCAATGCCGACACCTTATCTACGCCGGCTCACTACTCGCAGATGCTCGGACTCGAATCAATCAGGATCGGCTCAGTCGCCAGTTGCGCTCGTCTGCACGTCGGCGCGGACATTCGATCCCAAATGCGACGAGCTTGATTGTTGAGACAGTCGGTTTTGACTCGGAGGTGAAGCCATGCTGGACCGAACGTCGCCCGATGATCTCGCCAAAGCGGCCGCCACTCGCAAGCTCGATCGTCGCCGGTTGATCGGTGTCGCAGCGGCGGCCGGCATATCGGCGGCCGCATACGCCAAGACACTTCCCGGTCCCAGCGCGGTCCGAGCACAGAGCACAGACGATGGCCTCGTGACGGTGAAAGGCGTAGAACTGGGGCCGACGTTTATCCGCAATTTCAACCCGCTGCATGCCGAGGAAACCGCCCGCTGGCCAACCGTGGCGGGGATCTACGAGCCGATGCTCATCCACAACACCATGACCGGGAAGATTGTCCCGTGGCTCGCCACCGGGTACGCGTTCGACGCTGACAATGCGACCCTCACATTTACTCTCCGCGACGGCGTCGCCTGGTCGGATGGACACCCTTTCACCGCGAAGGATGTCGCCTTCACGTTCGAGCTCCTGCGTGCACACGAAGCCCTCCCCGGCACCGGTGGCATCCGGACGGTGCTCCCGCTCATCGACGACATCCGGGCGCCCGACGAGCGGACCGTTACGGTCACGTTCAAGCAGGTCTTCACTCCCGCTCTGTACGATCTCGGTCACCAGATGATCGTGCCGGAGCACGTCTGGAAGGACGTTTCCGACCCGGTGACGTTTCTCAACAAGCAGCCGGTCGGCACCGGCCCGTTCACCGAAGTCGCGGTCTTTGAGGACCAGTACTGGGAGCTGCACCGGAACCCCAACTACTGGCAGGCGGGCAAGCCGCTTGTCCGCGGACTGCGCTTCCCGGCCTTCAGCGACAGCCAATCGATACTCCTGGCGCTGCTGAGCGACGAAATCGACTGGACAGCGGCCTTCATTGCGGATGTCGAGAAAACATTCGTCGCCAAGGACCCGGCGCATCACCACTACTGGTTCCCACTTGCCGGTAGCGATGTCATGCTCTACGCCAACACGACGCGGGCGCCATTCGACGAAACCAACGTGCGCAAGGCGCTCAGCATGGCTTTGGATCGGGAGCAAATCGTCGAGGTCGCCATGTCTGGCTACACGTACCCCGCCGATGCGACCGGGCTCAGTGACGCGTACCAAGAGTGGAAGAACGCCGACGCCGTTGCCAATGGCAGCTGGACCAAGCGTGACCTGACGGGGGCCAACCGGCTGCTAGACGCGTCCGGTTACGCATGGGACGACGGGACGCGCGTCCTGCCCGATGGCACGCGCATGGAGTACGAGCTGGATGGCGTCGTCGGCTGGTCGGACTGGGTGTCAGCGTGCCAGATCATGGCAAAAAACCTAAGGGAGGTCGGTATCAATCTGACGGTCAAAAACAACGATGCTGCAGTCTGGATCGACCGTGTACAAAAGGGCCAGTTTGACCTCTCGATCGGCTGGAGCACGGATGGCCCAACACCGTTCAACTTCTATCGGGCCACCATGTCGACGGCGACGGTCAAGCCGGTCGGCGAAGTCGCTATCGACAACTGGCACCGGTTCGGCAATGACGAGGCGGATCGGCTGCTTGATCAGTTCGCAGCCACCTCCGACCCGCAGGTGCAACGGGAACTGGCGGACCAATTACAGTTCCTTTTCGTCGAGCACGCGCCGGCGATCCCGCTTTTCCCCGGGCCGAAGTGGGGTGAGTACAACTCCACACGTTTCACCGGATTCCCCGACCAGAACGACCCGTACGCACTCCTGTCGTCGTTTGCGACGCCGGATCGCCTGCTCGTGTTAACGTCAATCCGACCCGTCTAGGACGGGTGCGAAGCCACTGACTAGCCCGTTGTTGATTCCGGCGGGGACGACTCAACGTGGCTTACTTCGCACAAAAGCGCGATCTGCCTCTTGCTGGCAGGTCCTACAATGAAACATCGCGATTGATCACAATTGGGCGTGACGTAGCTCGCTCGTCGCCGGATCCACCCATCATGAACACACTGCCGGATGAACAATTATCGTCTCCACCCGCTCAACTGCACCCGCTTCCCAAGGAGTGGCGCGGTTCCGTTAGTAATCTCCCGGCCCCATTAACGTCATTGATCGGCCGAGAAGCAGAGATCGCCGCGGCCTGTGCGCTATTGCGATATGAAAATGTACGGTTGGTCACCTTTATCGGTCCCGGTGGTGTCGGCAAGACGCAATTCGCCTTGGCGGTCGCTCGGAATCTGTGCGGCGCCTTTCCCGACGGCGCCGTCTTTGTGCCGCTTGCCCCGCTCAGCGACCCCACGCTCGTTGCCTCGGCGATTGCGCAGGAGTTCAGCATCCGCGACACCGGGACGCAACCGCTGCTCGACAGCCTGCGGCTTGCCTTGCGCGAGCGCGGGCTACTTCTACTCCTCGACAACTTCGAACACGTTACAGCGGCAGCGCCGTTGGTCGCCGACCTCTTGACGAGTTGTCCTGACCTGAAGGTGCTCACCACGAGCCGCGAACTGCTGCACTTGACCGGTGAAAACGCATTCGAAGTTCGGCCGCTTGATTTGCCGGACTCGACCCAATCACTACAGATTGACGAGCTAGAAAACTACGATGCGATCCGCCTGTTCGTCACACGCGCCCGGGAGGCGAAACCGGACTTTGTCCTGAACGACGCCAACGCAGGAGCAATCGCAGAGATCTGCCACAGCCTCGATGGGCTGCCGCTTGCGCTTGAGCTAGGCGCCGCCCGCATGAGAGTCCTGTCCCCAGCTTCTCTCCTTCAGCAATTGACCAATCGATTGCCGCTCCTGACCGGAGGTCATCGTGACGCCCCAGAGCGGTTGCAAACCATGCGCCATGCGATTTCCTGGAGCTATGATCTCCTCACACCGGAAGAGCAAGCCCTTCTTCGCCGGCTTTCAGTGTTTGTAGGAGGTTTCACACTCGAGGCGGCAATGGCGGTAGCGGCGGACGAACCCGTCCTCAATCTCTTGACGTCTCTCGTCGACAAGAGCCTGGTCCGACAGACCGAGCAGCCGAGTGTCGGAACGCGATTCTCGATGCTTGAAACGATTCGAGAGTTCGGGCTTGAACAGCTCGCGGCGAACGGTGAACTTGAGGTGGCCCGCGACGCACATGCGGCCACCTTCGTGGCGTTGGCCGAGGCGGCGCTGCCTCATTACGACGACGACAGATCAGTGGAATGGAGCGACCGGATCGACGCCGACTACGATAACTGCCACGCGGCGCTCGCGTGGGCCGACGAGAGCGGAGACGCCGAAACGGTCGCCCGTTTTGCCGGGGCATTGTGGCGATTCGAGTTTGGTCGCGGAAATGCTAGCGACGAGGGTCGATGGCTCGAGCGAGCGTTGACGAGGCGTGATGAGGTTTCTCCCGCTGCGCTTACCGAAGTGCTGATTGGGGCGGCGTGCTTCTATCTATTCGTGGTCGAGGATCGGGCGCGGGCGGAATCACTCGCGACGGACCTCCTTGCACACGCGGAAGCGACCGAGGACGACAAAGGAGCCTGCTACGGGCTCACATACTTGGCGGAGCTCGCAGGACGGCGGTCTGACTATCAGGAGGCCACTGCTCTTACCAACCGAGTCCTCGCCCTCGCCACTGCGAGCAACGACGACACCTGGATTGATTCCGCGATTTATGGTCAGGCGATTGGCGACTTCCATGAGGGCGACCTAGAGGCAGCCGCGACTGGGTTTACCAACTTTTTGGCCCGGAGCAGGGAGCGAGATTATCTCTTCGGCATCGTGCATGCATTGACCTATTTGGGGCAAGTTCGGCTCGCGCAGGGAAAGATCAAGGACGCTGCCTCCGTGATTGCAGAGGCGCTCGTACTGGCTCGGGACGGACGGGATCCGGCCGGGGGCGAACCTGGACTCATGAGCATGGCGCTCGTCGCGATCGCAATCGGCCAGGCTCGGGAGGCGGCACATCTCTTGGGAGCGGTGGACGCCGAACGCCTGCGTCACGGCCAGCTTCCGGAGGTGGATGTGTGCGCGGTAGGGGTGCCAGCGGCCGTGCAAGCGCGTCAAGTGATGGGAGACGAGGCCTTCGCCGAATCGCACGCAGCCGGCCAAGAAATGGCGCTGGAGGAGGCTATCCAGTTAGCCTTCAAAGTCGCCGTAACAGCCGCATCAGACTCACCGCCGACAGCGAGCACGACTAGGAACGGATTGACGCCGCGCGAACTCGCCGTCCTGCGTCTCCTCGTCGAGGGTTCGTCCGACAAGGAGATCGCCGAGGCGCTCGGGATCACCCGCCGCACCGCCTCCAAGCACGTCGAGACAATCCGCGGCAAGCTTGATGTCCCCTCCCGCACCGCTGCGGTGACCTACGCCACGCGCCATGGGATATTCTGAGATTGGGCTAACTCGGCTGACGAAATCTTCCCTGACAGGCGATCGGTCGCCTACGAACTAGTACCGATGTGCGCCCAGTGTCCTGGCCTACGCCGACAGTGCGGTCTACACACCAGCCTCTGTAGCTTCTTCGCAGGTCTGAGCGTGGCCAATTAGCAAGCTCTTTGGGTCACCGATGCTCGCTCAGTCGGTGCCGCCTCGAATCTAGGCGGCACGCCGTTTCTTGAACTTGAATTCCACAGAATCAGGACCCCTAGCGACATCTCAGCCTGAACCAGCGGGCGTATAATCGTCAGTAGTGGCGGCAGGGAAGTTGCGCTGTTGAGGCGATGAAATGCATCGACAGTGCTCTACCGAAGAACGCCGAGCTTGATGGCTTACCGGACAGAGCGATCAGAACCGCCCCCGCCGGGCGAACCATACGTGTCGCGCCCCGCTGATCGCACCAACCGGTTAGAGCCTACAAATGACAAGGAGCGGTCAATGGCGACCGAAACCACCCCGGCTCCGGACAAGGCAGTCCAGGGAGCATTCCAGGCGGGGACTGTTCCTCAGAATGGTCAACCCGCGGTTCACCTTCCACTCGACCATGTCGATGTCGGAGCCGGGACAATCACCGCGAAGGCGATTCCTCCGTCAGAGGGAGACGCCGGCCTCTCGCCGGAGACGCTGCGCGAGATGTATCGCTACGTCGCGCTCGCGCGCGCGCTCGATGAGCGCATCTGGCAACTCAATCGCGCCGGTAAGGCGCCGTTCGTCGTTTCCGGTCAGGGCCACGAAGCGGCCCAGGTCGGTGCGGGCTTCGCCCTCGACCGCACCAAGGACTTCATCCTCCCGTATTACCGCGATTTGGCATTGAGTCTCGTCTTCGGGCTCACCGCCGACGACATCATGATGAGCGTGATGGCGAAAGCGGCCGATCCTGCCTCCGGCGCTCGTCAAATGCCCGCGCACTATGGCTCGAAACGGTTACGAATCATCACCTGTTCCAGCTCGGTTTCGACACAACTGCCGCTCGCGACCGGCACTGCCTACGCCTCGAAACTGCGCAATGAAAATGACGTTTCATTCGTCTGCTTCGGCGAGGGCGGCGCCTCGAAGGGGGATTTCCACGAGGCATGCAATTTCGCCGGCGTCCATAAGCTGCCGGTGATCTTCTTTTGTGAAAACAACCGCTACGCGATTTCGGTCCCGCAGGATCACCAGATGGCGATCGACAATGTCGCCGACCGCGCATCGGGGTACGGCTGTCCCGGTTTCGTGGTCGACGGCACCGATCTGCTCGCTGTCTACAAAACCGTGAAGGAAGCGGCCGACCGCGCGCGGGCCGGCGGCGGTCCAACCCTGATCGAGGCCAAGGTTTACCGCTTCAACCCGCATACGTCCGACGACGACGACCGTGCGTATCGGTCGCCGGAAGAGGTCAAGGCCTGGAAAGGGCACGATCCCGTCGCGCTCTTCGAAGCGCGCTTGCGCAACGTCGGCGCGCTCGACGACGAATCGCTCGCCGAGCTCAAAGCCTCGATCAAACGCGACGTCGATGCCGCGACCGAAGCATCCGAGCAAGCTGCATTCCCTGACCCCGCAACCTTCGACCGCCATGTCTACGCGGAGCGATAGCCGGCAGGGGGGGGAGCGGCGGGATCTGGGTTGACATAATTAACAAATACGTCGACTCGACGAGGGAATGCAATGGCGCAAGTTTCCGAACGGACGACTCTCGAAGAACCAGACCTTGAGAACAGCCAAATCGAATCGCCGCAAAAATCGCTGGTCGATGCGATTCACGACACGCTGCATGAAGAGATGGCCGCTGACGACCGCATTGTCATCCTCGGCGAGGATGTCGGCCGTCGCGGCGGCGTGTTCCGGGTCACGGCGGGCTTGCTCGATGCGTTCGGCGAGGACCGCGTGATCGACACGCCCCTCGCCGAATCGGAGATCATCGGCAGCGCGATCGGAATGGCGTTGAACGGGTTGCGGCCGATCGCCGAAATCCAGTTCCTCGATTTCATCCACTCCGCGTTAGATCAGATCATGAGCGAAGCAGCCCGCATCCGCTATCGCTCAAACAACGACTTTTGCTGTCCCCTCGTCATCCGCGTTCCCTTCGGCGGCGGTGTCCATGGCGCGCTCTACCACTCGCAAAGTATTGAAGCGATCTTCGTGCATACCCCGGGCCTGAAGGTCGTAGCCCCGGCCACGCCCGCCGATGCCAAGGGTTTGCTCCGCACCGCCATCCGTGACGAGGACCCGGTCCTCTTTCTTGAGCACAAGAAGATGTACCGGGCGATCAAAGGTCCCGTGCCGAACGGCGAGTACGACGTGCCCTTCGGGCAAGCGCGCATCGTGCAAGAAGGCACGGATGTTTCGATCATCGCCTACGGGCTGATGGTCCACGAGTCGGAACAGGCCGCGCGCACGATCGCGGCGGAGACTGGCGCCAGCATCGAATTGATCGACCTCCGCTCGCTCAAACCGCTCGACGAAACCACCATCGTCGACTCGGTCAAAAAGACAGGCAAGGCGCTCGTAGTCACGGAAGCGAACCGGCTCTGCTCGGTTGCCAGCGAAGTTGCGGCGATCATCGGGGAGGAGGCGTTCGCCTATCTCGATGCACCGGTCACGCGGGTAGCCGCGCCCGACGTGCCCGCGATGCCGTTCAGCCCGCCGTTAGAACATGCCTTCATGATCGATGCCGAGAAGATTGGCGCGGCGTTGCGCACGCTCATAGCCTACTAGCCGAGAGCGGAGGATTCGATGCCGACAGAGACCGCGACCACGATCACGATGCCGCAGCTCGGCGAGAGCGTGACCGAAGGCACCATTGGCTCCTGGCTGAAGCACGTTGGCGACGTCGTGGACAAATACGATCCCTTGGTCGAGGTCGAAACAGACAAGGTCAGCTCCGAGATCCCATCGCCCGTCGCCGGCATCCTGGTCGAAATCCTGATCGAGCCGGACACCACGGTTCCCGTGGGCACGGTCCTTTGCCGGATCGATGAAACCGGCGGCGGGAAAGGCGTTTCCACGGCTGACGAGAGCCCCGGCCCATCAACAGCCCAGGTCATGTCGACAGCTCAAAACGGCGACAACACCCCAAGCATGTCCAATGGCCGGACGATATCGCTGGTTCGGCGCAAAGAGGAGATTCCGGACGAGATGGAGCTGCTGCGAGCACGCTCGTCGCCGGTTGTCCGCCGCATCGCCGAGGAGCACCACATCGACCTCGCGGCGATCGAGGGCACCGGCATCGGCGGTCGTGTCACTAAGCGCGATATCCTCGCGCATCTCGAATCGCTGCAATCAACAGCACCGGCGCCGCGTCACGTCACACCGCTTAGTGAGCAACCGCCCGCACGATCTGAGATCCAACTCGCGCCCGGCGACGAAGTCATCCCGGTCACGCCAATCCGGAGATTGATTGCCGAGCACATGGTCCGCTCGGAGCGGACCGCGCCCCACGCGTCCGTCGTCATGGAAGTCGACATGACAAACGTCGTCGCCTATCGCGCGGCGCGGAAGGTCGAATTCCGGCAACGGGAAGGCATTGATCTGACCTATCTCCCGTTTGCCATCAAGGCGATCACCGCCGCCCTGCGCGACCATCCCCGCCTGAACGCGGTGTGGGACGAGAATCGGATCATCCACCGCAAAGCGATGAACATCGGCATCGCCGTCAGCCTAGACGACGGGTTAATCGTGCCCGTGATCAAGCACGCCGACCGGCTCAGCATCGCCGGCCTGATGCACACCATCGCCGAACTCGCGGAGAAGGCCCGTTCCGATTCCCTCGCGCCCGACGACATCGCCGGCGGCACCTTCACCGTCAACAATCCGGGCACATTCGGCTCGCTCGTGTCGACGCCGATCATTGTCCAGCCTCAGGTCGCGATCCTCTCGACCGAAGCGATCGTCAAGCGCCCAGTCATCGTCGACGACATGATCGCCATTCGCTCGATGATGAACCTCTCGCTGAGCATCGACCATCGCGCCCTCGACGGCCTCGCCGCCGCCAAGTTCTTACAGCAAGTAAAGAACTGGCTAGAACGTGTCGACGGTGGATTGGAAATGTATTGATAGGGTAACGACAACAGATATACAGTAACACGGATAGAACGAGCACAATCCGGCACGTGGAGCACGATGAGTTGACCGCATTAAGAGCAAAGAATCACCCAAACGTCGAGCGCAAGAAGCGGCAGCGAAGAAAAACTGCGCAGATGATCGTGCGTATGGATCCGGAACAAAAAGCCTTCCTTGAAAAAGCCGCAGCCGCCAGTGGTCGCACGTTGGCTGACCTCATGACCGAATGCGCCCGCGAGAAAGCCGTTCAAATTTTCCGCGAAGAAGAGGAAATCACGAGATGGAGGCTCGCGCGCGGCTTCGATCGCCTTTGTTGAAGCGCTCCTTGCTGAGCCAGTTGTTACTGATCAAATGGTCCCCGACTATGAAAAATATCTTGAGTCGAAGGCAACTTGATTCGAGTCGGCCCCACCGGACGAAGCGATTTCGTAGATGCCAGCTGACAACGAAGCCTCGACAGCGGATGATGGGGCACCGCGCTTCCGGATCGAGCTGTTGTCAAGAAACCACGAGCGGGCCGGCTTTTCGTGTGGTAATGATTCACTCGATCGGTTCCTCCACGAACATGTGTTCAATGGGGCAAAGCGCGATCTCGCGACGACGTATGTACTCGTTTCCACTCTTTCCCCAAGGAAGGTTCTCGGCTACTACTCCCTAAGCGTGACGAGGATCAGAGCTGACGAATTACCCCAGGAACTGGCAAGGAAGTTCCCGCATTCAGCCGAAATCGGAGCGATTCTGCTTGGCAAATTGGCAGTTGACCACAGCTTGCAGGGTCGAGAGTTCGGCCGCGACATGCTTTTCAACGCCATTGAACGTTCGCTTGTAATTCAGACTCAGATAGCTACCTACGCGATCGTGGTCGATGCCATCGATGAGGGTGCGGCCGCATTTTACGCGCGCCACGGCTTCCAGCCGTTTCCGGAAACGCCGATGCGTTTGTTCTTGCCGTTCAAGGTGCACCTTGCGCGCGTGGCGAACGTGAGCCAAACGACATCAACAGGGAATTTTTCAGTGAGGCGCATCCATCTCGACACCGATCTTGGCGGGGACCCTGACGACGTCTGCGCCCTGGCGATGCTGCTTGGCTGGCCCGATGTCGAGCTCGTCGCCATCACCACAACGATCGATCCAGGCGGTCTCCGCGCGGGCTACGTTGCGCACTGCCTGAAACTTGCCGGTCGAGAGGACATCCCGGTCGTGGCCGGCGTCGAAGTTGAGTCCACATCCCTGCGCGTCGCCGACCCGGTCATCGACGACGAACGTTTCTGGCCAACGAATCTTCAACCGCGTCCTTCTCCTCCCGGTGACGCACTCGACCTGCTCTATCAAAGCATCGAACAGGGCGCGACGGTTGGCGCCATCGGCCCGTATACGAACCTCGCACTCCTTGAAGTCGCGAGACCAGGCGCCCTCTCCAAGACTCCAATCGTTGTCATGGGTGGATTGGTTCGGCCACCCGATCGGGGACTCCCACAGTGGGGACCGGAGATGGACTGGAACCTCCAATGGGATACGCGCGCGTCTGAAATTGTCGCAGCGACAGCAGACTTGACGCTCGCCACATTGCCAGCGACGCTCAAAGCGCTCCTTCGTGCTGCTGACCTCCCGAGGCTTCGCGCCTCAGGTCCGCTCGGCGACCTTATCGCCCGCCAAAGCGAAGCGCATGCTCATAACACCAGCATGACTGAACTCGGGAGATCGCACCCAGGTCTGCCGGACGACCTCCTGAACTTCCACTACGACCCGGTCGCCTGCGCTGCCGCGGTGGGATGGTCCGGGCTCAGCATCGAGGAAATCCGGCTCAAGACACGTCGTGATGGAGACATTCTGCTCTTAAAATCCGCCGAGGATGGACGATTGACGCGAGTCGTACAGGACATCGACGGCCCTGCCTTCCAAGAGGCGTGGATGTCAGCCATCGAACACGCTTCCAGTTTTACATAAGAAACATCTTTATAGACAGAAAGCTAGCTCAATCGAGATAGGGTAGCGTTCATTGAGTACCATCTAATGGACTGCCGTAGCCCTAACCGCCACTGTCAAAACACTTGGAACGCCACGGATTCGTCCGTACCGCAACCACGAAGAGCTCCGACTCGGCATCAACGGGGGCTCATGGAGCCGGCAAGTGCAAACGAGCACGGTCCTCAAAGCTGAAGACGGGACGGAAACCGAATCGGGCGCGCTCGATAAGACCAATCCGGAGACCGGTCTCACCGACGCCGAGGCCGACGAGCGCAGGTCCAAGGGACTCGGGAATCGGGTCAGGCATGAAACGAGTCGCACCTACGGCCAAATCATCCGCGACAATCTGTTCACCTTTATTAATGTGACGCTGATCGCGGTCGGAGCGGTCCTCGTCATCCTCGGTCTGCCCAAGGACGCGCTTCTTTCTTCGGGCCTCGCGTTTATCAACGCAGGCATCGGCATCGTTCAAGAGACGTTCGCCAAACGACGCCTTGACCAAATCGCGCTTCTGGCAAGGGCGAAGGCGACCGTCCTACGCGATGGCCAGGGGCGGCAGGTCGATCCGGACGATCTTGTCGTCGGAGACATCTTGGTTGTCCGGGCCGGCGACCAAATCATGCTTGATGGTCAGGTCGTTGGTCCCGGTGAGATGTTCGTCGACGAGTCGCTGCTCACAGGCGAAGCCGATTTGGTCGAAATGAAGGCGGGCGACCCGGTCTATGCCGGTTCGTTCTGCGTGTCCGGCTCTGCGTCGTATGAAGCTGAAAAGGTCGGCGACGACATGCTCGCCAGCAACATCGCTGTCGGCGCCAGGGCTTACCGGGTGGTGCTGACACCGCTGCAACACAACGTTAATCAGATCGTTCGCCTGCAGCTCGTCATCGCGGGGATTTTCTTGGCGATGCTATTCATAAGTTCAGCAGTTTGGAACTACGACTTCAGAAGCACCGTGCTCTCGGCAGCAGTCGTGGTTGGCATTGTTCCGCCCGGCCTCTTCCTCATGATCACGGTCACGTATTCGATGGCCGCGCTCCGCTTGTCCAAACACAATGCCCTTATCCAACAAACCAACGCCGTGGAATCACTTTCGAACGTCGATATCTTCTGCATGGACAAAACCGGCACCTTGACCGCGAACAAGTTGAAGTTGGTCGAGTTATCTCCGATCAATGGTGATGGTGCTGACCTGCCGGACCAAATCGGCGCGTTCGTGGCCAGTGCGACCAGCGGCACAAAAACGTCCGATGCGATTGCCGCCGAATACTCAGGATCGAAGATGGAGCTCGTCGACGAGGTGCCGTTTTCTTCAGATCGCAAATGGAGCGCGGTCGCGGGACAAAACGGGGATATCGGCGGCGTCTTCGCGCTCGGCGCACCTGAGATGCTAAGCAGAGTCCTTGCCCATGCGCCCGGCGATCCCCCGAAGGAGTTCACCGACCAAGGTCTGCGAGTCTTGTTATTCGCCTCAGCCAAGACCCCTGAGAAACTTCACGATTCAGCCGGCAACCCCGCGCTACCTGCAGACCTCGCACCGAAAGCATGGCTGGCGTTCGAGGACGAGCTTCGACCTCACTCCCGCGAGACCCTCGCCGGATTCCAGAAAGCCGGCATCTCACTGAAGATCATCTCGGGTGACAACCCCGAAACCGTCGCCGCCCTGGCCATCCAAGCTGGACTCTCACCCGACGCGAGGCTGATTTCCGGACTCGATTTGGAAGAACTCGGTCCAGCCGAATTTGACGAAGCGGCGGCAACCAATACGATCTTCGGCCGAATCACACCTGAACAGAAAGAAGGTCTCGTCGACGCACTGCGCCGCCAGGGCCACTATGTCGCGATGACCGGCGACGGGGTGAACGACGTGCTTTCACTCAAAAAAGCAGACCTCGGCATCGCCATGGAGAGTGGCAGCCAGGCGACCCGCGCGGCAGCAGACATTGTCCTCCTCGACGATTCGTTCAATGTTCTGCCTTCCGCCTTCAGTGAAGGTCAACGCATCCGCATGGGCCTACAGGGGGTGATGTCGCTCTTCTTAGTCCGCGTCTTTGTCGTAACGTTCATCATCGCGTTCGTCGCAGTTATTCCAGTCCAGTTCCCATTTTCACCAGCGCATATGTCGTTGTTAACCATCCTCACTGTCGGCATTCCAACCTTTGGTCTCGCCCTGTGGGCGCACCCGAGCACCCCACCACGCAGTCTGATTCATTCACTCGTCGTTTTCGTTGTTCCCGCGGTCCTAACGCTCGCGTTTGCCGGCTTTGTCGTTTACATGTTGTTTTATTTTCTGCACGAGATTGATCTCGAATCGTTTCGCCGACAGGGGTATTCGGTCACCTCAGCCGTCGACGAGAAATCGGTTGCCCGCGATGCATTGACCTATCTATTGATTTTGGCCGGTGTGGCTTTGGTCCCGTTTGCAGCGCCGCCGAACAAATGGTTTGCGGTCATCGAAGAAACGCACCATGACTGGCGCCCGACGATCCTGGCGATCGCGATGTTGCCCCTGTACGCCGTCATCGTGGCGATAAGACCGGTCCGCGACTTCTTCGGAACCACGCTGATGAGTGCCACTGACTATCTGCTGATAAGCGCTGTGGCCGTCGCTTGGATGTTGGCACTCCGAGCCGCGTGGCAGTATCAGATATTCGAGCGGTTTTTCGGATACAGACGCGAGTGACTCGAGCAATCTCTTAAGCGCAGACCTCGTTGGAATCCTCGACTGTCTCCCGCAGCATCTGCTCGATCACCTCGAAATCCATCTGGCTCGGACTGCTATAGCGAATGCACCCTTTGCCTGATTTCGCGGGCAGCTCATCGCGGCGCCGGTTCACGACGTCGGTCTTGAGAACGGAGAAGGATATGTAGTTCCGCTGACTTGCAAATCCGACCTTGACCGTCCCATTCCTGCTAAAGGAAGGCATGCCATAGCCGATGCGTTCATCATAGCCAACAAGGAGCTTCCGGCGCCGATTCCGGGGTGCGATCATCGCCTCACGCCGATTTTCCAGCACTTCCTGCAAATACTCGTCAACATTATTGGCTGTACCTTTCACGCTGTTCTACCTACTGCCTGACGCCTGACGCCTGATTACCAGAATCCTGACTACTGGCGTTAACTGAGGCACAATTGCATCCGATGGTCGGTGCGACCTTGGGCTGGAAGGAAGGAGCGATATGGCTACCGCCGTGGTCCGCGTCGAGGATTGAACGCATTCGAAGCTCCGAGAACTCGCCAAGCAGGAGCATCGGCCGATCGGCCAGATCGTGACCGATCTGGTAGATGACTGCCAGAAGCGTCGCTTCTGGCAACAAGTAAATGAGTCGGTCGAACGCCTGCGGGCAAACCCCGCTGCCTGGAAATCGTATCAGCACGAGATTGATGAGCTAGAAGGTGGGTCGTTTGATGAGCTTGAGGGCGAGGAGCCTCACTACAGTCCTGGCGACTTGGAGGAACGAGCCGTGTACACTGACTCGGCGAGCATCTACGATGCAATTTACGGCTCACGGTTCGACGCTGCAGCCAGCGCCCGAAAAGTCTGCGAACTCATCGGCAAGCAGAAGCAATCCGCAGGCGCAAGCCTGTTGGATGTCGCATGCGGGACAGGCCGGCACCTCGTTCACCTTCGCGACCATTATGCAGTCGAAGGACTTGACGTAAGTCCCGAGATGGTGGAAATCGCCCGCGCGAAACTCCCAGGGATTTCAATCCACGTTGCGGATATGGTCGAATTCGACCTTGGACGCCGGTTTGATGTGATCTTGTGCCTTGGCAGCTCGATTGGGTACGTGAAAACGATGTCCCGCCTACGCCGCACGCTCAAGAATTTTGCTCGCCACCTTCATCCAGGCGGCCTCCTTTTGGTCGAACCCTGGATTGCGCCGGATGCGTGGGAAAACGGCCGTGTAGCCGTCGATGCTAGTGACGAACCCAACCTCAAAATCGCTCGGGTGCTCGTCAGCGGGCTCTCTGGCCGAGTCTCAACGCTCGACATCCACCACCTCGTCGCCCGCGGAACCACGGTGGATACCTTTGTCGAACACCACGAATTCGGCCTCTTCACTCGAGAGGACACGATGGCAGCATTTCGCAACGCGGGATTTACGGTTGAGCACGACCCAGTAGGCCTCAGCGGCCGAGGTCTCTACATCGGCATTGCCCCAATGTGACTCGCATTTCACGTTTTTCGGACAACGTTGCTTATCCGCAAACCCTAAGTTAGGTGAGCTTTGCTCTCTTCTGGTCGCTTTCGGAGCGGACGGTTACTCATGGTAGGTCTTTCATCGCAAGAGCGTCCGTAACTTGTGAGCTCCGAGATCGAAATGGTTCAGCAGTCCCTCAGTCGTGGAATCGCTGGCAGACCAACAGGCAGACAACACTGCCCCTACGAATGCCCATGCGATCAATTTCTGCGGATCGATTCCCCAGACTTCGCTACAAATAGCCACCCGTCGTTCAGCTAAATCCAGGTAATCATCACGAGCCGTCACACCCGGCGGGTTGTACATCCAGGCGGCAATCTCGAAACCCGGGTCGCCAACCACACCCTTGGGATCGATGATGGCCCATTCTCCATTTTCGCGCTGAAGCAAATTATGATGCTGAAAATCACCGTGCAAGAGGCAGACTCGCGACGACCGCGCGAGCAGCGCCGATCCCAATTCCTGCGCGTGTTGAATCAGATCGGGCGCGATCAGTTCGGGATGTGGCGGCCAGTCGAACAGGGCGCGCATCCATTGGCGCAACGGATGAAGTCCGTCTGGATTCGGCACCGGATGCCACATGGTCGCAACCGTTTCGGCCGCCAAACGCGTCGCATTCTCATCGGTCATTCCGGCGTTGAGAAGTTGCGTGCCAGGCACGATCCGCTCGATGACCATGATATTGCGCTCGAAATCGACATCATGCAGTCGCGCAACGTTATCGCTCGCCACCAACTCCAATGCGGTCGCCTCGGAACGGAACTCATCTATGATCGGTGACGACTTGATCACGACCGGGCCAAGTTCAGCCGAGTGACCTAAGAGCACCAAGGTGATGTTTGTCTCGGGGATGACTGCATCGAGTTCAATGCGCCATTTCCCGCATAGCTCGGACACCGTCGCCGGCAGTGACTCAAGCCAGCCGGGGGTCAACTCACGTTGGGCCCACTTGCTGACGGTCGTTACCAGTCGCGGTGGTAATGGTTGTCCCGTGTGCAGCTTTAAATCTGCGAAGTCCATTCCAAAGGCATCTTACCCCGTCACCCGCTCCACGTCCGGTTGACCGCGCCGATCACCGAGGCGATAGACGTATGCGGTGGATAGCTTGGGGAACTCGGCGGCGAAGTCGCGGTTGAGGGGCATCAGGGTGTCGGCGTCGACGATGTGGTAGCGGTTTTTGCCGGCGCTCTTGGCGTCGTACATTGAGGCATCGGCAATCCGCAGCATGTGCTCAGCGCTGCGGCACGCATGGTTCGTGGCCGCAACACCAATCGACAACCCGAGCTTGATGTCTCCGCCGATTGCAAACGCTTTGCTCCGCTGCCGGAGGTCGTCAATGATCCGCTCACAAACGGCGGCCGCGGCCTCCTCGGCCACGCCAGGCAGCACCAGCACAAATTCGTCACCGGCATACCGCGCCGCCACATCGCCGCCACGGCACGACGCGCTGAGAATGCGCGCAACCGTGCAAATCACCCGGTCGCCGGCGTCATGACCTAGTGAATCGTTGATTCGCTTGAGGTTGTCGAGATCGATCAACGCCACGGCGAGCGGTTTCCCCTCGCTTCGCACCTGGGCCAGCGCCTGGTCGATCCGCTCGGGGATCAGCCGGCGATTGACGAGGCCGGTGAGTGGATCCCGCCCTACTTCCTGAATCAAACCGTCGAGTCGGTTGCTGAGGTGGCCGATTTCCGCGTTCATCCGGCGAGCATTATGGAAAGCGAACGCTGAGCGCGCGATCACGAACCAGAGCACCGCCAGCGAAGCCGCGATCGTTATCTCGATACCTCGCGTCGTGAATTCGCCGCGTGCTTCCTGGATGCCGGCAAGCGATAGCAGCAGCACGAGCGACAGATTTGCTGTCTGCTCATGCCAGGCAGGCTTGTCCAGCGTCAATCCGGCTGCGCTTTCGTTGGTCCCGCGCGGACGTGCGAGCCGGGCAGAAACTCCGATCAGCGCAAATCCCACGAGCCAGAGCAGATTAGAGGCCCTGCCCTCAGCGGATTGTCCCGCTGCCCAAGACCGTAGCCATAACCCATCGGCGACGGTCAACGCTCCCGCGGCGAGGGCAAACGCCCGGAGCACCGGCGAGGCCGGTCGACCGTCGATCAGGAGCACGGCGAGGATGGTGGCGAACAACCCAACGCCGCCCAAACCGTGGGCGATGGCGCTGAGCCTGACTCCAAACCCGGCATTCGCCGCAGCATACACGGGTCCGACGACGAGTAACCAACCCGTCGTCGCCAGCGCGACGACCACGGGTAAAAGATCGCGGCGGTATTGCTTGATGACGGCCGGGTTCGCCGGGTTTCGCGGAAACAGCAAGAGTCCCCCACAGAGCGACGGCAGCATCGTGACGAAGGCGAGACTCGTGGCCACAACGGCAGACGGACCGTGTCGACCGTTGGCTGCGGCGATGATCTCCCAGCCGTTGAAGATTCCCCAGGTCGCAAAACCACACGCGATCAAGCGCCAGCCGCTCGCCGTTCTGGCCGAACTTCGCTGTGCAGTCACAAGCGCGACAGCGGCTGCGCAAGCCGAGGCGAACAGCATGGAGCCAGACATGATGTCACGGTCATGTGCTTGCATCCCAACCGCGTATCGCCATGCTGCGAACAGGATGAGGAAAAGCGCGATTGCCGTCGCTTCAAGACGGTCCTGGCGGACACCGGCGACGGCCGACCCAGCAGGGCGGGCGCTCATGTCGGCGTCGGTCACAGTCATAATGAGAACCGCCCTCGATCACGCCATCCCACCAAATGTGCTCCCGCTCACGTGTCGACTACTGTCTGCTGCCTCGAACGGGCTAGTCCGATCGTATGGCCGATCATAGACATGTGCCAGGGTGTCAGGTCCGCTTCACGTGCCGATTCAAACGTACCGGCCCGGGAGTAACGTACCGAAACGGCGTCGTGTGATACATTCGCCTGATGTGGTGAGCCGCTGTTGAGCGAGGGAAAGAAACCGTGCGCGTAACGATCTTTGGCACTGGTTATGTCGGGTTAGTGACCGGCGCCTGCTTTGCCGATGTCGGCAATGATGTCGTCTGCGTGGACATCGATAAGGAACGCATTGCTCGCCTGAACGATGGCGAGGTCCCGATCTTCGAGCCCGGTCTCGCGGACATGATCGCCCGCAACCTCCGCGCCCATCGCATTTCGTTCACGACCGACGCGAGAGCAGGCATCGACCATGGCGAGTATGTCGTCGTCGCAGTCGGCACGCCGCCAAATGAGGACGGTTCTTCCGATCTCCGCGCCGTACTCAGCGTCGCCCGCACCATCGGCGAGCACATCAACCGCGCCAAGATCATCGTCACCAAATCGACGGTCCCGGTCGGCACGGCTGATATGGTGCGGTCCGCCATCGAGAATGTGCTCGCCGACCGAAACACGAACATCGATTTCGAAATCGTTTCCAATCCCGAATTCCTCAAAGAAGGGGCAGCGATTGACGATTTCATGAAGCCGGATCGGATCGTGATCGGCGCCAATTCACCGCGCGGCATCGACGCCATGCGCGAGCTGTACGCCCCGTTCAATCGCAACCACGCCCGAATTCTGGCAATGGATATCCGGTCCGCGGAGTTCACAAAATACGCGGCGAACGCGATGCTAGCAACGAAGATCTCGTTTATGAACGAGCTTGCCAACATCGCCGAGCGAGTCGGCGTCGACATCGAGCATGTTCGTATCGGCATTGGCTCAGATCCTCGGATCGGGTACGACTTCATCTACCCCGGCTGCGGCTACGGCGGGTCGTGCTTCCCGAAGGATGTGCGCTCGCTGGAACGCACCGCCTTTGAGAACGGCTACGATGCGCAATTGCTGCGCGCGGTCGAAGAAGTCAACGAGAACCAGAAACGCGTACTCTTCCGCAAGATCTGGCAGCACTTCGACGGCGATCTCGCCGGACGCACCCTCGCGCTCTGGGGTCTCTCATTCAAGCCAAACACCAATGACATGCGTGACGCTCCAAGCCGCACGCTCATGGAGGCGCTGTGGGATGCCGGAGCGACGGTTCAGGCTTTCGACCCCGAAGCCATGGATGAAGCGCGGCGGCACTATCCGTCGGAAGTCGCGAATGGCCACCTTGTGCTCTGCGAGTGCGAGGAGCACACGCTCCAAGGCGCGGAAGCGCTCATTATCGTCACGGAATGGCGCGCGTTCCGCAGTCCAGATTTCCTGATGCTGAAAGCCACATTGAAGCAACCGGTCATCTTCGATGGCCGCAACATCTACGATCCGGACCGGATGGAACAGGAAGGGTTCAGTTATTACGGGATTGGGCTCGGCTCGGCGTCGGTCATGACCGCCGCGCTCGGCGTCACCGTCGTGTAATGGCGAAGGTGCTGGTTACCGGCGCGGCCGGGTTCATCGGCTTCTTCGTCAGTCGTGCACTGCTTGCCCGCGAAGACGATGTCGTCGGTGTCGATAATCTCAATCCCTATTACGACGTCGCCCTCAAAGCCGACCGGCTCACCCGGCTCTCGACGCGCCCAAGGTTCAAGTTCCAACGCGTCGACCTGGCCGACCGGGACGCCACCACCAGCCTCTTCTCAACCGTGCAGCCCGAACTGGTCGTGCACCTGGCCGCGCAGGCGGGCGTCCGCTACTCGTTAACCAACCCCGCGGCCTACGTCGATGCCAATCTTGTCGGGTTCGGCAACGTGCTCGAAGGTTGCCGCAAGGCGGGCGTTCGCCACCTTGTCTTCGCCTCGTCGAGCTCGGTCTACGGCGCGAATACGAAGGTCCCCTTCTCCGAAAGCGACAACGTCGAGCACCCGATCAGTCTCTACGCCGCGACCAAGAAGGCGAACGAGCTGATGGCGCACACCTACAGCCACCTCTTCCAGTTGCCCACGACCGGGCTGCGCTTCTTCACCGTCTATGGACCGTGGGGCCGCCCGGACATGGCCTATTTCAAGTTCACGAAAGCAATCCTCGCCGGCGAGCCGATCGACCTCTACAACTATGGGCAGATGCGCCGCGACTTCACCTACATCGACGACGTGGTCGAAGGCGTCGTCCGCTCCCTCGACACAATCCCCTCGGCGACTCCGAATTGGGACGCGAGCAGCGCCGACCCTGCCACCAGCAGCGCCCCCTTCCGCATCTACAACATTGGCAACAACCAGCCGGTCGAACTCTCCCGCTTTGTCGAGGTGCTCGAACAAACGCTTGGCAAGACCGCCCAGAAAAATCTCGTCCCCATTCAGCCTGGCGATGTCCCCGAAACCTACGCCGACATCTCCCGGCTCGAAGCCGCCGTCGGCTATCGCCCTTCGACCTCCATCGAAGATGGCCTCGCCAAATTCGTCGAGTGGTATAGGGATTACTACAAGGTGTAGCGTCCGGCATTCATTATTCTCTACGCGCGAAAGCGTGCCCAAGCATAAATACCTGGGCTCAAAAACGAAGCCTCTTCGAGGCCACGCACGAAGCCCTCACCAACGTGAATGTGAATTAGCTGGCTTCAGCCGGGTTTGTTTTTGAGCGCGCGCGTACCCTTTGGGGGGTTCAGCCCCGCGCATGCGGCGCAGCCGCGTAGGCAAGGTGTAAGAGCGTTCAGGTCCGCTTCTTTGGCGGCCGGATCAGGAGATCGATCTCTTCTTCGTGGATCTCGAAAACATATCCGCCCACGGTAACGATTGCGGGCGAGCTGATTTCGCCGTGGCGGACCTCGACCGCGTAGTCGTCGATCACAAAGTCCGTCGATGGCTGGAGCGAAAAGGGATGGCGCGGGTTGCGATAGATCGCGCGCGTGCCGCCCGCCCGCTCGACTGCTTGCCACGCCAATGCCGTAGCCCGCTCTTCGGTCAACGTTTCTTGCTGTTCATCACTCACGAAACTACCTTCCTCAAGAGTTGATACTCGGGGATGCTAGCACGCGGCGTCTTTGGTAAGGTGTGCTGCCGATGGATAAGCGCGCCCGTACAGATGAGGAAAGGTCCATTCGATGGAAGACGGTGAGCCGCGGTTGCGCGGCGACATCGACGAGATCATGCCCGGCGTGATCGCCGACCGCCGGCACTTGCACATGCATCCCGAGCTCGGATTTCAAGAGTTCGAAACTTCGCGGTTCGTGGCCGACCGGCTCACCGCGATCGGTGTCGACGATATCAAAACCGGAGTCGGCAAGACCGGCGTGACCGCGCTCATTCGCGGCACAGCCCGAAACGGCAACGGCAAGACGCTCCTCATTCGCGCCGATATGGACGCGCTACCGATCGACGAAGAGAACGATGTCGAATACAAATCGCAAAATTCCGGCATCATGCACGCCTGCGGTCACGATGCCCACACAGCGATGCTGCTCGCGGTCGCGCGTCTGCTCAACGAGCGCCGCGATCAGTTTGCCGGTACCGTCAAGCTCTTTTTTCAGCCCGCTGAGGAGGGGCTGGGCGGGGCCATGGCAATGATCCGCGACGCCGCGCTCGAAGACCCAAAACCAGACAACGCCTTGGGTCTTCACATCTGGCAGCACACCGATTTAGGGGTGGTAGAGGCGCGGGACAGCATTGCCATGGTGGGCGGAGATGGATTCACAATCACCGTCAACGGCAAAGGCGGACACGGCGCCCAACCACACCTAACGATCGATCCGATCACCGTCGGCGCTCAGATCATCACGGCACTACAAACCGTTGTTTCTCGTGAGCAATCCCCAATCATGCCGGCGGTGGTCACCATCGGCGCCTTGCATGCCGGCAATGCGTCGAATGTGATTCCAGAAACAGCGGTCATGAGCGGCACCATTCGCTCGGTAACCGAAGAACAGCGCAAAATGCTCGCCCAACGAGTGACGGAGATCGCCGAAGGTGTCGGCGCCGCGATGCGAGCCCAGGTCGACGTGGCGATCAAATGGGGCGTGCCTGCGCTTGTGAACGATCCGGAGTTGGTGAAACTCGTGCGATCGGCGGCGTCCGAGGTTGTCGGGCCCGAAAACGCCATCGAAGGTGAGCTCAAGGTAGTTTCTGAGGATATGGCAGAAGTTTTGAACCGCGTCCCGGGTTGCTTCTACTTCGTTGGCAGTCGCAACGCTGAGCGAGGTTTGATCTACGGCCATCACCATGCGCGCTTCGATGTCGATGAAGCGGCGCTCGCGATTGGCATCGAAACGATGACCCGGAGCGCGTTGCATTACTTTGCGCAGGAATGATCCAAACCCCGGATCATTGCAAGCGGCTGCCCCGCGCCGCCGGGCTCAAAGTGACCTAGATGGTGCCCCGCTAAGTAACGAATCCACCCTGCGGAGGCTGAGCATACAGCGGTCCTACGCGCGTCGTCATCACGCTGATAAGCGAAGAGTTCCTTCCCTACCCGACCGCGCGTTTCGAACAGGGAAACGACGATCTTCGACCGCGCTGGCAATGGCGCGGCCGATGCCACCCGCGGCCGCGCCGGATTTCTTAGCAGTCCGCTCGCCGAGACAGTGCTAGCTGCCTTGATTCTCGCTATTATGAAAGTCGCATCCGGCATGTAGCCGGAGGTTGCGGAAGTCGGGGCCTCGCCGAAACGGTTATGCATGGGGCGGCCGAAGTCGGGTGTTCCCGGCAACCTTTGTCCGATCGCATCGCGACGGAAAGGGGTTAGGGCGGGATGGATGATTTTTTCCTCGGTCTATTCGCGCTGATCCTGGGTCTCGGCGTTTGTTTTCTCGGGTTCCGGCTGTTCTTCATCATGTTGCCGATTTGGGGCTTCATCGCCGGTTTCTTCATTGGCGCTGAGGGATTCGCGGCCATATTCGGTCACGGCTTCCTGAGTACTGTCACCGGTTGGGTCCTCGGATTCTTTATTGGCCTTCTCTTCGCCGTGCTGTCCTATCTCTTCTGGTATCTCGGAGCCATCATCGCCGCGGGTTCGGTCGGAGCCTCGCTCGGCTCGGGTCTGATGGCGGCATTCAACGTCAATACAGACTGGGTGATCTTTATCGCGGCGGCGATCGGCGCGGTTCTCCTCGCCATTATCGCGATTGTCCTCTTCCTCCCGGTCTACATAGTGATTGTGAGCACGGCTTTCCTCGGCGCGACCGCGGTCACGTCGGGGATCATGCTCATCTTCAACCAGGTCGACAAAGAATCCTTCCATTGGGGGTCGACCATGGCCATGATCAATGATTCGTGGTTCTGGCTCCTCCTGTGGGCGGTCGTTGCCGCCGCTGGCATGGTCTATCAGCTGATGTCGATCAGCACCGTGAAATTGCCAGACGATCGCTGGGCCCGGGCGCAACCAGCCGCCGCGATGTAACCAGGTTCCTGCGTCCCAGACCAATCGCATTTGCCAGTCGCGATCCTGCCGATTTCGGCGGGATCGCGCTATCATGCCCGCAACGCCGAATCGGCGACTTCAGGTCACGTTCTCCCGCATTGACCCTAGGTCGTGAATTCCTGAGACCGCACGCTCTCGGCCCCCAAACGTGAACGCGTGGGGTCATCGACGTAGCCGATCACAGACTGCCGATTACCTGGCAGGAGCCGAGTGGACGAAAGGGCACATGTTCGATGGTGTTCAGTCCTCCGCAGCTCCGGACCGACATCGACGAGATTCTCCCCGGCGTGATTGCCGACCGCCGGCATTTCCACGCCCACCCCGAGTTGGGGCATCAGGAGTTCGAAACGGCGAAGTTCATCGCGGAACGACTGCAGGCGCTCGGCGTCGAGGACCTGCGCACAGGAGTCGCCAAAACCGGCGTGACCGCGCTCATTCACGGCGCTGCTCTGGCGAACGGTCCGCTCAAGACCGCGCTTCTGCGCGCTGATATGGACGCCTTGCCGATCGACGAGGAGAATCAGACTGACTACCGTTCGCAGACCGCGGGCGTCATGCACGCCTGCGGCCACGACGGCCACACCGCCATGCTCCTGGGCATTGCCAGACTGTTGATTGAGCACCGCGATAAGTTCGCGGGCACCGTCAAACTCCTCTTCCAGCCGTGCGAGGAACGGCCGCCGGGCGGGGCAAAACCGATGATCGACGAGGGGGTGCTCGAAGACCCGCATGTCAACGCGGTCTTTGGCATGCATCTCTCGCAAGACACGCCACTTGGCAAGATCGAGCTGCGTAGCGGTCCGGCAATGGCCTCGTCTGACAGCTTCCGGATCACGATCAAAGGCAAAGGTGGTCACGGCGCGCAACCAGAAACGGCCATCGACCCGATCGTCATCGGCGCGCAAACCGTCGGCGCTTTGCAAACCATTGTCAGCCGCGAGATCGACCCGAACCGGCCCGCGGTCGTGACTGTCGGCGCCTTCCGGGCCGGCGAGGCGAACAACGTCATCCCCGACACCGCCGCATTGCGCGGAACTGTGCGTTCCTTCCAGCCCGATGTCAGGCAACAGCTCGCAGAGCGGGTCGAAGCGCTTGTGCGCGGCATCGCCCGCGCAATGCGGGCCGAGGTCGATTTCGACTACCGCTTCGGCTATCCAGTGACTATCAACGACCCGGCCATGACCGAGCTGGTGCGTACGGTCGCGATCGAAACGGTCGGAACAGAGAACGTGCTCGAACATGAACCGATGATGGGCGCTGAAGACTTCAGTTTTTTTCTCCAGGAACGCCCCGGGTGCTTCTTCTTCGTCGGCAGCAACAACGAAGACAAGGGACTCGTGTGGAGTCATCATCACCCCAAGTTCGACTTCGACGAAGAAGCGCTCGCGATCGGCATGGAGATTATGATCCGCTCTGTGTTGCGCTTCCTCGGCGACTAGCACTCGTCAGCCCTCGAGAACCGCCAAATCGACGTGGCGGAGGCGTGCGGGGTCGGCAATTGCATCGATTTCGACAATCTTCCCGCCTCTGACAGTGAATCCCATCACAGCGAACGGCCGTTCCTGCAGGGCGACGACGACTCCCGCGGCGCCGTTCACGAGCGCAGGTCGGACGAATGGGGAGAGTCGCCTGAAGGTGAACGCCTGCGAGGCCACTTCCCGCGCGCCGTGAACCACCACAGAGGCGCCTGGACGCGAAACTCCGCCGTCGGATCGCAGTGTGACGCGCGGGTCGAGCACGGCGACCAGGGCGTCGAAGTCACCGTGGCGGGAGGCGGCGAAAAAGGCGTCGACCACTTTTCGCTGGCCGGCGAGATCGACATCGGGCGCCGGGTCTGCACCCTGTACCCGACGACGCGCCCGGCTCGCGAGTTGGCGAACCGCGTCTGGCGATCGCCTCGCCATCAGGGCAATCTCGTCGAATGGCACGCCGAACATGTCGTGCAGGACGAACGCGAGCCGTTCGGCTGGCGATAGCGTGTCGAGCACCACCAGTAGGGCGAGACCGACCGCGTCAGCAAGGAGCGCTTCGTGTTCGGGGTCGAGCCCCTTCGCGCTACTTACCAGCGGGTCGGGCACATGCACGCTCAAGGACTCCTCGCGCCGCGCCGTGCGCGCCCGCAGTACATCGAGGCAGACCCGGGCGACGACCGTCGTCAACCATCCGCCCAGGTTCTCGATGCCGTCCGCGTCAGCGCGGCTGAGCCGGAGCCAGGACTCCTGGACGGCGTCGTCCGCTTCGCTCAACGAGCCGAGCATCCGGTAGGCCACGGCCCGCAAGTGCGACCGGTGCTCTTCAAATCGCTCCGCCAATCCGTCGTGCTGATCCATCTGTCACATTCCTTCGTCGCTGCTCGTCAGAGTTCTGACGAACGAGCCCTAGCCGGTGTGACATGGAGACCGGCGGGCCGTTCAAGACTCGATTGAGAAACGCCACTTCTCGAAGGAGGATAACAACCGTGCAAGCACGCATGTCCCACCCCGCAATGACCGTTCCCGGCGCCATGGATGCCTTACAGGAGCTCGGCAAAGTGGTCCATAAGGGAGGGGTGCCGCCAAAGACGCTGGAGCTGATCAATTTGCGCGCGAGCCAGATCAACGGCTGCGGCGTCTGCGCTGTCCAGCATCCTCGCCTGGCCCGGAAGCTCGGCGAAACGGATGAGCGCATCTTCGCCGTGGCCGCTTGGCGGGAGGCGCCCTATTTTAGCGATGCCGAACGCGCTGCGCTGGCGCTCACCGAAGCCGCCACCCGGCTTAGCGACCGGGCTGACCCGGTGCCCGACGAAATCTGGGACGAAGCCGCCCGCCACTACGACGAGCAAGGGCTTGCGACCCTTGTCCTCGCCATCGCGAGCATCAACGTTTGGAACCGCCTCAACGTCACCACCAAACAGATCGCCGGCCTCGAATGGTGAGCGCCGCCGGGCGGCTCAGGGTGGTTGACGAACGACCTCGGCCATCATGAACCCCTCGCGGTGGCCAACCCCGCCGGGCATCAATTCCCGGGCTCACTACCGGAAGTTGGCTGGAAGCCGACTCAGGCGCGCGATTGCCTTGTGCTCAGCCTTGGAACGGCGAGGCCGTTCCAAGGCTGAGCCTTTAATGATTGGCGTGAGTTGAACAGCGCTATGACCTTACCAGTCCAGCAGATCGGCGACGCAGAGCAAACCACGCGGTTGCCTGCGTTTGAATCAGCAGAGATTGTGCGGGCCGACTCGGGCTGCCAGCCGGGCCACCAGAGCATCCATTGCGTGCGGGCGTTCATGATCTAGCCCGAAGGTGGGGAGCAGGTGATCGGTGGCCGTCTCGTTCATAGCCGGCGTTAACCGGCGGTCAGGTTGAGCGCGAGTGTTTACGCCCGCGCCGCATCCGCGTGCGCGGGCGCTCCCCTCTCCTGCACCGTGCAGGGGAGTGAGGGCTGCTCAGAGCTGCAAACTCCGCACGTGAGGCTTACCAGCACGACGTATACTTCCGAAGGTTAGGATACCGGCGGGATTTCAACTCGCCGGGCAGGGTAGCTTGTCGTCCGCGCCTTCATGCGGGGCGGTCATTCAGCGGGAGCACAGGAACAAATGACCGACGCGGGAACCCCGGCGCAGCAGTTCGATCTCATTCTTCTCGGCGGGGGAACCGGCGGCTATGTCGCCGCCATCCGCGCCAAACAACTCGGACTCAATGTCGCCGTGGTCGAGGAGCTCAAGCTTGGCGGTTGCTGCCTGCATCGTGGCTGCATTCCGACCAAAGCCTTCCTCAAGTCAGCCGATATTTTCGATGACGTCAAGCGGGCAAAAGAATTCGGCGTCGACGTCTCAGGAGAGGTCACCTTCAACTACGACACCGCCTTGCAGCGGTCGCTCAAGGTCGTCGACGGTCAATATCGTGGTCTGCTCTATCTCTTCGACAAGAAGCACAAGATTCCAGTCATCATGGGCCGCGGTCGCTTGCTCAACAAAAACACGGTCGGCGTCACCCCGAACGATGGCAGTGCGCCATTCAACATGCAGGCCAAGAACATCATCATCAACACCGGCTCGCGGCCGCGCCCGATCAAGGGCGTGCCGTATGACGGCGTCAAGGTGATCAATTCGGATCACGCGGTTGTCCTCGAGAAGTTACCGAAGAGTTTCATCATCCGCGGCGGCGGCGCCACCGGCGTCGAATGGGCCTCGGCCTACCACCGCTACGGCACAAAGGTCACGCTCGTCGGCAACATCGTCCCGCAGGAAGATCACGAGGTCTCCGAGCAACTGACCAGAGCATTCCAACGCCAGAAGATGGACCTTGCGCCGGGCGCGCGCCCGACCGCTGACGACATCGAGGTCGGCAAAAACGGTGTCAAGATGCGGATCAAGGACGACAAAGGCAAGGAACGAACCGTCGAAGCCGAGGTGCTTCTAGTCGCTGTCGGCCGCCAGGGGAACATCGAAGACGTCGGTCTTGAAGAACTCGGCATCAAAACCGAAGGCGAATATATCCCAGTCGATTCGATGATGCGGACCAACGTCGAAGGAATGTACGCGATAGGCGACGTGGTTGGGCAGCAGTTGCTCGCCCATACAGCGCAACACCAAGGCATCATTGCCGTCGAGCACATCTGCGGCCAAAACCCCTTTCCGCTCGACATTCTCAACTCGCCCTCCTGCACCTACTGCGAGCCGGAAATCGGCAGCGTTGGTCTCACCGAGAACGAAGCGGTCAAGCTCGGCCACAACGTCAAGGTCGGCCGCTTCCCGATGCGCCCCAACGCGAAGGCGGTGATCGAAGGTCACCCGGATGGCTTCACGAAGATGGTCGCCGACGCCGACTCGAACGATCTCCTCGGCGTGCACATTATTGGCCCGCACGCCACCGAGCTGATCGCGGAAGCCGCGCTCGGCCGCCTGCTCGAAAGCACCCCGATGGAGTTCGCGATCAACGTCCACCCACACCCGACCGTCTCGGAAGTGCTGGGCGAAGCCGCGCACGACCTCCTCGGCCACCCGATCAACATCTAGGCCTGCGCATAGAAGAACGCCATGACCCAGGCGGGATATTGTGTCCCGCCTGGTTGCGTTTGCCGAGCGGTGTCGCGGCGCCGCGTCTCCACATTGACGGCCCGCTCCCTGCACGTCATGATGCGGGTGCATGCGGTCGCATTGGCAGTCAGTCGAGATCGGCCATGTCCGCCACGCCAGTGCTCAATACCTATACCGATTTGCCCGTCTCGCGTACGCCCCTCATCGGGCGCGAAAGCGAGCGCGCGGCAGTCTGCGACCTACTACTCCGCGATGATGTCCAGCTCGTGACCCTGACCGGCCCCGGCGGCATCGGCAAGACCCGTCTCGCCCTTCAGATCACTACGGACCTCGTTGATGCCTTCTCCGATGGCATCTATCTTGTTGATCTTGCCCCTGTACGGGACCCAGATCTTGTCGGTTCGGCGATCGCGCGCATGCTCGGTGTGCGGGAGACGGGAGACCAGCCACTCGGCGAACGCCTCCGCAACGCGCTGGCAGGAACACACGTACTCCTCGTGCTCGACAATTTTGAGCACCTCCTTCCTGCGGCGCCGCTCGTCGGCTCGCTCCTCTCATCCGGTGCTGATGCTCGGGTACTTGTTACGAGCCGTGAGCGCCTCCACCCTTACGGTGAGCGCACGTTTCCGCTCGAGCCGCTGGATGTGCCGGCTGTCAGTGTCAATTCGCCGCGTGCTCTTCTTGAAAACCAGGCAGCTCGCCTTTTCGTCGAGCGGGCCCAAGCCATGCGGCCCAGTTTTGCACTGACTGAGACCAACGCCCCAACCATTGCCGAAATCTGCCGCCGCCTCGATGGTCTACCGCTGGCGCTTGAGCTGGCGGCTGCCTGGGATCGAATCCTGACTCCGGCGGTGATTCTGGAGCGCCTGGAGCAGCAACTGACGCTCCTCACCGGCGGCCCAACCGACGTGCCCGAGCGCCTGCAAACGATGCGGGAGGCCATCGCCTGGAGCTATGACCTGCTGACCGAACCGGAGCGGGTGCTGTTCCGGCGGCTGGCCGTCTTTGTCGGTGGTTGCACGCTCGCGGCGGCGGAGGCGGTCGCCATCGCGGCCGGCGAGCTGGCGGTCGATGTTTTCAACGGCATCTCCTCGCTCGTCGACAAGAGCCTGTTGCTCCACGCCCAAGAGGCGGACGGCACGACCCGGTTCAGGATGCTGGAGACGATCCGTGAGTTCGGGCTGGAGCAATTGACCGCCAGCAGCGAGGAGGACGCCACCAGGTCTGCCCATGCCAATTGGTGCCTGGAAGTCGCTCACGAACACCTCGGCTTGCGCGGCGTTCTGTCTCGTGACGAAGGTTGGACTCGTTTAGAGACCGATCGGGACAACCTGCGGGCGGCCCTGACGTGGCTGGAGCGGACGGGCGATTGGGCACGGCTGCTGCGCCTGGCGGCCACGCTCGGCTTTTTCTGGTATTACACCGGCCGCTGGCTGGAAGGTCGCGACTGGCTGGCGAAATCATTGGCAGCGCCGTCTGCGATGCAGTCGCCCTATCTCGGCTGGGCGCATTACTTCCTCGGAGTGCTTAACCATTACCTTGGCGATGATGAGGAAGCGGCCATTCATCTGGCGCAGAGCCGGGCGATCGCCAGAGATACCCGGAACTCCGTTGACGATCTTGAGGCGATCAGTGTGGCGATGCTCGGCATGGTCGAAGGGGGCCGCGGCAATTACATGGCGGGCGATACGATGCTCGCAGAGAGTCTAGAGCTGGTGCGCACTTCGGACCCCATGTTCGGCCCATTGATGTCCTACCAGCGGGGGAAAGTGGCGTACGGGCGCGGAGCCTCGGAGCTAGCCGCACAGTATTGGGAGCAGGCACTAGAGGCCGGCAGGGCGTTGGATCGGCCCTACTTCGTGTCTTGGTGCTTGGGTTGGATTGGGATTCTCGCGACCGATCAGGGAGATTACCCGAAGGCGACCAGCGCCCTCCGCGAGGCCTTCTCCGTGAGCTCGTCAACTGAGCTGGCATCGCTGAGTTGCGGGACCCAGTACGTGGTTCGAGGGCCCGTGAACGCGGCCACCGCGTTGCTGGCCCAAGCTGTCGACGAGCCGGTGCGAGCAGCGCACCTGTTGGCGGCGTCGGCAGCCGTTGACGAACTGAAAAGCGAGAAATCTCTTATGCCTGAGCGCACCGTCTTCGAGCGAGCCATGAACCGGGCGCGAGAAGCGTTGGGGCAGGCGGCGTTCGATCGCGCCTGGGCTGAAGGCCGTGCGATGCGCCCGGATCAGGTCACGGCTGAACTTCAGGCCGCCCTCGACGCCGCCGAGGCGTGGCGAGGGCCGCCGCCATCGGCACTGGCCGCTCCCTTCGGCCTCACACCGCGGGAACTTGCAGTCCTTCGCCTCTTGCCGGCGGGCCTCTCGACTCCCCAGATTGCCCAGGAACTCTTCATCAGTCCTCGTACGGTGCAGACCCACCTCTCCAACCTCTACGCCAAGCTCGGCGTGACTGGGCGCTCGGAGGCGATCGCCCTCGCCGTCCAGCACGGCATCACTTAACCCCTAACCCCTCTCAACTCGCGCCCGTCCTACGCGACGACTACGCGGGTCGCGTAGATCCCCCATGCTCGAATCTCCTCAGATATCCGCCAGTTGGCGGATGTCCAGCGCACCCGCGAGGCGCAGCATCACATCAGGCAACCGCAACCGTTCTGGGGCATCAAGAGCGATAGGAAGGAAAAACTACATGTATCCACACACATCGTCTGATTACAAGACTCCTGATGCGTTCATACTCCATGGCTGTGGGCTCAATGGGGGCCAAGTTCTTGCGGCGGCAGAACGACACCTGCGGGACCAGCAGTTCGCGCAGCAGTGGATCGCAACCCACCCAGATCGCGAGCGGGCGCCTCGCGCTTGGCGTAAATGGTCTGGCAACCTCCTGATCCGCGCCGGACATCGCCTGGAAGGCGTCACCCCAACAATTGGAGTTGAGATCAAGCCGGCAATGAATTGAACAGGGAGCATCGGTCTCCAGTACTGCCCGCAGACTTGTAGCACCACTCGAAGGGGCGGGACGAATGGTTCCGCCCCGTTTCATTCCTCTAGCCGCGTCGTCAACCGTTTGCTCGAAAAGTGCCCTAAAATATGTCGCCCGCGCCGGTGAGCAGTCGCCGGTGCGGATTGTTGCGCACAATCGAAACTGAACCAACGTGAGAAAGGGGTCTCGATGTATTTGTTGACCTTCAAGGACGGCAACGCGCTGCGCCTCGGCGTGAAGACCGAGAACGGCGTCGTCGATGTCACCGCCGCGAAGCAGGCGACCGGCAATATCGAGGCGTCCGAGACGGTCGAGGATCTGCTCACCGGCGGCGATGATGCGGCAACCGCGCTGGCGGCGCTCGCGGCCGGCGCGCCGGCGTCCGCGATCCGGGACGAGTCCTCGCTCACATTTGGACCGTGTTTGCCGCGTCCAACGAAGGTCATCTGCATCGGGCTCAACTACCGCCGTCACGCCGAAGAAACGAACTCTCCGATTCCGGCGACCCCGGTCGTCTTCTCGAAGTTCAACAACGCGATCGCAGCCCACAACGAGGAAGTCCCCCTCCCACCCGTCGACACCGAATATGACTACGAAGCCGAGCTCGGCGTCATTATTGGCAAGACCGCGAAAAACGTCAGTGAAGCCGATGCCCTCAATTACGTGTTTGGCTATTGCACCGCAAACGACGTCAGCGCGCGTGAGCTGCAGCGCCGCACGAGCCAATGGGTCCTCGGCAAGACACTCGACAAGTTCCTCCCGGTCGGTCCCTACCTCGTTTCGGCCGATAAGGTCGGCGATCCACAAAAGCTCGCCGTCAAATGCTGGGTCAACGGCGAACTCCGCCAGGACTCAACCACGGCTGACATGATCTTCTCCGTTGCCCAGCTCGTCAGCTACCTGAGCAAGCATTTCACACTAAGCCCCGGCGACCTGATCTCGACCGGGACCCCGGAAGGCGTCGCCATGGGCCGCGCCGACAAACCTTGGCTCAAGCCCGGCGACACCGTCGAAGTCGAGGTCGAGAAGCTAGGCCGTCTGCGGAACGTTATGACGTCTTAGACGTTCACTGGAGTAGGAATCGTAGCGGCAAGCAGCCGTATGCCAGCCTGGCGACTACGGCGGGTGGAAAAGGCGAACTGAGTCGGATTCGATCGAAGGCGTACAGCTGTACGCCGCTACGGAACAACACGGAACAACGAAGAGAGCGCCTGATCTTAGCCAGTCTTTAGCCGGCTTTGTAGGTTCAGCCCGGGGACTTCAGCCCCGGGCGCGCGGCGGCGCCGAGTAGTCTCCTCGTACTCCCACGCTCACGTGGAAAAGGGAGCTTACCCCGACGACGGTCCCGTGCGACCAAAGACGTGCTTCGGTTGGAATTCGGCCACAGTCTGCTTCAGCTCGCGCCGCCACATAATCAAGCAGGTCAAGAACGCGCCGGTGGTGTCGGAAATGATGTCGTACGTCGTGTCTAGGCCGCCGGCATTGCGCCCGGTGTTGAACACCGAGTCGCCCAAATACTCGTAAATCTCCCAACTTACGCCGAGCGCGACAGGAATTAGCGTTGCCACAAGCACGCGCGCGCTCGGCGACCAAGAGATCCGACCGCGCACGTTCATCGCATACAGGATGTCATAAGCTGCTGCCGCCAATGACGCTCCGCCGCCAAAATGGGTGATCTTGTCGTATGTCGCAAAGCGGTCATAGAAGTGGCCTGCCGTGCCAAACGTATCGGCATAGGTCACGGTCACGACAATGATATGCGTGGGCCAGGAGAGCCCGCCCTCAGGGGCGAGCTTCGTCGACAAATACGCCACCGCGGCGATGGTGGCAGCGATCTGCGCAATCTGATAGCCCCAATAGTGCGTGAAGTTGGGGGTGATCGGTTCGCGGAGAACGAGATACGCCAACAGCAGCCCCAGCGAACAGATGGAGAACTGCGCTCCCGAAGATTGGGCGATCGCCGCGCGCGCCGCCGACCAAGCCGACACCCGATGCACGCCCCGGCGCGCGGCCGTAGCGTCAGCGCGGTTGGACAACAAGATCGCCGGGCCGAGCGTGAAGCAAACCCCGATTACTGCATCAAACCAAAAGTGGTTTCCGGTCACAATGACCGTCACCGCCATGAGCACACCAGGCGCGTACGCTAGATGTCGCCAACGGTGATTCCGCAAGCTCCGGCAGAGGGCGAATCCGGCTGCAATCGACCAGCCGACGTGAAGACTCGGCACCGCCGCGAACTGGTTGACGAAACCGTGCTTGCCGCCAAGAAGGCGGTGAGTGTCGATCACGTTTGAGCCGGGCAGGAGCCGCGGGGGAGCCACCGGGAAGAGCGCAATCGTGGTCAAGGCGAGCAGCGCCGCGATGCCTAAACTCGTCCGTAAGATGCGGTATGAGGCGTCATCGAAGATGAGCAGCCAGAACAGCACCCCGATGACGATGGGGATGAACATGAACGAGTAGACACGGTTGAACGATTCGAGGGCATGATCGTGGCCGAGGACCGTCTGTTGCCATGAGCTCTCGAACGCTCCGCCGAATCGCCGTTCCAAGGCGACGACCCGCGACGCATTTCGTTCTGCCGTCGTGAAATCTCCGACGAAGAGCATCCGGCCCAGCTCATAGAGGACGAATCCGGCGCTGAGCAGAATCCCTTCGCCCGCTGCCTGGCGCGCGGTCACGCGCCGAACCTGGCGCGAGCGAAAGACAAAGGCAAGCATCGCGACCAAAAGGATGGTGTACTGGATGTAGAAATGACGGTCGATTCCGTATCCGGCAACGCCGGTGAAGGTCGCGAGCACCGCCATCGGCGTGCCCGCGGCCGCCCGCATGAACAGGAAAATCCCGATCAGCAGAAGAAGCCAGATGATCTGATCACGCGATGTATCGGGCCAATGTAAGGTCCTACCACCGAAATGCATGTGCTGCGTGCCTCCGCCGGAACTGGACATTCCCAGGTGAAGGAAGGGCCTGAGCGCCGCTGACCGAGCCAGGCACGCCGAGCCACGAACCCGCCCAACGGCTTAGACGCGCCGCGAGGTGGCCGCGTCTAGATATATCTTGGCTTGTTAAGTTAGGACGTTAACAGGACGAATAGGCTAGGTCAATCCTTATTCTCGCCAATTGTTGCGAGAAATTGGCGAAGAGGCGATTCAAGTTGTGACCAGTGGTCACCGCACCTCACGCGTTCCTCGTGAGTAAGACTCGCGAGACGGCGTCGTGAAAGATCAGGACATGTCCAGATCGCCTCAACCCAAAACCCGCGGCCCGACTCGACACTGGCCGGGTCGACATCATCGGCAAGAAGCCCTGGCCGGCTCTCCGCGCTCCATTGCCCGATCACTTCACCATCGCGTGCAACCGCCACGCTTTCCCGCCAAGCAATTCGCCGATCGCTCCCCTGGAGATGAGCAGCGCGGGCGAGCAAGGCGCGCGCCCTGTCGAGATCGGACGCGTCCTTGCCCGCGAACCGGCGCGTTCGCGTCGGATCCCAAGTGTCACCGAGCCCGGGAATCTCCAACCCGCCGTCACTCGCAATTACGAGATCGCTCGGTAACTGCCGCGACCACCACACCGCCTTCGCCGCCGCAATGTCCTCGACGCTTCGCCCATCCTCCACCTCGGCCAAGGACCATCGCGCCAACTCATCTTTCAGGGATATGTCGTGTGGAAGCGGACGCACGACCACGGCGTCGCCTCCGAGTCGCCGCAATGCGGCGAGCTTGGCGTCGTTTCGCGTCGCGGCGACCAGGTGCAGCATCAAAACCTTCCCCAACTCCGAAGGCCGCTCTCCATAGCGACAAATAGCCCTACGGCTGCCTAGTGGCCACGGAGGTTGGCAATGTCGAATCCGATCCGCGGGCGCACAAGCCCTGTGTCCCGACGGGTGAACGCGGTTCGTGGCTTCGTTCTCAATTCTGGAAGGGCTTCGTCGGTCATAGCCCGTGGTTTTGAACCCCAGGAACGGTTGCCCCTGAAAGCCTTGCCGCGGGAAGCCTTGCCGCCCCTGGCTCAAATCCCCGCAGGCGCAACGAGTTCGTCACCACGCTGACGCTCGAGAGCGCCATCGCGCCCGCCGCCAACGCCGGATTGAGCAGATAGCCGGTGAGCGGATACAGCACGCCCATTGCGACCGGGATCAAGACGACGTTGTAGCCAAATGCCCAGAAGAGATTTTGGCGGATCGTCTGCAAGGTTTTCCGCGACAACGCGATCGCTGTCACGACACCCCGCGGATCACCGCCGACGAGCGTGATATCGCTCGCTTCGATCGCGACATCGGCGCCAGCGCCAACCGCAATCCCGAGATCGGCTTGGGCCAGCGCCGGCGCATCGTTGATCCCGTCGCCGACCATCGCCACGGCCAGGCCGCACTGCTGAAGCTCGCTGACTTTAGCCGTCTTGTCGCCTGGGAGCACGTTGGCAAGCACATGTTCCTGGTCGATGCCAACCGCCCGCGCGACCGCCGCCGCGGTCCGTTCGTTGTCGCCGGTCACCATCCAGACCTCGAGGCCCATCGCCTGGAGTTCGGCCACGGCCTGCGCCGATTCCGGCCGCACGATGTCGGCGACGGCAATGACCGCTGCTGGTTCACCATCGATCGCGAGATACATCGCCGTTTTGCCGTCACTCGCCAGGCGAACGACCTCCGTCGTCAGTGCTTCGAGCGCGATCCCTCGTTGCCCGAAGAGCGCTTGGTTGCCCAGCAGGACGCGGCGCCCATCGACGTCTGCTTCAACCCCGTGACCGGTCAGCGCCCGGAATTCGCGCCCGCCCGCAAGCGTCACTCCGCTCTCTTTCGCGGCGTTGACGATCGCGGCTGCGAGCGGGTGCTCCGACCCTTGCTCGGCCGACGCGGCCAACCGCAGCACCTCGTCGCGGCTGAATCCGTTGACGGCAATGATGTCGGTCAGTGCCGGTTTGCCCCGCGTCACCGTGCCCGTCTTGTCGAGCATGACCGCGCGAACGCTGTTTGCCGTTTCGAGCGCTTCTCCGCCCTTGATCAGGACGCCGTGCCGCGCGCCCTCGCCGGTGCCGACAATCACCGCGGTCGGCGTCGCCAAACCCATCGCGCACGGGCAAGCAATGATTAACACCGCGATCGCTGCCTTCAACGCATAGGTGAATGAAGGATCGGGGCCAACCGCCCACCAGACTCCGAAGGTCAGCGCCGCGAGCACGATCACGACCGGCACGAAATAACTCGAAATCGTGTCCGCCAATCGCTGGATCGGTGCCTTCGAACCTTGCGCCTCGCTCACCATGCGCACAATTTGGGCGAGTGCGGTCTCCTTGCCAACGCGCTTCGCGCGAAAGATGAAGGTTCCGGTTGTGTTGAGCGTCGCCCCGATAACTTCGTCGCCGGGAGCTTTCTCGACCGGCATGCTTTCGCCGGTCAACATGCTCTCGTCGACCGCCGAGCCGCCGTCGATCACGACCCCGTCGACCGCGATCTTTTCGCCAGGCCGCACCCGGATCAGTTCGCCGACGTGTAAGTCGGCCACCGCGACTTCGATCTCCTCACCGTCTTTGATCACGCGCGCGGTTTTCGGGGCAAGATTGAGGAGTTTGCGGATGGCGGAGCCAGTCTGCGATTTCGCCCGCGCTTCGAGCAGTCTGCCGAGGAGGATCAACCCGATGATGACCGTGGCCGAGTCGTAATAGACCTCCGGTTCGAGCCCAGCTCGCTCGATCACATGCGGCCAAAACGTGACGAGGACTGAATAGCCATACGCCGCCGAAGTGCCGAGCACGACGAGCGTGCTCATGTTCGTCTGGAAATGCCGCGCTGCCGCCCAGGCCTGGCGATAGAACTGCCACCCAGCCCAAAACTGAACCGGCGTCGCCAGGATAAACATCGCCAGGTTGAGGTTGTCCATCGACCAATCCGGACGACCGCCGAAGAGCCAACCCGGCCAATACATGAGGAGCATGAGGACGGCGGACACCGCCAAGCTGAATCCGACTTTGACGGTCAAGATCCGCGTCGCCCGCGTCCGCGCCGCGTTTCCTCGCTCCTCCGCCTCTTCGACCGAGCCGGTCTCGATCTCGGCGACACCATATCCAGCCGCCTCGACCGCGTGCGCGAGATCGGATCGCGTGACGGCGCCGTTCAATACGCGCACGGTCGCTTTTTCCGTCGCGAGGTTGACGCTCGCCGCGGCAACCCCCGGCGTTTTCGCAATTGCTTTCTCGACGCGCCGGACACATGAAGCGCAAGTCATACCGGTGATCGGCAGCTCAAACTCCTCCTCGCCTACTCCGTAGCCCGCGCCTCGGATTGCGCTTTGAATCTTGGTTATGTCGACCTGAGAAGGATCGCACTGAACGCTCGCCCGCTCGGTCGCGAGGTTGGCGCTCGCATCACTGATGCCTTCCACCTTGCTCAGCGCCCGCTCGATCCGACGCACGCACGACACGCACGTCATCCCGGTGACCGGGATACTCAACTCGGTCAGCTTGGGATCACTCCTTCTTGCCTTGTTTTCGGTCGTTGCCGTGCTGGCTGCCACTGTCCGCTTCCTGAAGATTGATCCTGTGTAAGCTCGTCAACTCATGCAATCATATACCCCCTATGGGTATCCGGCAACTCCCTGGCGCCGGCGTCACTGCGCTTTCGTCGGGGCGCACGGCATGTGCCCCGACGATTTCTCGCGGCGTTGTGCAGTTGCAAAGGACTCACCGACTTCAGAGACAGTTCTAGACCACCGCCCTGCTCTTCCGCAGCACCCGCGCGACGTCAGATGCCGTCGCGATGCCGGTCATGTGCGCACCGTGGCAAGTCGAGAAGAATTCGGGCGAAGTCGCTTCACCGGCGAAAAAGAGTTTGTCGGCGATCGGGGTGGCGAGGTCGGCGCGTTTGTGTGCGCTCCCTGGTCGCGCCGCCGCGTATCCACCGCGGATATAGGGCTGGGAATCCCACGTCGAGCAGGCGGTTTTGAGGATGTGCCGCGTGATCTCGCTGCCAAACATCGAAACCAGCACCGAACGACCAACATCGATCATCGCTGCCTCGCCTTCGCCTTCCAGCGCGCGGCCCGCCTCCCCCGCGAGGTAACCGTTCAGCATTGGCCACCCGAACGGCCTGATCTGAAAGCTCATGGTCGCGTCGCGCGAAAGGGTCGCGAGTGCCCCGCTGTGCTCGGGCATCTCTTCCCACCCGCCGTCGAGCCAGAACGCGACCTTGTTCGCGTTGCCCAACGGCACGGCCTCGAGCGCGTCTTGTTTTTCGACCGGAAGCGAGGGAAAGAAGTCGATCACACAGGCAGCCAGCGCCGATGTCGAAGCCGTGACGATCACCGCCGCGGCATCAATCGTTCCCTTGTCCGTTTCCACCTTGACCCGATCGCCGCTCCAGTCGATCCGCGTCACCGGCGTCGAAAGGTTAACTGGAATCCCCAGCGCGTGATGCGCAACGAGCGCGCCATAGCCGTCTTGCACCGGCCAGTTCTTGTCGGTATCGCGGTAAGCGGCGTAGTCGACAGCGGAGACTTGAGTCAATGGAAAACCCCACTCCGCGGCGACGATGCCTTTGCAGACCTCAAGCGCCGGCCCGGCGAGATCGATCATCTCCGCGATCGGTCGATCATCGTCCCCTTGTGCCCGCACCAGTGCAAACTGCCGTTCGAGTTCGTGCTCGATCGCCTCTTTCTCGGCCTCGCTGAGCCAGCGGCCGTCAAGATAAAGCCGCCAGTCGACCGGTTCACTCCGATAACGCCAACCATACTGATCGGCGAGCTCGCGCATCGGATTGACATCGGCCGAATGCAGCCAATGGCAGCCTTGATCCCAAGGCACGCCGAAAGTCTCGACTTCGGTAAACGCGCGCCCGCCGATCCGGTCCATGACCTCGAGGACGACGTATTCCAGCCCCAGCTCACCCGCGGTTCGCGCCGCCGCCAACCCCGCCGCCCCGGCGCCAATGATCGCCACGTCAACCGAAGATGAACTGCTCATGCCGCCACCAAACTCCAGACGCACTCGCGATTCCGGATCGACCGTCGCCATCCCTCACGGCCGCAAGGCCTGCGCGCAACGTGGTGCGCTATCGTCGACCACCGTCTTCACCGTAGGGGCGGAAGGCTTCCGCCCCTACGGTGAGCGTGCTCAGCCCTGAAAGGGCTTCGTCAGTCGTAGCCCCGGGCACCTTCATCGAGACACTGTGCAATCATCGCCCTTCGGTCAGTTGGCGCTGTCGTGTTCGTTTGCTCACCTTGCGCTCAACTGTTCCGGTAACGCGCTCGAAGCCAAGATCGAGCGAGCGCGAGAGCGCAAAGGCGACCACTTTGCCGGGGTCGGGCACGGAGTTGCTCTCGGTTTCAACCCACAGCTCTGGCAGATCGGAGGCGTGAATGAACACCCGCTCCGCGGGTACGTCGCCCGGCTGTGGCGGTCCCGGCAGGAGCCTGCCGGCCGCGAGATAGACTCTGACCGTCATCGCGCTTTGTCCTTTACCTTTCCAACACCGGCAACGACGCGGGCTCGTTTCTCTCATCCTGTTTTCGCGTGACTACGCCGTGTGATTGCAGCCACGGAATCGCGGCAAGGAGATCGGAGACCGTGACCGTGGGCTCGACCGGAAACGGGATCAGTTTGCTCTTCTCGTTGGGCACGCAGATCGAGCGCATCCCCGCCGCCGCCGCGGCGGCGATCCCCGGCGGCGCGTCTTCCAACACGATACACCGCGCGGGCTCAACGCCGATGCGGGCGGCCGCGAGCAAGAAGAGATCGGGCGCCGGTTTGCCGCGCTCGACGTCGTTGCCGGTCACCTCCGCCTCGAAACTCCCGGCCAAGCCGGTTTCGGCGAGCGAAACATCGGCGTGACTGCGCTGCCCGGAGGTGGCGAGGGCCAATTTCAACTCCGCCAGCTTGGCAAACGCGAGGATTTCGCGGGCGCCGGGCATCGGCTGAATCTGTCCGCGCAAGGCGTCGAGCCGGAGAGCGTCATATTCCTGGACGAGCGCCTTAATGGGACCAGGAAGCTCGTACGCTTCGGACACAATCGCGATCGCTTCCGGCAACCGCCGGCCGAGCAGTTTGGCCATCACTTCGGCCCGGCGCTCATGCCCGTACCGCCGGAGGAAATCGACCATCGCCTGTTCCGCCAGCGGCTCGCTATCGACGAGCAACCCGTCCATGTCGAAGATGAGCGCCTCAATCGGCGCGTGTAGATCGATTGCTGAACCTGACAATGACACGTGCTCGCAATCCTTTAGCGACGACCGACTTGCTTTCCGCCCCATCGCGCCGCGCCGATCACGCCGGCGTCATACCCGAACACCGGCGGTCTGAATGCAATCTGTTCGATTTCGGTTACGTGCGAGTGCGCCCGCGCGGTCGCTTCGCACGTTCGCCAGTAGATCCCGCCCGGCTGGGCCACACCGCCGCCGATCACCACGACCTCCGGCGCGACCAAGGCAATTGCCCCCGCGACCGCGAGTCCAAGGTAATACCCCGCCTGTTCCAGCACCTCGAGCGCGTTTTTGTCGCCCGCCGCGGCCGCTTGCACCACGATCTCTGGCGTCATCTTGCTCAAGTCGCCGCCGCACAAGTCGTGCAGCGACGTGGTGAAGCCCTGCGCGATCCGCCGGTTGGCCTCGGCGATAATCGCGGGCCCGCTCGCCAACGTCTCCACACATCCTCGATTGCCGCAGCCGCATCGCGCACCATTGGCGACGACGATGATATGACCGATCTCGCCCGCGGCCCCTCCAAGACCGAATAACGTTTGGCCATGGGCGACGACGCCCCCACCGATCCCAGTCCCCACGGCGAGAAAGAGCGCGGTATCGGCGCCCTTGGCCGCGCCGATTTCTGATTCGGCGACGGTAAACGCGCGCACGTCGTTAATCAGATATGCGGGATAGCCGGTGGCTGCTTCGATGGTGGCCGTGACGGGGACGTCCGACCAGCGCCCAGGTAGGTTCGGCAAATCCCGGACGTGGCCTGTCTCCATGTAGACCTCGCCGGGAACGCCGATGCCTACTGAGCCAACCTCATCATCGGAGACCTGGCCGGCGATCTCCTTGATCGCCGTGACGATTCGTTCCAGCACCCGGTCATGCCCCTCGTGGGCATGCGTCGGGATCAGCGTTTTCGCCACAATCTCGCCCGCGGTGTCGAGCACCGCCAGCTTGGTGTTCGTCCCACCGACGTCTACACCGATCTGATATCGACCAGCTGTCATTCCACCCGCTCCAGTGATGCAACTTGGGAGAATCATAACGTTGAACGTAACAAACCACTGCCTAACATGCAGCGTGGGACAATCCATCAAGTATCATGGCTGCCATGATCGGTTACACGTCCGGCCCAGGGGCAACGGTGAACCAAGCATCCCATCCCACTGCTCCCAAGTCCAAGGCGGCAATGAGACTCCTCGCTGTTGCGATCATCCTCCTCGTCATCGACCTCGCCCTCTTCGCGTGGTTCGACGATGTCAATCCCGGCGCGGCCCAGGCCCTGACCCATCCCTCGCGCTCGCTCGTCGCAGCGACGGGGAATTTCCTAATCGATTCCATCAACGAAAAGCCGAATCTGGCGACGGTAGCGCCAGACACGAATCCGCCGATTTGCGCGGCTGTCGACGATCGCTACGTTCCTGCCCTGACCAAGGCGTTCTCGCTCATGCGCGGGACGGACGAGGGCGAGCGGCTGTATCAGCAGCTCGTGGATCGCGGCGTCTGCGTCAGTGTGAGCCAGCTCGATTTCAATGGCGGCTATTCGACTTCGTGGCGGCTCCGGAATGGCAATTGGATCCGGGGGGCGATTGTGATCGACGATGATTACGTCGTCACCTGGGAGGCAGATGTGCTGGCGGCGATGCTCGTTCACGAGTCGACGCACGTCGACCGTTCGATCCACGGCACGTCGTGCGAAGTGACCACCGATTGCCACAAACTGCCAAATGGGGTGTACCTGGAAGAAGAGGTCGCGGCCCACACGGCCGAGGCGCAATGGTGGGAAGCGGCCTACGGGAAGAATGGCAAGTCGCTCACGTTCGGCCACGATTACGGTGAAAACGCGTTGCTTTCCGCCTATCTCAAAGGACCCGGCTCCTTCAACGCGTATGTCCGCGATCTCCGCAGCGATCCGCGTGAAGGCGAGGGGCTATGACCGCCCGCCCGGGACCCCGCTCAGCAGGATCCGTCTTTGTCCGCTCCTTTCTGATCACGACGGTGATCTTGCTCCAGCTCGGCCTTGTCTCCTGGTACATCCTCACCCAAACGACGCTCGTCTTTCCGATCCGCTCGGCGATCATTGGCATTCCCGCCTCGGTCACGCTCGGCGGTGCGGAAGCGGTCGATACGTTTGCCCACCCCAGCGATCCCGGCAACGTCGATGGCTCGATCGTCTGCGATAACGTCGGGCCGGACGACGCCGTGATCATCCAACGAGCGGCGAACCTCATGCTCCGCACCAGCAACGGCGACCGGCTGTATCAGGAGATGACGGACAACGGCGTCTGCGTCACCGTCCGCGAGCTGGGTTTTCACGCCGGGCTCGCCCACCCCTGGCACTCGTTGATCTCCAGCTGGAAGCACAGTTACATCGAAATCGACACCGAGCATCTGCGGGACTCGTCCCTCGATATCGTGACGACCACGCTCGTGCACGAATCAACCCACATCGACCGCGCGATTCAGCACGCTGATTGCGGATACCATGACGACTGCACAATCCTGAGCAATGGCGTTCGCCTCGATGAAGAGATCGCGGCCCACAGCGCGGAAGCGCAATGGTGGATCGATTTTTATGGCGCCGATGGCAAACCGCCACGGGCCTCGGACGATGTCTGGGAAAACCAGCTCGTAGCCGCCTATGAAACGGGCACGACGTACTTCGCGAGCTACATCCGCGACCTGAGGAGCGATCCCCGCGAAAGCGAGGACCGCTAAAACCGCCGCCAACCCGGAAATGAATTCCTCGGCTGACGAACGGCAGCCGGCTTAAGCCGACAGTCCGGGACCGCAACCAAAGCCAAGGTTCGCGAACGGAGCACGCGTGACCACTCAAGCGCCCCTCTTATCCTGGGTCGAGCAATTTCGCGAGAAAGTCGGCTTTGGGATTGAGGTCTTTGCTCACGCCTCCGATCCGCGCCCGAGTGAAGCGGTGATCGCCGCTGGTCAGCTCGTCGACCGACTCGGCATTGACGCGTACTTGATCGGCGATCACCCCGGCTACGCGACCGAGGCTTGGCTGCATCTCGCCGCCGTCGCCATGACGACGTCGCGGGTTCGGCTCGGTTCGGTTGTCAATTGCGCCAGCCACCGTCACCCAGCCATGCTCGCCCGTCTCGCCGCCGATCTCGACAATATCAGCGGCGGCCGCCTACTGCTGGGCCTGGGCATCGGTTGGAACGCGCATGAATTCGGGCAGCTCGGTCTGCCATTCCGCTCGGTCCGCGAGCGCCAAGAGGCGCTTGCTGAAACCGTCGAGATCATCCGCGGGCTCTGGGGACCCGAGCCGTTCACGTTTAGCGGCCGCTACTACTCAACCACGGAGGGTCACGTCGCCCCGCCGCCGATTCAACAGCCCGCGCCGCCGTTGATCATTGCCGGCGCGGGGGAGCAGACAACATTCCGGCTCGTGGCGAAGTACGCCGACGCCTGCAACTTCGGCCCGGGACGCAACGTCGGCGTCGTGCGCAGTGGCGACGAAATCCAGCGCAAACTCGATGTCCTCCATCAACGCTGCGACGAAATCGGCCGGCCCTTTGACCAAATTTTGAAATCCCACTTTACGTCGTGGCTCATCCTCGGCGATACCGACGAGGAAGCGCAGGAAAAGCTCACAGGATATTACCCAGACGGTCTCACCGACGACCAAAGGTTGACCCGGATCGCCGGCTCCCCCGCCCGCGTCATCCCCTATTTCCAGTCTCTCGTTGACGCCGGCATGCAGTACTTCGTCGTCCAAATCCTTGATGCTCGCGACACCCAAACCATGGAGCTGTTGGCGACCGAAGTCGCGCCGCAGGTGCGATCGCTTGCGCAAAGAGCGAACGATTGAGGAAGCAGGGACGAGTTTTCATTGGGTCCGTTTCGCGCAACTCCCGAGGCGGCTGCGCCGCGTAGCAAGTCCTTTAGGCGAAGCGCAATGACGATCCCCCTTCTCCCGTAAGCGGGAGAAGGGGTCAGGGGTTGAGGCAGCTCTTAGCGCCCCTTACTGCACTGTGAGGGTGCCGACCATGCCGGCGGCTTTGTGGGCATCGACGTTGCAGTAGTACTGGTACTGGCCGGCGGGAGCCTTGATATGGACTTGAACCGTTTGCCCCGGCGCCACGTCCTGATCAATGTGCAACTCATCGATCGAGAAGTTGTGTGGCGCCGTGCCCTTGTTTTTGAGGGTGACGGTCACATCAGTATTCGCCCGAATCGTGAACGTTTTCGGGTCAAACCGGATGTCGAGGAGATCGATCTCGACCGCGTTCGCAATCGGCGATGGCGACGGCGAGCCGACCGGCGACGCTGCCGGTGATCCGAACGGCGAGGCCGAGGGCGAGGCCGCCGGAGAAGCCGATGGGGACGCAAGCGGCGGCACCACGAGGATCGCGGTTGGTGAGGCCGCGGGCGATGCGGCGGGAGAGGCTACGGATGTCGCCGGCGATGGCACCACCAACGGCACAGTTGGCGATGCTGCGGGCGACGCTACGGGCGATGCCACCGGGGAAACCCCGGGCGATGCGGCCGTAGCCGGCGACGCGGCTGCCGCCACGGTCGCGGTGCTTACGGCCGCTGCTGCGGTCGGCGTCGTCAAGAGCGCAGTCGGCGTCGGCGTCGCTTTGTCGTTATCGCCTCCGCCGCAGGCCGCGAGCAGAACGGCGCCAAACGCGAGCACAGCGATCATGGACACCCAACGACGCCCGGCACTGAATTCGCCGAGACTGACAGGATTCGTCACCGTCTCCCTCCGATCCTTCAAACCGAAGCCCAATCTGCCCACGTCGCCCATGCCCTAAAGGCTGGGCAGGTCAACCTGTTCACAATATCCGAGAATCCGCGTTATCGACAAGGCTTCATTCGCTCAAGACTGCGCATTGACGCCTCGTTTTGTCATGCGGTTTTGCGGAACCGCCGTTTGTCACGTACAGCAGGGAGCCTGCCACTGATTGCGCGGCTCGCTACAGACTGGGGTATAGTCGCCACCGCTGTCGAGTTTTCAGGAGCCATTCAGGGTGGAGCAAGGTCGAACGCCGTACGCAACCGAGCTTGAGATCGCAATTGCCGCCGCCAAGGAAGCGGCGATTGCGATCCGCGATCTCTACGACCGCTCCGCCGCGGAGTCGTACATCAAAGGCGATGGTTCGCCGGTCACCGACGCCGACCTCGCCTCCGACCGCATCATCCGCCGTCACCTCACCACCGCCTTTCCCGACGACGCGATCCTGACCGAAGAGGGCGCCGACGATCAACGGCGGCTCGCTGCCGCGCGCTGCTGGGTCGTTGACCCGATCGATGGCACGCAACAGTTCATCGAGCGGACCGGCAATTTCGACATCCTGATCGCACTGGTCATCGATCACCGGCCGGTCGCCGGTCTACTCCTGCAACCGACAACCAGCACCCTTCTCACTGCCACATTGGGTGGCGGAGCCTGGATCGAGCTGGATGGTATCCGCCGCCCGTTGCGGTTCGGACCGGCCTCGGCAGCGCCGCGCCTCGTCACCTCGATCTGGCTCGGCGCGCCGGAGAATCTGCCGTTCCTGGATCGCATTACGACGCGAATGGGAAGTCCCACGGCCAGCGTCTCGCCGCTCGGCATCACCGTTCGCACCTTTGTGCCGCCGGACAACGAATTCGATGTGCTGATCGGGCTCGACGTCAGTGGCAAGCAGTCGATGGCCTGGGAATGGGACTTCGCGGCCGCCGACATCGTCGTGCACGAAGGCGGCGGCGTGATCACTGACGTCGACGGCAATCTCCACCGCTACAACAAGCCCGTTCCCCGCAACCTAAACGGCATCGTCCTCGCCGTCGACGCGCGCAGTCACGCCGCCACGTTGAACGCGATCGTCGCCGAACGCGCGGCGGTGCGCTAGGTTTTGACCGGCTGCCGTCTAGCTGCCCACCGTGTACTGTAGGGGCCGATGGCATCCGCCTGCCGGGTGAGATCCGCTGTTGGAGATGACGAACCGGGCCGAATGCGGCCCCGGGCGTGCGCAACACGCCCCTACAAAGCGATCCGGGTGAAGAAACTGAAGTTCCCCTACATCTCCGTCCGCTCGCTCATTGCGGCTTCGTCGGCAATCACGTCGAAGCGCTCGCCCGCGAGACGCAACCAAGAGGCAGGTACGTCCGCGGACATCGGTTCGTTTAGGGCGCGGTGGAGGATGCCGGCCTTGTCCGATCCGGAGACGATGAGCACAATCCGCCGCGCCTCGAGCAACGTGCCGACCCCGATCGTCATCGCGCGGCTCGGGATTGGGATGGTGTTCTCCCAATAGGCGGACGCCTGGGCGATCGATTGCGGGGTAAGGTTGACCGCTCGCGTTCTGGTATCCGCGGACGAGCCAGGCTCGTTGTAGGCAATATGGCCGTTCGGTCCGAGCCCGAGCACCGCGAGCTCGAGGCCGCCGAGGCCGATCAGCGTTTGCTCGTAGCGCGCCGCCGCCGCTTCCGGATCGGGATCGGCCGTGTCGATGGCGTGGACATGGCGGGACGGGATGCCGGCAGGGCCCAGAAACGCCTTCCACAGCCAACCGGTGAGGCTGTTTGGATCGTCACGGGTGACTCCGAGGTATTCATCGAGGCAGAAGATCTGGGTGTGGGCAAAGTCGAGGTCGTTGCTTTTGACCATCCCGATCAGTTCATCGAACATGCCGAGTGGGGTCGAGCCGGTGGGCACAGCGATCGTCGCGGCCGGCGACTGGCTGACGACTTCCGCCACAATCTCGGCCGCGCGCCGGCTCATCGCCGCATAATCCGGCACGACCGTGACTCTCGGTTCACCCGCCATTCGCCTCCCCTTGCCTCGTGAATTGACCGCTGCCGCATGCGATGATCGTGCAGCATACTTGCGTGCTCATCGTACCCTGGCAAGGAGTTTCTTGGCGTCATGCAAGCTCGTTCGGCCGAAAAGGTTTCGGAAGCGCTGCATCACATCGACAAGTGGATCAACCTGTCTTTGGTCAAAGGCGCGGCGGCGGCAGTTTGGCAAGGCGGCGAAATCGTCGCCGAGCACTACGCGGGCGAAGCGCGACCCGGCGTCACGGTCAATGAACAGACGATCTTTCCCTTAGCGTCGGTTACCAAGCCGGTCACCGCGGCTGAGGTGATGGTCCTTGTCGAGTGGGGACAGATTGCGCTCGATGAAGCAGCTTACCGGCACGTGCCTGCGTTCGTCGCAGCATCTCCTCACCGTCAGGGCGGAGACGCCCGCCTTGAATCAGCGCGCCGGTCAGTTACCGTTCGTCACTTGCTCAGCCACACCGCCGGCTTGCCCGAGGATCTTCCCCAAGGCCAGCTCCGTTACGAGGACAAGAACGATGCTGCGACGATCGCCAACGCGCTGATCGAATTGCCTCTCTTCGCTGAGCCGGGCACGGAACTGCGCTATTCCAACGCCGGGTTTGCTTTGCTCGGCCGCTTGATCGAGCGCCTGACCCAAAATGCCTACGCGGAGCAGATTCAAGCGCACGTCCTCCATCCCCTTGAGATGAAGAACACTGTCGTCCGCCCCGGCGAGGAGCTTGCCGAGCGCATCGTGCATCTGGATGATGCCGTCCCCGACGATCCCGACGTGCAGTCATACAACAGTCCATACTGGCGCTCACTCGGCATACCCTGGGGTGGCCTGTATGGCACGCCGGTCGACCTGGCTCGCTTCGCGGCTTCGTTTCTCAACGGCGGGCCTCGGCTCCTTTCCGCCGCCTCGGTGCGGGAGATGACGACCGACCAGGTCCGGGAACTGCCGGGCGAAGTGCAAAGCATGCGCACGAAATGGGACACCGCCGCCTGGGGTCTCGGCTGGGAAGTCAAAGGGTCCAAACGGAATCATTGGACCGGCGACCTCACCTCGCCGCGCACCTTTTGTCACATCGGCGCGGCTGGGACCCTGCTGTGGGCCGATCCCGAGTACGAGATTGCCTTTGCGGTCTTCGCCAACCGCACGCTCTCCCGGATCTGGGGATCGATCCTTCCCGCCTGGCAACGCCTCAGCAATGCGGTGATCGCGGCCTCGACGTAGAGGCCCTCTTGTCATGCTGGCCGAAACCTCCCTTGTCATCGTGAGCGAAGGATCTTGATTGTCCGGGACGTCCGTGTTGGACGAGACAGATTTCTCGACTTCACTGTGAATGACGCGGGGAGAGAAGAGCTCGACATGGCGCCAACGGGAACCTTTGAACAAGGGTCTGCGGCTGCTACGATGGTGGACGAGGGGAAAGGCACCTCGTTCACAAGCGGAGGACAGTGCATGCGATCGCTGAGCGCGTTCGGTTCTGCCATCAGAGCGTCCATTGCACGCCGAGCCGGGGCTCTGTGCGCGGCAGTACTGTTGTTTTCCCTAGCCATGCTGTTGGCCGGACCGAAGACAACGTTGGCGAGTGACACCGCGGTCGGAAACGATGCGAACGTCGCTAAAGGCGAAACCGTGAACGACGATCTCGTGCTGGCCGGCGGCGATGTGATGATCGACGGCACCGTCAAAGGCGACATCTCCGGCGCGGCCTCCACGCTCAAGATCGGCGGCGTGGTCCAAGGCGACGTCAACATCACCGCGGGTACGATTGAGATTGGCGGCACGGTCTTGCAATCAGTGCGGGCGATTGGCGGCAAAACGACGATCACCGGCACGGTCGGCAACGATCTCGCCGTCATCGGCGGCGAGGTCAAGATCGAGCCTTCGGGCAAGGTCAACGGCGATCTGCTTGCCATCGGCGGCGATGTGACAATCAACGGTCCGGTCGCTGGCAACGTCCGCGGCAACATGCGCGATCTCACGATCAATGCCCGGGTCGGGCAGGACGTGAAGGTGCGGGTCGATCATCTCAAGGTTGAAGATGGCGCCCGGATTATCGGGGATGTCAGTTACCGCAGCCACAACGACGGCGAGTTTTCCAGCAAATCCGTGATCAACGGCAGCATCGAGCACCATCGGCTCATCGGTTCCGTGCCGATCGAGAACATGACCTTCTGGATCGTGAGCGCGGTGTTCCGCCTTCTTTGTTCCCTGCTCGCGGGGATCATCGTGATCTTGATCATGCCGCGAACAACCGCCGTAATTGCGGACGCCGCCCGTCAGAGCCTGCTCAAATCTGTTCTATTCGGACTGATCTTCCTGATTGCGATACCGGTGCTGTTGACCATTCTCTTGGTCACCGTCATCGGCATCCCCATCGCGCTGATCGGCTTGGCGCTCTTCCTGATTGCCCTCTATCTCAGTCAAGTCTTCATCGGAACCGCGCTCGGCCGCTTCATTCTTCCCGACAATTGGGGGAATCTGGGCCGGGGCTACAACCTGTTGGCGATGGTCATCGGCGTCATCATCATCGCCGGTTTGCGCGCCGTTCCCTTGCCCTACTTCGGTGGGATCGTGACGGCGATCGTGACGATTCTTGGCATCGGCGCCATCGTGATCGGGCTCAGCCGGCGCGGCCGCGTGCCACTCGGCGGCGCGGCCTGACCTCAGTCGCTTGGCGCGAGGTGATAGGGCACGCTGACGACGACAATACCCGGGCGGAAGAGCAATGCCCCTTTGATTCGCAGGGCGGTTTGATTGTGCAGAAGATGCTCCCACCACCGTGACGGCACGAACTCCGGCAGGACAACGGTGATCGTGTCGTTCGGATGGCGTTCCTTCAGCTCGTCAACGTAGCCAAGAAGCGGCGGCAACAATGCCCGAAAGGGTGACTCGATGATTTCGAGTTGGGCGCCGAAGTTCCCTTCCCGCCACGTCCGGCGAAATTCGTCCGCTTTGTCCAAATCGTCCGTGATGTGAACCGCGATCACCCGTGCCGGATCGCGGGTGATTGCGCGGGCAAACGCGATCGCTTGCCGCGCCTCGGCGCCGAGGTCGGCGATGGGGACGATCGCCCGGATCGAGATGTCGCCGGGATCGAGCGGAGTTTCTGCGGTCCGGTATTTCTCCAGGCGCTGGTAATGGCCGTTGATCGTTTTCATCATCAGGATGAGTAGCGGGATCAGGATGAGGACCAACCAGGCGCCATGCAGGAATTTGGTGCTTGCGATCACCAGCGCCACGACACCCGTGGCGAACGCGCCGATGCCGTTGATGATCATTGATCGTTGCCAATGCGGACCATGCTTGTTCCGCCAGTGCACAACCATTCCGGTCTGCGAAAGCGTGAAGCTGGTAAAGACGCCGACTGCATAGAGCGGTATCAGGTGATCCAAGCTGCCACCAAATATGATCAGCAGGAGAATCGCGAACGCGGCCAGATTAGCGATGCCAACCGAAAACGCGAGCCGGTCGCCGCGATACTGAAAGCCGCGTGGCAGGAACCGATCGCGGGCGAGGAATGAAGCTAACCGCGGAAAATCCGCGAATGCCGTGTTGGCCGCAAGGACGAGGATCAACGCCGTTGCGATCTGCAACGTGACCCAAAGCGGACCTTCGCCAAAGATCGCGCGACCGACTTGGGAGAGGATGCTCTCCTCCGCCGGCCGGGCATCGACCTGCCTCGCCAGATACGAGAGGCCGAGAAACATCGTGCCGAGGAAGATCCCCATCGCCAGCAGCGTTGCGCGCGCGTTCTTCGGCTCGGGCGGTTTGAACGCAGGCACACCGTCAGCAATTGCCTCGGTGCCGGTCATCGCGGTGCAGCCTTGGGCAAAGGCCGACATGAGCAAAAACAACGTGACCGACCGGGTTCCGGCCTCTTGAATGCCATCCGCCGGCGACATCGAGATGTCGCGGCCGGTGGCCACCTTGAAAATGCCCCAGCCAATTAGCCCGAACATCAGTAAGATGAACGCGTATGTAGGCAAAGCGAAGATGCTGCCCGATTCTCGGATGCCTCGAAGATTGGCGATCATCAGGAGCAAAACCCCGCTGACCGCGAGCTCGACGCGGTAGGGGCTGAGCCCCGGCTCAAGCGACGTTAAGGCAAGCACACCGGCCGCAACCGAAACCGCGACCGTCAGCACGTAATCGACCAGGAGCGAGGCGGCGGCGATCAAACCCGGAACAGTGCCAAGGTTGTCGCTCGCCACAATATAGCTGCCGCCGCCCTTGGGATAGGCGCTTATTGTCTGCCGATACGAGATGATGACAATGGTGAGCAGGCCGACGATCACCATTGAGATCGGCAATGTCCTCGACAGGGTGGCGACGCCCGCGAGGATCAGCACTTTCATGATTTCTTCGGTGGCGTACGCGACCGAGGAGAGCGCGTCGGACGAGAGTACCGCAAGCGCCTTGACCTTGGTCAATCGCTCTTCATGTTCGCGCTCAGTCGCGATTGGGTTGCCGATCAGACTGCGTTTCGCGCTCTGGAACGCGCGGCCGACGGTCGATTTTGCTTCGCCGGTACCAGGGCGCTGCACGAGGTGACCCGGTTCACGGCGCTGAAAACCGCGCGGTCGATAGGCGCGCAAGTAGCGGTCGCCGGGTTTGCTGCCGCGCTGCGCCTGTCGCCAACCCTCATCGCGAATGGGTCGCTCAGGCGGTGTTGTTGTTGTTGCGTCCGGTTCGTCGCGTTCAGCGACCGGGGGATCGCGCGGCGAATCAGGTCCCTCGCCGTTTGGTGCTCTCATCGTTCCGCTCCGCGGGCCATCGCCAAGGAAAATCGAGAACGGTAGTGATCGCGAACGTGCTCGCCGCGACAAAGGATACGGACTGTGCGGGATCGCGTCGTGAAATTTCCGTTAGCCCTACTCACTCCGCTTGGCAGCCAGCGTGAAACCGGGTTACGTTACCACCGGCGTCAAGCATTCGGTCACGCCGCTCAATCGAGATCCGCCGGTCCAAAACTTCGCGGCAACAAGTGCTGCAACGGCACGATCTCGGGCCGATCCCCGCCTTCGAGCACGACAATGAGGTCACCCGTTTTGGGCTTGAATTCGTTCAAGACCTGCCGGCAGCCGCCGCACGGGGTGACGCCCTGCCTTCTCGCCGCCGTCACCGCGACCGCGTGAATCTCGCGGTGCCCGGCCGCGATTGCGGAATTGACCGCCACTCGCTCCGCGCAGACGGTCATCGGAAAGCTCGCATTTTCCACGTTCGAGCCAGCAAAGACAGTCCCATCCGCCGTCAGCGCCGCCGCGCCGACCTGAAAGTTCGAATACGGCGCATAGGCACGTGTGGTCGCCGCTCGCGCTACCGCCAAGAGCCGGTTCGCCATCTCGAGGTCGATCATGGGCGCTCCTCTTCGCTCAGCGATGCTCAGCCGGTCAAGAGTATCCTTACATGCTTGAGTGTCGATATGGATAGCATGCCCTCAAAGGAGAATCGTTCGCCATCGTGGATGATCAGGCCCTTCGTCTCGCCGCATTCGTCGTTCAGGCCCTCGAACTCGAGGAGGACCCGCGTGACTTGGCGCCGGAAATCGTCGCCCTCAAGCGCGACCGGAACGCCGGCATTTCAAGTATCGAGCTCGATTCGTCCGTCGGTCCGGCCGCGTTTTTGATTTACCACTATGCCTTGAAACGCAAAAACGACGAAGGGAAGACAGGCCGCCAGCTCTTCGCCGCCGATCTCCGCACACTCGAAACCGCGGCCGCGCGAGAGACGCCTGGCCCTCGTATCGCCGCGCACGCGACGACCGACGACGAGGCGTACATTCTGGCAACCACGCCCGCCACCTATCGCGCCCTCACCGGCGCCGAGACCGCACCCGCCGAGCCGCCTCACGGCGATCTGACCGAGGTGCGCCGCGAGGCCGCGATCGAGCTTCTCGGCACGTTGCGCGCGGCCGACCATCATGCGCAAATGTGGTTCGCTGCGATCCAAGCAGAGGGCCCGCAGTCAACAAGCTCAGGAGGGGCATTGACGCTCGACACGTTTTTGGAGGAAGAAACCGCGCTTGCCCTCTTCCTTCTGGACGACCGGAGCATCCAAAATCTCCTCCACGTGCTCAATCACTTGATTTCAGCGGCGCGGGAGCAGGCCGAAGGCGCGTTCGAATCAGGCCGCAACCAGGAGTAGGACCAGATCCCGTTCAACTCTGGCGGAAACGCGCGCGAGGTTCAGGCCCGCCCGCAATCCGCGACTTCATAAGTTTCGGAACGGGTGCCGAAACTCTGTAGCTTGCTTTCGCTTCCATCACCAAATGGCACATGTTTTGCGCATGACATGAATAGTGCCTGCGTGTCAACGCGGCCTTCGGTTTCGCGCGAACGATGGTCACCGATTTCGGTCAAGATCCGGATTTTGTCCACAGTGTGTGAGAGGAGTTTGCTTTTATGCGATGGTTTCTGGCGGTTTTAGCAGTCACACTCGTCGCGCTCGGCGCCAGCGCGCTCACAATGGCGCAAGGTTCAAACGCCCCGTCCACGCCGATGGGAACGCCTTGTGCGTCTCCCTCTCCGAGCTCGCCGATGGCCGGCTCTCCGACGGCGACAGCAACGGCGACCATGGCTATGGCATCGCCGAGCGCCGCAGCTAGCCCCAGCCCAACAGGCTGTGCCGGCGGCCAAACGGTGACGATGGTCGACATCGCGTTTCAGCCGAAAGAGCTCACGATCCCGGCGAATACCGACGTCACGGTCTCGCTGCCGAACAAGGGCGCGACCATGCACAACTTCAGCATCGATGAGCTCAACATCAGCGTCGATGTGCAGCCGGGTCAGACCGTCTCAGTCACGATTAACGCCCCAGCCGGCACGTATCAGTTCTATTGCAATGTCCCCGGCCACAAAGAAGCCGGTATGGTCGGCACCTTGACGGTGCAATAGGAACCACCCCGCACCCGGCGCGCACGCGCCCCCCTCGCCCTGCGCATCAGGGCGAGGGGACAACAAAGCCCGACGCCCCTCTCCCTTCGTGATAAAGGAGAGGGGTTAGGGGTGAGGGTTGTTCGGACAGTCAAGCGCGGTCACCAGATAGAGGACGTGAATGTCCAGAGCCCGACAGCACACTAAGGTGATCGTCAGCCTGGCCGTGCTCGCGCTCATCGCGGCGGCTGTTCTGGGGCGGTCTAGTTCGCCGTCGCATGCGCAGGCATCGCCCTCCCCCGGCGCATCCCCGGCCGCGTCCCCGGTGGGCACGCCGCTGCCGCTTTTCACCCAAATCCCGCCGAGCGAGGCGCGCAACGTCGTCGGTCATCTGCGGATGGAGTTGACCGATCGCGGCTTCATCCCCAGCCGCTTCGAATGCGCGATCAACGAAGACATCGTGATCACCCTCGTCAACACCGGCGTCCGTCCCCACACCTTCACCATCGACGAGCTCAAGGTCGACGTTTCGCTCAACCCCGGCGAGACGAAATCGGTCACCATCCGCCCACCCCGCCTCGCCCACTACACCTACTACAGCGCCACCCCCGAAGACCGCGCTCGCGGCATGCAAGGCATCATGACCATCTTCATCTAATGAAGGAGGTGGCGTCGTCGTGCGCCGTGGGAAGGGGCAATCATCGCGGCACGATCGGTCAATGCCGGCCGAGCAAGGTGCGCGCATGGCTGCCCCGCAAAGCGTCCCGGATTCGCGCCTCATCCTTCAGCCAGTCCGGGTGCGGGACGATCGGCGGCGCATCTCGCGTCACCAGTCCCGGCGCCCAGGACCGAATCGTGCGCTCGGCTGCCAGATACCCATGGTTCTCCAGCACCGCGATCTCCGCCGCGGAAAAGGCGTCGAGGTCGGTCCGGATCGGCACGATCAGCTCATCGATGAGATACTTCGAGTAATGGGCTCCGGGTTCATCCGGCGGCGGCGCGCTCGCCAAGCTCCAAAACGCGCCGGCTAGCGTTCCCTTGGCGAACGACGCGATCAGCCAGCGCTTGCGCACGGCAGCGGCTTGCTTACCGACGATCGCCGGATAGCGGAGGAGCCGCCGGATCGGGTTCGAGGAGGAGGCATAATCGAAGACCGCGCCGCCATCGGAGACGAGCACCTTCGGGTACGTCTTCCACACCGGCTCCAGGCCCATGTTGTCATACGCGCCGCCATCGGTCAGGCGCAGCCCCGCGATCAGCTTGTCCCGTTCTGCTCCGCGCAGCCGTCCACCTCGGAGCTCTTCCGGCCGCAACCGCAGGCGCATCGGCCCAAACACCGGCGGGAAGCAGGAGGAGGCCGCCACCGCCCGCGCCACCGGCCAGCCCGGGGCGGGAACGAGATAGCCGGCCTGGAAATCACCAACCCGCGTCTTCTCGAAGATCCAGTTGACGCCGAAGGTCATGTCGGTCGCGGAGAAGATGTAGCGCGGCCGGTCCGGCAACTCAGTGAGGTCGAGCTTCACCAATGTCCGCTGTAGCCGGCTCACCATCGCCTCGATCGCGGCATCAGAGCGCAACCAGTTGCTCGGGATCGCCCGCCGCAACAGCGGCCCGGTGCGCAGATTTCGGCTCGCGAAGGCGCGGAACGGCGCGGCTACCGTCGCCTCCCAATCGGGAATCGCCTCACCTCGTGCCGGCCACACCCGCACCCGCTCCGCCAGATGCGCCGCGACCACGCTCCCGCCCGACACCGCCGAGACCGCCTCGACTTGCGAGAGGATCCCGAGCTCATTCAGCCGCCTGAGCGCCCCCAAATGAAACAGCGCCGCCCGAAACCCACCCCCGGAAAGGCACAACGCCACTCCCGCGCGTTGCGGCCCGGTTGCCCTGCTCGTTGGTCGGTGCTGCTCATCGGCCGCTGGGCCGGCGGGGACGGATATGTTCGCGTTCACGCTGTTGAAGGATGCACGTTCGCCGGTACCCGGAGCTGTTCCCGCGCGACGTTCAACCGGATCGCCAGGTGATCGAACATGGCGATGTGCTCATACGAGATCGTGCGGTGCGTGGGGCAAACCATTCCCTGCATGACGATAAAGACGTCATCGCGCACCTCGGCCACCTGCCCGATCTGCTCACTGTCCGCGTCGTGAACATCGACCCCTGGGCCCGTTCCCACCGTTCTTTGCTGTGCTCCCGAATCCGCCACCCGGCGTCCATTTCCAATTTCCCATTACCTTCATCAACCCCCCTCTCGCACAGTCATCTATACCCCTCGATCATAAGCACCTCGCGGAAGACGACGCTCAGCTTGGCATCATCGTCGCACACAAAAATGCGACCTCGGCGGTCCGTGCCGATGTTCGGGGAGTCCATGAAGTGTGAGTGTCACTCGTTTGTCCAACCTACTGCGTGGGGCAAGCATGTTAGGTGGGGTGAGCGAGTTCAAGTTAAGCTATATGGGCCAACGTTTATTAAGGAGACCTTTTACCCGAATATTAGTGCGTTCCTGTGGATTCAGCCCCCTTCGAGCCCATGTTTTCTATAGCAGGGGCTATTTTTTGTCGACCGGTATCCGACGCTTTCGCAAATTGTTGATCTCCTAATTGTTCTCTTAATGCATCGATTCGTTCCCGTCGTCTCTTGGCATCTGTATCATTCAGTAAGTTGGCTGAGGATTGCTCACGGAGCACGTCTGCCGCAGCATAGCAAGCCACGGCGCGTTCCGGCACAGCATGGGAGTGCACAAACCCGAGTGCATCCAGCGAATCGGCAGAAAGATCGAAATCTCCTAACGCTAAAAACCCCTCAAGGCTCTCCTTGAGCAACGCAATCCGCTCAATATTTGGCAACTTCGGATCAAATCGTCCCATCTCCATCTTAGAATAGGCAACTCCAAAAGGATCTTCAATCCGTTCGCTAAGGCGTAGACTTTGGAGGCGTAATTCGCTCGCATGACTTGAGTTTCCCTGCTGTTGAACTAACCGAGCGCCCTCAAGCAATCCGCTCACCTGGCCACGAGTATCACCAGTTTGCTCATTGAGTCTCTGGCTTTCTTTTCGATAGGCTACCGCCGCATCTAAGTCTCCTTCGTAGTGAGCTAAGCGAGCCAGATGGTCAAGACAACTGCCCAAGGCAGCGGCGTCTCCGGTCGACCCCCATTCTCGGAGAATTTGAAGTGCTGGATCTAATAGGTTATGTGCGTTCACGAAGTCGCGACGACTGACAGCGATTCCTCCTAAACCAACTCGCGCCAGCACCTGGCCTTTGTTATCCTCAGTATCATGAGCTATTCTTTCTGCCTGCTCGAAATAGACCGACGCGTCATCGAAATTTGCCTGGTCTGTTTCAACTTTTGCTAATTGCAAAAGCGTTTGAACTTGCATATCTGATTGTTCGAGGATAATCCATTCTCGAAGAGCCCCCAGCAGAAAATTCGTCGCTTCGTCGAATTCCCGTTGTCGCGAGGCCAGTATTCCGGCTGCAGCAAGAAGGTCGGCACGGACGAACGGTTCGGCAGTTTCGCTTCGAAGCAATGCTTGCCGAACCCAATTGCGACCCTCACTTATGTATCCGCGCACATCCCAGAAGCGCCACAGATTCCAAGCCAATTGAATTAAGAGGCCAGGATCTTCTTGCCTGACCGTCCAAGCAAGTGCAGTTCGCAGGTTGGAGTTCTCGACTTCCAAGCGATTCATCCAGTCGGAATGAGGAATGCCTTCATACTTGACTGACAACTCATAGACTAAGTTGCCGAAAAACTCGGCGTGAGCCCGTTCAATAGTTTCGATTTCTCCGTTATCTCGAGCTCTTTCAAGGGCAAAATCGCGAAGCGTCTGGAGCATTGAAAAACGCGGCTCCCCATAGATACCACCGTCCGTTTGCAATAGGCTGGCTTCGATTAACGCCTCCACCCCGCCAATTACCTCAATGTCGCGAGGTCCAGCCATCCTCGTGATCGCTTCAATTGCCTTTATTGTGAAACCACCAGAGAAGATCCAAAGACGGCGAAAAAGCGCCTGTTGATCTGGCGTGAGCAGGTCATAACTCCAAGAGATCGTATTGCGCATTGTCTGGTGACGTGCTGGCGCATCCCGTCTTCCACCAACTAAGACAGCCAAGCGATTTTCAAGTGCGTTCAGCAGGTTGATGAGTTCTGAGTAGAATCGGAGACGCGCAGCCGCAAGTTCAATGGCAAGGGGCAATCCATCCAGAAGGACACAAATCTTGGCAGCGATCTGGGCGCTTTCGTTGTCCAGCGCGAAGGTCGGTCGGATAGCGGTGACGTGGTGGACGAGGAGAGCAATAGACTCGTTATGCGCGAGTACTTCAATTGGCGGCAGAGATTCAAGGTTTGGCAGTTCCATTGGACTAACCGGAATCTCCTGCTCACCTTCAATGCGAAGCGGAGCACGGCTAGTTGCCAAGACCGTCAAGTTCTTACAGTAATTGAGCAAGATGGACACAGTCGGTGCTGCTGCCAATAGATGTTCGAAGTTATCAAGGATCAGGAGTAGCGCCTTACTCCCGAGATACTCCTTAAGCCGATCTATTGGCGCCCGCGCCCCTTTCTCCTCCAGATTTAGTGTTTGGAGGATGACCGATGGCACGAGTGATGGATCTGAAAGAGATGCGAGGTCAACAAAAGCACCGCCGTCTTCGAAGTCTCCTTCGAGTTGTCTTCCTATCTCGAGAGCGAGCCTTGTCTTACCGATGCCGCCAGGACCCACCAGAGTAACTAACCTGACGTCACTGCGTTGGAGGACGGCAATCCCTTGGGCGACGGCCTCTTCTCTTCCGATGAACGGAGCCGGTAAGTGTGGGAGCGTCTGCCGACGAGAAGGTGAATGTGTTGTAAACGATACTCTGAATCGCTCTGCAAAAAACAACGCCAGATCATTCGCTAGCGATTCTTCAAGTTCCGCAATCGTCTCGAACTTTTGGTAGACGACATCGCCTTTATCCTTGATAACCTTTAGCAAGGTTGTCAATTTGGGGTCTCGATCGGGTGCCGGTTCTTTTATGTAGATGAATTGTGGTTTGCTCCGCGAGAGAAGGTACTCATCTTCGATTCCGGAGATTTCCATGTCCGGTGCGATCCATCCATAACTTTGCCAATAGATGCCAACGAATATATCGCTCTGCTCTAGCAAAGCCCGATACACTGATCGTGGTGAATGAGCGCGGGCTCCGGACTCAAAAAATACTGGGTTTTGGCACAATTGTTCAATAGCTCGGCGAGCAACCTGTCGCTCGGGTGCTAATTCATCAATCGTTGAACTGAGAAAGATGCGCAAGCGTAAATGCGACGCAAGAATTGTCGGGCGGTCAGTTGATAATAGCTCGCTGTTAGGTAGGAGATTTTCTTCAGATTCGATCCCATCCATTCAACGGTGTCCTCTGCGCAGCAACCAAAAGATCTATTTCTGGTCTCAACTATATGCAAACCGACATAGCAGCGACCCGAACAGCCGGCCCCGGAATTTCAAGTCGAAGGAACTGCTCCACAAGTTGCTTAATTGGTCCAATCTGTTGACGTGCTTTTCGAATTGCCTGCTGATCCTGTTGACTATTCATCAACTTCTGTATCAGATCGATTGTGTTGGATAGTATCGTCTTTTGAAGCAGATCTATTGATTGGCCACGTCCGACCGTGCTGATGACTTTTCCAATCACGTGATATTTCCCCCCACTAAGCTTGGATCTTAATTCATTAGGTTCGTAATCGGACACATCGAGGTCAACGATGCCTACGGGACGTCCGTGTTCACCGCCTGACCAAAGGATCATCTCAAGCTGTTTTGACGTAAGGTAATCCCGCTCGAGTTTGTCTAAAAGAGAAAGAACGGATTCTTCGTATATGTCTACTGAAGTGCGCAACTCCTGAGGATTAGTAGAACCCAATAGACCCATTGGAAAGAGCTTGTCTCCATAATCCCTGAATATTTGGGAAACCAACGGGCCGAGTATTTTAAGCGTGCCAATAAGAGCAAAGTAATCGCTTGTCCGGAGTACTGCTTCAATATCGACATATGCTTCGCCGATTCCCAGTTGAGGGGACATTCGATCAGCCGAATCTGAGTGAATCATTTTGCGCTCGTGCAGCTCGTCAAGAACTGCCATGTGAAGTCCGCCAACCGTGTAGCGCCGAGCAGACCGATTCTCGAGAAGGGAACTTGAGCTCGCCCCGCCCTGTAACTTCGGTGCTCCTAAGAGGTCTCCTAGGAAAGGAATGCCCACGCTCAGACCAATGCCGCGAGATCGATCAGACGATTCAGTAGTTTCGGTCTGGAAAGGAACGCCTTTGAACAGATAAGCTGCGCAATTAAGTACCATCTTTTCATTCACATAAATTGGTTCTAGGAACTTATCAAATCGAGCAGGGTTAGTCACGGCGGTGCCTCTCCTACTCTGTGTCTTTGCACCTGAACGTTGCCCTCGTCTCGGCATGAAATCCTCGAGTCTAGTGAAGGGCTACGCTGCCTAAGAGAAGACAAAATAGAAACTCGACAATTGTTCAGAACGATTGCCACTCCTAGCTTACCTGTTCCTAAAGTTAACTCCCACGCCTGGCACGCCGTATGCGCCGATATGGTGTGAAAGGACTGAGGCCTCTAAAGGAGGCGCTGTGTGGTCGCGCAGAGTCGGACGGCGGAGCGGGCCGGGGCGATGAGCTGGCGGTCGTGTCGTAAAAGTGCAACGTGGACTTACTCACCTCACGGCCACTCGGCGATCAGCCCATACGCCAAAAACAACATTGCCACCGCTAACAAGAAGAACCCTACAGTGGTGACGGTCGTGCCGATGGATACGCGGCCGGGTTCGCCTTTGGCCATGTGCAGGAAGAAGCCGCCGGATTGGGCGAGGATACCGATCACCAGGACGATGCAGGCGAGCCATTGCAGGCCGTTCGAGATCGTGGTGCGGTCGAGGTAGTCGTTGTAAACCAGGGAGAGGACGAGAAGCACGCCGGCGTGGGCGTGCCCGGCGCGGAAGTAGGTCCGCTGGAACTCGGAGATGCCGGGCGGCGTTTCCAGCAGACGGCGGAGTGAGTAGCCACCGAACATTACCGTCGGCAGCGAGATCAGGGCGATGATCGCGAAGAACCGTGTGGGCTCCATCCTGCGCTCCTCTCGCTTCTTCGTCTCATGAACAGTGAATCGGGTTCAGATCAAGACTATTCGGTCTGCTCCCGAAGAAGTTCTTCCACTTCGCTCATCAGCGTCGGCAAAGATTCATGAATGATCCGCCACACTTCTACGTGGTTGATTCGACTGTAGGCGTGGATAAGCGCATTACGAAAAGCGATGATTTGCGCTCGATCAGTGATGCGGTTGGCCGTTACCGGATCAAGCCTGCTAAGTTGGACCATCGCTTCGCCAACGATCATGAAATTGCGCTCAACCAACTGTCGAACGCGCCGGTCTTGTCTGTACGACTCAAACGTCTGCCCAGTTACATCATCCGAGATGAACGGTGACGCGTCGCGGATGTCCTCAAGGAGGACCGCAACCCTAGGCGGCATAGAGAAGTCGTCGGGTTTCGTTGGCCAAGCGTAGGAATCGCTGGTTTTCCAGGGCGTCTGTCATCACGAGATCCACCGGATGATCCAGGAGCGCCTCAAGACGCTCTTGCAGTTCAAAATAGCGGGTCAGCCATGGCCCGAGGTTTGTATCCGGCTTGTACTCGATGAGGAAATCGATATCGGATCGACCGGGGTCAAATTCGTCAGTTGTCGCCGAACCGAAGACCTCAAGCCGCGCCACATCATATTCCTCAGCAAGAGCGCGGATGGCCTTCATGTTGCGTTCGATGAGCGTGTTTCCCTTGCTCACGTGAACAACCTCTCCTCAGGCTGCTTCCCGACTTCGTCGGTCATAGATCGTCTGGCGAGTAGCCTCGACGGAGCGGCGAAAGTAGGGGTTTTGGATCCAGCGTTCGGTCAGCAGGTCGACTTTGCGGTCGAAAAGGGTCTCCAGCGCGTCCGCGAAATCGAGGTAACGGTCGGCGTAGCCGGCTCCTTTGTCGGCGAAATCGACGATGAAATCCAGCTCGCTGCCGGCGTCTCGAAACGCGCCTGTCGCGGCCGAGCCAACGATATCCAGTCGTCGAACTCCATGACGACGGCAGAGCGTAGCGAGTTCTGCTTTTCGTTGTGCCACAAGCCGGATCACTTGCCCGTCTCCTCAGGAGTTGGCGAACCGCCTTTGATCAGCATAGCGATCTCAACGTTCCGCGTATAGCCCACTCCATTTCAAGGGAAAACCATCCTCGTCGTGAGCGGCCTGGCACGCCAAATGCGCCTAGAAGAGGGGAATGGAGAGCTTCTAAGGCCTCGAAAGGAGGCGTGTATGGCTACCGAAAGTACGATGGCGCAACGGCCCGCGGCGATGGATTGGCGGTCGCGGGATTCTGTCAAAGACTTTGGTAAGGAACTGTACGCAGAGATCAAAGGGGACAAGGTCACGACCCTGGCCGCGGCCTTTGCGTACTACACGGTGTTCGCGATTCCGGCCTTGATCATCCTCAGCGTCACCGTCGCGGCGCTGCTGAACGACGCGACGAATGTGCCGGTGGTGGAGCATCTGCGCACCTTTATCCAGGACCGCGCCCCCGCCAACACGAAGGACCTGCTGAATTCGATCGTCAACAATGCGATCGCCAAGGTCGGTAATGGGGCATCGGTGGGCGCGATTCTGGCCGCGCTGATTGCGCTCTGGTCGGGCTCAAATGCGATCGCCGCCCTGATCGAATCGTTCAACACCGCCTACGGCGTGGAGGAGAGCCGCCCCTTTGTTCGGAAGAAGGGGCTGACGATCGGGCTCACGTTGCTCTTGGTCGTGTTCATCAACGTGGCGTTTGTGCTGCTCGTCTTCGGCCGGAACATCGGCCACTGGCTCGCCGATCAGGCCGGTCTCGGCTCGGCGTTCAACGTGCTGTGGAACGTGGCCCGCTGGCCGGTTGCAATCGCCGCGGTGATGCTCATTCTGGCGGTGCTGTACTACGCCGGCCCGAACGTGGAGCAATCGTTCCGCTGGATCTCACCGGGTTCGGTTGCGGCCACGATCCTCTGGCTGCTGGCCACCGCCGTGGTGGGCATCTACCTCAAGTTCTCGAACCCGGGCAGCGCCTATGGCGTGGTCGGCAGTGTGTTGGTCTTGCTCTTCTTCCTCTATCTCACGGGGATCATCTTCCTTGTCGGCGCCGAGATCAACGCGGTCCTGGGCAAGCGGTACGATCCGGCAACGGTCCAGGATTTGGCGACCAAACCAACGGTGAAGCCGGAAACGCGAGCTCGCGCCCAAGAACGCGCCCGCCAGGTGACGTAGGGCTCGAGAGTCGGGTGCAATAACATCACTTACGCGGCATTGACTTAGCGCCGGGCTGATAGCCCGGCGCTAAGACAACGAAGCCTCTCCGAGGCTGAGCGCGCGAACATGGGACCGGTGCAGGTAGGCCCGCAAAGCTTGGGCCTGGGATCCCGGTCGAACGCGGCCTGGTATTGGCATACGTTATGTTCACCAGTCGGGGGTATGGCCGCACACGCCTACAAAGACCTGCCGGCGCGGTCCTCGGCCTAGCCCCGGAGGGGCTTCGTCTGGATTAGCCCGGGGTTTTAACCCCGGGCATGCGGCTAAGCCGCGAATAGACCAATCCCGCCAGCTTCCCGTATACTTTTCCGCGCAGCCGCTGCGGGCGATGAGCGTCGTAGCGGGTTTTTGTGTGTGGTACCGTTGCCGGCTTGGAGCTGGCCAGGCGCCGGTATAGCCCATATTTCTGAGCGATTGAGGGTTCCCGCTTTGGCGGGTCTGAGGAGTAAACGGCAATGCCGAAGCGGACGTATCAACCGAAGCGAATCCCGCGCAAGCGGAAACACGGCTTCCTCAAGCGCATGTCCAGCCGGACCGGCCGGGCGGTCATCGCCGCTCGCCGGGCCAAGGGACGTTGGAAACTGAGCGTCTCCGACGAGAAGAAGTTTACGCAGAACAAATAAGCATCTCGGCATTTTGTGTTGGACATATTGTTGTCCGCTGCGCCACCCGGGAATCAATTCCCGGGCTCAGCAACGGAAGTCGGCTTCTAGCCGACTGGTGGGAAGACCGCCTCGTGCTCAGCCCCGGAGGGGCTTTGTCTGTTGTAGCCCGGGGTTTTAACCCCGGGACCTAGCGACCGGGCGCGATGATTCGAACCGCTGGGACGGCGAAGAGACAGATTCTTCGGCTTCGCTCAGAATGACGACGGTGGGGCGCTCAGCATCACGGGTGGCACTCCCTTTTCGGCCCCGCCCACCAATAGGCCCTCGCTGTGGTCAATCGCGCGCTGAGACTCCGGGAAGAAGCAGAGGTTCGCCAGGCACGGGCGCGGGGCAAGGCGTACGCCGACGGCCCGCTCGTCGCCCGGGTGCTCGCCAACGACACCGACCCGAAGCGCAATCGCTACGCGGTCATCGCCGGCAAGCGGGTCGGCAAGGCCGTCCAGCGCAACCGCTGCAAGCGCCTGGTCCGCGAGGCGATTCGCCAGCTGCATCCGCGATTGCTGCCGGGATATGATGTGGTCATCATCGTTCGTGGCACGGTGGAAGAATTGACAGGTCTTGATGTCGCGCTCGATTCGATGGAACGCATCGTCACCCGCGCCCAACTCATCCGTCCGGAGATCGTTGACGTTTCTTCATCAGGACCGGAACCGGTGGGAGAATGAGTAATATCAGTTGCCGGAACGCTTCTCATCCCTGGAAGGGCTTCGTCTATCGTAGCCCGGGGTTAAAACCCGGGGCGAACCCGCCACGTTAATTTGAACGACAAGCGTGGGGAAAGACAGATTCTTCGACAAGCTCAGACTGACGAAAAACTAGGACCGACCCATGCGCCGCATCCCCCTTGGGCTCATCCGCTTCTACCAGATCGCGATCTCGCCGATCTTTCCGCCGTCCTGCCGGTTCACCCCCACCTGCTCGCAATATGGGTACGAGGCAATCGCCAAGTACGGTATCATCAAGGGCGGCTGGTTAACCGTGCGGCGGATTGCGCGCTGTCACCCGTTCAGCCGCGGCGGCTACGACCCGGTTCGTTGATGGTCCCCAGCTCTCTCCGCGTCATGCCGAGCTTGTCGAGGCATCTCGTGTTCTTCGCCGGCAGAAGCGAGAGAACGAGATTCTTCGACCTCGCTCAAAATGACGGAAAAACTGGCCTAAACGCGGTATGCTTTGCCGCCATGTCACCGATGCGCAAATGCTGATTGTTGCACCTTGTTGCGCCCTGCCGAGTCGCAGGGTGAGGATTGAAACCGATATGAAGAGGACTATGCGCGTGCTCTTTTGCGTGCAGGGGGGAACGACCGCCCGTGCACGTTGATTTCCTCGGCGCTCACATCAATCTGGCCCTCACCATGCTGTCCATCCCGATTTGGGACAACTACGTCCAATTCCTCGAGCATGTGCTCGACTTTCTGGCGCAGAGACTTAACAGCGCCGGCCTCGCGATCATCGTCTTCACGATTATCGTCAAGACCCTGCTCCTGCCGCTGACGGTACAGTCGATCCGCTCGAGCAAGGCGATGCAGGAGATCCAGCCGAAGGTCAAGGAGCTACAGAAGAAATACGGCAAGGACCGCCAGCGTCTCTCCCAAGAGACGATGAAGCTCTACAGCCAGCACCGGGTCAATCCGGTCTCCGGCTGCTTGCCGATGATCATCCAGATTCCGATCTTCTTCGGGCTCTACAGGGCGATTCGCCACCTCTCGAATGGCACCGGCATTCCTGATGTCTCGCCGCTCTGGAGCGGTCCCTTCCTCTGGCTTCATAGCCTGGCCGAGCCGGACCCGTATCACATCCTGCCGGTCTTGGCGGGCGTCTTCCAATTCATCCAGACTAAGATGATGCGCCCGCAGGGCCAGCAAGCGGTCACCGACCCCCAGCAGAAGATGATGAACCAGATGATGACCTTCATGCCCTTGTTGGTCGTCATCTTCGGGTGGAACTTTGCTTCCGGCCCGGTTATTTACTGGGTGACGCAGAGTGTGTATAGCGTTGTCCAGCAGTGGTTCATCACCGGGTGGGGCAGCTTGCACGACTGGGTTCCTGGTCTGCCCGAGCTGCCGGAGCATCGCCGCCTCGGTTATCGCGCGCCGCGCGATCTTGATGAGATCGTCGTCATGAGTGGCGAAGACGGCGTCGTCAAGCAGCCGGGGATCATGGGCTGGTTCCAGAGCAAGATGCAAGAGCAAACCGAGCAAGCCAGGCAGCGGCGAGACGCGCCAACGGCGCCTATCGACGCCGATGAGATCGACGAATCGTCCGAGATCGAGGAGAGTGCCGACGGCGTCGTGACCACGGGCCGGAGCACGAAATCGACGAGCTACCAGGCGCGGGTTGATGCGGCGACGAAGCGGCCGGCGACGACGAACCGCTCGGCGAAATCGTCGTCTCCATCGCAGCGCCCGACCGCCAAGAGCACGACGAGGAAGAGCGGGACGACGACCACCGGAGGGCAGAATGGCAGCGGCCAAGCGCCGGCTGTGCCACGGAAATCTCGCCCCCCGAAGAAACAACAGAGCGAATAAGGCTCAGGGGCGGGAACGGGAACGCCCGCGATGCAGCCGCCTGCCATTGATCGTTCGATCATCAGGCGTCTGGTCGCCGGTTTCCACGACCCGGCTCTCCGACTGGAGTGAGGATTTATGACGTCGAACCGGATGACGAGCGTCGAAATTCAGGCATATTCCGTCGAGGAAGCCGTGCGCCTGGCGTTGGAACAGCTCGCTCTGCCCGAGGACGCGGTCGATATCGAGGTTCTCTCCGACGCCGGACCGGACGAGGATGCCGAGGCGCTGGTTCGCGTGACCGCGAAGGGGATGGCCTCGCAGCCGGTGCCGACGGCGGGTGGTGCCGGCCCGCGTCGGGCGCCCGGCCCGCGCCGCGTTCCTGGCGACCGGCCGTCGAGCCGGGTCGCCCCCCCGCGAGCCGAGCGGCCACGTCCGGTCGAGCGCGCGGTGGACGAAAGCCGGATCGCCGAGCGGGTCGACGCTGAGGACGAGGCGACCGCGAAGGAGATCGTGCGTGAGCTGCTCGAAAAGATGAGCATCGCCGCCGATGTGATCGCCGTCGACAATCCCTCCTCGGTTCCGGTCAGCGCCGAAGATCCGCCGACGATCTTTCTCGATATCCTTGGACACGATCTCGGCATGCTGATCGGCCGCCGGGGCGAGAACCTGGCTCAGATTCAATACGTGGTGAACCTGCTGGTCAATCGCAAATTGGGCGATTGGACCCGGGTCATTATCGACGTCGAGGGCTACCGCTCCCGCCGTGAAGAGGCCCTGGTTGGTCTCGCCGAACGGGTTGCGCGCCAAGTTGCCCGGAGCCGTCGCCCGATCGTGCTCGAGCCGATGCCGCCTAACGAGCGGCGGATCGTCCACCTCACGCTTCGCGGCAACCCGGAGGTGACGACCGAGAGCAACGGCGAAGGCAACCTGCGGCGGATCACGGTGCAACCGAGTGCCTGATTCGAAGCCCGCGGCTGAAGAAGGCCGAACCGGGCCGCAGCCACAGGGCGCCCGACGGCAGCCGCTGAGTAAGCAGCGGCCGTTGGCGGGGTTACAAACCAGCCGGACGCCGGAATATCTCGTCATCGGCCACATTTGCGCCGATCTCCTCGCCGACGGCAGGGTCGTGCTCGGCGGCACCGCGCTCTATTCTGCGCTCGCCGCCGCCCGGCTCGGCTGGCGGGTGGGGGTGCTCACGCGCGGCGTCTATAGCAAGACGATAAAGGGATTGGAGATTCCCTCGCTCGAGCCGTTTGCGGACGAGCTCAGCATCATCGTCCAGGACGCCGACCGGCCGACGGTTTTCGTCAACGAGTACAGTGCTGGCCGCCGGGTGCAAACCCTGCCGCATTGGGCCGGGCCGATCGACCTGCGGGGTCTCCCACCCCATTGGCGGAACGCAAAGGTGATCCACCTCGGCCCGATCGCGCAGGAGATCGACCCGAAGCAGACCGGCGCCCTCACGCCCTACTTTCTCGGTGTGACGCCCCAAGGGTGGATGCGCGATTGGCCGCGTGAAAGCGGCGGCAAAGTGAAACTGAACCACCTCCGCTTACCCGGCGAATTGCTCAGCCGGCTTGACGGCGTCGTGGTCAGCGACGAGGAGATCAGTCTCGCCCGTGACACGGTCGAGCGGGTCGGCAGCCGCCGGCTGGGCGTCATCACCAAGGGTGAATACGGCGCGCGCGTCGTGTACGGCGGCGAGCATGCCGATCTGCCCGGCTACAAGATCCACGCGGTCGATCTCACCGGCGCCGGCGACGTCTTCGCCGCCGCCTTCTTTATCCGCGCCACCGACCGCTCCGCCTCCGCGATCACCGCCACGCGCTACGCCAACGCCGTCGCCGCCCTCAGCCTGCGCGGCATCGGCCCCTCCGGCGTTCCCACCGCCCACGAAGTCGACGAGTTCATGAAAACCGCCGAGGAATACCCAATCCGGGGATAGGTGAACCCCGTTTGACTGCTCGGGTCGTCGTTCGTTGTAGCCGCGCAACGTTTGCGCCCTTACAAGAATCCGAGCCTGAGTTCGCGGGCTAAGCCCTTGATCCAAGCACCACCCTATTTCACACATTACAATCGAAGGTCGTCTTAACCGTATCTACGGGAAAACGCACGCCGATGGACAACGCTACGATTGCCGCGATTGCGACGCCGCCTGGGGAGGGCGGTATCGGCATGGTCCGGATCAGCGGGGCCGAGGCGGCGGAAATTGCCGCGCGGATCTTCCGGCGAGGACGGAATGGGCGCGCGGTCGATCTCTCGAAGACCCCTTCGCATCGACTGCTCTACGGCCGGGTGATTGATCCGGCGAGCGGGGAGACGATTGACGAGGCGCTGCTCGGGTGGATGGCGGCGCCGCACACCTACACTTGCGAGGACATCGTCGAGCTCTCGTGCCATGGCGGCCCGGTCCCGCTGCAGGAAACCCTGCGGGCCGCCCTCGCCGCGGGCGCACGTCTGGCCGAGCCGGGCGAGTTCACCCTGCGCGCGTTTCTCAACGGCCGGCTCGATCTCACTCAGGCCGAAGCGGTACTGAATGTGGTCACGGCCAGGACTGGGGAGGCGCTGCGGCTCGCGGTTGACGATCTCACTGGCGATCTGACCCGTCGCCTCACCCCGGCCCGGGATGCCGTCGTCTCCCTTTTGGCGTACCTCGACGCCGCCGCCGATTTTCCGGAGGACGAGATCCCGCCGGCCGATGTCGATGCCGATCTGGCGACAGCCGAACGGGCGATGGCCGAGATTATCGCCGGCTCGCGGGCTGGGTTGCTCTATCGCGAAGGGGCGCAGATCGCGCTCGTCGGGCGGCCGAACGTCGGCAAGAGCAGCCTGATGAACGCTCTCCTGCGGGCGGACAGGGCGATTGTCACGCCGATTGCGGGCACGACGCGCGATGTCATTGCGGAGACGGTCAATCTGCGCGGCATCCCGGCGAACCTGCTCGACACGGCCGGGATCGCGGAAACGGTCGACGTGGTAGAGCAGCTCGGTGTTGAGCGGAGTCGGAGGGCGCTGACGGCGGCGGCCGCGGCGGTGCTCGTGCTCGATGGCTCGGTTCCACCATCCGCGGGGGACTTGGCGGTGGCCAGGCTCCTTGCCGACCGGTTGACGGGCAGCGCGAGCGATGGGGCCGCGCCGGTCGTGATCGCGATCAACAAACGGGACCTGCCGGTGCGAGCCGCGCAGGATGACGTTTTCGGTCTGCTGCCCGAGTGTCCCAGTGTGCCGGTTTCATGCGTCACGGGCGAAGGGATCGACGCGCTGGAGGATGCGCTGGCCGCCCTGCTCGGGGGCGCGGGCGATGCGCGACCGTCCTTGATCACCGTTCGTCAACGGGCGGCGCTCGAGCGCGCCCTCGCCCACATCCAGGCGGCCGCGGACGCCCGGGCCACCGGCTACCCGCTCGACCTGCTGGCGACCGACGTCCGGGCTGCGCTGCACGCGATCGGCGAAGTGACCGGCGAGGAAGTCGACGAGGCGGTGCTGCACGAAATCTTCAGCCGGTTCTGTATTGGAAAGTAGTTGAACATCGTCCAAGAACCGTAGGTTGGAAATCGCCCTTCCCGGCTCACAGGAGAAAGCCTCTCCGAGGCTAGGCACGACGTCTTGCAAATACCGGACCCGTGCGTAGCCTCGGAGAGGCTTCGTCGTCTTAGCGCTGGGCTTCCAGCCGGGCGTCGCGGCGCAACCTCGCAAATGGGACTCGCAGTGTAGCCCCCGACCACCAACGGACTTCGAAGCAACCAAGGAAGGCGCAATGGACCAGTTGCTATTGACCGCGCACTCGCTCGGGCGTGAACCGGAGGGCGACGGAATAGCTTGCGGCATACGTGTCCTTCGTCATCCCAATCCGCACAATCCCTTCACCGTACTTCTGAAGAAAGTCCGGCGACTGGTTCGCCAGCGGGGCTGAGGGATCGACAGCGATCGTGCCGATGAAGACTCCGACTTCCTCGCCCATTGGTTCCGTGTTGAAGTGCAACGAAACGTGGGGATTGCGGGCACTATTGCGGAGCTTCGGCTTATTCGGTTGGCTGTAGATAAGCATCGATTGGCCATCCCACAGAAACCAGACGGGGACCGGCTGCGGCGTGTTGGTGGCGTCGACAGTCGTGAGCCACATGATTTCCTCATGCGCGAGTTGATGCGCGATCCGCGCCCCAAAGTTCGTGCTGGTGTCGATTGTTACCATGTGCTTTCACTCCTCATACCATAGCTATCCGCGCCGCGACATCTGATCCTGCCGCCGTTTTCGTCAGGCCGCCCCGCTCCCATCGTCATTCCGAGCGAAGTCGAGGAAGCTAGGCCTCCTGCCTATCCGGTCCGAGGCGACGAGATGCCTCGATAAGCTCGGCATGACGGTAGGTTTGGGCGCACCGCATGAGTGCGGAGTGAACCGACTGTTGAGCAGGTCTAATACCCGTAGAGCTTTTCCGGGGTAAATCGCACCTGCACGGGATAGTCCGCCGCGAACTGTTCCGGCGTCCATCCCAACCGCGCGGCCGGCCCGCGATATTTGTCAACGTAGGCTGGAATGTCGGTCGCGGGCGGGGCTGAGGAATCGATTTGCGCCGTGCCGAGGATAACGCCGACCTTTGTCGCTTCCGGGTCGGAGTTGAAATGCAACGCGGCGTGAGGGTTGCTTTCGATATGGCGGAGTTTTGGCTTGTTCGGCCGGCTGTAGATCAGCATGGCCTGGCCATCCCAAAGGAACCAAACCGGCACGGGATATGGAGTGCCATCGGCTGAGGTCGTGGTCAGCCAGATCACTTCCTCATGCGCGAGTTGGTCGGTGATCCGTTTGCCAAATGCCGTGCTGGTGTCGATCGAGAACATTGTCGGAGTCTCCTATCGCAGAACCGTGCCCATCGCCCGCCATGTTATCAGGATGGCCCACGAATCGGCACTGCAGCTCTTCCCCGGGCGCTGGCCAATGGTTCCCCACATTGGTGGCGGCTCGGGATCCGAGGTTGCTCTTCGCCCAGCCCGGCTCAGGGCAGCGAGCCGTGCCGCGGCTGCCCTCAGTACGCGCTGGGACATGGTCAATCTTGCCTCGCGGCGCTGCCGCGTGGTCGCGGCCATGGCGTGAACGCGCGCTGACTCCTAGGTCATATACCAATACGGAATCACGTACTGCGTGTAAACGGCGACGTTGAGGATCACCAACATGGCGACGATGGTCGCGGCGGCATAGCGATCGGCCGAGCGGGGGATGAGGGCGCGCACGCCGAGCATGAGGACGACGGCGAGCGCGTTGATCGCCGGGAAGTAGTAACGGGCCTGGGTGAGCGAGAAGCGGGTGCCGAACTGGAGGACGGCGAAGTAGACAATGACGACGGTGGCGAAGATCAAGAAGATCGACCATTGCTGCCATCGCGCCAGCCGCTGCACGGGGTCGGTCTGCGATTGCTGGCCAAGGGTGACGAGCCAGCCGTAATAGACGAACCCGACGAGCGCGATGAGGCAGGCGATGCCGACGGCCCAGAGAATGCCATCGCCGATCGGAATCCGGCGCCAGCCGAACTCACCCCACGTCTCGCGCCAGCGCATCACCGCGAAATCCCTGTTCCACAGTTGATCGAGCACGCTCGGTTTCTTTTGATATTGATAGTTCCACCATTGCAATTGTTCGAGGCGACCGAGACCGCTGAAATCGCCGTATGTGCGGTGGAGGAAGAGGAACCAGGGCCAGCTCAGCAGCGCCGCGACTCCGCCGGTAATCGCGCCGCAGACAACCCATCGCCGCACATGACGGATGCCGACGCCGAGGATGATCGCGATCATGATCAGCGGCGCGGCGGTCAATGATGTCCCCTTGGAGAGCAAGGCGAGCCCCAACGCCGCGCCAGTGAAGACGCAGATCTTGGTGGGGAAACGGTCCCGGATGCCGATGACGAGCAAATACAGCACGAGACTGTAGAGGGCGATGCAGAGGATGTCGTTGTTGAGCATCGATGCTTCGTACGAGATTTGCGTTTGGAACGCGACGAAGGTGGGCACGGTGATGCGGAGAAAGGTGTCGCCGGGAAAGAGGGTGGTGATGAGCAGGTACGCGAGGAGTACGGTCATCACTCCGAAGGGAATCGCCACCGCCCGTAGCCAGTATTGCTGCCCCTCGGGCGTTAGATGCTCCGTCGCCAGATAGACCGGGGTCATAATCAGGTAATAGAGGGGCGGGTGATTGGCAGCATACTGGTAGCCCGCGGGATAGTATTTGCTGCCCAATACGACGGCGTGGGGCGGATTGTTCGCCCACTGCGGATCATTGCAGTAATTCCAGTCGAGCGCATACGTACAGTACTTGTAGAGTTCATTCGGAAGATAGTCACCCGGCAATTTTTGATGGTTCGCGAGCGCCTGGCGGAACGCGTTGAGATCGATCAGCTTCGGCACACGATGCTCGGTCACAACCGTGCGTAAATAGCTGTAGTGCGCGATCTCGTCATGGCCGCTGAAGGGCGGGGCGATGATGACGAGGAAGATCTGTTTGGCAACGTAGAGGATCATCAGCGCGAACATGAACTGACGGACGAGCGGCCAGTGCCGGATATTGAGCGCCGCCCGCACACGAACAAACGCGCCGACATGCACGCGCGTCGTGTCGCCCGCCACCGGCCTGGTTGGATAAGAAATCTCGAGGCCCATCCAGTTGCTTTCAGCGAAAGGGTAGGTCGAGCAAAACTCGGCCTACGGCCCGTTCGATTTGTCGCGTTCGCTCGACGGCGACCGTCCTCAGTGCTCGGCTCTGGAAACGATTGGCCGGTTCAACCGCACGTCGCGTGCCCACCCTACACTCTGTACGGAACGACCGAACAGCGGAACGCGTTTCCATGACGCTCACGATAACGCAACGGCTACATCCCCGCTTGCCCGGGTCAGGATGCTGGTGTTGGCTTTCCCGCCCAAATGTCTGCCAATTAGCTCGACAAGCTCGTCGACGGCCTCCCGCAGCTCGGTCTCACTCGTCGGTGGCAGCGCCTCGATGGCCAGAAACGCCGCGGTCGTCTCATGGGTGATTTTTGTCCGCTCCGCCTCACGCCAGTTCCAACAACGGCAGATCGCCCCCACATCGTCCCGATAGATCACCTCGCCTGCAAAGGGAGGATCCGGCGTATCCGACCCGAGCGGTACGAAGTGCTCGCCGCCTTCGGCCCGGATAAGCCGGACCGGCCCCTGGACCTGGGCCAAGTCCTCGCCTCCGCAGGGTAACCGATGGGTCAAGGAAACGGCGTTGTAGAGATCGACGAGCGGATTGATGCCGCGGATCCGTCCCGCGCGCACCGAACGGAGCATGTTTTCGATCGATGATTTGTATTTCGACGGTTTCGCGCCGAACGTCTGATAGGCGGCGCGCCAGGGCACGATGGCGGGCAAGGAGCCGATATCCGCATCCTTGATCTCGCGCCCGACCCGGTCGGCGACATCGATCAGCAGGTCTTCACATTCGGGGTGATTTGGGCCATTGTCAAAGCCATGGACGGCGATGGCGCCGATCATGGCATCAGGAAGCAATGCCCAAAACGACTCTGCGATTGTGAATTGGAGCACCTTGTTTTCCCTTCAACGGGACCGTCGGCCCAGGAATTCCCTCACCCTACCCGTGCCTTCCTCAGCACGCGCAGGAGAGGGGCGATTATCCCAGTTCGTTCCTTGCTCAGACCCGCGCCCTGCGCGTCAGGGCGCGGTTGGTCCGGAGGGCCGGATGGGTGTTGTGCGACAAGATACCTGCCTCAACGCCCTCCGTCACGGATGCACGCGCCCCCATCTCCCCGTGTATGCCTTGAAGGCAACGGAATTGTCCACGCGCGGGCGCGCGGCTGCTATAATCAGCAGCCGCGCCGGACGGTTGACCGGCGTTCGCACGTCGCTTCAAAAGGCGATTGTCCGCCGCATAGAGACCGAGGTGGGGTGTCCCGCGAATTCACGCCTTCGCCTGTCATGTTCGGTGAACTGACCACCCCGTGATGCTTCTGCCCATAATGGTCGAGGCCACGATGCATCAGGAACAACCATCGGCGTTTGAGGTGTGCAACGAATGAGCGCGGACGCGCAAACCGATATCGCGAGTCTCGCGCAGCCAGAACAAGCAATTGCCGTTCCCGAAGCGCCCGCTCGCCGCCGGTGGCGCTGGCCTCGGTCGGCGAACGGTTTCTCCGACGACGAGGCGCTCGCCCCGGATGCGCTTGCCGACGACGAGGAGGACGTCCGCGCGCGGTCCTGGGTCCCAATCGCGATGATCGCGGTGCTCACGGTCGCCTTCCTCGCCCGCCTCTCCGCCGCCGATCACTTATCGTCTCAAATCGATGAGGCCGCGAGCGTGCTGGCGGCCCAACGGGTCGCCCACCACGGTCTGCCGATTTTCCCGTCGAAAATCCCCTACTTCCAGGGCGCGACGCTCTCCTACTTGCTTGCTCCTTTCGTTTGGCTCGGCTATGGCGATCTCCAGGATCTCGACACCATGCGCTTCGTCGGCGTCATTGCTGGCGTCCTGATGGTCTTCTTTGTCTACAAATTGGGCCGCGAGCTAACCGAGGAGGCGTGGCCTGCCGTGCTGGCCGCGGGGATGGTCGCGGTCGAGCCGATGAGCATCAGGTGGAGCGGTTACCTGCGCATGTACGCGCCGCTGCAGATGTTTTCGGCTATGTTCGCCTATTGCTACGCGCTGGTGATTTTGCGCGGTCCGACCCGGAAACGCATCGCCGCTGTTGTCGTCGTGTTTTGGTTGGGCATCTTCACCCACATCGCGATGGCCTTGATTTGGCCGGCAATGGTGGTCATCGCCCTCGTCACCTACCGGCGCCAGCTTCGCTACGAGCGGCGCGATATCTCGGTCATGCTCGGTCTCTGCCTCTTGGCCCCGGTCGCGCTCTCAGCCGCCAATCGCCTGACGTCCTCGCCCGATCTGCGCGTCTCGCATGAGTTGCCGGTCTTTTCCTTCGTCGGCGATCACGTCCTCTCGGGAAGGGCGCTCATCAATCCCGATTTCGAATCGTGGAACTTGCTCTTCGTGGGCAGCGCGCTTGTCCACATCATGCCGTATCTCTTCTTCGGCATTACGTTTTTGTTGATCGGGATCTATCTCGTCCGGAAACCGAAACCGGAAGAACGGAAGATGCGAGGCTCGATCGGATTCCTCCTCGCTTTCTATTGGATTCCGATCCTGCTCGTCGCCGTGTTGACCAACGAGCCACAAGAACGTTATGTCATTCACTTCCAGGCGTTCGGCTTCCTGCTCGTCGCCCTCGGCATCCAGGCGCTCGTGCAGTATCTACCAGCGGTCGAGGCCGAGACGTTCTGGCAAGCGAAAACCTTCCGGTGGTCCGGGTATTTCCTGCTCGTTTTGATGGTGATTCACCTTGGCAGCGGCATCCACTTCCTGTCGCAAAACACAATTCTCGACCCCGATTACGTCTCAGCCTCAGAGTACGTGACCCTACGCCACAAATCGGGCGAGAAGATCATTGTTGGGCTTTCACCCGCGCCCTATCTCGCCTTGGGCAGTGCCGATGATTTAATTTTCATGCCCGGTCCCCTCTTGTCGCTGCGCACGCAGCGGTACACGCGAATCAACGAAAAAGGGGAACGGATCGACTACTGGGCTGGCGCGCCGACGATCGTCTCGACCAGCGAGCTCTGTCACCAGCTGCTCGACCATCCCGATACCTGGATCATCATCGACCAGCAGCGGTTGTCCGCCGTTTGGGCGTACAGGGGCGAAATGTCGGGCGTCATTCGCGGGCTCACCTACGAGGCTTACCACGGGCCAGGCGATGTGCTCGTCATGCGGGTCAAACCTCTGCCCTCCCGCAGCACTACTGCCGAACGTCTCTGCCTCCGCAACATGGCGGCGGCCTCCCCACAGGGGTGACACGCTCAACGGTGCTCGGGGTAAAAAGTCCCGGTTTACAACAAACGATGCCCTTTCAGGGCCGAGCCTCATTGGCACGCTGCGACCTCCAGCGTGCCTAACCTCCGAGAGGCTCTCGTTGAATGAGCGACGGGTTTGAACTGAGGGTTGCGGTATGACGCTGCAATGTTCCCGTTGCGATACGATACCGCCCGCTTAACGTGTGCATGGGGGGAAGTGGGCCGGCTATGCCAGGGCATCGACGGTTGAAGGTTGGGCTGCATCTGCCGGAAACAGAACGGATCGCCCCATGGCAGGATCTGGCCGAAATGTGCCGGACGGCCGAAGATGTTGGCTTCGATTCCATCTGGATGCCGGACCATTTGCTCTACCGCTCACCGGGCGAGGAAACCACCGGACCGTGGGAGTGTTGGTCGGTTCTCTCCGCGGTCGCGGCAATCACATCGCAGGTCGAGATCGGACCGCTCGTCCTCTGCACCTCGTTTCGCAATCCGGCGTTGATCGCGAAGATGGCAGCGACCATTGATGAAGTCAGCAATGGGCGATTGATCCTCGGTCTCGGCGCGGGGTGGAACGAACCAGAATACAGCGCCTACGGCTTCCCCTTCGATCATCGCCTCGAGCGCTTTGACGAAGCGTTTACGATCATCCGCAAACTTCTGCGCGAAGGGCAGGTCGACTTCACTGGGAAGTTTTACCAGGCACGAGATTGTGAATTGCGCCCGCGCGGGCCGCGCCCTCAAGGGCCGCCGCTGATGATCGGTAGCCGCGGACCGAAGTTGCTCCGCAAGACCATGGCGTACGCCGATTCCTGGAACGGTTGGGGCGCGTGGTTTGGCAATCGAGGTCCGGGGATTGATCCCTTCCAAGCGGAGGTCGATGCTGCCTGCCGCGAGGTCGGGCGCGACCCCGCGGAGGTCGAACGGACCTGTGCCGTTTTCATCCGGATGCCGAATGCGGAAGGCGAAATTGACCCGGTTGAAAACGATGTCATGGGATCGCCAGAGGAAATGGCCGAACTGCTCCGGGATTTCGCAAGCCATGGCGTCACTCATCTTCAGGTCCTGCTCGACCCGAATACAGTCGAAAGCGTTGAAGCATTTGCGCCGGTGTTGAAGTTAGTGCACAACGAGTAACGAGGGGAAGGGAAACGGCATGGGGATTGGCAAGAGACCGCTCAAAGTCGGAGTCGTGCTTCCAGACACGCAACGGGAGATGGGAGGCGGCGATCCGAAGTGGCGTGATATCGCCGCGATGGCGCGGCTAGCGGAGGACGCGGGGTTTGATTCGATTTGGGTGTGCGATCACCTCAACTTCGTTTTTGAGGGTGAAGAACCGCAAGGTGTCTGGGAGTCGTTCACCTTGCAATCCGCGCTCGCCTCGGTCACCAGCCGGGTCGAGATCGGCGCGGTGGTCAATTGCACCGGATACCGCAACCCGGCGATGACCGCCAAGATCGCGACCACGATCGACGAGATCAGCAACGGGAGGTTAATTCTCGGGCTCGGGGCCGGCTGGCACAAGCCGGAATATCGCGCCTTTGGCTACCCGTACGATCATCGCGTCAGCCGGTTCGAAGAAGCGCTGACGATCATCCACGGCCTGCTACGCAACGGGTATGTCGACTTCGAGGGAACCTACTACCAGGCGCGCGAGTGCGAGATGCGGCCGCGTGGTCCCCGGCCATCCGGTCCGCCGATCATGGTCGGCAGCACTGCTCCGCGCATGCTCGGACTCCTCGCGAAGTACGGCGATATCTGGAACGCCTGGGGAATAAACAGTCCGGACCAGGTCGCGCCTGATCGCGAGAAGGTCGACGCCGCGATGACGGCGAATGGGCGCGATCCTGCGACCGTCGAGCGTTCAGTTGTCGTGCTGCTTGACATGCCCGGCGCGGCTGGTCGCCCTCGCGAGGACGGTGTTTTCCTTTCCGGCGCCCCCGAGGAGATCGCCGAAGCCTTCCGTGGCTACGCCCGCGAAGGCATCTCCCACATCCAGCTCATGCTCGACCCGAACACCCTCAAAGGGATCGAATCCGTCGTGCCGGTGCTGGAATTGTTGGACAGGGAGTGAGTGGAAATCCTAAAGCCAGAGATCGTTGAGTCCAACTCACGCCGCGGCGTGGCGAGTTGGGAGGCAAAATTCGAAAAGGAGTGGGTACATATTGCCATCGCCTTCGCGCCGTCTTCCGTTGGTGCCATCGGTTCGCGATCTACGGCAACGTGAAACGGTAGCCGAGAAGGCGCTCTGGAGAATTCTGCGTGACCGCCGACTTCACTCGCTGAAATTTCGACGACAGCACCCAATTGGACCGTTTGTTGCCGATTTTTGTTGCCCAGAAAGTCGGCTAATAGTCGAGCTTGATGGTGGAATTCATGAAGCCATAGCAGAACAGGACGAAGAACGAACGCGCCTGTTGGGCGCGTCGGGCTACCGAGTTGTTCGATTCCCCAACGACGAGGTATTCAGTAATCCTAGAGCTGTGATCGGTCAAATTATTGAAGCGTCCAAATGCGAAACCTGATAGCAGTGGTTCTTGATGAACCAGGGTTTTGTAACTGCAAGGAGTTCCCTCACCCGGCGCTTCGCGCCACCCTCTCCCGTGCGAGGGCGGAGGACCGGTCTGCGAAGTGGTGCAAAAACGAACGGTGCTTTGCCTCCGAATCCCGCCAAGACGCTCCCCTCGCCCTTGCGAGGGCGAGGGGTTGGGGGTGAGGGAACTCTTGCCCCGCACCAACAGCTGAGATGGTGCGAAGGAAGATGTCGTAAGAATCAACAGGCCGGACATCGACTGTCCGGCCTGCGCTGTTATTAGATGATTCCGGTCCCCTACCGCATCGTATTCGTGCGGTAGCGGGCGACGAGGGCCCAGGTGACGGCGGCGCCGGCCGCGCATTGGAGGGCGTCGAAGAAGCCAAAGCCGATATTTGCGGCCAGCTCGCCGGCGACAGCTGCCACTGTGAAGCCAATCACCAAGCTTAGGACGAGCAGCGACGCGACTCGCCACCGCTGGTTGGCGAATTGATGCGCCATCAGCCCAACCGGAATGCCGGCGAGAATCGCCAGAAACTCAAACATTGCGCTTACCCCCTTTTGCTGTGATCGAACCCGTTGCCGCAATCGGGCCACGTGACGAGTGGCAGGATCATACGGCGGTCTCGGCACGCTGTCGAGCGCCAGGACAACGCGGCCTATCGTTTCATCCACGGGTCGAGCGCATCGCGCAGTCCATCGCCGAGAAAATTGAAGGCGAGGACCGTGAACGAGAGCGCCATCGCCGGGAAGATCAACATGTACGGATGCGCGCGCATGTTGGGTATCGCTTCGCTGATCATCAATCCCCAGCTCGGCATGGGCGGGAGCACGCCCAGTCCGAGAAAGCTGATGCCTGCCTCCGAGAGGATGGCTGCTGGAATGCCGAGCGTGGCGGCGATGACGATCGCGGCGACAGAATTGGGGAGCAAGTGGCGAAACATGATCCTCGTTCCGGTGGCGCCAAGACCGCGCGCGGCTTCCGCGAATTCCTTTTCCTTTAAGGACATCGTGTTGGCGCGGACGATCCGGGCGACCGTGAGCCAGCCGATCAGACCGAGCCCGATATAGACGCCGATCAAGCCGCCAGTCTTGTTGTCGAACCAGGCGATACCATGCCAAATGCCGGTCGGTTGGCTGCCAAAGGTGCCGCGCAAAAACGTCATGATGATGATGACGAAGAGCAAGCTTGGCAGAGCGTAGAGGACATCGACCGTGCGCATGATGATGGTGTCGGTCTTGCCGCCGAAGTATCCCGCCGCCAAACCGGCCGGAACGCCGATCGCCATGATGACGACCTGGACGACGATGCCGACAGTCAGTGAGATCCGCGCGCCGAAGATGAGCCGGATAAAGATGTCACGACCGAGATGATCGGTGCCCATCGGATGTTGCCAGCTTGGCGGCTGGGTAACCGCATCGTAATTCTGCTCAGCATAAGTTGTGGGGTAAATCTCAGGCACGATGATGGCCGCGAGGGCGAGCACGATGATGAAGATACCTGAGGCGAGGGCGAGCCGGTTGCGGCGCAGCCGGCGGAGCGCGCTTGTCCAGAAGCCTTCGACCTTGACCGAGGCTTTGGCAAATCCGATCGGTTGTTCACTGATTATGACGGTAGCCATGTCACCCACTTAGTTGCTCATCCGAGGATCGAGGAGCGGATAAAGCAGGTCGACAAGGAGATTGATAACCGAGACGACGAAGCCCAACAAGAGAACGGTGCCCAGGATGACCGGATAATCGCGCGAGGTGATGCTGTCGACGAAATAGCGTCCGATGCCGGGTACCTGATAGACGGTCTCCACGAAGAACGAGCCGGTGATGACATCGGCCAGGATGATGCCGGAGACGGTGACGACCGGAAGGAGGGCATTTCGCGTCGCGTGGCGAATGATGACGGTAGATTCATTCAACCCCTTCGCCCGGGCAGTACGGACGTAGTCCGCCGATAACACCTCCAACATGCTTGATCTCGTGTACCTCGCCAAGACCGCGGCCGGATAGAGCGCGAGCGCGAAGGCGGGAACGATGATCTTTGTGCTCGTAACCCCGTCCCAACCGCCGGTCGGCACGAGGTGCAGGGTGTTCGCAAGGAGAAGCACGAGGAGCGAGACTGTGACGTAGGACGGTGTCGAGATGCCGGAGATGGCGACGAACCCGCTGAAATAATCGATCGAGGTGTTGTGCTTGAGCGCCCCGAATACGCCGAGCGGGATGCCGATCAATAACGCCCCGACCATTGCGATCAAGCCTAGTTGAATTGAAACAGGAAACGTCTCACGAATGATGTCGGAAACCGTGCGCGATCGTGACTGGAACGACGGCCCGAAGTCACCATGCAGAACATTCCAGAGGTAGGTAACGTATTGCTTCCACAACGGATCATCGAGACCGTAGGCCGCGTTGAGTCGCTTCAACACGAGCGGCGGCACCGGCTTATCGCCCTGCGACCATGGTCCACCGGGGGTGGCGTGGATGAGCAAAAAGGTCAGCGTATACACCGCAAGTAATGTGGGAATGAGGAGGAGTATGCGCCGAATAATGTACGCCGATCGATTCATGATGTTTCTTGCATTCTAGGTTGCTTTCTGGCCGATGCCAGGAGTCCCCTCACCCGGCCCTCCATCTCCCGTGTGCGGGAGGTGGATCGTTCCGTGGGAAATTGCCTAAATTAAACGGCCATTTTGCCGAACCGTGCCAACAGTTTCCCCCTCTCCCGCGCACGGGAGAGGGGATCAAGGGGTGAGGGAACGCTAGTGCGCCGCGATTTTGATCGTGCGGAGATGAACGACGGACGTGATCGGCTGCAAGAAGAGGTCCTTCACCCACGGCTTCACGGCGCGGAATGCCTTGCCGCGCATGACCGGAATGATTGACGCCTCTTTCACGAGGATGACTTCAGCATCGCTGTATTGCTTGTCGCGCTCCTCGGTGTTCGTGTTCGTGACCGCGGTTTCAACCAGTTGATCGAATTCCGCGTTCGACCAGTGCGACTGATAGTGATCGGCGGCGGTTGTGAAGTTCTGGTTGAACCAGTTCGACGCGTCCGCGAAGTCCGATCCCCAAACACCGGTGTAGATGTTGAATTTCGTTGTGGCGCGAGCGGCGCGCCAGTCGCTATAAGCGCTGTCTTCAATTGGCGTCAATTTGATCTTGATGCCGAGATTCTCCTGCCACTCCGACTGCAAAAACTCCGCCAACGTCTTGTACGGTGAGACGTTGCGATACGCGATCTCGATATTCACCGACGACGGATCGATCCCGGCGGTGCTCAGGAGTTGCTTCGCTTCGTCGACGCTTTCAGGCATCGCCGCGTCCGGGTTGTTGCCGGGAATGTTGGGCGGCAGGACCGACGCTGCAGGTAAGTATTCACCCTTGAAAATCGTTGTGGCTAGCGTTTGACGGTCGATCGACTTGTAGAGCGCTTGCCGGAATTCAACCTTGTCGGTTGGCGGGTTCGTGGTGTCGCCGATCATGAAATAGGTGTTGGAGAGCGGGAACTGGATCAGCTCCGCCGAGAGCGTAGGATCGGCCAAGATACGCTCGAGGTCAGGTCCGCCCGGCTCGGCATAGTCGAGCTCATTGTTTTCGTACGAGCTGTACGCCTGGAGGGTGTCATCTTTATACAGGCGGTACGTCGCTTTGGTGATCGTTGGCTTGTCGCCGTAGTACTTGTCGTTCGCCCCGAGCACGATCTGCTGATCGTGCGACCATTCGGTCATCACGTACGGGCCGTTGGAAACGATGTTCCCTGCCTCCACCCACGCCTCGGCCTTCGCGTCAACGACATGCTTTGGCACCGGGAAAAACGTCCACGTAGTGGCGAGTAGTGGAAAGAAGGTTGTCGGTCCTTCCAGGGTGACGACGAGTGTCGAATCATCGGGCGCGGCAACGCCGAAATCGGCGATGTCCGCCTCACCATTGGCGATCTTTTCCGCGTTCTTGATCGGGTAGAGCGCCGGGATGTACTGCGACAAGGTGTTCGGATCGAGCACGCGCTTCCAACTGTAGAGGAAGTCCTGAGCAGTGAGCGGAGTTCCATCCGACCAAGTGACACCAGAGCGGATGTGGAAGGTGTACTCAGAAGCGTCGGCGTTCGCCTCGTATCTCTCCGCGACGCGTGGAACGACTTCGCCTGTCTGCTGATCGATGCCGACGAGACCGTCAAAGATGTTGTAGAAGATGGACAGCTCGTCGTCGCCGTAGCTGACGCCCGGATCCATCGTCGTCGGCTCGGTAAGTGGCAGGGTCATGACCTGATCGGCGGCCAGATCACCGCTAAATGGCGCGGCCGGAGTCGCATTCTGCGCGGCAACTCCGGCGGTGCGAAGGATGCCCGCGCCCGCGGCCACCGCGCCGGACGCGAGCAGACTCTGCATGAATCGCCGGCGGCTGAGCTGCGCCGCTGTCAGCCGCTTACCAGTGGGAAGCACCGTGTCCGATAGGATCTCGCTCGCTGTCATATCATCTCCCTTTTCGTGATGGGATATTCGCCCTGCGGCTCGGCAGAGCGCGCCGGCGTGACCGTGGTCAAACGGTTGGCGTCGGACCAAATTCCGCACAATGCCGAAAAGCGTTCCTCCTCGTCGCCTACGCCCATCGCCGGGCAACGGGCCGTAGGAACCGATCTCACTTGCGTTGTCGCGTTGTATCGGCGGAGCGTAGCAGCGCGGTAGTTTGGCGTCAAATGAAACGCGTACGGAGCGACGCACACTCGTGCAGACGCTTCTGCTTCTCCGTTGCCACTCTAGTGCAGCCGGTCATCGTCTGGTACGGTAACCGCGTGCTCGCCGGCGACCCAGAGGCAACCTGCCATCGGGCGCGCGAGTCGAAAACTGCGCTCAGCTTGAGGGGATGAAACTCTTGAATACGGTGTTGCTCGTCCTGACCTCGTTCCTCGCTTCGGCGGTGGAAATGGTCGAGGCGTTGACGATCGTACTTGCGGTCGGTCTCACACGCGGATGGCGCTCGGCCCTGACCGGCGTTGCAGCCGCGCTTGCGGCGCTCGTGGTCGTCGTGGCTGCGTTCGGCCCGGCTCTGGTGCGATACATCCCCTTGTCTGGACTCCAGGTCGTGATCGGCGTTTTGCTTCTCATCTTCGGACTCCAGTGGCTGCGGAAGGCGGTGCTGCGAGGGGCAGGATTGAAAGCCAAGCATGATGAGACGGAAATCTTCCGGCGGGAATTGGACGAACTTGGCGAAGAAACGCCTCCTGCGACGGGGCTCGATTGGACAGGGTTTGTCGTCTCCTTCAAAGGGGTGTTTCTCGAAGGATTGGAGGTCGCCTTCATCGTCCTCACCTTCGGCGCGAACGCGGGGCGCTTCGGTCCGAGCGCGGCCGGAGCCGCCGCGGCCTTCGTCCTCGTCGCCGGTGTCGGCGTGGCTGTCCACCGGCCGCTGAGCCGCGTCCCGGAAAATGCGATCAAGCTTTCAGTTGGTCTGGCGCTGACCTCGTTCGGGACCTTTTGGGGCGGAGAAGGGGTCGGGGTCGATTGGACGCTGGGCGATTGGACGCTCCCGCTGCTTGTCGCCACCTACGGCTTAGTTGTCTGGCTCTTGATCACCTTCCTGCGCGCGCCGACGGCGGCATGGATGCCGACCCAATCTCAAGGATCGATGCAATGAAATATGTATCTGCCTTTGGTCGGTTTTGGTGGGATTTCATCGTTGGCGATTCAGTCGTTCTGGCCATTGGCGGCGCGGCGGTACTGATTCTGGGCGCGCTGCTCGTCGCCGCTGGGGCGGACGAGCTTGTTCAGATTGTGCTGCCCCTGGCCGTGGCCGTGACGCTGGCCCTCAGTCTCCGGCCGTCGCGATGAGACCGCCGGCTTGAAACTGGGCAATGACCGGGCTGGAGCCGGTCCATTTCGCGACTGACAACCGGCGAGCGCGCTCCTCGCCCTGTACCCTGACCGCCTGCCGCTGGCGCTTTGCGAACGTGTCTTGCCTTCTCTGTCGAGTTGAACCGACGGAGAGGAGCAGCGCGGCCATCGTGCATCAAACGAGCGCGCCGCTTAGTGCCCAACAAGGGCGAGGAACGCCTGTTCGGCGCGGGTCAGTGCACGGTCTTGGCGGCGAATGAACCAGAAATCGCGGGCGCACGACCACGTGGCCAGCGGCAGGTCCTCCAACAACCCAGCCAGGCGCTCAGCTTCGATCGCGTGGGTCGACAAGAAACCGATGCCAAGGCGTGCCTCAACCGCCCGCTTGACCGCCTCGTTGCTCCCGAGCTCGATGACATGCCCCAGCGTCCAACCGACTGCTTGCAGACACTGCAGCGCTAAATCCCGCGTCGCCGAACCACGCTCGCGAAGCACGATCTGCCGCCCGCTCAGCGCGGATGGGGACAACGGCGCTTCGGCAAGCAAGGGGTCGCCCGGGGCGACAAAGGCGACCACGTCGTCGGAGAAGATAGGTTCGGCGGTGAGTGCGGGATTCACGGGTTCCCGTCCGACAAACGCAAAATCGAGCGCCCGTTCGAGCACAAGCTGAGTGATTTCATCGCTGTTGCCGATCCGCACTTCCAACTCGACGTCTGGATGGGCGGCATGAAATCGTCCAAGGTAGGCTGGAAGGAGCTGCTCCCCCACCGTGCTGCTGGCGCCGATCACGAGCCGTCCGCTGGCCATTCCCTCGAGGTCGGCCACTACCCGTCCAAGCTCGTCGACGAGGGCCAACACCCGACGAGCGTAATCGTGTACGAGCCGCCCCGCGTCCGTCAGCTCCACGCCGCGCCCTGCCCGCACAAAGAGCGGCGTACCATAATGCCGGTCCAGAGCCTGAATCTGCGCGGAGATGGCTGGCTGGCTGATTCCTTCTGCTTCCGCCGCGGCCGTCATTGTTCCGTGTTCGACAACCGCGACGAAGAGCGCGAGGGCATGAAGGGTGGGTCGTGCAATCATCGTCTTTCCTGATGGATATCATCAGGTACTGGTATTAGACATGATACCAGCGCCTTGATAGCATCGAGGCGATGACCTTTGCGTACTGCGTCAACTGGTTTGGGGGTACGCCGTGACGACTCGGGTCCTGCTTGACGTCAACAAGCTCCGCTCGGCAATTCAAGATGAATATGCCGAAGTCGCGGCCTGTCCGATGAAAGGCTTCCATTTTCATACCGGTCGTTTTCTCGCTGAGCGCCTTGGCTATCCCGCCGAGCTGGTCGCCGCCCTCCCCGACCCGGTCGTGGAGAGTTTCGCGGGCGTGGGCAATCCGTTCGCCTGGGGCCAGCCCGCGCCCGGCGAGACAGTGCTCGACCTCGGTTCCGGGGCCGGGTTTGACACCCTGCAAGCCGCGGCGATGGTCGGTCCGGCGGGTCGCGCGATCGGCGTCGACATGACGCCGGCGATGGCGGACAAGGCCCGGCGCAACGCCGCGCTGCTGGGCCTGGGCAACGCCGAGTTCCGCGAGGGCTATCTGGAGGAGTTGCCGGTCGCGGATGCAAGCGTCGACGTGGTCATCTCCAACGGCGTTGTCAATCTCTGCCCAGACAAGGCAGCGGTCCTTGCCGAAGCGTACCGGGTGCTCAAGCCGAGCGGGCGCCTACAACTGTCGGACATCGTCGTCTCCAGCGCGGTGCCGGAGAATGCCAAAGCCGACATCAGTCTGTGGACCGGCTGAATTGCCGGTGCTCTCCTGGAAGGAGAGCTTCACGCGCTCATCGAAGCAGCCGGGTTCACTGACGTTCTGTTCTCGGACAACCGTTACGACACATTTTCCGATGCGCCGTCTGCGTCCAGCGCCGCCGAGTTCGGCACGCAAGGCGCCGACATCTGTGCCGTCAAGCCCCGCTCGACGGGGTCTTGAGGATGAGCTGATGTCTGATCGGACTCCACGAGATGACGGCGGAACTGCGCTCGCGGAGCGGTACTCCGCCACGGCTGTTGATTACGCGAGGCTCTGGAGCCCGGTAATTCGCCCAATGGGCCAGCGGCTGATTCGGGCCATGCCTCTCGCGACCGCCGACCGAATTCTCGACGTCGGGACCGGCGTTGGCGCACTCGTGCCCGACATTCAAACCGCGGCTCCGGGCGCGCTTGTCATAGGCGTGGATGGCGCACTCGGCATGCTCAAGGTGGCGCAGGCGTCGGTTACGATCCCGCTCGCCGCGATGGATGCCGGTCGTCTCGGGTTCAGATCGGACAGCTTCGATGCCGCGGTCCTGGCCTTCGTCCTTTTCCACCTGCCGGATCCGGTGCAAGGTCTGGTCGAAATTGGGCGGGTGTTGCGACCGGGCGGCGTGCTCGGCGTTGCCACCTGGGGTCCGCCCGCAAGTTTTGGCGCGTCCGACGTTTGGGATGACGTCTTGACAGCGTTCGGGGCCCAAGCGGATCCGGTCGCATCGAACGATCGGGACGAACTCATGGACACGCCCAACAAACTCGTCGAGTTGCTGACCGCGGCGGCGTTCGACGTGGTCAAGTGCTGGAACGAGCGCTTCGAGCACCGATGGACATTGGACGCGCTGATGGCCCAACGAGTCGCCTTTGGATCCTACCAACGACGCATTGAAACGCTCGGCCCCGCGACGCGCGATGCGTGCCTCGCACGGGTGCGAGAGCAGCTTGCGTCCCTACCAGCCGACGACCTTGTTTTCCGTCCTGACATCGTTTTCGCCATCGGGCAGTGCCAGGGGAACAGTGTCCAGACGCGGTCGCACCGGGTTGCCGCGTCGCCGAAGCGCAGCGCACCGAGGGAGTGAGATGGCCACGCTGCTCTCCGTGTGCGCCCATGGCCCGGACGAGCCAACCGACGCCTGTCTGCCGCTGCACTTCGCCGTCACTGGGTCGGCCGACGCGGGAATCGCGGCGGCGTTCAACCTGGTTGGCGTTGCCGCGGTCCTGATCCAGGATCCATATCTCCATGCAGTGCAGCCGATCGGCGTTCCGCCCCGCACGGAGTCGATCGGCACGGCGCAGGCGGGCATTGCGCTCTCCATCGGAAGCGGCTGCGCGCAGACCCGAGGGTCAGCCAAGCCGATCTCGATGGCACGCAGGCGGTCTTCGCGAACCCGATCGCGTTTGCCCAGCGCTGTGCTGAAACAACGAACAGCATCGTCATTTGAGCGCGTGAGAAGAAAATGGTGGTACGTGAAATGGTGACCGCTGAGACGGTCGATATCGATGTCGCCGAATTGCGGAAGATGTTGGAAATCGGGCAGCCGGTGACGGTGCTCGATGTGCGCGCGGCCGCCGATCGGGCGGAATGGTTCATCCCCGGCAGCCGCCATGTTGACGCCTACGAGGCGCTTAAGGCGGGAGCTCTGGACGCGCTCGCCGGTGGTGACCGTCTGCGGCGCGGGCAAAGTAAGTCTGATCGCCGCCGAGCATTTACGCGCCCGCGGCATCGACGCCCGCTCCCTGGCCGGCGGGATGAAGGCTTGGAGTCTTGCCTGGAACAGTGCGGAAGTTTCCCTCCCAACGTCGCGCGCTCGGATCGTGCAGGTGCGCCGGACCGGGAAGGGATGCCTTTCCTATCTGATCGGCGACGGCGGCGAAGCGGTGGTCATCGACCCGTCGCTTGATCCCTGCATCTACCAGGACGTTGCAACACGCAACGGTTGGGCGATCACGCACGTCTTAGATACCCATGTGCACGCCGATCACCTGAGCCGGGCGCGTCTGCTCGCGGAGCGCACCGGCGCAACCCTCCACCTGCCGAAGATGAGCCGCGTTTCCTACGATTTTGCTCCGCTCTCAAATGGAGGTGTCATCGGCTTCGGAAGTGCCCGGTTGACCGCATTGCACACACCCGGACATACGCTCGAGGCGATGAGTTATCTCGTGGACGGACAGGCGCTCTTCACCGGAGACACCCTCTTCCTCAACGGCGTGGGCCGACCCGATCTCGAGGATAAGGCGGCCCCTGCAGGCGAGCGGGCCCACCTCTTGTGGGCCTCACTGGATAGCCTCACCGCGCTTCCGGGCGAACTGTTCGTGTTACCCGGTCACAATAGCGCACCGACCGCATTCGACAGCAAGCCGATCGCCGCCACGCTCGGGGAAGTGGTGACGGGGGTTCCAGCCCTGCAGCTCGACGAGGATGCGTTTGTCGAAACGATCTTCGCTCGCCTTCCCCCGACGCCGCCCAATTACGGCCACGTCAAGATGCTTAACGAGATTGGCGAGATGCCCATCGGCGATCCAACCGACCTGGAGGCTGGCGCGAACCGCTGTGCCGTCTCTTAGTACTCAACTCGCGCGGCCCGTACGGCTCGGGCTGCGTGAGAACTGGCAACAGTTTGCGCTCCTGGTGCTGATCAACGCCTTCGTCGGCGGCATGGTTGGGTTGGAACGGACGGTCGTACCGCTCCTGGCCGCTGACGAGTTCGGGCGGGAATCACGCACCATCGCTCTTTCCTTCATCGTCTCGTTCGGCATCGTCAAGGCGCTGTCGAACCTGTTCGCCGGGCGATTCTCCGACCAGGTCGGGCGCAAGCGTATCCTCGTCACCGGCTGGCTCTTCGGTCTGCCGGTGCCGATCGTGATCATGCTCGCCCCGAGCTGGGGCTGGATCGTCTTCACCAACGTCCTGCTGGGCGTCAACCAGGGCCTATGTTGGTCGACAACGGTCATCATGAAGATCGACCTCGTGGGACCAGCGCGGCGTGGTTTCGCGATGGGACTCAACGAGGCGGCGGGTTATCTCTCGGTGGCGGCGGCGGCGCTTGCCTCCGGCTACATCGCCTCGTCCTATGGGCTCCGGCCCGAGCCGTTTTTCCTGGGTGTGGTCTTTGCCCTGGCGGGGCTGATCCTCTCCGTGTTTTTCGTGCGCGACTCCCAAGGGCATGCCCGGTATGAGGCGGCGCTGCGCGACGGTTCGGCGACCAAGCCCGCCGGCCCCTCGTTTGCCGAGATCTTCAGACGCACGAGCTGGCAGGACCGACGGCTGTTTGCTGTCAGCCAGGCCGGCTTGGTCAACAACCTCAACGACGGCATGGCCTGGGGACTCTTTCCGATCTTCTTTGCCGCCGGCGGACTCTCACTCCACCAAATCGCGATCCTTGCCGCGATTTACCCCGGCGTCTGGGGCGTCGCCCAGCTCGGCACCGGCGCCCTCTCCGATCGGCTGGGACGCAAAGGCCTGATTGTCGGAGGCATGTGGGTGCAGGCAGTCGGCATCTGGCTGATCCTCGCCGCCGGCGGGTTCTGGCCCTGGGTGCTCGGCGCCGTGTTGCTCGGACTCGGGACGGCGATGGTCTACCCGACCCTGCTGGCGGCAATCGGCGATATCGCCCACCCGGAGTGGCGGGCGTCGTCGATTGGGGTCTACCGGCTCTGGCGCGACAGCGGCTATGCCATCGGCGCTTTGCTCGCCGGCGCGATCACCGATTTGCTCGGGTTGCGCTGGGCTATTGGAGCAGTCGGCCTCCTGACCTTCGCCTCCGGCGTCGTCGTGATGACGGTAATGGCCGAAACGCTCGCCGCCCGCCGCACGACGGCGACACCGGCCGTCTCCCCTCCGCCCCCGAATTCCGCTGATGCGATAGGCTGAACAGTCAGTCACGTCCAGCGATCTCAGCGAGACAAACCGGTCGGGAGGGGGAATGGACGCACCAGCGCACGGTCGGGTCGCGCTTGTCACAGGCGCCTCACACGGGATCGGGCGGGGAATCGCGCAGCAGTTTGCGCGCGAGGGCTATCGGGTGGTCGTCACCGGCCGTGACGCCTCCCGCGTCGCCGCGGTCGCCAAGGAAATCGGCGCTGCGGCCTTACCGGTTGTCGCCGACATGCAGGACCGGCACGCCATCGATTACTTGGTCGAGACGACGATGGGGCAGTTCGGCACGATCGACGTGCTCGTCAACAACGCCGGCATCTACCCCAACAGCGCGTTCCTTGAGCTCGCCGAAGCGGAGTGGGACGCCGTCTTCGACACCAACGTCAAAGGGGTGTACCTGCTCTCGCAAGTGGTGGCGAAGCGGATGATCGCAGCGGGCGTCAAGGGCCGGATCATCAATGTATCCTCAGGCGCGTCAATCTCCGGGCGTCCGGGCGGCGCGCACTATTGCGCGTCGAAAGCGGCGATCAACATGTTGACCAAGGTCATGGCCATTGAGCTCACGCCGCACGGGATCACGGTCAACGCCGTGGCGCCCGGGCTGATCGAGGTCCCCGACGCCGATCTCAACGAGGATTATGTCAATGCCATCGTGGCCGGTATTCCTGCCGGCCGGATCGGCCAACCAGACGACATCGCCCGTGCCGTGCTCTTCCTCGCCTCACCCGATTCCGACTTCATCAGCGGCTCGGTCATGTACGTCGACGGCGGCTCCCTCGCGGGCCGCACGACGCTACCACTGAGCGGTAAACAGCGACAGACATAAGCGTCCACTGGTACGTGGCAATGAGCGAGAAATTGCTCTCGAAGACCCGGGGTGAACTGAATGGAACAGAGCGATCGACGAGCCGGCGAAGTATCTCAGCTAGCCGAAGCAGGTCCTTGTGAGTTCTGAGCGAGAAGCCAGCCGCCACCACTGCAGTCAGAGAGATTTGGGCAAGTGACCAATGCCCCTCACGCGTCATCAGCCGGAGACGCGATCGTCGCGGAAATCCGGCGACTGATGACCATACGCCGTCCGCCGATCCTCATTGCATTCGATGGGCGAAGCGGTTCAGGGAAGTCGACACTCGCGCGACACGTCGCCGCCCGCGTGGGGGGAACCGTGGTCGAGGGTGACGATTTCTACTCTGGAGGTATCGATGCCGACTGGGCCCAACGTTCGGCCAAACAAAAGGTAGACGAGTGCATCGACTGGCAGCGACTCAAGACCGAGGCGCTGGACCCTTTGCTCGCGGGACGGAGCGCAACGTGGCATCCGTTCAACTTCGAAACGGGCATCGGTTTGGCAGCGCACACGATCAGCCGTGAGCCTGCGGACGTGATCATTGTCGATGGCATCTATTCCGCGCGGCCGGAGCTTCAGGACATCGTCGAATTCAAGATTCTTGTCGAACTTCCAGACGACCTCGCGCGTCGACATCGCCTCGTTGCCAGAGAAGGTCAAACGTTCATGGATTCCTGGCACGCGCTGTGGGATGAGGCGGAGGATTTCTATTTCACGCGGATCCGACCTCCCTCGTCGTTCGACATGGTCGTCAGCTCTGGCTGACCTTCGCAACTTTCGCATCAAGAGGCGGTGAGACAGTGAGCAGTGCACGGAATCGGGGTCCGGCGTTTCTGTTCGACTTGGACGGCACCTTGGTCGACAGTGTTTATCAGCATGTTCTCGCCTGGAGACAGGCGCTGGAAGAGGTCGGGATCGAGCTTGCCGTCTGGCGGATCCACCGCCGCATCGGCATGAGCGGCGGTCTCTTCGTCAAGGCTCTCCTCCGAGAAACCGAACGTCCCGTCACTTCCGAAGAGGCGACTCGGCTGCAAACCCTGCACACGCAGGCATACATCCAACTCGCCGGTCAGGTCCGGCCGCTTCCCGGCGCCGGCGAACTCCTGACCACACTGACCTCGTGCGGCGTTCCCTGGGCGATCGCGACGAGCGGCCGCGAGGAGGTCGCGCGGCCGGTGCTGGAGACGCTTGGCGTGCCGACAACGGTGCCGGTGGTCACGCGGGATCAAGTGCCGTATGCGAAACCAGATCCCGATCTCTTCCTGGCCGCCGCCGACCGGCTCGGGGTCGACATCGCCAATTCAATCGTAGTCGGCGATAGCGTCTGGGACCTGCTGGCGGCCCGTCGCGCTCGGGCGCTTGGGGTCGGATTGCTGTCCGGCGGGTACGGCCGAGCCGAACTCGAGGTGGCCGGCGCCTACCAAGTCTATGACGACCCCGCCGACCTCTTGCGCCGCCTCGACGAAGTCGGTGTGCGCTCGGCGAGTTAAGCCGCGGACCGATGGCTATGCTCGTCTTCCATGATCCTCGTCTGGCGGTTGCCGGAGCTCGGCCCATGTCAGGATGGCGTCAAGCGCCGGACACAGAGCCTGCCCCCACTCCGTGAGACTGTATTCCACCTTGGGCGGAATCTGAGCGTAGACCTTCCGCGCGACAATGCCGTCGGCTTCCATTTGGCGCAACTGCTGGCCGAGCATCTTTTGGGTAATGGTGGGGATCGCGCGCTCAAGCTCCGAGAAGCGCAACACGGTGCCCCCGAAGAGGTGGAACAGGATGACCAGCTTCCAGCGACCTTCGAGGAGGCGAAGAGCTGCTTCTACGTCTTGGGCAGCCGATGAAGGCGTGTACGTCTTGGACATACTTCCTCGTGGGTAACGCACTTTACTGTGCGTACTTGATCGCATCTCAGTGTATTGCCAGAATCGTTGCGGTGCTACGAGCGTTGCAAGCAAACACGGAGGACGTCATGACTGTCGAAATACCTGGTCCGGTCGCCGCCTATCTCGCCGCTGACAAAGCCAAAGATCCCGACCTGGTCGCCCACTGCTTCACTGACGACGCTCGAGTATTTGACGAAAACCACGACTATCGCGGACTCGATGCTATTCGCAACTGGAAGCGGGAGACCGCGGCGAAATACCAATATGTCGTGGAGCCGCTCGCCGTCGCGGTGCAAGACGAGACTGTCGCACTGCGCGCCCGGCTCACCGGCAACTTCCCCGGAAGCCCGGCCGAGCTCAACTACAGGTTCACGCTCGCAAACGACAAGATCGCCTCACTGGAAATTCAATGACTTCTGCTCTTTGACCGGGCGCGCGCGGCATCGTTGTTTTAGCTGGCGGATACGGTCGAGCCGAGCTCGAGGTCGCCGGCGCTTTCCAGGTCTATGACGACCCCGCCGATCTGCTTCGCCGGCTGGATGAGGTCGGAGTACGAAGACCAACTTAGATCGTCCTGATTCAAACCTTTTGAAAACGCTTTACCCCATCGATATCCAGAACCGCGAGAGTCTTGACTCCGTACCTTGGTACAGGGTGTAGGGTCTTGATTGGAGGCGCGTAATGGCGACATTGACGATCGGCAAAGTGGCGAGATCGGCCGGCATTGGGATCGAAACCGTCCGTTTTTACGAGCGATCGGGTCTCTTGGAATCGCCGCCACGGACGCGTGCGGGATATCGCCTCTATCCACCGGAGACCATCGATCGGCTCGCGTTCATCAAACGCGCCCAGCGGCTGGGATTTTCTCTGTCCGAGATCACCGAACTGCTGGCATTACACGAGTCGACCGTGCCGTGCGACGACGTCAAAGCCCGTGCCCTGACCAAGGTGGCGGCCATCGAAGAGAAAGTGGCGGTGCTGCAGTCCATGAGGTCCGAACTCCTGGCGCTGGTGGAACGCTGCGACGCCGTCTGCGACACGAGTTGTACCGTGTTGTTCACTGACGCGCCGTGCCAAGAAGAAGAAAGGTTGGAATCGTGTCCGGGTGGCTGCTGAGTCTGCTCCCTATCCTTGCAATCGTGGCTTGCCCAGTCGCGATGCTCGCCGGCGTCACATGCAGATCGCTGCCTTGGTGCCGACTGGCGACCAAGATTCGACTCTTCGGTAGGACCGAGACGTGACTCGGCCTCCGGCCATGAGAATGCTCGTTGCGTTGCTGCTGGTGATTTCGGCCGCAGCGTTCGTCATTGGCGTCGCCGCCGAGCGGTCGAAAAGGAACAACGAAGCCGCGCACCAGACCGAGGCCCCGACGGCTACGACAGGCGAAAGAACTGGCGAAGATAGCGAAAACGGAGGGGCAGGCGGAGAATCAGCCGAAAACCACTCCCAGGGTGCGGCCAACGCAGAGTCCGCATCGCACTCGGAGGGCGGCGAGAGGCTTCTCGGCATTGACCCCGAATCTACCTCTGCCGCTGCTGCGGCGATCATCGCCTCGCTCCTGCTCGCGGTGGCGAACTGGGCGTGGGACGCGTGGCTCGTCCTCTTGGTCGCCGTCTTTTTCGGGCTGCTCTTCGCTGCTATTGACGTCCGGGAAGCTTTCCACCAGGCTGGCGAATCGCGAGGCGGTCTCGTCGCTCTTGCCCTAGTGATTGCCGTTCTGCACTTAGCTGTTGCGACGACCGCTTGGTTAGCCTTAAAACAGCAGCGGACGAGTGTTCCCATCGCCGGAGTTTAGGCTTGGCTGACGGAATCCCCCACCGCAAAGCCGGTATGGCGCCAGCCGAGCTCGGCGCAGGCGTCGAGGGTCAAACACCCGCAGGCGAGACTCTCTACAAGCACCGCGCGCACCGATTGCAGGCGTGCGATCAACCCATCTACTTCCGGCAGCTTGCGCTGCGCCAGCTCTCGCCAGCGGTCACCGGCGGGCGTACCTTCCGGAAAACCAGCGACCAATGTGCGGATCTCTTCGATCGTGAACCCGGCCTCCTGGGCCATCCGGATAATGGCAAGGCGCGTCAGCACCTCCGCGTCGTACCGGCGTTGGCCGCTCACTCTGCGTGGCTCGGGAAGCAGACCGGCGCTCTCGTAGTAGCGGATCGCTGACGTCCGCAAACCCGTGCGCCGCGCGACTTCTCCAATAGTGAGGTGTTCCATTGTTGCCTCTTGACTTCAAGCGCGCTTGAACTTGTAGCCTCAATCATAGGACAACGAATCCACCGGTCATCACACAAACGAGAGGTATCACCATGAGCTCGAGCAACGGATCGGATCAAGAAGTCATCGCGTGTTTGCTCAGCGAACGGGAGCAAGCTGAACGAGCAGAATCGGCGCGTCGGGACTTGTTCCCCGGCGTGCAGGAAATCGAAGAACTGCCGGATGGATATGGTTACTGCTTTCCGGCGACCGAAGAATGGACGGCGAAGGTTATCGCAGTCGTGAACGCAGAGCGACAATGCTGCCCGTTTTTCACCTTCGAGGTGGTGTTCGAGCCGCACCAGCAGGGCCTTTGGCTGCGCTTTCGCGGCTCGGAGGCGATTAAATCCTTCATCGAGAACAATTTTCCGCTGACGCTCCGCGACGCCGAATCGATTTCCTAGCAACCTGGCTTCTGTCGATTTTCTGGCTCATTGTTCGACGTTCAAGTATAGGCAACTGAGTTGGTTGCACTTGATCGCCGCTGCAAATGGCGTGACCATGTCCCTCTATGACGTTCGCAAGGAGGGGCAAAGGAGAGGAAACATGACAGAGAAAGAGCCAATGGCTGAATTGATGGTTGAGAGCGAAGGCGCGGTCGTGACTCCGTGGACAACGGTAACCACGCTCATTGCCGATCCAGGTCCGACCGCGACACCCGTTCTGGCATCGGTTCGGCCAGATGGACGTCCGCACGCTGTACCATTGTGGCCTACCTGGAACAATGGCGCCTTCTTTTTGGCGACGAATCAGGGCACCCGGATGCGAAAGAACCTCGCACAGAATCCGAATTGTGTCATTGTGGTTGCACTGAAAGGGTTCGATCTGGTTGTCGAAGGCGAAGCGAGGCACACCACAGATTCCGCCACGCTGGAGCGTCTGGCTGAGGTGTTCAACGGTCATGGTTGGCCGGTAACGGTGACCGACGGCAGTTTTGAAGCGCCCTTTGGTCCGCTGACAAAAGAAACCGCCTCATACGAGTTGTGGGAGGTAACACCCGCAGTCGCCTTCGGAATTCCCACCGACGAATCTGGCAACCACCCGACCCGCTATCGCTTCTAAGCTAGAACCGCAAAAAGCGATCCGGGCCGTGCTTATTGGCACGGCCCAGGTCGTCTTTACGAATGACTGAACTTTACGGCGCCGGCGTTGCTTCCCCGGCCGAAACGGCGTAGATGGTGATGTCGCCCTCGGGGGAACTCGAATCGATCGTCACGCTGCCGTTCTCGACGTGATCGAGCGCCATCCCATCCGGGAGGCCGATCGAACTTTCGTCGATTGCATAATCGCCGAACGGGAGATCGCTCCAGGTATATGTGGGCGCGGCGACCGCGGCGTTGCTGAGATCGAGCGTCGTGTGCCCGTCGTTCGAGGTGATAGTCACGGCCGTCAGATTGACACCGCCGTTTGCCTGGCAGGCTTCGGCCGCTGCATTGGGCGACGGGCAGAGGTAGGCAGTGAGGACGATCGTGCCCGTGCCGGCCGGCTCGATGAAGTTGTAGATCACGAGCTCGACCGACGGCGCGTCAGCAGTCAGGACTACGAAGTCGCCGCCATCGCCCATTGGCGCCGGCCCGGTCACGATGTAACTCGCAAACCCGTCCGGCAACGCCGTCTCGACGAGGTGATAGGTGCCGGGATCGCCTGGGCTCGGGTTGGTGACCGGGCTGAGGGCGAGATTGCTCCAGGTGATGACGCCGCCTTCGTTGCTGCCATCGGCAATGGTCAACCCCTGATCCGGCAGCGAACCGCCGCTCAGTTTGAGCTCAAATCCCTCGGTCGCGAGATCGCAGTTGTCTGCGACCAAGGTATCCGGCGTCATGCCCTCCGGGCAATTGAAGACACGGGCCGTAATGGATCCGGTGGCGCTGGTCAGCAGATAGATGTTCGCGCGAACATCGGGCGTGTCGCGGCTGATGGTGACGTTGCCGTTGTCCATCGGCGCGTTGTTCGGGTCAAAGAACAGAAACGTGTCAAAACCGGCGGGCAATGAGGACGGCTCATTGATCGTGTAATCGCCAAACGGCAGATTTGGCCAGACATAGACGCCGGTTGCCCCGCGCGTGCCTGGGGTCGTGCTCGAGAAGGGAATGTCGGTGTTATTCGGGCCGGTCAGTGAGGTGTTGAATCCAGCGTCTGCCGCATTCTCGAGCCCATCACAGGAATTGAACGCGTCGGCGTTGCCGTTATTCAGATCATCTGCGGTCACATCACTAGGACACGAAAAAACCCCAACCGAAATCGTGCCCGTAAAGCGCGGCGGAGTTGGGACTTCGGGGCCGATCACGGCGGCGACGAACGCTGACTCATTCCCGGTTCCGGTTATCTTCAGATCGCCGGAGAGTTGGGCGGCGTCGCCCGCCTGCAGGGTCGACGGCTCGCCGCCGCTCTGGATGGTGATCGTGCCCTTTGTAGCCAGCACGAGCACCGGGAACCCGCTGTCGGCGATCGTGCTCGATTCGTCCCGGGCGAGCACGTCGCGGACGAGATCGATGTCATGGTTGTTGCTCGGCGCGGCGAAACCGTCGCCGCCAAAGACGAGCTTGGCCTCGGTCGCTTGGCTCGCGTTCTCGGCGGGAACGAGGGAGATACCGAAGTAGGACACGCTGCCGTCGGTGAGACTGGCCCGTTGTTGGGTCTGGTTGTCAGGCGTGAAGCTCGCCTCACCCGAAGCCAGCCGGTTCTGCGTACCAACAGTGACGTCGTTGATCACGATCGCGTCCTGATCGGCCAGGGCAAACCCGAGCGGCCGGCTTAGCGGCTGCGCGGTGTCGACGTTCTCGGCGTTATCGACGACAACCCGCCAGGCAACTTGGTCGGCCGGCATCCCGGCGACGCCTTGGGCGATTACCTGAGCGTGCCCCTGCGCCGGCGACGGTCCAGTAACGCCCGTTTGGAGCAATGCAAGCGCGCCGCTCGAACCAGCCAACAGCAAGCCCAGGACGAACAGAGTCCCAAGCAGCGATCTTGTCCTGAAGCGATGCAAGCCGCGCGCGGGTTTGATCAAACGGTCAGATCTGTACGACATTCGGAATTCTCCCTCGTTGCCTGAGAGCGATCAAACAATGCAATCATGCCTATCAAATGAAGAAACGAAACTTCGGCCATCTACTCTAGTCGATCAGTCCAGCATTCGTCTCATTGGCCCCTTTGCCAACGCTTCAGACGCGCGGCGAACGGCCGCGGTTTCGCGAAAGTCTCGTATATCTTGTTGGGGCGCACGCCGTGCGCCACTACGGAGAACGCTTCGTTGGACTCTGATCCGCGAACAACCAAGATTCGAACGCGTTTTCTCCATCCCGGTCGGGATTCTCTCGATCGAGGGACCATTGCATGGGATTGCATTCGTTGTATGACGCGATTTGTGCGCGTGCATGCTCATTTCGCATGTTCCGTTCGTAGTAATTGCGTTGCCACACGGGAGTTCCTGCCATCCCCCGCACAGTATTTATCCGCGAGGTAGTCGTCGACTTGAATCCCGCCACCAACGATCCGAGCGAACGCGGTTTTCTCCGTAGCGGCGCACGGCTGTGCGCCATGGGTAGAGCATCTTGAAGGTGACGTTCGGCCGGGCCGAAGCGAGGCTTCTCTGTCGGTTCGTTCGGAATAATGGTGACCAAAGCGTGGAAATGGTTGGGCATCACGACAAACACGTCGAGCTCGGTTTCAGGTCGAATCTCCGCGGATCGCTCCCACTCTTCCCACACGATCCAACCAAGCTCATTTATGGCCATCGCGCCGTTGCGAACCTCGCCAAAGAGCATTTCTCCCCCAGCTGTGCAGATGGTGATGAAGTAGACGGCGTTGCCGGCGTAGTCGAATGTCGGCAGCCGAATGGATTTGGGGAGCGGACGATTCGCATCGATTGTCATCCAGCACAAACCTTCTGTTCTCGGACACCGGGGCGCACGCCGTGCGCCGCTACGGAGAACGATACGTAATCTCGTTACTCCAACGCTTCGGGCCAGATTTCGCCGGTGGCGACGATGCGTGCCTCGCCGGTGAGACGGACATTTTGCGCCTGTTCACCGTTCCAAGCGAAATCGACGATCAAGGGGCGGCCGCTGCTGGTGATCACGGCAATCGGCGGGGAAGCGAGATCGAGGGCGGTGGCGACAACAGCGCTCGCGACCGCGCCGGTGCCGCAGGCGAGGGTTTCGTCCTCGACGCCGCGTTCATAGGTGCGCATGCGGATCGCTTGCCGGTCGCGAACGGTGATGACGTTGAAATTCGTGCCTTCAGGAAAAGCGGAATGGAGGCGGACGGCGCGGCCAACCTCCTTGAACGCGCCCTGAGCCGGGAAGGCGTCGGCGTCGGGAACGATGAGGACGGCGTGGGGCACGCCGACTTGCAGCGCGTGCAGGGTCAGATCGTGCCCAGCGGCGGTGAGCGCGAGATCTCGCTGAATGGGGTCGGGCTCAACCATTGCCAGCGAGACGCGAATCCCCGATTTGTCCGGGTCGACCTCGGCACGGATCAAGCCGCTTTCGGTTTCGAAGGCGCAGATCGCGGGGGCGATGTCGTTCAAATAGGCAAAGCGCGCCCCGCACATAGCGCCATTGCCGCACATCTCGCCTGCGCTACCGTCGGCGTTGATGTAGCGCCAGCGGAAATCGGCCCCGCTCGCTGGATCAGCGTTCTCGATCAGAACGACGCCATCGGCGCCGACCGCCAATCGCCTCCGCGAGACAAGCCGGGTCAGTTCGCTTTCGCATCCAACCGGAACCAACCCTGTTCGATTGTCGATGACGACGAAATCGTTGCCGCTGCCGTTCATCTTGAAGAACGGAATGCGAACGGTCGTAGGGAGCGATTGGCCCATATCTCGACGTGCGTCCTTCGTGAATCGCAGGTAACTTGGCGATCATCTCGTGACGCCGCACAGGTTTGCAAGTTTGGCCGATTGTGCGGAGGCTGGAAAATTGCTTAACGTGCTGCAATGGGTCGCCAAACCGTGTAGGCTGACGGGCAGCTAATGCTTCCCGCAGGCACGCATCAGATGAGGGCAGATGGTCATGACCGAACGGTATGCGATCGGCGTTGACTTCGGCGGGACCAAGGTGCTGGCCGCGGTCGTGAACCTTGAAACCGGCGAGGTCGTCGGTTCGGCCAAGAAGAAAACACAGACCAGCGATGGGCCGGACGAGCTCATGGCCCGGCTCAATGACACCATCGATAACGCGATTTCCACGGCCAAATTCGGCAAGAAGGCGCAGCCGCTTGGAATCGGCGTCGGCATCGCCGGTCAGGTGGACAAGGCGGCGGGTGTGCTCCTCGGCGCGCCGAATCTGAGCCGGGCGACCGTCAACCTGCCGATGGCGAAGCTACTCAGGGACCGCTTCGGTATCCCCGCCGCGTTGCGCAACGATGTCCAGATCGCAGCCATGGGCGAAGCCGCTTTTGGCGCCGGCAAGGGCTATCCCGATTTCCTCTGCGTGTTCGTTGGCACGGGAATTGGAGGCGCAATCGTGCGCCACGGCGATGTGGTCGAAGGCGCGACCGGCACCGCAGGTGAGATTGGGCACCTGGTGATCGATGCGGGCGGTCGGATTTGTGGCTGTGGCGGCCGGGGGCACCTTGAGGCGTACGCTTCGCGGACCGCGATCACACGGGCGCTGATTGCCGAGTTGCAGCGCGGCCGCGAGTCGGTGTTGCAGGAGCTGGCGCCCGATCTCACCGATGATGAGCCGGGTGGCGGGGCGATCCGGTCTGGGGTGCTGGCAAAGGCGATTGCCCATCAGGATCAGCTTGTGACCGAGACGATCACCGAAGCGGCGCATTATCTTGGCCTCGGGCTCGCCTCGGCGGTGAATTTGCTCAATCCGTCGCGGATCATCCTCGGCGGCGGCGTGATCGAGGCGATCGATCTGTTGTTGGAGATCGCGGCCGGCCGGACCCGCCGGGAGGCGCTGCCGACACCCGCGATGCAAGTCGAGATCGTGAAAGCGAAACTCGGTGATTATTCCGGTGTGGTCGGCGCGGCGATCCTCGGCGCCCAAGCTGCCGGCAAGCCGTAGCTCACGACGGCGGGAAGAGCCGTGCTAGACTGAACTGGTTCTGACGACGATGTTGGATCGGGTCCTCAGACTGTAGCAGGCTTGTAGACAGTTTTAATGTGTCGTTTCACGTTACGCGTCCAATTCAATGTGGTCGCCTACCAATGGGACGTTTTGAGCAGATGCAGATTGCTCCATCCCCAAATGACCGAATGAATTGGTATGCGAGGAAGATAATCCTTGGAGGAATAGGCGATGGGCGAGAATGGCAACCCTGGTGGTGGAAATGGTGGCACTGCGATTCCCGGCGTTCCGACTGATGTTGCGGTTTTCGTCGATTTCGAAAATATCCGGTATTCGACGATCAACTCCTTTGGGCGAGAGCCCGATCCGATTACCTGGCGTGATAAGGCACTCAAATATGGGCTGATGGGCGTCGCGCGCGCCTACGCCGATTTCGAACAACACCCCCCTTCCGTGCGCAACCGCCTCGACGTCGCGGGCTTTGAAGCCCAGCACTACCCCTCGAAGCGGACTTTCGATCAACAAGGGCGGGAGAAGATTCAGTCTCGGTCCGATCTCAATCTGGTCATCGACCTCATCAACACGGCGCTGACCCGCCCCGACATCAAGACCTTCATCCTCTTTACCGGCGACAAAGATTTTATCCGCATCGTCACCATGCTCCGCAACCGGCTCGGCAAGCGTGTAGTAATCTGCGGTGTGCCCGGCTCGGTGAGTCCCGATCTCGTCGCCGCGGCGGGCGAAGAAGACCCGATCCAAATGGCGCAGTCGCCGGATGTCGATCTCGCCGTGATCCGCGCCATCGATACCTATATCCGGCAACTACACGAGGGTTTTGTCCCGACCCAGAGCCATATGAGCCGCACGCTCTGGCGCTTCCTCGACCGCAATTTGCTCCCGTCCGAGCACATCGAAGCAAAGGTCATGGAGTTCCTGCGCAAAGGCATTCTGACCAAGCGCCAAACGGTTAATGGGCAAAACCAAGAGCTCGTTACGACTGAGCTCAACCCCGATCACCCGCTCGTGCAAGTCGCACTGCCGGGGTATGGCGATGGCGTAGTGCGCGAAGGCATCGCCGCCTTCAGCGAGTACGATGAGTTTGACGAAGAGCTCACCGAAATGTACGGCGACGACGATGACGAGCAATTCGAAGGCGACGAATTCGAAGGCGACGCGGAAGTCGATGAAGACAATCGCGGCAATCTCATCGGCCCGGAAGAGCGGGTTGTGCGCACCATTAGCGATGGATAGCGCGGATATCACTTTAGGTCCCCAGGTTCAACAGTGCCCTTCAAGCTCCCAAGAGAAAGCCTCGTCGAGGCGAAGAACGGTGAATCAGCAATGCACGCTACCTGTGCAACCCCGAAGGGGTTTTTGCTTGTGAGCGGGGCACACGTTGGGTCATTTTCAACCCAGCGTCGGGGCGCAGCCGCGTAAATGCAGGTAAGCCCGGACTCTCAAGCTGGGAAACGCACAGCCGAGGGCGAGATAAACACCGCCCCCCAAGCCATCCACGCCGCCCGCCGTGCGCGATTCATAGCTGAGCGGGACGAGCTCGACCGGCGCTGGAACCAATTCGCCAATTTCCGCCTGCTGACCTTCATCGCGGCCGCAGCTGCCGCCGCGGGGGGCATTTGGGAGGCGCGGTGGCTGTTCGCCGTCGCGCTCACGCTGTTCGTTGTGTTCTTTGCCCTGGTCCGGCGTCACATTCTGCTCGGCCGGGCACGGCGAGCGGCAATCTTGCGGGTTCAAATCTCCGATGAGGCACTTCTCCGGCACGACCGCGCGTGGGACAAGCTGCCGCAGCGCCATGCGTTTCTGTCCGACCCGGGACATCCTTTCGCGGCCGATCTCGATCTCTTCGGGCATGCCTCGGTGCTACACCTGCTCGACACGGCGAAAACGCCGATGGCGGAGCAAGCGCTGCGCGAGTGGCTGCTCGCGCCCGCGTCCCTAGAGGCGATTCGGGAGCGTCAACCAGCGGTCCAGGAGCTCGCGCCCCTCATCGACTGGCGCGAGGAGCTGACCCTGCGCACGCTGGTCTCCACCTCTCCCGATCAGGATCCCGAGCCGCTGCTCGCCTGGGCCGAAGGAGAGCGCTGGCTGACGAACCAGCGATTCGTCGTGCTCGCGGGCCGGGTCAGCGTCGGGCTGTTCTGGGTCATGCTCGCCGCTCACATCTCTGGGTTGGCCAGCCTGCCGCTCTGGCTCCCGTTTCTGGCCGCGAACATTCTGCTCAACAATCGCTATGGCACGATTGCGAACGAACAGATCGCGAGCGCCGCGGCACAACACACGGCCTTGCTGCAATACGCGGCGCTCCTGCGACACATAGCAGATGCGGAGTTTACGGCGCCCCGCTTACGCGCGCTCCAGGCGCGGCTTGCCGCTTCCGGTCATCCCGCGCATGAACAGATTCACCGGCTCCATCGCCTCACGACGTTTTGGATCCCCAATTCCTCGATCGGGCACTGGCCATTGCAAATCGCGTCGTTGTGGGATCTCCAATTGCTCGATCGCTTGGAGCACTGGCAGGCGCAAAACGGCCGGTTTGTCCGCGATTGGTTGGCAACCATGGCCGAGGTTGAAGCGCTGACCGCGCTCGCGGGACTGGCCTTCGACCAGCCGAGTTGGTCATTTCCCGACATCGACGATCAGACCGGCGTCCTCTCCGCCCGCGACGTCGGGCATCCGCTGCTCGCCGACGAGGTGCGGGTGGTCAACGACGTTCAGGTTGGACCGCCGGGGAGTTTTCTGCTCGTTACCGGTTCGAATATGTCTGGCAAGAGCACGCTGTTGCGCGCGCTGGGCGTCAATATCGTTCTCGCGGGCGCGGGGTCGGCCGTCTGTGCCACGGAGTTGCGCTTGCCGCCAGTTCGCCTTTGGACAAGCGTCCGCGTGCAGGATTCGCTGGAGCGGGGGATCTCGTTCTTCATGGCGGAGTTGCAGCGATTGAAGCAGATCGTCGATGCCGCCCGTGAGACTAGGCCAGGCGACCCCCGGCTCTTCTATTTGCTCGACGAGATTCTGCAGGGCACGAATACCGTCGAGCGCCAAATCGCCGCGCGGCGGATCATCCGCTTGCTCGTCGACCAAGGAGCGATCGGCGCGGTTTCGACCCACGATCTCACGCTGGCCGAGGGCCCGGAGCTAACGTCCGCCGCGCGAGCGGTCCACTTTTCCGAGACCGTGTCGCGCGACGGCGAGGGCCCGCCGATGACGTTCGATTACAAGATTCGCCCCGGTCTCGCTACGACTACCAACGCCTTGCGGTTGATGGAGTTGATCGGGTTCGATCTGCCTGCGCCGACTACCGAACCTTTACGCTGATCGCGTGCTGGGTCGGGTCGCCTTCGATCATGACCATGAGGCGCCATGTACCGGCCTCGAGCCCCTTGGTCTTGAGGTGGTAGCGATAGGCCCGCGTCTCCGCGTTGTAGGAGAACGTCCCGTCCGCATTATTGTGACCGGACGCGCTCGCGGCAATTTCCTCACCCGTGGCCTCGTTGACAAGCGAGACCGCGGTCACGTGCAGGTTAAACGTCGAGAGATTCTCGCGGTGGTCGCCACAGACCTGAATCGTGATCTGTACGGTGCTTTTATAGACCTTGTCCGTGTCAAAGAGCGGGCAGATGTGGTACGCCGAGCTCGCAGTCACTGTCAGGTCCGGCGTCGGCGTCCAAGTCGGAGATGGAGTCTCGGTCGGAATTGATGTCGGGATTTCCGTCGGAAGCTCTGTCGGCATCGACGTCTCCGTCATGGTTGGTGTTGCGGTTTCGGTTGGCGTCGATGTTGGTTCCGGCGTTGACGTCTCCGTGGCGGTCGGCTCCGGCGTCGCTGTCTCCGTTGGCGTGTCGGTTGGCGTCCAGGTTGGCGGAACCTCAGTGGCCGTTGGCGTCTCGGTAGGCGTTTCCGTCGCGGTTTCGGTTGGGGTCGGCGTCCAGGTCGGCGTTGACGTTGGTTCCGGCGTTGACGTCCACGTCGCGGTCGGCTCCAGCATCGGGGTGTCGGTCGGTGTCGGGGTGTTGGTCGGCGGCAAGGTCGCCGTCGGCGTCGCGGTCGGCTCGACGCCCGTGCAGGTCAAGCTGTATGACGCGTTGGGGTGCACGGTATCGTTGGAAGTGATGGCTAAGGTCGCGGTGCGTGGACCTACAGCAACCGGCGTGCAACCAACCGTGATCAGTTGACTGGATCCGGCCGGGATCGTCGCCGGCAACCCACTAACGCCGAATTCGCTGGCGTTGGTGCCGGTCAGACTTTGGAAACTGACCGTCAACGGATTCGTGCCGATGCTCGTCAATTGCAGGCCAACGGACCCAGTCGTGCCGAGCACGACGGCGCCGACAGCAACGGTTCCCCCGGCAACCGGCGTCGAGGAAAACCCAGGACCGAGGCCGGTGCAAGTGAGGTTGTACGACGCGGTTGGCACCAATGGGTCATCGGTGGTGAATGTCAAGGTCGCCGTGCGGAGTCCGACGGCGTGTGGCGTGCAGCGGAGCAGACCGCCGACGTTCGGATTCGACCCTGGTTGAATGGTCAGACTCATGACCACGAGCGAAAAATCAGCGGAGTTCGTTCCGGTGAACCGCGGATTGGTGACGTGCAGCGCCACAGTTCCGGTATTGGCGATCGAGAGCGTGCCGCCGATCGAGGTCTGTCCGACCACGGTATTGGGGAACGTGACGGTTCCACCCGGTGCCGGGTTCGACGTGTAGACAGGGCCAGCCGCGGACGTTGGCGCTGCGGGGGCGAGCACACTCGCGATAAGCAGGATTGTGGCCAGGGCGAGGAAGCATCGAATGAGGCGCATGGAACTCTCCTTTGACCACACATGCGGAGCGCGAAAATCACGCGCGTCCGGCTTCATCTATTGTGTTGGCGGGTACGGGAGGGATCAATCACATGGCCTAGGTGCCACGTAGCTAATCGATCGGGACGATCAGGCTATAGAGCCTGGGCAACTGCGGTTCAGGCCATGGGCCTCCCCCCATAAGTCCTAGGCCGATTGGGAGCACAAGCCGGGAGCAACGACTCGCGAGCGCGGAAACTCCTCACGCTCAGCGACGCGTTCCCTCACACGGCCCTTGCACGCCGCTCTCTCCCTTGCGCTGGAGAGGGACGGTGCAAGCAGCCTGAACAAATGATTGCCGCGTTCTATTGGAGCCGCGAAAAGGGTTCCCCTTCTCCCGCGGGAGAAGGGGTCAGGGGTTTAGGGAATGCTGGACGATAAAGATCCGAGGGAACTTTCGATCTACCGCGCCAGCGCTGAAAGCAGCGCGCAGTAGCCGACGGCGCTGCGTTGGAGGTCTTCGACGCGGAACCATTCGTTCGGGGCGTGGATTTGGCTGCCGGGCAGGCCGAAGCCGAAGAAGATCATGTCGGCGCCGAGCTCGCGCTGGAAGACTTCGGCGACCGGCACGGTGCCGCCGCTGCGGACGATCAACGGATCCTTGCCGTACATCTCCTTCAGCACGCTGCCGGCAGCGACGAGACCGGGGTGATCGCGATTGATCGCGAACGGATTCGCTTTGCCGGGCAGCGGCGTGACGGTCAAGTTCGCGCCCGGCGGGCAACGTTGCCGCAAGTGCTTTTCGATCAGACCAGGAATCTCGTTTGGGTCCTGGTTCGGCACCAGGCGACAGGTGATTTTGGCGTGGGCTTCGCGGGGCGTGACGGTTTTCGCGCCCGCCCCTTGGAACCCGCCCCAAATCCCGTTGAAATCGAGGGTCGGTCTGGCCCACATCCGTTCTCGTGGGGTGTAGCTCTCTTCGCCCCAGAATCCGTTGACCTGGGCTTCTGCTTTGAACTCGGCCACGTCGAAGGGAACCACGGCGATCTCGTTGCGTTCCTCGTCGCTCAGGTCCTTGACCTTGTCGTAGAAGCCTTCAACCGTGACCCGGCCGCCGGCGTCATGCAGCGTCGCCGCCAGTTGCACGAGCACCTGGACGGCGTTGGGCACCGTCGCGCCATACATGCCCGAGTGGAGATCGGTGCCGCTGGTTTGGACATCGACTTGCACCCCAGCCAGCCCTTTGAGCGCAACGCTCAACGCCGGAAGGTCCTCGCCCTCCTGACCGCCGTCCGCTGAGAGCACGAAATCGCATTTGAAGCGTTCGCGCTCGGCCTGAATGATCTTCGGCACCGCCGGGCTGCCGATCTCCTCTTCTCCTTCGTAGAAGAAGACGATGTTGATCGGCGGCGCGCCGTTAGTCCGCGCCAGTGCCTCGACGGCGAGAATTGTCGACAGTACGCCATGCTTGTCGTCGGCTGAGCCGCGGGCGTAAATCCGGCCCTCGCGAACCGTGGGCTCGAACGGCGGCGTGTGCCACAGCTCCAGCGGATCGGGCGGCTGCACATCGTAGTGGGCATAGATGAGTGCGGTCGGTTCGTCGTCCGCGACATGCCAGCGGCCCCAGACGAGCGGCTTCCCGTCGGTAGGCAGAATCTCGACTTCGGGTATGCCTGCCTTGCGCATCCGGGCCGCGGTCCAATCCGCCGCGCGATCGATCTCTGGTTGATGCGCGGGGAGCGCGCTCACGCTCGCGATGCGCAAAAAATCAAAGAACTCGTCGAGATGCTCTTGTTCGTGCGCCGCGAGGTCGGCACTCCAAGCCGTCGATTCGAACGCCATCGTGGTCCTTTCTTATTGCTCCGGTCTCCCAGTCGAGATTTGGTAGCGAGGATGGTAGCACCGCGCCCAATTGGGTGAAGAGGCAACGCAAGCAATGAACCAAGCGCGCGGCCACTGCAACAAGCAGAGAGAGGGTGGACGATGACGCACTCTTGACCGTGAACGCCGCGGGCGATTACCACGCCCTCCGGTCTCTCTTCGAGCGCCACGCGCCGTGGGTCGCCGGTCGGCTGCGACAGGCGATGCCGGCATAGCAGCTTGTTGTCACTTAAGGCGGCTTGAAGGAGGATATTGTGGACAAACGCTACTTCGACACTCTCCAGGAAGCCCTTGCCAAGAAGCTCTCCCGGCGTGCTGCGCTCGCTGGCCTCGCCGGCGGTAGGGTGGCGACTACGCTGACACTCGCCGGCCGCGGTGAGGCGCGGGGCGCAAGTTCCCTACAATCGCCAGTCGCGACCCCCAGCCCGGACGTTTCCGCGCCGGCCGGGACCGAGATCCTTTGGGACATCTGGGGCACACCGCACATTTTTGCCGAGAACGCAGCCGGACTCTTCTACGCCTTCGGCTGGGCGCAGGCCCACAACCACGGCGACTTGCTTTTGCGGCTCTACGCCCAGGCCCGCGGCCGGGGGGCCGAGGTCTACGGCGAAGACTTCCTGCACGTGGATCGGATCATCCGGACGATGGGGCTGCCCGAGCGGGGGGCGATCTGGTACTCGAAGCAGACCGCGGACTTCCGCGCCAATCTCGACGCCTTCGCGGCCGGCATCAACGCCTATGCCGAGCGGCATCCCGACCGCCTGGACGCCGCAGCCGCGATGGTGCTGCCGGTTTCCGGCGCCGATGCGCTGGCCCACCTCGTGCGGATGCTCTTCCAGTTCCTCGGCGGTGAAAGCGGCATCTTCGATGCCCTGCGCGGCGAGCCGCGCGGCTCCAACGGCTGGGCGATCGCCCCGGCCCACACCGCCGACGGCCGCGCGCTGCTCCTCGCCAACCCCCATCTCCCCTGGGCCGAGGAGTGGACCGTCTTCGAGGCCCAGCTTCAGGCGCCCGGCGTCTACGATGCCTATGGCGTGACGCAAGTCGGCGTTCCCGTCCTCGCGATCGCCTTCAACGACCACCTCGGCTGGACCCACACCTCCAACACCCTCGACGCGGGCGACCTCTACCTCTTGACCCTTAAGGACGACGGCTATCTCTACGATGGCGAAGTCCGGTCTTTCGAGTCCCGGACCGAGACGATCAAGGTCCGTCAAGACGACGGGACGCTACGCAAGGAGACACTGGAGGTGCGTCGTTCGGTCCACGGTCCCATCGTCGAGGCCGAGGGCAACACCGTCGCCGTCCGGATGGTGGCCGTCGACGAGTGGTCGTCGGCCGCCGGGGTAGCGGAGCAATGGTGGGACATGGCCCGGGCCACCACCCTGGCCGAGTTCGAAACTGTCCTGCGGCGTCTACAGCTGCCCTACTTCACCGTCATCTACGCCGACCGGGACGGCCACATCCTGAGCTTGTTCAACGGCCAGGTGCCGGTCCGCCCGGCGGGCGACATCGACTGGTCCGGTCCCATCCCCGGCGATACCTCGGCCACGCTCTGGACCAAGATCCACGCCTACGATGACCTGCCAAAGGTCGTCGACCCGCCCGGCGGTTGGGTCCAGAACTCCAACTGCCCGCCCTGGTACACGACCAACCCGCTCGCCCTCGACCCGCACGCCTACCCGTCCTACATGGCGCCGCAGTTCCTGTCCTGGCGGGAGCGCCGCGGCATCCAGATGCTCGAGGAGAATCCGCGGATCTCGTTGGAGCGACTGGTCGAACTGAAATACTCGACGCGGATGGAACTCGCCGACCAGGTTCTCGACGATTTGGTGGCCGCCGCCCGGCAGTCTGGCGACGCGACGGCGAAGCAGGCCGCCGACGTGCTGGCCGCCTGGGACCGGCAGGCGCTGGCCGCAAGCACCGGAACACTCCTCTTTACCTTCTGGGTCCAGTCCGCAGCAGTAGGAGACGACCAATCGTCCGACTTCTTCAGCACGCCGTGGGATCCGGCCGATCCCTTGACGATGCCGAACGGTCTGGCGGATCCGGACCGGGCGGTGCAGGCTTTGCGTGCAGCGGCCGACCAAATGCAGTCGCAGTTCGGTCGGCTAGATGTGCCGTGGGGCGAAGTGGCGCGGTTGCAGCGAGGGAGCGTGGACCTGCCCGCGAACGGCTGCGAAGGCGATCCCTTCGGCGTCTTCCGCGTCCTGGACTTCAGCAACTTCGTCCCTTCGACGTTGGAGACAACCACGCAGGTCGCCGCGAATGGCGGTGATTCGTACGTGGCGGCCGTCGAGTTCGGCGAGACGACGGTGCGGGCGCGGGTGCTGCTGACCTACGGCAACGCGTCCCAGCCCGGCTCGCCGCACGTGAGTGACCAGTTGGTGCTGTCGGCCAACGGAAAGCTGCGCACGGCCTGGAGGGCCCGGGAGGAGATCGAGGCGAATTTGGAGGTGCGCGAGAAGCTCGGCTAGGACGAATCCCAAGAATCAGCCTGAACCAGCTGCATCACTTCCCCAAAACGTCCGAAGCAGCCGGACGCTCCCAGGAAGGGGCGCGTAGGCGCGGCGATGACGACATAAGGAACGTTCCCGGCATGGTATTGCTTGCCTAGTTCGAGGCCAGCCGGTCCGCGCCCGCAACGGGCGCGGACCGGACCACAGTGTAGCTTCAACGCGGCGACCTGCGGCTCCAAGCGCCAGGTGGGCGTACGCCACCGTCAATCTCTCTGGAGATAAGTTAGGTGCGATCTTCGTGGTTCATAGAACTACCATGAACCAAACGCGCGTTCACTGCAACAAGCAGAGTAATGATGGACGATGATGCGCTCTTGACCACAGTTGCCTCCGGCGACGACCAAGCCCTCCGGGCTCTTTTCGAGCGCCACGCGCCGTGGGTCGCCGGCCGGCTGCGACGGGCGATGCCGGCGAGCGCGGTGGAGGACGTTGTGCAGGAGACCTTTCTCGCCGTCTGGCGCGGGGCCGCCAACTACCGGGGCACCGGCGAGGCCGGCGCCTGGGTCTGGGGCATCGCCCGCCGTCAGGCCGCCCTCTGGGCGCGTCAGAATGGCCGTAGTGATCACATGCTGCGCTTAGACGAGCTCTTCGACCAACCAGCCGGTGATGACCCAGCGGTCGCTGCAGCTCAGCGGGGCGACCTGGAACGGGCACTGGCGACGCTTGGTCCGATGGACGACCCACGAAGGGCGCTGGCGCGCCTCGTTTTCATCGAAGACCGGCCGCTGGCCGAAGTCGCGAGTGGGCTCGGCGTCCCGATGGGGACAGTGAAGAGTCGGGTCTTCGCGGTACGTCGCCAATTACAGGCGGCGCTGCGGGGGGAGGGCTGAGATGCGTGAGCACCCTCGAGATTCGGCGCATCTGGCGGCTTGTAGCGATTGCCAAGCTCGGGAGGGCTTGATGGCATTGGACGTGGATTTGGACCGAGTTTGGACTCGGGTGGCAGGCGAAGTCTGGGCGCGTAAGCCCAGCCGCCTGGAACAATTGGCGGCCCGGTTGCTCCGCTCACCGGGGCTGGCGCGAGCGTTGGTAACGACTCCGTCTCTCCTCATCTCGTGGGTGCTGGCCACCCTCGCCGTTCTCGCGGTCGGCGTAGCGGCGACGTATGCCTCGGGGCAGCCGTTGGTTGCGCTGCTGGCTCCGGCGCTGGCGGGGGCGGGCATCGCTTACGCCTATGGACCCGGCATCGACCCCGCATTCGAGCTCAGTCGAACGATGGTCGTCTCCGACCGGACCATCCTCCTGGCGCGGGCCTTAGCCGTCTTCGGCCTGAACGCCATCCTCGGCATTCTGGCCTCGCTGCTGACAGTCGAGGCCACCGATCTCACCTGGCTTTGGCTGGTGCCAATGACCACTATTGCCGCCCTTGGCCTAGCAGGAGCCACACTTTCCGGATCCGCCAACACCGGCGTTGCAACCGCGCTCGCGAGCTGGGGATTGATCATCCTCGCGCGCTCGATCGAGACCCGGGACGTGGTGGCGGCGGCTCAACCGTCGGTCACCCTTACCCCGCTTTACCTAATGATCGCCGCCATTGGCGTGGCAGTCTCCCTCTACGCCACCAGCGGTCGGCGCCTGGAGAAGCCCTCCTTACGCTCAAAGATGTTGTGAACCGTCCGTCTTTCGATCCGGGCAACCCGGGCGCCACTGGGGCCGCCGTCGCCTGCATGACTACCAAGGAAAGCCAATGAACACAACCATGTTTGACAAGCAGATCACCGTCAGCGAGCCGGTCAGCCCCAATGGCCGCACCGCCTCGAACGTTGCCGTCTATGGCCTCGCCCAACGCTTCGGCCGGACGCAAGTGATCGAGGGGCTCGACTTGGAGATCGGAACTGGCGTCTTCGGCCTCCTCGGGCCGAACGGGGCGGGGAAGACAACTCTATTGCGTACCCTGGCGACGGTCCTGGAGCCGGACGAGGGGACAGTGCGCCTCTTCGGCCTTAATCCCGGCAACGCCAAAGAGTGCCGGGAGTTGCGGCGGCGGCTCGGCTACCTGCCGCAAGTCCTCGGCTACTATCCGAACTTCACCGTTGCCGAGTTCGTCGAGTATTTCGCCCTCCTCAAGGAGGTCCCAACGCGAGAGGTCAACCAGGCGGTGGCTCATGCCATCGAGCAGGTCGGCTTGAGCGATCGGGCGCGGAGCAAGCTGAAGGCACTCTCCGGCGGCATGCTGCGTCGGGTCGGGATCGCTCAAGCGATTGTCAATCAGCCGACATTGCTTCTCCTCGACGAGCCAACGGCCGGGCTCGACCCTGAGCAGCGGATCAGTTTCCGGGCACTGCTGCGGAAGATCGGCGCCACCGGCACCGTCATAGTCAGCACCCATCTGGTCGAGGACGTCGGCGCAGCCTGTACCGAGGTGGCGCTCATGGACCGTGGACGGATCGTCTTCCGCGGCAACCCGGACGAACTGGTGGAACGCGGCGCGGACTTCGCCGCCGGTGACTCGCCGCTTGAGCGCGGCTACGGCGCCGTCCTTTCGGAGGCACGACGATGACCGCTAATCTACATCTCTTCCAGCTTGAGTTCCGGCGCAGCGTTGGCCTCTGGCTCTTCCCCCTCATGCTTTTCACAGCCTGGTTCGCCGGGCGACAAACGGACCCCGCTGGGGTGACGCTCTGGCTCGACGCAAGTGCCCAGATCGGCGCCGGGATCACTCTCGTGGCGCCACTCATCGCCGGTGTGGCGGCCTGGATGGCCAGCCGCGACCGGCGACGGCGGATCGAGGAACTGCTCGCCACGACGCCGCGCCCGGCGGTCGCCCGCGATCTCACCGGCTGGGTCGCCGCCGCCGTCTGGGGTCTGCTGGCCTATGTGCTGGTCGGGCTCTACCGCGGTGTCGAGACCGCGCGCGACGCCACTTGGGGCGGACCGGAGTTCTCGCTCATCCTCCTCGGGCTCGTGACAATCGTTGCCGCGGCGGCGATCGGCTATGCGGCGGGATCGTTCTTCCCAAGCCGTTTCACCGCCGCGTTGGTGGCGATCGTCCTGTTCGTGGCCGCTTCGTTCCCGCTGCTGACATTTTTTTCGGGCGAGACCAAAAGCCGGCAAGGTAATGCAACGTTCATAAAGGATTCGATATCCTCCGAGCAGTATCTCTCACCCTTTCTCCTGATGACTGTAGGCAATGACTTCCGCTCTGTATATCAGGAGTTCAAGGACAATATTGGCCCGCTGCAGATGGCATGGATCGCCGGACTGGGCGGGATCGCGCTTGCGGCTCTCGCACTGCGCCGCCGCCGGACCGCGCCAGCCTGGGGCACGCTGCTGGTGTCGACCTCTCTCGCCATCTTCGGCGCCACTATGCTGCTACGCGCCGATCCGGACGCGATCTCGGCAGCTGCTGTCGAGCCAGTTTGCACGGTAAACGTGATCGAGGTCTGCGTGCACCCGGCCTACGAGGGCGCGCTCGACGAAACCGCCGCCATTGTCGAGGCAGTGATGAAGCCCGTGGCCGGACTCCCCGGCGTCCCAACTCGCGCCATGCAAGAGGATCCATGGATCTTCGTCGGTCCTCCTCCGGATGGAACATTGGTGTTTTGGATGGAACGCGGGCCGGACCGAGAGGAGAGCATCGCTTTTTGGATCGCCATCTCTCTCATCCAATCTCCTTACCAGGACCAGGACATGCCCAGCGATGGGCCGAGCGACGCCATGCAAGCGCAGGATGCGATCTCGATTTGGCTGGCTGATCAGGCCGGCTTTGGCGCCGGACTCGACAATTTCCGTGGCGTGGACGCCGCCGCCGTCGCCGCCGAGCGCTTTGCCGACCTCGATCCGGCGCAGCAACGGGCGTGGCTCGAAGCCAACTTCACAGCGCTCCAGGCGGGACAGCTGTCATTGGAGGACCTGCCGTGAGCGGACGATTGGTATGGCTTTATCTCCAATCTCGGCGCACTTGGACGGCGCTCGCAATTCTCCTCGTCGTCGCGGCGGTCGCCTGGTGGAGCCTGGATCGCAGCCGTCATGACGGACTCACGACCTTTCTTCTGACCATCATGCCGCTGGGCGCGGCCGCCGTGATCGGGGCCGGCGCTGGGTCGCCGTTTGGCGAGACCGAACGGACTGCGAGCCGCAGGTTACCGATACTGCGCCTGGGTCACCTGGGCGGTCTCCTGCTCTGTGCCGGACTGACCTTGGCGGTAGCGAACCGAGCCGTTCCGGCCACGGACACCGCTTGGATCCTGGTCCGCAATGGCGTGGGCTACGCCGGACTGGCGCTTCTCGGCGCCCGCATCCTCGGCGCTGGTCCCGCGTGGGTCGCGCCGTCCGCCTACGGGATGGCTGTCGCGGTGGCATTCCTCGCCAATGTACCGACAACTCGATGGTGGATGTGGCCGGCCCATCATGCACCCGACGGTTCGGCCTGGGTTAGTGGACTCATGTTGCTCGCCATCGGACTGCTTGTCATCGCACCCGTCGGTGCCCGGGAGACGCCGGGCGAAGCGGAATGATGCTCCCACAGAGGTCCTGAGCAACTTAGCAATGAAAGGGGCAGCCGCATGGCTGCCCGTCATTTCGAGAAATGCTTTGTTCGTACGTTGCAAGGTCAGCACCCCAAGCCGCCGGTTCGAACGCTATCGTGGTCGTCTTTCCCCATATGCCCGGGTTCCCGGTCCAGCTTCAGTCGCAGGATAGTAGCACCGCGCCATTGAAATTTCGCGCCGCAAAGCAGATTTCGCGGTATGAGGGAGTGCGCGCCTAGTCAGGATTCGCGGATTGAGGCGACCTCGGGAGCATTGCGGCCGCGTACATCCCACCCAGGAAGCGGGACGGCACAGTTTCCAGCCGGCGCGGTTCGCCAAAGCCCGCCTCCTGCGCCAACCGCGCCAATGACCGGAACGACACCGGGTGGGGAACCCAACGGTTTCCGGAGTCGCTGTCGTACTCCACCAACACGAACCTGCCTTCAGGTTTCAGGTATCCCCGCCATCGCCGCAGGAGTGTGACCTGATCGCGGACGAAATGAATGGCGTTGGCGGCGAGGATGCCATCGAGAGGCGGGAGAGCGAGCGATTGTGTGAAATCGCCGGGAAGCAGCTGGAGGCTGGTTCCAGGGAACTGCCGCTCAAGTGCGGTGCGCAGCGACTGCAGTGATGACGCGTCCCGATCGATTGCGTAGATCTCTGTCCCAGGGCCCGCGACGTCACGGAGGGCGAGCGTGAACGCTCCCGTGCCTGCCCCGAAGTCTGCCCATACCCCGCCGCTTCCCGGTTCGATCCCGTTTTCGATCAAGTGGACGTGGTCTTGATGATTCATCGGGCTACGATGAACCAAACCTCCGCTTGCTGCAACTCACAGGATCATGAGGGACGATGTGCGCGTTCTCGCCGTCTCCGGACTGGACATGCCGTAGAGACCGCAACAACACAGGGTAGCCGCATAGCTGCCCTGCTCAAACTCTCCCGACTCGCCTTGAAGCTCCCCAGATCAGGCACCAATGCCGCGTTCTCGTTGGCGGGCATAACGTCGAGCGCGCCGGCCCAGATGATGGCAGACGTGGAGAGCAAGTCGCGGCCTGCGGGTGGGGACGGGCGGACGACCAGAGAGGCGCGTCGAGGGGAAGGGGGTCTGTCGCCGCGCGGGGAACTAGCGACGGTGGATAAAGCTGGCACCGCCGAAGCTGCTCTCTCGTGCGCCAGCCCCTTGCAGGCCGCAACTCGTTCTTCCAAAGCATATTGACGAAACCCAACCTTGTCATGAAGAAACTTCATACGGGTGGCGATTCCAAAAAATGAACGCCCGACGGCGATTTGCCCCTTGGACAGTGCGGCAGGGCTTGCGCCAGAGGCACGGCTCAGGTGTATGGAGACTCAGGCACTCGCCCTAATCCTCGGCGGTGGGCGCGAACCGGTAGCCCTGACCAGGGACTGTCGTGATGTAGCGGGGCCGGCGCCAGTCATTTTGCAGTTTCGCCCGCAGATTGCGGACGTGGCGGTCGACCACGTTGCTCTCGGCTGCGTAATCGACCCCCCACAAGTGGTCCAGAATCTCGTCGCGCGTCATCAGGCGCCCGGCGTTGGCCGCCAGCAGGTAGAGCAGACTCTGCTCAATCGACGTCAGGTGCAGATCGTGATCGCCGGCTCGCACTCGGCGGTGCAGAATGTCGATCTCCAGCTCACCGAGACGGATCACCGGGGTGAACGTGGCCGCCTCTCCGTACGTGCGCCGCATGATCGCCAGAACTCGGGCGACAAGCTCTTCGGGGGAAAAGGGAACCGTGACGATGTCGTCAACGCCTCGCTCGAAGGCCGCCAACTTGGTCTTTAGGTCGCCCCGTCGGGTCAGGGCGAGGATCGGGAGCGGGTCCGTCCACCCCGAAGCGCCGACGAGCAGGTCGAGGATTGCGCCGTCGCCGAGGTCCGCGTCGACGACGGCGAAATGAGGTCGCCCTTCTGCCAGCGACGCCTCGGCTTCCTCCGTATTGGCTGCCACCTGGGCAGTGAAATAACCATGGTTAAGCGCCAACCGGACGACTTCGGCGAGGACGGGTTGGTCAGTGACGATGAGGACGACGGCGGGGCCGCGCGATTGGCGGATGTCGGGTTCCAAGATGGTACGGCTCCGAATCAGCGACGAGCAGACGCAATCGGTGCTTCTCTGTAAGCATTATCCGTGCCCAACCGTTTGCTCGCCTGAATGGACAAGAGAACCAGCGTGCGAACATTGCTGCGGTGACGGAACTTCATGACAGGCCGGCGCCGTGCTGCCAGACTGGATTCTCATGGCAGACAACACCATAACTTGCCGTCCACGTGACGCGGGCGGCGGAAGGATCATGGCGATGAATGACCTCGCGGGCGTCGTACGCCTGGCCATCGAGGAGATTTGGAATCAAGGAGCACTTGAGCTGGCTGACTGCCTGTTCGCGCCCGACTATATCAATCATGGGGGACTGATCCCGGACCTCGTCCGCGGCCCAGAAGCGATCAAGGTCAGCGTCGCCTCGTACCGTCTCGCCTTTCCGGCTCTCCAGATCGCCGTCGAGGACCTCACCAGCGAAGGCGAGAGAGTCACTCTCCGGTGGGTGGCGCGGAGCACGCCCGCAGGCGATGGGATCGCGAACGGCTCGGCGGAGCCCCAGCGATCGCTCGTGGGGATGACGGTCAGCCGCTTTGCCGGAGGCCAAATTGCAGAGAGTTGGACAGACTGGAATGCAGAGGGCAAAGGAAACGAGCTCGATCTTTTCCTGTCCTTATTGGACCATCACGACGGCGATCTCTCCTGAGACACCACCGGTGGCAGCGCTCCGTAAACCGAGCCTTCGCCCATAAAGACGGATCGGGCGGCTGTCTCGTCGCGCTCATGCGGCACCCGACTGCGATCATCACCTCAGCGCAAAAGTGATTCGTGGTCCAGCCCGTAGATGGTCAGGCAATGGCCTGGTGGAGCACGCGTTGGAAGATGATCAGCACGAAGACAGCGATCATCGGCGAAAAATCAAGGGCGCCGGCGCTGGGCACGACCTGGCGAATCGGGGCGATGATCGGCTCGGTCAACTGCCGGAGCAATTTGCCTATTTGCGATTGCATCGCTGGGTCAACCCAGGAGAAGAGCGAGCGCGCGATGATCAGCAAGATCAGGGCGTAAACAACGATATCGATGAGTGAGAGTAGTTGGTCCATGGGTACTTTCTCAAGATGAAGATCATGCTTGCCGCCCCGGCCACGCGACCGGCTTCGACGGCACGAAGTATAACGAAGCCCGATCAAAAGCCGAGGGACGGGGCGGCAACGTTCTCGTCATAGGCACACGGCGCGCCCGTGCGGTGAGAACGGGGGGTAGCCATGGCGCACCTGGTTCAATGCGTGCCCGAGCGTCCGGCTGGGCGCCACGACGAGCCGCAATCCCTCGTGGTTGCCGAAGCGATGCGTTGAATCCAACGGCGAACGTCTACGCCGCGGCTTGGTCGATGAAGACGATCACACGGACCGCGAAGAGGGCCACTCACCAGGAGAAGTCGAGGCCGCTGACCGTGGGTACGAAGCGGCGGAAGCGGGCGATCATGGGTTCGGTGAAGGTGGCCTGCAATTGCTGGGGTTAGCTACGCTCGAAGGGATCCAACCACGAAAGGACGCCGCGGACCACGATCGCGATGCAGCGCAAACCAAGCACTGAAGTGATGAGATTCAGCGCATCTGGGTTCATCGGGATTTCTTTCACCGCCGCGCCGTTCCGCGTATTGCTCGCCATGTCGGACGGCCGATAAGCCCGGACAACGGCTAACGGCGGAGGCGAACTCTCGCTTGAGGCGAAAAGTCCCGAACTGCAACGAGATGACGTGCTGTCCCAGGTTGCTATCCTCCAAGCGCCGGCAGCACGTCCGCGGCCACGCGTTCCAAAACGGCCCATCGTTCCGGCGGGGGCGGCTGGAACAGACACTCGCCGAACCCCGCCTCTTGATAGCGACCGATGTAATCGCGGAACGCCTCGACCGAATCCCACGGTTTCTCCGTCGGCACGATCGCCGCCACGTAGAGCGAGGAGCGTAGGATCGATGTCGGGTCGCGTCCGATGCGCTGACACGCCTCGTCGAGGCGGTCCATACGCTCGGACAGTTCTGCGACGGTGCCCATCGAGTTCCAGCGGTCGGCGTAGCGAGCGACGATGCCGAGCATTCGGGGCGCATGAGCAGCGAGGGTGAACGGCGGCCGGGGTTTCTGCACCGGTTGTGGCCGGAAAGGAGCTTCCTTGAGTTGGTAATACCGGCCGTCGAAGCTGGAAACCTCCCGCCGCATCAAGCGGTCGATGAGCTCAACCGCTTCTTCAAACCGCGAAACGCGTTCCGGCCCGTCGGGATACGGAATGCCGAACATTTCGTGCTCGAACTTGACCCACCCCGTGCCGATCCCGAATTCCAACCGGCCGCCTGAGATGTGATCAACGGTCGCCGCTTCTTTTGCCAGCAGCGCGGGGTGGCGAAAGGTGTTGCAGCTGACGAGGATGCCGATGCGCGCCCGCGAAGTCGCCGTCGCCAGTCCGGCGAGCAACGTCCACGCCTCGAACAGGGGCAGGTCGCGACGAAAGGTCGGCACGAAATGATCGGGCAGCCAAAGGCTCTCGAATCCCATCGCCTCGAACGATCGCCACTGGGCGACCATCGTCTCCCACGGCTGATTGGGCACGGTCTGCAGACCGACGCGGAGGCGTTTGCTCACCTAAATTCTCCTGATTGATACGGCGGGTGATCGCCGCGTCCGATTGGCGGAGCAACGCTGCGTCAACGCCGGCGGCTCTTGTTGCAGGCTTTCACCTATCACTCGCGGCCGTCAAACTGTCGCTTCTTAGGTACAGTGCCGCTGGGCCGGCTTCGGAGAACGGAGCAGTAAAGCTGACCTCCCCGTCGCGCTCGACCCTTACCTTTTCTGCCTTCACCAACTCACGGCTTTTGACGCTGTACCACTCGGCCGCATATTGGCCGGCGGCCAATACCAGTGTGAACGCATCAGACATCTCTGCGGGCTGGAGGACAAGGTACTCCTTGCCTGGATTCGCTAATGCGTACCCCGTCGAGCTGAGATCACCGCGCGGCTCCATCTCGATGAGCTTCATCGACTGTGCGAAGCGAAGGGTGTCGCCCATCGCATTGCGCGCGGGTTCGAACGCCTCGTAGGGCGGAACTCCCGGCGCGGGCTCGGATCGCTTTACGCCACTGATCAACCCGAAATCCATGAGGATCGGGTGTTGACCGCGCAGGAAGGACTTCCAAGCCCAGAGTGCGTCACCCCGGCCTGGAGCAAAGTGATCGGTGTCGGCAATCACAATCTTGGCTCCGTCGTTTGCAGGCGGGTCCGTGTACCACCGGCCGGGAGCTGGACCTTGGCCTTGCGGGGCGATTTCGATCGGTTCGTCGAAGCCGGGTGAAATCCAGTCCGCGGCGCTGTTGAACAGTGGGGCATTGGCCTTGGTCTGGTCCGGGACGGGGTACTGCATGGTCATCCCGATAGGGTGCGGGTCGTTCCCCATCTTCTGCTCGTACTGCTTGACGAGGTCGATCACCCAATATTGCCAATGCGTGGAGTCGCCGACTGACGTCGGGATGTTCGATCCATCTGGGAGTTGAACGGAATCGGCGTTTTCTCCCGACGACTCGTTCACGACCTCATAGAGAACGTTCGGCAAGTCATGGACGGTGTCGACGACTTTCCGGATATACGCCTCTTGAATGGCTTGAATCTGCGGATCGAGGGGAAGGACCTGATAATCCACGATTGACGTGATTCCAATCCCGTTGATGTTGTTTGCGGCGTGAAATGGGTGACCTTCGACATTGTCTGGTGGCGGACTAAGGTGGAGGGCCCAGCCTTCGAAGAACATGATCGAAACGTAGATGCCCATGTTGCCGGCTTTGAGCACGCGGTCGTGAAGCCGTTCGAAATACGCCGGGTCGAACTTGGAGAGATCGAACTTCGGCTTGTTGTCAGTTGCCGTTCCTGGCCCGGTTCGCGGCCACGGCTGAGGTGTCATGCAGAGATGGAAGCCGCCCCCTGCGGCCTGGGACTTGAACTGCTCCCAGCGCCAAAACCGGATGAAGTTGTGCCCGTGAGCTTTGAGAAACGCAAGATAATCGTCAAAGAGCAGTTGTTCCGGCGTTGGGGCACAGGCCTCCCCGGGACCCATGCCGTCGTGGAAGTTGTTCCAGATGTGCGAGCCGGTCAGGTAAACAACGGTGTTGGACGACTCGACCGTGAAGTAGCGGGGATTGGTCGCCGATACCACGAGTGGTCCAGCGGCGGGCGACAATGTTTGTCGGGTCTGGCGCTCGTTCTCAGTCATTTCTCCCCCACGGGTTTAGACTATGCCGCGACCTATTCCTTCGCCTGGTCGAGTTCGGCGTTGCTGTAAACCTTCACCTCGCCCGGCATGAGGAATCCAAACACGTTCGTCGCACGCCTCATCCAATCGACGTCCGTGACGAGCGCGACCTTCTCCCACGAGATCGGTCTGCCGCAGACCGACCTTTGCGTCGGCGACGAGCGCGCCTGCTTCAAACCCGGTAAAGTCAGGGCCAAATTGAACGAGCATGCGCAACTTCGGCGCGCTCTTGAGACCTTCTTCGACCGCCGGAGTGATGACCGACTCATAATCCTTGCGAGACACTTCGGCGCTCGCGCGGACTCCGATGACGTTGTCAGGCATGTTCTCGATGCGTTCGAGCAATGTCACCCTCCTCCTTTCGTGAACGACTTCGTGTTTCAGCAGAATTAGTGCCCTGGCGATCGGTTCTCCCTTGCGAAAACTCGATGCGCGGCGGAAACTCTTCCATCACGCTTGCACAACTGGGCGACCAATCGTTCGTCCGCAACGAGGATGGGAGTAGGGACTGATGAGTTCCACGAACGGCAAAGACACCAACGGTCACGGCGAATTCGATATGCGCCACATGAGCCGCAACCTTCTCGACGGCGTCGAGCGGGCCGGCGCGCGAGCCATGTTGAAGGGAATCGGCCTCAGCGATGACGATCTCAAGAAACCGATGGTGCTGATCGCCAACACCTGGATCGAAACGATGCCGTGCAACTTCGGGTTGCGCACCCTCGCCCACGCGGTGAAGGAGGGCGTGCGCGCCGCCGGCGGTATCCCGATGGAGATGAACACGGTCGCGATTTCCGACGGCGTGACGATGGGCACCGAGGGAATGAAGACCTCGCTCATCTCTCGTGAGCTCATCGCCGATTCGGTCGAGCTGGTCGGCCGCGGACATATGTTCGACGCGATGATCGGGCTCGGCGCTTGCGACAAGACGCTGCCCGGTCTCGCCATGGGGCTTGCCCGGCTTAACATCCCGGGATTTCTCATCTATGGCGGAACGATCCTGCCGGGCGAGGTCAACGGCAAGGAAGCGACCGTCCGCTCCGTCTACGAGGCGATCGGCGCGTTCAAAGCCGGCCGCATTTCCGAAGCAGACTTGAAAGCGATTGAAGATCACGCCTGCCCGACCCATGGCGCCTGCGGCGGTCAATACACCGCCAACACCATGGCAATGGCGATGGAGTTCATCGGGCTCTCGCCTCTCGGCACCGCCTCCGCTCCCGCCGTCGACGACAGTCAGCTCGCGACCGGCACCCGCGGCGACGTGGTCAACCCGCGCAAGATGGAGATCGGCCGCCGGGCAGGCGAGTTGGTCATGGATCTGCTCCGTCGTGGCGTTCGCCCGCGTGACAATCTCACCCGCGACTCGTTCGAGAACGCGATCGCGGGCGTGGCGGCGAGCGGCGGTTCGACCAATGCCGTGCTCCACTTGCTGGCGCTCGCGCGCGAAGTGAACGTGCCGTTGATGATCGACGACTTCGACACCATTTCCGAGCGGACGCCGCTTCTGGCTAACCTGATGCCGGGCGGGCAATATGCGGCGGCCGATCTGGATAAAGCCGGCGGCATCCAATTGCTCGCCAAACGGATGATCGACGGTGGGTGGCTCCGCGGCGATTTGCCGACGCCGACCGGCCGCTCTTTCGCCGAGGAAGCGGCGACCGCGGTCGAAACGCCGGGTCAGGACGTGATTCGCGCGATTGATAACCCGCTCAAACCGAGCGGTGGCCTGGTCATCCTCAAGGGCAACATCGCACCGGACGGCGCCGTAATCAAAATCTTCGGCTATGAGCGACCTTATCATCGCGGCCCGGCCCGCGTGTTCGACTCGGAGCACGCGGCGTTGGAAGCGGTTTACGGAAATCAGATAAACCCGGGTGACGTCGTCGTCATCCGTTACGAAGGCCCGAAAGGCGGCCCCGGCATGCAGGAGATGCTGGCGATCACGGCGGGGCTTGTCGGCCAGGGCTTGAGCGATTCGGTCGCCCTCGCGACCGACGGCCGCTTCAGCGGTGCGACCAAAGGTCTGATGGCGGGACATGTCGCTCCGGAAGCGTTTGTCGGCGGCCCGATCGCCGCCCTACGTGAAGGCGACATCATCGTCATGGACATCGACAAGCGGCAACTCAACGCCGAGCTGTCCGACGACGAGATTGCGCGCCGGCTTTCCGAGTGGAAACAGCCAGCTCCCCGCTACGACAGTGGTGTGCTCGCCAAGTACGCGGCCCTCGTCTCCTCCGCCGCGGAGGGAGCGATTACACGGCCGATTCCGTCGGCGAGGTAGAAGAGCTCCCTCACCCCCTACCCCGCTCCCGTGCGCGGGAGCGGGGAGTCTACGCGGCTGCGGTGCGAGGGGTGACGACACGGGCAATCTCCTCGCCGTGGTCGAGTTCGGCGACTTCCAGATCATAGGCCTGCTGAAGGTTCAGCCAAAATTGCGGAGATGTTCCTAACCATCGTCCGCGTCGGAGCGCGGTATCTGCTGAGATACCACGCCGGCCGCGGTGAATTTCAGAAATTCGATTCGCCGGCACTCTGAGCTCCATCGCTCATTGCCGCGCGTTCATTCCAAGTTCGGAGAGCACGTCCTCGGCCAGGATCTCACCCGGATGAATCGGCTGTCGTTCACGTTTCGTCATCTCACGATTCCTTGAGGAACGTCTTCTCCGTAGGGGCGTGCGCCACACGCCCCTACCGTGGACGGCTTCAGACTCACATGATGCGTGATACGTCTCATGTATTGCATGACGATCTGTGTCTATCCAGCCGGGGTCGCCGCTGGAGTGGCCGCGGGGGTCGCCGCGAGCGCGGGCAACAAGGTCGTGGTGTAGGCAGCGGAGATGTCGAGGTCGTCGGAGATGAGGTCGTGGTGCTTCATCCAGTCGCCGAAGGCATCCCAGCGCTCGGCTGTCTGCGTGCCGAAGGCGGGAACGTGGTCGGTCCATTCCGGGGCGAGGAGGGCGAGACCCTGCGTTTCGACGTCGCGATCCATGTCGGGGTAGTTCTTTTGCAGGGCGTCGAGCGCTGCGGACTGGTCGGCGATCGCGTCCTGATAGCCGCGCTGCATCGCGCCGAGGAAGGCCGTCACCACCTCGGGCCGATCGCGGACTGTCTTTTCGCTCGCGACAAGCACGAGTTCGTAATAGTCGGGAACGCCCCAATCTTCGACTCGCAGAACATCGACCGGATGGCCTTCCCGCGCGGCGAGGATCGTCTCGTGGGTCCAATACGCGCCCATGACCGCGTTTACTCGCCCGGAGATCGCGGCGGGCACGAGATCGAACCCGACGTTGACCAAGTTGACGTCGTCGAGTGAGGCACCGTCGGATTCGAGCATCGTGGCCAGGAACGCTTCCTGGCTGGGAATGCCGGGGTAACCGACGGTCTTGCCAACGAGATCGCGGGGACGGGTAATGTGCTGGTCCATAGTCGCCATGATGCACAGCAGCGGGTGTTGGACAAGCGCGGCGACCGAGACGACCGGGAGGCCTTGCTCCCGGGCGAGGAGGACATCGGTTTGGTAGGAGATGCCGAAATCGTCCTTCCCGGCGCCGACCGTTTGCAATACGGTTGTGGGATCGGCCGGCGTGTAGAAGTCGACGTCGAGACCGGCCTGGGTGAAGTAGCCGCGTTCCTGGGCGAGGAAGAGCCCGGCATGATTGGCGTTAGGATACCAATCGAGTGCGACCTTGATCTTGACCGGCGCGGCGGCGCGCGCGGGCGCGAGAGCTGCGGTCGCTGGCGCGATCAGGACCAAACAGAGCAGCGCCGCGAGCGAGGCGAGTAATGATCGACCGAGGTGTGGATGCGACATCGTCATCCCTCCTAGAGAGAAATACAAAGGCGCCGGTGAACGGCAACGGCGCCTGGGGAGGGTGCGGCATCATTCCTGCGCGGGCATTACCCCGATCAGGTTCGACGGTCGGCGGCAGGTCCTCGTATCCGAGGCGGCCACCCTCTCAGCCCGGCTCCCCGAGCTCCCGTTGCGACGCTCTTCACTTGTGCCGGCGAGCCTACCGAGGGCCGGGCGGGTTGTCAAGGTGCTCTGGGAGCAGCCATCACCCGCCATTGCGCGCCGCCATCATCACGCGGGCGTGCGCCACACGCCCCTACGCGAGTGCGGCCATATCTCAGCCTCGGAGAGGTTTCGTTGTCTGAGCGGGGAAGGGTCACTTCCAGCCCGGCGGCGCGGCATAGCCGCATAGGCAGCGTGGCAAAGACGAGACGAAAGCCCAGCGCATCCGAAAAATGTTCGCCGTCCAGGGTTGGGTGACTGCTTACCCTACTGCCACTCGGCGTCTTCCCACGTCACTGGCTCGTCGTACAACGAAATTGGTTCGAAGGTTTGCACGGTGACCGGGACGCGGAACACCGTCTGGCCGTGCTGCTCGACGAGCAGGCTGATGATGAGTTTGGACTCAATTGCGTCGGTCGTAGAGGGCGAGGTGAGCAGGACCAGTTTGGGATCGGTCTGAGAGCGAAGAGCAGCAACCATGATAGATCTCCTTATTTTGCTTACGTTCGCAGAACCACTTAGTTCGCAGAACCTCGTATCACATGCGCCCGCCGTTTCGAGCACGATCTGATCTTATGAGAGCCTTAGGTACGGGGCAATACGTCATATGTCGTAATTGGCTTCGTCGTCAACGACAGCAATAGCGTAGTTAAGCGTAGTGCTAGTGGTAATCAGCCTGGCGAACGAAGTTGGCGAATCGGATGTGGCCGCAAACAGAACACGGCGACTGGAGGATTCCAGTCGCCGTGTTCGAAGAAACTCAGTGGCGATCTACCAAACGAGCCGGATAGTGACCACGAGACCCGAGTCCGGAGTCCAGTCGTTCACGCCATCGCCGTCCACGATGTAGCCGTCGAGGAGCCGCCCGTTGTGCGTGTTCTGGTTGACTTCGGTGACGAAAAAGGCTCCATAGCCGACGACATAAACTTTCGTCTGCGTCGGCAAGAGGCCGTTCTTGTACGTCGTGATCGGTATCAGCATGACGCAGTTGTAGGGTGCCACTGCGCCCTTCTTGCAGCCGTCGATCCCGTTGGTTGCTTCCAGAACTGGACCGGTGACGGTGCCATTCGTCCAATTGAACCAGCCCGGCGCGTCGAGACTATCGTTATTCGCCTGGTCGTTGATTCCTTTCCAGTCCGATGAGGGAAGCTTGCAATTCGCGGTGAATTTCTTCGATTCCTGACTATCGTGGATGCGGAAGGTCTGGCCATACGCGGCCGGGTTGATCTTCATCGGGACGTCGCTGGACAGCATGTCCGTGGCCGAGCCGCCGTTCGGACTGTTTGGGTTCGCGGTGACATTCCACGCGCCCCAGCCGCAGACGATGAACGGTGATCCGGGCGCGCCTGCCTTTGCCCGCATGACGCGAGCTCTCGCCTCGCCCATGATGGTCAGGGTCTTTGGCGCAAGGGGAAAAACTCGGATAAAGAAGGTGTTGACCGTGAGTTTCGTGCGGACGCGGATGCCGGCTGCGGTGCTGGGCACGCTCGCCGAGCAAGCGCCGACCTCGCCCCAACCGTGATCAAGATACTGACAGTAGCTGACCGCCGGCGCTGTGGGGGATTTTGCGTTGAAGGTGTTTTTCTGCACGGTCGCTGTCGTAGCGGCCAGCGCCGAAGTGGGCGCGGTCGATTTCCAGCGCGCGATTTCGCGCGCGCCTGCCATGGCGCCGGCGTCGGCTGCGCCTTGCGTGGTCCGCCGGGCGGCCAGGGCATAGCCAACATCGGTGGCGAGACCGAGCATGCCCATGAGACCAACTAGGAAGAGGGCGAAGAGGACCAGCACCTGGCCGTGATGAGAGCCGGTCGGTGTGGGCTCTGGCTCGAGCTCGGTGAACTTGTCCGGCGTCCGTGCGGCATGGGCGATGGACGAAAAGTTGCGGGGATCGGGTTCGCGATTGCTCATGTTAGACACCTCATCGTTGAACTTGCCGAGAGGGGAAAGGATCCTTTCCCGAAGCGAGCCAGGAAAAACGAGGTCGTGAACGGGGTGAACGTTTTCGATGTCGTGACCGTGACGTAGCCGGTCACGCCAGGAGTCGAGATCGTGAGACATGCGGCGTCCATTGAAACCGCCACTGAGGTACCTGCCGGAGCGCCCGAGCCGAGCGCGCGGGCCGCGATCAAGCCCGTATCCGCGGTGTTGTGTGAACCGAACTGGGCCCCTTCCACGGCGGCGGACCGGAGATCGACATATTCAAAGAACATGCGGCCCCCGTCGATGGTTCCGAGCATGATCATCAGCAAGAAGGGCAATGCGAGCGTGAACTCGACGATGCTCTGTCCTCGCTTGACGGTATGGCGACCGCGAGGCGTTGTTCGCGTCCTGAAAGAAGACGCGCGAACCAATCGGCTGATGCTGATCACCTCCCTCACGTTTCGCTCCTTTCGGCAAGACCATGCATGCAACATCGAGCGCTATTCCAACGTGACCGTCGTGGATGCCGTAATGTTGAACGGACCGATCTTGAGCAGGCTTTGTGTGACCGCCGTGAACGGCAGCGTCGCCGTGACCGTGAGTTGGCTTCCCGAGGTACAAGCGCCGCACGAGTAGGTCACGGTTGCCGATCCAAGACCCGGGCGCGCGTGGGCGGCATCAGTGCTGAAGGTGTCTGCGGTGCCGCTGCCGTCGTACTTGTACTGGTAATGAACCCAATTGGGGATTTGGCCAAGGCCGCCGCGTGCGTTGCTGTTTGCCGTTTCGGTCTTGGCATAGCGGCCGGCGTCGCGCACGGCGTTGTGCAGTTGCACGTCGAGGTAGACGGCGCGGCCGAAGTCGATGGCACCAAAGACAATGGTGAAGAACAGCGTAGCGATGAGCGAGAACTCGACTAAGGCCTGACCGAGATGACGTGTTCGCGTCGCGGTCGGCGTAGTCAAGTTCGATTGATTGCCATTGCCGTCGTGCCGGAACGCTGCAATGTCCCGAAGCCAACGACGACGATGCGAGGCGCTCATGACTCATTCCTTCCGTAAGCCGCGCCGATACGCGCGTTTGGATGTCTATCCTCAGCGACCTGCCCCCGCGTGACTATCCGTCCCCAGTCACGAAAAAAGCCATACGCAAGTACCCTGGACTCTGCCGCTAAAGAGGGATTTCCGAGCCAATCGCCCGTCGTTTTGCCGGCATTTGGCGAACGTACGGCCTTGGCGAAGGGCTCGCGGCGGTGTTGAACTGCCCGCTTTGACGGCCCTTGCGCCCTGGGCGAGGATGAACGCCGGCACGTGATGAGCCGCTCCGCGCGACATTCAGGGGAGCAGCGCCGGGACTTTGTTACCGGGGAAAGGGTGGAAAATGAGGATTGATGTGATCGCGCCGGGCGCGGTCGAGGCGACACCAACGACGGCGGGCAGAGAACGCGCCCACGGGCTCGCTCATGCGGCCGCCGTCCTGACCGCGGGTGAGTTCCTCGATCATTTGAACGAGATTGGCCTGAACGCGACCAACGTCGCCCGCCCCGCGCTCGAGAGCGGCGCCGTGACCGGCGATCCGATTGTCAATTTGGGGAGGTTCAACGCCCTCATCGCCCACGCCGCGACACGCGCGATTGCCGAGGAGCGCCGGCCGGTGCTGATGGGCGGCACCTGCAGCCACCTGATCGGGATGATCGCCGGCTTACAACAGGCCTACGGCGCCACGGCGCGGATCGGACTTGTCTGGTTCGACGCCCACGGCGATTTCAACACCCCGCGCACGTCCCACTCCGGCATGCTCGGCGGGATGCCGGTCGCGGTCAGCGCGGGGCTGTGCCATGCGCCTTGGCGGGAAATCGCGGGTCAAGCCGTGCCCCTGCCGACCGATCGCATCCTGTTTGTCGACGTTCGTAATCTTGATCCCGAGGAAGCCGATCTCATCCACGCCACCGATGCCACGATTGCGCGGTTTGGCGAGGATGGCTCCATCGCCGAAATCAGGGCGGCCGTGGCGCGGTTGGCGGGACAGGTGGATCACATTTATCTCCACGTCGACGCGGATGTGCTGGACCGCTCGTTACAGCCGAATCACCCCACGGCCGAACCGAACGGGCCCGATGTGGCGACCACGAATTCGGCAATCGCTACTGTTTTCGCCACTGCCAAGGTTCGCGCCTATGGCGTCGTCTCGATCAATCCGGACGGTCCGGAGGGAGAGATTTCGCTGGCCTCGGGATCGGAGCTCATCCGGCAGGGACTGGCGGCGTGGGCGGCGAACGAGAGTGGCGTATAATCGCTGCCGACTGCCGAAGCATTTGGGCGTTTCTTGGCCTCGCACCTGAGGGGGAAGGGTAGGTACGAGCCATGAATCAGGAATCGCGGAAACTGCTCGACTATATCGTGAGCCATTTCGTGTTGCACGATGAGCTCGTTTCTATCGATCTCGACGCGAGCGCGAGCGAGGCCGGCGACTCGATTGAGACGGAGAAGCGCCAGGCAGCGCGGCGCGACCACGCGCGCGCCGATGAGCTGGCGGGCGCGTTCGCCGAAGGCTTGGCGCGGGCAAACGATAGTCGCGCCGCCGGCCAGGACGAATTAACCCTGGATGACCGCGATCCGAAGCAAAATCAGATCGCCGACGCGCTCATTCAGTTTCTGGTGAGTCACCATCTCGCGGCTTCGCGCTCCGAACCGACAACTGAGTACCATTATGTCTACTCCATTGCAGTCGATTGGGAGAAGCTCGGCGAGGTTGCGAACGCCGCCGGCATCGACCTGGAGCGCGCCATTCAGCATGGATCGTAAAGCCGGAACAAACCGGCGACGATCGGACACCTCATGATGACCAACCCCGGACCCACGTCAGGCGCGCGGAAGCGTTCCCGCCCGCAGCCGCGGGTCATCGCCGAAGATCCGTCTCCAGTCGATGCTGCCGGTGAACCGATCTTCGACGACCGGCCCGAGCGCTTTGCCACATCCCTCGGACTCTCGTTCACTAAGATCGACCTGCTGCGGACCGCGCTCACGCATCGCTCCGTCCTGCACGATTGGACGACCGCCGCGCCGGGCCTCACCGCGCCGCAGTCGAACGAGCGGCTCGAATTTCTCGGCGACGCCTACCTCGGGGTCATCGTCGCCGAATACGTCTACAATCACGATACTGATGCGCCCGAAGGCGTGTTGACATCGCGCCGGGTTGCGCTGGTCCGGGCCGAACGCCTCGTGCATTGGGCGCGCGAAATCAACCTCGGCGACTATCTCTTTCTCGGTCAGGGCGAACGGGTGACCGAAGGTGTCCGCGATCGGATGCTCGCCGGCGCCTTCGAGGCGCTGATCGCCGCGATCACGCTCGACCAGGGGCTCGACGGCGCGAGGACTTTTCTCAATCGCTTCTTGGATCGCGATGTACAGGCATTTCCACAGGAAGAAGCGTTGGCGAATCCCAAGGGACGCCTGCAGGAATTGATCCAGAACCGCTATCGTATAGGACCGGTCTATCGCACGATTAAGATCGAGGGACCGGATCATTCGCGGACATTTACGGCGGAAGTACTCTTGCATGGGCGATCACTTGGCACCGGCCAAGGCGGCAGCAAGCGGGACGCCGAGCAAGCCGCGGCACAAGCGGCCCTCGAAGGCTTCGCGCGCAACGGCGAGGCGTTCCTTACGCCCGCAACTGAGGCGACGACAGCTAATGCGACGCGGGAGGATTGAGGAGTGGCCAGGACATTCGATCAGCTCACGATCTTCGGCGGCAACTCCAACCCCGCGCTGACGGAAGAGATTTGCCACTATCTCGGTCTTCCGGTTGGCCGGGCCGAGGTGTTCAAGTTCAGCAACGACAACACCTTTGTCCGCATCTGCGAGAGTGTGCGCGAGAACGACGTCTTCGTCGTGCAGTCGTTCTCGATGCCGGTCAATGATTCGATCATGGAATTGCTGATCATGACCGATACCCTCCGCCGGGCCTCGGCTGGGCGGGTCACCGCCGTGATTCCCTACTTCGGCTACGGCCGTACCGACAAGAAGGATCAACCGCGGGTGCCGATCACCGCGGCGCTCGTCGCCAAGCTGGTCGGCCTCGCCGGCGCCGACCGCGTGCTCTCCCTCGACCTCCATGCCGGGCAAATCCAGGGCTTCTTCGATGTCCCAGTTGACGAGATGACCGCGATGCACCTGACCTCCAACTATTTTGCCGACAAGCGGCTCAGCCGCCCCGTTGTCGTCTCGCCTGACCTCGGCAACACCAAGCGCGCGCGCAACTTCGCGGAGGCGCTCGATGCCCCGCTCGCGATCATCGAAAAGCGGCGCGTCGGCAACGAGGACCGCGCGGAAGTGCTCAACCTGATCGGCTCAGTCGATGGCAGCGAGGTCGTGATCGTCGACGACGAGATCGACACGGCCGGGTCGATCACGCTCGCCGCCGATGTCTGCCTGAAGAACGGCGCGGCGGAAGTCTACGCGACGTGCGTCCACCCGGTGTTGTCCGGCCAGGCCATAGCCCGGCTGGCAGAGAGCCCAATCCGCGAGGTTGTGGTCACGAACTCGATCGCGGTGCCGCTGGAAAAGCAGATCGACAAGATGACGGTCCTTTCGGTCGCGCCGCTGCTTGGCGAAACGATCCAGCGTATCCACACCGGCGCCAGCGTGTCCGCGGCGTATCGCACAGCCGAGAGCTTGCGCGCGCGGTAAAGACTCTTTCGAATGCGCTCTCGCCGCCGTGTTCCGTAGCGGCGGACGGCGTCTGCCTTCGTGGTGGCGGACTGGGATCGCAAATTGCAAACGTGTTCGAATGCGATTCGGGACGGACGCCGTCCGCCGCTCTGCCATACGCCGCGATCCCATACAGGAGATTCCTCATGATGCGATTCGGCACGTTCGGGCAATCGGTTGCTGGCCTGCTGGCCCTGATATTGGTTCTTGGTGCTCCTTTAGCGTCATTGGCGCAAGAGGCAACGCCACAGGCGACACCCGAGCTGAATGGTCCCAACCCGCAACTGCTTTCTCTCTTGAGTCTGACACCGGACGTTATGTCGGGCGACAACGCGACGCAGGGTGAGATCGCCGAATACGCCGATGTCGCGGCGCAGCTTGAGGCGCTCGGCGTGACGTCACCGACGTCGGCGGATGATCCAGGTCTCCGGCTCTGGATTCGCGCGACGATGTGACTCGCCCTGCCTCAGGATCCGATGGCGCACGCGCGCGATCCCCAATGGCGGGCGACCTTCGGATTCGACGTGTTCCAGATCGACCAATCGCTAGTCGCCAGCGAACCGCCGAACCAGATCACCTATCTCCGCGGCCGCTTCGACCAGCATGAGGTCACGGCGGCGCTGAAAAAATCGGGATACCAGCACGTCGATATCGAGGGAATCGGCGCCTACTCCCTCTTTCCCGAGGCGGGTATCGACCTCCACAGCCCAGTATCCCAACTCGCGTTCACGCGCATGAACAACGCGGTGTTCCTGCATGACGGGACGCTCGCTTTTTCCCCGACCCTCGATGTGATCCGCCAGGTCGTCGCCGTGTCAAATGGAGAGGCGCCGTCGCTGGCAAGCCGTGTCGATATTCCGGCGGTCGTGCAGGCGATTCCCGACCGGCTCGCCTCGGCGATCCTGATCCTTGGGCACACGCTTTCGCTTTCCAGCGGTCTGATCGACCCCAGGCTTTCGGCCGAGCAGGCGGGGGTACTTATGGCTCAGATTCAGCAAACGGGTGAGATGCCGCCAATCTCGCTCGCGTTGCTTGGCGTTTCACCTGGGGGACCGCTCCCGCCTCCTCTGTCTGGAACCCCGGAACCGAGCCCAGTCGCGGAGGTGAGCCGGCTTGCGGTCTTCGAGATCGGTTTGCTCACGCTCACCCCGGACCGAGCCCGAACCGCGGAACAGGTCGTCACCGCCCGCGTGCAAGCGCTCAGCTCATCGGTGAGCCAGCGCCCATATCGAGACATGTTCACGAGGGTCAAATCCGTAGGCCCCGCCGACCAACCGATCGCCGTGGTCCAGCTCACCTTCGGCGATGCCGTCAGCCCCCGCCTCTGGACCCAACTCCTCTTTCGCCGCGATCTGCTGTTCTTGGGGTGGTGAGGATTCGGACTCAGAAACCGCGAGAGTTGTACCAGGCAAGTTGTTTGCCGATGCTTAATCCGCGGAGCAGCCGTTCACTGTTCAAACTCGGCTCAGGGTGCTCTGAATAGCGTTCGCCAGCGTGAATGTAGAACTTGCCTTCACTCAATCCACGCTCGTCTATTTGTTTGAGCACGCGGTGTGCCCAGGTTTGTCGCGCGGCTAGAGGCATGTCCTTAAGACTAAGATCGTAGGGATCGATAACCTCATTGGGTTCGAGAATTCCGTGTTTTGCGCTGAGAATGAACCATACGGCGTAGTTAGCCGAGCAATAAGCACTCGCCTTCCGAAACAGAGCTCCTGTGTAGAGGTCTCGTGCGCGAGCAGCGCGCTCAAGCTTCCCTTTGCCGCAGCCAACCAAGCCAATTGTTAGCATCATTGCACTCCGAGGTTATCTATTCGTCTGGTCAACTCATCCACCTGTCGCTGCAGCGCAGCGATTCGGTCTAGCGCATCCTGCAAATTTGGCAGGACGAGCCTTCCCGAAGATGGTCCTGTGAACTGGATGCGTAATCGGTCATGAAAGGCTGGATCAGCATGAAGAATCCGAGAAGGCTCTTGTACTCTCCCGCGGCTCCGAAGTGCTGGCTCCAAGGCATCGAACGCGACCAATTCAGCAGCTTCAAGTTGCGACCGATCGGCGAATGAAGCATCGGTCCACCAGCGCAGCTCAGTAACTTGGTCGGGATTGAGACCAACTGCGGCGTACCTACTCGCCACACTACTGTCGCGCCTTACGAGGCGCTGATCGATGCGATTCCTCAACCTATCGGCAACACCGATATATGCGACGTAAAGCGAGTTATCGCGGCCTCCGTACAGCGCGTAGACCGCTGGAACGTTGGGAAGGAGCCTTATCCGCTCCACTTCGTTCGTCATGAGGATCGCCCCTACCCGCCGTCTTCGCTCTGGGGAACCTCTTCGATCGGGGCCGGTGCGGTGCTGCCGTCCTCGCTGACGGGGTCGGCGGAGTAGTAGGCGGGGTCGGGGGCATCGGCGCCGAGGACGATGACGATGCCGTCTTTGTCGGGGGTGCGCTTGACCGGTTTGGGCGCGGCGGTCGCCTTTGCACTGGCGGACGGCGACGCCGCTGGGCTGGCGGCCGGGACCGGGGTTGGCGTCGATGGTTGGGATTTGACGGTGATCGACTCGATGTTGACGCCGATCGCGCCGGCAACCGCCATCGAGGTTGCGAGATCGTTGGCGGCGTCGGTGATCGTGGTGGTGTCCTGATACGCGACGGCGCCGTCGTCGCCAAAGCTGACGTGGGTGTAGCCGTTGGCCCTCAGTTGTTGGGCGACACGGCTGGCGAGACCCGGATTTCCGGAACCGTTTTCGATCCGGATCGGAACCGAGAGATCGGGATTGGCGAGAATCGACGCCGGTGGGACGATGTTCTGACCGGTGAAGTCGGACATGATCTCCCCGACCGCTTGCCAATCGGGCACGAGAAAATACGGTTGGTCGGGAAGCTCCTCCGCGGTAAGTGACGATTCGAGTGAATACTGCGCGATGTTGTCGGTTGAGATCTGCGAGGCCAGCCGGCCGAGTTGGAGGACTTGAGTCGGCGAGAGGTCGGTCCGGAACGATTTGCCAACCTGACGCAAGAGGTCCTGCGCTTTCGGCAAGAGATCGAGCGAGACCGCCTGCTGGCGGAGGGCGAGCAGCACTTGCTGCTGGCGCAAGTTGCGATGACCATCGCCGTCGTCATGGCGGGTGCGCGCGTATTCCAGTGCCCGTTCGCCGTTCATGTGCTGCCAGCCGGCCGGGAAGTAGACGCGCATATAGTTGTCGCCCGAGGCGGGGTAGGCGTCGTCCTTGATCGGATAGGGCACATCGACGGTGACTCCGCCGACAGTGTTGACGATGTTGATGAATCCCTGGAAATCGACTTCGGCAAAATAGTTGATCCGGATGCCGAAGTTCGCTTCGACGGTGCGGATAGTGAGCCCAGGACCCCCACCCTGTTCTTTGTCCTTATTGGCATCGCCGAAGGCGTAGGCGGCGTTGATCTTGTGCACACCGTAGCCGGGGACGAAGACCTTCATATCTCGGGGCAAGGAGATCATCCCGGCCTTCTTGGTCTGGGGATCGATGTTGACCAGGATCATGGTGTCGGTGCGGGCGGGTTCGTCCGTGCGCCGGTCGACGCCGAGGAGGAGGATGGTGACCCGGTCCTGACCGTCCCAGTCTGCGATCGCGGCCTCTTCGGGCGCGACAGTGGCGAGCACGGCGGTGCCTTCGGCGTTAACGACGGCGATTGGCTGACTATCGCGCGAAGGCGAGTCGACGAAGACATCGCGATAGGCGGTGACCGCTTGGTAGGCAGTGGGTCCGAAAACGACGCCGAGCGCGAGAACGAGGACGAGGGGAATGGAGGCCAGGGTATAAAAGCGGCGGCTGGTCGGAAGCCGCAAGCGCCGCCCTGTTTGGGATTTCGCGTCCTGCTGGGCGCGTTGCATGCGGTCGAGGCCGTTCGCGAGCGGTTCGTGGCCCTGGCGCGCGCGGCGGGGACGAGCCACAGGCGCGGGAATGGGGAGAGTGGCCGAGACGGATTCGGTTGCTTCGAGCGTCGGAGCCGGGTCTGCTGGGGAGCGTCTGCGGCTGTATGGGCGGCCGATCGGAAGCGATGTGGTTTGGTACGGCGTAGACGGCGCTGCCGCAGGCACGGGCGGGCGCGGTTGTGCTCGCTTGGCGTTGGCTCGCAGCTGACGGCGCTGGGCCCGGCTCAGATAATTTGCCTGGTCGGCCATATGGCGTCGCGCAACCTAGGTTTGAGGCGGCGCTCGCGTGGCACCGCGAGACATGCCCCTCAAGGCGGTCCGCGGTGAGCGAGCGTGGCGCTGCGAAAACGTCGGACTGGCCCCCTCATCTGGAGGCCTTTCGTGCCAGCCGGTCAAACGCCGCCGGACTGCAAGCCAAGCGGCGCTGGGATGGAACCCAGTCTACCATGCCACCGGCGGCGGCTTTGGGGGCAGGCTACAGTTAGCGATGCCGGCACGGACGCGGGCTGGTTGACGCGTTGTCAGGCATGAGATAGTGTACGTACACCTAAGATGCGGCATTCGGCGAGGCATCCTTTGGGGACGAATGTGTTCGTCGGCCAACGCATGAGGGATCGATGATTCTTTCGGATCGAGACATCATCGCGGCGCTGGAGACGGGGCGGATCAAGATCGATCCCGCGCCTGATCTCGCGGTTCAGCTGGGGTCGGTCTCCGTCGATTTCCGTCTGGGGCGGACGTTCATGGTGTTCGAGCATAGCCGCCACAGCTATATTGATCCCCGGCAGCCGCAGTCCATTGGCGACGCCATGCGCACGATTGTCGTCGATGAGGACGAACCGTTCATCATGCAGCCGGGGGACTTTGCTCTCGCGTCGACGGTCGAGTCGCTGGAGCTGCCGCCCGATCTGCTTGGCCGGCTCGAGGGCCGGTCGAGCATCGCCCGCTTAGGTATTACTGTGCATTCGACGGCGGCCGTCTTCGAACCGGGGTGGATTGGCACGGCGACGATGGAGCTCAGCAATCTCGGGCGGATGGCCGTCGCGCTCTATCCAGGGATGCGAATTTGTGCCTTTTCGTTTGAGACGGTCAGCTCGCCGGTGATGACGCCGTACCGCGCGAAGAAGAACAACAAGTACGCGGGGCAGTTGACGCCGCGGGCGAGTCAATTATCAGAAGAGAATCGAGACTCCGGGGCCAAGGCGGCGCACGAGGGCTAGCACGGTTTCACGTGAAACGTTGCACGCTGGACAGCGCAAGGGAGGGCAACGGATAATCCGCGGCGTTGTCGAGAAGCGTAGCGAAAGCAAGGTGAGGGGAAACGGTGTCCGCCGAGTTGCTGAATGGCATACGGGATGAGCTGCTGCCGATGTTGCGGCTGATCGCGGAGGAATACCGTGGCCGCGTTCCCGAGGGCTACCCCGTGATCATCGACGCCCCGAGTCAGGGTGTGGTCGGGATCGCGCTTGATCCGAACTATGCGTTGCATATCACGAGCGACGGCGAGCAGCTCTACGCTGATTTTTACTATCGGTCGCCGCGGAACGACGCGCGGTCGAGCGCGAGTCGCGAGAAGTTTGCCGGCTCGCCTTTTGGCGACCACCGGCCGCTTGGCAGCCGGGTGACCGACCAGGCGCTGCGCAACCTGATTGCCGAGCTGGTTTCGCGGTGGAATTATCAGCCGTCGTTGGTTCACATCACCGATACGTAGACCCGTACCGAAGGGGAAATCGAAGGGCCGGGGCAATCGCCCCGGCCCTTGCTCATGTTTCACGTGGAACATTGCGCGTGAACCGCGGACTTAGTCCGAAAGGATCCACTTATCGATGTCGCGCCCGTAGTTGACCAACTGACCGCCAAAGAAGAGCGCGATTTCGCGCGCGGCGCTTTCCGGTCCATCAGAGCCGTGGATCAGGTTCCGGCCAACCGTCAGACCGAGGTCGCCGCGAATCGTGCCAGGCGCGGCTTCGAGCGGACGCGTGGCACCGATCGTCGCCCGCGTCACGGCGATCGCATCGGATCCTTCCAGGACTATGGTCACGACGGCGCCCGAGGTAATGTAGGAGACGAGCCCCTCGTAGAAACCTTTGCCCTGATGCTCAGCGTAGTGCTGTTCCGCCAATGCCCGGTCGATCTGCCTTAGGTCCATCGCGACGATCTTCAGCCCCCGCCGTTCCAACCGACCGATCACTTCGCCGATCAGACCGCGCTGGACGCCGTCAGGCTTAACGATGACCAGTGTCCGCTCTATGGCCGCCACGCGCTTGCATCCTCTCGTTCCACCAACCGATAAGTCGACAGCGCGCAACCCTAGCATAGGGTCCGGCGGAAACGCCACGAGGACGGTGGCCGAGCCACCGTCCTCGCGACACCCCCTTCGGTTCCCCCGCCTTATTCGAGACCTTCCAGCATCTTCGAAATTTCGTCGACCGCGACGCCGCAAGCTTTTTTCACGGTCACGCCATCGGACATTTCGCTGAATACCAACACGGCGAAATCGCCGCCGCTCTTGACATGAATGAATCCATCTGCCGTGCCGATGGAAACGTCGCTCGCAAGACCCGCGCCAAGGCGGCGAGCAGTACGCTCGGCCGCGCCGACAAGCGACGCACCGAGCGCTCCCGCGAGCTCGGCATCTGTCTGGTTGATCCCGGCGCTGCCCACGACCAGACCGTCGATGCTGACCGCGACCGCGCCGAGAATTTCCTCGTGCTTGAGCAGATCGAGCAGAATATTATCCACAACCCCGGTATCGACCATCATGGCGCCGTCATCCTCATCGAATTGGTTGGCTACTGCGCGCGGCGGCGCGCCAGCATTGCTCGCCGGAATTGCGCTGCCGCTTGCTCGCTCTTGCCGACTTTCAAGTAGGCCTCGCCCAGCGCGCGCCACAGGGCAGGATCCGATGTTCCACGTGAAACCGCCGCTTCCAGGAGTTCGGCCACCTCAAGCGCGGAGGCGTCGCTTTCCAGCAATCGGTCGCGAAGCGCGATGAGATCGAGCCCGTGATCCGGCATTGCGTTGGTGGCCACGACGGAGAGCACCGGTGCCTTACTCGCAACGATCTCTTCCGGCGGCGCTTCTTCGACAGGCGCTGTTGCGACAGCCGGGGGAGTCCAGTCCACAGGTGCAGCCGACGCCACTTCAGCAAGTTCCGCTCTCGGCGCCAGGGTGACGATCCCGGCCTCGACGAGGGCAACTTTCTCCGCCCGCAACCGCGCGAAGAGACCGCCTTGACCGCGGTCGATCAGTTCCGAAGTCACGCCAACAAACGCCGGCCAGCTCCGAACATCCAGCGCCGGGAAGTCCTCGTCCTGATCGTCGGACGCAGACTGTGCCTCGGCGGCAACGTCCAATGCCGGAGCGGTTTCGACGGCGGCGAAGTCAAATGCGAGTTCGTCGTCGATCAGCTCGAGCGGTTCGTCCTCGGCAATCGGATCTGGCGAAATGGCCGGTCGGGTCGTATCGTGCAGCGCTGCAAGATCCGGCATCGCGCTGTACTGCGAGGGATCAAACGGCGCTTCATTGACCTCGGAGAAATCAACCCCGAACTCGCCGTCCACGCCGTTTGCGCCACCTTCATCAAACGAGAATGGCTCGATCCCATGGAGATCGGAGAGCAACGGGTCGAACGTATCCTGACCGGCCGCGTGACTAGACACGGCCGCAGCCACAGGTTCGGCAACCACCGCATCCGATTCAATCCCGGCAAGCCAGTCATCGGCCGTCACCCCGTCGAGGCCGCTGAGATCGATATTGTCGAATTGGCTCGAGAAATCGAGGGCATCGTCGGCGGCCACCGACAGCACGTCCGCCAAATCTGGCGGTTCGCCGGCAAGGTCCGGACGCGCTAAGGGATTGACCGGCGATTCTTCTTCCGGCAGCAGAAGCGTATCCTGATCAATATTGCGGAAGATTTCTGTGTACCCGGTCGGTTCCGGCTCCTGAATCGAGGCCGCTACCTCCGCGGGTACTATGACCGATTCATCGGGAAAAGACGATAGGAGGTCGTCTGACCCGATCGCTGCCGCTTCAGCGGCCGGCTCACTGCCCCACGTTTCGTCGAGTTGGAGATCCAAGTCTTGGAGGTCTGCGCCCGCGTCCGGGGCCGGGGCTGCCGCCATGGGTTGCACGTCTTCCGCGGATAAGGGCTCCCAGGCCTCGGTGTCGCCTGCCGGCTCAACCGTGGCAAATGGCGCGATGCCGCCCGCGTCGATTTCGGCCAGCAGGTGCTCGTACTCGCGCGTGAAATCGCCGTGTGGCGTCGCCTCCGCCAGGGTGCGATCGAGGTCGTCCCAACCAACCGTGAGATCGACTCGACCGTCGGCGGTGATGAATGGGTTCGGGGCCTCGGCCACGATCGCTGTCGCTTCCGTTGGCGGCGCAAAGCCGTTGGAAAGCACGAGATCGTCCGCCGTCATCTCGGGCAACACTGTGGTAAAGGCGCTGTCGACATAAGCGCTGGCAGGCGAGTCAGCCGGCGCTGCCATCAGCGCGGCGAGGTCGTCGGTCGGAAACGCCGCCGCGATCGGTGCGGGCACGGTCGGTTCCGCCATCAGCGCGGCGAAATCGGCGTCGGGCTGCGGGAGCGGATCGGACCGCAGCGGCTCAGGCGCGGCGGGCATCTGCCCCTGCGGGGCCGCGAAGTACTGGTTCAGATCATCGTCGTTGTGCGTCTCTTCGGCTGGTGCAGCCATCACCGGCTCGGGCGCAACCATCAATGGCTCAGGCGCAACTGCCGCGGGGACCGGAGAAACCGCATCACCGAGAATTGAGTCATCCTGCGCCTGATCGTTCGTGCCGAGCGCGTCTTCCCAGGCAAAGGGCACGATATCGCCCACCGGTTCGCTGCCCATGCTCATACCCATCGGATCGGTGCCGAAATCCTGCACGAGGTTGTCCCAGAGATCCGGCGCGGGCAAGTGACTGACGGCGAGCGCCCCCGGCGCAAAGTGCTGGGGTTCGGGCGCGCTCACCGGCGTCGCCTGTAGCTCGAGCGGCGCGATCGCCTTCGGTCCCGGTTGGAGAAAATCGAGCTCGACGCTGGGCCGCAGATCAGCGAGACCGGCGATCACGTCGCCCAGCGGATCGGCGTCGTGATAGCGCTCGACGAGCGCGCCGACATCGTTCGCGCCGTGTCGGCGTTCGATGTCGGCCAGCATCGCGAGCAGTCGCGCGTTATAGGGCGCCGAGTCGAGCGCCGACTTCGCCGCGGCCGCAGCGCCGGCATCATCACCGGCGCGCCAGAGCACTTCGGCTAGAGCGGAGCGACTGCGCACATTCTCAGGATCGGCATGGAGCAGCGCCCGCCATTCGGCGGCCGCGCGGCCAAGTTGGCCGCCTCTGGCAAAGATGCTGGCCAGACCCGCCCGCGTTGGATGCAGTCGATCTTCCCGGCCGAGCGCAATCCGCAAGCGAACGAGCTCCTCGCGCACCTGTTCGAGCGCGGGGTTGATTTCCCACGCGTTCAGATAGTGGGTGTATGCGGTCGTCGGATCTGCCCGCTCCTCGGCGGCGACGCCCAAGCCGAGGCGGGCGACTACGTTGAGTGGATCGATTTCGAGCACGGAATCGAAATGTTGGGTCGCGAGGTCGGCCTCGCCACGTTCAAGGTGAGCCTCGCCGAGGACACGATGGGCCGTTAGGCACGAGGGATATGCTTCCAGCACATGCGTGCATGCCCGTGTCGCGACCTGATAATCGCCGCGGTCCATCGCCTCTTGGGCGCCACGCATGAGCTCAGTTAATTCCACCACCGACCCCCTAGTGCGGATCCCTCGCCGGCCATACCGCGCCGGCATTTCATCCCATGAAACAAGAACGGCGGCCATGATTTGTCACCATGGCGTGTTGAAACGCGTGACGCATTTTGGCCGAACGGGGCGCAACTTCCGTGGAGTCATTCTAGGAATCCCCCGATTCGCGGCTCAACGGGCGAACTAGCCCAATGGACCTAAACCCAAGCTGGCTGGTTGTCGCGAAGGTGGAGAACCGATGGCGACGACCGCGCCCCTAGCGCGGTTCGACGGGGGGAGGGGAGCTCGATTCGGGAGCCGGCTTCGGCGAGCGCTTGCGATTCTTCTTGTTTCGTAGGCGCGCCTGCTCAAGGGTCCAGAGGGTGACGACGACGGCGATGATCAGCGGAAGGAGAATGACGAGCACGAGGAGGAGATATTCCTGTACACCCATGACCCAATTCCTGCGCGGCGACCGATTTCTCACGAGCATGATACCCGGAACGAGCCTAGCGATGCCGGGTCTTGTGCCCGTCGGCGTTCAGGAGTAGGGTGTGCGCAGACAGTGGCCACCGCGCATCCAGGGGCGGCGCTTGGCGCCGCAGGTCGGCCCACGCCATGCCACGCTCCGACCCTAGTCACCATTCCGCGGACTATCACGCGCCGGCGGACGATGAGGAGACGACGTTCAGCGCCTGGGTATTGGTCTGGACGATCGTGGCCGCGAAAGTGGCGACACTTCTCCTCGTCCTCTGGGCTGTGCACGACTTCAAAACGGGGGTCCTGCTCGCGGCGACGACCTGGATCTGGTTGCTCGCCATCGTCGCCCTCTGCGCCGCCCCAGTCCTATTCCGGATTCGCCTGCGACGGGTGCGCCGGAAACGCGAGGCCCTGAAACGGGCGGAGTGGATGATTCCAAGTTCGGAGGAGCGGGAGACGAAGGTGGCGGGGCCACGGTGAAACCGAAACGGCGGGTGCCCTCTGGGCGATGTTCAATTAGGGAATCTTCACGCCATCACTACAAACAAAACGACAGAAATGCCGAGCCCCCTGTTGCAGCAGGGGGCTCCGCGGGGGTCGTTCGCGTCGGCTGGTGAGGGAAGGGGGGAAACCAGCCGAGCGCTACAATTAAATTATGCTTGACTGAGTGACACCAGAATGGACTGATCGGATACTCTCGACGGCACGTTTGGACCACCGATGCCTTGATTTCTCGGCGTCGGCCCGCATATTTACTCTTTCTGCGCACAAACCCTATACGTCGCTGATCGTGCCCTGTGCTTCGCTCATCGCCCGGGACGCGCCGACGAAGGCGCCGTAGTTCTCTTGGCCGCGCACGGTGGCGATCAGCACCTGATCCATAAAGTAGCCGATTTCGATGAAGACTCTAGCCGCCCGCTTCGCCGCGAGCCCCTCTTCCTCAATCATCCCCATCACCGCCCGGACCACGGGATAGCGGAAAAAGAGGAAGGCTTCGACCGTCTCGCCGGCGCTGAGCCCAGCGATAGCGCCCGACCGGCCGTAGTGCTCGCCGATCTGCTGGCCTTCGGCCAGATAGCTGCCACGGTCAACCGTTTCCGGGGGCGCGGCGGCGTAGCGAATCGCAAGATCGACCAGCCGCCGACCGAGACGGCGGTGTTCTTCTTGAGTTGCCGGACTATATGCTTTAAACCAGCGCCGTTCTCGGGCCGAGCGCAGGTATTCCTCTTCATAGCCGGAAAGGGAACGATCGGTCAGATTCTGGCGACTCAGGCGGGACCGCTCCTGACGGCGCGGTCCTTCGCCGACAAGGCGTCGAAGATCATCCTCGGCATATCGTCGGTGACCGCCCGGCGTGCGAAAGACCGGCACTTTCCCGGCATCGCTCCATCGGCGGAGGGTCGACTGGTCGACGCCAAGAAAGCGACAGGCATCGTGAATCGACAGCCATCGTCCTCGATCGCCCGCACTCACGCTTTCGAGGTCCGCGTCGTCTCGGCCGCTGCTCCGCACACCCTTTGCCAGGACCTGCATCGTCATCGAACCCTCCCATTCGTCATGCGAGCGCCCCACCGCTTCACGCCGAATATTGGTCGCTTCCTTGAACCCAGCACCAGGAAACCGGGCAAAGTTCAAGAAAAGCAGAACTGGGCTATATCAGTTTCCCCCCGATTTACAGAGTTTAGCGGCCTGGGACTGTCTGTCAACGCTTTTTGCGCAAATCTTTGCCGTCTTGTCGAGGACTCAGGCTGAGCGGATGGTAACTGTGGTTACCTCCCCGCCGTCGAGGTCGGCGACGCGAACCGAGTGATTGTTGGTATCGGCGATAAAGAGCCGGCGACCAGCAACGCTCACCCCGCCCGGCTCCCAGAACTCCGCCGTGCGCCAAGCGCCGTCGGCGGCACCGCGGGCATCTCCCCCGAAGAGGGTTTCGACCTCGCGCGTGGCCGGGTCGAGCCGTTTGATCTTGTCGTTGTAGCTGTCGGCGATGTAGACGACCGTGGCGCCCTCCGCGATCGCGGCATCGACACCCAAGGGGTGTTGAAGGCGGACGCTGTCGCCGCGGGCGTCGACGTCCCCGAAATCGAAGAGCCCCCGCCCGACCAACCGGCGCACGCGGTCCTCAGTCGGATCGACGCGCCGGACCGAGCTCGTTTCGCTGTCGGCGGTGTAGAGCACGCCGCCGCTGGCCGTGATCCCGCTCGGCTGCGCGAACGTGGCCTGGAGCAGCGGACCGTCGTGGATCGATTCCACGCCCGTGCCCGCGGCCACGTCGAGCCGGCCGGCGCCGAGATCGAGCGTCCAGAGCTGATGCGTGCCCGCCATCGCGATCCAGAGCCGATTATCGAGGAAAGTGAGGTCCCACGGCGACGAAATGCCCGTCTCGAGGGCCGGACCGCCGACGCGTTGATGCCCTTGCGCTCCCGTTCCGGCCACAGTTGTCACGCGGCCGGTGGCAAGCTCGATCGCCCGGATTGCGTGGTTCTCTGTGTCGGCAACGTAGAGAGCCTTCCCGTCCTCCGCAAGCGCGAGACCTTGGGGATGGTCGAAACGGGCGTCATCGCGATCCCCGTCGGCAAATCCCGGCTCCCCGCTGCCAATGACCAGATCGATCTTGCCGTCGAAGCCGGTGACGACAATGCGGTTATGCCCGGAGTCGGCGACCAAGAGGCGACTGCCGGCTTCGTCGGCGAGCACCTTGCCGGGAAAGCGAAGCTCACCGCCCACGGCCGGCAGCGGTGTGATAGGGAGGGATGTGCGATCGACCGCGCCCTCGGCGTCGAAGGTCGCAATCATCTCCTGGATGAGGTCGCGCACCGGTTCGAACGGGAACTCGCCTTCGTGTTTGCCGACGACATTCCCGCGAGGATCGACGAACATTAAGGTCGGCCAAGCGCGAACGGCGTAGCTCTGCCAGATCGCAAAATCGCCGTCGTTCACCACGGAGTGATCGAGCTCGTGGCGCTGCACGGCCGCGCGCAGGTTCTCGCTCTCCCGCTCGGCGGGAAACTTGGCGGAGTGGACGCCGATCACGACCAGCTCGTGCGGGAATGCGTGTTCGAGGTCCCGCAACTGCGGGATGATGTGGTGACAATTAATTCAGCCATAGGTCCAAAAGTCGAAGATGACGACCTTGCCCCGGAGGCGGGCCGTCGTCAGCGGCTCGGTATTGAACCACTCCAATCCAACCGGAAACTCCGGCGCGCGAACCGTTCCCGCATACTGACTTGGCATCGTGATGTCGTCCTTCCAACCTGATGATGAGTGCCTCTTCGTCATTGCGCGCACCGACCCCCTCCGTCATTCTGCGCGCTCCCCCTCCGTCATTCTGAGCGAAAGCGAAGAATCTGGCCCTGCCCACAGCCAGCGATTGGAAGAGCCAGATGGCTCGACTTCGCTCGGCATGAGGGGTAGGGCTCTGGGCGACGGAATGTAGCCCAATCGTGACGGCATGCACGGGCGGGTGCGAAGACGACAGGTTTTCGCCCGCGATGCGAGTAGAATATCGAGAATTGATCTCGCCGTGGGCGAACGCGCCTCGCTTTGCTCCGTGACGATTTGTCAACGGTTCCGGCGATCACGGGGACATCGCCCGCCAGTGCCGCTTCCCAGAGAGGTTCCATGACCCGCCTGTTCCGCCTCGCAGTTGTCACCGCCATCGCGTCCTACGCCCTGATCGTGCTTGGCGGGATTACCCGCGTCAGCGGCTCCGGGTTGGGCTGCGAAGACGACTGGCCGCTCTGCCAGGGCCGACCGTATCCCCCGCTGAACACGCTGGCGATCATCGAATATATGCATCGCACGGTCGCGGCCACGATTACGTTCCTGGTGATCGGGACGTTGATCGGCGCGTTTATGGTCAAGGAAACGAGTCTGCGCAGCCGGAAGCTGGCGGTCGCGTCGCTCGGGCTGGTGATTTTCCAGGCGATGCTTGGCGCACTCACCGTCTGGGGCGAGCTGCCGCCGAGCATCGTCACCGCCCACCTCGGCACGGCGATGATCTACTTCGCCGTGACCATCCTCACCGCCTATAGCATCGCGATCGATCGTGGCGCGCCGGTCGTTATTGTCGGCGCGGGACGCGATCACGGCCTCGACGAAGACCGAACCTTCACCTTCTTTGCCCGGATTGGCGCGGCCGTGATCTTCGGGCTGATCCTGACCGGCGGGTTAACGAGCACGACTGGGGCGGCGCTCGCCTGCTGGGAATGGCCGACCTGCGGCAACGGCCAAATCGTGCCCAACGCAACCTCCCGCTACACCTGGTTCAATCTCTCTCACCGCACGGTCGCCCTCGTGGCCACGGCCACGGTCGCGTTCATTCTCGTGCAGGCGCTCCGGCGGCCGATCTCGAAGGCGGCGCGCAAGCTCGCGATCGCGGCGGCGGCGATCATTTGCGTGCAGATCATGATCGGCGCGATGTATGTCTTCACCGACGGCGATGCCTGGTTGAGCGGCACCCACCTCGCGACGGCGGCGGCGCTGTGGGCAACGATGCTGGCGCTGGCGCTGGTTGCCCATCGGCCGGGAGAAACTGATCCCGCCCCGGTTGGCGCGCGGGTTCCGCCGTTCCGCTCGCCGAGCAATGCCGCCGAGGCGGTCGTCCGCATGAGTGCCGCGCCCCCCACACATGCGCAGATGCAGTTCCAAGGGACCGGGACGGCGGGAGCGGCGCTCGCGTCGACGCGACCGAATCTCGCGCTCACCCCGCCTGATCTGCGCAGAGCACGCGAAGTCGTGGCCGACTACGTGGCGTTGATGAAACCGGGTATCTTGTCGCTGCTGTTGGCGACGATGTTTGGGGCGATGTTCGTTGCCGCGGCCGCGGTTCCTTCCTTCTCGTTGCTGCTGGCGGCATTGATCGGCGGCACCCTGGCGGCCGGCGGGGCTAACGTCTTGAACTGCTATCTCGACCGCGACATCGACGCCCGGATGCCTCGGACTCGGAGCCGCGGAACCGCAACCGGCCGCATTCTTCCGCGCGCTGCACTGATATTCGGGATCACGCTCTCGGTGATTTCGGTGCTCGTCTTCGGGTTGTTCGTGAACTGGCTTGCTGCCGGGCTTTCCCTGGTTGGCAACCTCTACTATGTTTTCGTCTACACCAAGTGGTTGAAGCGCACCACGCCCCAGAACATCGTGATCGGTGGGGCAGCGGGGGCGATGCCGCCACTCGTCGGCTGGGCGGCCGTGACCGGCAGCCTGTCTGTCGCCGCCGTGCTCCTCTTCGCCGTGATCTATTACTGGACTCCTCCGCACTTTTGGGCGCTGGCCCTCCTGAAGCAGGGGGAATATGGCCGGGCGGAAGTGCCCATGCTGCCGGTGGTCGCCGGCGAAGATGAGACGCGCCGGCAAGTGGTGCTGTACAGCATCCTCCTCGCCGCGGTGTCGCTGATGCTGATTCCGTTCGGGTTTGGCGAGATCTATTTCGCTTCGGCCGTCGTCCTCAACGGGCTCTTCGTGCTGATGGCGCTCCGCCTGCAGCAGACCCCGAGCAAACGCCTCGCGCGCCAGTTGTTCATGTACTCCCTCTGGTACCTCCTCTTCATGTTTGTGGCGATGGTCGCGGACCGGCTGGTGCTGGGATAGGAACGGCACCGAGATGACCCGTGTCCCGGCATTAAAACCCCGGGCTCGTAACACGAAGCCGCTCCGAGGCTGAGCACGGGGCGGCGAGAGTAACTATCGTTTCTCACCTCGATGAGGCTTCAAGCGGATGAGCCGCTGGCTTTAGCTTGGAGAAATTCGCGTACAATCATTAGACGATGGCGATGCCGAGTCGCGTCGTCAGCCGCTTCACCCTCCCGTTCCTGCCGCCAGGCGGTCGCCGTGCAATCGCTTCATCGCTGACCCTATTCAGGAGTTTCTTTCCTCGTGCTCGATTTGGGATTTGTTTCTGCTGTTCTCAGCATCGTCGTCATCGACCTCGTCCTCTCCGGCGACAATGCGGTCGTGATCGGGATGGCGGCCGGTCGCCTGTCGGCCGCAAACCGGCGCCGCGCGATCCTGATCGGAGGAGCGGGCGCGGTCGGTTTGCGCATGCTCTTCACCGTCGCCGCAGCGCTGCTGCTCGATGTCCCGTTGCTGCAAGCGGCCGGGGGGCTGCTCCTGCTTTGGATCGCGTACCGGCTGGTTCGCCCGGTCGATCACGCCGCCAACGTGCGCGAAGCGGATTCGCTCGGGCAGGCGATTCGGACCATCGTGCTGGCCGACGTGGTAATGAGCTTAGACAACATCCTCGCCGTCGGCGGGGCAGCCCACGGCAGCCTCGGTCTGCTGCTCTTCGGGCTCGCGCTTTCGATTCCGATTCTTCTGCTGGGCAGTGAATTGATGGCGCGGTTGATCGGGCGATTGCCGATCCTGAATTATTTCGGCGCGGTTGTGCTGATCATGACCGCGATCCGGATGGTGCTTGAGGACGAGATCGTCGACGACTTGCACGACGCCGCGCTCTGGGAGCATGTCGTGCTGACGGCGATCGCATCGGCAGTGATTATCCTCGCCGCCCGCTGGCTCTATCGCGGCGGCAGGACCTCGATCGAGCAGGGTAACAAGACGGCTGCCGATCCCTCCGCGGGTTAGAAGGCAGCGGCCCGAGATCAGTGCGACTTATTGTCAACGCGCAACCGAGCGATGAAACCAAACCTTGCCAAGAATCGTACTAGGATAATGAGAGCATCGCCCCAACGAAAAACCGATGCTCTCTCCGAAGCCCGTGGAGCGCCGCACACGCTCCACCCCCTCCCCTTCCCGCATGGACCCGGCCGCAAGGCCGGGTCTATGTACTTTTGGTCGATCTTTCCACGAGGGCCAGGGCAGATCCCCTTCCGAGAACAGCGATCCGTCAGTCCGGCGTCCCACGAACCCGCGAACCGCGACTGATAGAATGCGTGAGCACCGCTTCCGCGGCTTCCCTGTTCTTGCTATGCGACGCTCGTGCGAGCGCGGCCAATGACTGAATCCGAACAACAGCTCCGAACAGGTTGGGAACCGGACGCGCCCGCGTCCGATTCGCTGACACGGGCGTTCCTCCTCAACTCGGCGGAATCGTTCGCCTCGCCAGTCCGGGCGATGGACGGTTGCGTGCTGGCGACCGACCAGATGATCGCGACCGATCTCGGACGGCCCGCAACCTTCCTGAATTCGATCATTCCGTTCCAACCGCTGTCCCCGCAGAACCTCGAAGAAGTTGTGGCCCAGGTCGACGATTTCTACGGCTTCGGCGCCGCCGATTCCGGGTTGACGGGCGAGGTCATGCTCTGGAGTGCCTGGCCGACACCGGACTTGCGCGGCCACGGTTGGCAGCTCGGCGGTCATCCGCCGCTGCATCTTCTGCCGGCGGGCGCGACCGCGCCACCGGCGCCAGCAGAGTTGGAGATTCGCGAGGTCGCCACTCGGGCCGATTTGGAAACCTTCGAAGAGACCGCAATCATCGGCTTTCCCTTTACGAATTTCTTGCCCTACCGGCCCGGCAATCTCTTCGATGAACGGGTGCTTCCTGATAAGCGGATGCGGCGGTGGATTGGATCGGTCGCTGGGCGAGCGGTGAGCATTTCCGCGTGCTTCCTCGCGGCCGGAATCAACACCATTGCACTTGTCGGCACTGTACCGGAGGCGCGGGGCAAGGGCTATGGCGCAGCGCTGACCTGGCGGGCGGCGTTGGCGGAGCCGGGGTTGCCGGCGATGTTGCTCAGCAGCGATATGGGCCGCCCGGTCTATGATCGCATGGGCTTCTTGCCGCTCTACCGGTTCACGGTGTGGTATAGAGGAAGACCCTAGGTACGCGGAGCGGTTGTCGGGGCAGACTGCGCTCCGGAAGCCATTGTCGGTAGGGCCATGGGATGGTAGCATCATAGGATAGTGTCCGTACACCCCCGAGGTTGGGGCGGGACGGAAATCGGGGCAAGGGCGGCCGCTCATGCAGATGCAGGCGCAGCAACTCTGGCAGGCGGTGCTTGGCGACATGAAGGCCCGCTTGAACCGGAGCGCATTTGAAAACTGGCTGCGGCCGACGACGATCGTTGCGTTCGAAAACGACGTGGCGACGGTTGCCGCCGCCAACACCTTCGGCGCGTCGACGCTGCAGTCGCGCTATGCCGCGCAAATCGAAGAGGTCTTTTCCACCATTGTTGGCCGCCCGATTGAGGTCGAGTTCACAGTCCTCAACGCCGACTCACATGAGGTGGATGAGCTACGGGCAACCGCGCCCGACGCCTCACCCCGTGACACTGCTGATCGCAAGCTCGTCTTTGGCCAAGTCTCGCCTCCCGCCCGCTCGACCAAACGCGGCTCTGAACCGCCGCCTGCCGGCAAGGAACCACCGATCGGGAAGACGAAGCAACTCGAGCTGACGGCCGGCGCGAATCACGGGCTGAACCCGCGCTACGTCTATGAACACTATGTCGTCGGCTCCTCCAACCGGCTCGCGCACGCGGCGTCGCAATCGGTCGCGGAACGTCCCGGCGGGCAATACAACCCGTTTTTCGTCCACGGCGGCGTCGGTCTGGGCAAGACGCATTTGCTCCATGCGATCGGGCACCGGGCGATCGAGCTGCATCCCGGAATCACCGTCTCTTACGTTTCGTCGGAGCGGTTCACCAACGACCTGATCAACGCGATCCGGGCTCAGCGGATGGAGGAGTTCCGGGCGCGCTACCGGCTGATCGACATCCTCATGATCGACGACATCCAATTCATCGCCGGCAAGGACAGCACCCAGGAAGAGTTCTTCCACACCTTCAATGAGCTGTACCAGAGCGGCAAGCAGGTGGTGATCAGCAGCGACCGCCCGCCGAAAGCAATGTCGGCGCTGGAAGATCGGCTGAAATCCCGGTTCGAAGGCGGCTTGATTGCCGATGTTCAGCTTCCCGACTATGAGATGCGCACGGCGATTCTGCGCGCGAAAGCGGACGAACTCGGCGCGAAAGTGCCGGACGACGTCGCCGAGTACATCGCGCAAAAGGATCAGACGAACATCCGCGAATTGGAAGGAGCGCTGAACAAGGTGCTCGCCTATTCGCAGATCACCGGCCATGCGCTGACGCTGCAATTGGCAATGGAGGCGCTGACCGACGCCTCGATTAGCAACCGGCGCAAGTCGATCACTCAGGCGAGTGTGGTGGAGGCGGTCGGGCGCCACTACGAGGTATCGTTGCGCGAGCTCACGGGCCGGGCGCGGAACAAGGAGATCGTCCTCCCGCGGCAGGTGGCGATGTATCTCCTGCGCGAGGAAACCGACTCTTCCTTGGTCGACATTGGGCACGAGCTAGGCCATCGCGATCACACGACCGTCATGCACGGAATCACCAAGATCGAACGCGAGCTGACGACGAACACGAGTCTGCGCTCGCAAATCATGGCGATCCGCGAGGCACTCTTCACGAGCGACCGCACGTAGTACGCAGCCCACCCTCTTCGTCATGCTGAGCGCTCCACCCGTCACCCTGAGCGAAGTCGAAGGGTCAAGTCTCTTTGAAGGACGATGACAAGAACAGCTAGATGCCTCGACTTCGCTCGGCATGACGGAGAGGGCTCAGATTGACGCAATGGTTGTTCGGCGTGACGGAGCGGGAAACTGGTGTTATAGGAAGGGGGCGATCATGTCCGAGCGCCAGCATGGTGATGAAAACGACGCGAACGACACGGTGGTCGCATTCATCGAGATTCCCCGGGGCAGCCGCAACAAGTACGAGTATGACGAGGAGACGCGAACCTTCCGGCTCGACCGGGTGCTCTATTCCTCAGTCCATTATCCGGCCGATTACGGATTCATCCCCGATACGCTCGCCGGCGACGGCGATCCCCTCGACATTCTCGTGCTCACCCAGGAGCCGACCTTCCCTGGATGCATGATCGAGGCCTGCCCGATCGGCGGTCTCGACATGGAGGACGAGAAAGGCAAGGACTTCAAGGTGCTGGCAGTGCCAGTTGGCGATCCCCGCTACGACCACGTCCGCACCTTGGACGCGCTGGGCGAGCACTGGCTGCGCGAGATCGAAACCTTCTTCGCGACCTACAAACTCCTCGAGCCCAAACAAACCGAAGTCCTCGGCTGGCACACCGCCGACGAAGCCCGGGCTGTGATCGAGGAATGCCGGCAGCGGCAGCGGCGGGAGTGAAAAGGAAAATCGATGGGCATGATCGGGCCGTCGTCCTTGGCTCAGACCTCTACGGGTGGTCGTTCGGGTCGTTCGGGTCGGTGCCGGAGATGAGCGATTCGTCGCCGTCGGAGGTGCCGTCGCCGTCGGTGTCGGGTTTCAGCGGGTCGGTGCCGTAACGGTTGACCTCTTCGCCGTCCGAAAGCTTGTCACCATCAGTGTCAGCTTTCAGCGGGTCGGTGTGGTACGTCTGGACCTCTTCCATATCGGTGAGTCCGTCGCCATCGGTGTCCGCCTTGGTCGGGTCGGTGCCGCGCTGCTGCTCGTCGCGGTTGGTAAGCCCGTCGCCATCGGTGTCGGCGTTGGGGTCGAGCGCGGCGGTGGCCGTGGGAGCGGCGGTCGTCGCCTCGGCGCTCGGTGTCTCCGCGCTCGGCGTCTCCGTCGATGAAGAGGACTGAGGTTGATCGAGCACGCGTTGACCGATTGTGACCACAACGTAGGTGGCGGTGGCGTTGCTGTTGTTCGTCAAAGTCAGATCATCGGCGACGATGCCCTGGCGAGGGTTCATGGTCGTGGGCGATCCGCCGGGTTGGAGGACATCAATCGAGCCGCTGGTGATCATGACCAGCGCGGGCGCGGTGTGAATGGGAAGAGCGGAGGTTTCGCCCGGCAAGAGGAGATTGCGGACCATCTCGAAGTCGCGCACGCCTGCCGGCCAACTGTCGATCGTGTCGCTTGTGTAGACAACGTCGCCTTCGAGCCCTTCGGTTGATGCGTTCGGGGCGACGACTTCGAAGATCCAGGAGCGCGAAGTGTGCTCGCTTTCCGCGCGCCGGGTGTAAGGATCATCCGCCGACATGAAATAGGCCTCGCCGGCTTCGAGCCGAGCTCGCTTATTGGTAATATCGTTGCGTATGACACCGACACCCTGCATTTGCAAGGTGAAGGAGAAGCCGTCGGTTACCGATTCCGCCTCATCGGAAGCCGGAAGCGTGACCTCGCGGACGCGCCAGACGGCCGCCCCGTCAGGCGGAATTGCGAGACCCTGGGCGATGACTTGGCCGTGGGAAATCGGCGTCGGCGACGGCGCGGGCGTGGCGGCGGTAACAGGCGTCGCAACTGGCGCCGGAGTCGCCGCTTGGGCGCTGGGACTCGCTTGCACGGTGCCAGCAGGCGTGGCGCTGCCCGGTGTCGCCTGAGTTTGGGGGACGGCGGCGCGGGCAGCGCCGAAACCGTTGCCAAGAACGAGCGTGAGCAGGACCGCGGCGAACATTCGAGATCGATGCCGGCCGAGCATCCGAGTGCGCTCTCGACGCATGACGCTTCCTTTCAGAACGGCCACCAATCGGTCGCTTCTCGCTATCATCGGCTGCCATCCGCCCTCGAGGGGTGAACATTTGCTACGGGAGCCTCCATTATGCAGCATAGCATCAGGAGCCGTGCTGCAATCCCGTTTGTGCGGAGGTGGACGACCGTATGATATGAACCGGCAGGTTGACGCGCGCTTATGGGGGAGATCATGTCTGAGACGATGATGGCCGTGGTGACCTACGGGCCGAAGGATTACCGGGTGGAAGAAGTTCCCGTGCCGGACCCGGGGCCGGGTGAGATGCTGATCGAGGTCGGCGCCATCGGAATTTGCGCGTCCGATATGAAATGCTGGCTCGGCGGCCCGCTCTTCTGGGGAGACTCCCCCCAGCGGGGGGAGGTGGCGCAAAGCGCCGGCAGGGGGCACGCCCCCGAGTCGGGGGAGGTGGCGCGGAGCGCCGGAGGGGGAGAGGGCGGCAAGAGCGGCTACGTCGAACCACCGTGCATCGCCGGTCACGAGTACGCTGGGCGGATCGTAGCTCTCGGTGAGGGCGCGTCCGAACGGCACAACGTAGCGGTGGACGACCGCGTGGTGGCCGAGCAGATCGTGCCCTGCGGCGAATGTCGCTTTTGCCGGAACGATCAGTATTGGATGTGTCAGGTCCACAATATCTTCGGGTTCAAGCGCCATCTGAACGGCGGGATGGCCAAGTACAATCTCTTCCCCGCCAAGTCACTTGTGCACCAAGTTCCCGCGTCGCTCAGCGACGGCCAAGCGGCCTATATCGAACCGATGGCCTGCGCCTGGCATGCGGTTGACCGAGGTGAGATCAAATCGGGCGACACGGTCGTCATCGGCGGCGTCGGCAACATCGGACTTTGCATGCTGCAGATCGCGAAGCTGAGCAACCCGGGCCGATTGATCGCGCTCGACAGGAAACAGTACCGGCTCGATCTTGCCAAGCAGCTTGGCGCCGACGTTACGATCGACGTTGCCCAAGAAGACGCAGTGCAGAAGGTGCGCGATTTGACGGACGGCTATGGCTGCGATGTCTACATCGAGGCGAGCGGCAACGCGGGGGCGATCAATCCGGGGCTGCAGATGATCCGCAAGCTCGGCACCTTTGTCGAATTCAGCGTGCTGAACGAACCGTCATCGATCAATTGGACCATCATCGGCGACAGCAAAGAGCTCAATATCCACGGCAGCCACCTCGGCCCCTTCTGCTACCCCAAAGTTATTGATGCCCTCGCCTCGGGCGCCGTCGACGTGAACCCATTGCTGGCAGACGCCTACCCGCTAACGAAGTTCGACGAGGCGATGCAGGCCGCCCTCAGCGGTGGGGTGCTCAAGAACCTGATCGTGCCGGTGTAGGCGGAACTATGATCGATGTGGTTGATCGCCTGTTGGAACACGACCAGTGGGCCACGGCAACGCTCCTCGAAGTGAGCCGAGATCTGACAGGCGCTCAGCTCAATCAGCCGTTCGATATTGGACATCGGACATTGCGCGCAACGTACAAGCACATGATTTTCAACGTCCCGTCCTGGACGGCGCCGATGACCGGACAGCCGGTCGATACACGGTGCGAGGACAGCTCTGTGGCCGCGCTGATCGAGTGCCACGAGCGCTTCTATCCGGCATTCGCCACCCTCGCACGTCGATTGCGCGACGAGCAGCGCCTGGACGAGACCTTCGTCGATCACTACGGCGCGCCGCAGACGTTCGGCGGCGCGATCCTCATGGTCACCTCCACGACACGGAGCACCGCACCGAGGTGGCGCATGTCCTCCAGCGCCTGGGTCTGGCCGACGTGCCCGAAGTCGATTACGGGCTCTGGGATTTCAAGCGGCGAGGCGTCTTCTAGGCAGGCAATTCGCGCATAGCGACGATGACTTCCCCTAATACCCCGCCTTCTTGTCTACGACATTGATCAGGGGTTCGCCGGTGGCGAGGCGGACGAGGTTGTCGTGGAGGATTTGGACACAGCGTTGCTCTTTGGGACCGGAGGCGCCAGCGAGGTGGGGGGTGATGATGATGTTCGGGGCGTCCCAGAGCGGGCTGTCGGCGGGGAGAGGCTCGATTTCGGTGACGTCAACGCCGGCCCCGGCGATCTGGCCGGCGTGCAACGCCGCGGCGAGCGCATCTTCGTCGACGATGCCACCGCGGGAGATCGCGATCAGGTACGCGCTCGGTTTCATCGCGGCGAGCGCGGCCGCATCGATGAGGTGGCGCGATTCGCGGGTGTAGGGCGCGGAGATGACGACGGTATCCGCCTGCCTAAGGAGATCAGCGAGGCGGCTGAGGGGCCAGACCTCTTCGACTGAGGCGTCGCCGGGACCAGAATGGGCGTCGACCGCGATCGCGTTTGTTTCGAAGGCGCGGGCGCGTTTCGCAATGGCGCGGCCGATTTGGCCGTAGCCGACGATGCCGATGGTCGTGTCTTTGATCTCGTGAAGGGCGCGGTAACCTTCGTGGCGGCCCCAGTGTTTGTCGCGCTGCCAGGCGAGCGCCTGGGGAATGCCGCGGGTGAAGCTGAGGAGGAAGGCGAAGACGTGCTCGGCAATCGATGGACCGTGGGCGCCGCGAGTGTTCGTGACGATGATCTCGCTCTCGACCAGCTTGGGCGTGTTCATGAGAAAGTCGACCCCGGCGCCGGGCGATTGCACCAACTTCAAGCGAGGCGCCGCCGCGACCAAGGCATCGCTTAACCGGCCGTAATAGACGTCGCAATCAGCCATGTGTGGCAAGGCTTCGGCTTCCGAATTGACGCGGACGATCTCGAGATTAGGCAGCTCGTTCAGCATGTCGAAATAGGCTTCGCCTTCAAACGAAGCAAGCACCAACTTCATCTTTTCGAAATTCCTCCAGGTCGACTCAAGATCCCCTCGATTCGTCATCCTGAGCGAAGTCGAAGGATCTAGTGCTCATGAAAAGTGCGGTCATCAGAGTCAGATTCTTCGCCAAGCTCAGAATGACGGGGAGAGAGCCCGGCGTCATGTGCCTAATACCGAACAATCGCGCCTTGGGCTTCGGCGCCGATGTCGGCGCGCTCTGACGGCGACCAGTTGAGATTCCCAAGCGCATCTTTGAGTCCGGCCAATAGGTAACGCAGCTCGCTGGCGAGGGCGAGGAACTGGAATCCTTCCCCGATCCGCTGATTGACCCCCTCGACGCCTGAGCAATGGACACCCGGTGCGACGCCGTGGCGGACCGCCGTTTCCCGGACGTGTTGGATCGCTGCGACGAGTTGCGGGTGGTCACTCTCCAGCGGCACCCCGAGCCCGAGGCCGATCGAGGCCGCCATATCGTTCGGGCCGATGAAGCAGGCGTCGACACCCGGCACGCTCAAAATCTCGTCGGCGTTTTCCACGCCCTTGATGTGCTCGATTTGGAGGACGAGCAGCAACTCGTCGTTGGCGTTGGCGTAGTAATCGGTTGCAGCCGTGCCGAAACTGAGCGAATGGCGGCCGCCGCCGACGCTACGCGCGCCGACCGGTGGATAGCGCATCGCTTCGACCGCGCGCTCCGCTTCCTCGCGGCTGTTGACCATCGGGACAACGATGCCCCAGGCCCCAGCATCGAGGACCCGTTTAAAGTTTTCGGGACTGTTCCAGGGAATACGGACCATCGGCGCGGTGCCGCTACGCCCGATCGCGCCGAACATGAGGGCGAGGGTGCGGATGTCGACGGGGTTGTGCTCGGCGTCGATCACGAGCCAGTCGAAATTCAACGTGCCGACGTATTCCGCCGCCTCCGGGCTCGGCAGGGCCAACCAGGTGCCGACCGACGGCTCCCCTGCTGCTAATCGCCGCCGGACGTGGTTTGCGCGCATCGTGATTGGACCTCCCTGCCGAGCCGTGATGTTTGCATCGTCATGGCCGGAGATTGTAGCCGAGGCGTCCAGAGCGTGGGTGTTTGGGATTCTCTAAGCTCAAAATGGCCCTTCCCCGGCTCACACGAGAAAGCCCCTCCGAGCCTAAGCACGACGGCCTGCAGGCGATGGCCGCGTGTTCAGCCTTGGAGGGGCTTCGTTGTCTTAGCGGGGAAGGATCACTTGCAGCCCAGCGTCTCGGCACAGTGTTTGGAGATCGACCCTGGGCGGACGCAATCTACGCCGCCACCAGGACCCTTTCGAGCTTCGATTCGATCTCGTTTTCTTCGGGAAAGCGGCCGGTCTGGTCCTTCGAAAAGAGCTTCTTGCCATTGAGCTCGACTTCGAAGATGCCGCCGGAGCCCGGGATCAACTGAACCCCGCCCGGGAGTTGTTCGTAGTAATCATGGAGTAGGTTCTCCGCCAAACTGGCGGCTCGCTTGAGATACCCTCAGGAAGTACAGTACGTTATCCGTACCGATGCGTTTTTTGCGTTCATCATGACTTCTCCTGTTCCCACTTGCGCCCCGTGGGGTCGGGGAAACCCGGATCGTCAACGTCGTCCGGGCGAATAGGACGGTAACTTTACTGCCGTAACTTCCCTTTTGCAAGTATCGGAGGGGGTGGATGGAACTTTGGTCATGACCTGAGGCACGGCCGTTGCGATTCGCGTGGGGGTGGGCTACCCTCCGCCATACGCTCAGGAGTTCCAAATATTCGTGGGGACGTGGGGACGTTTGCAGGCGAGGAGCAAGGCGATGATTCATCTCGTGGCGCAGGGCGACGAGACCCTTATCGAAGAACCAGAACTGAGCTCAGTTAATGGATTAGTTCAGGCGAGGATCAACGGCCAAATCAGCCGGCGTGATCTCCTCCGCCGCGCGGCACAGCTCGGCATCGCCGCGCCAGTCGTCGGCGTCATGCTGCATGCGACGTCGGACATGGCGTTCGGCGCGCCGAGCGGCGGGCGCACCGCCACGCTCGCGCTGATGCAACAGACGAGTCCCTCCGACAAGCCAACCGCGCCGCAAGGCACAGCGCAGGAAGGCGGCACGATCGCCACAGGCGCACTGGACGAACCCGATACACTGAATCCCTATCTCACCCAGTTGGTCTCTGGCGGCGACGTGTATTCGAGTATCTGCGAGACGCTGCTCCAATACGATAGCAATCAGCAGCTCCAACCAAGGCTGGCCGAAGGATTCGAAGTCTCAGACGACGGGTTGACCTACACCTTCAAGCTCCGCCAGGGCGTCAAGTTCACGAACGGGGACGCATTCACCGGCCAGGATGTGATCGACTCCTGGAAGATGATCATGAACCCCGACTTCGGTGCCTTCAACCAACTCGGTTGGGACAAGATCACCGACATCAAGATCTCCGATTCCGATCCGGCGACATTGGTGATGGCGACCAAGGAGGTCTACGCGCCCTTTATCTCGTACGTCGGCGGCGGCGGGAACGCGGTCATCCCCTCAGCCGAGCTCGCCAAGGGCGTTGATAAGTTCAAGACGGAGTTTGGGCGCAACCCCGTGGGCTCCGGTCCGATGAAGTTCGTCGAGTGGAAGGCGAAATCGCAGATCACACTCGAACGAAACGACGAGTATTGGGGCGGCAAGCCGAAGATCGAGAAGATCTTCTACCAGATCGTGCCGGACACAAACACGCAAATCGTGCAACTCCGCACCGGCGAGTTGCAGATGAGCGGAAGCGACGGCGCGATTGGAGCCACGGACCTTGACCAGGCGCTCGAAGTCGACAAGATCGCGATCCTCGAGCACCCCGGGCTCGCCTGGTCCCATCTTGATCTGAAGCACGTCGACTTCCTGCGGATGACGAAGGTGCGGCAGGCGCTCGATTTCGCCACGCCCTCCAAGCAGATCATCGACCAGCTTCTGAAGGGTCGCGCCTTGCCGTCGGTCGCCGATCAGGCGCCGGGGACCTGGGCGTACGACGATTCGATTCAGCCGCGTCCATACGATCTCGACCAGGCCAAAGCGCTGCTCGCGGAAGCGGGTCTGAAACCGGGCAAGGATGGCGTGCTCGAGGGACCAACCCCGGCAACCGACGCCAAGGACCCGAACGCGCAACCGGCGACAGGCGAGGTCAAGCCGTTCGAGATGGAATTCTGGTACATCGCGGGCGATTCGCAGTCTGAGCGGATTGCGCAGGTGGTCGGAGCCAGTTGGAACTCGATCGGCATCAAGACCGATCTCAAGAGCGAGGCGGCGTCAACAATTTGGGGCCCGGAGGGCTACCAATTCACGGACAAAATGACTGCCTGCCTGTACGCTTGGTACAACAGCAACGACCCAGACGACATGTTTTATTGGCACAGCTCGCAAATTCCGGACAGCCCAACCGGCACCGGCGGCAACCTACCCGCTTACTTCTTCAAGTACAACTTCCAGGCCAAGATCGACGATCTCACCTCGCGCGCCGCGGCGGAGCCGGACCAAGCCAAGCGGAAGGAACTCTATTCGGAGATCCAGAAACTGTTGCACAAGGAAGCTCCGGTCATCTTCATCTACTGGGCGAAGCAATACGAAGCGGTCGCCACAAATATTGGCGGTTTCTGGCCGAGCTCGTTCAATTACCTTCTCTGGAACGTCCACCAGTGGTACCTGGCGAAGTAGAAGCTCTCTCACCCGGTGCTTTGCCCCACTCTCTCCCGTACTTGGGAGAGGGGTTGGGGTGAGGGAGCTTTCTGTCCACGGCATGCCCAGACGCAGCGTGTTTATGTGCTAAGTCCCCTGGGGGAGGGGCACGATGTCACGGTTCGTCTTACGCCGGTTCCTTGCCGCAATACCGCTCCTCCTCGGGGTGGCGGTTTTATCGTTCCTCTTCGCGCAGTTGATGCCAGGCGGACCGGACGCCCTTTTCGCCCGCAATGGGCGCATGACCCAACAGCAACTTGACGCGATCCGTCACAACCTCGGTCTCGATCAGCCGATGTACGTGCAACTCGGGCACTGGCTCGGCAATCTTGTCCAGGGTGACCTAGGCACGTCCTATTCCCAGTATCGGCCGGTGCGGGATGTGATCTGGGACGTCTTCCCGAACACGGTTGTGCTGATGGTCGCCGGTCTCTCGATCGCGCTCACGATTTCGCTCTTCTTTGGAGTGATGGGGGCGATCCGGCAATACAGCCTGTTCGACAATTTCACCTCCTTCATCGCCTACTTCGGGTTGGCGATGCCGGTCTTCTGGTTCGGCTTGATGTTGCAAATTGTGTTTGCCGTCAAGATCGGCTTGCTGCCTTCGGCCGGGATGCACAGTGCCGGTCAGTCCGGATTATGGGATTTGCTGAAGCATCTCATTCTGCCCGCATTCACGATTGCGATTGGGCAAATTGCCGGCTGGAGCCGGTATGTCCGCTCGTCGACGCTCGAAGTGCTGGGGCAGGACTACGTGCGCACAGCGCGGGCAAAGGGCCTCAGGGAAAATACGGTCCTGCTCAGCCACGTGCTAAAAAACTCGCTCATTCCTTTTGTCACGGTCGCCAGCATCGACATCCCCCTCTATCTCACCGGCGTCGTGTTCGTGGAGACCGTGTTTTCATGGCCCGGCATGGGTCGCCTCTTCTATGACTCGCTGACGGTTCGCGACTATCCCGTGCTCATGGGCATCTTGATCCTGGGGGCGGTGTTGATCATTCTTGGCAACTTGATCGCCGACATGCTCTATGGGCTGCTCGATCCAAGGATCAAGTTCTCATGAGCACTGAGCAAGCCACTGCCGTTGCGCCGCGCGGCGCCCTGCCTCAATTCGTTCCCGATCTCGCCTCGCGCCCTCCACGCGGACCTTGGCAAATTGCGCTCGGGCGGCTTAAGCGGGCGAAATTGGCGATTGCCGGCATGATCATCTTGCTCACCCTGGTCCTGGCCGCGATCTTCGCGCCGGTGATCGCGCCGTACGGTCCAAACGAGATCGACCTCTTCAATATCACCGCCAGTCCTAGCACCGCGCACTGGCTGGGAACCGATGAGCTGGGCCGTGATGTGTTAACCCGGCTCATCTACGGCGGGCGCCTGTCCCTATGGATCGGCGTCGCCTCGGCGCTCCTCTCGACGGCCGTCGGCGTGATCGTCGGCGCGGTCTCCGGCTACTACGGCGGCTGGATCGACGGCGCGCTGATGCGGTTTGTCGATTTGATGCTCGCCTTCCCCAGCATCTTCCTCTTGCTGATTATCTTTGCGGTGCTGGAAGGCGTATCGGTGACCGGCGTGATCCTCTTCCTTGGCCTGTTCGGCTGGATGTGGCTCGCGCGCGTCATCCGCGGCGAATTTCTCTCGCTGAAGCAACGGGATTTCATCGATGCGGCGCGGTCGGTTGGGGCGACAGGGCCGCGAATCATCATCCGGCACCTCATGCCGAATGTGGTGGCGCCGATTATCGTTTCGACGACGCTGGAGATCGCGTACTACATGCTGGCTGAGGCGGGTCTCTCGTTCCTCGGTTTCGGCGTGCCGGCGGAAACGCCGACCTGGGGCAATATGCTCAACTCCGCACGCTCCAATTACCTGACCCACCCGATCCTCGCCATCGCCCCGGGCCTCACCCTGACCATCGCCGTCCTCTCAATCAATTTCATTGGCGACGGCTTGCGCGATGCCCTCGACCCGAGAGCGGCGAAGTAGAAGCATGAGCGACGAATCGAAACCCAACGAGGCGGTCGCCAATGCCCCGCTGACCGAGGAGCAGCTGCTCGCCGTCACGGTCGGCGAGCGCACGCCCCTCAATAACACCATCCGGCTCGACGAGTACGACCCCACGTGGCCGCAACACTATGAGGGCGAGGTAGCGGCGATTCGGGATTTGCTTGGCGACAAGATGCTTCCGATCGAGCACGTCGGATCGACCTCGGTGCCCGGGCTCGCCGCCAAACCGATCATCGATATCCTCCTCGTCGTTGCCGATTCCGCCGACGAGCCCGCCTATATCGCGCCGTTGGAATCCGCCGGTTATGCGCTCCGCATCCGCGAGACGGAGTGGCATCAACATCGGCTGCTGAAGGGACCGCACACGAACATTAACCTGCACGTGTTCTCATCGGGCTGCTCCGAAATCGAGCGGATGCTGCGCTTCCGCGACTGGCTCCGGTCCAACGAATCCGACCGCCAACTTTATGAGTGCACCAAACGCCGGCTCGCCGCGAAAACGTGGCAGTACACGCAAAACTACGCCGACGCCAAGGCCGAGGTGGTTGAGGAGGTCATCGCCCGGGCGCGTGCGGCTCATGAATCCGCGTCTTGATCCTCGAAGTTCTCTGACCGTTGCGCTACCACGGAAATCGTATTCTCGTGCCGTTGGTTTTGCCGTTCCTATTGTTATCCACACGTCACTACGCGGCTCTGCCGCGACCGCCGGGCTAGAAACCCGGCTGAGAACGAGGTCCGCATGGAATCAGTCGGTTTCTAACCGAGTTCCGTAAGTGAGCGGGGTGCCCTTTGGGGCCTTTTCCCGGGTGGGGTGCTCAGATTGCGGCGAACTCATTCCGAGACTTGGCGAAGGATCATCGGTCCCCGATATCCCGAACGACCCGATCTGCCATTTCTTGAAATGCTTCTTCGATGAGGTCGTCGAAATCGACTGTTTCTCTTCCAACGAGCGGTGAGAGGGTACCTCGCAGTGAAAAAATAGTAGGTGCTACCGGTCGCACATCGACCTTTCCTTCATCATCGATCACGAAGGCGATCTTGCCTGGCGCGGAAATGCCCAAATGGCGACGGATCTCCGCCGGGATCGTGACCTGCCCCTTGCTGTTGATGTTTGCAACAAACTGTCTTATCCAAGCCATCCTTTGCGAAGAAATCTATCCCAAATCGGTGTAGTGGTATTTCAGGGGTTCGTTGGCGCGGAAGATGGGGACGCCGCGGACCATCGATTCCAGGTGGTAATTTTCGCTGACCGCGTTCCAGAAGGCCTGGCCGCGGTCCGGGAAGGGAGCGCGTTGCCGCGTGCCGACGATGTAGACGGGGCGATACGGCGACTCGATCATCGCAATCAACTCGTCCTCGGCGCCAGGCATGGCCCGCAACTCCTGGTCATACATATAGCGATAGGTCGATGGCAGGTCGGAGAGATAGTAGAGCGCGGCTTGATCGAAGGCGACGAAGATCGGCGTTTCCGGCTCGGTGTGGCTGCGGAGATAGTTTGCGACCTGCTGCTGCGCCGGATAACCAGGGTGATTGAACAGGGCATGGCTCATGTCCCCTGCGCTGCCACGGCGAACGACGCTATATGGAAGGAGAAAAACGAAGAGGGTCGCGATGAGCAAGACGACCTGCCAATTGCGCGTCATCCGGTCTTTGAGGTCGAGCAACACCGGCGCGAACCAAATCGCAAACGGGGCGAGGATCTGAACCAGATAGTGGTACCACCAATCGCCACCCATCGCGATCCCGGCGAACGAGCCGAGGAGCAAAAGGCGCAACAGCACGTCGCCGTCGGCGCCGTCGTATCGATTCGCGGATTGGAAGGAAGGCTGGGCGACGATTCCGGCTCGAGGGGCTTCGGCAAGTCGCGCAAACCACTGCCGGGCGGCGAAGCGACGGCCAGCTAACCTGTACTGCGCATTGACGACGACCGAGACGAGCAGGAGCACCATCCAGGTCCGGTGGAACAGCTTGCCGATGGCGCGGACGTGGTGCATTGCGCTCACGGTTGTGCTGCTTTGGTACTCCAGACGGTACGTCACTGAAGCGAAGATGAACTGGTGCCAACCGATCATCCATCCGTGAATGAGCGTGGGCGCCGCGATTATCGCCACCCCGAGGACAATCCACAGACTGCGGCGGAGGATCGCGCGATTGCCGTCGAGACTGGTGAGGGCGACGAAGGCGATAGCGATCGGAATCATAACAACGCCCGACGGTTTGAGCACTGTGGCCAAGCCCGCCAGGGCGCCCACACCGATCAAGGAGACGCGGCCCCAGCCCTGGCGACAGGCGCGAAGCAGCAGCCAGGCGGCGGCGGCGGCCGGAAGAGCCATGAAGACTTCGGCGTTCGCCGTGAAGCCCTCGATCGCGGGAGAGCCACTTATGAGCGCAAAGAGCAACGTGGCGACGATCGCGACGCGACGTCCCGCCCAGGCATTGGCGAAGAGCCAAACGAAGATCAACGTCAGCGCCGAGAAAACCCAGGCGCCCAAACGGATGGCGTCGATGCTCGTGCCGATGGTCTTAAAAATGAGCCCGTAGGCGAGAAAAATCCCCTGCGGGCGACTAACCCAGATGTTGTCGTACAGCTCGCCCCGCCCGTCGATCCATCGTTGGGCGACGTACGCGTAGCCGCCTTCGTCCGAGATCATGGGGAGACCGAAAAAGGGAAGGTGGAGCAAGAAGCTGACGATGGTCGCCAGGAGCAACCAGCCCCAAGCCGGCCAGGAGCGTACGTCTCGAAGGCCAGACAGGCCGCGCGGCTGCCTCACCCCTGCTTGAGATGCTTCACTCAAATACTTCCGCTCCAGTGACGTTCCCAGCGCGTGGCGTGCGACCTCGAGATGACAGGGCTGCAAAAGCGGAGTGCGGCAAAATGCTACGCCAGGCAACGTCGAAGCAATGATACCGTCACTTGCGGTGACAGCGCTCAACCGTTAGCGACTTTTGTGCCACGATTGCTGTCGTAAATCACGGCATGCGTTCGCGAAATCACGGTCTTTCTGAGCAACTTGCTGAGTTCCCTCAGCTATCCAGCGGCACCGCTCAGCCGTCCCTGGAGCACGATCGGCGACGTTGGAGCTTCACTGCCACCCTTCGGCTCGACCGTCAGCGCCAATCCATCATAGGTGGGCGTGTCGGGCGCGACCTTCGCTAACCCGTTGCCGTTGTGATCAACCGCGATCACCGGGCCCGGTGCCGGCGCCGGGGCTCCGTCTTTGAGGTACCAGACTTGGTACGCCTGATCGGCCGGAGGCGGTTTCATCCCTTCGAGAACGACCCACCCCTGCCGATCCGGCAAGGAGTAGAGAAGCCTTCCCTGCGAGTCCTGTTTGCCGTCCGCGGTCGGGTTCAGTTGCGCGACCGTGGCGTTCGAGTTGTTTTGCGCCGCCGCGATCTCCGTGGCCTGCGCGTCGTTCTCGTTCTTCAGGTCGTCGACGCGGCCCTGTAAGGCCAGGGCCCAGATAATCGCGCCGACCGCGACGAGCGCAAGCAGCACCGCGATCCGGCTCGCCCATGAAACGCGGGAGAAGGTTTGCCACGCCTGCGACGTCATGGTTGGTGGACCGGTGGTTACGCCTGGCCGGATACGGCCCCGCGGCCGCCGGGCTATTGCTATGGGCGTTGGCGCGAGCGCTGCGGGCGCCTGCGCGGCCGGCCCCGTTTCCACTTCCTCTGGTTCCGCGGACGCCGGAGCCTCGGGCGCGACCTCGATCGCTTGCTCCGGCGCGGCGATCTCCGGCGCTGTCTCCGCTCGAATCGCGGCGACGATTCGCAAGCGAAGTTCCGGCGACGGTTCGAAATCCGCCGGCAGATCGGCAAGTTCGGCCGATTGCACATCGACGGCGGGATCGAGATGAAGCAGCACGGGCAGCGTGCCGACGATCGGCGCGAGGGTGCGCGCCTCTTCCTGACAGACCTCGCATGTCGCCAAATGCGCTGCGAACGCCGCTCGCTCGTCTTCATCGAGCGCATCGAGCAAGTACGCGGCGAGATTGGCGTGCGGATCGTCCTCAGCCTGCTCAGGGGGCGCTGCAGCACGGGGCGCTGCCGCCTCCAGCGTGGTTGTGGATTCTTCGGTGACCGCCGTTGTCGTGGCCGTCACCTCGTCTGCTGATTGGTCGACCTGCTGGTCGTTGCGCTTGTTGTCGTCCGTCATTCGCTGACTGTCTCGGTGTCGAGCATCGACTGTTCAAGAGCACCGCGTAACTTCTGTAACCCAAGTCGCATCCGGCTCTTCACCGTGCCGAGCGGAGTCGCCGTCCGCCCGGCGATTTCCTGATGCGTCAAACCGCCAAAATAGGCGAGCACAATCACTTCGCGCTGCTCGGCGGGAAGGTTCGCGAGCGCGGCCTGCATCTGTTGGGCATCAATCATGCCGGCGACGCTGGCAAACAGATCCTCCTCATCGGTCGCGAGCGAGTAGGCGACATCGTCGATCGGCACATCGCTCACTGCGTGGCGATGCCGGCGCCGGCGACGGTCAATCGCGAGATTGTGGACGATGGTGAGCAACCAGGTGCGCACGCTTCCCCGGCCAGGTTGATACCCAGACGCCTTGCGCCAAACGTTGAGAAACGCTTCTTGCACGACGTCCTCTGACGCGCCGCGTTCGCCAAGCATGCGATAGGCCACGCCGAGGGCCAATCGCCCATAGCGATCGTAGAGTTCACCCAGTGCAGCCTCATCACGCCTTTGGATGGCGACCACCAGGCTGTCATCATCCGCCGTTGGGGCGTCGATGATCTGCGGCTGGCCGATTGTCGGCTCCACAATTCGCGGGGCTCCTGAAGCTGGTACGTCGAATCCGCCGCGCGGGATCATTCCACCGCCCGGCGGGCAGAACCCCCATTATCGCCGATACAAGTGTTCACTGGGTTGGAGCGGCTTCGTTGACTGCCGCGAGCAGATTGTTTTTGGACTATCGAACTGGTGAACCTCCCATGATTGGCACACTGCCCGGGCCTGGAAGTCCCGGGCTCACTCATGGAAGTCCCTCCGCGACTATCGTTTGCTGGCCTCTGCCTTCGAGATGCGTTCGACGTGGGAGGTGACGCCGTCGGCCGCGTAGCGGTCGGCCACCATCAAGTCGAAGGTGTGCACCCCGGCTTCGATCCCGGAGTAGCGGCCCGCGGTGTAGGCGCGCGAGCGGGTTCCCGTTTGTTGCAGCTCGCAGACCGCCCAGTCCTGACGATTAGTCAGGTCCCAGAACTCGATCGCGTCCGAGGGATCAAATCCCGGCCCATCGATCACCGCCGGATCGAAGAACCACTCGCAGGCGATGAACGTGCGGCCTGGCTCGAGGGGAACGAGGCGATGGGTCATTAGGTAGTCGGGATGAAGGCTGATCAGCAAATTCGGCCACACGATGAAGTAGTAAACCCGCTTGGCATCCTCGGCGACCATCCCGGGCAACATGCCGCGACCGTGGGCGGTCATCTCGCCGTCCATCGACAGCGTTTCGTAGTCGCCGACGACCGGCATCCAACTCCCGCTCCATGGTCCCACTGACGGCAGGTACTCCCCGAGGTTATAGGGCGTGATCTTATTCAATTGCGGATGGACGCCGGGGCAGTGGTAGCACTCGGAGTAGTTCTCGACGATCGCTTTCCAATTCGCCTTCACGTCGTAATCGATTTGGCGAACCCGCGTCAGCCCACCCAAGTCGAACCGGTCGAACCACTCGGGCATGTCGACGAGAAAACCGCCGAGCGTGCCACCGTCATCGACCACATTGATGAAGACGAATCCCTGCCAGAGCTCCAGCTTGACCGGCACGAGCCCGTTCGCCTCGAGGTCGAAGTCGATCAGTACGCCGGTGTGACGAGGCCGGTGGAGACGGCCGTCGAGATCGTAAACCCAGGCGTGATAGGGGCATTGGAAGCGGACGAGCTGGCCACACTGCTCGGTGACCAGAGTCGAGCCACGGTGGCGACAAAAGTTATAGAAGGCGCGGACAGCGCCGTCCTGGCCACGGACGACGATCAGGTTTTCACCGGCGATTTCGGTCAGGAAGTAGTTGCCCTTGTGTGGCAAGTCCTCCTCCCGGCCGACACAAATCCAGCCCCGGGCAAACCACGCCTCTTGCTCGTAGGCGAGGATCTCGGGATCGTGGAAAACCCGGGGTGGAAGAAGTTCCGCAGCGACAGTCGGCCGCCGGACAGCGGCCACGTCCTTAACGCTGACGGGCGACGCAAGCGGTTGGCGGGGAGGCAGCGACGCTCCATTGGAAGAGGACCTTGAACTCGACATAAGCGCCAACCTCCCGCATCTGATCCGCCATCGACGCTGTTTGCTCGGCGATAAAACGACTCCTCAGGGGTAGCGGAAGGATAGCATAGGGGTTATCGACGTAGACCGCGTTGGAAGAAGGGGCCAACCGGCGCCCGCGTCGTTGGTGGGATGAGCCGGTCGTGGTGGCCGGCCGCCGATCCCGGGATTGCATGCGAAGGTGGCCAAGCCGACCATGAGTCGTTCCGACGACCGGCGGATATCGGCGCAGCCACGACCTCAGGGCACGAAACATCTACCTCTGATCTACCCTGAATTCAATTTGGCGAGGTCGGTGGTGAGGTAATAGTCGTAGATCTGGCGGGTGATCGGGGCGGCGTAGACGACGCCTTCGCCGACGCTTTCGACCATCACGATCGAGGCGATCGTCGCTTTTCCGCCGTAGGGACCGAAGGCCGCGAACCAGGCGTGCGGTTTGCCGGCTTTGTTGAGCTCATTCTGCGCCGTGCCCGTCTTTCCCGCGATCGGCCATTGATAATCGCCGAAGACGCGGACGGATCCTGCTCCCCACTTGTTGCTCGTTTGGTCGCGCATGGCGCTCTGGATTTCGCGGATGTGGTCACGGCTGACGGGAAGTTTGCGGACGACGGTGCGCTTGGCGACGCGTGTCGATTTGCCGTCGGCGTCTTTCGTGTACTCGACGATGTATGGCTGGAGCAACGTGCCGCCGTTGGCGATGGCGGCGTACGCCGTCGCCATTTGCAGGGGTGTCGCCTCGAAATAGCCCTGGCCGATGGAGAGATTGACCGCGTCGCCGCTGGCCCAGAAATCGCCCATTGCTTCTTGCTTCCACTTGGGATCGGGCACGACCCCGGCGATTTCCGGTAGAAACGGAATACCCGTGGCCTTCCCGAGACCATACGCTTTGGCCATGTCGGGCAGTAAGTTTTCATCCTTCTTATCGAGCTGATAGCCGAGTTGGTAGAAGACGGTGTTGCACGAGGCGACAAGGGCGTTATGCAGTGTCAGGGTCCCTTGAGCGCCGACGCCTTCGTCGACCGTCCAGTCCTTCCAAATCTGATCGGTGCCGGGGATGCTCCACTCCTGGGGGCAGTCGAACTCGCTCGCTCCCTCGTAGCCGAGGTCTTCCATCGCCGCCGACATCGTGATCACTTTGAAGATCGAGCCGGTCGGGTAGGACGCCTGCGTGGCGCGATTGAGAAGCGGCCGCTTCGCTTCGTCGTTGATGGAGGTCCAGTCCTTGTCGCTAAAACCGAGGATGAACCAGTTCGGGTCGAAGCTGGGATGACTGGCCATCGCGAGAATCTCGCCGGTGCGAGGATCGACGATGACCGCGCTGCCCTGAACGGCACCCAGGGCGTCGTCGACGGCTTTCTGCAGATCGCGGTCAATCGTGGTCACGACATCTTTGGCCTGCACGCCGTCTTTCTTGGCAATCACGGTCCGATCCGACCGGGAGGTGCAGTCAACCACCGCCAACGTCCCGCCCAGCTTCCCGGTAAGGAGGTCGTTGGCGCCGGCTTCGATCCCCGCCCGGCCCAGGAGCTGGCCGTCTTGCAGGGCGCCGGTCGTGTCGGCGGCGAGATCGTCGGCATTGACCGGCGTGATATAGCCGGTGATGTGCGCGGCTTTCGCGCCGAGCGGATAGACCCGCGCGGTTTTGGTACGCACGGCCACGCCCGAAAGTTTCGAGAGACCGTCCAGCAGGTGCTGATCCATGTCCTCCGGATAATCCTTGAGCGGCATGAACCAATCGGGCTGGCCGTCCTTGTATTTCTCCTTGATGTCACTCTCTTTCATGCCGATCAGCTTGCTCAGCGATTTCAGCATCGCCTTCTCATCGGTGATTTCGCCAGGGATGATGCCGATCTGACTGACGAGGCCGTCATAGGCGAGCGGCTTGCTGTTGCGGTCGAGGATGCTGCCCCGCTTGATTCTGTCGACCCGGTAATCGACGCAACCGTCGCCGAGGTCTTTGAACATCAGCGACGGCGTCCACTCGATCCGCCACCCGGCCTCTTCGCGCAGGAGGTGCAAACGGTTGTCCTCGCTGATCTTGCCGACCAGGTGGGAGTGCATGTCGACGTGAAAGGCAACGTTGCCGTTGAGATCGGGCGCGCTGGTGATTGTCATCTTGAGCGAGTCGAGCCCGGCCTCTGTCGCGATCCCTGTATAGCGATCGACGAAGTCTTGCCGTTTCGTCGTTTTCTGACTGGCGCTGGAGATCAGATCGTATAAACCGCTGTAATCACCCGCGCTCCAGCGATCAGCGTAGGCTTGGACGACATCAGGCGGCGACCCGCTGTCGACCACCGGTGTCTGGGTCGGAGCAGCGGTCGGGGCCGCCGTCGAGGTTGGCGCCGGAGCAGTTGCGGTCGCATCGACCGTGGGGACGATCGACGGCTGCGCCGCACCCGCGACCGGAGGTTTGGGTGTTTTCGTGGGCAGAACAGGTTTCGTCGCGGTTGGGACCACGGTTGCGGTACTTGGGGCGAGGGCCTGATCAACGCTCTGCGCGAGCGGAGTCTTTACGTTCGTCTCGTTCTGATTGATGCCGGCGGCGTCGAGAAGCCGATCCGGCGCATCCGGGGCAATCGCCGCCACGGTGACGATGGCGGCGGCGAGCAGAATCGTGAGCAGCAAATAACGGGGCCAGCGGGCGGCGCGCCGGGTTGACAACGATGATCCAGCGTAGGGAGACCGGTACCGGGACACCGAAACGAACCTTCCCGTGCCCGCCGCTGCGCATGCGCCGATCATACGAGCGAATTGCCGGCGGACTGCCGTTGTGGCGATGAATGCTCCGCCCCTGAAGAGCACGCGATCACGTTCGGGGCCGTTGAGTTCAGAGCGAGGCTGTCAGGCGCGGGTGCGCACGTTCATGCTGACAGGCCGAAGCGCCTGCGTCAAGCGCGAAACGCCGCAGATTGGCAACGCCCAAACCCGCCGCGCGGCGGGATTATTCAAAGTAAACGCAAGACAGGTCCCTCTGGTTTCCGGGCATGCCCTTGCAAATGTCTCTGCTTGCCGTCAGACTCTATGACTCCCGCGATTGTTCGAGGCGGCTTCGAAATCCCGCGTCTCTTCCCGCCCCGCGTCATCCGCGATCAGGGCAGCGATTGGCGAACACCGGAGTAGGGAACGATGATCCAGAGAGCGCGACGAAACCCGATGCGATCAGATCGCCGGCGCGTAGGCGCAACAGCAGTGATGGTGGGCCTGATCGCCCTGCTCGTGCTGGCCGTCAGCGGGCAGGCGTTTTCGGCCTGGGCCGCGCCGATCGGCTCCGCCGGCAACGGCGATATGCCGACGACGGGCGGTCTCCGTCCGGGTCCGGTCGGTCAGAATCCGCTGCCGTTGCGCACGAAGGGCGTTCGGCCGGTTGCGATCAAGATCGACAAAGCGCAGGTCGATTCCGAGGTTGAGTCGGTCGACATCATCAACGGCGTGATGGAAAACCCGTCCACGCCGTACATCGTGTCCTGGTATCGCGGGACCGGCAAGCTCGGCCAAGCCAGCAATGTTGTCATGTCCGGCCATCTCGATTGGTACGATGTCCCGATCGGCGTCTTCTATTACCTGGGTAATCTCTCACACGGCGACAAGATCGTCGTCACCGGGGCGGACGGAAATGACTACGACTTTGTTGTCGATTGGGTGAAAAACTACCCGGTCGCCACCCTCGACCAGGCGGCGATTAATGAAATCGTCGGCCCGACTGACTCCGAAGCGTTGACCCTGATCACCTGCACCGGCGTTTTCGACAGCGGCCAAGGCCAATACGACACCCGCTTGGTCGTGCGCGCAAGCCGGCAATCGTAGACCCGAACGCCGGTCTTGAGACTAGCGCTAACCTCGACACCCCACCCTCCGGGAGCTGGACACGACATCCGCCGGTCTCGTAGGGGCGCACGGCTTGGGCGCCCACGCGGTGACCACGGCGGTTGCATGTGCCACACGGGTTCTAACTCCGATCCCAGGTGTACTGCTGCACGCCGCTATGAATGCTCACCTCTGCGGCCAACTCTTCGGCTCCAGACGGCTTCGATACGTGTAGTCCGCATTTTCGGGCTCGGGGACCGTGCCCCCAAATGGTATTCTTTTATGTCGGTGTGGCCGTTGATTTCGACGGTCAAACTCGGTCTATTTCCGAAATGTATTCACCGGATCTCAGCATGGCGAGCGTGACGGCCATACAGACCAATATTGAGGACGACGGGGCGGCAGTGACGCCGGAAGTTGCGTGCCTGCTCAGCGAAACGAAGATCGGGCCGCGGGACGGCGCGGGCAGGACGGTCGTCGTCGCGATGAGCGGCGGGGTCGACAGCGCGGTGACCGCACTCATCATGCGCGAGCGCGGCTACCGCGTGATCGGCATGAACTTGCGCCTCTTCTCACCGAGCGATGCGGAGCACCGGGCCAATCCGTGCTGCGGAATTCCCGCTATGGACGACGCCCGCGCGACCTGCGCGCTCATCGGCGTTCCGTTCTACGCCGTCAACATGGAAGTCGAGTTCGGTGAAGCGGTCGTCAATACGTTCGTCGCCGAGTACGCCGCCGGGCGGACGCCGAATCCTTGCCTCGAATGCAACCGGCACGTCAAATTCCGCCATCTCGTGCACCGGGCGCGGCTGCTCGGGGCCGATTGCCTCGCGACTGGGCACTACGCCCGCATCATCCACAGCGAACCCGGGCGCGGCGAGCCGCACCGGCTCTTGCGCGCGGTCGATCGCCGCAAGGATCAGAGTTACGTCCTGCACACGATGAACCAGGATCAGCTCGGCTTCATCCGCTTTCCGCTCGGCAACCTGACCAAGCCTGAGGTGCGGGCGCTGGCGCGGGCGTTCGGTCTGCCGGTTGCGGAAAAGGCGGAGAGCCAGGAAATTTGCTTCGTCGGCAAGGGCTCGTACGCTGATTTCGTGGCGAAGAGGCGACCGGACGTCACCGTGTCCGGCGAAATCGTCGACCCGGATGGACAGGTGATCGGCGAGCATCGCGGGCTGGTCAATCACACAATCGGCCAGCGCCGCGGCATCGGCATCGCGAGACCGCAGCCCTTGTACGTGCTGAGCCTGGACACGGCGCGAAACCGCCTCATGGTAGGATCGCGAGAACAGGCGACGGCCGATCGCTTAACGGCCGAAGGTGTTACGCTGCTCGATGGCTCCTGGCCGGAAATGTCGTTCACGTGCGACGCGGTCGTGCGTTATCGGGGCGCGCCCGCGCCGGCAACGATCACACTCGGGCCGGCCGGAAGCGGCGAAGCGACGATCGACTTTGGCGAGGATGCGCCGATTGCCTCGCCTGGGCAGGCAGTGGTCTTCTACCAGGGCGATGGCGTGCTTGGCGGTGGCACGATTCACGCGGTTGTGCGTCGCGAACAGCCCGCGGCTGCCGCGGCTGGCCAATAGCAACAGCGCCGGTTCACCGGTCGCGAGGGAAGACCGATGACTGACCGCGAGAACCACGACCACGGCGACACCGAGAAGTCTGATTCCGCTGGCCGCTGGAAATGGTGGGCGATAGGCGGTGGTGTCGGGCTTCTTGTTGTCTTGGTGCTGCTGAGCTGGTTTCTGTACACGCTCGGTGGCGCCGATGAATCCGCGCTCGAACGCTTGCAAGCGATCGCGGTCATCTACGTGATTCTCCTCTTCCTGATCGTCGTCGTGTTGCTTGCGGGAATCACGGCCGCGCTCATTTACCTCGCCTTCCAGATCAAGGACCGGGTCATCCCGCTCCTCGAAGAGGCGACGATGACGGCGAAGCGTGTCCGCGGCACGACCGAGTTCGTGAGCGAAGAAGCGGTCAAGCCGATTCTCACCGTCGCCGGGACCTACGCGAAGATCCGCGCCATGCAGCGTGTCGTCATCGGCAAGAGCAAGAAACCGCCAAAGTTCTAGAACCGCCGGCACGCGTGTGCCCGGGGCTGGAATCACCCAGAGGGAAGGCTACAACGGACGAAGCCCTTTCAGGGCTGAGAAGGTCCTCCGAATTGGCGCGTTGCGTGCTCCGGGCTCAAATCGCCCTTCCCGCGCTGAACCTGATCGCCGGCTGAACCCCGGCTCACGAGGATGGGACGCCGTCGTCATCACGCGGACGTGTGGCGCACGCTCCTACGCCAGTGCGTACACACGTGAACCCCGGAGGGGGCTTCGTTGTCTGAGCGGCGGGCTCTGAGCCCGCCGTCGCGCCGTAGCCGCGGAGAAACGTGGTTGGGCGCGAAAAGGTATTCCGCTAGACCGCGATCACTTCGCGGGCGGCGCGGCGGGCGGCTTTTTCGCCGACGACTGGGGATGCTTCGTTGATGAAGCGTTCCATCACGAGCTGGTGGAAGAGTTCGTCGAGATCCTGGCGTTGGATGAGCCCGGCTTCTTCCAATACGACGATCAGCGCTTCTAGGCGCAAACCGACCAGGACCGCCTCAATCCCGCCGAGCTCGGCCGCGGTCAGCGGCGGCTCCGGCACGACCGGCCGTATCGATTCCGGATCTTTCATTTGCTTGAGCGCGGTACCCCAGGTCGATTGGTCGGTGGAGAGCTTGCCCCAGGACCCGTCGAGCTTGTCATCGGTTGGTTCTTCCTCGGCGACTTGGAGAGGCCTCCTGCGCGCCTCCGCCTGGCGCCGGGCCAATTGCGCCGCTGCCGCCATGCTGCTGCGGCGGGTGGCTGAGTCGTCGGTTTCGCGAAACTGAATATCGTGACGAAACGCGGCCATTTCGCCGGCTCCGGTCGAAACATGGGTCGCGTTGAAGATTTCGACCTCGAGGACCGACATCGTTGCCCCGTTCGGGATCTCGATCTGCATTGGTTGCTGGGCCAGCAGCTCACTCAGAGATCGATGCTGCATCGCGCCGCGGACAATCACCGAGGCGGCGATGAACTCCCGGTTGAGGCTGTTTGCTTCGTTCTCCGTCCGCCGGTGGAACGCGCTCGTCCGCACTGCGACGCCGTTCAATTTGATGAAATCGATCATCTTGGCTCATCCCAACCGAAGCGCCTCTCGTGCACATGCGCGACGGAGCGCTCGACGCGGCACCGGCTCTGTCCAGAGGCAACGGCCAGCGTACATGTCTGGGCCTGCTGTCGGGCGGGGAAGACTGAACGGAAGGGCGGCCCAAACGGAGCCCGCGCGCTGCCCCATTTTGCCTGCCCAATCGTCCGGGGACGATAGGAGAATGGTATCGGCTCACCGAAGTCGAGCGGACTACGGCCGGCTCGGCCATGGCTGGTCCTTCAGCGGTGGCATCCCGCCACGCGGGGCAGGGCGCGGACTTCGCGGCGGAAGCCTGCCTAGTGCGCACTCGGGCGCCTCCTCGCCGAGCCGGCGAATAACCCTCACCCGGCCTTCGGCCACCCTCTCCCTTCGTGAAGGGAGAGGGGTTAGGGGTGAGGGTTGTTATCTACGCACCGAGCGAATCGAAATCGATGGGCGGGGCCGAATCAGGAGTTACTTCGAAGGCGACGCCGTGGCTGAGGGCGATCACGTGGTCACCGATGGCGAAGGCGTCAGCGAGATCGGGCCGCAATTCGAGCAGCTTGAAGTAGTCGTCGCTGGCGAATTGGACCTTGATCGTGTGCATAGTCGATGGATCGAACGTTGTCTCTGTCCACACGCCGCTCTGGTTGACAAAGCTGCGCGCGCCGACGAGCTTGACGGCATCGGCATACTCGTCGGCCGGTGCGGCCGGGGCCGCGTCGCCTTCAGCCATCGAGTTGGCCGCGCCGGCTTGGGCGACCGCGTCCTGCCCCGTGGTGATCGTGGGCGCGTCCTGGATGCGGCTCGTCTCCTTTTGCGCCGCCGCCTCACGGCCCTGCTGGGTCAGAATGTCGTTGTCGGTGATCAGGTACGAGGTATAGGGGGTGACGATGCCGAAGCGGACGCTGAGATCGACGATTGCTTGCACGAGCTCCGGTTGCTCGCCGTTGAGCCGAATCTGGTTGAGCAAGTAGCCGATCTTGCGGGTCGCCCAGAGGCGGGGCAAGAAATCGTCACCGCCGCTGGAGACCAACGACTGGCCTTGATAGGTAAAGCTCTGCGACGCGCCGTTGACCTTTCCGGTGAGCGTGATAGTGGCTGGGCCGCCGGCGCGATAGCGACCGGAAACGACGAGCTGCGTGCCCGCGAAGATGTCGGGCAGCGGTTGCGGATAGACATCGTCGATGTGCGCGCCCCCAAAATCAAGCGATATATCAGTCAGAACCGGCGTGCTGACCTTGTTATAGAAACCGGACACGACCTCGTCGAGCGGTTGATCGGGCGTGACGTAGGTGCCGGTTCCGTGGTGATCCTGGGCGAGCGAATCGAGCAGCATCGTATCGACGTCATACCCGACCCCAAACGAGAAGAGGCGGACATTGTCCGGCGCCACCGCGTCGACGTTGCCGAGGATGCGCGAAACCTCGACCTCGCCTTCGGTCGGCAGCCCGTCGGTCAGGAAGAGGATGTAAGTCGGGCGCTCCGGCTGCACCATCGCCATCGCTTCCAATAAGGCGCGGTTGATATCGGTCCCGCCGCTCGCCTGGAGGTTGCTCACCCAACTCTGCGCTTGATTCGCCGCGGAGACGGGTTGCAGTCCATTCTCGTAAAAGCGGACCCCGGTGCTGAACTCGACGATGTTGAAGCGGTCCTCGGCGTTGAGATGGGCGAGGACGTAATTGAGCGCGGACTTCGCCTGCTCAATCTTTTCGCCCGCCATGCTCCCCGAGGTGTCAAGAACGACGATCACGTCTTTGGCCACCGCGGTTTGGGCGGCGTCGACGCCCGGCGCGGCGAGGAGCATGAAGTAGCCCTCTTGGGTGGCGGCGTCGTAGTAGCTGAGGAGGTTAGCCCCGATCTCGTCCTGCGAGACCGTGTAGATCAGATCGAAATCGGTCGTCGGGGTGACATTCGCCGCTTCCCAACCGACTGAGAAATGGGTGTCGTCCTGGCGATCGACCGCGATTTCGTGGCTCGGGGAGTAGACGGCGCGGATCGGCACGGTCGAAGAGACCGCAACGTGCACACTGACTTGCTCAAGCGGCTGCGCCGAAAAGCGCTCGGTATTCAGTGGGTAGACATAACGCATGAGCCCGCCTTCGGCAGTGAGGACCTGTTGATATTCGATTTGGATGCGGCGGTCCTGGCCGGGCTGGATCGGGAAGATGCTCGCCTGGATCGCCCCCTGACCCGCGTATTCGAGCAGGGCGGGATCGCGCGTCTGGCGGACGATGTCGTCATAGATCGCGCGGGCCTGATCGGCCGAGAGGATCTTCGCCTCGACCGGATCGCCGTCAATGACCATCGTGAACTTGTCGACCGTGGCGCCATCGGGAATCGGGAAGATGTAGGTCCCTTCCGCGACCCAATCGTTCGGGTTGTTGAAAACCTGATCGATCCTGGTCGTCGCCACTTGATCGGCGATCGTGACATCGACCCGGTGCGATTTGACGATGAGTTGATCGCCGACATAGATGGGCTTCGGACAGGCGGGATCGCACAGCGGCGGATCGACGATGATGACGCCATCGGCCTGCGCCGCCAATGGCATGACGAGTCCGGCCGCAAACGCCATCAACAACGCAATTGAAAACACAAGTCGAGCACGCACAGGCATGACGGGTTCCTCCAAATCATCACCGACAAACGCGACCAAACGGGCAATCCAAAATCGACCGGCTTGGAAGAAAGACGATGGAGGAGGGGAAAAGGTTCCAGATTGACGTAATGACGGACACTTAGATAATGAAGTGGCTTTTGGACCCTCGTTCGCCTATCAACTTTCTAACATGCAGGAGGGCATCGATGACGGACGACAGTCGTAATTCACGCGAAGTACTCATCGTCGCGGCCAACAAGTGGGCATACGAGTGCTTTCGGAAATACTCGGCCTATATCTGCCAAACCGATCGTTCGTTCCGCCCTGAGGTCGACCGGATCGGGTACTCCTGTGAAGGAGCGATACAAGCAGAATTTCCAACGATTCTTGAACGGCGGGATCATGTGGGTTTCAACTACGAGACCTCCCGAAAGCTTCAATTGTCGGGCAATCCATTTGACGCAGCCTTTGCAACGATCATTGAGCGAGCAATTGCCGACGGTCGAGACAACATTCCTGGCCAAGTCTTCTTGCTATCCCCGCCAGACAGCCGTCTAACGCTTCGCATTGCGCAACCCATTACGAACACTGAGCGCAGCGAGACCGGGCGTCCGATCGCCTGGACGCAAGGACACCGCTATGTTCAGGAGAGCGCAATCCTCGCCGGCCCAAGAACGACCGATGAACTAGCCGAATTTCGGGCCACTGACACCTAAAGGAATAACTTCTTCCCTATCCGAGTTGGTCGATGCGATACCGGCCGCGGTCGAAGACGAAGTAGATGGGGACAGCGTCGGGGTTGTTCGGGTGCAGTTGGGCAACCAGTTGGACGGTCATGCTAAGCCGTCCGTTGGCATCGACGGTGATCTCATCGCTAGGGATGAAACCGACGAAGCCGCCCTCCTGCCGAGGCGGCGGCGGGTTCTCCAGCACGGACAAATCGGCGTCGCGGACATCGACCTCGTCGCCATTGAGGGATTGGGCCAGGTAGCGCGCGGAGAAGAGGGACCACATGCGGCGGTAGTCGTTGGCGTTGAAGCAGGCCAGGTAGTCATAAACAGTCGCGGTCAGCGCGTCAGAAGTTACCGAATCGACCGAGCCGGGCGTTTCGGTTGACGCTCCGATAGTCGGGATCACCATGTTTGTGATGAAGGCTTCTGGTGTCCCGGCGGGGAGCCCGGCAGTCGCCGGCGGCGTGACCGCGCCGCTGGGATCTTGGACATACGCCTCGGAATACTCCATCGGAAGAGGTTCGACCTGACACTCGGCGGGCAACGGGATGATCAGCCCTGGAATTGCTGTCGCGGCCGGCGTTTCGGGGGCGGAAAACGCGGCATTGGCAAGGCTGAGCGCTATCAGCAACCCGGCGCTCAGTTCGCATGCCCAGAGAAGTGGACGATTGGTAAAAATGCGTTTGAGATGCCCCACCGGCCCGGACCCCGCCTACATTGCAACGTTGTTTCAGCCTGACAATCTATCTCGCGTTGCATGACACAGTTGGCTATCGCCCAAAGGGACCAGGGTGGCGCAGATCATAGAGGCGTGTGGCGCACGCGCGGGGTCGCATTTGAGTCTGTTTGGCAATGGCGGAGACCGTCCATCGTCAAGAGGGCGTGTGGCGCACCCCCACTCGCGATAGATCACCATGAGGGCCTGATACCGAACCCATAACGAAACCGAACGAGACCTATTGACAGATTGCGCGGCTCTCTCTAATGTTTCTTCGTTCATTGAAAGAACTACCACGCGAAACGGTCTTCTTGGTTTTTCGGCGGTTGAGTTGGCCATGGCCCGCAAGATCCGGTCGGCGAATCGCGATCTCATGCGCAGGATGAACGAGACGCTCGTTCTCGGCATTACCTATGATTTCGGACCAATCTCTCGTTCCGATATCGCCGAAACTTCCGGACTAAGCCTCGCCACCATCTCCAGCATCACCGGCGCCCTCATCGAAGAGGGGATCGTGATCGAGCAGAGCCCGGGCGAATCGACCGGCGGCCGCCGTCCGATCCTCCTCGCCATCGACCGCGCGGCCGGACTGATCGTCGGCGCGAAGCTCACCCAGGAGCACATCGTCGTCGCCATGACCGATCTCGGCGGGGACGTGGTCGAACAACGCGCCATGCCGCTCGGTAGCGACCTGCAACCGGAATCGGTCATCTCCGCGCTCGGCGCTTTGGTCGACGGTCTCCGCTCCGCCTACGCCGATCGCCGCTTCCTCGGACTCGGCATCGGTATGGCCGGCATCATCGACCGCGCCGAAGGAATTTGCCGCTACTCGCCCTTCCTGCATTGGCGGGACGTTCCGATCCGGCAGATGCTCGAATCGCGAATCGGCATGCCGGTGATCGTCGAGAACGACGTGAATGCCCTCACCCTCGCCGAGCGCTGGTTCGGCGCGGGCGCGGGATTGCTCAATTTCCTCGTCGTCACCCTCGGCGCCGGCGTCGGCATGGGGATGCTGCTGAACGGCGAGCTCTACCGGGGCGGTCACGACGGCGCCGGCGAATTCGGGCACTCGACAGTGATCGAAAACGGTCCGCTTTGCAACTGCGGCAAGCGCGGATGTGTCGAAGCGTTCGTCAGCGAACCCGCCCTCCAGCGTGCCGCGGTTGAAACATTCGGCCGGGATATCGGGCTCGAAGAGGCGATCGCCCTCGCCCGGGCCGGAGACGACCGGGCGATGGAGCTCTTCCGCTCGTCCGGGCATGTGCTCGGCCTCGCCCTCTCCTCGGTGATCAATGTCTTGAACCCGACCCTCGTCATCGTCGGCGGCGAAGGGACGCTCTTCCTCGATTTGCTCCTCCCATCGCTCAAAGAGGCGCTCGCCGCGCACTGTTTCGCCGATCTCTTTAACGACATCGACCTCGTGGTGGAGCCGTGGGGGGACGACGCGTGGGCGCGCGGCGCTGCGGTTTTGATGCTCGACGACTTCTTCCACCCGCCCGACCACGGCAACCAACCCGAGGAAGACGGGTCGCCGCGGCGCCGCGGCGGAAGAGCACAGCGGCCATCGTCCTTTTCCCTGCCGCCGCCGCGGGGCTGACAACACCGGGTACTTGCTGACTTCGGTCGAGCAGATGCGAAAGGAGGAATCAGCACGTCGCGCGAGGCATGTTCAAATGACCCACTTACCGGCTTGCACTGTCGCTTGTCCGCATCTCTCTTGAAGAAGAGGAACAAACCATGTTTCGACGCACAATGAACCGACGAATGTTCCTTCGTGGCTCGGCTGCGGCTGCGTGTGGTCTTACGCTCGCTCCCCGGCTCGGTGCGTTCGCGCAGGGCACTCCCGAAGCGAACACGTCCCTTTCCGGCACAGTAAAATTCTGGGCAACCTACAACACCGTCAGCCCGGAGTACGAGGTGCTGACGACCAAGGTCATTCCGGCCTTCAACGCGCTCTACCCGAACGTCAAGATCAACGCGCAGGCGATTCCTGACTCCGACATGCGTGCGAAGCTGCTGGCCGCCGTAGCCGGTGGTGAAGCGCCCGACATCGCGCGCATGGACATCGTCCAGGTGCCGGAATTTGCCGAACTCGGCGGTCTCGCCGCCGTGGACGGGCTCATCCCCGATTTCGCGACCTACTCCCAGCAGTTCTATCCCGGCACATTGGCTACCAATTCATTCCAGGGCCACTACTACGGTCTGCCGCTTGACACCAACACTCGGCTCCTTTTCTACAACCCGGCTCTCCTGGAAGAGGCAGGCATCACCGCCCCGCCGGCCACGTTTGACGAGTTCCAAGCGGCGGCGGAAAAGGTGAAGGGGCTCGGCAAGGACGGCGTGACGGGCTTCTCCGAGGGCGGCACCGGCGCCTGGAACGTGCTCCCCTGGATTTGGAGCAACGGCGGCGCGATCACCGACGACAAGTACACGGTCGCGACCGGCCACCTGAACAGCAAGGCAACTGTGGGCGCGGTCAACTTGCTCAAGCAATGGCTCGATGCCGGTCTCATCTCGCCGACGATCCGCGACGCCGGCGTCGCCACCAGTGAAGAATTGGCCAAGGGCAACGTGGCGATGATCGTCGACGGCCCCTGGATGCCGGCGATCTTTGCCGCCCAGTATCCCGACTTCAAGTTCGACCTCAGCCCGTTCCCGAAAGGACCAGGCGGCAGTGTTTCCGTGGTCGGTGGCGAAGACATCGTCCTCTTCGATTCGAGCAAGAGCAAGGACGCTGCGCTCGCCTTCATGCAGTTCATCACCAGCCAGCCCGCGCAGCTCGACTTCGCCCCGACCGGGCAGATGTCGGTGCTGAAGGAGCTTGGCAGCAGCTCCGATGTTCCGGCCTACTTCCCAGTCTTCCAAACGCAGCTACAAACGGCTCAGCCCCGCACGCCGAGCCCGGCCTGGCCAAAGATCGACGAGGCGATCGGCAATGCTGTCACCCAGGTCATCACCGGCGAAGCCGAAGCGCAAGCTGCCCTCGACGATGCCGCTGGCGCGGTCGACGAGCTGCTGGCGAAGTACAAGCAGTAGTGTCTTTGAGGAGCGCGATGATCGCTCCGCTACCACTATCGACGCTTCGCGCCGATGCGCGGGAACTTTAGCCCTGTGCGCTCAACTCGCCCGCCGGCTGAAGCCGGCTCACGAAACGATTTCGCACCATCGTGGCGCGATCGAACGTGAACGATGCGATTTTCAGCCCCTTCATGGGGCGCTCAGGTTGAGCGCACGGGTACCCTCTGGGTGCTTTAGGCCCGCGCGGCGCAGCCGCGTAGGTTCCTCACTGTGATAACTTCCGGCAGGGGACTCTAAGGGAGACACCGTTTCGTGCAAACCCAGTCCGTACCGCCGTTGACTACTGCGGCGTCCGGCGCGATCAAGCAAACTAGGCGCAGGCCATCGGCCTTTCGGAAGGCTCTGCCGGCCTATCTCTTCATGCTCCCGGCGGTTGCGCTCTTCGTCGTTTGGACGCTCTATCCGCTCCTCTCCGCGTTCCGGATGAGCTTCTACGAGTGGAACCTGATCAAGCCGAGCCGATTCGTCGGATTCGACAATTATCACCGGGCCCTGACAGATCCCATCTTCTGGATGGCGTTTCGCAACACGCTCTTCTATGTCGTCGTCACTGTCCCCGGCCAGATGATCATCGGCCTGGCGATCGCCCTCCTGCTCGATGGACCGCTGCGGGCGCGGGCGGTCTATCGCACGGTCTATTACATCCCTGTGGTGACCTCGTGGGTCGTCGTGTCGCTCGTCTTTACGTTCCTGTTCAACAGCCAGGCCGGGCTCGTCAACTGGGTCATGCACGACAACCTGCACGTGATCGATCGCAACATCGCTTGGTTGCGGGAACCGCTGCCGGCCAAGATCGCCATCGCCTCGCTCGGCATTTGGAAGGGCGTCGGCTGGACGATGGTCATCTTCCTGGCCGGGCTGCAAACGATTCCGCAAAGCTTGCACGAAGCTGCCGCCGTCGACGGCGCCGGCGCCTGGCGGCGGCTGCGCGACGTCACGATCCCGCTCCTCCGCAACACGCTCCTCTTCGTGATGGTCATCCTCACCATCGGTGCGTTTCAGGTGTTCATCTCGGTCTATGTCATGACCGGCGGCAAACCGCTCCACCGCACCGACGTCATCCTCACCTACATGTATTCCAACGCGTTTGAATTCCTCGATCTGGGGTATGGCTCGGCCATTTCTTACTTGCTCGCGGCAATGGTCTTCACGCTCAGCGTCCTGCAAATTCGCTTGCTCAAGCGGCGCGTGGAGTATTGAGATGAACGTCAGAACTCCCCGCTGGTGGAGTGTGTCCCGGCATGTCATCCTAATCGTGGGCGCGTTCGTGTTATTGACTCCGTTTCTCTACATGGTCGGCACCTCGTTCAAACCGCACGCGTTCGTGCTTGAGCTGCCGCCGACTTTCATCCCGAAACATCCCACGCTTGACAACTACCGGCACGCGCTCGGTAGCAACCACTTCGGCCGCTATTTCCTGAACAGCGCGATCGTCGCCATTGCGGCGACCACAATCACTCTGTTCCTCTCGTCGACCCTCGCCTACGCGTTTGCCCGCTTCGAGTTCCCCGGCCGCGATGGCCTCTTCTATCTCATGCTCGGCACGTTGATGGTGCCGACCCTGGTGCTCTTGATCCCGCAATTCGTGTTGGCGAGAGATCTTCATTTGCTGAACAGCCGCCAGGGGCTGATTCTTGTCTACTCGGCGGCGGCGCCATTCAATATGTTTCTGTTGCGAGGATTCTTCGAGGAGATTCCGCAAGATCTCTTCGATGCGGCGGTGACCGACGGCGCGGGACCGTTCCGTACCTTCTGGGACATCGCCCTGCCGCTGGCGCGTCCGGCCCTGGCTGCGGTCGCGATCTTTTCCTTTCTCAGCTCATGGGATGAATTCACTTGGGCGCTCACCTCGATCAGTGACTCGCGGCTCTACACCCTGCCGATCGCCATTCGCCTCTTCCAACAAGCGCACGGCACCGAATGGGGCCTCGTCTTCGCCGCCTCCACCTTCGCCGTCCTGCCCACGATCCTGATCTTCATCATGTTCCAGCGCCAATTCATCCGCGGCGTCATGAGCGGCGCGATCAAGGGGTGAGCGGGCAACATGGAGTCGGGACACGCAGCCCGGGGCTCTGGCTCCGGGCACGCGGCGCAGCCGCGTAGGGTCGTCTATCGAAAAGGAATCAAAACGTGCGGCAGATTGTCGATGTCGTGCCGAACAAATCGATGTATGTCCCAAGCGAGCCGGTCGAGATCATCATCTCAGTCGAAAACACGGATGACACTCCCTTTGCCGGCACGCTTGTCGTCTCGTTTTGCCAACTCGAGACAGTGATCGATAAGCAAGCGATTCCTGTAGCGTTGCAGCAAGGGGAGATCGCCCATCGCACAGTTACTTACGTCCCGCCCGCTGACCCAATGCGCGGCTACGGCATTGATGTCCACCTCGGCGACGGCGGAGGCGAAGTGGTCGCAACCGCGAGCGGCGCGTTCGATGTACTCGATAGGTGGTCGCAGGCACCGCGCTACGGGTTTCTTTCCTCGTTTGGACCGAACATGGATTCGGCGGCGATCGAGGCGGCCGCGGCCTCGCTCCGCCGTTTCCATCTCAACGTAGTCCAGTTCTACGACTGGATGTGGCGGCATTACTGCCTCTTGCCGCCCGAGGACGATTTCACTGACGCCCTCGGGCGCCGGATTTCCTTGCAGGTGGTGCGCGATTCGATTTCGGCCATGCAAAGGATCGGGGCGGCGGCCTTTGCCTACGGCGCGGTCTATGGCGCGGAACCGGAATATACTGAAGCCCATCCCGAGCTGGTGCTCGTCGACAAAGACGGCAAGCCGTACAGCCTGGCTGAGCTCTTCTTCATCATGGATATCGCGCCGGAGAGCCCGTGGACGGCGATGATCGTCAATGAGTTCGCGGAAACGATCCGCGTCCTCGATTTCGACGGCATCCATCTCGATCAATACGGGTTTCCGAAGGGAACGGTCTGGACGCGGACGTGCGAGAGCCGCGATCTCGCCCGCGATTTCCCACTCCTGATCGATGCCGCCAGAGAAGCCGTCCGACGAGAAAAGCCGAGTGCCGGGGTGATCTTCAACGCGGTCGAGAACTGGCCGATCGCAACGGTGGCGCCGACCACCCAGGACGCCATCTACATCGAAGTCTGGCCGCCGGATGAGGCGTACGCCGATCTCCGCCGCTTGATCCAGGACGCGAAACGGCTCGGCCGCGGGCAACAGGTGATCCTGGCCGCGTATCTCGCGCCGTTCCTTGAGGAACCGCACGCGCCCGAATCGGAAGCGGCGGCGCTGCTCGCCACGGCGGTGATCGCTTCTTCGGGTGGATTCCACCTCTTGCTCGGAGAGCGCAACGGCATCCTCTGCGACCCTTACTATCCGAAGTTCGGGACGCTTCGGGATGAGTTCGTCCCGCGCCTGCGGGCGTACTACGACTATCTCGTCCGTTATGAAGAATGGCTGACGATGCCCACCGTCGTCGATTGGGACTTCGCGATCGACCATACTATGGTGACCACCTCCGCCATCGCCGGCAAGATTTGGCTGATTGCTCGCACGACCGCGAGCGAGCGCATTGTCCATCTGGTCGACTTTCGCGGCCAATCCGATGACCGCTGGAACGCGCCACGAACCCCAGGGTCCCGGGATCCGGAAACGATCACCCTCGACCTCCCCACTACCTCCTCGATCGTCCGCGCATTCGTCATCTCGCCCGAAGAACCGACCCTGCGTGACCTGAGCGCTCAACCGACGGCGGCCGGCATTTCGGTTGATGTTCCGATCGCCGGTCCATGGACGACTGTCGTCGTGCGGTTGCTGGGATGACGGCAATCGCTGCTGCGAACCGTCCTGACCCGCTCCCGCGTTATTGACAGAGAGGCATGGGACGGAGGTCCTGAGACGGATGGGCGGGAGCCGGGTTTTCACCTTGGGGACGAATCCGGTTTACTATTCGCACCGACACCATTACCCGCCGGCTTGCGACACAGTGCCGACCGATTCCCGCGAGGGCGGGAATCGACGTGATGTATTCGGCAGGCGGATCCAGTCTTGCGGGAGGGAAGAGGACCATGGGCGATCAGGAATTTGACGATGCGAGTGAGCCCGATTCAGGAAAGTGGGTCACCAACCGGCGTGTCCTGCTGAAAGCGGCCGCGGGGGTGGCCGCGTTCGCCGCCGCCGGAGGCATCGCGGCGAGCGCGCTGCCGGCCACCGCGCAGAGCGCCGGCGAAACGAAGGCGAAGGACTGGTTCGAGGCGGACGAAGTCGGCGGCCTTTCCGCTTCTGCCCTCGCCAAGGGCCAGATCGTCGCCGCCGAGTTCACGTTCTTCGCCGTTGGCGCCCACTGGCCCGCCAGCGTCGGGACCTGGCCCGCGGTCGAGCTCAGCTTCAGTGAAGACGGCAAGAACTTCAGCAGTCCAATCACCGTCTACGCCTCGGTCGAAGAGCGTGGCATATCTCCCACCGGCCGTTACTTCACCGGCCTCGTCTTCACCAGCGGCACCACGCATATCCGCTACCGCACACTCGATGGCAACGGCAACGCGACGCCGGTCCCCGGGTTTGCCCTTACCTATATCGACGCCACCAACGGGCCAAATCCCATTAGCCCGGCCAGCTTGCCGACGCTGAAGAAGCCCACGGTGATTTCGCGCGCGGGTTGGGGCGCGGACAATTCGTTGCGGTTCGATCAGTGGGGCGAGATCTGGCCGAAGGAATATCAGCTGGTCGAGCACGCCATCATTCACCACACCGACACCTTCAACGGCTACGGTAACGGTCCCGGCGCCGCAGCCGAAGTGCGCTCAATTTACTACTACCACGCGGTCACCCAGGAATGGGGCGACATTGGGTACAACTACCTCGTTGATCACTATGGCAACGTCTACGAAGGCCGGGTCGGCGGCGAGAACGTGGTCGGCGGGCACGCCTTCCAGTACGCGTACGGCTCGTCCGGCATCGGCACGCTCGGTAACTTCGCCGTGCAGGACATTACCTCCAGTTGCCAGGCCGCGATCGTGGCCATCGTCGCCTGGGCGACCCGGAACCGCGACCCGCTCGGGCGCAAGGATTTCCACGAGGCGCCCAATCTGCCGACGATCTCCTCCCACCGCAATGTCAATCAGAGCACCTGCCCAGGCGACTTTCTCTATGCCGATCTCCCAGCAATCCGACAGTCGGTCGCGAATGTGCTCGCCTCGACCGATAGCCCGGCAGATCTTAGCGTGCCGCCCTTCCCGAGCGATGTGCGCTTCCACACCGGCGACTGCGTGGCCACCCACAGCATCTATTTGCGCTGGGGTCCGGATTTGAATTCGGAGAAGGTTGGATACTGCCCGGCGGGAACGCTCGGCGCGGTTGCGGGTCTGCCGCGGAAGGTGAACGGCGTCAACTGGTATTACATCCTGACCGACATCGGCCCGGGGAACGTGATGGACCAATATCTCGACCCGGCCCCGATCGGTAATCCGCCGGCCGCGAAGTTCCAGAAGGGCGACACCGTCCGCACGACCGATTACGTCAACGTCCGGCGCAGCCCCGGCTTGCCAAACCGGGTCATCGGCTACTACCCCGCGGGAACGGTGCTCGAGGTGAGCACGAACTCAGTAGCTGCGACCGGCTACCGCTGGTATGGCGTGTATAACAATGCCCTCGCCGGCGGATGGGTGGTCCAGAATTATCTCCAAGACATCACGCCGCCGAGCGTGACGCTGTCCCGCACCCGGGGGATCGTCAACATTTGGATCACGGCCAACGTGAACCATTTCCCACACAACGCAAAGGTCTACATTCAGTGGGATGGGGAGACTAAGACATCGGTGGTCACCAATTCCTTGGGCGATGCCAGCGTACCCCTCAAGGTCCCGTACGACACGAAGGGGTTCCACACGATCCGCGCGGTTTGCCCTTCGTTCGCCAAGTCCGACACGGTGCAATACGAGGTCGTGCCGCGGATCAAGTTGATTCCGACTTCAGGCAAGCGGGGTGATACGATCCAAGTATCGCTGCGCGGCTACGCGAAGAAGGAAAACGTCCGCATTCGCTGGCAGAACGGCTCCAGCTTCTCCGATCTCAAGACGGTGCTGACCTCGAACACGGGAAGCGTCAACACAAACGTCACGGTTCCGAAGACTTCGCCTTCGACAGCCAAGGTCCGTGGCGACGGCCCGATCGGCCGCGCCCAAACGACGTTCACGATCACGGTCACCAGCAGCGCGGAGAAGCCGACCGAGACGCCGACGCCCGAACAAACGCCGACCGAAGTCCCGACGCAAGAAGCATCGCCGACCCAGGCCGCAACCCAGGAACCGACGCAAGCGCCGACCGAAGTCCCGACCCAGGCGCCAACAGATGTGCCGACGCAAGCGCCGACGGACACGCCCGCGCCAACCGAGACCCCAACCGCTGCGGCGACGGAAACGCCGACGCCGTAACGGTACCCTCCGCGCCCGGCCTCTCCCGCACCGCGCGAGAGAGGCCGGCGCCTCAGTACTGGTGCGAGCCGTTCGTCGCGACCCTGACGATGCCCATCCTCGCTTGCCGCGTTCTTGCCAGGATGTGGCAGGAATCGCCAGCATCATGACATCAGAAGATGTGAGGCGGACGGAAGGAGCGACAGTGGCAACGTACGTGCTTGTCGGCGGCGCCTGGCTCGGAGGATGGGCGTGGCAGGGTGTCGCCCGGCCGTTGCGCGAACGGGGACACGATGTCTATCCGGCGACGCTGACCGGTCTTGGCGATCGGGTCCATCTCGCTCGTCCTGAAATCGACCTCGAGACCCACATCACCGACGTCGTCAACCTGATCGGGTATGAGGATCTGACCGACGTCATCTTGGTCGGCCACAGCTACTCCAGCATGGTCGTGACTGGGGTGGCGGATCGCGTGCCGGACCGCCTGGCGCACTTGGTCTACCTCGATGGCGCGCCATTCGAGGATGGCGAGGCGCTGGTCGACTTCAACTCGCCCGAAGGGAAGGCGGAACAGGAACAACTGGTCCACACCCAAGGCGACGGATGGAAGCTGCCCGTTCCATCCAACCTTGGCGAGGGCGCGAGCATCAAAGGACTTGGCGACGCGGAGCTCGCGTTCTTTGCCCGGCACGCGACTGCGCAGCCATTCGCCACCTTCACCCAACCGTTGCGGCTGACCAACGCACCGGCGAGCGGCGACTACGGCAAGGTCATCATCGCCTGCGACGACTTTCGCGATCTGAAGACGTTCTTCCCCGACCGCTCCGCCCAATTCGTGCCGCCCACCTGGCGCATGTACGAGCTCGACACCGGCCACTGGCCGATGCTCTCGATGCCACACAAAGTAACTGAGATATTGCACGAACTGGCAGCAGCCTGAGCGCCCGCCTGTCGTTCTGAACGCACTCCCTCCGTCATTCTGAGCGAAGCGAAGAATCTCGCCTTAGCCGAGACATCGCCCCCACAGAGGACTAGATTCCTCGACAAGCTCGGAATGACGACGAGAGGCGCGTCAGTGCGTCACGACCCGGTCAGCGCGACCACACCCGTCATCGTGCCCAGGAAGATCCGCCCGCCGGCCAGGGTCGGCGTCGCGAACCGCGAGACCGTTCCCACTTCGACCTGGGCGCGTACGCTGCCGTCCTCGAGATTGAGCGCGTAGAGTGTGCCACCCGAGCCAGTGGCGTAGACCGTTTGACCGCCGACGACGGGTGACCCGTCCACCCCGCCCGACGCCTGCCAACCGAGCGTGAACGTCGCTCCCGGCCCCACCTCGACCTCGCGCAGCCCGTCGGTGCAAGGCAGGATGATGCGCGAGGCGACCACCGCCGCGCCGCCGAAGGCGGCACAGACCGGTGCCGCCGCGGCCTGGCCGCCGACGCCGCCTAGGGCGTCGGCGTAGAGCAGATAACCCGTGCCGGACTTGCCGGCGATAAAGATCAGGCCATCGGGGAGGAGCACAGGTCCCAGCGAGCCCAGATCGGCATCCGATGCATTGTCATCCGGCCACTCGTTCGGGGCGAACCCGTCTTGCAGCTTCAGATCCGGCGAAAGACGCAGCACCGAATCGCTGTGATCCCAATCGCCTTCCGTTGCTTCCCCGTTGCCGACCGAGACGAAGAGGTTGCCCTGATCGTCGACGACCGGCCCAGGCGGGGCCCAGATGCCGCCTTCCCGCGAAGTCGGGACCTGGAAGACGAGCAATTCGCCTTGCCCGTCGGTGCGCGTGGCGACCACCGTTCCGTGGTAATCCCCACAATCGCCGAAGAGCCCGCCATAGGCGATGTAGACCTTACCTTGCGAGAGCGTGAGCGCCCCCCGCTGCTGGTGGGCCTCCGGCTTTATGCGGGGCGGATCGGCCGAGCGCCGCACCCGCACGTCGCCCGTGGCGACGTCGACGCCGAGCAAGAGGTGCGCGGGACCGTTGTCGCCGCGCACCTCCGCCACGGCGAAGACGAGCCCGGTCGCCGGGTCGTAGACCGGGGTGCCGGTGATCCCGAGGGGGTCAATATTGCCGCACGGCAAGTCCGACTGGGGAACCGGCTCGCCGGCGTTGACCTTCCACTGCACGTCCCCGGTCGCCGCATCGAGGGCATAGAGCGAATCGCCCTCCGTCGCCACGATCACCCAATCGCCGACCACCAAGGGCTCGGCGTAGACGGCGCCGTCGAGCTCGGCGCTCCACGCTTTGGCCAGATGTTGCGGGTCAGGCAGACCGGGAACGAAGCCGGTGCGGGCATTGTCGCGGTGGTAGGTCGGCCAGTCCGAAGCGGCCGTCGTTGGACTCGGGCTGGCGTTCGGCGTACTCTCCTGAGCCGCCAGCGGGCCGGCACCGCTGAGACTGATGAGCAACGCGATGATCCCAAAGCACCAGCGCCGCCACATACGCGCCAAAGCCATCAGACGACCTCCTTCTGGACGAGCGCGGCAGACCACGAGAGGGCAACCATCCTCGCATCGAACCCAACCCGTTTCAACGAGCGGGGTCGATACCGACGCACGCTGCCAACTCCGCGATGTGCATTGACTCGGATCTCTTTGCAAACCATCGGGACGGGTCGCTTGGCCTCGCTCAGCCCTGGTCGCGAGTCGGCCGTTACGCCGACGGAAGCGGGTGGGCGGCCTCGGTCTTTTCGGGTTTGAACGCCTTGATGAAATATGCCCCTCTGTCCAGCACGATGGGTCGGTGCTTCCCCATCTCGTCTAGGCCTCGAAACACTTCGGCTTTGAACTCGCGTTGCGCCACGTCAGGCAAGGCGTCGATGAAGCCGCGCATCCCGTGCGACATTTCCATGGCCCAAAACACTTCCGGACTCTCGATCGACAGGTGAACTTCCTCGTAGACCTTTTCCACCGAAACGAATCTTGCTTCCCGTAAGAGCTGCACGGGATCGGGTGGCTCCGCCAGCGACCATTTGGCCGCATCGACGAGGGAATGAAACCTCTCGATCGCGACAGAATAGAAGCTCCACCGAGTCCCACTGCCGGGGCCGGGGATCGAGAACACGAAGATGCCGCCCGGCCTAAGGACCCTGAGCACCTCGGCGATCGCCTGCCCTGGATGGGGCAGCAAGTGGACGGCGAAACCGCAGAGGACGGCGTCGAACACCCCTCCTGCGAGCCCCAGAGCTTCGGCATCCATGACCACCAGGTCGACGTTCGTGCCGTCCACGGCGCCCAGGTCTGCCGCAAGTTCGTTGATCATGGCAGGCGACATGTCGAGCGCCACGATCCTGCCCGTCGGGCCGATGGCCCGCAAGGCTGGTTTCAGGACCGCGCCCCTGCCGACGGCGATGTCGAGAACGCGTTGCCCACGCTCAAGCTCTGACCACGCAACCATCTTCTGGCCAAACGCGGCGAAGAAGGGCACGATCGTGTCATAGGTGCGAGCGGTCCGCTCAAACACCTGCTTGACGTGATGCTTCTGGTCGACGTGCTCGGTCATGCGACGAGTGTAGCAACTGGACCGTCTAGTTCGGTCCGGTAAATATATTTACAGGCACGCCCTAGTTCGCTTCGCCCAGATGGTCCTTGAACCAACCTGTGACGCGGGTCAGGTATTCGATGCGGTGGGCAGGGTAGCCGGTGCGCATGAGGGCGTGCGAGCCCTCCGGGAAGCGGACGAACTCGACTTCGCAGCCGGCTGCGAGGAGCGCGACGAACATTTCCTCGCCCTGGCCGATCGGACAGCGGTCGTCGGCTTCGCCGTGGACGATCAGGGTCGGGGTTGTCGCGTTGTGCGCGTAGGTCGAAGGTGAGTGCGCTTTGTAGTACGCCTCTTGTTCCTGGGGTGTGCCGCCACACTGCAGCGGTCCGAAGATGTGGCCGATGTCGCTCGTGCCATAAAACGACGCGAGATTGAAGACCGGCGCGCCGCAGACTGCCGCCTTGAAGCGCTGCGAGTTGCCAATTGTCCAGGCAGTCATGAAGCCGCCGTAGCTGTACCCATAGATGCCCATCCGCTCGGCGTCGACGAATGGTCGCGTCGCCGCTTCGTCGAGGACGGCGTTCAGGTCTTTGAAATCCTCGCCGCCCCAGTCGCGGATGACCTGCTGGGCGAACTCGCGGCCATATGACCCGGATCCGCGTGGATTTGAGTAGACGACGGCGAAGCCTGCGGCCGCGAGCGCCTGCTGCACCGGGGCAAAGCTGTAACCGTAAAACCCATGCGGACCGCCATGAACATCGATCACAAGGGGGTAACGCTTGGCCGGGTCGAAGCCCGCCGGCTTGAGCAGCCACGCCTCGGTCGTGGAGCCGTCGCGTTCGACGTCGAACCGTTCCCATGCCGCTGGTTTCGCCTCGGCAAAGAGGCTGGCGTTGTGGTTCGTGATCGTGCGCGTTTGCTTGCGGTCGATGTCAAACACGATCAACTCGCCGGCTGACTCCAGGGTCGACTGCGTTTGCGCGGCAAAGCGACGACCGGGATCGACGTTGAACCCCGCGTTCATCGACTTCCAATCGGTGAGGCGCGTGATCGCCGCCGTCTGCACGTCGAACTCGTAGAGCCCGCTCGCGCCCGCGCGCACAGCGTGCAGCAGCACCCGGGAGTCGTCGAGCCACACCGGTTGCGACGGCGGCGTCACCGTCGGGAAGCCGGCATCGGGGAGAACCAGCAAATCGTCGGTCAGGCGGCGCAATTCGCCACTCGCGACGTCATAAAGGAAGAGATCGAGCTGCCACGTTTGCGCGTCATCGGCGGCGAGCAAGATTTTGCTCCCATCCGGCGACCAGCCCCAACAACCGACCACGCCCTCCGGCGCGCCGACGAGCTTAGTTTCACCGGCGGCGACGTCGGTCAGACCGAGTTGCGCGTGAAGACCGTTGCTGTTCGGGATTTTGGCGGCGATCGTTTTGCCGTCCGGCGACCATTGCGGGTTGTTGTGATCGACCGGCTCCGTGGTCAGCATCCGGCGCTGACCGGTGGCGATGTCGACGACGAAAATCTGCTGCCGCGTGTCGTTCAGATAGCCGCGGTTGTCCTGCTTGTAATCGATCCTGCGAGTGCTGCGCACGCGGGGTGGCGCATCGGACTTTCGGGGCGTCTCATCCGGATTGTCTGGATCGAAGTTAGTAACGTAGGCGATCTGCGTGCCGTCGGGTGACCAGGCAAGATCGCCGATTGCCTGCTGATGCCGCGTCACCTCGCGGGGATCGCCACCGGCAACCGAGAGCAAAAAGATGCCGCTCTTCTCGGCTCGGTCCGAGGTGAACGCGATTATCTTGCCATCCGGCGACCAACGCGGGTTGCCGTTTCGCTTGCCGGCGAACGTGAGTTGCCGGGCGTTGCTGCCGTCGATGCAGGAGAGCCAGATCTGGCTGCCGGGACGGGCGTCGTCCGGCGTTGCTTGACCCAGGGTGTAGGCGATGCGTGTGCCGTCGGGCGAGATCTGCGGGTCAGATGCGCCTTTGAGGTCATAGACGAGGGTTTCGGGGGTCAAGCAACGGGTCATCAATCTCTCCTACTCGGATGAGGAGGCCGTGGCCGGACCGACCGCTACGACGCTTGTCACCTAACCTCCGGCGCGGCGGAACCTTACCCAAGTTTTGTTTACCAGGCAACGTGGCCAATGCCTCGTCCGCATCACAGTCACCCATGTTGCTATTGACTCAACTATTCCCTACTATCGCCTTACGAAATTCCGCAAAATCGATGCTTGGGCGGCTGGACGTTTGTGGTCAAGGCTGGAGGTCTGTTCATGCGCGTCGTGCGCTTGCAGTTTCGCGCGGTTGTGGCTCGCGTCCCGCCCGCCAAGGTCTCTTCAGTTGTTGCGTTCGCCGCTCTCTTCATGCTTGTTGTGCTGGCGTGGAGCGTAGTGTTCCCACCACGAGCCGGAGCGACGATTATTCTGGCTGATCTCGCCATCACGAAGACCGACGGCGTGACGACGGCGGTGCCAGGGACGAGCACTACCTACTTCATCACCGTGAGTAACGCTGGACCCTCCGGCGTGACGGGAGCCAGTGTGAGCGATCCCTTGCCGGCAGGGAGCACCGCTATGATCTGGACGGCTACGGGTGCCACCGGCGGTGGAACCGTCACCGGCCCCACCTCAGGCACGGGCGCGCTCGCCACCACGGTCGACCTCCCCGTGGGCAGCACCGTCTCATTCAGCGCCACCCCCGCGATTGACCAAGCCGCCACCGGGAGCTTGACCAACACTGCCACTATCTCCCCTCCCGCCGGTGTCACTGACCCCACTCCCGGCAACAATTCCGCCACCGATACGGACACGCTGACCCCACAGGCCGATCTCGCCATCACGAAGACCGACGGCGTCACGAGCGCGACTCCCGGCGGATCGGTCACTTACACCATCACCGCTTCGAACGCCGGTCCGTCTAACGCGCCAGGAGCGACGGTGGCCGACATCTTTCCGGCTGAGTTGACTGTCACCTGGACCTGCGTCGGAGCCGGCGGCGGGACCTGCACCGCCTCCGGATCCGGCAATATCATCGACCCCGTCAACTTGCCCGCGGGCGGATCGGTGACCTACACCGCCTCCGCCGCAATCGACCCAGGCGCGACAGGAACGCTGTCCAACACCGCCACCGTCGCCCCTCCCGTCGGCGTCACTGATCCCAATCCCGGCAACAACGCCGCTACCGACACCGACACCTTGATACCCGGGACCACGCCGACCGCGAGTTCCATCCCGGAGCCGAGTGCGACGTTGACGTCGACCCCTGAAATTCCGACGACAACGCCAGCCACGTCCACGTCGACCCCTGAAGGTCCCACGTCAACGCCCATCTCACCGACGTCGACTCCAGCGTCACCGGCGGCTGGTGAGAATGAAACGCCGGTAAATACGCTGCCCGGCACAGGTTCAGGATCGGGCGATATCAATCGCTCGTCCTGGCTCTTCGTCGCCGCCATCGCAATGCTCATCGGCGCGGCCGCGATCGGCCTGCGCCGTCGCCAAGGTTCGACCAGAATCCAATAGGTTCTGTATGATGCCCGGTCCCTGGGCATCGCCGCAGATACCATCCAAGCTTCGCGCCGACGCCGGTAACGAAGCGGACAAGCTACTCCGCCCGAACTTCGACGCGGCCGTTTTTGACGCGAACCTCGTAGGAGGTCACCGGCGCGGTGGCGGGGCCGTGGATGAGGTGACCATCGGTCAGGGAAAAGACCGAACCGTGCCATGGGCAGGTGACGGTATCGCCTTCGATCTTGCCCTTGTTCAAGGGGCCGGCAAAGTGTGGGCAGGTGGCGGCGATGGCGGCGATCGTGCCGTTGGTTTGCACGAGCATGACCGCGACCCCATCGGCCTCGACCCGCTTCGGCTTCCCCTCCGTCAATTCCGAGGCGTCGGCCACATCGACCCACTCGTCCGGTGGCTGCTCGAAGGCGGTGTGATCGACCCCGATGCCGAGATCGTAGGCGAGATCACCGCCGAGCTGACCACCGGCCGTGACAAATCCGAGGCCGGCAAGCGAGAGGGCGAATCCCGCCGAGCGGGCGCCGCTTTTGCGCATCGCCAGCGACGCGGCGTAGCAGGCAGTCGCGGCGGAGTTCGCGAGCACGTGGAGCGAGCCGATCCGGCGCGGATGCTCGTCGTTCGTCGCGTCTTCCCATTGCGCCGCGCCAGTCACCGCCGAGACGAGGGCGCCGCTCAGGCCGAGCCCGATCGCGAGATCGGCCGCGCGTTCCTCACCGGCAAGATCGAGCGCCAGGGCGGTGGTCCACGCGCCGACCGGCAACGCGACCGTGGCGGGATGGAGCGGATGGCCGAGCCACGTGCCCACTAACGTGTCTTTCAGCGGACGCGGCGCCTTGGCACCCGCGAACGGCGCAAAGAGTTTCTGCAGCACTCCGGCGACTTGATCGAGCCACGGCAGCGAGCTTGCAAGCCGGGCGGCGCGCTTGATTGCCATTGGTGATCCTCCTCGTGGCGAGTGCGAAACAGAATCGCCGATGATCTTGAGGCAAAGGAGCAACCGCCGTGCCGCCGCATTGCGTATTTCGTTCAGACATCATGCTGAGCCTGTCGCGGAACGGGGCGTTATGCATCGACAGTGGTGATGACGGACAGCGTTCTCGGCTTCGCTTGGGATGACGGAACGCGAGCGCGGACGACGGGCGGAGAGGCTGCGTCTCCCCGCTCATCACGCCCTGCGCTTGGTACCATACGGGGGTATGTCTGGAGATACGGTGTTGCCTGCTGAAACTCCGGTGCTCGAAATTCGGGGCGGCGTCAAGCGCTTTGGACCGGTGGTTGCGAATGACCGCATCTCGTTGTCGCTGCGCGCGGGCGAGATCCATGCCCTGCTCGGAGAGAACGGGGCGGGCAAGACGACGCTGCTGAATCTCTTCTCGGGCATGTATCAGCCGGACGCGGGCGAAATCCTCGTCGATGGCCGACCGGTGCGCATTCCGTCGCCAGCGGACGCGCTGGCACTCGGTATCGGCACGGTGTACCAGCATTTCACGCTTGTGCCGAATATGACCGTGATCGAGAACATCATGCTTAGCGGCGGCCAGCCGTTTGTGCTCGATCTCAACGTCCGTGACGAGCGTCTCACGCAACTGTTGAGCGATTTTGGACTGGCAGGGGCCCTGCGGAGCGAAGTTCGCTATCTCTCGCTCGGCGAGCGTCAGCGCGTGGAGATCGTGAAAGCGCTCTACCGGGGTTCGCGCGTGCTTTTGCTCGACGAGCCGACCTCGGTACTCTCACCGAGTGAGGTTGACGAGCTATTCGAGATTCTGCGCGGGCTCAAGGCGGATGGTGTCGCGGTCGTTTTGATCACGCATAAGCTCGAAGAGGCACTGGCGATCAGCGATCGCGTGACGGTACTCCGGCAGAGTCGCGTCGTGGGTGAGCTCGGCACGGACGACCTTACATCCGACGCACGCGATCACGCTCGCCAGCGGGTGGTGACGCTGATGTTCGGCGGCACGCCGCCACGCGAAGTGGTTGCGCAATCACACGCGTTTGGGTCGGCGCTCCTTTCGATGCGCGGCGTCCGCGCACTCGGAGATCGTGGCGAGATCGCGGTGCGAGACGTCGATCTCGATCTGGTTGCCGGGGAGATCTTCGGCATTGCCGGGGTCGACGGCAACGGCCAGAAGGAGCTCGCGGAAGCGATTGCTGGGCAGCGGCATGTCGCGTCAGGCAAGATCGTGGCCGGCGGTCTCGAGATCACCAACCGCGGCGCTGCGGCCGCGACGAAGGCGGGCATCGGCTACGTCACCGACGACCGGCTCGGTGAGGGCGTGATCGGCGCGGCGAGCGTGGCGGACAACACCGCGCTGAAGGCGATTGGGCGCGCGCCGTTCTCGAACGGGTTCTGGGTGCACCGGCGGGCGATCGACGCGCACGCGCAGCGGCTGATCGCGCAATTCGAGGTGAAGACGCCTGCCACCAGCACCCGTGCCGGACTGCTTTCGGGCGGGAATATGCAGAAATTGCTCTTGGCGCGCGAATTGGCGCTCAATCCCACCGTGATCGTCTGCAACAAACCGACGCAGGGATTGGATCTGAAGACGGCGCGCTTCGTTTTGCAGACGTTGCGGGCAGAAGCGAACACGGGAAAGGCGGTCATCCTGATTTCTTCGGAGCTTGACGAGCTGCTGGAGATGAGCGACCGCATCGGGGTGATGTTCAACGGCCGGTTCGCGGCGATTCTGGAGGGAGCTGAGGCAACGGTCGAAACCATCGGCGCGCTCATGCTGGGCGGTGCGGCCAAGGAGCGAGCGCAGGCTTGAGCGTAACCATGACGATCAACCGCCGGCTTGCGCTGACCTCCGGCACGTTTATGCCGCTCGCGAGCTCCATTCTGGCCGTCCTTGCCGCCTTTCTGGTCGGTGGGCTCTTTCTCGAAGCGCGCGGCAAGGACGCGCTCGGCGCGTACCAGATCTTGATCCAACGCGGCCTCGGCAGCTCGTTCGGGACCACCGAGATCCTAATTCGGATGGCGCCGCTGCTGATCGTCAGCGCCGGGTTGCTGATCTCACTGAAAGCGGGCGTGTGGAACATCGGCATCGATGGCCAAGTCCTGGTCGGGGCGATGATGGCCGGGATCGTCGCGCCCGAGCTCGCCGGTGCGCTGCCCGATCCGCTGATGTGGCTGATCGCGGGTTTGGCCGGATTTGTGGGTGGGTTGCTGTGGGCGCTCGTCCCGGCGCTGCTGAAGGTGCGCTGGGGCCTGAACGAGATCATCACGACCCTGATGATGAACTACGTCGCCCTCAACATCACGTCCTGGCTCGTCAAGGGACCGATCAAGGATCCAACCAAAACCAATCCCCAAACGAAGCTCATCTCGGTTTCGCATCGCTTCGCCCACATTCCGCGAACCGACGTCCATATCGGCCTTCTGCTCGGACTCGCGATCGTCGCCCTCGTCGCGGTCTTGTTTCGCGCCACGGTGCCGGGATTCATGTTCACGATGCTTGGTCTCAGCCGGCGGGCGGCGGTCCATGCCGGGATGCCGGTCAACAAGCTGACGGTCGCGGTCCTCCTCCTCAGCGGAGGGTTCGCGGGGCTCGCCGGGGCGAACGACGTCCTCGGCGTGAAGGGGCTGTTTCAGGGGAATTGGGACCCAGGCTATGGCTTCACCGCGTTCGCCCTGGTCTATTTGGCTCGGCTCAACGCCTTTTGGCTGATCCCCTTCGCCGCGTTCTTCTCGCTGCTGTCGATCGGGGGGGAAATGATGGTCCGGCCCATGGACATTCCGACCTACTACGTTGAGATCCTGGAAGGGTTGATGTTGATCTTCTTCGCGGTCGCGGTCTACGTCGAGCGAGTGATCGCGGCCCGCGGTGCGCGCGACGTCGAGATGACGGAACTCGCGGCGATGAGCGTAGGAGAGGTCGTGTGAGCCTGAGCGGGATCAATCTCAGCGATCTCATCTCGGCCATGCTCAGCGCCGGGCTGATGGCGGCCGTGCCCTTGACCCTCGCCGCGATCGGCGAAGCGTTCGTCGAACGGGCAGGACTGCTCAATCTCGGTATCGAAGGGATGATGCTCGCCGGCGCGTTTTTCAGTTTTTATGCCGCCTTCGAAACCTCGAAGGTGGGCTTGGGGATCGCCGCCGGACTCGTGACCGGACTGGTGCTTGCCCTGCTCTTTGGCTTTCTGACGATCACGCTCAAGGTCGACCAAGTGCTGGTCGGCCTTGCCATCACGATCCTCTGTCAGGGCCTGACCGCCTTCCTCTTCCGTGATATCTACGGGCGCGCGAATCCAACTGCCGATGTTCACCCGTTAGAAATCTCAATACCCGGGTTGCGCACTATCCCGATCGTCGGCGATGCGCTCTTCGACCGTCAAGCGCTCTTCTATCTATCCTTCGCCTTGGTTCCCCTGTTCGCGTTCGTGCTGGCGCGGACGCGATTCGGGCTCGAGGTCAGGGCCGTGGGGGAGCAGCCATTTGCGGCCGACGCCGCCGGTATCAACGTTGCGCGCACCCGCTATCTCGCGATCGCGATCGGCGGGACGATGGCCGGGTTCGCGGGCGCCTTCCTCGCGGTGGCTGATTTGAAGTTCTTTCAAGTGGGGATGACCGTGGGCCAGGGGTTCATCGCGCTGGCAATCACGATGCTCGGGCGCTGGAACCCCTATCGGATCGTCGTCGGGGCGGTGCTCTTTGGGATGTTGCGATCGCTGGGTAATAGTCTGCAAATCGTCGGGGTCGACGTGCGACCGGAGTTTCTCGGTATGCTGCCCTACCTGGGGATTATGATCGCGCTCGTGGCGCTGGCAGGCCGAACTGCCTTGCCCGCCGCGCTCGGCGTTCCCTATGCGCGAGGAGAACGATAGCGAGACGCGCCGCTCGGCGAAAATAAACGTACATTGGGATGGAGAAAAGGAGAACGTTCGTGTTGATGAAGAAGGTAGCTGCACTCGGACTCGTTGCAATGATGTTGCTCACCGGCAGCGGGTACCGTCTGGGTGCGGTCGCCGCCCAAGACGCAACCCCCGGGGCCGGAACGCCCGGCGCGGGTGAGCAGGTGAAAAAGGTGGCCGTCGTCACTCCGGCCAGCCGCACCAACCAGGGTTGGGACGAGCAGGCGGCCGACGCTCTGGAAGCGGTCGGCAAGCAACGGGGGATCGACGTCGAAGTGGCCGAGAATGCCGGCTACGAAGACATCACGCCGATTCTGAAGGACCTCGCGGACGGCGGCGCCCAGCTCATCATCTGTCATGGCGCCGAGTTTCAGACGACGTGCCCTGAATTCGCGGCCGAGGAGCACGTGCGCGTGGCGGTGGTCGAGAACCCGGACGCGGTCAATGCATTGGTCAGCGACGTCGAAACCGAGGCTCAGGACGCCGCTTATCTGGCCGGCGCACTAGCGGGCAAGATGACCAAGACCGGAACCGTCGGCATCGTCGTCTCCGGCGAACCGCCGACCTGGAACTTCATGACGGTCGGATTTGCTGAAGGGCTGAAGGCGACCAAACCGGACGCGAAGTTGCTCTACAACGTCATCGGCGAGGCCGCCTACGACGACGCGGCCGGGGCCAAGCGCATCACCGAACAGCAACTCGCGGCCGGGGCCGATATCATCTTCGGGATGGGCGACGGTGCGTCGTTCGGGATGATTCAGGCGGTCGACGAACACAACCAGAAACCGGAGAACGCGAACACCAAGGCCTGGTTCATCGACGTCATCGGGGACAAGCACAAGGAGCACGGCGATATCCTCTTGACGTCGGTGCTCTTCGATTACACCGGCATCTACGACCAAATGATTGGCGATATCGAGAATGGCACGTTTGGCAAGGTCTACACGATGAACCTGAAGAACAATGGTGTTCGTTTGCTCGATCTGCCGGACGCCGTGCCCCAAGATGTCAAAGACCTGATCGCGCAAACGCAGAAAGACCTTATCGCCGGCAAGATCAAGGTCGATGTGATTGGCGATGCAGACCCGATGCACACCAAACTCAAGGAGCTCTTTCCCAGCTAAATGAATCCGCGTCGCTCTCAGCGAACGTCGACGGGATCAGAAGGACCACGATCATGACCGAATCCAGCCAGCTCCAGCGCGCCTATGACGATCTCAAGACTGGTCGCCTTTCCCGGCGCGATTTCATTGAACGCGCGGCGGCCCTGGGCGCCGGGCTGTCGCTCGCGCGCTTCCTGGCGCAAACAGGTGGCCGGACCGCAGTCGCCCAGGAGGCGACGCCGCCCCCCGCGGTCGGGACCGAGGGCCAAACCAGGGGTGCCGGCGGTAACCTGAAGATCTTACAATGGCAGGGTGCGACCAACCTCAGCCTGCACACCACCGGTTCCTTCAAGGACATGCTTCCGGCGGCGCTCGTCACCGAACCGCTCATGCACTATCTGCCGGACGGCGCCCCGATTCCGAACCTCGTCAAGGCGGTGCCAACCCTTGAAAATGGGTTGCTGGCCGAGGATCTGCTTTCGGTGACCTATAACCTCCTGGATGGTGTCACCTGGAGCGATGGCCAACCGTTCACCGCCAACGACGTCGTCTTCACCTGGCAGTGGATCACGAACCCCGAAAACGAATCGACGAATTCCGCCCTCTACGGCACCCTCGCGAACGTAGAAGCCGACGACGATGTGACGGTCAAGCTCACGTTCAAGACGCCGCAGCTCGGCTGGAATGTCTTCTTCACCTCGAGCACGGTCGGCAGCGTTTACCCCCAGCACATCCTCTCGGTCGGCAAATCGGCGAACAATGCATTCCGTTCCAACCCGATCGGGACCGGTCCTTACGTGGTTACCGAGTTCGTGCCGGGCGATCACCTCTCCTTTGCCGTCAACGACAACTATCGGGAGCCGAACAAACCGTTCTTCGCAACCGTCAACATCAAAGGTGGGGGTGACGCGACATCGGCTGCCCTAGCGGTCCTCGAAACCGGCGACTATGACTTTGCCTGGAACTTGCAAGTACCGCCCGATGTGCTGAACCACATGGTTCAGGAAGGCGGCAAGGGCGATCTGATCGTCGTACCCGGCACCTCGGTCGAGTGGATCACGCTCAACTTTTCCGATCCGAACAAGGAAGTCAACGGGCAGCGGTCGCAATGGCAAACGCCGCACCCCTTCCTTTCCGACAAGTCGGTGCGACAGGCGCTGAACTTGGGCGTTCCGCGCGAGGATATTTCCAAGCAGTTCTATTCCGGTCCGCCGAACGAGCCTCCGACCGCGAACGTCCTCGTCGGCATTCCGCAAGAGGAATCGCACAACACGGTGTGGGAGTACAACCTCGACAAAGCCAAGCAACTGCTCGACGGCACCGGCTGGGCGCTCGACGGCAAGACGCGGAAGAAGGGCAACGTCGAGCTCAAAATGACCTACGCGACGACGATCAATACCGTCCGCCAGCAGACGCAGGCGGTCGTCAAAGATTCATGGGAGCAGCTTGGCTTCGACGTCAAGTTGGAGCAGATCGATTCGGGCGCCTTCTTCGACGCTTCATCCGGCAACGAGCAAAACGTCTATCACATGTACTGGGACTGCCACGAGTACGCCTTCAGCCCGGCTAGCCCCTTTCCGCTCAGCTACATGCAGCGGTGGCTGAGCGACAACGGCAAGAACATCCCGCAGAAGGAGAACGGCTGGTCGCAGCTGGACGAGGGGCGCTACAACAACCCCGACTATGATGCGCTGTACCATCAGGTTGAAAAGGAAACCGATCCCGAGAAGGCCGCCCAAACCTTCATCCAGATGAACGACATCCTCGTCAACGATGTCGCGCTGATCCCGCTGGTCCAACGCGCGGCAGAGAAGTACGGCATCTCAAAGACCCTCCGGCACGAGAACATCGCCGGCGGCCCCTTCGAAGCCTTGTACTGGAACATCGCCAACTGGAACCGGGTGGGGTAACAGAAGAGGCGAAGCACAGCCATGCCGCTGCGCCGCGTGCCCGGGCATAAATACCGGGCTCGTTCTGCGAGCTGCGCACGGCAAGCGCCAAGGGTTCGTGTTTCACAATGGGATCGGGCGCGGGTGGTACATCACCCGCGCCGTCACCGATGTCGACACCGCTCGGCCATGAGTGATATCTCGCAGCGCTCTTAGAGCCGCCGGGTGCTTACCAGAGCTGCCCAGCGGCCCTGATTTCAGCCACCGATCCGGCCCCAACTGGTCTCGCCGCCGCCGTTCTTCTCCATCTGCCAGTCTGTCGGCGCGATGTTCTGATTTAGCCGGAAGACGTTGGTCGGATCATAGCGATTCTTGATTGCCACGAGCCGGTCCCAGGTTGGTCTCGGATAGGCCTCGCGCACGCGTGCTTCCCCTTCGTTTCCGAGGAAGCCGACGTACGCTCCTGGGGTGTCGTGAGACAGCGCGCTCGCGAAGGCGGTAGCCCAAGCCTCGTGCGCTACCATCTCGTCGGGTCGCCCACCCATCGCCGCGACGGTCACCAAGACCCGCCGCCGGCGATGGGCGAAGGCGGTGGCGGCGTCGGGCACGCGAGCTATGGCTCCGCCAAGCACCCGCAGTTGCGCCGCGCGCCTCGGTGCGGTTCCCTCCCGCAGGTGACCGAGGAGTGTCTCGGCCATCCCTTGGTCAACGGTGTCGATGAACATCGTGCGGACCACGGCGACCGAGTTGTCGCCTCCCTCCGAGAACGAGTACATCGTCGGGTAAGGCATTGGCCGGATCATGTCGGCAAACGGCGTGGCGAGCGCCCGGAACGGTGCTATGGCGCGGTTGCCGGAGTCGACGTCGCCGGCATAGACCAGCATGGCCATCACGACGAGCTGGCCGCGGTGTTCTGGGGGCAGGAACGGCACTGGTGGCGCGGGCAAGACGTTGGCGACGGTCGACAGCTCATCAGGGGCAGCCTCCGCCGCCGCGATGAACGAGGCGATCACGTCGGGCGTTGCCGGCAGGACGAGCAACCCACCCACGACCGTATCAACCTCATGGAGCCTGAATTTGAACCGGGTCGCGATCCCGAAATTGCCGCCGCCGCCCCGGATCGCCCAGAAGAGGTCTGGGTCGCTTTCGGCGTCGACGTGCCGTAGCTCCCCGTCGGCGGTCACAATCTCTGCGGCGAGCAGGCTGTCGATGGTGAGGCCGTGTTTGCGCGCGAGATACCCGATCCCACCCCCGAGCGTGATGCCACCGATCCCGACCGAGCCGGTGTCCCCGAAGCTGGTCGCCAGTCCATAGGCGCCGGTCGCGACGGTGTATTCGCCGGCCGTGAGCCCAGTCTGAGCCCAAGCAGTGCGGCGCTCGAAGTCGATCTCGAGGCTCTTCATGTGGCTGAGGTCAAGGACGATGCCGCCGTCCGTCGTACCATGGCCGGCAAAGCTGTGGCCGCCGCTGCGCACGGCGAGCTCCACCCCACCCTCGCGGGCGAGGTCCACGACGCGCGAGATGTCGGTCGCATCAGCCGGCCGCACAATCGCGGTGGGTCGACGATCGCAGCCACCAAAGAAGATGGCGCGGGCTTCATCGTAGCCGGGGGCGCTCGGTGCGATCACGTCACCGGTCAGCACGGCGCGAAGCTCCGGGACGAGGGGCATGGTCGGGATCTCGGAGAACAGTTTCATGCGTAGTTCCTTTCGGGCGCGGCGCGCCTATTACTTGTTCCGGTAGAGCGTTAGCGTCAGCGGTGCGAAGATCGCGGTCAGCAGGGCGGAGGCGGTCAGCACCCAGGCGATCTCGTGACTGGGCATTTGCCCCGCCATGAGCCCCCGTTCCGCCGTGGCCAGGTGGCTCACCGGATTCAGCTTGACGAACGCCTGCAACCAGTCCGGCATCGTCTCTGGATCGACGAACACATTGCTAACCATGGCGAGCGGGAACTGGACCAAGAAGCCTGCGTTCATCACCGCGCTGGGCGTTCGCAACGTCAGCCCGAGTGTCATCCAGACCCACGAGAGGCTGAGCGCGAAGACGAGGAGCAGTGCCACCCCGACCACGCCGCCGCCAGCATCTGCCCGGAAGCCGAGCGTGAGCCCGAGCCCCAGCACGATCGCTGACGCGATCAGGTATCGGGCGATGTCGCCGATCAACGCGCCGACGATCGGCGCCGGCCGCCAGATCGGCAGCGTGCGCACGCGGTCAAAGAATCCACGTGAGATGTCGGTGTTGAGCGACACGCCTGCGTACATCGTCAGCAGGATGACAGTCATCGAGAGCGTGCCTGGCAGCAGAAATCGTAGGTAATCATCAGTCGATCCGGTCATCGCGCCACCGAACAGGTAGGTGAACATGACCGTGAAGATGACCGGGATCATCACCACGTCCATCAATTGCTCCGGGACGTGCTTGATTTTCAGGAGTCCACGCCAGCCGAAGGTCAGCGCGGTGGCGAGTCGGCCGGGTCGCGGCGGCCGCGTCGTCGTGATCAGAGCGGCCGGCGACGTGCTCTTGGTGGGTCTGGTGAGGGTGGTGGCGCTCATGCTGCGTTCTCCTCGGTTGTCGTGGCCCGGTGGTCGGTCAGAGCGAGAAAGACCTCGTCCAGACTTGGCTGGCCGAGCGCGAAATCAGTGACGGTGAGGCCGGCGCGGGCGAGTGCGCCGAGCGCGGCCGCGACCCGCTCGCCGGTCTCAACCCGGCTGGCGGTGATCGATGCGGACAGAGCGACTGGTTCAGTGTCAAATCGCACCGAAGCGGCCAGAGTTCGCTCGAGCACAGCCGCCGCGGCGGGACGTTGATCGAGATCGAGCAGGCGGATATGGAGCACGCCCGCGCCAATCGAGGCCTTGAGTTCGCCGGTTGTGCCCTCGGCGATCACCTTGCCGTGGTCGATCACGGCGATACGGTCAGCGAGCTGGTCAGCCTCATCGAGATACTGCGTGGTGAGCAGAACCGTCGTGCCCCGGGCGGCGACGGCGCGCACGAGCTCCCAGACCTGGCTGCGGCTGGCGGGATCGAGGCCGGTCGTCGGCTCATCGAGGAAGAGCAGGTCGGGCGTCGTGATCATGCTCGCGGCGATGTCGAGCCGCCGGCGCATGCCGCCCGAGAAGCGTTTTGCCTGACGGTCCGCGGCGTCGCCGAGCTCGAAGCCTGCCAGGAGTTGCTGCGCCCGCGCACGGGCGGCGGACCAGGAAAGGCCGAGGAGGCGGCCGAGCAGCACCAGATTCTCCTGACCGGTCAGATCCTCATCGACCGAGACGTATTGGCCGGTCAAACTGATCCGGGCGCGAACCGCCTCCGCCTCGCGCACCACGTCATGTCCCAGCACGCTGGCATGGCCCCCGTCGGGGCGCAACAGCGTTGCCAACACGCGGATTGCGGTCGTCTTCCCGGCACCATTCGGCCCGAGAACGCCGTAAACACTCCCGCGCGGCACGACGAGGTCGAGCCCGTCAACTGCGCGGGTCGCACCGAAGCGCTTGACGAGTCCGTTAGTTTCGATGGCGAGCGAAGAATCCATATGAGCAGCTCCAAATTGAGAAAGGGACGATCTTCGGTTGCCTGCGCGCGTTGTCCGCGGCAGCGCAATGGCCGTGACCGTCCCGTCGATTAGTTCAGTGTTCGTCATAAGCCCTTCTCGTCTTACCTACTCGGCGGGGCCGTCCCTGCCTCATAGGTAAGAGTCTGGCAACGCGACTCGGCTCCTACCAGACCGGATGTTTCTGGATATCAGGACAATCTTTGGATATGATGGAACGCTGGTAGAAGAGCAAGCGACGATACGGTGTAGGAGCGCCGATGGCAGAACCAGCGACGAGCCGGACAATGCGGGTTGACACGCGGAGCGCGGGGCCGCCTGCGTACAAACTCGTGACGGCGCCCGGCGTGCCGCCACTGATGACCGTACGCTTCGGCCGGGGAATGGCGGGGTGGCCACCGGACGAAGGGCACAGCCACCTGCATCACTTTCCCCTCCTCGCCTACTTCGCGGTCGGCGGGGTGGCGATGCGTCTGGCCGGCCGCCTCTGGCGGGTCGAGAGCGGCGATGTGTACGTGATCGCGCCCGGGGAGGTCGTGGCCGTGGAGGACACCGGCGGTGTGGAGGAATTCGAGGGCTGGGGTGTCGTCTTCTTGCCCGAGGCGCTGGGACCACAAGCGCCCGGCTCACTCCTCGCTTGGCACACGCATCCGCTCCTCTTCCCCTTCACCCGCGGATCCGGCGGCGGCGCCTCCCGACTGCGCGTGCCACTCGCCGACCGGGCGGCCTGGCACGAGCGATTGGCAATCCTCGATCACGAGCTACGCGACCAACGCGATGGCTACCAGACGGCCGTCATCGCTCACCTGACCCTGCTGCTCGTGGAACTGGCGCGTCTGGCGAGGGACGCGGCGAGCGACTTTCGCCTCAACGGCGAACCGCTGCTGGCCGATGTCTTCACCTACATCGAGGACCATTATGCGGAAAGGATCTCGCTCCAGGACGTTGCCCGCGCAGTTCATTTGACGCCTGGATATCTGACGACGCTGGTGCGGCAGAAGACCGGCCGACCTGTGCAAGAATGGATCGCCGAGCGCCGGCTCGGCCGGGCCCGCAGGTTGCTCGTGGAGACCGATCTTGGAGTAGAGGAAATAGCCAACGCCGCGGGCTACCGCGATCCCGCGTACTTCGCCCGCCAGTTCAAGCGGGCGCACGGCGTGACGCCACTCGCCTGGCGCTGTGCCAGCCGCCGGTAGCCGGGCAACGTGGGGCGCGAAGTGTCGGCGCGCAACGCCGCGGGCTTTCCGGCTTTCATCTCTCCATAGTTCAGTGTGCGGGCCACCTGCAAGCAATCCGTCTCCCTACCATCGAAGCAACAACGGGGATTACATCTAATATACAAACCTAAATCGTTATTTCGATAGACAATGCCTCAACGAGTTCCAAGGAAAGCCACATGACAAACTGGCCACGGTTGAATATGGCGGTGGGGCCGGTTGAGGTCATGCCGCGGACGCTGCGCGATCAAGCGCGACCGGTCCTGTATCACAACGATCCGATGTTCAGGGAGATCTTCGCACGGACGTGCGGGATGCTCCAGCAGGTTTATCGGACCAGTTACGACGTGGTGATCCTGCAAGGGGAAGCGATCGCCGGACTCGAGGCAGTCGCCGCGAGTCTCATCGCGCCCGGTGACAAAGTGCTCAATCTGGTCTCCGGCGTCTTCGGCAAGTGGTTCGAGTTTTTCATTGAGAAGCAGGGCGGGGAGACGATTGAGCTCGCCGTTGCCCACAACCAGGCAATCAACCCCAGGGACGTCCGGAAGATGCTCCAACAGCATCCGGACATCAAATACCTGTCGGTGGTCCACTCCGAGACGCCCTCCGGCACGGTGAACCCAATTCGCAAGATCGGCCAAATCGCGCGCGAATTCGGCGTGCTGACGCTGGTCGATACCGTTTCCGGTCTCGGCGCGGAGCAGCTCTGCTTGGAAGAGTGGGGGATTGACGTCGCGGTTTCGGCCCCGCAGAAGTGCTTGGGGGGAACGCCGGGATTGTCGCTGATCGCGGTCAGCCCCGCGGCGTGGTGCGCGATGGAACAGCGGCCGCGGCCGCTGCGCGGCAGTTTCCTTTCCTTGCTCGACTGGAAGACTGCCTGGATCGAGAATCAGCGCTTTCCTTATACACCGTCAGTCAGCGAGGTGTACGCGCTTGAATCGGTGCTGGCGCAGGCGCTCGAAATCGGGATCGGCCGGTTCGTCGAACGCCACCGCCAGATCGCCAAGGCGTGCCGGGAGGGCGTCAAGGCGCTCGGATTGGACTTGTGGCCGGCGCGGGAGGAGATCGCGGCGAGTTGCGTCACCGCGGTCAAAACCCCGAACGGTCTCTCCGACGCCAAGCTGATCGAAACGATGCGCCTGCGCTACGGGGTGGCGATTTCACCCGGGCTTGGCGACTTGTTCGGCAAGGTCTTCCGGCTCGGGCACATGGGGCCGGCCCAAGTCCACCCGACAACCCTGGCCGCCCAACTCGCGATCCTCGAACGGTCGCTCGTCGATTGCGGCTACCCCGTCGAGCTTGGCACCGGCGTGGGCGCGGCAATGGCCTCCTTGAATAAATGGGATGACCGCGCTTGACGACCTGCGCGATCGCTTGGGCGGTCGTGGCCGCAGCCACGATTGTGCTGGTCGTGACGCAAACCTCCATCGCCTCGCCACCCGCTGCCTCGCCGCCGCCCGATGCGCCGACGCCCGAATTGTGTGTAGTCGGGCCGCGATCGTTTGCCGAGATTTCGTCTCTTTCGTCTCGTCCGATCAACGCCAGACCGCCGGAGCCAACGCCAACGCCCGGACCAATTCCGCAAGGTACGCCGGCGGACCCGGCGACGACAGACGGCGTCACGGCCACCGTGCGCGAGCTTGTCGCCTGCTTCAACGCGGGCGAACTGCTACGAGCTTACGGTCTCTACAGCGACCGCTACCTGGGCCGGCTTCTCTCGCGGCAAAACCCCACGACTCGCGCGGCCTACGATGCGCTGGCGACGCCGCTGCCGTCGCGGCCCGAGGACCGGGCGAAGGTGCTCGACGTCCACGGCGTGCGGGAGCTGCCGGACGGGCGGGTGGGCGCGCTCGTCACGATCAAATATGCCGTCGTGCCGGTGGCGAAGACCTTCCTCTTCACCTTTGTCGAGAACGATGGGCACTGGATGATCGACGACATTCGGGGCGAGATTTCGTTCGCATTGCCATGAGGCACAACGTGTCTGTCCACCTCGTCGATTGACACGTGGTGGAGCGCATTGCTATGCTCCCGCCACCTCAAGCAATCTGCTCCGGGAAATGACCCGTCAGGGGTTTGCCCTGCCGCCGGAAATGGCGTCAAGGAGTAGGGACCGGGATGCGCGCACGCGCACTGTTGCTCGTGATGACGATAGGGATCGCGATCGTCGCCGTCGCGTGCGGCCGCGCGAGTGAAAGCGACATCAATTCCGCACTCGGCATTACCCCGTCGCCAACTCAAAGCGCCGCCGAAATTGGCACCTCGACCGCGGCGGCGGCCGCGGCTCAGACGGCCGCCGCCGCCGCCGCGGCAAGTCCGGGTGCGGTCGCGCTGGGCGACATCACCCAGGGCGAAACGCAGTTCAATATCTTCTGCGCCCAGTGCCACAAGCCGGACGGTTCCGGTCGTGGTCCCGCCCTCGCCGGCGCGCAGAGTCCGGCCAAGGGGATGACGGACGAACAATTGACCGACCTGATTCGCAATGGGACGAACCACGATCCGCCCGGTGCCTACAAGACCACCGAAATCTCCGACAAGCAGATTACAAATATCAACACCTACATCCACTCCGTCGCCGGGAAGTAGCGTCGCCGAAGCATGCGTGGGACCGGGAGACCGGCGATATTCGGTTGTGCCCGAGATGCGGTGTTGCTTCCAGCCCCACGAACCCCGCCGGTCTCCATCCATGTTCCTGCCCGTTGACAGCGTAGGATTCCTGCACTACCATTTATCTATTACTATAGATAGATGGTAGTAAGGACGGCCCCATGATCGATTTCCATCTCGACCAACGTTCAGGTGTCCCGCCCTACCTCCAAGTCGTACAGCAGGTGCACCACGCGTTGCGGTTGAGCGTGCTTCAGAAGGGAGACCAATTGCCAACCGTGAAAGAAGTCGTGGCCAAGCTCGCCATCAACCCGAACACTGTTCTTAAGGCTTATCGAGAGTTGGAGCGCGACGGATTGGTGGAAGGTCGTCCTGGTCAGGGCACCTTCGTGATCGCCGCCCCCAATGGTCCATCGCCTCGCGACCGCACCATGTTGCAAGAAGAGCTCGCGCGCTGGCTGCGGCAAGCGTACTCGGCGGGATTGAGTGGCGAGGACGTCGCCGCCCTCTTCGCCGAGGCCTTACGGCCGGTTGCGCTTTCCGCGAAAGAAGACGTCGCATGACAACTACAACGGCCCTTGAGACCTTGACGCTTGGCAAAAAGTACGGTGCGCAATGGGCGTTGCAAGAATGCTCGATCAGCATCCCCGCGGGAACCGTCACTGCCCTCGTCGGTCCGAACGGCGCGGGCAAGAGCACGCTCATGCACATGGCGGTCGGGCTATCGCAGCCATCCGCTGGGGAGATCAGCATCTTTGGCGATTCGCCCGAGCGCGACATCAAGGCCGTGCTTTCCCACATCGGTTTCGTCGCCCAGGATCATCCGCTCTACAAGCGCTTCACCGTTGCCGATATGCTCACCTTCGGGCGCAAGCTCAACGCCAACTGGGACGACGATTTCGCGGCGGCGCGGTTGAACAGGCTCGGCATTCCCCTCAATCGCCCCACTGGCAAGCTTTCCGGCGGACAGCAGGCACAGGTCGCGCTCGTGCTCGCCTTGGCCAAGAAACCGGAATTGATCATTCTCGACGAGCCGCTCGCCTCGCTCGATCCGCTGGCCCGGCGCGAATTTCTCCAGACATTGATGGAAGAGGTCGCGGCTAATGGCTTGACCGTGCTGCTCTCATCGCACAACCTCTCCGATCCCGAACGCGTCTGCGACCACCTGGTATTGCTCGTCGGCGGCCGCGTGCAAGTCGTCGGCGACATCGAACGGATCGTCGCGGTCCATAAACGCCTGACCGGGCCGCGCTGCGATCCCGATACACTGGCCGCCCATTCCGACATCGTCATCGCCGACCACACACCCCGACAATCGACTCTCCTCGTCCGGGCCAACGGTCATGTCTACGATCCGAGCTGGACGATTCACGACGCCTCGCTGGAGGAAATCGTCCTGGCCTATCTCGGTCGCCCCCCGGTGGCCACCCCTTTTGTGCTTGAAGAACCTCGTGTGGAGATTGCGGTATGACATGGGTGACATGGCGACAGTCGCGGACCGAATTGATCATTTACGCCGTCGCTGTTGCCGCGGTTTCGATGTTCCTGATCTGGACCGGGCATGATCTCCGATCGCTTTACGACAGTCTAGGCATTGGAGGCTGTCTAGCGAGCACTAACACAAGTAACTCGTGCTCGCAGGCGCTTCCGCGTTTCAACGATCACCTGCACAGCGTTCAGAACCTGGCGAATTGGCTCGTCCTCTTCCCACTCCTAGCCGGAGTTCTTATGGCCGCGCCCGTGGTCATGGAGCTCGAGCAAGGGACGTATCGCCTTGCCTGGACGCAAGGTGTGACGAGGACTCGATGGCTGGCAACCAAGATCGCACTCGGCGCGACCACTTTGACGGCAGTGTCGCTGGTAATGATGGCGGTCTGGCGGTGGTGGGGAAAGCCGTTCGTCATATCCGACAGCGACGGCTTCGGGACGAGCCGGTGGGAGTCGATAATCTTCGATTCGCGCGTGGTGCTCATCTCCTACGCGATCTTTGCGTTCGCGCTTTGCCTGGCTGTGGGCACGGTTTTCCGTCGTTCGATTGCCGCATTTGGCGCCTCGCTCATTGGGTTCATCGCCATTCGCGTCCTGATCGAGAACAAGTTTCGCCCGCACTACCTCGCGCCGCGAAAGCATATTGACAATCCCATGGAGCTATCGCCCGCCAGCATTCAATACGGCGCCTGGCACATCAATTCGTACCCTTCGGATCAGTATGGCCACGCGTTGAGCTGGAGCAACCCGGCCGTTCAGCAGTGCTTTGGGATGAAGGTCGCCCTGACAAAGGGCGCGGCTGAGGCGCTTCCAGCTCCTTCTCAGGTCGACGCAGCCATCGCAGCGCAGCGCCAATGCTTCATCGACCACGACCTCTACATGACAACCCTTTACCACCCCGCGAGTCGCTTTTGGCTCTTCCAAGGGATCGAGTCCGCCATCTTCCTGGGCATGGCCGCGATCTTGCTCAGCATCACCTTTTATTGGGTCGTGCGCCGAATCGCCCGTTGACGACATCGTGATTGCCTGCACGGGCAAAGCGCGAGTGATTCGGTAGGCCCGGTGTAGAATCTGCCGGGAGCCTCGCGTTCCACGAGTCGATCGTCGTTGCCCTGAGCTGGAGCCTGCGCAGACCGTGGTCATCTTTCCCATCATCTCGGCGATTGTGAGCGTTGCCTGCGCGGCGGTGATCGCGCGCGATGCGATTCGCCGCCCGCGGCCGGATAAGCTTGCCTGGCTGATCGCCTTCGCCTTGTTCGGAATCGCGGCCGGGACCGAGGCGCTCGGTTCGTTGACGGATTGGACCGTCTTCCTGACCAGGTTCTACTACCTCGCGGGCGCGGTTCTGGTCGTCGGCTATCTCGCGCTCGGCGAGCTTTATCTCCTTCTTCCACACAGGATCTCGCGCTACGCGCCCGGGGTCACGATCCTCGTCACCGCGATCGCGGCCACGATCGTGTTCAACGCCCCGGTCGACCAAGCGAAGCTGGCCGCGGATGGCTGGGAAGCGATCGATCGCGGTCCCGCTCTCGTCGCGATCACGATCACGATCAACTCGCTCGGCACGCTGGTCGTCGCCGGCGGCGCACTCTATTCCGCCTGGCGATTCAGAAAGCTCGGCACGCAGCGACATCGGATGATCGGCTGCGTGTTGATCGCGGTTGGCACAGTCACCGTTGCCTTGGGCGGCACCTTGACTCGCTTCGGGCATCGTGAATACCTCTACATCGCGATGGCGATCGGCGTGGCGATCATCTTCTGGGGCTATCTCGAAACTCGCCGCTCCGAGGCGCCAGCGGTGCCGGCCGCCGCGCCGGCGACGGTTCGGGCATCGTTGATTTCGCTGCCCGGCGCGAAGGCGGCCAAAGGCAGCGGCCGAGCCGCGACTGATCCGGCGATCAGCTTCATCGTCGGCGACTTCCTGCTGCTCAACGATCGCGCACTGGCCGAGGCATGCCGGATCTGGAGCGTGCCGCGGGACGATGCGGATGCCTTCACGCGGGAGGAGGCGCAGCGCGTGTGGGCGTTGCGGTTAAGCCTTCCGGCCGAAGCCCAAACGGTCTTCGACGGACACGGCGTCCCTGCCCGGCGACAGCTCGCCGAATTCTATTTCGACGTCCTGCTGGCCGGATCGGAACGGGCGAACCGGGGTTAGACGCCGCGCAAAGGTTTGGCGCGGCCTTGGGTGGCGAGACGGTCGAAGCGGGTTTCGAGCTGTTCGCGCGATTCCGCGAAGCCTTTTTCCAGGAATGGATAGAGCAACCAGCACATGCCGGCGCCAAAGATCGTGCCGGTGACGACGCGGATCTCCCAGGTGCTCTCGCGGAAACCGGCGAGCTGGGTCAACCCATCAATTGCCATCGGGATCGCCAGATACGTGACATACCGCAACTTCGGCGGCTGAAGGCGGGAGCGCAGGGCGACAAAGCAGATGCTGCCGATCGCGAGCGTGCCGTACATCGCCGCGCACCGCTCGCAGCAGGCCATCTTCTCGCCGCCGAGGTGGAAACTGCGATTTGAACGCTGGTGGCAGAAGAAGTGGAAGTAGAAGTAGATCGGCCGGGCGAGACCGGGGTGACCGGTGGCGACGAGGATCGGGGCAAGAATCGCGAAACCGATCGTCATGAACATGATCGCCCCGACCCAGATAAGCCAGTGCTTCGCCGCGACGTAGACACCGCGGTCGATGGCGAGGATGACGCGTGTGGTCGTTTCCCCATATTTGGGCGCCGGCTGGACGTCTGTCCCGGTCGATTGCACAGGTGGTTCCTTCCGTGAGCCAGGTGAGTGGCACGGGGCGGTTGCACTGTACCAAGACTGGGCGCGATTCCCAATGGCCTTTTCGTCTGATTGCCTGGCGCGGGGTTGAACATAGAAGATGGAAGCCGGAGGGCGCCGTGAATCGTGTGCACCATCGGTTCACCAGCGCACCTCCGGCGGTTTCCATGCTAGCGCATGTGGCAAGCAGAGCAACCCTCACCCGGCCCTAACGGGCAACCCTCTCCGTGGTGCGCAGGGCGAGGGTCCGAGTGCCGCGTGCCCGGCCATGAATGCCCGAGCAGAACCTACAAAGCCGGCTAACGACCGGCTAACGATGGCCATTGCGGGGCCCCCGGCACAGCCTCGAAGAGGCTTCGTTGTCTTAGCGGGGCACCCTCTGGGTCATTTTCAGCCCAGCGTCGTGGCGCAGGCGCGTGGAACATCGGGTGAGGGGCATTTTTGCAAGATCTAAAGGGTCCGCCATTGACAACTCACTCGCTGTTCCCTAGGCTCAACAAATGAATATTCAATCGCTGACTAAGTGAACGTAAGGTTGGCAATAGAAGGCGGCCAACGGTGACAACAATCCTGATCCTATTCGCGCTCGTCTTCGCGGTCTTCGCGTCCGGCGGCGTCTCGGTTGGCCCGGCGACGGCGCAGGCATCGTGGGAGTGCGCGCCTCCAACGCCGCCGGCGGTCGCGGCGGCCGCGACGCCGGCGCCGGCGACAGTTGCCTTCCCCGGGGGCGGTGGCTCGCTCACAATATTTGCCGCGGCTTCGTTGACTGACGCGTTCACCAAGATCAAGAGCGATCTGGAACAACAGCATCCAGGATTGAGCATCACCTACAACTTCGCCGACTCGCCGACGCTCGTCACCCAATTGAGCGAGGGAGCCGCGGTCAAAGGCGGCCAGACGGAGCTCGCCCAGGCATTCATCAGTTACCTGCTCGGGTCGGACGGACAAGCAACGATGCATTCGTTCGGTTTCGCGCCGCCCAGTTAACGAACGACGATGGGCAGAGAACGCGTACACGAAGCCACCTTCCGGGCCACTCCCGCTCAAGACGCGGAGCATGCATACTCAGCGCACCCGCATGTGGGACATGATGGTGACCGCGCCACGGTTGGGGTGGCGCGCGGCGAGTGGGTGGGCGGCGATCGCATGACGCGGCTGGGAGGCGTGATCGCGTGGGCGCTGGCGGCGGTGTTGGTGCTGCTGCTGGCAATGCCATTGCTCGCGCTCGTCTTACGGGCGATCGACAACCTCAGTCGCCGGACGGAGACGACGACCGAGTTCGTCCGTCAGGCGCTGGTGCTCAGTCTGGCGACGACCGCTGTCTCCCTTTGCATCGTGATCGTTCTGGGGACGCCGCTCGCCTACCTGCTGGCCCGCCGCCAGTTTCGGGGCCGCCGTCTGGTCGAAACGCTGGTCGATCTGCCGATGGTGCTGCCGCCCGCGGTGGCCGGGATCGCGTTATTGGCGGCATTCGGGCGGCGAGGGCTCTTCGGCGATGAGCTCGGCGCGCTCGGCATCTCCCTGCCGTTCACCTCCGCCGCGGTCGTGCTGGCCCAGACGTTTGTCGCCGTGCCGTTCTTTGTCCGCTCGGCGCGCGCTGGCTTCAGCCGCATCGATCGTGAGCTCGAATCGGCCGCAGCCGATCTCGGGGCGACACCGTTCCACGTCCTCTGGACGATCATCCTCCCGCTTTCGAAGCAAAGTCTCGTCGCGGGGGCCGTGCTCGCCTGGGCGCGGGCGCTGGGCGAATTTGGGGCGACGATCATGTTCGCCGGTAACTTGCCCGGCAAAACGCAAACGATGCCGCTGGCGATCTACGGCCGTCTCGAAGCCGGCGATCTCGAAGCGGCGCTGCTCCTCTCGTCGATGCTGCTCGGGGTCTCGATCGTTATCCTCCTCGGGGTGCGCATCGTGGGCGGAGTCGGCCGCGGGCCCCTCTCCTGACCGCGTCGCCATGCCGAGCGAAGTCGAGGCATCTCGTGCTCCATCACGTCGATGGCAAAGAGAACTAGATTCCTCGACAGGCTCGGAATGACCAGAAAAGCTCTTCCTTTGTAATTTCCATCAAATATTCTGGCGCTGGCTCGTCTGCGATGGGAACGGTTTTGAAATGCCGAAACCCCGCTTTCTCGTAGCTGCGGATGGCGATCGCGTTGCGCTCGTCGGGACCGATGAGGCAGCGGCCAACCCGATCATCGGCGAAGACGATCTCGCGCAGAAATGCGCGCAGGATCGGCGCGCCGAGTCCGCGATGGATGAACGTCTCTTCGCCGATGAACAGGTCGATGCCGGCGGAGTCGGCAGGCACATCCACCTGCCGTGCGTAGTCCGGATGGTCGTGGATGAGATACCACTGGATGTAGCCGGCGGGCCGATCATCGACCAAGATCACGAAGCCGAAAACCGGCTCTGTCTGGTCAATGGTCGGCGTGTACTCAGTGGTGATCTCGTCGAGCGTCGTCGGCTTCAACCCATACCATTTGAACGCTTCGCCCACGTTTAGCCAGCGGTGCATGAGCGGAAGATCATCATGCGCGAGCGGGCGAAAGGTGATGCTGAGGTGATCGCGCATATTAGGATTGCCTATCCCCCGGGTTAAAACCCGAGGCTAATTCCAACGAAGCCTCTTCGAGGCCATGCACGGAGAACCGACCGAGATCCCCGTGCTCAGCCCCGGAAGGGCTTCGTATTTATTAGCCCCGGGTACCCTGGATGATTCCAGCCCCGGGAAAACGGTTCGTGACCCTTTGAATCTACCCTGCCCGGTTGAGTTTGTAGTAGTCGTAGGTGCCGATGTAGATCGGGTTGAAGAGGAATCCTTGGATCTCCTTGCGCAGAATGGTGGTCCATTGGCGCTGCATGTAATAGATCGCCGGAGGATCGTCCTGCGAGAGGATCTGCTGGACCTGGGCAAGCGCGGTGTTATAGGCGGTTTCGTCGGTCGCGTCGCGCGCTTCCAGCATCAGATCGTCGACCTGCTGATTGCAGTAGAACCCGCCGTTGGTCCCGGCCGAGCCGGCGGCGCTGCAACGCACTTGCGGATCGAGGTGATCCCATGCATCGTTGTAGTCTGGCCACCAGAACCACGGCATCACCAACGGTCGCTCCTCGGGTGGCGCATCGCCGAAGATGATGCTCGTGAAATTGGTGAGATCAGTGGTTTCGATAGTCAACTTGATGCCGATTTTGTCCAGATTCGCCTGGAAGAGCTGTACGGTCGAGATGACGTTTTGATCGCCCGATTCCTCGGTCAATGTGATTTCCGTGCCTGCAGCCACACCGGCCTGGGCGAAGAGCGCCTTCGCTTTGTCGAGATCGGTCGTGTACTGGAACGTCTCTTTGGCAAATCCGCGGCACAGCTCCGCGACCGGGCCGACGGCCCGTTTGCCGTAGCCTTTGTAGACGCCGGTGATCACGTCGTCGTACGGAAAGGCGTAGCACATGGCCTGCCGCGCTTCCTTTGACTGCAACGGTCCGGTGACCGTCATCATGAGGTAATCGACCTCGGTGCTGTAGCTCTTATCGATGTGGAGATCGGCGTTCTGCTCGAGCGCCTGCAGCGCCTCCGGGGTCAGATTGTCGATGATGTCGGCCTCGCCCCGCTCGACCAGTTGGCGGCGGGTTTCGTTTTCGGGCACGACGCGGATCACGACCTTGTCGAAGTGCGTCCCGTCCCAGCCCTTCCAATAGGCGTCATGGCGCTCCATGATCAGTTGCTGCTCGGGATCGAAGGTCGTGATCTTGAACGGACCGGTGCCGAGCCCTTCTTCATTGGTCGTCACCCAAGTGTGACCCCAATCGCCCTTGGCTTCCTGGGCTTTCGCGGCCTTGGCGTTGATGATCAAGGGACCGTATTGCGAGGAAATCGCCGCTTCGAACAGCGGCTGCGGTTTGCCGAGATCGAAGACAACGGTTTTCTCATCGGGCGCGGTGATCTTGGCGGGGTCTCCAATAAACCGTTTGATCACATTTACCGGGCCTAGACCGAGGGTAAGAAAGCGCTCGAAGGAGGCGCGGACCGCTTCCGCGTCGCACGGCGAGCCGTCGTGGAAGGTGACACCGTCGCGGATGTGGAAGGTCCAGACGCTTTTGTCCGCGTTCGACTCCCACTTCTCGGCGATGACTCCTTGATAGACATCGGTCTTGTCATCGACGAGTCCGATCAGCGTTTCGTAGGGCCCGCGAATCGCGATCGCAGATCGATAGTCGTACGCGGAGTGCGGATCAAGATCGGACGGCGAGCCGTTCATCGCGATCGACAGTGTGTTCGCGTCTTGAGCTGACGCGGAACCGATGAACGCGCGGGTTGCCGGAGCCGCGAGGCCGAGCGCCAGCGCGCCCTTCAACGTCTGACGACGGGTGAATGGCGAAGCAGCGAGGTGACCGAGGGAGTTGCGATCGCCTGCATGGGAGGCGGCGCGCACGTCGTTTGTCATCACAGACGCTCCTTGATGATGTCCGGGCAAGTTCAAAATAGGCCGCGCGTGATCTTAGCAAATCGAGACGAAAATGATTGACGCTCTGCGTTGTCCTCCATGCGATCTCATTCGACGAATCCCCGGCCGGGAAGTGCGGAGCTACCATCATGAAATCCCGACGGGACTAAGCACGGGCCTCGTCTGCGCGTGCCGGCGTGTTGAGCCTCGAAGAAGTTTTGTTGTGATAGCGCTGGGCGTTGAGCCCGCCGTCGCGGCGCGACTGGGTCGGGGAAGTCTTGTTCAAAAATGACGCGGGGGAGCGGAATGATTCCGCTCCCCGCGCCTCGTGCATCCAGCGACCGCGCCGCTAGTCGTCCTTCCTGCGTGCGCCAGACCAGCCTCTCGCGCCAAATCCGGACGACAACAGTACGACGTTGCTGACCGGCGCGTTCGCGGTGGTTCCACCACACACTCCCCACAGCCCCGCGCCCGCGGCCGTTGCATGGTCCCGATTTGCCACCAGCCACCCGGCAAAGCGTGAATCCGGACTCCGGATGCTCGGTGTCGCTGCGCCCTCGGCGACCAATTCCGCCGAGACCAAGATGCGCGACCCATCGTCCTGGACTACCCATACGTCACGGACGAGACTGCCGTGACCATCCGAGTTGAACCGTTGGCGCTCGAGAAGGATGGTACGCCCACCGACAAGCTGCTCGTTGGCCGTTTTTGCTTCTGCGGCGTAACACGCGTCGCCGGCCGGCGCCGTGATCCCGCTGTAGCTGACCTCAGCCGTCTGCCCACCCGAGGTGACGCGAATCGTGTCGCCATCAATCACGCCGACTACTTGGGCGGAGAGCAGATCGGGTTTGCCCGGCGCCGGTCCCAGTTCGACAACCGGACGTGCGGTCTTAAGCGCTTCGTCGAGATTGATCGGCGTGTCCCCGATCCAGAGCTCGTAATTCGTCGTATCGGGTTGCACCGTAAAGACGAGCGCGAACCGGTGACTTTGACCTGGATTGAACGTGATCTGGTCGCCCGATCCATAGGCAGGATCGAACCCGAGGAACTGCGCGATCACTCCGGTCCCGGTGTCGAGTGGCGAGAGCGCGTCGTACGGAGCGATGGTGGCGAGTTGCATGCTGTCGATCGCGACCGAGGTCGGTTGATCCGACCAATTGACGCCATCGACGACGAGCACCAGCCAGTCGCCCCACGGCGCGACCGGCAGGCCCAGATCGGGCAGCGCGGCGCCGCGCACGGCAGAGGTCAAGGTGTAGCGAATCGGACCCCTGTCGACGACTTGCTTTGGCGTCTCGTCCTTGCTCACGCCTGGCGCCTGCGGCGGGAACTGCGGCGTCGCTGTGGGCGTCGACGTGGTCGTGGCCGTGCTCGTTGCCGCGCCCGTGCCTGTTGAAGTTGGCGCCACCGTCAAAGTCGGCGAAGCAGTACCGGTCGTTGTCGCGCTTGGGACCGTCGTTGGTTCGCGCGTCGCCGTCGCGGACGGCTCCGGCGGCGTTGTCGGCGTAGTGATTGCCGTTGGTTCGGGCGGCGCCGTGGCGGTGTTGATTGCCGTCGGGACCGCGGTTGCGGTGTCGATTGGAGCCTCGATGATTGATGGCTGCGCTGGCGCCGCCTGCTGTGTGATCGCGGTCGCCGTTGGCGCCTGGGTCGGCGTTGCCGTGGGCGTGTCGGTTGGCACGTCGGTGGCCGTCGGCTGAGGTGTGTGGGTCGGGACGTTCGTTGCCGTCGGCAGTGGAGTATTCGTTGGTGTGTCCGTCGCGGTCGGTTGCGGTGTGTTCGTCGGGATCAGGGTCGCCGTGGCCGAGACGTCACCGGTAAAGATCGTCAAGCCGCCGACGCCAATCGCTTCCGCGGTCAGTTCGGGCGCTTGAGTTTGCTGGTGAATATCCTCAGCCGCGCGGGCCGGAGGCGTGTCCGTCGGCGTGACGATTGGGGCAACGGTCGGAGATGGTTTGTTGCCGCCGATCAACTCGGATGCGGCGGGAATGCGATCCTTCACCTTGGGTCCTGTACCCGGAAATCCCCCGGCCATGAACGCAGTGACGGCGAAGAGGAGGAGCACGAGCCCGCTCAGACGAATGGCCCAATTGCGACGGTTAGCGCGCGCATGGCGGGAGCTGAGCGCAGTGATCGGTTCCAGATTCCAACTCGTGTCCCGCCGCGGTCTGCTCGTATTCGCAGGCGGGAGCATGCGGATGGGCGGGCCGGAATCATCGTCGCTCACTGCCTGGGCAGGCTGAGCTGTTCCACCGTTCTCGGAGATCGGCGGAAAGTCCTCCATGTCGAGAATGGAAATCGAAGGCAGAACGCCGGCCGCTTCCCACTTTTCGACGTACTTGCTGGCTGGCCGCGCCGGCGGAGGAGCGGGCGGAGTCGAAACCGGTTCCGCGGTTACCCGGCGGAGCGCGCTCTCGCCGATAGTCGGCATCGGGCGCGGGAGATCGTACCTCGCGGGACGTCCCGGCACGACTGGCCGCACCCCATTGCCAGTCAGCAAAGAAACGAGGTGGGCGGCGGATCGCCGGCCATCGCGGACGACGATCTTGAGCTTTTCGGATTCGCTGCCGTAGTGCGGCGAAATCGAGAAGAGGATCTCGCCATCGGGGAGCAGCGCGGGGGCCGGTCGCAGCCAATCCCGCGGGATCTCCAGCGCCAACGCTCCGCCTCGGGCAAACGCGAGGCGTTGGTGCGTGGCGATCAGACGGGCGGCGAGATCGACATCCCCGCCGGGGAGGAGGACCTGTCCTTCCCAGATCACGACTTCGGCTTGCAGCGCCCGCCAGATACTGCCGCGAGGGCGGCCGACGGTGGGCGTCAGGTTATCCATCGGCGCTCCCCTGAACCGCGAGGGAGGAACGCCGAGCTGCCGGATGGCTGGGGAGAATGGCCAGCAAAGGCCGCGGCGCGGGAGGGTGAGACATGAGCAACTCCGGTCAGCGAACAGCCGGCTTGATGAGCGTGCGTACACTGTGTACGTACATGCTATCACAGCGACGCAAGCGCGTCAGCCACGTCGCCGGGTTGGCATTGCACGGCCAAAGTTGAGATGTGCTTGGTGAATGTTTCGGATGTTGGCGACGCCGCAAGATCGCCCGCTCGCGAAGACTCAAGCTCCTTGCCGCGAAGCCTTGCCAGGGCTAAAGAGGCTACCGCGAACGCGGCTCTTCGTAGCGGCGTACAGCAGTGCGCCCACCTGGTGACCACGGCGGTTGGGGATAGCAGACCGCATTGAAAGGTACGCCCGGATAGGCGTCCCTACATGGGATCGCGGTTCGCGATCACCCGCTCAGCACCCGGCGATGAGTTCCCTCAACCCCGGACCGCCGCCCAAAGGGCACCCGGCCCGTGCGCGGGAGAAGGGGAACCTTCACCGTGGTTCGCGCATAGTCGCCCCTCGCCCGCTCACGCGGGTACCACACCCAAAGGGTACTGGTGCGGTGGCGCGCAGCGCCGGGTGAGGGAACGCCTATGGCATCGCCGGCGCGGGTGGGAGCGATTTGGCGAGGAGCGCAAGGTGCAGGACGAGCCGGGTGTCGGGATTCGTCGGCTCGCGCCCGGTCAACGAGGTGATCTGCTTCAGGCGATACGAGAGCGTGTTGCGGTGGATGCCGAGCGCCGCGGCGGCGTCGACGTGCGAGCCACCGGCCGTCAAGTAGGCGAGCAACGTTTGGCGCAGCGTTCCGCGGCGGTCACCGGTCACCAAATCGCCGAGCGCCTCGGTAATGAAGAGCGCGAGATCGGACGTTCCCCACAGGCGGTAGAGCAGCCGGAACGGACCAAGATCGTCCAACGCGTCGAAGCGAGCGACCGGTCGCGAAATTAGACCGGCGTGGATGAGGGCAGCGACGTAGCGCGCCTCGCACGCCGCCTCAGTGAGCGAAGCGGCGCCCGGCGCGACGCCCGACAGGGCGAGCACGCCGGAAAGGTCCTGCTTCAATAGCGCGTCCGTCCGGGTGCGATCGCGGACCGATCCCCGCCCGTGGCGACCGGCCGCGGCAACATTGGCTGCGTCGCCGCGCAGCTCGATCACAATCGCGGTCGCGCCGTCGATGAGACCCGCCTCGTGCACGGTGCCAAGGGGAGAGAACGAGCGCTGCAGGGCCGTGAACTCGACCTCTGGCGAGGCGAGCGCGACGCGATACGTCGTGTCGGCGGGCAGGCCGACGGTCGCGGCGGCCCGCGCCGCATCGGGCGCAGGTCCGGTCAGCAGAGCGGCGAGCGCGGACGCGCGCGCCGGGCCGCGCGGACGCGCTTGCGCGGCGCGCACCAGCGAGGCCTCGGCGGCGACGGCGACGCGCTCACCGGCGACGCGAATCAGCGCCCGCCGGTCGTAGCTCACCGGACCCATCCACAGCGCCTCACCGCTGGCGAGTGGAATCGCGAGGTGAGCACCGCGCCAACCGCGGGCGTCGACCAGATTCGCGGGCGTGGCGGATGGCAGGGCGTCGGAGCCAGTGGAAGCGATAACGGCGGCGCGGGCGTCGACCACGGCCGCGGACACCGCGAGCGTCGATGCGGTCACCGAGAGGACTTGTTGGAGATCGCCGCCGGCGGCGGTGAGGGTCGCCAGTCGCCGGCCGAGCTCGGTGCCTGTGCGATAGATATCGCCGCGCCGCTGGGTCAGTAAGCGGTTGAGGTCATTCTCAAGTTCGGCGGTGATGCCATCGATGTGGAGCACGGGCACCGGCGCCGGCTCCGGCACGTCGAGGTCGAGCACGACCCCCGTGACATCGTGCGATGCGAGTTCCCGAAGCAGCAGCGGCAGCGAGACGCCGGACTCGATAAGTACTCGATTGGGAAGGATCACCAGTTCCCCGCCGCGCAACAACGGCAGCATCGGCGCCGACGCTCGCGCCGTGACGACCCATGTCAACTCGCGCTCGCCCCATCGGTCGAGATAACCGTTGAGGCGGTGCGCGTCGCTCGTCCCGCACTCGCCTGAGATATGCAGTCGGTTGTCCCAAGCGACGAGATCAGCAAGGGTCAGTTCTGCCATGGCGTTTCCCGCTCTTTCTGGATGGCGCTACCGTTCGAATCCTCGCCCCGCGCCACGGCACGTGGTACAACCAGCGAAAGGGATGTGTTCCGGACGATTCGGTGGTGGGTCAGGCGCATCAGCCGTTCTTGGCCCCTTTGCACAAAACACACCGTATCACAGCGCTCGTCATCGTGACGGCAATTGAGCGCACATCGAATCGGCGCAAAAATTAGGCGTCGTGAACAAGAATGGCGCCGATGACGCGGATCAGGAACGGAATACAGGCGAATTTCGTGATCGTGATTGCCAGTCTGGTTGGGCTGGCGGGATTCTTGTATCCATTTCTGCTGCCGGCGGTGAGCCGCACCGACGATCGCGGCGCGCACGCGGCGGACGCTCCGCTCCTGTTCGCGCTGGTGACCGTCTTTTGTTTGATCGCGATCGCGGTCGAGCTGAGCGAGCACGGAACCATCGGCGGCGGGTCGCCGGCGAAAGTAGTGGCATTGCTCGGGGTGTTGGTCGCGACTGATGCCACGCTGCGGCTTGCCCCAAGCTTCCTCGGCGCGTCGCCGATCTTTTTCTTGATCATTCTCGCGGGCGCCGCGTTCGGTTCCACGTTCGGATTTCAGATGGGGGCGCTGACGATGCTCGTCTCGGCGTTCCTGACCGGGGGATTGGGACCCTGGCTGCCGTATGAAATGCTCGGCGCGGGCTGGGTCGGAATGTCAGCCGGTTGGTTGCCACGGGATGGTTCGTTTCGCGCGCGATTGGCGGTGTTGGCGGCGTTTGCCACGCTCTGGGGACTGCTCTACGGCGCCCTCCTCAATCTCTACTTCTGGCCGTATGCGGCGCCCGGCATTGACCAGCCCGGCAATCTCTATTGGACGCCGGCGATGGGGCTGGCGGAGACTGTCGGCAATTACACCCGCTTCTACATCACGACCTCGCTCGCCTACGATCTCTTCCGCGCCGCCGGCAACGCCGTCCTCATCATCGCCCTCGGCGGCCCCACCCTCCGCCTCCTTGACCGTTTCCGCTCCCGCTTCTCCTGGGAACCCTGGGAGGAGATGGAGACTACGAATCGAAGTCGACCGACATCGTTGGTTCGGTCGCGATAGGCAAATGAACCAGAATGGCTTCTCACTCCACGTCTGCTCGCTTCGTCGGGAGCGAATGGTTACCAATCGGGATACCACATCGGCAAGACGGATCGACGGACAGTCGCGTCCTCAATCGTGTCCTCGCTCCAATCAAGACCAAGTCCAGATTGAGTCGTGAATCGCTGGATGGCGCGCGGCCGACCGTCACAAATGATCGGCCGCGTGATCGCCAATTGTGGGATAGCGCTTTGGATCTACGGAGTCGGCGTGGCTGGGGCGGCCGGCGTGCTCGGATTGAGTCGCGCCTCAAGGGTCACCGCGGGGACGGTTCCTTCGTTGTAGACATCGTGGACGACGCCCTGGTCGTACGAGACCTCGTCGCCTTGGTTCAGGCTCTCCTCTTTCCCGGCCGCGACTGTCTCGGTTGTCGTCGCTCCGGCGCGGGTGACGATTGCTTCACCGTCTTGGACTGAGAATGTGATTGTGCCCGACTCGACGTAGAGGACTACAGGACCGGGAGCCGGGTGTGAGCCGCTGTCCGCGCCAGGCGCGAAGGTGCGCCGAGCGAGCAGGAGAACACGATCGGGCGCAATGGCAGAAGTCGTCTGACCGAGCGTCTCCTTGGTGACGCCGGTACCAGGGGCTGGTGTCGCGCTGCCTTGCGCCCCTACCAGGCGAGGACTTGCTGCAAACAGCATACCGGTCAGAAGGAGGAGCGCGATCACTAGACCAATGCAGCGCCGCTGCGACATGTTCGTCGGGCGAGCGGCGGTGACGGGCGATTCGGTAAAGGGTTGGTTGAACATTATGGGTGTATCCTTTCTAAGTTGAGTTTTCTGCTGGTGATGACCTATGGCTGGCGACGTTCCAATGGGCGACCTTTGGAGCCATCGGGCTCTGGTCTTCGGGATACTCTTCCTGGGTACCGAGTCTCCTCCTCTCGCTAGCGTGATCGTGTCCTGCGGCCACCGTCCATTCGACGGCCAACCTCCAATACACCGGAATCGCCGGCATGGATTGCATCGAGGAAGCCGGCCGGAGAAGCGCCGGTTTGGACTATCTGGCGTCCGGGCGATGAGCTTGGGGCAATCCAAGCGCGTGTTCTTGGTGTATTTAGCGGTGACAACAGATCGCCGCGAAGCGATTGCGATATCGCGAGGCGCAACCGAGGAACAACACGCAAGGGACAGCAATGGCCATGAATTCGGTCCGGCTGGTAACGCCGCTGGACAACCTAAGCGATGAGGAGTTGATGGGACTGCTTGCGGACGGGCATGAAGACGCACTCGCGCCGCTGCACAGCCGCTATGCCTCCCTGATATTCGGGCTTGCCGCGCGCAGTCTCGACCCGGCCGCCGCCGAAGAAATCGTCCAGGATGTTTTCCTCACGCTGTGGAACAAAGCATCGAGCTACGACTCTGCGCGGGGACCGGTCCGCCCCTGGCTTCTACGGATCGCGCATCTGCGGGTCATTAACGAGCTGCGCCGGCGGGGACGGCGGCCGGCCGTCCTCCCCGATCCAGAGGGAGCGCGCCTGGCGACTGTTCCGGACCAGGCGCCGCAGCCAGATGAGGCCGCCTGGCGCGAATTCCGCCGCACGACCGTGCAGGCAGCAGTCGCGGCGCTGCCGCCGGCGCAACGCCAGGCACTCAGCCTCGCCTTCTTCGACGACCTCACCCACGAGCAGGTTGCGACGTTCCTCGGACTGCCGCTTGGTACGGCCAAAACCCGCATCCGCACCGGCATGCAACACCTCCGCACGTCGTTGGTTCCGCTCCTCACCGTGCTGGCGCTTGTGCTGGCGGGCGGGCTCGTCGCCTTGGGAACGCGGTTGCACGACCGTCAGACCATCCTCGACCTCAACACGCGAGCGCTTCAGGTGGTCACGTCGAGCGACACGGTCGCTGTCCGGCTCGTCGCGGCGCCCGGCGTGGACCCGGCCAGCCACGGCGAATACCGCAGCCGGCCTGGCGACGATCTCGCCGTGTTGACGGCGTCCTACTTCGTGCCCGCGCCAGCGGGTCACGTCTACCAGGCCTGGGCACGCTATGGGGAGAGATGGGAATCGCTCGGCATCTTCCAGCTCAACGACATGGGACATGGTCTGCTGCTAGTCGACCAGCATGGGCGCGGGGCCCCGCAAGCGCTGGAAGTGACCGAGGAGCCGGGTGGTGGCAGTGCAGCCCCCACAGGACCTGTCGTCGTTTCCTGGACTCGGAGTTAAGCCTAGACCAACCTCCTCCCTGGACTGAGCTTGACCGCGCCTCAATGGGCGCGGTCAGGCTTTTGCCGTGCTGATCGACAATGGATGGTTCCATCACCTCGCCACGCACTCGTACCAGCACGGACGGTTGCCACATCGCAACCACTGCTTGTGGCTCACGGTGCGCAGGCAAAGCGTGGACATAAGGTCATCAAAAAGGCATCATGGACACACACTCGGTGTACTGAATGAAGGAGTCGTCCGTGACCGAGTTGATGCCCACTGACCTGACTCGCTTGCAGCCGGTGCCTGCCCGCGATCGCGGCCTTGCCGGCAACTTGCCCGCGCCCCTCATCTCGTTAATCGGTAGAGACGCGGAGATCGCCGCGGCATGCTCTCTTCTGCAACGCGACGACTTGCGCTTGCTGACGCTCACAGGTCCCGGCGGAGTTGGAAAGACGCAATTGGCGCTCGCGGTGGCCCGGAAGGTAGGCGGCGCCTTCGCCGATGGCACCATCTTCATGCCGCTTGCTCCGCTCAGTGACCCCATGCTCGTTCCCTCGGCGATTGCGCAGACGCTCGGCGTCCGTGATTCCGGCGTCCGGCCGCTGCTCGACGGCTTATACGCAGTCCTGCGCGAACGGGAACTCCTGCTGGTGCTCGACAACTTCGAGCACGTCACCGCGGCCGCGCCGCTGGTGGCGGATCTCCTCATTGGCAACCCTCGGTTGAAGGTGCTCATTACGAGCCGTGAGCTGCTGCATCTAACTGGTGAGCACGCTCTCATGGTTCGACCATTGGAAATTCCGAAATCCGGACAATCTCTGTCAAGCGACGACCTAACCGACTTTGCTGCGATTCGACTCTTCGTCACGCGAGCGCAGGAGGTCAAGCCGGAATTTGCTCTGACTGGCGCTAACGGTGAAGCGGTTGCCGATATCTGCCGGAGCCTAGACGGGTTGCCCTTAGCGATTGAGTTAGCCGCCGCTCGCGTGCGCGTTCTTGAACCGTCCGGCTTATTAGGGCACTTGACCAACCGCTTGCAGATCCTAACTGGTGGGCACCGGGACGCCCCAGAACGACTGCAAACAATGCGGCATGCGATCGCTTGGAGTTATGACCTCCTCGCTCCACAAGAGCAACTGCTCTTTCGTCGACTTTCGGTCTTCGTCGGTGGATTCACGCTTTCCGGGGCCGAAGCGATTGCAGCGGACGAATCATCAATCCTCGATCTCCTGACGTCGCTCGTGGACAAAAGCTTGATCCAGCAGACCGAGCAGACTGATGGCGAGCCACGGTTCTCACTACTCGAAACGATCCGCGAGTTTGGGCTGGAGCGCCTCAAGGCCGACAATGAGTTGGACCAAGCAAGGAGGGCTCACGCCCTCTGGTGCCTCACGTTTGTGGAGAATGTTGCGCCGGAATTCATCGGCCCAGAAACGTTCACCCCTGAAGGGGCTGCCATGCTGTCTCGTTTGGCGGCCGAGAGCGAGAACGTGCGGGCAGCACTCGAGTGGACGTCGGAACACAGCGAAGCTGAGATTGCGCTGCGTCTCGTCTTTGCGTATCGAATCGTCTGGTTTGCACGCGGTCAATTCCGCGAGGGTCGGAAGTGGAGCGAGGAAGCACTCGCCGTCGCCGGAGAAACATCGCCGGCGCTCCGGGCTCGGATGCTCATGTCACTGTCATGGTTCACGTTACTTCTTGACGATCCCAATGCGGCGCGTTGCCTGGCGGAAGAAAGTCTCACAGTCGCCCAGGAAAGTGGTGAATCCGCTTCGGAGTTTTGGGCGCTCACCGCCCTCGGGTATCTCGAAAAGGATGCGAATAATCTCGAGCAGGCGGGCGCGTGGCATGTAGAGGCGCTGGCGGTCGCACGTGCAATGAGCGACCGCCGTTGGGAGCCACAGGCCCTAGACGATCTAGGTGACTTGGCCCAAAGCCGCGGTGACTTCGAAAAGGCGGCGGGATCGTACGAAGCGGCTCTGTCGATCGCCCGATCCTCCGGGGACCGAGAGGCGATTACGCGCACCACTCGTCGCCTAGCCCTCGTGTTCGTGGAGCAAGGCAACACACAACGAGCGGCTGCGCTCCTTCGCGAGGCACTCGACCTAGCTCGGGCAGTCGCCCATGATCGATACGTTGTTCAAATACTCTCTGACTCGGCGTTCGTTGGAGCCGCTACGGGCAAGACGGAAGCAGCCGCGCGCATCCTGAGTGCATCTGCTGTAATGCGAGCCGCATTGGGCACACCCGGGATGCAGATCGAGCAAACCGTTGAACAACAACGGAAAGCGGCGATCCGCTGCCAGATAGGCGAAGCGGCATTCGAGGCGGCATTCGAGGCGGGAGCGAATCTCTCAGTCGAGAATGCTCTCGATGAGGCAGATATCCTGTTGGTTGAGGTGGCTGGAGCTCCAGATCCGCTTGCAATCACTGCTCCGGCTGCGCCCGCCGGTCTGACCTCGCGCGAGATCGAGGTTCTCCGTCTCGTTGCGCAGGAGAGGTCCAACCGGGAGATCGCCGAACTCCTTTTCATCAGCGTGCCCACCGTTAAGCGCCATATCACGACAATCCTCGGCAAACTCGGAGTGTCGTCGAGATCTGATGCGTCTGCCTACGCCCACGTTCACGGCCTCGGCTGACGTCGCAGCGCTTCGCTCCGGCGTATCCCCTACGACCGGTCGTAGATTTCCGGCACTCCTCTATCGTCGAATTACGACCACGAGTTCGATGCGCCGGCGGATCTCCATGTGCATGCTCGTTGCATCCCCGAAGGGACCGGCGGCCAATCGGCCTGCCGATTTCGGTATCCGCCCCCGTCGAGTGATCGGGGCGAACGAGCGCTTGCAATGCGGCGAGGAGAGCAGCCATGATCCGATCGGCAATCTCACGGCGGACGTTGGTGAAGCAGGGAAGCGCAGCGCTAGCTGGCCTGAGCGTGCTGCGACTGGCCGGGCCGGCGCGCGCTTTCCAAGACGAATCGGGCGGTGAAGTCGTTCCTTGGCTAGATCAGCTTGAGCCCAATCCCGTGCCCGACGTCATCGTGCAGCAACTGGATTGGCAGCAATTGGATGACTGGCTGACCCCAGCGGACGAGTTCTTCGTCGTCAAGCACTTCAACCTACCCGCTCTGGACGAGCAGGACTGGCGCCTGGACATCAGCGGGCTGGTGTCACGACCAGTCACTCTGACCTTGGCCGATCTCAAGGCACGCGATCGGCGCGAGGTGACGTTTACGATCGAGTGCTCTGGGAACACCGGTCTGCCATTTTTCAATGGCGGTGTCGGCAATGCGACGTGGGCGGGCACACCTTTGGCGCCGCTGCTCGATGAGGCCGGAATCTTGGAGGGGGGAAGCGAGGTCGTCTTTTGGGGCGCGGATGCCGGCGAGCAGACCTGGCGGGAGATGAAGATCACCGAGCATTTCGCCCGTAGTCTGGCGCTCGCCGACGCGCGGAGCGGCGACAAGTTGCTCGCCTACGAGATGAACGGCGCACCGCTGCCGCCCCTGAACGGGTATCCGCTCCGCCTGATCGCGCCGGGGTGGTACGGCATCGCCAACGTCAAGTGGTTGTCACGGATCGAGGTCCGTGACGCGCGCTACCAAGGGAACTTCATGGCCCGCGACTACGTGACGATCCGCGAGGAGGAGCGCGACGGCGAGAGCGTCTGGACCTTCACCTCAGTCGGGCACGACCGCCTCAAATCGGCGCCGGCGAAAGTAACGAAGCAGGCTGCCGGCTATCAGATCATGGGCGCCGCATGGGGCATGCCGATCGCCGGCGTGGAGGTCCGCATCGACGACGGCCCCTGGCAGAAAGCGACGCTCACGACAGGCGCAGGAGAAGCGTTCGCCTGGGTCTTCTGGACCGTCGACTGGGCCAAGCCGTCGCCCGGCGAGCACACGATCACGTCGCGGGCGATCGCCGCGAGTGGTGCGGTCCAACCAGCGCCCGACGATCCGCTCCTCAAAGGCAAGACGACATTCTGGGAGAGCAACGGCCAGATCACCCGAAGTGTCCGCATCGCCTAGTCAGAAAAGCCGTGCTGGGCAGAGTGTCCGGCATCATTCTCTTCGGGACCGACCGCTCGGGCGAGCGTGACACGCGAGCGCCCATTTTTTGCCGGCGTCAGTCGCATCTGGCGAGCGGTCGGAGCCGAGAACACCATCGAGTCAGAGCCGTACGGTAGCAGCTACTCGAACCCGCTCTCCTGCGACAATGCCGTGGCGATAGGCATGGTGTAGCGGGGAGTGGGGAGTGGAAACCGTGGACTTGCCGAAATTCATCACGTTTGATTGCTACGACACGTTGGTCGAGTTCCCCATCGAAGAGACGACACGGCGCATGCTTGGCGACCGGCTGGCGGGAGTGCCGGAGGATGAGTTCTTTCAGGAGTACGACGAGCTTCGATTTCAGGCGATCCTCGCGCCGTACCGACCGTACCACGAAGTGCTGCGGCAGACCCTGGCCGAAGCGATGCGGCGGTATGGGCTATCTTATCGCGATGAGGATGGCGAAACGCTCGTGGCGGCCGTGCCGACCTGGGGTCCCTACCCCGATGTTCCGCCCGCGCTTGACCGGCTCCGGCAGCAGTGCAAGCTGGCGATCATCTCGAACAGCGACGACGCGATCATTGCCGGAAACGTGCGCCGCATCGGCGTGCCATTCGCTCATGTGATCACGGCGGAGCAGGCCCGAGCCTACAAACCATCGCCGGTGATCTTCGACTACGCCTTGCGCGTCTTGGGGTGCGAATCTGATGAGCTCCTCCACGTTGCGCAAGGCTTCGAATATGACATCGTTCCCGGTCACAAATTGGGGTGGAACCGAGTCTGGATCAATCGCTATGGCAAGGTTGGCGACCCCGCCTACGGACCGTATCAGGAGTTGCCCGATCTCTCCGGTCTCCCGGAACTGCTCGGTCTGTAATCGCGACGTTAGTTGCACAAGCATGCGTCTGGGATGCGTGCCGCGGTGCGCTGCAGACGGCTGCGTTGACCGCGCCAGGCGAACGTCGAGGAGAACAGATCGCGCTCGCCCGCTTGGCGCCTTCGGAGTCGATTTATTCGCCCAGGCGTCAACGGGAAAAACCGATGGCGCGTGTAACTAGGCTACAAACACGCCGGCACCTTATGGCAAATAGCGACAGGAAGTCACAGCCGTAGGATCGCCGGCCCTTATACATTGGACGACGCTTCTTGCCCCGTACGTACGATTTTGACATGGTGGCACATATTGTGTTCTGGCCCGATCGGGCTATACTATATTTCGCCGCGGCACCACACCTAGTTGTGGCACGGCGCTTGCACTACTACACGTAGTGGTGCGATTTTGCCGCCGTCGGTGAGCCGGTTCTCCCGCACCGCTCGCTGACACGGCAACAGGCATCCACTGAATTGGCGAGATTCGCCGCGGGAGGAAGCGATGAGACATCACCGACCAGATGCGGCTGCGTCGGCCGCAGAAGGTTTCAGATCGAAGTCAATCCGGTCAACGAGCGGAACATCACTCAACGCGCGGATCAATATTCTTGGCCTAGACCGCCTCGATCCTGCGCCGGCGTTTCGTCAAAGTCGCTTTGACGGACGCACAGGGATCGAACCCATCTTCGGTAACTGATCTCAGCGGTCTCTGCGCATCGCGAGGGGTGTAGGTCGCGGTGCCGCCAGAAGCGGATTCAATCGTTTGAGATGAACTATTTCCACGCGGGCATCGGAGCCCGCGCCAAAGGGAGAGGCAGCGAAAATGTCGGACAGCGAGCACGCAACGTTCCAAATCGAGGATCAGCAAGGAAGCGAAGGGGCCGAACTGGGTGAGGAAACGGCGATCAGCCGGGGCCTCACCATCAACCGCTTCTTTACGCAGGAGGGTGTCGATCCCTTCGCCTCGGTCACATGGACGACGCGCACCTCGCGCATCACCAACCCGGACGGATCGGTCGTCTTCGAGATGAAAGACGCCGAGATTCCAGCGGGTTGGTCGCAAGTCGCCGCCGACATCATGGTCAGCAAATACTTCCGCAAAGCGGGCGTGCCGCAAACCGACGCCGACGGCAAACCGCTGACCAATCAGGACGGCACGCCCGTTCTTGGTCCGGAGCGCTCGGCCCGGCAGGTGATCAGCCGTCTCGCCGGCTGCTGGCGATACTGGGGCGAGACGCACGGATACTTCGCTGCCGCTGCTGACGCCGACGCCTTCGAAGACGAGCTCAAGTACATGCTCGTCAATCAAATGGCGGCGCCGAATTCGCCGCAATGGTTCAACACCGGTCTTGCCCAGAGTTATGGGATTACGGGTCCGGCTCAAGGCCACTATTACGTCGATCCCGTCGATGCCCAGGTCAAATTGAGCGCCGACGCCTACACGCGTCCGCAAGTCCACGCGTGCTATATCCAGCCGATCGCCGACGATTTGGTCTCCGAGGGCGGGATCATGGACCTGTGGGTTCGTGAGGCGCGCCTCTTCAAGTACGGGTCCGGCACCGGCACCAACTTCTCTGCTCTCCGCGGTGAGGGCGAGCCGCTCTCCGGCGGCGGGACCTCGTCCGGCTTAATGAGCTTCCTGAAGGTGGGCGACCGCGCGGCCGGCGCGATCAAGAGCGGGGGCACGACACGCCGCGCGGCGAAGATGGTTTGCCTCGATCTCGATCATCCTGACATCGAAACCTTCATCACCTGGAAAGCGGACGAGGAGAAGAAAGTAGCCGCCCTGATTGCCGCCGGCTATCCGGCCGATTTCAACGGCGATGCGTACGCCACGGTCTCCGGCCAGAACGCAAACAATTCCGTGCGCGTGCCGAACGAGTTCTTGCAGGCCGTTGAGGACGATGGCACGTGGGATTTGCGCTGGCGGACCGATCCGAACCACATCAGCAAGACCGTCAAAGCGCGGGAGCTCTGGCACAAGATCGCGGAAGCCGCATGGCAGAGCGCCGACCCCGGCGTCCAACTCGACACCACCATCAATGAATGGCACACCTGCCCCGCGAGCGACCGCATCAACGCAAGTAATCCGTGTTCCGAATATATGTTCCTCGACAATACGGCGTGCAATTTGGCGAGCCTCAATCTCGTCAAGTTCGTGGACGTCGAGACCGGCGAGGTTGATATCGAGGCGTATAAACACGCGATCCGGCTGTGGACGATCGTGCTCGAGATCAGCGTGCTGATGGCTGGATTCCCGAGCAAGGAGATCGCCCAGCTCTCGTACGAGTTCCGCACGCTGGGCCTGGGCTACGCCAATATCGGCACAGTGCTGATGCTGCGCGGGCTGCCGTACGACTCCGACGAGGCGCGGGCCTACACCGGAGCGATGACCGCGATCATGACCGGCGAGTCGTACGCAACCTCGGCGGAACTGGCGAAGCACCTTGGGCCGTTTCCCGGCTACGCCGAGAACGAGCGCCACATGCTGCGGGTCATCCGTAACCATCGCCGGGCGGCATACAACGCCCCGGCCGAAGACTACGAAGGGCTTTCGGTCGTTCCCATGGGTATCGACCCGAACGCCACGCCAGCCGATCTGGTTGAAGCGGCGCGCGATGCTTGGAACCGGGCGCTGGCGGGCGGCGAGTTGTATGGCTATCGCAACGCGCAGACGACACTGCTCGCGCCGACCGGCACGATCGGCCTGCTCATGGATTGCGACACGACCGGAGTCGAGCCCGATTTCGCCCTGGTCAAGTTCAAGAAGCTTGCCGGTGGCGGCTATTTCAAGATCGCCAATCAAAGCATCGAGCCCGCGTTGAAGAATCTCGGCTACTCGGCAGAGGAGCGAAACGAAATTCTGAACTATGTGCTCGGCACGCTCACGCTCGCCGGCGCGCCACACATCAATCGCGTCACACTGAAAGAACGCGGTTTCAGCGACGAAGACCTAGACAAGGTCGAGAAGGCGTTGCCCGGCGTGTTCGAGCTGCCGTTCGCCTTCAACGCCTGGACACTGGGTGAAGAAGCGCTTGCCCGCGCCGGCATCGCGATGGCCGACGCCAGCAAGCCTGGGTTCGATCTGCTCAGCGTGCTTGGATTCACGCGGACGCAGATCGAGGCGGCGAACGAACACATCTGCGGCACGATGACCGTCGAGGGCGCGCCGCATCTGAAACCGGAGCATCTGCCGGTGTTCGACACTGCGAACAAATGCGGGAGGAAGGGCACGCGCTTCATCCATTACATGGGGCACGTCAAGATGATGGGCGCGGCCCAGAGCTTCCTCTCGGGCGCGATCTCGAAGACGATCAACATGCCGAACGAGGCGAGCATCGACGACATCATGGATGCCTACAAGGAGAGCTGGGCGCACGGGCTCAAGGCGATGGCGATCTACCGCGATGGCTCCAAGCTCAGCCAGCCGTTGTCCTCGAAGAGCGATCACGAGCGCAGCGCAGACGAGGACCTGCTCAGCCGTGAAGAGGTCGAGCAGGAGATTGAGGATCGCGTCGCCAGCGCCGTGGCGCAGGCCCGGGACGAATGGGAACGGGAACTCACGGAGCGGGTCGCCTCGGCTGAGTTGCCGGCTGAAGCGGTAGGGTTCGGTATCCCCGCGCGGCGGCGATTGCCGTCGAAGCGGCATGGGTTCACCCAGGAAGGCCGGGTCGCGGGACACAAGGTCTACCTGCGCACGGGCGAGTACGAAGACGGCAGCCTCGGCGAGATCTTCATCGACATGCACAAGGAAGGCGCGGCCTACCGCTCGATGATCAACTGCTTCGCGATCGCAGTCTCGAAGGGGCTGCAATACGGCGTGCCGCTCGATGAGTTCGTCGACACCTTCACCTTCGTCCGCTTCGAGCCGCAGGGCATGGTCTCCGGTCATCCAAACATCAAGATGGCAACGTCGATCATCGACTATGTCTTCCGGGTGCTTGGACTTGAATACCTGGGCCGCACCGATCTCGTCCAGAATCCACCCGAGCTCGACCAGGGTGACGAGGATTCAGACCTGAACGCCGGCGGCGATTCGTCGGCCAATGATGCGGCAATCGCGGCGCCCGAGGCGGCCGCCGGCGCGCCTCAGCCTGCATCGGAGACCGGCGCCGAGACCGAGTCGAGCAGACCGAGCGCACTCGCCGTCGCAGCGGAACCAGCGGCCGAGCCCATCATCAAGGCCCACGCCAACGGCAACGTCAAGAACGGCGCATCCAACGGCCTGACGGTGACGGCGACCAACTCCGTGACCCTCGTCGCGGATGCGCCCGCACGAATGAACTCCCTTGACGCGCAACTCGCGGAAATGTCGGGCGACGCTCCCTTCTGCGACGTTTGCGGCCACATCACCGTCCGCAACGGCGCCTGCTACAAATGCCTCAACTGCGGCAACTCGCTGGGGTGTTCGTAGGGATAAATCATTCTGATGGAATGCGGCCCCGGGCAGGTGTCCGGGGCCGCATTTTTGGGTCAAGCTCGGTCGGATGAGAGGCAGCGGTGCATGTTCGCGCAACAGCCTCACCGAGTCACTATGCCGTCGGGCTGGACTCTGGGAGAGGCGCGGACATGTCAATATTTACGATCTGTCCGGCGTCAGGTGAGAAGCCGAAGCCGAAGTTCGAGACGTAGAGGTTGCCGTCTTTGCCGAATGTCATCGCAGTTGGAAAGACCAAGCCAGTTGCGATGATTTCCAACTCTCCGTTCTCCGTCAGCCGCACCACGCGGCCCGTGCCTGGAACAATTGGCGCATCAGGGCTGCCTGCGCCGGTTGTTTCGAGTGCGTAGAGACGGCCCTGGTTGTCGAAGGCGAGGCCGAGTACCGCGGTCAGACCTTCAGCGTACTTGCTGAGTTGTCCATCAGGCGTGAGCTTGTAGACGACAGCGACGCCTTCCCTGGCCGGGAATGTCGACAAGTTGCTGAGATAGAAATTGCCGTCTGGCCCCACGACGATCGCGGTTGGGACAACGTGACCTTCGGTTTTCGAGATGTCAATGAGCCGGCTCGTTTCCCCGGTTGCGGGATCGACTCTGTCAATCGCGCCGTGGTTCGACTCGACGACGTAGAGCATTCCGTCGAGTTCGGTCATTGCGTAGGCGCCTTCATCGGGCTCAAAATCGCCCGGGTTTGGTGTCGCGACCGGATTCGCTTTCACAAACGCGCTCAAATCGGCGACAAGTTCCGTCGTGCCGTCTGGATTGACGCGAAGCACGCCGTTCGGGGCATCGAGGTGACCGTGCGAGCAACCGCCGCCGGCAATGAGGGCGTACAGCGTGTCGCCAACAAACGCGATGTCAGCGACACCGGCAACGAGGCTGCCGAGCTGAGGTGAAGTTTGATTCGACGCCAAACCGTCAGCGATTGTGGTGCGCTGACCACTCGGGTCGATCTTCGAGATGCGGGCGGTTTTTCCACCGGTGTAAGGACCAACGGGAGGAACCACTTGCTCACACTGACCATCCGTCGAAGTCGTCCCTCCTTTGCCGCCTTCAGCCACGTAAAGCGCGCCATCGGGACCGAATTTCAGACCGCGTGGGTTCTCGAGCCCGGTTGCGAAGACGGAAACGTTGGCTGACATGGGTGGCAATTGCGGCGCCTGTGGTGTGCCAGAGTCCGGCGTTGCGTCCTGGGCAAGAGCCCCGGCCGCGCCCGCACCGATCAGAGCAAAGACCACCACAAACGCAAACAAAGCTCTCATCGATCGCAACGTGAACATAGCAGTCTCCTTTATGTTATGTGTTCGATCTTTCGGATGAGGTGCGCTTGTACGGTCCAGGCCGTACTCACTGTGAGCGCTCATCAGTGCACGGTCAGCCTAGACCTATGTAGTGGCTCCCACATCAGCATTTGTTCGTAGGCGATCCATTGGAGCGCGGGGAAAATTGCGTAGGCGTTGTTTAGTGGACCTCAGATAAGACCGTGACGCGTGGCGTAGATCGCGGCAGCGGTGCGGGAGGGCACGTCAAGCTTTCCACGGATGGTCTCGACGTGCTTAGAGGCGGTACGAGGACTGGTCCCAAGTGCCTCAGCGATCTCCTTGTCGGACAGACCTTCGACGAGGAGTCGGAGGACTTCCTGCTCGCGCGAGGTCAGCCCCGCCGGCAACGCTTGGGCCGGAGAATGTTCCGAGTCGAACTGATTTGCTACATCAAACGCTACGGCAATAGCTTGGTCCAAAGGCATCTCTCGACCCTCCGTCCAAGCGGCCGCGAAAGCCTCATTGGACAGCGCCTTTCGGGCTGGGGCGATGGCTTGTTCGAGATGAAGGTACTCAGCAGTAGGCTGTGCATTAAAACCCCTGCGCACTCGCAACGCTTCACACGCTCCGTAGAGGTGAACTCCCTGTTCCGGTTTCCCAGTGGCTGCGGCTATCGCCCCTAGGTTCTGGAAGCAATTGGCGACCGCCCCCAAAGCGCTACCATCTCGGGCGAGCGTCAGCGCCTCGGCGAAGTAGGAAGCCGCTCGCCGACGGTCGCCCTGATCGAGTGCGCAACTGCCGAGGGCCTCCAAAGCGAACGCGGTTGGAACGGTCCAGCCCTGAGCTTGCGCGACCGCGAGGTCTTCGGCAAACCATGACTCAGCCTCCTTCTGCTTCCCTTGCAGCGCGGCGAGGAGTCCAAGTCGATATAGCGTCGAAATAAGTCCTTTCGACGGAGTTAGGTCTCGCCACTGCGCGAGCGCATCGGTCAAATATGTTTCTGCGCAGCCCCAATCTTCCCGCCAAATCGCGAGGTGACCTAGGCTCAGCGCTACCATCGCAGACGCCTTGGCATCACCGGTCTCAGCTGCAAGTGATGACGCTTCTTCGGCCAGCACCGCCGCGCGATCATAGTTCCCCTGCCATGTAGCGCCGAGAACGGCAACTGCCAACAACTGAGCGCGGAGACCATACAAACTCGACGGAACTCCTGTTGTTGCCTCGATCGTCCGTTCCAACCAGGTGCCGGCTTCCTCCAACGAACCACGATCTTCCCAGAACCACCAGAGTGCGAGCGCCAGCCTAAGCATCAGTTCGGTGTTGTGATTTTCTGCCCACGCAAACACAGCGCGTATGTTGGGAAGTTCCACTTCCAGCCGGTCGCCGGTAGTTCCGCTTACCTCAGTCAAGCGTATTTGGTCTATCTGCTCTGCGAAAGCGAGGAAATACGCGGCGTGGCTTGCCCGCAGATCCTCGACTTCGCCACTTCCCCCTAGTTGTTCAAGACCGTACTCACGGATCGTTTCCAGCAGCGAGAATCGCGGTTCGCCGTGCGGCTGTTCTGACTGTTGGACCAAGCTCTTGTCGATGAGCGAGCTGAGGTATTCCAGCACGGCGCTGGCGGCTCCGACGATCTTGGCGGCGTCAAGCGTGAACCCTCCGACAAAGACCGAAAGACGGCGAAAAAGACGTTGCTCTTCAGACGTCAGGAGGTCGTAGCTCCAACCGATCGCGTGGCGCAACGTTCGCAGCCGTTCCGGCGCGTCGCGGTGTCCACTTGTCAGGATGTGTAGATGATCGGTAAGTTGCTCTAAAAGAGAAGACGGGGTAAGCACGCGCATTCGGGCTGCCGCCAGTTCGAGCGCGAGTGGCAACCCGTCTAAGCGAACACAAAGTTCGGCGACCGTTCCATCGTTTCGATCAGTTAGAGCGAAGGATGGTTTCACCTCGTGAGCGCGACTGACGAAGAGACGGACGGCATCGTAGTGTGTCAACTCCTCCGCCGATTGTGGGTGTGATGGATTTGGTAGTCCCAACGGCAAGACTTCAACCGCGCGCTCCCCTGTGATCTGAAGTAGAGCCCGCCTCGTCACCAAGATTTGCAGTCGAGAGCAGGAGGTAAGGAGGTCCACAAGCAACGGCGCAGCCTCGGTGACATGTTCGAAGTTGTCGAGCACGAGGAACAGTTCGCGCTCACCGATTGCCGCTCGAATGCTGTCGATCACTGGGTCGGCGCCATAGGTTCGGATGCCAAGCGCCTGCGCGATCGTCGGTGCAACGAGTGTGGAGTCGCTCAGCGGCGCGAGCGGAACAAAGACGACTCCTTCAGCGAAGTCGCCACGTAGTTCACGACCAACCGCGAGGGCGAGTTGGGTCTTGCCTACCCCACCGGGACCGGTGAAGGTCAGCAGACGGACATCCGCTTGGCGAACTATTGCGCAGGCTGCCGCGATCTCTTCTTCTCGCCCGATCAGGGATATAAGTGGCGCCGGCAACCTTCCGGCGCCACTTCGTTCTTCATCTGGCAGCGGCAGGAGGATGGCTGGCTTCGCAGATCTGCGATCGAGTGAGGCTGTGCGCTCCATAGGGTGGCCCCGCGGTGACCGAGCAAAGCGACGCCCACTGAGTTTGAGTTGTCCCACTATAGCCCATCCGGCTGGCGGTCCACGCGTGGAGCAGAATCAGCGAGCCATCGGCCGCGCCGTTGCGGGCGGCGTAAGATGAACGAAAATCCGCGCCATGGACCAATACTTCGCGGCGGTCGAATTCGCAGAAATCCGGGATGACGTGTGGCGGCATAAAGGTGTTGCCGGCTGCGTTCGCATGACTCCTCGCAGGAGCGAAAGCGGCATGAACGTTTGTCGAAGTCGCTACCAATCTCCAAGAGGAGTTCTTATTCTGGCTGGCTGTCCATGAGTAATCGGGCTTCGTGACTTTCGCTAAACTTTGAGCAAGGAGGGATCTACGCTGATGAAACGAAGAATGACAGCAAGCATTGTTCGCGAAGACAAATGGTTCGTCGCCCAGTGTCTTGAGATTGACGTTGCAAGCCAGGGAGAAACCGAAGAGGAAGCGCTGGCCAATCTTCGGGAAGCTCTTGAGCTGTACTTCGAGCCTCCAACACCAACTTTTGTGTCGGCCCTCTAACCGTAAAGTGTCAGGCCAAGCCAGTTTGGATCAAGAAAAGATTGAGCGCCTTTAATCATGAATCCCCAAATGAAGCAAGTTGAGCTCGACGAGATTCGGGAAGACGTGCGGCGGCACATCACGGCCCTGCCGGCGGCGTTCGACTCGTTTTTGGAAGAACGGATTCTGACGTCTTCGCATTACCGGATGTTCATAAACCACGAGGCGGCGGGGTTTGCGTCGATTCATGGCGGGAATCTGATTACGCAGTTTGCAATGGAGGATCGGTTCAAGCGGTACGGGCAGCAGGCGTTCTCAATGTTGCGGCGGATGGAGCGGGTGCAAGCCGCGTTCGTGCCGACGTTCGATGAGTGCTACCTGGCCCATGCGCTCGACGGCTACCGCCAACTCGCGAAGCAGGCGTACTTTTTCGCCGATGCCGGTGAACCCTTGGAGAAGCCCGGTCAGTTCACGTTGCGGTCGGCTGAACCGGGCGATGCTGAGTTCATTCGCCGGGAAGCAGGCGACCTGTTCGACCGGATCGAGGAGCGGATTGCGGCGGGTCAGCTCTTCGTCACGCTGCGCGGAGACGAGCCGGTCGGCTTTGGCATCAGGGAAATCAGCGCGCTCTACGACGATGTGGCGAGCGTCGGCATGCATACGATCGCGCGTTTCCGGCAGCAAGGTGTCGGAACCACGACGATCCGGTTGCTGATCGACGACACGCGCAAGCGGGGCCTGCGCGCGGTGGCGGGCTGCTGGTACTACAACCACAATTCGAAAAAGACCCTCGAGGCCGCGGGCTTGTATACCCAAACTCGGCTCCTGAAAGTCGACTATTGACGCTATTCTCCTCGCGCTATGTTGAAACGAATTTGACCGATTGCTCGACCTACCCCACGTGGATGGCGGGACGGAGGTCGGCGTTGGGTTCGGCGCGGCGAAGGACTTCGTGGGTGACGGGGGCGATGTCGCCTTCGCCGAAGAGGATGAACCGGGCGAGGTACTTCAGCGGATTGCCTTCGGTCCACCCGAAGTAGACGTGCGGCCGCTGCCCAGTGCGATCGCGGATCGCGAGCAGCACGGCGGCGATCGCGTTCGGGATCGATGTCCCGTTCACGCGGAGGACGCGGTAGCCGCCGACTTCTTCCCCAACCACGTCGAGCACGGTTGAGAAATCGGAGGCATCGCGGACGGTGATCTCCAGGAAGAGCACCGGATCGCCCAACGGGATGTTACTCGCTTCTCGCTCCTCCTTTTCCTTGAGCAGGTACTCACGCTGGGTGCGGTCGTCGGGATGGTTGGCGATGATCCGAACCTCGCCCTGACGGATCGCGTCATCGAGGAACTGTTCGGCGACCGGATCTAACCGTACTTCGGTGGCGCGCAGCTCGGTCGAGCGCCAAACACGGGAGAAGAGCGAGGCAACCACGACAGCGACGATAAAGAACGAGGCGATTTTGACGCCGTCAGGCGATTCAACGACCGTCAGTACTGTGGTGTAAATGAAGATCAACGAGACAATGCCAAACCATATCGCCGCCTTTTCTTGGCGACGACGGCGGGCGGCGAGTGTGACAGCGACGGAAGCCGAGGTGATTACCACCAACACACCGGTCGCGTAGGCGCCCGCCTGCGCATCAACATCGGCCCTAAAATAAATCGTCACCGCGACGCAGATGGCCGCAAAAATCATCACCAGTGGGCGAGTCGCCCGCGCCCAATCTGGGGCCATGCCGTAGCGCGGGAGATAGCGGGGTACGATGTTCAACAATCCCGCCATCGCCGAAGCCCCGGCGAACCACAGGATGAGGATCGTGCTGATGTCGTAGATCGTGCCGAACGTGCTGCCCAACCGCTCATGCGCCAAATATGACAGCGCCCGGCCGTTGGCTGCGCCGCCTTCCTCGAACAGGTCATGAGGAATGAGCAGCGTCGTCACGAAGCTGCTCGTGATCAGCATCACGCTCATGATCCAAGCGGCAGCGGTGAGGAGTTTGTGCGTGTTGCGAATGCGGCCCACAGGTTTTCGTTCTTGGTCATCAGGATTGCCTTTGACCAATGGCATGACCAGAACGCCAGTTTCGAACCCTGAGAGGCCGAGGGCGAGTTTGGGAAAGACGACGAGCGCGGCGCCGACCATCAGGATCGGATTGGCATGTTCCTTGGACAATGCGTGTCGCCAATTCGAGATGAAGTCCGGGTTCTGGGCGATCGCGATGAACCCGTCGACGATGACCACGACGTTCAACGCAAGATAAACCGCGACCAAAACAACTGCGATCCCTATTGCTTCGCTGAAGCCCTTCAGGAACACCCCCGCCAGCAAGGCGATCAACACGAGCGTGATGATGACCTCAGATCCGCCGAGGAAGTCGGTATAGGGGTTTTCAGTAATGTGTGCGGTTGCGTCGGCGGCGGAAAGCGTGATTGTGATGACGAAACTTGTCGCGACGAATCCGATCAGGCAAAGCACGAAGAGCTTGCCTTGCCACCAAGAGAGCAGGCGGCTGAGCATGGAAATCGAACCATCGCCATGCGGACTTGCGGCGGCGACGCGCTTGTACATCGGCAGGGCGCCGAACAGCGTGATGAGCACGAGAATCAGTGTGGCGATCGGCGACAGCATGCCTGCCGCGAGGACCGCGATGCCGGGTTGGTAACCCAAGGTCGAAAAGTAGTCGACACCAGTAAGACACACCACTTGCCACCAGGGGTGGACGTGGTGGTGACGCTCTTGTTCGTAGGGTCCTTCGACTTCCTCAGGCCCCTCTGATAAGAGCCATTGCTTGAGATGACGATTGGAATGACCCGAAGCGATGCCTTGAAGTGCCATCTATTACGTTTCAAGCTCCGTCGCCGACTTATGCAGGGTCCAACCAAAATTTTGCCGACACGCATAGTACGTGATTCACGGCGGGAATGCATTAATTTTCACGAATACGTAACAAATTTCCTCAGCGTCCGGTTTCCATGACTTGCGAGCGACGACAGCTCACCGATGAGTCTTTCTGCATGTTGTTGTCGCGTTGGCGTGCGGGGCCAGGCACTCGCACGCCCCGTCATGCCGAGCTTGGCGAAAAAACTGGCTCTTCCTACCGGGGCCTTCACCAGAGCCAGATGCCTCGACTTCGCTCAGCGTGACGGGGTGGGGTTTGGTTCTCGCTCCGATGTCCCGGCGTCCAACCTTGGCCGGCATCTGCCGGGCTATACTGCGCCGGTGATTCGGCAGCTTGTCCCACACCTTAACCTCGTGAGATGGCTGATCCGGAGCATCGTGCTCACCGTGGCGCTCTCGACGCTTGGCGGCGCGGCCCAAGAGCCCGGTGAGCGTCAGGGGCCGAAAACGCCGGTTCCGCTCGGACCGACAACCCCGCCTGAACTTGAAGCGTACGCGAGGGATTGGCCAACCGCTCAAGGCAACCTGGCGGGCACTCGCGCGGCGCGTGATGCGACGATCAACGCCGAGAATGTCGATCAGCTCGACGTTGCCTGGAGATTCCCGCTCGTCGCCTCCTCTGGGTGGGGTGGGATGACCGCGACCCCGCTCGTCGCCGGCAACACGGTCTACGTCCAAGACATGCAAAGCAACGTGTTCGCCTTGAACCGCAACACCGGCAAGGTGGAGTGGAAACACGAGTACAACGTCAACTCGGCCGGCCCGAACGGTCTCGCCCTCGGCTATGGACGAATCTACGGAGTGCTCGGGGATACCGCGGAAGTGTTTGCGTTGAGCGCTAGGACCGGAGTTGAACGCTGGCGCGTCAAGTTGAGCGGCAACAGCGGCGAGGGCATCGATATGGCGCCGCTGGTCTATGACAACACGGTTTATGTCAGCACCGCGCCGAGCAACAGCCGGACGTTCTACGGCGGGGGGCAAAAGGGCGTGTTCTTCGCCCTCGACGCGGGCACCGGCTCCGTGATGTGGCAATTCGACACGACCAGCAACCTCTGGGGCAACCCGCGGATCAACAGCGGGGGCGGTTTGTGGTATCCGCCGTCGGTCGATCACAACGGCAACATCTATTTCGGGACCGGCAATCCCGGTCCGTGGCCGGGAACGCACGCCTTTCCCAACGGATCGAGCCGCCCGGGCGACAACGACTACGCCAGCTCGATGGTCTCGCTCAATCCTAAGACCGGAGCTGTGCGCTGGTCTGTCAACGCTCGCCCGCACGATCTCTTCGATCTCGATTTTCAGAACACGCCGGTGCTGGTCAGGTTACAAACCGATGCCGGCATCGTGAAGCTCGCGATCGGGTCGGGGAAAACGGGTACGGTCATCGCCGCCAACGCCGATACGGGTCAGCTGGTGTGGCAGACGGCGGTTGGAAAGCACCAAAACGACGACCTCACCGAGCTGCCAATGGGCAAAACTGTCGAGATCTACCCCGGGAATTTGGGTGGCATCGAGACGCCGATCTCGTATGCCAATGGCACGCTCTTCGTGCCGGTCGTGAACCTCTCGCGGCTGTACAAGGCGACCGGGTTCGTTATCGATAGCGGGGAGCTGACGAGCGCGACCGGGGAATTGGTCGCGCTCGACGTGCGGGACGGGTCGCTGAAATGGCAGGTCGAGTTGCCGCAGGGAGCATTTGGCGGGACCGCGGTCGCCAACGATGTCGTCTTTGTGAGTACGCTCGACGGCGTCTTCGCCGGGTACGACGTCAAGTCGGGCGAACGGTTGTGGAGCTACCAGGCGTCTTCGGGGTTCAACGCCCCGCCCGCGATCGCCGGCGACATGGTGTTCGTCGCCGCGGCGGGTCCGCTGGTTGCACGCGCGGTGCAACCAGAGCCGGTAACGCCGGCGGCGGGTTCGTTGTTCGGGTCAAACCCGACCGCGACGCCCGCACCGGCGCCAGCGTCGGTGATGGACTTGATCGCGTTTCGAATCTCGCAACCGCAGTCGACCGCGACTGCCGGCACCAGCGGACCGTAAATCTACGCCGGCTGCTCGCCATCCACGACCCAATCGCGGGTCAGGAAGAGCCAAAACGCGAGCCCGGCGTAGCGCCCGTACGGCGCGAACCGGGCGGTAATCTCGGCGTCGGTTGCGGACTCAACCTCTGTCAAGCGGGCGAACCTTGGTCTCGTCCACGAATCGAAAATCAGCCGGTGATAACGGCCGAGCATCATCATGATGTGGGCGGCGGCATAGGGTCCGACCCCAGGCAGCGCGAGCAGCAATTTTGCCATCTCATCGTCGGAGATCTCCTCCAGCGTCGCCGTGGCAAGGGATTCGAGATCGAGCTCCCCGGCCGCGACCGAGGTCGCCAGGGCGTGAAAATAGCGTCCACGATAACCCGCACGAACGACATCGCGGTAGAACGATTCGTCCTGCGCCGCCATCGCCTGCGGTGTCGGAAATGCGCGGCCGCTCGTTCCGGTAGGGGGCGCGCTGGGCGCGGATTGGCCGAGGTGCTCGACCAGCGCGTTCACCATGCGTTCAGTCGCCGACCACGCGCAATTCGTCGTGCACACGGTCTTGATCACATCCTCGAAGACGGTGAGGCATCGCGCCATCCGGCCCGCGCCGGTTGTCACCCACGCCAGATCCGGATCCTTCGCGGCGGCCGCGTAAAACGGCGAGAGGTCTTCATCTAAGCGGAGGATGTGTTGCACCGTGGTCAGTGCTGCGGCGCGCGCCTGCTCGGTGTCGGGAACGCCGGCGACAGAGACCGACCCAAACCCAGGCGGTCCCGCCTGTATCTTCATCGTGCGCGGCCCCGAACCGGCAAACGGGACGGTGGCCTCGATCGTGCGCGCATCCTCGTCGACGAACATTGGCGGGAGACTGGTCACCCCGTGCGAGATCATCGTCCGCCAGAGATCGATCGGTTCGCCTCCCGGGCCGACAAGCGGGAATGTGATGTGAACCTGCTTTGGTGTTGGCAATAAATCAGTCTCCAGTCAACACGCGGCTGGGCCGCGACGCCGGGCTAGAAGCCCAGCGCTAAGACGACGAAGCCCGCCTTCGGGGGCTGAGCCCGGGGCCGGTATTTGCGGTCCGTCCTTCTTCGCCTTGGAGAGGCTTGCTCGTGTGAGCCGGAAAGGGCGATTTGCAACCTAGGGAACCGCGGCAACACCAAGGCATCGGCATATCCTTCTAACGTATAGTCGCCATCTCGTGTGAAATTCGGACCGCTATCCAAAGAGCTCGGGGTGTGCGCCGACGTAGCGGCGTATCGCTTCTGGATAGAGATCACATTCGGCGGTGAAGACACGAGCAGCGAGCGTGGAGGTCGTATCGTCCGGCAGGATCGGCACCCGTGCCTGGAGCACGACCGGGCCGGTGTCGTAGCCGTTATCGACCACATGCACGGTTGCTCCTGACTCCGTCGCGCCGCTTGCCAGCACCGCCGCATGCACACGCTCGCCGTAGAAACCCCGGCCGGCTGCCGCCGATTCAGGCAAGAGCGCGGGATGAATGTTGAGGATGCGCTCTTCCAGGTGGGCCGGGACGACGAGCTTACGCAGGAATCCGGCGAGAAGGATGAGATCGGGCTGGTATGGCGCGAGCGCGGCGTAAATCGCGTGACTATAGGCTTCAGCGGTGGGAAACGCGCCGCGAGTGAGCGTAATCACCGGTATGCCGGCCGATTCCGCGATCCGAAGACCGCGCGCACCGGGCACGGAACTGACAACCACACTGACCCGCGCATCGAGCTCACCCCGTGTGATGACGTTCAGAAGGTTTTCCAGCGTACGGCCGGTTCCGGAGAGCAGCACCACAAGCTGCAGCTTGCGGGACCCTCGGCTGCTCGCCCGCACCGCGTCTCCTCGGTCGTGATCACTCCCCATCGCGATCAAACGATACACGAAAGAGTAGGGAATTACCCTCTTGTCTCCCGTATATTTTGCGCATACCATGCAAACTGTTCCAAGGAACCAAACAGTTTAGGTACGGCCCTTCAGGCGCGAGTAAACGGCGAGTGGTCATGGTATCGACCCGGGGGCGATTGTCGCGGCGAGTGCTCTGCCGTGCGGAAGGCGGCAAGCGGGAGTGGTGAGCGTGGCGAAGACGAAGCTGCGCCTGCTGCTCTTCATCGCGCTCCTTGCCGGTATTGGCGGCCTCCCCGGTTCGTTGCCCGCGGGGGCATGGTCGGAGCTCAGCTCCTGGGGACAAATCGGTAACCACGCGATGATTGACTCGCGCTCGCTCAACGCCACCGGCGTCATTTGCCGCAATGACCTTGCCGCAACTCCCAAATCTGTGTCGATCGAAGCGCGCGATGTGCGGCTCTGGCACGCAAGCGGGTACGACGTGCAGACGACGAGCGTGCAGTACTTGCTCTACCAGGAGCTGGCCGGTGGCACGCTCGATTTGCTCGCCGATTCTCCCCTGACCAAGAAACAGACCGAGGCATCAGGGTTGGCAGGCTTCGGCCCCTATGAATTCACCGACCGTCCACTCGGACCGAAATATGTCGTCGTCATGAGCATGATCTGGTACGACGCGACAGGCAAGGCCGCGGGCGGCGCCGGGGCACGGGTGAGCAATTACGAAGTGCGGATTCGCTTCCCGGGAGATACCGACGATTCGTATTCCAGCATTCAGACGGCGTGTATTTCTCCGCAGCCACCGGTCGTCAGTCCAAGCGCGAGCGAGGGACCGGCGCAAACCAAGCTTCCCTACACCCTGCGCTATTTACCCAGTGAAGTCGCCGTGAAAGTCCGTTGGGACGGCGTGTTGCTCGCTACGTTTGCCACGACGAGCGCCGGCGTTGCCTCAGGCACGCTCCAGATTCCGGCCGCGCCAATGGGAACGCACACGTTGAAGTGGCGATGCGACACCTGGGTCGACTCGACCACCTACACGATCAAACCACGGATCAAAGTGATCGCGGGAACCGTCCGACGCGGCCAGACGGTGGATATTTCACTCCGTGGTTTCGCGGCGCGGGAAGTCGTCCGTATCCGCTGGAAAAAGGGCACGTCCTGGGTCGAGCTCGGTCGGATCACCACCAGCAGCACCGGCAGCGCCAACGCCTACCTCAAGGTCCCGCTCTGGGCGCCGGACGGCACAGCTTCCGTCCGGGGCGATGGCACGTACGGGCACGCCCAGACCAATGCGGTCACGGTCAGCGGCGGTCCCCTCGCGGGCGCGACCATAAAAACGGCGACTCCAACGGCGACTGCTACCACGCCCAAAGCGATAGCAACTGAGACGCCCGCCACGAGCGAAACAGCGTCGCCAGTCGCGGAGCCGAGTGAGACAGCGACCTTGCTCCCGGAAACTGCAACACCTGGATCAACCGCGCCACCAGCCACCGAAACCCCGGCGCCAACCGAGACGGCGCCGCCGGAGCCAACTGCGGTTCCCGCGGAATCGCCAACACCTGCCGAACCGTAGAGAGCTGTCGCTTCGTCCGTTTTACAGCCCGCGTCCTAACCGGACGCGGGCTGTGTCGTGCCCTACGTTATTTCACTTATGGGCTGGCCAAGATCAAACGGGTGAATTCACGAATGTGTTCATCTGGCCCGCTGCATACGCTGTCTCCTGTCGGAAAAGCGGTTTGGGCAGCAAGCGTTCGCACAAATTGGAAGCTCGTAATTGACAAACGTTCGGTAAGGGAGTGAATTCAATGCGCGATAGATTGGTTCGATATCTGGTTCTGAGTGTCTTGGTCGCTGGATTGTTCGCAGGGATTGCGAGTCAGGGAATGCACACGAACGCCGCAGAGGCGGGAGGGTTTACCGCCTCTGCGGTTGAGATCGGGAAAACAGGGTTCACGGGGCAGTACAACCTGTCTGAACCGCCAGGGAATCCACCGGTAGGCTGCACTGGTTATGGCGCCGTGGTCGCGATAGGAAGCCCCGGCTACGTCTACGTGGGGGCGAACAACGTCTACCTCAACGCGCAGAAGGCGAATGTCACTGAGGTTCTCTATCAGCGGATGGCAGACGGGTCATATTCTAAACTCTGGGATGGGGCCTTCACCACTATCGATTTGAACCACTACTATCCAGTCACTGCTTATGTAGGTACTACGTGGTGGACGCAATTACCAATCGGACCAGATTACGTGCTTGGCGTTCGCATTCGGTGGCTACGAGCGGCCGATTTGGTCGAGCTGGGCTCAGTCCAAGCCGTCTACACGTCCTATTCCAGGAAGATCGATGGAACCGTCCTGTCGAACTCTTCAGTCTGCGGTGGGCTGAGATCGCCCTCGGTCGTGGCCAATACGACGACTGGCATCGTCGGTTCGACGAACAGTTTCACGCTTCAGTACTTCCCGACAAATACATCTGTGCCGATCACGTGGGATGGCAAGCAGATTGGTTCCGCCTGGATCGGGTCCGGTTCCTTCAGCAGCGGCAGTTTCAAGATCCCCGCTTCGCCGATGGGATCACACACGGTTCAATGGAAGTATGGTCACTGGAGCACGAAGGTCACCTACACGGTCAAGCCACGGGTCAAGGTCTCGCCCAGCACTAATGTGCCGCGTGGGTTCTCAGTCAACGTTTCGCTCCGGGGCTATGCCGCCCATGAGACGGTTGCGATCCGGTGGAAGAAGGGAACATCGTTCGTCAACATCGCGACCGTGACCACCAGCAGCACGGGCAGCGCCAATATCAACGTTAAAGTGCCAACCTGGGTGCCCAACGGATCAACCGCTGTCCGCGGCGATGGCGCTTCTGGCCATGCCCAAACCAACGCCGTCAGCGTCCTCGGCGGCACCCCGCTGAGCAGCGCGAGCGTGAGAACGCCGACGCCAACAGCTACCGCCGAGAGCACGCCGGCGCCGCAGGCAACCAAAACGCCCGCGACCGTGGACGCGACCCCGACGTCGCCGATCGAGACCGCGACGCCCACGGCGGAGACCCCAGTCGTGGATGAAACGACGACACCGAAACCGAGCCCGTCGGTGACAGCCGAGCCGACGGACACCCCGGCGCCGACAGAAGAGGCATCCTCGCCGACTCCGACCGAGACGCCGACGCTCGAGGCGACCGCCACGCCGTAAACAGTTCTCATCCCCGTCCCCTCTCCCGTGCGCGGGAGAGGGGACGTTGCGTTCAGTCCATGCACGTTCTCGGACCCTCGCCCTGGTGCGCAGGGTGAGGACGGCCCGTGAGGGCCGGGTGCGCGCCGGAGGCGCATGCGCGGGCGTAAATCCCCCTGAGGGTACCCGGCGCTCAACCTGCCCGTCGACTGACGCCGTCTTCGAGTTCGAACGGATCGTGCTGATCCGGATCCATGCCCGAAATTAGCCGCGTGAACGGGGCTACGCAGGCTCAGCGGAGTGCCCTCTGGGCCATATTCATGGCCGGGCTTCGCGACGTAGCCGCGTCATTGGCAGTCCTGTCCGACCTTCGCTCTTTTGGTAGCATGTGCAAACATCACAAAGGTCGGCGGATGGTTCGGGCAAATGGCACGATGACGTTCGGCAGAAGGCGGCGTAGCCTTCCATCTGGTCGACGAGTGATGACGACGTTCTTGTGCCATGCGACCGAAGGCAAACGGCGGAAATGACGGAGGAGTTCACGATGGTTACTGAGGTTGAGGTTAGCCGAGAAGCGATTTTGGGCACGCCGCCAAGTAGTGAAGAGATCTTGGCCAAGATCGAATCCGAGGCGGTCAAGTTCATTAATCTGCAGTTCACCGATGTCATGGGCATTGTCAAGAGCGTGACGATTCCGGCTGGCATTTTCGGCCACATCATCGACGGCGGGCAGTGGATCGACGGGTCGTCGATCGCCGGGTTCACCCGCATCGCCGAATCGGACATGTACCTGATCCCCGACCTTTCCACCTATTCCGTGATCCCGTGGGAGCGGGGCGAGTTCACGACCGCCCGCGTCATTTGCTGGGTCTTCAACCCGAACGGCGATCCCTTTCCCGGCGACCCGCGCGCCGTGCTCTACCGCCAACTCGAGCGGCTCGCCAAACTCGGCTTCACCTACAAGACCGGTCCCGAGCTGGAGTTCTTCCTCTTCGCCAAGGACGCCGATCAAATCTCGATCCTGCCGCACGACCGTGGCGGCTACTTCGACCTCTCCACCGACCTCGCCAGCACCGTCCGCAAAGATATGGTGATGGCGCTCGAGGAGATGGGGATCGGTGTCGAGGCGAGCCACCACGAAGTCGCAATCGGCCAGCACGAGATCGACTTCGAGTATGGCGATGCGATCCCGACCGCCGACCGGGCCGTGACGTTCAAGTACATCCTGAAAGCGATCGCCCAGAAGCACGGGCTGCACGCGACCTTCATGCCGAAACCGCTGGAAGGCATCAACGGCTCCGGTATGCACTGTCATCAGAGCTTCTCCTTCCTCGATTCGGGCGACAATGCCTTCGTCGACGAGAGCGACCCGTATGGGCTGTCGCGAGTGGCGAAGCAGTTCATCGCCGGTCAGCTTCACCACGCGCGCAGCATCTGCGCCGTGATCGCGCCGCTGGTCAACTCGTACCGGCGGCTTGTGCCGGGCTTTGAGGCCCCGGTCTATGTCTCCTGGGCGCGGACAAACCGCTCGGCGCTCATCCGCGTGCCGGCGATCCGCGGCGGCCACACCTCGGCCACCAGAATCGAGCTCCGCTGCCCCGATCCGTCCTGCAATCCGTACCTCGCCTTCGCGGTGATGCTGGCGGCCGGACTCGACGGCATCGAGCGCGATCTACCGTTGCCGGAGCCGGTGGAGGAAAACCTCTACCACTTCAGTGACGAGGACCTGAAGCGCCGCAACATCCCGACCCTGCCGGCGACGCTGGGCGAGGCGGTCGACGAGATGGAGCGCAACGATGTGATCAAGGCCGCGCTCGGCGACCACGTCTTCGATCGCCTGATCGAGGCCCAGCGCACCGAGTGGGGCGAATTCCGCCGCCACGTTTCCACCTGGGAGCGGGAGCGCTACCTCGAGGTGTACTAGAGGTCAGGTTGTCGATGCGAACGGGACCGGGGTGGCAAGACCGCTACCCCGGTTTTCTGTTTGGCAGTTGTTCGGTATCAGACTCTCCAGATAACCCGGAGCTCAAGGGCCGGGCGACGCCAGACGAAGCCTTTCCAGGGCTGACGAATAGGTATGCCAACGACGTGTGCCGCCACGAGAGAACGGTCACAACCCGGGAGGGGCTTCGTTTGGATGAGCACGGGGCTTTGAGCCCGGTGTTCGGGGCGCAGCCGCGTGGGGAGTAACATGGTGACCATTGAACCAACCGTTCTCGACGCCATCTCCCGTAGCTACATAACGCTCGCGTTTGGGATTGAGCAGCATGTAGAGGGGTTTGTCGATGCCTATTTTGGGCCGGAGGAAGTCAGGAAGGCAGCGCTTGCCGGTGAGCCGATTGCGCCTGCCGATCTTCTGGCCCGGGCGAACGACCTTCTGCAACAAATCGCTGGGGGTTCATATCCAGAGCAGCGGAAGCGCTACCTGGCCGCGCAAGTGCGGGCGATCGTCGCGACGTGCCGCAAGATCGCGGGCGACTCCCTGCCCTATCGAGAAGAGGTGCGGGAGAGCTTCGATATCGAGCCCGAGCACACGCCGGAAACGCTGTTTGACGAAGCGATTGCGGAGCTGGACACACTTCTGCCGGGCGAGGGCGACGTCAACGCCCGGATGACCACTTGGCGCAGGCAGTACGAGATCACGCCCGAGGTCGCGCGGCCTCTGATCGATCTTATTTCCGACGAAGCGCGGCGACGAACGCGGGCGTTCGTCGATCTGCCAGCGGGCGAAGCGGTCGAATACAAGATGGTCCAGAACGAACCCTGGGGCGGGTACAACTGGTACCTCGGCGACGCGCAATCGCGGGTCGATATGAACACCGACCTGCCGATCTGCGCGCTTGATTTGCCAGGTCTGATCGCACACGAGGCCTATCCAGGCCACCACACCGAACACGCGTTGAAGGAGATCAACCTCTACCGCGGCCACGGCTACGGTGAGCACGCGATTCAGCTCATCAACACCCCGGAATGCGTCATCTCGGAAGGAATCGCAACCCTCGCCGATTCGGTCATCTTCGAGCCGGAGGAGCTGGCGAGCTGGTTGTCGGGCACGGTCTATCCCGCGGCTGGTCTCGCTGGCGATCCTGCACGGGAGGCGGCGATCAGCCAAGCGCAGAAGCACCTGCGCGCGGTCGGCGCCAATGCCGCGTTGCTCCTCCACGACCAGGGAGCGACCGAGGACGAGGTCGTGAACTATCTGATGCGCTACGGTTTGCGGACGAAGGATGAAGCGCGAAAGAACCTCAGCTTCATCACGCATCACCTCTGGGGCGCGTACATCTTCTGCTACCACGCTGGGCGCGATTTGCTCAGCACGTGGCTGAACGGCGTTCCCGCCGCTGAGCGCCAACCCCGGTTCCGCACCCTGCTCACCGAACAGGTCTATCCCTCGCAGATCCGCGCGTGGATCGAAGGAGCCGACGCCTAGATGCGGCAGATTCAGCCAATCGAAAAATCTGATCCATACATGATCAGACCAAGTTTTTCTGCCACGCGTCTGGACGCAGTGTTGTGCCATGAGGTGCTGTAGAGCGGGATGCGTCCTGTCCGGCGGATGGCAATGGCCCAGGCCGCCGTTACATCGGCGGCGTAGCCATGTCCGCGGAAGGGTTCTGTCGTAGAGACGCCCGCTTCGGCGGCTTGGTCCGTGAGGCGAACGCTGCTGCAAAGCGCGACGGCGTCGCCGTCAACGACCACCGCGGTACACGGCTGCACGACGCCGAAGTGATCTGCCGTGTAGCCGAAGTTTTTGCGGAGCAAATCCAGATGGTCGGTCGTGACGTCGATCACGCTGGCAGGCTGCGCAATCTCGTCGGGAAAGGACCAGGCCGGACCTGACCAGATATCGTCACTCGGACCGTGCGCCGCCAACGCCGCCTGGACTGCAGGCAACGCAACCGGTGGGCGGGTCAAGTCGGCGACAACGGGCTCCCGCTGCAGCAGGAGGTCAAGGCGACGGACCAGCTGATCGGAGAGTTCGGCGTGGAACCGCCAATGATTGCGGCTTGAGGTGCGACCGAGGTAGAGGCGAGGGGCGGGTGCAGGATCCGGTTCATTGCTGGCGACGATGCGGCCATTGGCATCGTGCTCGTAGAGCGCGCGGACATGAAGGTCCATCAACACAGTATCGGAATGCACACATCCCTCCGAAGGCCACCCTGGACGCGACTGAAAACGGCGACCCCAAGGTACGGGGTCGCCGTCATTCTCTCGTATGGGACAGGGGGCGTTTAGCGAAGCCAGCCGTCGAAGTACGTCGAGCGGTGGAATTCCTTAAGATCGCGCCGCGCCTCATCGGCCGTTGGATAGCCCGCGCCGGGCCGGAGAAGACCGCCGTAATAGCGGTCGAAACGGGTGCTACGAGCGCGAAATGGCCGCTGCAAAAACTGACGAATGGCGTTCACATTGTCCTTCTTTTCGGTTCGTAATCAATCTCAGATATATCAAATAGCATTATGCCAATATCATTATAATGCAATTTTGATGGGCGCACAATCTCTACCGGGCCATACCACCGTCCTGCGCGCCAACCTCCACATGCTCAACCCCCCCATCATCCTCCACCCCTCCCGCTGCCATCATTAGCGCGACCCTATCCCGTCATCGTGAGCGCCAGTCCCTCGGTCATCCCGAGCACCCCACTCCTCATCCTGAACGACCCCCCTCATCGTCATCCTGAGCGACAGTCGAAGAATCTGTGCCTGCCGACTACCGTTTTCAGCGGCGACCGCGCCCTGAGCCGCTCGGCATGACGGTGAAGAGCGACGAGGTGAAGGCGAGTGCGGGCAGCTCGGCATCAAGTCCCGCTGCTTGGAAGACGACACCAACAGCGAGCGCCCGGCAACTCTCCAGCCGATTCGAGCACGCAGAGGCGCTGGTTGGAACGACGCATCGACTAAGTTCACGAGCCGGAGCAACGGAGCGGACTCAATCATCGCCGGGCCGAGCCGTCGCCGCCGGTCCGTGTCCATGTCACGATGCTTGACGAGGTCGGACGTGGGGACCAGAGCCCGCGCGAGAGGTCAGGAGTCTGGCGCTCAACATAGCCCATTTCGGTAAACGGCTCTTCTTCGATGAGACCAAGGCTCAGGGCCAGTGCCGCGGACGCCGTGTTGGCGACATCGCAATCCCACGTGAGATCTTTCGCCCGGCTCGCGGTATCGGCGAGAAAGGCGCGGCAAACGAGCTTGGCGAGCCCTTCCCGCCGGGAACGCTTGACCGTCATGACGCTGACGTTCGCTTCGCGCGCACTGACGACGTTCGCGTAGGCGACGCTCGCGACCCGGCCGTCAATCAGGGCGGCACGGCCGTATCCGCCAAGCCCAAACGCATCGTAGCTGCCCCAGAAAAAGCCGATCGTCTCGTCCATCTCCTGATCGATTCGCTCGGCGAGCGCGGCGTCGATCGGTTCCACCTTTACGTGCGGTGGGACATCGTCCCGCCACCGGAGGTACGGTCCGCCGGAGGCCGTTTCTAAACGAAACGAACGACGAGGAATTTCCACGAGCTTGAGCCGGTCTGCCGTGCGCAAAGCGGCAAGCCACGCCTCGTTGGTGGGCACGTAGCCGTAGAGGAGCGCGAAAACGCCTGCTTCCTCCGGCGCATCAACGAGGAACTGGACGAGGGCGTCGGTTGCTTCGCCGGCTAGGAAATAGTCATAGGTCCGGCAGAGCAATGCACCGCGTGGCGCCGCCGGATCATCGACAAACAACCGGCCCGGTTGCCGCTCTTCGAAAACCGCGTCCATGAACGCCGTGTCATACGGAATGCCCGTAAAGAGCCGTCGGGCCGACGCATAGGCTTCCGGGGCAAGCTCGTAAATTTGGGTGATAAGTTCGCTGCCTGACAATCTTCGTCCTCTCAATTGCGCTGTTCTCTGGTAAGGGTGGGCGGGCCAGTCGGCGGACGCCGCGCATTTGTCAATGGCCAGGTCCGCCACGGACGCGTCATCCGCCAATACACGACGAGTTCCCCGACATCGCCCTGGGCTGAAGCCGAACCAACACAGAATGATGCGTCATTGTAGGCAACTGGGGCGACAGCGCAGCGATCGACCTTGATGTGACATGCGGAGAAGCAGTGACCATGAGCCTTCAGATTGCCTCTGTCTCAGCGCCCTTGTCGAATTGGGGAGGGTCGCTGTTTTCGCGCTCGCCATTCGTCAGCCCAAGCTTGTCGAAGAATCTGTGCCTGCCTATCGCCTTCCCAGCAGAGTCGGCTGCCTCGGAGTCACACGGCATAACAATAGGTGAGAGCATGGCAGTACGAACGATGGTTCGGTCGGCGACAAGCTCACGGATGACCGGGGCGACCTACTTGGCTAGCAGATCAGGCTGGACGAAGTCGTCGCCTGCTGTCCAACGATTGAAGAAGGTGAAGCCGCGCCGGGCGAGGACGGCCAATTGCTGAGCCACGCCGGTTGCGCTGCCGGCGCTCACGCCGTTCGTCATGACCGTCCCTTCGCTTGAGCCCGAGGGTTATGTCGGCACATGTGATCTCATCCAAGACCGGCCAGCCTATTCCACGACGCGGCGTACAGCCGCCATTTTCAGGAAAGGCGGGCGCCGGTGCTTTTCCTGAGGATGCCTAACAAGCGTCTTCCCGGCGGGCGCTATGCCGGGCGGTTCTGGCCGGGGGTGAGGCTCCAATGCATACCGTCGATCACGTCCTGGGCGTTGTGGAGCGCCACGTCTGCCGTTTGCTCGCCGGCGATCGCCGCTTCCGCGGCCGCGGCGGTGATGTCGCCGAGATCGAACCCAAAGGGGATGAGCGGGCGGTTGATCCGGGCGTAGCGCCGCGTCTCGGCAAGTGTGGCGCGGTACGCTTCGTCGTATGCCGCTGCGTACACGTCCGAATCGAAAACCGACTGCCGCGGCGTTTCGGGCATTCCGAGCTCGATCGCATCCTTGCGTAATTCCTCGGGCGAGAGGAGAAACCGGAGCAGCTCCCAGGCTTCGTCTTTTACCGGGCTGGATGCGGGAATACAAAGCGCGGGTGCGCTCAAACCAGGCTCCGGCCGGCCGCTCGGACCAATCGGGACTAACGCGCTGGCTGCCGTGCTCCCGGTCCCTTCCGGATCTTCCCGGCGCAAGGCCGCGAGCTCGGTCGCGGGAGCGAGCAAAAACACTGCCTTCCCTTTGGCGAAGTAACGACGAGCATCGGCGGCAGTCATTCGCGCGGCAGCGGGCGGGCCCGCCTCGCGCAAGAGCGCGGCGTAGAAGGCGAGGGCGTCAACGGTCGCCGGCTCATTCACCCGAGGAGGTTGCCCGCTGCCGCGACTCCAGGACCAACCCCAGGACGGAAAAAGCGTCGAGCCGAGGATCGAGAAGTTCTCGCCATACCCGCCACGTCCACAACTCGCGAGCCCTGCGACATCGACGATGCCATCCCGCTGTAGGACCTCCTGCGCGGCCAGCGCGATTGCTCGCAATTCATCGAAGGTGCCAGGTACGGAAAGATCATAACGTTCGAGAATGTCCGGGCGATAGATGAGCACGTTCGATTTCGCCGCGAACGGGATCGCATAGATGACATCGCTCGCCCGAAAACGGTCGATGGCGGCCTGGGGGAAATCGTCCAGGTCCATGCCGTCGCGATGAGCGCGGCGGCCGAGCGGTTCAAGCAGCCCGCGGTGGATCTGCTCGGCAACGATCACCTCGTCGAGCACAAGCAGATCCCAATCCGGCCGGGCGCCAAAGGCGTGCCGAGCGAGGCGCGCGAGCCGGTCGGCCGGGAGGAGATCGAGACTGACATCGATCCCGGTTTGCTCGGTGAACACGTGCAGGGCGTCCCTACGCGGAGGATAGCGCTCATCTTGCGCGAAACGAACGACCGGCCGCGGCTCCTGCACAACGTCGACTCCTAGCTCGCCTTGAAGTCAAGCAGGGAGCCGGAGGAGTGTCAAACGGGGGAAGAGCGTTTCCCGAGGACCGGCGGCTACTTGACAGAAAGAACCAACGCTGTAAGCTGACCAGAGATTCTGGACACTTCAATATAGTCGCGGATTACTTCATGGCTGCTCCGCCACGAGCGCCAGTCTCTACCCGTTGCCTCTTACTCGCTTCCCGGTCGTCCGCGCGCTGTGGTTGGTCCCTACGCAGACATTGGTGTCGTACTCAGGTAATGGGTCACGGCCAGGAGCCGGGTATGCGCCATAGTCCAGGGTTCTACAAGCGATTCGCGGTGCTCGCTCTGCACAAGGAACTCGTGCGCGGTGGGCTGAGCGTGATGCTGCTCCTCGCGCTTTTTGTGGCGGATTTACCGCTCTTGGTGACCGCTGGCCTTCCATGGCTGATCTACGCCGGTCTCTCACTCGCCACGTCTACCATCCTCGAGGAGCCGGAGAGTAAGCGGCAGCTACTACTACCGCGATCCGAAAGGGAAGCGTACGACAGGTGTTTGGAGCTTAAGCGTGAGATTGAGACGCGGGTTCAACGCGTCGAAGACCCGCAGACCGCTGACCATTTCCGCCGCAACATTTGTTGGCTCGACAAAATCTTGGCGGCGATCGCCGAAGACAAGGAGTACGAGACCTCCAGGTCGCTCTTTCCTTTAGTTGGTCTGCTCTTCGACCTACTCGTCGACTACTTGCGGGTCGTCGAACGGGGCATAGACGACGCCGAAACGCATGAAGCCGTCGGTCGAAGCTTGACGATACTAGCGGCAGCCTTTGCCCGGTTCTGGGATCGGCTCAACCGGCACGCGAAAGTGAACCTGGAAGCCCTGAACGAGTCGATCGAAGAAATCTTCAAAGAGTTGACCAAACCGCCACACGACGACTCAGATGGAGACACCAGCGAGACGCCTCAGATCGAACGCAAGACCGAATCGCCCGGCCAGGATCCCCAGCCCCCGATCCCTCCAGAAGCGGTCAGCTCGATCTCCTTGCTCTCACCTCGCGAACGGGAGGTCTTGTGCTTCCTTCCGACCGGGAAGACCGATCAGGAGATTGCAGAAGAACTCTTTATCAGTCGCCGTACGGTGACCACACATGTCGAGCACATCTGCACCAAGCTCGAAGTGCGCAACCGCACCGAAGCCGCCGCCATCGCCGTCCGCTACGGCCTTTGTTAGGGAACAACTACTGCCCACGGCACTGTATCCGTGTCGATGCGCAAGATACGTAACGGGGTTTCGACGGACTCCCGCGAGAGGATTACGTACCTTCCACGATGCTCGCTCCCGCTCGACAGCGGATGCTCCTGACAGTGTTCTCGATGGCCACCAAAGCGTCACAAAGGTCATCGCTGAACAGTCAGTTGAGTAGATGTCCGATCGAAGGAGTATTCGCATGGCTCGGTTGGCGCTGATCATCGTCGGCGGGACCCTAGTGCTCTGTGTCGCGTGCGCGGCTCTGGTGGTTGTCTATTGGCGGAAGGCTGAGACGTCAGTTTCGACCGAGATCGCGCATGTTATCACCACCCAGGTCGAAGACAACATTGGGGCGAGCGCGCTCAAGATAGGTCAGATTGTCCTCACTGAAGACGACCTCGACATCAACACCGTCACGTCACTCGATGGTTCATGCGGCTTCAACGTGATCAACAGCGACGCCGAGATTTATGGAGTCACAACCGAGATCACCACAACTGAAATCGCGTTTGGTTGCATCGGCGCGGAGTATTCAGCCGTTCCCGTGATCCAGGATGACCGGGTGGTGCTCACGAACATTGCGGCATCGAACGGCGTGACAAATTTCATCTTCTCCAAAGAGAAGCTCAAGAAGGGCTTTGAAGCAGGAATCAACGACGCGCTTGCAGCAAAGGGAGTGAAACCAACCGGGATCACCCTCAAAAACGGCTCGATGACGATCTTGATGGATGACGCGAAGATCTGACTCATATCTCCGCGCGTCGGTCACCGCATGGTGAGAAAAACGGTGAACAGGGGGAACGCTCAATGAAGGAGCGCGCAGAATCGACAGAGCCCGGACGACGCTCAGGTTGGCAGCGAGTGCTGGGATGGATGCCGATCATCGTGATCGTGCTGGGCGTTCTCGCGCACTGTACCACCGGCGATTCCTCGTCGCAGCCAACTTTCCACTTGTTGACCGGCTCCGAGAACAGGGAACTCGATCCGATCATCCAGCGCTTTGCCAAGCAAGAGGATGTGACGATCGAGACCTCCTATCAGGGGTCGGTCGACACGATGATCACGATCCAGCAGGGGGCCAAGGACTACGATGCCATCTGGCCGGCAAGCTCGCTCTGGGTCACCCTCGGTAACACCGGCAACGTCGTCACGAAATCGCAGAGCATCATGCGCACGCCGGTCATCTTCGCGGTCAAGCGGCCGGTCGCGAAGAAACTCGGTTGGGTTGGGCGCAACGTGACAGTGGAGGAGATTCTCGCTGCCGTCGAGGCCGGCCAGCTCCACTACATGATGACGAGCGCAACCCAGAGCAACTCTGGGGCGATGGCCTATCTGGGCTATCTCTATGCCTTCGCGGATCAGCCGCCGGTGCTCACCAGCGCCATGCTGCATGATCCGACGGTCCTGGATAAGACCAAGCGGATCCTCAACGCCGTCAACCGATCCGCCGGCGCTTCGGGCTACCTCAAAGATCTCTTCCTCCAGCATTACGACGAATATGACGGGATGGTGAACAACGAATCGGCGGTGATCTCGGCCAACCAACAACTGGTTATCGAGGGCAAGGAGCCGCTGTACGCCATCTATCCGAAAGATGGTCTCGCCATCGCCGATTGGCCGCTGGGATTTGTCGATCACGGCGAGGCGGACAAGGCCGAGTTCTTCGCCAAATTCCAGGCGTACCTCCTCTCCGAGGATGTGCAGCAGGAATTGCTGGGCAAGGGACGGCGGACTGGGTTGGGGCCCAATCCGGTTGGCGCCGATCCCAACGTGTTCAACCCCGACTGGGGGATCGATGTCAATCGCGTGATCCAGCCGATCACGCTGCCGCCGGCCGATGTCATCAACGAGGCGCTGACCCTTTATCAAACTACGCTGCGCAAGCCGTCGCTCACGATCTATTGCCTCGACTTTTCCTCTAGCATGAAGGGGAAAGGTGAAGACCAGCTCAAGGCCGCGATGGAGATCTTGCTTGATCCGGATCAGTCATCCCGTTACTTGCTGCAACCGTCTCCGGGAGATATCACGGTGGTCATCCCATTCACGAGTGAAGTGCTCGATACCTGGCGGGCGAATGGGAGCGACTTGACGACGCTCCTCGAATTGGTCACCACGCAGGAGATTGGCGGTGGGACGAACATCTACGCACCCGTCATCGCGGGTTTGGATGCCATGAACGGCATCAATCTGGACGACTACTCGCCGGCAATCATCCTGATGACCGACGGCCAATCAAATAGCGGCAGCTTCAATGACCTGCAAGCGCGGCTCGGAGCGTCTCCTGATGCCGTGCCGGTCTACGCGGTGCTGTTCGGCGACGCGTCTGAGAAGCAACTGAAAGTGATCACCGGCGCGACCTCCGGCGATATGTTCGATGGCCGGAAGGACCTGATCGGCGCCATGCGCAAGGCGAAGGGCTACAACTGACGTTCTGGCCAGCTACCAGCGGAGCGACTGCTGGGACTGAATGCTTCTTGATCTGAGAGTTGATCGACGCAGAAGGCATGACGGATGAACGAGGCCCAGCCTACAAGGATGATGATCGGTGCTGATGTTGGGCCCTCGCCGTTCGCATGGAGCGAACCGGCGCCATACGCATGGTCGCCGGGATACGCAGGATTCTGGCGGCGATTTTTTGCGAGCTGTATCGACGGAATCCTCGTCACGATCGCCACCAGAATCGTGCGCGAGGTCATTGAACGTATCGTCGAGGCCAATTCCTTTGATGTGCTCGTCATCGTGATGTGGAATGCCATTTACCTTCTGTTGCTTTTCCTCATCGATTGGCTCTATTACGCCTGGCAGGAGAGCTCGCGACACCAGGCGACGATCGGCAAACGCGCACTTGGGATCGTCGTCACGGATCTCCACGGTAATCGCATTTCGTTCGGGCGCGCGATTGGCCGCCATTTCGCCCACTACATCAGCTTTCTCACGCTCTTGATCGGCTACTTGATCCAGCCATTTACGAAGCGACGGCAGGCGCTTCACGATCTCATCGCCGGAACCCTGGTGGTACGGCGTTGATGATTCATCCCGAGGAGCAGGTCATGCGCCACAATCCGGGGTTCTATCGACGGTTCGCGGTACTCGCACTGCACAAGGAGGCGGTGCGCGGCGGACTGTGCGTGATCCTGTTGTTGGCGCTCGTGCTCATCGGGCTGCCCTTTTCGCTGGTTCTGGTGGTTCCACTCTTGACCTACTCAGGGCTCTGGTTGGTTACCTCGTTCCTCAGCAAGACTTCCGATAACAAGCCGGAGTCGCCGCGATCCGCGGACGAGGCGTTCGCCAAGAGTCTGAGTTTTCAACGACGGCTCCGAGTCTCGGCGAGCCGGGCTGAATACCGGCAAGTCTCCGACCAGCTCCAGCAGATCTCAGGCTGGGTCGACAAGATCTTGCAGACCGTTGTCGAGGATGGTAAGTACCAAGCATCGTTGACGTTGATTGGTCTGACCGAAACCACCGACGACCTGCTGACCGCGTATCTGAAGGTCGTGCGGCGGGGACTTGACGAATCCGACGTGCGGGAGCGCGTGCGGGAGAACCTGGCAACTCTTGAGACGGCCTACCAGCGATTCTGGATGCAACTCAACCGAGATGCGGTCGTGAACCTGAAAGCGCTCAACGAAGCGATCGAACTCAATCTCAGGGATCTAGGAGCTGCGCGACTGCTCGGAGGCATCGCATGAAACCACAGAAGTTTGCCGGATTGGGGATCCTGCTCGCAGTCACGCTCATTATTTCCGGGATCAAGCTCAGAACCGATCCTACTCCTTCCGGGCGTAACTCGGACATCGCTGTCAATGGGATCATCACCATAGGTAAGACCTCGTTCTTACACGATCCCGAGGTGAAAAGAATTCTGAAGGACAAGTACGGCATAACGGTCAATATCGACAAAGAGATTCCATCAAACGAAATGGTCGGCGTATGTGTCGACCGCAGAGAGGAGCTGGATTTTTGCTGGACCTCGAGCGAGAACGCAGGCGAACAGATCAAGCAGCGGGTCTCGCCTCCTCCGGTCGGGAGCGCAACGATCTTCAATTCGCCGATCGTGCTGTACACGTGGGGACCAATCGCCGATGCGCTGATCACGCAAGGGATCGTGGAAAAGACTGGAGAAACATACTACGTCATCGATTTCCCCAAGTTGATCCAGATAATCAGCGCAGGCACGCCATGGTCATCGATAGGGCTGCCGCAACTCTATGGTGACATCAAGATCTACTCGACCAATCCGGCAACAAGTAATACCGGCAACTCGTTTGCCGCGCTACTGGCCAACACGCTCAATGGGGGTCAAGTCGTTGACGACGCGTCCGTGAAAGCCGTCATTCCCAAGGTGCGGATGATCTTCAACCGAATGGGCCTCCTCCAAGAAACGACGCTCACCTTGTTTGAGCAGTTCCTCACATTGGGGATGGGAGCGTGTCCCATCATCGTGGCGTACGAGAGCTACTTGATCGAGTTCAACGTGCAACACCAAACGCCGCAATCACAACAGTACGTTCGCGACAATGTGCGCACGCTCTATCCCGCGCCCACCGTTTGGACAACCCAGCCGATGATTGCCTTCACAGCGGGCGGAAAACGGCTCATGGAGGCGCTCAGGGATCCAGAGATCCAGAGTATTGGATGGAAACTGCACGGTTTCCGCCCAGGCGTGGCGGGCCTACCGATCGATCCAAATGTGGTGAACCTTCCGAACGTCCCAGCAACGTTCGACTCAATCATCCATATGCCCAAGCCGGCTGTTGTGGATCAGATCATCCAAGGCCTCGAAGCGACGCCCGAGGCGGCGATCAAACCCGAATAGACGAATCCGTACAGCTCGCACAACCTCATTGCTCGATCGGCCCGCTCGCCGGAACCACGAGCCGTTGCTTGTCGACGGGGTGAATGTCATCAAACTCGACGGGCAGAAGCAAGTCGACCGAACGCGGCGTCTGCCGAGGCAAGTCGGGATCAACAACGACGCTACCAGTACCGCCCGGCTAACGTCTCCAGTGGCCAGCAACAGCGTGTGGCGATTGCGGGCGCGGGCGAACGATCCGCCGTTGCTTCTAGTGATTGAGCCGACCGCGAACCTCGACTAAATGACCGGCCGGATGAACATGGAGTTGTGCGCCGCGAGTCACGCCCAGCTAACCGCAAGCGTTGAACCCTCTCAAGCTGATCCAGGCGCTGGCGGGGACGTTCTCCCGCCAACGCTTCGCATTTCGTTCAACTGCGGCATTGCCGTCACGCGCGTTGCTGACCGACGGCCGTCAGCACCAACTCCGCGGGCTTGCCGCGTTCGGCGAGGACGATGGCAAATTGCTCGAAATCGGCGGCGAAATCGAGGGCATCGGCAACTGCCAGGTCGAGCACAAAGAAGCCGTGCTCGGTCCATGTGCCGTCTGGCGAGCGGCCGATGTGCGGGAGCGCGGCGAGACCGCGCGGCGAGCAAGTGGCGCATGCGCTCGTTGGCGGCGGCGTTGACCGCGTCCGCCTGCGGCTCGCTGCGCGGATTGTGGGCGGTGATGAAGACGCCATGCGTCGCCCCGTGCGCATCGAGCACGGCATCAAGGTTACGACTCTCCTGTCCGATCCGGGCGACGATCTCGCGTCCGCCGTCGAGCACGATGTACTCGGTGGAGAGATACGAGGCAATCGGCGCCGGTTCAGGGTTCATCCGCTACCTGCGGCTCGGGTCGTAGGCACCCCCGGTGGCGCTGGTGCGAACGAATGGAGCGGTGATTTTGGTCGAGGTGAGGGCGCCGTAGCGGTGTGGGCGGCGGAAGGCGTTCCCCCACGTTTCCCGGCGCCGGAAATCTCGGATGTGCTCCAGATCGAACTTGGCCATGTACGCCCCCTCCGCGCCGCCGGCTTCGACGATCAATGTGTCCCGAGTGGCGCCCCGGGCATCGAACACAATCGGGTCGAAGGCGCAGGAGTGACCGTTCTCCTGAGGCGCGGCGTAGTTCGCCATCGCCAGGCCGACCAGATTCTCAAAGGCGCGAACGCGGAACTGGGTGAGCCGGTTCCATTCCAGCCAGCAGGCGTTCGGCGTGAGGATGACCTCGGCGCCCTTGACCATCAGAATCCGGGCGCTCTCTGGAAACTCCCGGTCGTAACAGATCATCGCGCCGATCTGGACAGCGCCGTGCTCGGTGTCCAGGGTGCAGACCTCAAAGCCATCCCCAGGCGTGAGCGCCGATTCGAAGAGGTCGAAATCGCAGGTGTGGACCTTCGCGTACGTGAGGACGATCTCGCCGTGGCGGTCGATGAGCGCGAAGGTATTGCGGGGGGCACCGGGCCAGCGCTCGAGATAGGTCAGACCGATCGCCATCTCCAACTCGCGGGCAAGATCCCGGAAGTGCACCACGAAGGGATCGTCCGGTCCGATGGCGCGGGCCTGCCAGGTCGCGCGCGCCTCGGCCAGACCCTCCGGCTCACCAGCTCTGTTCCCGTTCCATCGCTCCGGGGCTTTCCAGATGGTCGATTCCGTGGTCAAAAACGGCCAGAACGACGTGTAGCCAATATTCCACATCTCGGGGAAGAGGGCGATATCGGCGCCGGATTCTTTGGCACGCCGGCAGTACGCTTCACCTTTGAGAAGATTCGCAGCCTGATCGGTGCCTGCCGATACCATCTGCAGCAAGGCAATATTGAGCACATCGTCCTCCTAAAAAGTTTGTCATGCCCAATTTTACGCAAGCTGGAGAGGCATTGGAAGATTGCGCTTATGTTCGATTCGTCATAAACGTCATAGTCAACATGGCTAAGATCGAGACCCCGAACAACACCCACAGCACCGGCCCGTAGCCGCCGGCGAGGTCGTAGAGCAGGCTGGCGCCGATCGGGCCCGCCGCCCGGGCCAGGGTGATGCAGAGCGCGACCAGCCCACTGATGCTGCCGTAGGTGGCGGGGCCGTAGGTCTCCGCGAGCAAGGCCGCCCGCGCCGGCGTGATCGCGCCAAACCCCGCTCCGAAGAGGATGACGAAGAGCCAGACTCCTGCCTTCGACCCAGCAAAGATGAGGACTAGGATCGCGATCGCTTGCAGACCGAAGATGAGCGCGGTCACGAGCTGACGGGGAACGCGGCCGCCGAGCGGGGTGAAAATCAACCGTCCCGGCAGGGCCATCAGCCCGATGAACCCAGTCGCATAAGCGGCGAAGCGTTGGTCAAAGCCCTGATCGGTGAGATAGGGGATCAGATGCACCAAGAGGGCGACGTTCGCGAGCATGATTAGGAAGAAGGACCCAGTCAGCCACCAAAACGTGGCGCCGCGTACGGCAGTGTGCAGACTAACGCTACGCTCACGCGCGAGCCCTGATCCCGTCGTACCCGCGTCCGCCCTTGCGCCGTCGGGGAGCAGGCCCAGATCCCGCGGGCTCCGCCGCAGGAGGAGGGCGTGCACCGGCACGGTCACCACCGCCATGATGCAGGCGAGGACGACCAGCGCGGTGCGCCAGCCATGGGCGGCGATCAGGCGATCGGACAGCGGGATGAAGATGACGCTGGCGAACCCGCCGCCGAAGGTCAGCAGCGTCAACGCCCGGCCCCGGTAGCGCACGAACCAGTGTGCAATCGTGACGAAGGCGGGCTCATAGAAGGTCGCCGCCATCGTCACCCCGAGCCCGATCCAGATCAGGTAGAAGAGCGTGAGGTTGTCGACCCACGACCAGGCGAGCACAAGCAAGGCCGCCGCGCCCGACCCCGCCGTCATCAGCAGCCGCGGCCCGTGCCGGTCGAGCCGCCGTCCCATCGGCACCGCGGCCAGCCCCGACACCAGCAGCGCCAGGGAGAACGCCCCCGTCATCGCCGACCGCGACCAGCCCAGGTCCGCCTCCATCGGCTTGAGAAAGACCGCGAAGGCGTAATACTGCACGCCCCACGACGTCAACTCGGTGACGGCCAGCGCCGCCACCAGAATCCAGCCGTAGTAGAGGCGTTCGATGCGAAAGAATAAGGTCATGATTCCCGGCAGTCGCATGCACAGAGGTCGCCTGCCCATTGTGGGGCAAGGAGCGTCATGCGTCAGCGGGGTGTAGCCAGTTGTCTATGGGATCGCCTCGCCGCTCGGTTTCGAGGTAGCCGACAACCGATGAAGGGCTGGCGTGCCACCGACTCCTAGGGCAAGGCATCATTCCCGGGGCTGGAGCCGCGCGGAACTGGGCACGATCCTTCCGGCATCGGCCACTGCCACGAACGAGGCCAACGCGGATTTAGGCGACGGCTTCTTTCTGGCCCAAGCACTCATGGACGGCCGCGATGAGGTCGTCGAGGTCGAAGGGTTTGGTCACGGATGCGCACTCCCACCGCCTGAGATGCCCGCGGGTATCGTTGTCCAGCACAGCGGCGGCCGTGCAGACGAGGACGGGAATGGCCTGCGTTGCGGGGGTGGTTTTGAGACACTGGAGAAAGTGAAAGCCCCTGGGCATGCCGTCGAACATGAGGTCGAGCACGATGAGATCGGGCGCAAGGTCGGTGACGTGCTCGGTGCTCTCACAGATCGTCGGTTGGACCGTCACGAGATAGCCTTCGTCGGTAAACACTTCGTTAAAGATTCCGCGCATCGCATGATCATCGTCGCAGACGAGGATATGGGGGCGGCGAGTGGCGGTATCCATGGGCATCCTTCCCTACGTGGCGACATTGCCTGAGCCCAGCAGGCCGCGGCGATTGCCGCATCCCGCATCAGTGGCCACATGAAACGCGTCGCGCGGGCGCGAGCGTTGACTCGTGGGAGGCGCCATTGATGAGCCTAGTGTACTTCGTTCTGTCAACGACGTCGGCATGCGGCCGCGAGGGAATAACTGGACGTCTTCGAACCCCAGCGGCTCATGTGCCAACCTTCATGACCATCAGGTCTTGCGCAGGCGACTGCGCTTTGTGATGATGGAGCGAATCACCGAGGCAGCAATCCTGTGCAACGGTCTGACCTTGACGGACAGAATCGATTCGTTGTGGCGGTCGCGGCGATGATTGCCGTCGCGATTGCTGTCGTCTTCGCTACGCAACAGACCGACAAGTCCAATACTCCGAAGCATGCCATCGGTGATGGGGCGGACGCGGCCGCGGCGACGATTGTCGTCGACATCGACGGCGCGGTGGGGACGCCCGGCGTCTATGCCTTGCCCGGTGATGCGCGTGTGCAGAACGCGATTGCCGCTGCCGGTGGACTTACGACCAAGGCCGACGTGTAAGCGTCACAACTGCACAGTAGTGCCCTTTACCCTTCAGGTGACGCTCCCGAAAGGCTTCTCGAAGGCGAAGTGTGCCGCGTGAAGCTACGACCGTGACCAATATCGTGCCACCCACCTGCATTGAGCGCCGTCGCTACTGGCGGCGCCCAAAGGCAGGCGGCGGCTGTGTGGGCGGCTGCACCGAGGCAGGAACCTGCGCGTGACGGCCGGGGGTTGTCCGAGCGCTGCGCTGTGGCTGCAATCCAGACAGCAGACGGTCTCGGGCTGAAGCGCGAGATCGTCTGCTATGGTCCATCATGCCGCTGGACTACGGCACCGGGGTGCCCATGAAGTGGGTCAGCGGCATCCCGACTTCTCGCAGCTGCGCCTCGAGGAGGACGGCGGGCTCGCCAGTCGGGTTGCGGGCGGTGTGGACCGTCTGCGCGTTGAACGAGAGTGCATCGCCAGGGGCGATCGTGTACTCCGTGTTTAGGTCCATCGGCTCGCCCGCGGGGCCGGTTCCGGCGGTGGCGGGTCTATGCCGAACACCTCACCGTCTTCTATCAGAATGGGCCGCCGGCCAAGTCCCGCGTAGCCTACCAACCGGACCAGCGTCGCCTGCAGATGGTGACGCCGGAGCAACTGTTCGAGACGCCGCATCGCTCGCCGCAACCGCCGCTGTGGACATAGGGGAAGACGAGTGGTTACCGATGCTGCGGCTGCAGCCTATGCGCCTCGCCGCGTCGCGCCCGCCTGGCGCGGTGCAACCGCCCCTCTTCGCCCTCGAGGAGGTCAGCGCCGAAGCCGAGCCGGGCGCGTCCCCACGCCTCGCTCTGCCACGCTTGACTGCAAACATGTGTCAAACATGTCGTGGCGAGATGTGGTGGGAACGGCGTGTTGGAGGATGCGACAGATCAGGCCCGCAGGCGGAAGAACGGCGTCCAGGCGTCGATCAGCATGGCCTCCCCGTTCCAGTAGCCGATCTCCTGGGTATCGCCGCCCACCTAGGCAGGTTTCACCTGCTCGTAATGGGGGGAATCCCCCTATTGAACTCGCGATCGCGCGCATATCCTGTTACTTACGTAGCAGCCTAGATGCCCTGCCTTGTTGGCGCCTTGGCTTTTCCAGGACCGCGCGGCCCGCTGCCAAGGAAGATGCCGCGGATCTTTCGTTGGTGGGTGACAGCAGTCCGGTTTCCGGCTGCAAACAGCTCGATGAGCTGGCCGTCGGGATCCGCTCACAACGGCCTCGGGCTCGTGGAGCGCGTCATGCAGGTGCCGGTCCCGCGGGACCGGCTAGCCTGATTGCGGCGAGTTCGGGAGGATGACATGGGTCGCGGCATCGGGATCTTGCTTGGACTGCTCCTCGCCCTTGTCGTCGCCCAGTCCGCGCTCGGGGCGCCTGCTTTATCGACACTTACCCTCAATGCAAGCTCCGTCACCGGCGGCGCCTTGGTCACGGGGACGGTGAAGCTGACCGCCGCGGTTCCTACCGGCGTTGCAATCGCCCTGACAAGCAACAATTCGGCGGTCGCGACTGTGCCGGCGACCGTGACGGTCCTCGCGGGCCACACGCAGGTCAGCTTCTCGATCACCACGAAACCGGTTGTGTCGACGAAGACGGCAAGGATCACGGCGTCATATGGTGGCGCCAGCCTCTTTAGCGATCTCACCGTCGTCCCTCCGGTCCTGTCGTCCCTCTCGCTCAGCCCGGCGAGCTCCGCCGGCGGCAACACCGTCAGTGGCACGGCGGCGCTGACCGGGAAAGCGCCGACCGGCGGCGTGGTCGTCACGCTCGCCAGCAGCAACACCGCATTGGCGACGGCGCCGGCGAGCGTGACGATCGCGGCGGGAGCGAGCAGCGCCAAATTCTTGATCACTACCGTCGTCGTCACCGCAAGCGCGACATCGACCATCTCGGCCACCTACGCCGGCGCGACCAAGACGGCCGTGCTCTCCGTCGTGCCGACCTCCCTGTCGGCGGTGACGGTGAGTCCGACCACGATCACCGGCGGCAACAAAGCGACCGGCACGGCGACGCTGGCCGGGCCCGCCCCGTCCGGGGGCATCGTCGTGAGCCTCAGCAGTAGCAACGCCGGCGTCCTCACCATACCGGCCTCGGTCACGGTTGCCGCCGGAGCGAAGTCCGCCACCTTCACGGCAACAACCACGATCGTCGCGAGCTCCGTCGGCGTCACTGTCTCAGGCGCCTATAGTGGCGTCACCAAGACCGTCGCGGTGACTGTGGTTCCGACGGCGCTCTCCGGGGTGAGCGTGAGCCCGACGAGCGCGGTCGGCGGTCAGACCGCGGTCACCGGCACGGCGACGCTGACGGGACCCGCGCCGGCCGGCGGCGCCGTCGTCGCGCTGAGCAGCAGCAACACCGCCGCGGCGACGGTGCCGACGAGCGTGACGGTTCCCGCCGGGGCGACCTCCGCCACCTTCGCTGTAACCACCGCAAAAGTCAGCGTAGGGAGCTCGGTGACACTGACCGGTACCTACACAGGTTTGAGCAAGACGGCCGCGCTGACGGTGAATCGGGTTGCGCTCGCCTCGGTCGGTTTCTCGCCATCCAGCGCGATCGGCGGTCAAACCGCTGTCACCGGTACTGCTACCCTCAACGGCCTCGCGTGGACCGGCGGGGCCGTCGTCGCGCTGACGAGTAGCAACACGGCAGTGGCGACGGTCCCGAGCTCAGTCACGATCCCGGCCGGAGTGAAGTCCGCCACCTTTGCCGTAACCACCGCCAAGGTCAGCGTCGTGACCTCGGTGACTGTTACGGCTTCCTACGACGGGCTGAGCAAGATGGCTACGCTGACGGTGAATCCGCTCACGCTCTCCTCGCTCAGTCTCTCGCCGTCAAGCGTGGCCGGCGGCAACTCGTCGACCGGCACGGCGACTCTGAACGGCCTCGCGTGGACAGGCGGGGCCGTCGTGACCCTGAGCAGCAGTAACACCGCCGTGGCGACCGTTCCGGCCTCAGTCACGATTCCGGCGGGGGCAAAGTCCGCCACCTTTACGGTCCGAACGACGACGGTGACTGCCGCCACCTCCGCGACCATTTCCGCGGCCTATACTGGCACGACCAAGACCGCGACCCTGAGCATCAAATTACCTGTGCCCTCCGCCGTCAGTTTCACACCGTCATCCGTGGTCGGTGGCAATGGCGTGAGCACCACGGTGACGCTCAGCGGTCCGGCCCCGGTCGGCGGCGTCACCGTTACCCTCACCAGCAGCAACACGGCCGTGGCGACCGTACCGGCGAGTGTGACGATCGCGGCCGGTCAAACCTCGGCCACCTTTACGGTGACGACATCGGCGGTGACAGCGAATACGTCGGTCACGATCACGGCTGCCTGTAACGGGGCAAGTAAGGGCGGGGTGCTGACCGTGACACCGCCCAAGCTGGGCCAGCTCACGCTCAATCCGAGCACCGTCAGCGGCGGCGGAACGTCGACCGGAACCGTCACCCTCACCGGTCCGGCGCCGGCGGGGGGGATCACCGTCACCCTGACCAGCGGCAACACCAATTTGGCGACGGTGCCGGCGAGCATCACCGTCCCCGCCGGCGCCACATCCGCCACCTTTACGGTGACGACGCTGCCCGGGGCTTGGGGCCGTTTGCCGATCGAAGCCAAACTGGGTGTCCAGATCCTCAGTGCCGACCTTATCATCTCGCAGCCCCCGCCGGACTTGGCGAGCGTGAGCGTGAGCCCCGCCAGTTTGGCGGGCGGCACGTCGGCGACCGGCACAGTCACGCTGACGCTGCTGGCGCTCACGGGCGGTGCGGTGGTCAATTTGAGCAGCAGTAATCCCGCCCTCGTAACGGTGCCGGCGAGCGTCACCGTCGCGGAGGGGAGGAGTTTTGCAAACTTCACTATCACGACCGCGGCCGTCATGACCAACACCCCGGTGACGATCACCGCGACCTACAACGGGATAAGCAAGCAGGCGACGCTGACGCTCGCGCCGGTGGGGATCAACTCGCTCGTGGTCTTCCCACCCGCGGTCGCCGGCGGCAACTCCGCAACCGGGACCGTGACGTTGAACGGCAATGCGCTGGCCGGCGGCGCGGTCGTCAGCCTGAGCAGCAGCAACACGGCCGTGGCGACCGTGCCGGCAAGCATCACCGTCACGGCGGGGGCGAGCTCGGCGAACTTTACGATCACGACCGCGGTCGTCGGGACCAACACCCCGGTGACGATCACCGCGACCTACAACGGGACCAGCAAGCAGGCGACGCTGTCGGTCCAGCCACTTCAGCTCAACGATTTCTTCCTCGATTCGACCGTTGTCACCGGCGGCAACACGTCCAACGGCAATGTGTTCTTGAACGGTCCCGCGCCTAACGGCGGCGGCGCCACGGTCATCCTGACGAGCAGCAATACGGCGGTCGTCACGGTCCCGGCCAGCGTTAAGATCTCGGGCGGCGCGACCGCGGCTACCTTTGCCATCACGACCGCTGCAGTCACAACGTCCACCGCTGTCACGCTCACCGCGAGCTATGGCGGGGTCACCCTGCAAGTGGTCCTGACGGTCGATCCGCCTAAGCTCTCAACGATCGCGCTGAATCCCACGACCGTCGTGGGCAGCAATAGTTCCACCGGGACCGTGACCCTGACGGGCAATGCGCCTGCCGGCGGCGCCATCGTTAGCTTGAGCAGCAGCGACACGACAGTGGCCACCGTGCCGGCGAGCGTCACGGTCGCGGCGGGGACGACCACGGCCACCTTCGCCATCTCGACCGTCGCGGTCACGACGAGCACCCCGGTGACGATCACCGCCACGTACGCCGGCGTCACGCAAACCGCCGTCCTCACCGTCGACCCGCGGCTCGTCAGCGCGCTCACGCTGAGCCCGAACCCAGTCATTGGGAGCGTCTCCTCGACTGGGACCATCACGCTCAACAGCCCAGCCCCGGCCGGCGGCGCGGTCGTCAGCCTGACCAGCAGCAACACCGCCGCGGCGACGGTGCCGGCGAGTGTCACCGTCGCAGCCGGGGCGACCACGGCCACCTTCACCGTCACGACCTCGCTGGTGAGCGCCTCGACCTCGGTGACGATCACCGCTGCTTACAACGGCGGCACGAAGCAAGCGACCTTGACAGTGAACCCGCTGATCGTGAGCACCGTCTCGCTGAGCCCGACCTCGGTGATCAGCGGTGTCACGTCGAGCGGCACCGTCACGCTCAACGGCAAGGCGCCGGCGGGCGGTGCGCTCATCACCCTCACAAGCAACAATGCCGCCGCGAGCGTCCCCGCCACGGTCACGGTTGCAGCTGGGGCGACCTCGACGACGTTCACCGTGACCACCACGCTGGTCGGGGCGAATACTCCGGCGGCGATCACCGCCAGTTACAACGGAAGCAGCCAGCAGGCAACACTGACCGTTACGCCGCTGGCCATCACCTCGCTCACGCTGAGCCCGAACCCGGTCATCGGCGGCGCCTCCGCGACCGCCACGGTCACCCTCAACGCCAAGGCCCTCGGCAGCGGCGCGGTCGTCAGCTTGACCAACAGCAACCCGGCCGTGGCGACCATCCCGGCGAGCATCACCGTCCCGGCCGGAGCGACCTCGGTGAACTTCACCGTGTCCACCTCGTCGGTGGCCGCCTCCGCCTCCGCGGTGATCACTGCTGCTTACAACGGGAGCAGTCAGCAAGCGACGCTGACGGTGAACCCACTGCTCGTGAGCACCGTCACCTTCGGCACGAACCCAGTCATTGGTGGCTATTCCACGAGCGGGACCGTCACGCTCAACAGTACAGCGCCGGCTGGCGCGGTCGTCAGTCTGAGCAGCAGCAACACCGCCGCGGCGACGGTGCCGGCGAGCGTGACGGTCGCGCAGGGGTCGAGCTCGGCCAGCTTCACCGTCACGACCTCGCTGGTGAGCGCCTCGACCTCGGTGACGATCACCGCTGCTTACAATGGAAGCACGAAGCAGGCAACCTTGACCGTCAACCCGCTCGCCGTGAACTCCGTCGCCGTGAGCCCGACGGCGGTCGTCGGGGGCATCAGCTCGACCGGCACCGTCACGCTCAACGCCAATGCGCTGGCCGGCGGCGCGGTCGTCAGCCTGACGAGCAGCAACCCGAGCGTGGCGACCGTCCCAGCCTCAGTCACGATCTCGGCGGCAGCGAGCTCCATAACCTTCCCGGCCACGACGGCAGTCGTCACGACGTCGACCACGGTCACCATTACCGCCACCTACAACGGGAGCAGCAAGCAGACAACGCTGACCGTCAACCCGCACGCGGTCAGCCAAGTCGCCCTGAGCCCGGGCACCGTTATCGGCGGCACCTCCTCCACCGGCACGGTGACCATCAACTCGGCCGCGCCGGCAGGGGGGATCGTCGTCACGCTGACCAGCAGCAACACCGCGGCGGCCACCGTGCCGGCGTCGGTGACGGTGCCAGCCACCCTAACATCGACGACGTTTACCGTCTCGACCTCGCCGGTGGCCGCGACGGCTTCGCCGGTCATCACCGCATCGGCCGGCGGGGTCGCGAAAAACGCAACCTTGACCGTCAATGCGCCATCGGTCTCGACGCTCGGGCTCAACCCGACAGCGGTGACCGGCGGCGCCTCGTCGACCGGGACCGTTACGCTTGACGGTCCTGCCCCGAGCGGAGGGATCTCGGTCACCCTCGGCAGCAACAACGCGGCGGCGACCGTGCCGGCCAGCGTTACCGTCGCGGCCAACCAGACGACGGCGACGTTTACGGTCTCCACGTCCGCGGTCGCCTCGACGGTCTCTCCGTCGATCACCGCCACGCGCGGCGTCGCGAAGAGCGCCACGTTGACGATCAATCCACCCGTCGTCGCCGGGCTGGCGATCGTTCCCACCAGCGTCACCGGCGGCGCCTTAGCCACCGGGACCATCACCCTCGACGGCTCTGCGCCTAGTGGCGGCACCAGCGTCACCCTCTCGAGCAGCAACACGGCGGCGGCCACGGTATCGACGCCCGTAACGGTGCCGGCCGGCGCCACCACCGTGAACTTCACGATCACCAGCAAAAGTGTGGCGACCGTTTCGACGTCGACGATCACAGCCACCCGCAGCGGCGTCTCGCAGAGCGCGGTCCTCACCGTCAACCCACCGGTCATCGCCGGGCTGACCCTGAGCCCGACCGCGGTGCTTGGCGGCGGCTCGTCGACCGGGAGCGTCACGCTCACCGGCCCCGCGCCGACCGGGGGAATCACGGTGACGCTGAGCAGCACCGGCGCGGCCACCGTGCCGGCCAGCGTGAACGTCGCCGCGGCAGCGAACTCGACGACCTTCGGGGTCACCACGTCCCCGGTCGGGTCCAACACCACGGCGACGATTACCGGCACGCTTGGCGGATCGAAGAGCGCGACGCTCACCGTCAACACGCCAACAGTTACGGGCCTGACCGTCGCTCCGGTCAGCGTCACCGGGGGCGTCTCCGCGACCGGTATGGTCACGCTCAGCGGCCAAGCGCCGAGCGGCGGCATCGCCGTCAGCCTCAGCAGCGACAGCTCCGCCGCCTCTTTCGCGAGCACCGTCACCGTTCCCGGCGGGGCAACCTCGGCAAGCTTCGCGATCGGCACCGTGCCGGTCGCGTCTGCAACTTCCGCGTCCATCACCGCGACCTTCAACGGGAGCAACAAGAGCGCGACGCTGACCGTCGGCCCACCTGCAGTCACCGGAGTAGCAGTTGCTCCCTCGAGCGTGATCGGCGGTGCATCGGTCTCCGGTACCGTCACGCTGGGCTCGACCGCGCCAGCGGGCGGGCTGATCGTCGGCCTGACCAGCAGCGATCCCGCGGCGACGGCGCCAGCGTCGGTCACCGTGCCGGGCGGGGCAACTTCGGCGGGCTTTACCGTGGCGACATCGCCTGTTGCGGCCGCCACCACGGCGGATATCACCGCCACCTCGAACGGGAGCAGCGCGAGCGCTTCGGTGACCGTGAACCCGCCGGCGCTCACCGGGTTGACGCTGACCCCAAGCTCGGTGACCGGTGGCGAGACCGCGGCGGGCACCGTGAACCTCAGCGGACCTGCTCCGGCCGGCGGATTCGTCGTCACCCTCAGCAGCAGCGACCCCGCCACGGCGACGGTCCCCGCGACCGTCACCGTGGCGGCCGGGGCGAGCTCGGCCACCTTCACCGTGACGACGACGCCGGTGTCCGCACCGACCGACGTTACCATTACCGCTCAGTCCAGCGGGGCGAGCCAGAGCGCCACCTTAACCGTCAACTAGCGCCAGGACGCGCACGAGCATCGCCGAGCGGTTCGCGCGATCCTGGCGCGACTGACGTCGCGTCCTCGCCAGTGTCTCGCCGGCGAGGGGCAAACTCACTATGCCGCGACCCAGACGATGGTCGTCATCGGCAGGGTCCAGCTTTTGTCGTATCTGAAATCGGGAATATCAACTGGGTTTGTAGGAGTGATAATTGCCGCCCAGCTCAGGCCGGAGAGTTCTGAAGGCGCGACGGGACGGGAACCGAAGGTGGGTGCGGCCTTGATCCTTGGGAGAGCGAATCAGGACGGCGGACGGCGGCGGCTTTTGGGCG
>JBJMMD010000008.1:0-119808 GCA_045804965.1 Thermomicrobiales bacterium | reverse complement strand
ACGTGTCTTGCCGCGTATGTTATGGTCATTCAGGGCGCCACTTCCATCGTCATTCCGAGCTGTCGCTGAATCTGTCCTTGCCCACAATTGTGTGTCAGAGAGCGCAGATCCTTCGACTTCGCTCAGGATGACGGGTTGGGGCGCTCAGGATGAACGTTGGCATACCATGCCTACCCCTTCATGCCCGACAAGACGACGCCACGGATGAAATAGCGCTGGAGCAAGAAGAACAGCACAATCACCGGCACGATCGTCATGGTCGAACCTGCCATGAGGAGACCCCACTCGGTGGAGAGCTGGTCGCGGAAGTTCGCGAGCCCGAGGGCGACGGTGTATTTGCTCTCCGACGAAATGTAAATCAGCGGTTCCAGGTAATCGTTCCAGTTGTAAAGGAAGGTGAAGATCGCAACGACCGTCAGCGCGGGCCGGCTGAGCGGCAGGATGATCTGCCAGAAAATACGCAGCTCGGACGCACCGTCGACCTTGGCCGCATCCGATAAGTCACGCGGAATCGTGCGGAAGAACTGGCGGAGCAAGAAGATAAAGAAGGCGTTGCCGAAGAAGTTGGGGACGATCAGCGGCCACCACGTGTCGATCCAGCCGAGCTTCCTGAACTCGATGTACCTGGGAATGAGCGTCACCGTCTGCGGCAGCATGAGCTCGCTCAAGATAAGGATAAAGAGGATGTCGCGGCCGGGGAAACGGAGCCGGGCAAACGCATAGGCGACGAGCGACGACGAAATCATCACCCCGAGAATGTTCGCGACCGTAATAATGAGCGTGTTTGCTGCGTAACGGTCGAACGGCTGGGCCCGCAGGGCATCGCTGTAGTTCTGCCAGCGCACCGGGTCCGGGATCCAAACCGGCGGGAACTTGAAGATTTGCGCCTTCGTCTTTAGCGACGTAGTCACCAGCCAGAAGATTGGGAACATCATCACGACCGCACCGCCGACGAGCGCGGTCCAGGTGGCGATCTGCACCCACGGCACCCGGAACTTCCGGCTGGAAACGCCAACCGCAGCGGCGTGACGGCGCGTCTCGGGGATGACGGCAGTCGAATCTTCAAGCGCCATTGCATGCTCCCGGATCGGGCTTACTGCCCTTCGACTTCGTAATAGACCCACCCTCTGGCGAGCCGGAAACCGATCAGCGAAATGACCAACACGATAATGAACAGGACCCAGGCGAGCGCCGCCGCATAGCCCATGCGATAGCTGATGAAGGCCTGGCGGAAGAGGAATAACGAATAAACGAGCGTCGAATTGTGCGGGCTGCCGACGCGGTTCGAGAGCAAATAGAACTCGGTAAATCGCTGAAACGCGAAGACAATGCCGAGGAGCGTGTTAAAGAGGATGACCGGCGACATCATCGGAATCGTCACGTCGAACAGTCGGTGCCGGAAGCGCGCACCGTCGAGCGCCGCCGCCTCATAAAGCTCCTGTGGAACTCCTTGGAGTCCGGCCAGATAGACGACCATTGTCGATCCGAATCCCCAGACGCTGAACAGGATGATCACCCAGAGCGCCCACCGCGGCTCCTGGAGCCACAGGATCTTCTTGAATCCCAGCTGTCGCAAGAGGTCGTTCAACAGTCCGAAATCGGAATTGAAGATCCACATCCAGAGGACGGAACCGGCGACGAGCGGGGCAATCGTCGGCAGGTAATAAATCGTGCGGAAGACAGCCTGGCCCCGCACTTTCATGTTCAACAGCATGGCGATCGCGAAACCGACAATCTGGACAAGCGGAACGGAAATCACGACAAACTTGAACGTGACTTTGAGTGACTGGGTAAAGAGGGGATCATTCCACATGCGGCGGTAATTGCCGAGCCCGGCCCATTCTGGCGGACTCAGCAAATCCCATTCGTGCAGACTGATCCAGAACGAATAGAGCATCGGCCCGACGTACCAGAGCACGAAGCCGAGGAGCGCCGGCAAGATGAAGAGGTAGCCGGTGATCGCCTCGCGGTGCTGCAGCGACACGCGTCGTCGAGGCTGGGCCCTGGTGGCAATCATCCGGCTACCTCACTCAGAACCTTGCCCCGAGGTTAAAACCCCGGGCTAAACCAAGCGAAGCCTCCTCGAGGCTGAGAACGCGCCCGCACCCTGCGTCCCAAGGTGCGGGTGGCGCGACGCGCCGGGTGAGGGTTGTTCGTCTACGCCGTGCTCTTATCGAGCTTCGCTTTCTTCTCCTTCAAGAGATCGTTCACCTGGTCGATCACGCCTGAGTTGGCGATCGCCTCCTCAGCGCTCTGATCGCCCGTCCAGACCGGATCGAGCGCGGCGACGATAAGCGCATCGGCATCGCTGAACCCTGCCGGGTAGAAGTAATTCTTGGCGTGTTTCGCCAGATAGTCGGTTGCGATCTGCTCATATCCCTCCGGGTGCACGCCCTCAGTCAGCCAGCTCTGGATTCCGTCCGGCGTCATCAGGCTGGTGTGGCTTGGCAACCAGAGCCCAGCCTGAACGAGACCGCGCTGGTAATCGTCAGACGCCAGGAAGGCCAGAAGTTGCCAGGCGGCATCGGCCTTCTTGGTGTCTTTGTAGATCATGTGCACATGGGCCTGCGCTTCGGTCACGGCTGTCTTCATCATCGGCAGCACGCCGCAACCGAATTCGAAGTTGAGCTTCGAGATGTCCTGCAGCGCCCAGGAGCCGTCGGTCAGGATCGCGACCTTACCCGATGCCAGCGCTTCCCAAGCGTTCGCCATACCGAGCTGTTGGAACGTGGCAGCTTGCGGCGCCACGTGATGCTTGATGGTGAGATCGGCGAGCGCCTGATACGCTTCGATAGCCTCAGGCGCGTTCAGGTGACAGGTGTAATCGTCGGTGTACGCCTCGCCACCGTTGGAATAGACAAGGACGTCCCGGGGGAGCGACCAGTTCTCCCAATAGACGCCATACTGCTGAATATTGTCGGCGTTGAAGCCATCCTCTTCGGGATGCTTGCCAGAGCTATCCATCGTAAGTTTGCGCGCGATGTCGAGGTATTGATCCCAGCTCCAAGCCTTCGTGGCGTCATAGGACGGCGGCTCGATCCCGGCGGCCTCGAGCAGTTTCTTGTTGTAATAGAGGTGGTGGGCCACCCAGCACGACCCGATGCCGTACCACTTGCCGTTGATCGTGGCGCGGCCCATTTCCTGTGGTTCGAGGAAATAGTCGGACTTGCCGATCGTCGGATCGCTCTGAATTCTGCTCGTGACGTCCATCGCCACGCCGAGCGCGACGTAGTCGGCCATATTGCTGCCCCAGTAGACGTCAGGGGCGTTGCCGCCGGCCATCGCCGTGTTGATTTTGGTCGGATAGTCGGCGTTAGGGACGTGGATCCAGTCGACCTTGATGTCGGGATGCTGACTCTCAAATGTCTGCATCGCTTTTTCGACGTTTTGCTCTTCGAGCGGGCTGCCCCAGCCCATGAATTGAATCTCCGTCTGCTGCGCGAGCGCTCGATTGGCCATTGTTGGCCCGGCGAGCGAGACGGCGGTGAGTCCGGCGCCGAGTTTGGCGGCGTTGCCGAGGAGGGTGCGCCGCGAGTAGCTCTGGTCAAACGTGGAACTGAATCCTCGCTTTGCCATGGCAGGCTCCTTAATCACAACGGTGTGCGCTGCGTCGTCAATTCAATGCCGCTGACGGTCGGCAGGGGTGGAACTGTGGGCCCGCGTCACCTCCTCACGTTGCGCGAAACGAGGGCGATGGGTTGGTCATCGACGGCGGGAAAAGGCGTTTACTCTAATCGATTAGAATGCACTCTATCGCCGTCGCGACAGCGTGTCAAGCCCGCTCGCGCGCTCCGCGGCGCTCGTCACAGCCCGGTCGGCGAAGCGCACCCGCTCATCCGTCCCGCGACCGAGTACCATTCGAAGCGAGGCCCGTCCGACCGAGAAGTTGCTACCGCAGGCCCGGGATGAACATCAGATGAGGGAACGGAAGCGGACTACTCAGCGCGATGTCGCAGCGCGAGCGGGCGTTTCGACGGCCGTCGTGTCATATGTCATCAACGACGGCCCGCGACCGACCTCGCCTGCTGTCCGCAACCGGGTGCTCTCCGCGATCGAAGAGCTCGACTACCACCCGAATGGGTTCGCCCGCGGGCTGCGCTCGCGGCGGGCGCACACGATCGGTTTCGTCGCGAACGATTACCTCGCCCTCGATTGCTTTGGGTCCCACTATCTCTCCGCCATTCTCGACGCCCTCACCGCGGCGCTCAAAGAACAGGACAACTATCTGCTCATGTACCCGATGGCGATCGGAGAGGACCCCGAGCCGCTGAAACGGTTGCTCCGCAGCGGCCGTCTCGATGGCGTGGTCGTGCGCATGGTGCAAGACCCGCCGGCGACTGATGCTCTGGTCGCGATGATCGCGGAAGCGGGCTTGCCGTCGGTCTGTATCGAGCGTCCGGCTTCGCCTCGATTCGGGTTGAGCTCGGTCACCTACGACGACGCGGCTGGTGCCCGGACCGCCACCCGCCACCTGATCACGCAGGGTCACCGGCGGATCGCGCACATGTTCGGAGATGCCCGCTACGCCACGGCCCAGGCCCGACGCGAAGGCTTTCGTCAAGCGCTCACCGAAGCCGGAATTCCGATTGACGATGCGCTCATCCGGGGTGCGACGTGGAGCATGTCTGACGCGGTGCGCGAGACCTTGACCCTGCTTCAGCTGCCCGATCCCCCGACGGCGATCTTCGCCGCCAGCGACGATCTCGCAATCGGATCGTTGGAAGCGGCGCGCCTTGCGGGCCGATCGGTCCCCGACGATGTCGCCATCGTCGGTTTCGACGACATTCCGCTCGCCCAAGACATGACGCCGCCGTTGACGACCATCCGCATTCCCCTCGCCCAGATTGGCCGGCGGGCGGCGAAGCTCTTGCTCGCGGCGGGGGAATCGGGCGAAGCCACGAGCGCGACCCCGGTCGTGCTTCCCGTCGAGCTCATCCGGCGGGGGAGCGCCTAGACCGAGTTTTGGGCCTGCATCGTAGAGCCGGCTCCATGGAACATACGTATACCCAGTGTGGGCGAGCTAGATGAAACCATAGTCCTCCGCACCCACCTTCCGGCCGCTTTCCACGTTTGATTGAAGCGCCACGCCGGCGCGTCAGAATTCACTCTCGATTTCCACGTGCAGTGGATAGCATTTTCTTAAGAACACGCTACAATGGATATCCGAAAGTACTAGTACGCCGGTAGCATTGTACGTATCACTGTCAAAACGAATGGACACTGATGGACCCGCTCTGATATCGGGTTGCCGTTAAGACCGCACTCCGGCGGCTTGCTGCCTCGCCAGCAGGTCCCTAGTATCGGATTTCAAATGACTGAAACAGGAGGATTCGGAGACTGGCTTCGCGGCGAACTCTCGGAACGTGGCTGGACTCAGACCGCGTTTGCGGCTCGGCTGCCCGTGTCTCGCGGTGTGGAAAGCAAGCAGTCGCATGTCAGCAAGTGGTTGCGCAACGAGCGGCGACCCTCGCCGCACTCGTGCGCTCTCATCGCCAAGGCGCTTGACCTACCGCTCCACGATGTTCTGGTTATGGCCGGCCATCACGAGTTGGACATGGAGCTTTCCACCCAGCAAGAGACTCATCCCGGCAACGTGCGCGATCGCCTCATTTCTCTCATCTACAAGACTCCCGAAGAGCGGTTACAGTATCTACTCCCGCTCGTGCAGATGATGTACCAGGAAAGTGAACAACGTCAGGAGCCGGCGTGAGCCGGCTCCCGCTCGAATCCACGTTGATTAGTTCACCGCTGCGCGAGCGCGCCGAATTTGGTCGGCGTGGTCATGTGCGTGCTGCGCGTAATACTCCAACCAGATGCGCACACTGAACTCGCCCAATTCATTGTGCGTTCCCCCGCGTCGCCATTCCTCTTCGGTTAATGCGCGAAGGATCTCGGCCGTCGAATCACGCGCGGCCTTGAACGCCGCTAACGAAGCGGCGATGGGACGGTTGTAGTACAGCCGGCGGGCGTACTCTTCCTGATCGTAGCCGATGATTTCTGGCTGGTCCTCGGCAATCAGCCGCCGCAACCGCAACGCGGACGCCATCTCGCTATCAGCCAGGTGGTGCACGACTTCACGCGGTGACCATTCTCCTTCAGCTTCACGCGCATCGAGGTCGCGCTCACCCGCCCCCGCGAGCGCGCGCATGACCCCGTCATAACCCTGTTCATATTGCTCAACTAATCGCTCTCGTGTTGCGCGATCCACGCCCGCTCCCTTCTCCTTTTCAATTCGGTGGCCGTCGCAGTCTAAACGCGGCGAATCAAGGCAGTGTGATATTCGGCACGCGAACGATTAGGGCGGATGTCTCGCTAGCATGGGTCAAGCTGCGCCACGCTGTGCGGTTTCATGTGCGAAGTGCATCGCGTCTTTGTGATTGTTGACAGGTGGAGAAGCCGTTGCTAGCATCCGTGTGCTTCAACAACCGAATACCGGGCGATACCCACGAAGAAACACGATCGGGTCAGAGTCTCGCGGAGTCATGTCGACTCCGTCCGTCAGGTTTCTGTGACGTGAAAGGACGAGGCGAATGAATTCGGACGATCGCTACTATTTGCGCCGGTATCTAACTCGCCGTCAGGTCATTCGGGGAGGCTCGTTTGGCGCGGCCGCAGCCGCGGTCGCCGCGGCCGGCGGCGGGCGCTATCTCCGCGCGCTCGCCCAGGAAGCAACGCCGGGGGCAACGCCGACGGCGTTCGATCCGGCCGCGTGCTACCAGTCATTCCCCGACGCCAAGCCGGTGAAGTACGACCGCGCCGGCGATCCGCCCTACAACATCGCCTTCTCGAACGGCTACATCGGCAACGTCTGGCGAACGCAGATGATCAACATGTCAAAAGCGTTCGTCGAGCATGACGACATCAAACCATTGATCAAGGACTACCAGGTCGGATCTTCGGGCGAGGACGTCGCCGCACAGATTGCCCAGACTGAGAACATGATCTCTGCCGGAGCGCAGGCGGTCATTCTCAACGCGATCTCGCCGACTGGGCTCAACCCAACCATTCAACGAGCCCGGGAAGAAGGAATTGTCATCGTTTCGTTCGATAACACCGTGACCGCTCCCGACGTCGTCAATGTCAACGAAGACCAGGTTGAAATGGGCAAGAAGTGGGCGGAGTTCCTGGTCGAGCAGACGGGTGGTAAAGGCAAGATCCTGATGGTCAACGGCGTTGCCGGCACCAGCGTCGACCAAGATCGGCAAAAGGGCGCTAAGGACGTCTTTGCCCAAAACTCGGGCATCTCAACCGTCGAAGTCGTCGGCAAGTGGGATCCCGGCATCGCGCAGACTGTTACGTCGCAGGCGCTCTCCGCGAACAGCGACATTGCCGGCGTTTGGTGTCAAGGCGGAACCGACGGCGCGGTCCGCGCCTTCCTCGAGGCCAAGCGTCCACTCGTGCCGTTTGCGGGCGAAGCGGAAAACGGCTTCCGCAAGCAGATGTTGCAATACAAAGATCAGTTCCAAGCGATTTCGATCGGGCAATCCCCGGGTCTGGTCTGTGTATCGATTCACGCAGTGTTGGATCTGCTCCAAGGCAACGAAGTCCCATCGTCGATCTCGGTGCCGCTGCCGATCACGACGACAGCCGATCTTCAGCCTGGCGTCAACGTCTTCCCCGATGCGCCCGACAACTTCTTCGTCTCGATCAATATCCCGCCGTGCGGCGTGAATATGACCTACGACGAGATTAACGCCGCGGGTTCGTAACCTCGATCTTGCCCGAGGCGAGGCGGGCGAATTCCCGCCTCGCCACCCAATCCTCAAGTATTTCGACAAGGCGACCGTCGTCTGGTCAAACGACTGGACGTGTGGATTGAGGAACGTGACGATGCCCGTATTGTCCGCGGAAGGGGTCACCAAACGATTCGGTGGCGTCGTCGCGCTGCATGATGCGGATTTTTCGTGCGAGCCTGGGGAAATCCACGCGCTGCTCGGGGAGAACGGGGCCGGCAAGAGCACGATGGTGAAGGTGCTCTGCGGGGTGCAGCCGGCCGATGCCGGCACGATCACTCTCCATGGAGAGCACGTCACCTATAGCGGTCCGGCTGCCGCCGCCAATGCGGGCATCATTCCGGTGTTTCAAGAACTTTCCCTTATCCCGCATTTGACCGTTGACGAGAATCTCTTCATGGGCCGTGAGCCGAGAAATCGGTTCGGTTTGATCGATAGCCGCGCCATGCGCCGCCAGGTACGCATGCTTTTGGCCGATCTGCGGTTTCCCAACATCGATCCAGGGGCGACAGTCGGCGATCTCCCGCTAGCCGAGCGCCAGTTGGTTGAAATCACCAAGGCGATCAGCCGCAATCCCGATGTGCTCATTCTCGACGAGGCGACATCCGCGCTCGGCAAGCAAGAAGTCGAACAGGTCTTCGCCGTGCTCCGCGCCCTCCGGGAGCGAGGCATGGCCATCGTTTTCATCTCCCACCGAATGGAAGAGGTGCGCGCCCTCTGCGACCGGGCCACTGTCTTCCGCGACGGCCAGCATGTGGGCACCATCGTCGTCCGCGAAGCGCGCGGCGACGAGATTATTCGCATGATGATCGGCCGGACCTTGCGCGAAGTCTTCCCAGCAAAGCCGCCTCGTCCCGCACAGGAAACGCCGCTGCTCGAGGTCAACGGACTTGGCTGGGGAACGGCGCTCCGCGACACGACATTCACGCTCAACCGGGGCGAAATCCTCGGTCTGTCCGGCCTGGAGGGTCAAGGCCAGGGCGATCTCCTGCTCGCGCTTTTTGGCGTCTATGCCGGGACGAACGGAACCGTCGCCTTCCAGGGCCGCCCGGTGAAGCTGACTGGACCCGGGCGCACGATGGAATCGGGCATCGCGCTGATCCCTGAAGATCGGAAAACCCAGGGACTCATTCTGCCCCTGAGCGTGCGCGAGAACGTGACGCTGCCCACGCTCGGCGAACGCGCGAGGCTCGGAATCATCAACCCAGTCGCTGAACGGCGTGCGACCTTGACGGCGGTCGACCAACTGTCTATCCGGACGAGCAGCAGCGAAACGCCCGTTCGCTACTTGAGCGGCGGCAACCAGCAAAAGGTTGCCATCTCCAAATGGCTGCTGACCGACGCCCGCGCCTTCCTTATGTATGACCCGACACGCGGCATCGATGTTGGCACCAAGCAAGAAATCTATCGACTGATCCGCGGTCTTGCCGACCAGGGCCACGGGATTCTCTTCTTCTCGACCGATCTGACGGAGATTGTTGGACTCTGCGACCGCGCGCTAGTCATGTTCGAAGGCGCCATCGTCCGGGAACTGGTAGGGCCGGAGTTGACCGAGGCTAACCTCGTCAGCGCGGCAGTCGGGATGACGGTGAGCGAAGCGGAAGTTGTCGCGTGATGGAGTCGCTGGATGGCGGTTAGCGCGGCAACTGTGACAACAATTCAGCGCCAAGGCGGGCGGCGGCGACCGTTCCTCGTCCGCAACGCGCGGCTCTTGTTCGCCTACGCTATCCTCGCCGTCCTCCTGATCATCTATCACCAAAAAGCGCCCCGCTTCACTGAGCGCGAGATGCGCTCGATCGCCAACCAGGGTATGACCCTTACCTGCGCCAGTCTCGGCCAAACCGTCGTTGTCCTCACCGGCGGCATCGACCTCTCCGTGGGCCCGATGGTCAGTCTCACAAACAGCGCCGCCTCGCGCGTCGGCGGTGTCGACAATCCGACGTTTTGGACGCTGAAAGCTGTCGCGGTTTGCCTCGCAATCGGCGCGCTCGGTGGACTGATCAATGGCCTCTTGGTCGCCTATGGCCGCTTGCAACCGATCATCGTCACCCTGGCAACCGGCTCGATCTACAGCGGACTCGCCCTTTACATCCGCCCGAATCCCGGCGGCGAGGTGCCGTTCGAGTTCGGCGACAAGCTGACTGGACTCTGGCGCCATAAGGTCCCGGACGCCTTGTTCCTCCTCGCCGCGCTGATCATCCTCTGGCTGATCTTTCGCAAAACAACGCTGCGCACGCGCATTTTTGCCATCGGCAGCAGTCAGGGCGCCGCCTACATGTCGGGTGTGAACGTAGCGCAAACGAAAGTGGTCGCCTACACCGTCGCCGGGATTGCCAGCGGCGTCGCCGGCCTCTTCCTCACCGCCCAGACCGCAAGTGGCGATGCCAACGCCGGCAGCATCTACACGTTGAACTCGATCGCGGCGGTCGTGCTCGGGGGTGCGAGCCTGGCGGGCGGTTCGGGTTCATTCATTGGCTCGATCGCGGGGTCATATGTGATCGCGATCATCCCCAGCGACCTCCTCTTCTTCAAGGTTTCTGCCTTTTACCAGAGCTTTTTCCAGGGCCTCATCTTGTTGGTAGCAGTATCGCTCGGCGCGTTCGGGGTGCTGCGCGTGAAGAACCGGATGGAACGCCTGTGACGACGCGAATAGGGGCGCTGCGCGCGGCAAGCCGTGAGTACCCGTGGCTGAGCCGAAACCAACCGTTGGTGATCGCCTACGGTCTGATCGTGCTCATGCTCATCATCGCCGGCATTCGCCACCCAGGCTTTGTCCATCCGGGCAATCTTCGCCAGCAGCTCGTCCTGGCGTCCTTTCTCGGCGTCGCCGCCGCGGGCGAAACGGTCGTCATCCTCACCGGCGGGATCGATCTCTCCCTCGCCTGGAACCTCAACTTCGCCGCCATTCTGATGACCCAGATCAGCAACAACTCGACCGATTCCTGGCGTATCGCTTGGGCGATCACGGTCGCCCTCCTTAGCGCCTCGGTCGTCGGATTCATCAACGGACTCGGCGTTGCCTTCCTCCGCATCCCGGCGCTGGTGATGACGCTCGGGATGAACGCGGTCTTGCTCGGCCTGACCCTCGTCTATACCAAAGGAACCCCGCAAGGGACGGCGCCCGACGTGATCCAAGAGTTGGCGATTGGCCGGATCGTGGGCATCCCGTGGGCCATCATCCTCTGGGCGATCCTGAGCGCCGCCCTGATCTTCACCCTCCGCCGGACAACCTTCGGCCGCCGCCTCTACGCCATCGGTAACAACCCGCGCGCGACCTACCTCTCGGGCGCGCCGATCCGGCGTGTGCTCCTCTTGTCGTATACCCTCGCCGGCTTCTTCGCCGGGATCGCGGGACTCCTGCTGACTGGCTATTCCAACCAGAGCTACCTGCGGATGGGCGACAGTTACGTGCTGCCGGCCATCGCCGCCGTCGTCATCGGTGGGACCTCGATCCTTGGCGGCTCGGGCGGCTATTCCGGCACGATCGCCGGCGCGATCATCATCGTCCTCCTGCAGAACATCCTCACCATCGAAGGCCTCAGGCAGGCCGGCCAACAAATCGCCTACGGGGTCATCATCCTTATCATGCTTTTCGTCTACGGCCGTGAGCGCAAGGTGCAGGAATAGTTCCGGGGATTTCCTCCTATCTGATCACCTCGACTAAGTGACGGTGGCCGAATTACCATGCATCACTGATGATGGAATTGTTACGCCCCGCGGGAACACGAGGTAGGCATGGATCTGGCGCTCTTTCATGCGATCAATGGGTTGGCCGGTAAAATCGATGGCGTCGACGACGGGATCGAGCTCTTCTCCAAGCTCGTGCCGATCGCGCTGCTCGCACTGCTCGCGGCGCTTTGGTTCTGGCCCGGAAGTCGCGACGACCGGGATCGCCGAGAATGGCGCGTGATCGTGGCGTGCGCTGCGGCTGCGAGCGCGCTGGCGATTAATCAAATCATCATCCGGCTCTGGGATCGCCCGCGCCCCTTCGAGGGTCACCATGCCACGATGCTGCTTGCGCCGTCGCACGACCCGTCATTCCCGAGCGATCACGCGACATTCGGATTCGCCATGGCCGTGGGGATCTTGTATGCGTCGCGGCGACTGGGCATTGTGGCGCTGGTTCTTGCCGCACTGATGGCCTTTTCCCGGGTCTACACCGGCGAACACTATGTGAGCGACGTGGTCTTTGGGGCAATCGTCGGTTCGATCATGGCGGTTACCGTCTATCACATGCGGCCGCTGCTCACCCCGATCGTCGATCCCGCGTTGCAACTTGCGCGTCGCTGCCATCTCGCCTGAGCTCTATTTCGCGGCCATTGCCGCCAAGAGATAGATCGCCAGGGCAAATCCCAGCACCAGGACAGCCGCGATGCGGCCGATGACGTTTACCGCGCCCTCGGAGCGACCACGGAAGAGCCGGGGCAATAGCCACACGCGACGGCGGAAGAAGGGGAGCGCCGGCTGAATGCCGCCGACGGTGCACGCGTCGGCGGCAAGGTGGGAGAGCATCCCGCAGGCAAAGGCGAGCGACCATGCGCTCGCGAGCGCCGGCGAGATCGAAATGGCGGCAAGGCCAGCCCGGCCGACGCTATCGAGCAAGACGAACACAGTTAGGGAACAGAGGCCGGCGATCACGATGCTGTGGGAAACGCCTCGGTGTTTGAGCACGCGGCGAGCGCCGCTACGCAGATCGAGGTAATCGGGCATCGCCCCGCCGGCGACCCCAAACCAAATGCAGCCGGCCGCCGGGAATGGCGCGAGCGTGAGTGCAATTGGGGCCGCCGCCGCGGCCCCGATGAGCAGATGTGTCGAACGCTTCATTCGCGCCGGTCCATCGTTCCCGACCATTCGTTCCCGACCATTCCCCGGGGATTTAACCCTGGGAACTATCGGGGCCGAGAATCTATTCCCCTCGCGCCGGGCGGCTCGGACCCCGGTCGCGGCCGCCGTCGTCGCGGCGGACGCGGAACGTGGCCGGGCCGCGCTGCTGATCGCGATCACGCCGGGAGAATCCGCCGGAACGGTATCCGGGGCCGCCGCGGTCGCGGTCGGACCGCGGGCCGCGACCATCATCCCGCCGTGGCGGACGGAAGCCGCCTCGGTCTTCGCGAGACGGCCTGCCGGCACCGGGTTGCGCGATTTCGGCGTTGACCGGGCGACCCTTGATCCCGCTGTCCTTAATCGCCAGGATTACACGGTCGGTGAATTCGGCCGGGATGTCGACGAAGCTGTAAGCATCGAGGATATCGATCGCGCCGATGCTCCGGCCCGGGATATTCGCCTCGTTGGCGATGGCGCCGACGATATCCTGCGGGCGCACGTTCTGGTTGCGGCCGACGCTCAGGAACAGCCGCGTCATCCCGCTCTCGCCACGGCTGACCCCGGCCGAGCTGAAGGTAGCGATATCATCTTCCTTCATGTCCTCGGTCGAGCCGCGCCCGGTCTCGTCCGCGTACAGCTTCAGGATCGCGGCGGCGACCTCAGCGACGTCGCGCTCGCTGGCGAGCTCATCGATCGTCTCGATGTACGGGCTGTACGCTTCCTCGTGCTTCATCGCGTTCAGGATCTGCTCCTTCATCGCCTCCCGCCGCCGCTCGGCGACGTCGGCGATGGTTGGCAGGCGACGCGGCTCGATCCGCGCCTTGATCGTGCGCTCGATCTGGCGGAGCCAGCGCGTTTCTTTCGGCGTCACCAGCGTGACCGCGGCTCCGGTCTTACCCGCGCGGCCGGTGCGGCCGATGCGGTGGACATACCCTTCGGCGCTCTCCGGGACGTCGAAATTAAAGACGTGGCTGACGTCGGGGATGTCGAGACCGCGGGCCGCGACATCGGTCGCGATCAAGATCTCGGCCTGGCCGGTGCGGAAGCGGCGCATGACCCGGTCACGTTGCGTCTGCGAGAGATCGCCGTGCAACGTTTCGACCTGATAACCGCGGGCCAGCAGCGCCTCCCCCAGCTCGTCCACGCCGTGCTTGGTCCGGCAGAAGATCATGGCCGAGCTCGGCGTTTCGGCGTCGATGATGCGGGTGAGAGCGTCGACCTTGCGCGAGCGCGGCACCTCATAGAAGGTCTGCACAGTCTCGGGAACGGTCATCTCTTTGCCGACAACCGTGATCTGGACCGGATCCTTCATGTATTTGCCGGCGAGCTGGACGATCCGGTGCGGCATCGTGGCCGAGAAGAGGGCGGTCTGCCGTTCCTCCGGCACCTGCTCGAGGATCCACTCGATATCCTCGACGAAGCCCATGTCGAGCATTTCGTCCGCTTCGTCGAGAATGAAGAACTTCGCCGCCTCGAGATTCAACGTGTTGCGGCGCATGTGGTCCATGACCCGGCCGGGCGTGCCGACCACGATCTGCGGACCGCGCTGCAGACCGCGAAATTGGCGCTCATATGGCTGGCCACCGTAGATCGGCAGTGTCTCGACATCCTTGTGCCGGCCGTATTTATGCAGCGCCTCGGCGACCTGGACCGCCAGCTCGCGTGTCGGACACAGGATCAGCGCCTGCACTTTGCGGTTGCGCGGATCGATCGATTCGATGATCGGCATACCAAAGGCCGCGGTCTTGCCGGAACCGGTCTGCGCCTGTGCGATCACATCCGCGCCTTCGAGCAGCACCGGAATCACTTTGACTTGAATCGGCGTCGGCTCTTCGTAGCCGACATCGCGGACGCTCTTGAGCAGCGCGCCGCTGAGCCCCAGGTCTTCGAAGCTCGGCACGAAGTCCTCGTCGGCCGCGGGCGCGTTCGCGCCACCCGCGATCACGGATTGATCCCGACGGTTCTGGTCGTTGGGGGGAAGTGTTTGCTCGGTCACGGCGACGTCATGCTGACGCTCCTCGCCGGACCAAGATTCAGTGCCGGAAGCATCGCTCCCGGGCGTGTTCGTGCCCGCCTCGCGGGCGTCGTCCATTGATACCATGATGTCCTATCCTCAATTCACGTTCGCCGCGCGTCGTGAAAGGTCTCAAGGCCCATGGACCGCGAAACGACGCACAGCGCAAACCCATGCTCCGCATGGAGCAGTGTTACGCAAATCCGCATTTCTGGTGCCGTTAACCGAACTGGGAGAAACCAAGGGAGCCTGTGCAGGCACAAATGCGGCTTTTCGCATACCAGTATACCAGGTTGAACGTTCGGACGAGCGGGGGCTCCTGACTCCACGCGGCTGGCCGGACCGCCGCGGCCTTCTAGCCTCGGGCTCGCGGCGCAGCCGCGCATAGTTCGCAGCTATAAGACGGCGGGCGGCGCGGGCTGGGCGCCGACGATGGAGATGCGTCTGTCGTTTGGCCAGAAAAGGAAACGGCCGACGCTTGAGAGCATCGGCCGCTGGCAGTATGAAGGCGGTCGTCTACGCCGATTTTGCCTGGGTGACGACCGATTCGAGTTGTTGCAGGTTCTGCGGCCAGATTTGGCGAATATTCTTGTCAAGATTCTTGGTGAGGACGCGCGTGGCGGCGTCGAGCACCCCGTGAACGTTGAAGGTGACCTGTTGGGTCACTTTCGTGCCGCCGTCCTCCTCCTCCACCTGGAAGAGATAATCGGCGGTGACGCCGATGCGGGGAATCGGTTGCGCGTGCCACTCGACCTTGTGGTTCGGCACGACGTCGCGGACGACGCGTTTGACCAGCCCGGTGCCGAGCTTGGGCTTCGTTTCCCGGCGACCGATGCCGAAGAGATCGAAGGCTTCGTAGATCTTCCACTCGGCGCCGACGCCGGTGTCGTCCCCCTCGGTCAACTTCTCGACCTTAAGCGTCGACTGATCCCACTCGGGATGACGGGTGAAGTCGGCCAGGTAGGGGAAGACTTGGTCGACTGGCGCATCGATATGGACTGACCCTTCCCAATGCTTTTCCATGTGCTTCTCTCCGATTCAAGCAAGCAGTGCGGTCACCCATTCTGGGACCATGAACGAGTGACGGTTGACGCATTGCCGGCACCTAGGCTGCCGCCCCGCGTGCAATCCGAGGACCAGCGTACGTGCCGGGGCGGTGTTGCGGAACTCCCCGTCGGGAAGCACGTCATTAAATCGAAGGTATCGGTCACGTAGCCATTTTGGTTGATCGGGGTGGGAGGATGGGTGGTGTGGATATAGGAGGTAGGATGCTTAGAGATACGCGGCGACGCCGGAGGATACGCTCAGGACGAAAGGGTGGGGCCGCTCACGATGACGAGGCAATAGGTTGCGCTCCGTGGATCGTCCGCAGTCGGTTCCGAGCGGGAATCAATTCCCGGTCTCAGGAGCGGAAGCCGGCTCAAGCCGCCTGCCTGCCGCCCTCGTTCTCAGCCGGACTTCAGCCGGTCTTGAGCCGGCTTATTAAGTTCAGCGGGAAGGGCCATCTTCGTGCCCGGACACGCGCCGAAGGTGCGTAGAAATTCATTGTCATGCCGAGCCCTTCCACCGTCATTCCGAGCTTGTCGAGGAATCTAGGCCCGTCGAAGTGCGTCCTGCCGGAGACCTCGATCCTTCGACTTCGCTTAGTACTCTGTGCGGACCTCGTTGTCGCGTTGCCGCGCCCGGGGCTGAAAGGCCCGGGCTACGAGCAACGAAGCCCTTGCAGGGCTGACGACCGGAATCGTATCCAACAGGGCAACGACGCCCGGATAGACTACTCAGGATGACGGTTGGTGGTGCTCAAGATGACGAAAAGACGGCGGGCGGCGCAAGATCGCGCCGCCCGCCGTGAAAGAATGATGAAAGATGAGTGCTCGGTTTGTCTGCCGCCTGACGCCTGATGCCTAGTGCGTCTCGCGGGTGACCAGGGTTTCGAGTCGCTGCAGGCTTTGCGGCCGGTGCTGCCGGAGATTCGAATCGAGGTTCTTCGCCACCAGTCGCGCCACCTTATCGACAACGCCGGGAAGATTGACCGTGACCTGCTGCGTGACTTTGGTGCCGTCGCCGTCCGGTTCGATCCGGACGAGGTAGTCCGTGCTGACGCCGAGCTGCGGAATTGGGTGCGTGTGCCAGGCGACCATCTTGTTCGGGACGACCTCTTTGACGACGCGTTTGGCGAGCCCGGTTCCCTGTTTTACATGCGCTCCGGGAGGGCCGAGACTGAAGAGTTCGCAGGTCTCATACACCTTCCATTCGGCGCCTGCTCCACTGCTGTCTCCTTCTTTCGTCTTCTCGACGCTGAGGATGACGCGATCCCATTCGGGGTGTCGATAGAAGTCGGCCACGTATGGGAAGACTTGGCCGACCGGTGCATCGATGTGCACCGATCCTTCCCATTGCTTTTGCATAGGCCCCTCCGTTGATAAGAAGGAACGAGTGCGGTCACCCGCCCTGGGACCTGGGACGAGTGACGGTTGACCCCACCGGACCTAGGACACCAGTGGGCGTTCAATCCGAGTACCACAGTACGCCGCGGTCCGGCCAAGAGCAATTGCCCGTTGGGCAACAAGTCCCTCAGGCGCTTGGTATCGGACTTGTAGCCATATCGGTTGATCGGGGTGGGAGAATGGGTAGTGTGCGGATGGGAGGGGTGGTCTGGGGAAGGTCTCCATTTTCTCCGAGTTATTTTCAGTGAGAGTATCATGCTGGAGAGAGTTAGTAGCAGCGATTGCTGGAGACGAGAGCAATTGCGGAAGCGGTGCGCTTAGTATGCGACGGTTGAATGTCCAACTTTCGCAGCTCGACGAATGCATCGAGAAGTCGATGTTTGCGATTCCTTATTGTCCGAAGGATCCGCCTCTCCAGCCCGGAGAACTTTTACTCCTCCAACTCGTCAAAGCAGACGCAGATAGCATCGGCCTATCTCATCGGCGAATCAACTTCTCTCTTGTTTTCCAGCGCATCGAGCGAGATTACGACGGAACTATCAGCCGGTTTCACTGGCCAAACGCTGGGAAAGTATGGCCCTGGATCGTGTACGGCTCAGCTACGGTTCCTACCATTCCATTTAGCTTGAACGAATTGAACTTGTCTCGTGACTATAGCGGTATGACGAATCCGATGAAGATTGAGCCTGTAGACGAAGCGAAGATACTTCCCCTTATCCAAGGGGATCTCGCACGGGTGCCATATCCGATGCTTCAACATGTTCCAATCCCCCGTTTGGTGGATAGGTTTGGATCAGATCTTTTGCTTGATGCGATCTTCAATCATGATCACATTGTTGAGGTAAACGAAAGGGGTCAGATTCAAGAGTCAAGGGCGGTTTACGACCGAAATGAATCTTTGGCGGAAGGTCTGAAATTCTTCTATCACCATCGTTGTCAGGTTTGCGGTCACGACTTTAAACCGAACTATGGGATTCCGTTCGCCGAGTCACATCACATTCAATACCTCAGTGAAGGCGGTCCCGACATAAGCAGCAACATGGTCGTTCTTTGCCCCAACCATCACCGGATAATTCATGCGACCCACGCGGAGTTCAATCGCAATGATTTGGAATATTGGTATCCAAACGGGCTGAAGGAGAAGCTCATCTTCCCAATCCACTTCATCCGAGAGCCGTCGATACCTCGCCAGCCTCCACTTACAGGAGTCGCGTAGGCCGACATCGGGCACCGAATCTGACGACTTGTTTGGCGCGGGCCATGATCAGTTTGATGGCAATCCCGATCTCGTCGTCGGAGAGGAGGACGGCGTCCTTGACTAGGCGGCAGGCGGCAGGCGTTAGATGATGGGGCATCGAGGCAGGCGGCCGTGGACAGTGGGGAGCCGGTGCTGCACAATGCTTGGGGTTACAGGTCTCACAGGTGCGGGCGCCATCTGGTCGAAATCGAGGAGGTTGCCGCGGCGCTTGCAGGTCGGAGATGACGCAAGTGCGGAGCGTGGCACGGAAGCTGCGCCGGTTCCGGCGCCGGATGGCCAGAGGGGCTTCCCCAGGATTAGAAGGAGAGAGGCATGGACGTCACGAGCAAGGTCCGGCTCTCGCGCCGGTCACTCGTCGCGGGAGGCGCCGCATCGGCGGTCGCGCTAACCGGCGCTCCGCGCATCTGGGCTGCTCCGGCCACCCCGTACGCCGGGGAGGAAGCGACCATCACCTACGGGTTCTGGGATTCGGCCCAGGAGAAGGCGGTCAAGGCCCATATCGACGCCTTCAAGACCCACTTCCCGAAGATCACGGTCGAACCGCAGATTGTGCCGTGGGCAGATTACTGGACGAAGCTGCAAACAGCGGTGGCCGGCGGCGAGGCCTTCGATGTCTTCTGGATCAACTCGGCCAGCCTGCCCGTCTATGCCTCGGCGGGCGCCCTGCTGCCGATCGACTCGATCACCGGCACCGGCGGTATCGACCCGAGCATATTCCCGGCTCCGCTGGTGGAGATGTACCAATACGACGGCAAGCAATACGGCCTGCCGCGCGATTTCGATACGATTGCGTTCTTTTTCAACAAGGACCTGTTCGACGCGGCCGGGGAGAAGTACCCGGACGACACCTGGACCTGGGACACCTTCCGCGCCGCCGCCGAGCGCCTGACGGACAAGGATAAAGGCATCTGGGGTGCCGGCCAGCAGACGAGCTGGCAGGAGAACTATTACAACTTCATCTGGCAGAACGGCGGGCGCTTGCTCAATGACGAGCGCACCAAATGCCTCGTGAACGAGACTCCCGCCTGCGAAGCGTTCGATTATCTGACCAAGTTCTTCACGGACGAGTTGACGCCATCGATCGCCGTCCAGCAATCGAATCCGGTGGCAGATACGCTCTTCCCGGCCGGTCAGGTGGCCATGATGACCGGGGGCTCGTTCCGGGCCGGTACCTACGGCGCGGCCGATGCAAAGATCGACGTGGCGCCGCTGCCGAAGGGCAAGCAGCGGGCAACCGCGATCCATGGCCTGGCGAACGTGATCTGGGCGGGCGGTAAGAACCCGGGCGCAGCGCTGGAGTTGGTGAAGTTCCTGGCCGGTGAAGAGGCCGAGACGATCCTCGGTGAGTCGGGCGCAACTATCCCGGCGTATCCGGACCTCCAGAAACCTTGGCTCGATGCCAACCCGGATATGAACCTGCAAGTCTTCATCGATGCGGTGGGATACAGTCAGTTTGTGCCCGACCCCAAGGTTGGTTTTGAGTGGCAAATCGAGATTCAGAAGGTCGTGATCGACGGATGGGGTGGCAACATCCCGGCCGAGGAGATCTGCACGAAGGCAGCCGAGGCTGCGAACAAGGTGCTTTAAGGCGCACTCACCGATGAACGTTGCGGAGCTGCGGGCAGGCGTACGGCGTCAGTCGCGCCTGTTCCGCGGCAACCGGCAAGCGCGCAGCGAGGCGCTCTGGGGCTTCCTCCTCATCTCTCCGATGGTGATCGGATTTACGGTCTTCTTCCTGGTTGCCCTCGGGGCTTCGTTGGTTCTCAGCTTTACGTCGTGGGACATGCTGTCGTCGCCCGTGTGGGTCGGGCTCGACAACTATCGCAAAGTGCTGCACGACGGCGAGTTCCGGACCGCACTGGGAAACACAGTGGCGATCGTTGTCCCGCTTGTCACCCTGCGACTGGTTATTGGGCTGGCGCTGGCGGTGGCGCTCAACTCGAAGATCCGATTCCGCACGTTCTATCGAGTGCTCTTCTTTCTGCCCGTACTGACGATGCCGGTGGCGATCGGGACGATCTGGAAGTGGCTCTATGACCCGGCCTTCGGCCCGATCAATAGCTTCCTCCGGCGGGTAGGCCTGCCCCAGCCGGAGTGGCTCTCCCAGCCTAAGTGGGCAGTGGTGGCGGTGGTTGTGGTCCTGCTTTGGAGCGGGGTCGGCTACGACATGATCATCTACCTGGCTGGGCTGCAGGCAATCCCTCGAGATTATTACGATGCGGCGGCGGTCGACGGCGCGGGCGCCTGGCAGCAGTTCCGGGGCATCACCGTGCCGCTCCTGACCCCGACCATATTTTTCCTCTCGGTGGTCGGCATTATCTACTCGTTTCAGGTCTTCGACCTGGTCTACGTGATGACCAGGATCGACCAAACGAACAAGCTGCCGACCGTGGTCTTCTACATCTACGAGGAGGGTTTCCGCAGCTTCCGGATGGGGTACGCGATCACGGTGGCGTGGGTGCTGCTCTTCATCATCCTGGGTTTCACCGTGATCCAGTTCCGATTGCAGCGGCGATGGGTGAATTACGGATGAGCGGTGAGGCGACTGGTGTCGGGCGTCAGGCGTCAGGCGAGATTCTTCGCTCCGGTCAGAATGACCGGTGGCAAACACGCGCTCGTCGCCGGTCGTTCTCGCACACACTGGGCCGGATCGGCCTGCACGCGGTGCTGCTGACGGTCGGAATCCTGTTCATGCTGCCCTTCGTCTGGTCGATCTCGACGTCGCTCAAGCCGATGGGCGACCTCTTCTCGGTCAGGCCAAACCTGATCCCGAGCGAGGTGCGCTGGGAGAACTACCGCGACGTCTTCGACAACGCGCCTTTCCTGCGGTTCTATCTCAACTCGATCATCGTGACCATTGGCCGCACGTTGGGCCAGGTGGCAATAGCCTCGCTGGCGGCGTTCGCCTTCTCGCAGCTGAGGTTCCCCGGGCGAGACGTAATCTTCTTCGTGCTGCTCGCCGGGTTGATGGTGCCAGATCAGGTCCTGATCGTGCCGCGCTTTATCATCATGCGACAGCTGGGTTGGTTCGACACCTACCAGGGTCTGATCGTGCCGCTGGTGTTCAGCTCGTTCGGCGTCTTTCTACTGCGGCAGTACTTCCTCGGTATCCCGCGCGATTTCCACGAGGCAGCGAAGCTGGAGGGAGCCAACCCGCTCCAGGTCTATTGGCAGATCTACCTGCCGCTGGCGGTACCTGCCCTCGCGGCGTTCGGCTTCCTGGCGATGCTCTACTCATGGAACGAGTTTCTTTGGGGCCTGACGGTGACGAACCAATCCGATATGCGGGTACTACCGGTTGGGATCGCACTGTTTCAGGGACAGCACTTCACGAACAACGCAGTGCTGCTTGCGGCCGCCAACATGGCAACGTTCCCGCTCCTGATCGGCTTCCTCTTCTTCCAGAAGAAGCTCGTGGAGGGCGTGGCGCTGAGCGGGCTGAAGTAGGGCTGGCAGGCGTCGGGCGTCGGGCGTCAGGCGTCAGGCGTCAGGACGTGGCGTCGCTTGCTTTGTAGAGGCTCTCGGGTCTCGTTGATGCCCGCGTATGCACTCATGCAGGTGCGCCGCGAGGCCGGGCTAGAAGCCCAGCGCTAACCCAGACGAAGCCGTCATTCGGGGTCTGAGTACGGGGTGCCTACCGGCTGACGAAGCGCGTCGGGCGGTCTTTAGCCGGCTTCGTTGTCCTAGCCCGGGGTTTGAACCCCGGGCACGCGGCGAAGCCGCGTAGATTTCCCGCTCACAACAACCCCTTCAACCGGTCCAGATCGATGTTCCCGCCGGAGAGGATGGCGACGGTGTTCGTGCCGTGGGCGGTGCCTGATTTGTTGGTCAAGAGCGCGGCGAGGGGGGCGGCGGCGGCGGGCTCGACGACTTGTTTGGCGCGGGCCATGATCAGTTTCAGGGCCATCGCGATCTCGTCGTCGGAGACGAGGACGACGTCGTCGACGTAGTGTTGGACGATGCTGAGGTTGAGCTCGGCGGTGAAGGGAGCGCCGAGACCGTCGGCGATGGTCCCGATCGCTTCGAGCGGAACCGGTTTGCCGGCTTCGAGGGCGCGGGTCATCGTCGCCGCGCCGAATGGTTCGACACCGATGAGGCGGATGTTCGGGTTGCGGGACTTGGCGACGATCGCCGTGCCCGAGGCGAGCCCACCGCCGCCGATCCCGAACACGATCTCTTCGACCTCGGGGTTATCTTCGAGGATTTCGAGCGCGACCGAGCCCTGGCCGGCAATGATCGCTTTGTCGGCAAATGGGGAGACGAAGACCGCGTCCCGTTCTTGCTGATACGCCTCCATCTTGTGCACCGCCTCGGCCATGGTGGCGCCGAATTGGATCTCCGCGCCGTAGTTGCGGATCGCCTCGACTTTCGTCTGGACCGCGTTCTCGGCCATGAAGACGACGCAGTGGACGCCGGCTTGGGCGGCGGCGAAGGCGAGCCCTTGGCCGTGATTGCCGGCGGAGAAGGTGACCACGCCGCGCGCTTTCTGCTCTGGCGTGAGCTCGAACACGGCGTTCAGGGCGCCGCGGGCCTTGAACGAGCCGGTCCGTTGCAGGTTTTCGAGCTTGAGCGCGAGCCGGGTGTTGGTCATCTGGCCGAGGGTGCGGCTGGGCAGAAGCGGGGTGCGGCGGAGATGGGGCGCGATCCGCTCGCGGACGGCCTCGATGTTGGCGATGGACAGATAGCGGTCGACATCGGGCTGGCCGGTGGTGTGGGGGGTAGCGGCCAGCGTGCCGCCGATCGGGGCGGTGTCGTCCATCGGTGCTCCTTCCCTCGTGCGGCGCCCAGCGTTATTCGGCGTTGGGATCAGGGGGAGTATAGAGCAACATTTCTTGACCGGCCTTCGCAGCCCTCACCCCCAGCCCCTCTCCTTCGCAAGGGAGAGCGGAGCCGATGCGTGCCAAGCGCGGTCGGGAGGAAGGTTCGTCAGCCCTGGAAGGGCTGGCATGTCGTAGCCTTCCCTCTGGGTGGATTTAGCCCCGGGCTCGTCTTGCCCCAGGCACGCGGCGCAAACCGCGTACGGATTTACCCATACCGGCGGAAACTGATGATCGGGCTTCTTCATCACAGGCAATAAATGCCTACGGCGGCGTTGCATCATCGCAACGCCGCCGCAAGCACAGGAGGGGGGAGGAATTGTTGGTTGAGCCCAGGTGAGATCAGTCCGGAGCGGGTGACGCCGTGTTGTTCAGGGTCATGTCGACCGTGCCCAACGCCTGCGAAACCTTCGCCGAAACCGAACGGATCCAATCCGTCTGGGAGCTGGCGCGCTTGGGACGAGCGCCCTGCGTGGCGGCTGAGAATTCAACCGACGTGCAATAGCCCCGCAACGGCGGGAGTCCGAGGCGGTCGATGTCGACCGCGATCACCCCATTGTGAGCATCAACGACCCGATAGCGGACGCCGGGACCGAGCACGCGCCCGAGAATGTGGACGCCGAGCTGCTCGGTCGCGGAGAGGAGGATGTCGGGCGCCGTCGATGGAAATGTGCTCCAGGCAGAACGGTCGATCGAAGCGATCGCCGTTGGCGCGTTACCGTGGACGAGGCTGCGAACCCGCGGGTCGTCGAACTTGAGCGCGCGCATTTTCAGGCCGGTCGTATCCAAATTGAACTCGTCGGCGCCTTCAAAATAGGCGTAGCCGTCACGGGACGCCGGCGCCCGCTGGACGATCAGGGTGATCTCCGCCGACGGGGTCTGCGCGGGTCGGGCTGCTGGCTCCGCGTCGATCGGCTGGCGAAACCAGAGTCGAGATGTGTTGCGCTTTTGGATGGTTTCGTCTCTGTCCGCCATGACTTTCCTCTCGATCTGTCGCGACGAAACTCCTATGTCCGGCCGCCTGATCACTAGGAAGATAGTAATGCCCACATTGGGAGGTTTCGCGATTCGGAGGTCCTCATGCGACCGGTACTAATATCCCGGCCCGGGCGGGATTGGGCGCTCATTTGGATCGGCTCAATTCATTATCCTTTCCTGGCGGCCCGGACGCCGGTCTCTCGACTGGCACCCATAAAGACGAAGCCACCCACGGGGGCTGAGCCGGGGCGGGTTCGTAAGCCGGTCTTTAGCCGGCTTTGTAGGTTGAGCCCGCCGGGAAGGGTGGATTTAGCCCCGGGCACGCGACGAGAGCCGCGTAGTTAGATCAGGCATGGTGGCTAGGCGTAAGAGCAACGATGATGACGAATGATCTGCCACCGCGCCCCAGCCGCATTCGCCAGATTCCGTTCGACGCGCAGTGTGTCGATCTGGTGGCGGAAGTGCTGGGGGTGAGCGCACAGACGGCGCCGTTTCGGATGCCGAACGGCGCGGTTTATCAGGTCCTCGTGCCGGACAAGGACGGGCGGCCGGCGACGATGCTGACGATCTGGCCGTCGATCCGGCGGGTGGACGCGATCAGCGCGTCGTCGACCGTCGTCTTCACCGACGTGACCACGATCGATCTGGTCGAGGACGTCGAGGTGCAATTCCGGCGCGCGAACCGGGATTACTTGATCGTCGCGCGAGGCGGGAAGGTCATCGTGCGGGCTTAGCCTTCGGACTCGTCCTCTTCGTCGTCATCATCCGAACCATTCCCTGGCGCGCGAATTGTCCAGGTTGAGATGAGATCCGGGTCGACGACCACTTCGCCCGTGCTGTGCAGACGGTATTCGCCTGGCTCAGCTTCCTCGAAGGCCCACAACGCCGGTGGCAGGGTAAAGTCCTCGCCGTTGTCCGCCCGTCTCAAGGTCACTATCGTCTCGTCAAAGGAGACGATAGTTCCGAAGAGTTGGACTTTCTCGTTAACCGTTCCATCGGCGTTGAGGTAAGTCAGCCCAACTAGTGTTGTTTTGCCGACGAGCTCGTCGGCACGCTCTTGATCAAACGATGACTCGTTCATGGGTTTTTCCAGAACGAAGCGAGAACGTCAGTGGGACTCATTGCCGATGATTGGATCTCTATCGCACTGCGTAGGTTACTACGCCCGCTCCCCGTTTGCGATCCGGTCGGTGGAGTGCCAGAAGCGGTCCATGAGGGCGGCGTGCTCGTCGCCGGACATCAGGCGGGGTTGGTTGAAGTCTTCGATCTCGACCCCTTTAGGGCGGAGGCCGACGACTTTGCCGCCTTGGATCACGATTTCGAGGATGATCCCGGTCCGCACTTCCAGGCTGAACATCTGGTCGAAGACGAAATTGCCGCAGGAATAGACGATCGGTTTGCCGTTGTAGATTTCCATGCCTTGGATGACGTGCGGGTGGTTAGTGACGACCATGGTTGCCCCGGCCTCGATCGCGGCGTGCGTGCCGTCGACCGCCCAATCGGGGGGGATGGCGACGTATTCGACGCCCAGGTGGAAATAGGGGATGACGATGTCGTACTGCCCAGCGGCGGCGGTGATATCGGCCAGGAACTGATCGCCGACGTAGGGATTCGTGCCAGGTTGATCGGCAGTCGCGCCGGCATAGCTGGCGGCGCCGAGCTCGGATTGATAGACCGTGGCGTCGTTCGGCCGCGCCTGTTCGTTTGCCGTGACGCCGTCAATGCCGAGAATCGCGATCTTCTTGCCGCCAACATCGGTGGTCCAGACCGCGCGGGCATCGTCGAGGGTGCGGCCGGCGCCGAAGTGCGGCATCCCGGCGGCGTCCATCGAATCGATCGTGTCGAGCAGCCCTTGCACGCCCCATCCTTCGCTGTTCCACGTGCTGTGGTTGTTTGCTTGGGTCATCGCGTCGATGCCGGCCATTTTGAATCCGTCGATCATCGCTGGACTTGAGACGAAGGCGAACGTGTGGGCATCGGTTGGCGGCGTGATGTTCGACGAGAGGTTGCCTTCGAGATTGGCGATCGAGACGTGATACGAGCTGAGCTCGCGGGCGATCTTATGGAACGGGTGGGTGTAGTCGCCGTAAGCAACCATCTTGTTGTTGACGTTGCGGCCGGGGACGATGTCGCCAACGAAGCCGAGGCGAATGACCGGCTCTCCGCCTTGCTGGTCGCGCAAGGGGTCGAAGCCGCTCACGGAGAGGACATTGACGCGGAAGTCGACTTGATTGACTGGGACGATGGCGACGCCGCCGGGCGTGTTGGTCAGCGCCGCGACGAGCGCCTCATAGTCGGCAAAGGTTTTGGCCGGCTGCGCGCCGGCCGGCACTTGCCCATCGAGCGCGAGCGGGGTGACCGCCGTGCTCTCGCCGGACCCGACATCGCTCCAATCGGCGACTTGCCCGCTCAACAGCGGAGCAATGTCGTTCTCACCGACGCCGAAGAGTGGCAATCGGGGCGAGGTGACGAGCGCCTGACCGTCCGCGATCGGGGGCGTGGCTTGGAGAGCGAAGCTACGGCGCGGAATCACGGTTTGGACGCTGACCGCAGCGGCCGCGCCGATCGCGCCTTTCATCAGGGCGCGGCGGCCTAGGCGGCGGCCGAGCGAACTCGGCGCGACATGTTCAGCGGTTCGTCTCGCGTCGGGATTCTCGGGGCTTAAATCGCCCAAAGGGCACCCCGCTGATCCAGACGAAGCCCTTCCAGGGCTGTGCGTGGGAGACAACCCATCCGGATTCATGTCAGCTTGCCGGGGCGTCTGGTTTTTCGTAACGATGTGCTTCACAAGAGACAGATCCTTCGACTTCGCTCAGGATGACGGGGCGCGTGGGCGCTCATGTTGAAGGTAGGTGGGAGCTCAGAATGTCGGAGCCCGTGCTTTTCTCGTCAGCCCTGGAAGGGCTTCGTCATTTGTAGCCCGGACCTTTAGCCCCGGGCGAGCCAGCGCGACAATATCTCCGAAACAGAATGACGACGCGGAGTTACGAACTTGTCTCTTCAAAGTAGTTGACGATCGCTTCTTCATACGCGCCCACGATGGCGTTGGTTCCCTCGGAAGTGGCCATAAAGGCGGCGTCGTCATCGTTTGAGATAAAGAGCGATTCGACAATCGCTCCGGGCATGGAGCTTGGCACGATCTGCCCCGAGTGCGCGGGTCCGGTGATGACGTAATTGTCGAACGCGTCATGACCGATATCGACATGGGCGGTCGCGTCATCGTTGACCTGTCGCGAAGCGGCATTGTACCCCGCGGCGCGCATCCCACGACCGAGTGCCTGGTAGACGAGTGTGGCAAACCGTCGATTCTTTTCTTTGAACGGGCGCGACGCGTTGTACCATGTTTCATATCCACTGACCGTCGAGTCGGGGAAGCCGTTGAGATGCATCGAGATCAAAAGATCGGCGTGGGCCTTGTTGCAGACGTTGATCCGAGCTTGCAGTTCGTCGAGCATCTTGGCGCGCTCGGAGTCGTGCCCGACGAGGCCGTCACCGTTGACATCGGCGCCGCTGGGGTTGACGTCTGTATCGGTCGCACGGGTCATGACGACGGTGAACCCACGCGCTTCAAGGCGCGCTTTGAGCGACTTGGCGTGCGCGAGATTGAGCACTGCCTCTTCCATCGCGGGCGCGGCGTCGTCGGCGTCGCGGGTGTAGCCGCGGTCGCTGCCGCCATGTCCGGGGTCGAGGCAAACAATCTTGCCGGCGAACCGGGGATCGGGTGTGGGCGTCAAGGTTGGTGTCGGCGTCGGGGTGCTCGGCGTGAACACGATGACGACCTCAGCTGCCGCTATGGTCGGCGAAGCCGAGGGTTCAATTGCGATCACCGGCGCTGCCGTTGAGGTCGGCGAACCCGTGCCCTCGCCGTTGACGCCGAAAAACCGCTCGCTGCCGAGCATGACGACGAGGAAGCTGACCGCAATGATGCCGCCGAGTTTCAGACTCCAGCGGTTCTGTTTCTGCTTCCGACGCAGTGAGGGTGCGCCGGTGGCCATTGCGCGCCGGCGTCGCTGGATCGCTTGCCGCTCAGAGCGAGAAAGGCGGCGACCTCGGTGCGATTCGGGCGGCGGTTCGGAATCCCAATCCGGATCGACGCTCGGGATCGGCTGAGTCTGAATGCGGGAGCGGGCGTGCTTGCGCCGGGCGGAAGCAGCGTATGGCGATGCCTCGAAGTCGGCCCCGTCCAGCCGCTTCCCGTTCCCGTTTGGATGACGTCTACGCTCAGTCACGGCTGTCGACCTCGCGGTCGAGTTGAAATTGGCGCTCGTCGCCCAAGAATTGAAACAATGCGGGACACATAGTTTGGACTGGAGACGCCCAGACGACAATATGCCCTAATCACCCGTTTGGATGATCCCGGCATCAATCATGCCTGCGACAGCTCCGATGACGTCAATTGCGCGGACGACGTGATCACAGGATTCCTTCATGATTGATGCGTTTATCGTCCCGAACAGCCTTGAATGCAGCCACGTGCGCAACAACTCAAGCCCAATCGACGGTTCTGCGACTGCCGGTGTCGGGAATCCCCGCATGTTCGACGGCCTATCAGCATAGAAGACGAGGGCATGAGGTGACAATGGCTGATCCAGGGCGAAGAAACTTGCCTGCTCGCGGTTGGCCGCGAGCGCGGACGCTAATTTGGCGGGCGATGACACGGCGATGCCCGTATTGCGGCGCTCGCGGAATCTTCAGCAACTGGTTCTCCTTGCGGGAGAGCTGTCCAAACTGCGGCGCGGTCTTCGTGCGGGAAGAGGGGTACTTTTTGGGCGCATATGCGCTCAACCTCATCGTGGCCGAATTCATCGGCCTCGGCGTCGTGATCATTATTCTCTTTCAGATCGATCTCTCCTTGTGGGAACAGGAATTTCTCGCGGTTGGGGCAGCAATTGTCCTCCCTGTCCTCTTTTTCCCCTTTGCCCGCACCCTTTGGATGGCGCTCGATCTCGTCGTCGATCCGGAGACGGGTGAGAAGCGCCTGCGCGGAGAACAGATCGACCGTAGGCGAGAGTAAATCTTTGTGAAATCAGGGGACCATTCAAGTCCTGCCGGTATACTTCGCGGAGGCATCGACCATTCCTCTCGAAGGACATCCATGCAATCGTCAATCGACCGCCACAAACTCGATCAAGACCACGGATCAACGCTGCATGCCCCGTCAGGGGGCGTGCCTGGCACGCTTGCCAGCGGACCCGGAAAGCGAGAAGTCGATCTCTACGTTCGTACCTATACGACCCTGCTTCAGAGCTCTGGCGCGATTGGTGTCTCCAGCCTCGAACCGGCTCACCTCACCGCGGCGTCGTCATTGCATGCCGGTGCCCTGGAACCCGCGCCCGACATGAGCGCATTTATCTACTCGACGCAGCGCCTGCCGGCGTGCATCGTCGACGTGCGCCAGATCGTGCTGGGGCAGTCGAAGAACGAGTTTGCCCGCGCTGGTTTTATCAATATGGACAACTGGGACGCGCAAAGCGCCCCCGGCCGCCGTCGCCGCTGGCTGTTCGACGGCGAGGAGACGTTGGCGGCCTACATCGCCTCCACATCGGATCTTGATGACCTTATTCCTACGATCGTTGCCTATCAGATCGAGTGGAACAAATTCCACCGCATCCTCAATGCCGACTCCGACTTGGTCGCGGCGGTGGAAGCGGCGACGCAACAGGCGCCACCACCGGAAGTCGTTGCCGCGATCGGTGAACGGTTATTGCTGACGGCGACCGACTGGGTTCGTCTGCAATCAGTCTGGGGACCGCATCTCTGGGCAAATCTGCTCAAGATGGCGCGGGAGCGGAAGCGGTACAGCTTACAGATGTTCGGCGGCACCTACTTGGGCTACAACCGCTCAACTCGGCAATGGTGGACGCCGGTCGCCGAGCTCCTCCGCGAGAAGGGCCTGGAAGACCGCCCGGTCTACTTCGTGTCGTCGAATACCCATAGTATCGTCAATGTTCTCTCCGGGGTGGCTCGCCGGCGCCGGCAAACGCTCGGCGAGTACATTCGCGATACCGAGCATCCGGAGCTGATGCCGGAACTGGTCAAGCTTGAGGCCGGGGAGACACGCTCCTCCTGGGAGAACCTCCTCTATTTCACCGCTCGTCACTACTTCAGCGGGCCGCACATGGAGAAGGAGCGACGTCTTCGTGAGCGCGAGGAGCGGGAGCGAGGGATCTACCACATCGAATCGACGGGAGCGGTCGACGTCGGAATTCAGGTGATCGATCTCGCTCGGCTCGATCCGTCGAGCTTCGATCCCCGCTTGGAGTCGGAAGGCTCAGTCCTCGATCCCACGAAAGCCGACGCGATCGTGATTAACGTGAATTATCCGCTTGGATTCGCTGCGTTTCACATTATGACCCAGGTCGCAATGTCGACCGATCAAATCCAGGGCGTCTACATCCTCGGCAAGGCCGCTACCCTAAACGGGCGCATCGGCGATGTCATGCTCACCAACGTTGTCTTCGACGAGCACTCCGGCAACACCTATTGGCTGGAGAATTGCTTCGGGTTCGAGGACGTGGCGCCCTTCTCTGCCTACGGTTCAGTCCTGGACAATCAGAAAGCGGTCACTGTGCTCGGCACATATCTGCAGAACCAGGGCTATCTCGACTTCTACTACCGGGAAAATTTCACGGTGGTCGAGATGGAAGCCGGACCCTATTTGAACGCCATTTATGAGGACCTCTTTTTGAGCCGGCACCCGTCGAACGAGGCGGTCAATCTCGCGCAGATGGGTGGCCGCATCGACCTCGGCATCATCCACTATGCGTCGGACACACCCTACACCCGCGCGCAAACCCTCGGCGCGCGCGGGCTCTCCTATTACGGTATGGATTCCTCATACGCCGCGACGATCGCGATCCTGCGTCGCGTCTTCAGTCGCGCTGGAGTCGTGCGAGCTCCGGCAACCGTGCGGTGACCGCCACTACGCCGCCCTGGCGGGCATCGCGGGCGCGGCATGTCTACATCGCGCATTTTCGCGTCCGCAATCACGAGCTCGACGCGCTCGGGCATGTGAACAACGCCGCCTATCTCAACTACCTCGAACAAGCTGCAATTGACCACGCGGCCGCCGGCGGATTTTCGGAAGCTCGCCTCCGCGCGATCGGCGGCGTGTTTGTCGCCCGTCGCCACGAAATCGATTACTTGCAACCTGCCCGCGCTGGCGATTGGCTTCGCGTCATCACCTGGCCGGTCGAGCTTGGGGCGGCGAAAGCCGTTCGCGCTTACGAGATTACTCGTCTGCCCGCGCCGCTGGTGGCCGATCCGCCAAGAGATGGGCTCCGCGATCCGGGTGAGGTCGGACCATTGCCAGTCGTCATCGCCCGCGCACAAACCGTGTGGGCCTTCGTCAATGTCGCTACCGCCCGCCCGCGGCGAATGCCGGTTGAGATCGTCAACGAGTTCCTGCGCGAAGGCGGACCGGCCGAACGATAGGCGCCTTCAGCGCTTAAACGAGGTGGACGATCTCGACTTCCCGCCAATGCTTCGTCAACCGTTCCGCGACCAAGCGCCGGTGACAGTGTTTAGGCGTGTCCTCGCTGCACAGCAGGCAACTCGGCACGTCGGTGAACACCGCTTTTTCCAGGGCAGACGGCACGTTCCGTTCGTCCATGAGGGCCTCGAACCGTTGGACGTATCGGTCCCATTGGTGATCCTTGCGGTAGTCAGTCAAGATGTCGGCGGTCGGCGCTAACGTTGGCACGTAGCGGTAGTCGCAGCCGATCAGCCGATCCAAGAAAAACGCGAGATCGTCCTGCTTCGAAAATCCTGAGAGTTGACCATGGGGGTGCAACCGAATATCAATCAGGCGCCGGACTCCATTTGCTTCGAGCAGACCAAAGAATTGCTTGGCAGGCTTCTTCGTGAACCCGATAGTGTAAAGCTTCAACCTCGCTGCTCCACGTACTAAAAGGCGGCCTGCACCATGCATGAAGTATTGCAGCAAGCATCATATCGGCTTTTGACTACATCCCAGTCGCTGTCTTATCCGGGAAAAATGGTCGCTGCCAAAGGAAAAATGTCAGATGCTCGCTATAGGAGCCCTCTGCCCAGGCACCGCAGGTCCGTCATCTTGCGCGTCACTCCCTCCGTCATCCTGAGCGAAGTCGAAGGATCTGTGCCTGATAACTGCCATGTTCAGGAGAGCTAGATGCTTCGCCAAGCTCAGCATGACGACGGGAGGGATCGGCAAGAGGGAGGGGATGGCGTGGCTCCTCAAACTGTCAGGGAGTGATCTCACTCGTTTACGCGACAGTCCGCTGAACATTTGCCGTTCCCCCTCCCGCATTGTCGCGGGAGGGGGTCGAGGGAATTCCTACGAATGCGACGATTCAATGCATCGCACTCTGTTCATTCCACCGTAATCGTCCCCGTCATCCAAGGATGGGGGCCGCAGGCGTAGGAGTAGGAGCCGGGTTTGTCGAACGTGGAGGTGAAGGACGCGCCAGGTTCGAGCGGACCGGAATCGTCAAAGTTGATGTCACCGCTTTGGATCGTGTGCGCGACCTTAGTTTGGTTGGTCCATTTCACGGTCGTGCCGGCCGGGATGGTGATCGTCGAAGGATCGAAGTGCCAATCGCTGTCGGCGTCGCCGACGATGGCAATGTCGACTGTCGCGGCTTCCGACGTAGTCGCGCTTTGTGACGCTGGTGAAGGGGCCTCGCGGAGCACGAAGGTATAGAGTGTGACGACCGTTTTGTCGCCGGTGGGGTGCAACATGGCGATCCCGACGTCGCCGGAGTTGTCGACTGGATCGAGGCCAACGATAAGATCGTCGCCGAAAAGTTGTCCGCTGACGTCGCCACAGGCAACGAGGCCGTCAACCGGATTTTCGCTCTTGTAGATGACGATCGAAAAGGGCTTGGCGTCGAAATCGGTGAGCTTGGCGGCGACTGTCGTTTCGCTCGATCCGACGACCTGAACGGGACTTGGTCCGATCAAGTCGCCGAACTTTTTCGCTGTCCCGTCCGTTGTTTTGCCGGAGCCAGCGTCGTTCAACGGATAGGCATCGTCGGCTTCCGATCCGCAGCCGCCGCCGCGAATCGCCGCCGGATGAACGAATGGTTCGGGAAATCCATTCGGGCTCAAGTTCGCGCTTGTCGCGGTGGAAAGAACGTTGAGGGTGGCGAACGAGGTCGCTTCGAATGGTTGCGGGGTGATGCTCCACTTCCACGGTCCAGCGCTCGGGAACGTCACGTCGACCATGTAATGGCCGATGTCGCCGTCTTGGGTGGCATCGAGTTTGAGCGTGTCGCCAGTCTCCCGATTGGTCGCTTCGAGATACGCGCGATCGACATTGATCGGCGTCACGTCATGTTGCTTGACGAGGAATCGGAGGGTGACGGGCGAGCCCGCGTAGATTTGGCTCGGCATTGCATCCAAATGGACGACAGCCCAGCCGCCCGCTGAGGCCGACACTGCCCACATCAGCAACCCAAAGCAGAGAACGGACAGCGCGAGAATTCTGAGTTTCATGATGGTCCTCCTGAGGCAAAGGTCGGCGTCGAGAACAAGCTGCCGGGTCCGCCGGTCTGCCTCTACTACAACGCGACTAGGAGGAAAGTTCCCGGAATTACGGAGCTGGTTGCAGCGACTCGGCGATTTTGACCGAGTCCGGCGCATCGAGTCCTGATTCCAGGCGATAGGTCACGTCGCCGTGCGACCAAATCAGGACGTTGCCAGATGGGCGACTGGTGCTGGGGCCGCAACATGAGGACTGGGAAGGATCGGGAGCAATGATGAGGTTCGACGGACCAGACGCGAAATAGCCTGTGTCGCCGTTAACAGTGGTATCAATCATGTACCCACCGGCAATTTCTTTCGTGAGATATTCAGCATCGGTCTCAGTTTCGAACTGCATCAACAGCGCGCCGGCCCCAGTTTCCGCGGTATTGGGCAGGATATCGGATGGGTAGTAGAGAAACGAAACCATCGGTTGCCGGTCGGGCAGCGTGCGCACATAGACCTCGTCCGGCTCGCCAAGACCCGGCAAGGTTGGGACCTTCAACGTGAACGGCACGGCCACTTTCGCCTCTTCGAGCGTGACCCGATGTCCGAGGAGCAGCGCGTTGCCGACCGGAGAGGCGGAGGGTGTCGGGGTCTTGTCCTCGAACGTGATCTTGATCCCGCGGACGCCAAGGCGATCGGCGACGGTGTGGCGGAAATCGGGCAGTCCGAGCAAGGCCGCGCCCAGGACGAGCAGAATCACGGCCGCGGCCACGGCGACGGCGCGCCAAGGCGTGAGGAATCGGACGTTGGCTGGCTCGTGCGTTGGCGCGGGCGCGGCCTCAAGGCGTGTGCTAACGGCGCCGGCGATATCAGGGGTTCGCGGGAAGTCGATTGCGTGCCCGAGATCGACGAGCGCTTGTTCGAGCTGCCGGTCCGGCAGGTTGGCGAGACGGCTGAGATCAGTCATTGCCGCCTCCTTCCGCCTGCTCTCGCTGCTGGGTTTGCCCGGTCATCGTCTCGCGCAGCCGGCCGAGGGCGCGTGAGAGGCGAGACTTGACGGTGCCGCGCGGGCAATTCAGTACGCCGGACATTTCCTCTTCGTTGAGCTCGAGAAAGTAGCGGGCGGCAATCACCGTCTGGTCTTCATCGCGGAGGCGCTCGATGGCCGTCATCAGCCCGCTCCGCTGGTCGGCCGCGAGAGCCGCCGCCTCCGGCGACAGGGCCGCGTCGGCAGAGGGGCGGTCCTCGACGGCGCTGAGCGCCAATGTTTGGCGACGGTTCGCCGATGTCCGCCGGTTCCGCGCTTCATTGGCGGCGATGCGCAGGAGCCACGGCCGGAACGGTGCGCCGGAGTGAAATCGGTCGAGTGCGTAGTAGGCCTTGATGAAGGCGTCCTGGGCCGCGTCTTCGGCGTCCGCCGCTGATCGGGTGATCAGGTAGGCGGTGCGAAAGGCAAGGTCTTGGTATTGCCGCACGAGCTCCTCGTAGGCATCTTGGTCGCCTCGTTTTGCGCGTTCGATCAACGTATGCTCGTCCAGTAGTCGGCCCCCTACTGACCAGCGTTCAATTCCTTTACAAGTGAATCCGGCCGTTGGTTCCGAGAACGCGAGCTCGCGGCCTGAGTCGATGCCGATTGCTGTCGAGTATGGTGATTCTAGGGCAGTAGTGTTTGGCGCGAATCAGGTCTTCTCGCGACAATGGTTGTCTTCACGCACGACAGTGGTGCAGCACAGACGCGAATCTGGGTTAGATGTGAGCGAATTCAACGGCGCGGTGCTCGGTTTGGATGACATTTCGGTCTGGGTGGCGGATGGCGCCTTCATCCTGCGTGATGTCTCGCTTCGCGTTCATCTCGGCGAGCATTGGGCGCTGCTCGGTCCAAACGGCTCCGGGAAGAGCACCTTGCTGTCCGTCGCGGGCGCGGTGCGCCACCCCAGCAAGGGCAGGGCGAGCGTGCTCGGCGGAGAGCTGGGCCGGGTCAGCGTGTGGGATTTGCGCGCTCAGATCGGCGTCGTCGATCCCGCCTTGAAACTGATCAAGTGGTTGACGGTCGAAGATGTCGTCCTTACCGGGGCGACGGGAACGATCCAGCCGCTGTGGGATCGCTACGGTGCTGCCGAACGGGAACGAGCGCACGGATTGCTGGAACTGCTCGGCTGCGCGTCACTGGCCGATCGCGAGATCGCGACCTGTTCGCAAGGCGAGCGCCAGCGGGTGCGCATCGCGCGGGCACTGATGCCCGACCCGCCCTTGCTCCTGCTCGACGAACCGGCGACCGGGCTCGACCTTCCGTCGCGCGAGGCGCTGATCGCGGCCCTGGCGGCGCTGGCAACAGCGAACCCTACGCTCGCCACGGTCCTCGTTTCGCACCATTTGGAAGAGCTGCCGCCGACGACCACGCATGCGCTGCTCCTCCGCGAAGGCGTGGCGATCGTGCAAGGTCCGGCGCACGAAACGATCACGAGCGAGCACGTCTCCGCGTGCTTCGGATTCGATATTCGCGTGCATTACGAGGATGGACGATGGGCGGCGCGGGCCGCCGCGAGCTGGCGCACCAGGGCCACCGATTAGGGCTGCTCAGGACGGCAACGGAAGGTTATGTAGCATGGTCTGTTTCAATCTTGTGTAAATATCTGTACTATGGCGCCTTCGTGGAGTGGTCGGCTGATTTTTGACCCTGGAAATCCACAGGTCCCAGTTCGGCCAGTGCCCGTTCGCCGGTGATTTGCAGATCGACCGGCGTGACATAGAGGGGGAAAGGATGAGGGAAGGGTTCCGCCTTGGCGAGCGCGCGCCTTTGCGCGTGGTACTCCTGGTCGCATTCGTATTCTCCGCGCTCTGGCTACCTCGTTCTGTCCAAGCTGATACCAGACTCCCCATCGGCGGAACCGCTGTCATCGCGTATGCGAATGGCGACGATGTCCGCCTGCGGAACGCCGCGAGCTTCGACGGCGGCATCATCGGTCTCTTCCCAGAAGGCACGGTCGTCGAGGTGCTCGACGGCCCGGCCAGGGCCGATGATGGTTCGCTCTGGTATCGAGTTTCCGCGGGCGGTCTCCACGGGTACATGGTTTCCGACTATCTCGCCGCCAACGGCACCGCAAGCTCAGGCGACACCGCGGTGCTCGAAGCGCTGAATCTCCGGGCCGGTCCAAGCACGAGTGAGCAAGTGTTGACCGTCATGCCGGCGGGCAGCATGGTGACGCTTACCGGTGATGCCGCGAACGGCTTTTATGCCGTCAATTACGCCGGCACAGCGGGTTGGGCGTTCGGCGATTACTTGGATTTCCCAAACGCCAGCAGTGCAAGCGCAGCGGGAACGGCAACCGTGACATCGGACCTGAATCTGCGGGCTGGGCCGAGCACGGCGGAAACCGTGCTCGCCGTGATGCCGGGCGGCGCCGTGGTGACGCTGACCGGAGAGGCAGAAAACGGGTTCCTGTCGGTGGATTACAACGGGATCGCTGGCTGGGCGTTTGGGGACTATCTGAGTACCGGCAGTGGTCCGGCCGCGTCCGGCTCCTTGGTCGTGACTGAGGACCTCAATCTTCGCGATGGCCCGAGCACAGATGCCGGGATCTTGCTGGTGATGCCGGCCGGGGCGGCGGTCGATGCGCTCGGCGGCGATGAAAACAACTTCACGCCCGTCCGTTACAACGGGCAAGATGGGTGGGCGTATAACGGGTATCTCTCGACCGACGCCAACCAGAAGTCCGGCCCCGGCGGCAACACCGGCGGTGGGATCGTCTGGCCGGTGACCGGTGGCGAATGGCAAATCTCGCAGGGATACAACGGCCCTTACAGCCATTGGAACCAAAGCAGCACCTATCAGTATTACTACTCGTTCGACGTTGCTAGAACTGATGGAAACACGGCCGGGACGCCGATCTACTCGCCGGTCAACGGCACGATCACCTGGACGGAAGCGGCCTCAGGCGGCATCTCGATCAACATTGGGAACGGCTATGCAGTCGCCATGTTCCATGTCACCTTCGACTCCAGTTTGAGCTGGGGTCAAGAAATTTCACAAGGCCAATACCTGGGCACGATATCGGGTCCGGGCGGCGATGGCTACATGGGCTTCGAGCATGTGCACATGAGCCTCTGGCAGACATCCGACGGCGGGAACTGGGACCGAACCGCGGTCCCGTTCACCGGCCAAAATGCAATCTCAGGGATGGACTTTCCCGACGCTGGTGGCGGCAATCAATACGCGGGCACAGTGTTTTATCCGTGAATGACCCGAAGGTATAAATCAACTGGCGGAAAAAAGAACGGGACCGTCCTTTGGGGCGGTCCTGTGGTTGAGGGGTCTATTTCTGATCGTATACTACCGGCAGACGTAACAAAATGAAAAACAGGCGTTTGGCTCATCAGCAGAGGAGAGCACGCGATGGTTCGGCCAAGTTCAGCGGCTCGGCGGTCGTGGGTCATGGTGATTGTGGCGGCGGCGTTCGCGCTCGGCTTGCTTGTGCAAGGTCTGGTGGCGAGCGCTCAAGATTCGAATCAGACCGATACGACGGCCGATAAGGCCGCGATCACGGAACTTGCCGCCAAGTTCGAAACGACTTTTGATCAAGGCGACTTCGACACGAACGTCGATCTCTGGACAGACGACGGCGTGTTCGATCATCCGGCAGGAGTTTTCAAAGGCAAGGAAGCCTACCGCCAGTGGGCTGAAGGCTTTTATCAGCAGTCGGCGGCGTCGGGCGGATCACACCACTTGCTCACCAACGTTCAGATCACGGTCAACGGCGATCAGGCGGACATGACGTCCTACTTAACCCTCCTTGTGGGCATCACGAGTCCGGCGCCGGCGATCATCTCAGGAGAATTCACCGACCACGTGGTGAAAGTGGACGGCGAGTGGAAGTTCCAAACCCGGAAGCTCGTCATAGCAACCCAATTTGGACCGCCGCAGAGCGGCGGAGCAACACCGGTCGCGTCGACATAGGCAACAGCGACCTGGGCGCCGGAACTGAGTTGTAAGTACTCAGTGCCGGCGTCCTGGCGTCCGGATAGCGAGCGGTTGCTCGCGAAAACGATGCCGCTTGACAGGCCGGGCGCCGACCAGGTGTTCGCGCCCGATCGTGGTGATCGCTTCGGGCGTGAGGTCGGCGCAAGAGACAGGGCTGCCGTACACGTTCATGGACGGTCCCCAATCGCACCGATTGCGGCGCGACGTCGCAATCGCTTCGACCCTGTCTGAGATACCGGCATCGAGTGTGTTTGTTTTGCGAACTCCGCAGTGGAAGTATCTACGCCTGTTAGGAACCTAGCCCCGTACTCTTTCAGCAACAGCCGCTCAATTTCTGGCTCGATTGCCACGGTCAGTTTCTCCTTTTGGCAGATTGGCCTGTCAAACGATCGTCACGACCCCTTGACGTGGATGAGTTGCACCTCCTTTTGACTTTGCGCCTTAACCGACAACGGTCCCGAGGTAGGATCTTTCCCGGATACACAAGCACGGTCTGCTTTTCATAGCGTGATGTTTCCCGGTTGACTGCGGCGATAGTGAACAATGCAAACGTATCGCCGTGATTCGGGCTTATCCTCCCATAGTCCCGAACTGGGCCGGCGCATATGATGCTGAATATCAGGCGACATCGTGCCGGAGTATCGTTCGTGCCGACAGAGTTTCCTCGTCAAGCCAGCGGTCAGGCGCTTGATGCGCCAGAGAAGAGTTCTGCTGACCTCAGCGAGCCCAACCGAAACGCGTCCCCCGTAATAGACCTCGATCTTAGCGATCAGGCGGTTCGGCTGCGGGTCGGAAAACTGGCGACGCGCAGTCTCGATCGGGATACCGCCCTCCACGAAATTGCGAAAGCCGGTTTGGGCATCGCGGGCGCCGAGTGTTGCGGCATCTATCTCTGGCGCCGCGAATCGAATCAACTCGAAGTCGGTTGGGAAGAAACATCCAAGTCGTGGGCCGGGTGTCTAGCGCCGGGAACGCGATTCCCGACAGCCAAATGGCCGACACTGCTGCATGCGATGGAAACGCGGAGTCCATTCAATCTCTATGCCTCAAGCCCACGACTGAGCAGCCGAGAGCGGGAGCGACTTTTCGAGGATGGGTCGAAGAGTTTGCTCTGTGTGCCCATGGTGGTCGAGGACGAGTGCATTGGCTGTTGCGTGCTGTTCTCTCGCCAAGCGCGTGATATCACCGCACAGGAAATGCAAAACGTGCGTGATCTCGCCAGCCACGCGGCAATGGCGATTCACAATTCGCGCTTGCTCAATGAAACGAAGAGACGGGCTGAAGAACAGGCTGCGCTGCTTCGCGTTGGCCAAGCCGCCATTGCCAGCCTTGACTTGAATACGGTGCTGACCGAAGTCGCCCGCGCCACCCTCGGTCTCGCTGGCGCGGAGTGCTGCGGGATCGAGCTTTGGCGGCCTGAAACGGATGAGGCCGAAACCGTCGCGGAGGAAACGATCGCCGAATGGCCGGGCGTCTACGCGCCGGGCACTCGGTTCCGCCTAGACCAATTTCCGTCGACCCGGCGGGTCATCGAACAGCGCACGCCTGCGTTGCTTGACCCAGCTGACGGCAATCTAAGCGACATTGAGCGTGAGCACTTGGTCCGCGACGAGGTGAAGAGCCAGCTGATCGTGCCGCTCCTGATCGGGAGCGAGTGCTTGGGCGCGTTATTGCTCTATGCGCGGAAGCCCAAGGCATTTGGCCAGCATGCGCTACGGCTCGGCCGGGAGATCGCCGCGATCACGGCATTGGCGATCCAGAACGCGCGGCTCCACGATCAGGCCCGACGCGAGGCCGCAGAACGGGCCGCGTTGCTACGTATTGGCGAGGCGATGATCTCTGGCCGCTCGCTCCCCCAGGTGCTTGCCGAGGTGTGCAGGGCCAGCTTGAGCATCGAAGGCATTGAGGGATGCGAGATCGGGCTGTGGCAGCAGGATGACGAGAACATCGAAGTCGCGGCGGAAGTCGCGGTGGATGGTTGGCAGACGTCGTCGTTGACCGGCTCGAGCATCCAGCTCCACCGATGGCCGAAGGTCAGCAGAGTATTGAAGTCGCGACTGCCGATCTCCTTTCTCGCCGATGATTCCGAGCTTACGGAGACCGAACGAGCCCGCTATCAACGTCGCCAGGTTCGAAGCGTGCTCGTGTTGCCGCTCATATCTGGCGGAGTCTGCTGCGGCGTGCTCGGTCTCCATTCACGCCAACCTAGTCAGCTCGATGCGGAAGCCGTTCGGTTCGGTGGCGAGCTTGCCAAGCAAGCAGCGATTGCAATCGAAAAGGCGCGGCTCGTGCATGACGCCGAACGGCATGCCCACGAGCAGACCGCACTTTTGAAAGTGAGTCAAGCAGTCATCTCTGGTCAAGCGCTGCATGCCGTGCTGGGCGAGGTGGCGAGCGCAAGTCTCGGCGTCGAGGGCGCCGAGGGATGCGACATCGCAATGTGGATCAAAGAGACAGACGAAGTCGAAATTGCGGCCGCACAGAACGTTGACGGTTGGACGCCGATCCATCCGCCCACCGCACGCCTGTCGCTCGCCGATTGGCCCACTTCGCGCGAAGTGCTGACCACGGGCAAACCTCGCGTTCTCGTTATCGAAGATGCTGACATCCCGGCCCATGAAAAGGCCGCATATCGTATCGACGGCACCCAGAGCTCGATGATCGTGCCGCTTCTCCTTGGGCAAGACGTGCTCGGCCGGTTGTCGCTGCACTCCCGGCAACGACAACGCTTCACGACGAACGCCTTGCGGTTCGGGCAAGACCTCGCCGCGCAGGCGGCACAGGCGATCGACCGCGCCCGGCTCTTCGACGCCATCCAACAGCGTGCGGACACCGACGGCCTCACTGGGCTCCTCAACCACCGCGCCATCCATGAACACCTCGCGCGTGACTTGACAGACACGCGCTCGGTCGGCGAGTTGATGTCGCTGCTCATGATCGACCTCGACGACTTCAAAATCTTCAATGACACCCATGGCCACTTGGTCGGCGATCGTGTGCTCTGTGAAATCGCGACCCTGCTCCTGGCGTGTACGCGGACCGGAGACCGAGTCGCACGGTACGGTGGCGACGAGTTCCTGATTGCGCTCCCGGCTACGGATCGCGAAACCGCGCACGACATCGCCCGGCGCGTGCTCGACCTTGTCCAGAACACGGAGATTATCGTCAACGATCAGCACCTACCGATCCGGCTGTCGGTCGGCGTGGCGTGCTATCCGGACGACGGGCGGACAAGGCAAAAACTCATCGCCGTCGCCGATGCCGCGATGTACGCCGCCAAGGATGCCGGCGGCGGTCAATTAGGCATGATTGAAACAGTGGCGCAGCCCGTGGAATCAACGACATTCGGTGCGTTGAGCGGATTGGTACGCGCGGTCGACCGTAAGGATCGCTATACGAAGGTCCACTCCGACAAGGTGACTGATCTCGCGGTGAGGTTCGGGCGCAGGTTGGGTCTGCCGCCGAACCAAATCGAGGCGCTCGACGTCGCCGGCCAACTGCATGATGTCGGCAAAATCGCGGTGCCCGATGCCGTGTTACGCAAGCCGGGGCGGTTAACTGAAGAAGAAGCGAACATGATCCGCCAACACGTGGTTTTCAGCACGCTGATGGTCAAGGGCGTGCCCCATCTCGACGATGTGTTGGCCGCGATCGCGCACCATCACGAGCGGTGGGATGGCAAGGGCTATCCTTACGGCAAATCTGGATCGGAAATCCCCCTCCTCGGCAGGATCATGGCCCTTGCTGATGCCTTCGCCGCGATGACCCATGACCGGCGGTATCGCAAAGGGCGCACGCTCTCGGAGGCGATTGGCGAACTCTGGAGGAACAAAGGAACGCAATTCGATCCCGAATTGGTTGCGCCTTTCGTTGCCATGGTCCAAGTGGGAACCAAAACAATCGGCCCGCGTGGCACCAGCAGCGACCTCGACACGCCGTTCACGATCCGACCGCCGTTGGCCGAAACCGGCGATTGAGTTATTGACGTCGAACGCGAACTCGATTGAGGGTGACGACGAGGAACTGGTCGAGATCGTTGGCGTGGCGGCGCAGCGCGTCTTCGAGGCGCTCGCGCTTGAGATCAAGCTCCGCATACGCGCCGACTCGCAAGTAGATGACACCGGCATGACGCCAGCATGAGGCCGGCGGTTGCGAAATACGAGTTCGCCGAAGTCCCGATCATCAGTGATGAGGATCCTCTGTTCGCGGCGGGCAATGGCGAGGACATCCTCGTCCTTGAGGCTCGCCGGATGATCAACTGCGATGGTCGCGACGTCATGGCCCAATCTTCGCAGGAAGGGGCCGAGCCGAGCGTCAGCGCTCTCATCCATGAGAATTTCACGCCCCAGCGACGGAGGCTACAGCGGTACTGCGTCTCATGCGTGGGCGTCTAGTTTCCACGGCGTCATACGCGTAGGCGAGGGCTGCTTTGACGTCCTCGATTGTGAGGCGGGGTATGCTGCAAATAGATCATCCAGATCGGGGTCGTGGGCCAAATGCGCGATGATTCTCTCGACGGGGACCCGGGTGCCCTTGATCACCGGCTTGCCCGCCATGATTGCGGGATCCTGAGTAATGCGGTCTTCATATTCAGCTTGTGTCTTGGCAACCATCGTGATCGACTCCTCTTCGCATTCCCAACGTAACAAAGGTGGACGTGCACGCAAGTGGATCAGCCAGTGTCCGGAGGCAACACAACATTTGCTGAAACGGCGATACGAGTGTTCGACGCTGTCAACTGGCGCGATTTTCGGTCGATAAAGAACGCAATTCATCGATTTTAATCCTGCTGACGCTCGTTTGCGGACGTTGTGCGGGCGAGGCGGTATCATCGCTGTAGTTCTGAGCGTTCGCGTTCGCATTTTCGCGCCGTTTTGGCCTCGTGATGGTGATTCTCAAGCGTGTGTCCTCCCCAGATCGACAATCCGTTGCTGGCTGAGCCCGAGACGAGCACCGAGCTTGTCGCAATCGCCGACCTCACGCGCGCCATTCTTGATAATGTCGAACGGGTGATCGTGGGCAAGCGTGCCGTGGTCGAGTTGTTGCTCGTCGCGCTCCTTTGCGAAGGCCACGTTCTGATCGAGGATGTGCCGGGGGTGGGGAAAACGACGCTGGCCCGGGCGCTCGCCCGTTCGATCGGCGGCGAGTTCCGCCGGATTCAGTTCACGCCCGATCTCTTGCCGTCCGATATTAGCGGGCTCAGCTTTTTCGACCAAAAGCTCGGCGATTTTCGCTTCCGCCCAGGCCCGGTTTTCGCGAATGTCGTCCTCGCCGACGAGATCAACCGGGCGACGCCACGCACGCAGTCAGCATTGCTCGAAGCGATGGAGGAGCGAACCGTCACCGTCGAAGGAGAGACGATGCCGCTGCCGCGGCCGTTTCTTGTGCTTGCGACCGAAAACCCGATTGAGTTGGAGGGTACTTTCCCCCTCCCCGAAGCGCAGCTCGATCGCTTCCTTCTTCGAATCTCAGTCGGTTACCCGAGCCTGGAAGACGAGGTCGAAATGCTCGACCGGCTGCAAGACGGCAGCGTACTTGCCGATCTTGGCCGCGTCTCGGACGAAGATGCGGTCGCCGAGGCGAAGCGCCGGATTCAACGGGTGCATGTGGCTGCGGAATTGAAGACGTATGTCGCTTCGATCGCGCGGGCGACGCGAGAGCACGACGCGGTCGAGCTTGGGGCGAGCCCGCGGGGATCGCTTGGGCTGATGCGCGCGGCCCGGGCCCGGGCCGCGATTCACGGCCGGGCGATGATTCTGCCCGACGACGTCAAAGCGATGACCGCACCGGTGCTTGGTCACCGGCTCATGATTGCCGCGGAAGCGCGGTTGCGTGGTCGTACAGTCGACCAGGTATTGGCGGAGATCGTGGAGCAAATCCCAGTGCCGGTCGAGGATGCGGTTGGGCTCGACCATGCGCGATTGCGCGAGCAGTAGACGATGATTGACCGCGGTCAGGTTCGATCGCGACTGCCGATCCCGGACGAGCCGGCCGGCGCAGGCACGCGTAGCGTGTTTTTCTCCCGGTTTTGGGTTGGGGCAGCGGTCGTCGCCCTACTCGCCGGCATGGCGACCGGTCTCGCCGCCTTGAGCCTGGCCGCGTTTTTCGTGCTCTGTTCGGCCGGTTTGACCTGGGCCTGGAATCGCTACTGCTTCGAAGGGTTGAGTTTCGAGCGAGACCTCTCGACGCGGATGGCGGTACCGGGCGACCATGTCGATCTCACGTTCTCCGTTGTCAATCGCAAACCGCTCCCCGTCGTCGGGTTGACTGTGGAAGACGAGCTCGCGGATGCGCTCGTTCCAGAAGACTGGGAGACCACGATTGGCATCGCGCCGGGTCGCCGGTTGATCCATTTCGCCACGAGTGTGCGGCCCTTTGAGCGGGTGACTTGGCATATCCGGCTCACTTGCGCGCGGCGGGGATACCACCAATTCGGACCGACGGTGATGCGGGCCGGCGATCCGTTCGGGTTCTTCACCACACGGCGGACCTCCGCGCGTTCGGACGCGCTTGTGGTCTATCCCAGAATCCATCCGATCGAAGCATTGTTCGTGCCCGCGCGCCAACCACTCGGGGAAACACGGGTTGCGCACAACCTCTTGACTGATCCTGCGCGCATCGTCGGCATACGGGATTACCGACCTGAGGATCCGTTCCGTGGGATTCATTGGAAAGCGACCGCGCGCCTGATGCGCTTACAGGTCAAGGTCGAAGAACCGGTGACATCGCCGCAGCTGGGCATCTTCGTCAATCTCGATACCTTCGATCACTATTGGGAAGGACTCGACGTCGAGGTCGCGGAATACGCGATCGAGATCGCGGCATCGATCGCGGTATGGGCCGATGGACAACGATTCGCGACCGGCATGTACGCCAATGGGATCGTCGCCGGTTCGGATCAGGCCTTGCGGGTCGCGCCGGGGCGCGGTCCCGCCCAAGTGCCGCGCATCCTGGATGGTCTCGCCAAACTGACGCCCTACTCAACGGTCAATTTCGCCGCCGTATTGAAAGCCGAGACGGCCCGATTTCCCTGGGGGAGCACGCTCGTCGTCGTCACCAGAATGATGCCCGAAGCGCTACAGGCACAAATTTCGTCGCTGATCGACGCCGGCATGAGTGTGGTGCTTGTGCCGATTGACGGCTGCCCGATTCCAGAGCTGCGAGGTCTAACCGTTCGCGAAGTCAAGACCAGCGACGAACCTAGCCCGATTTCCGCTTGATGCTGGCGCACCACGACATGACGGACCGCTGAGATGGCGACCGACTCCCCAAGCAACACACGTTTCTTCCGGGGCCGCCTTGACTGGTGGGGCGAAGGGCTGCTCCTGGCCTTGGTCGTTGCCGAAACCGCCTTGCTCTGGCCGCTGGTCGATCTCTTGCTCGGCTCATCCAGAGTCGGTAAACCGCTTTTCCCGCCACTCGTGTTGTTCCTGCTCCTGTATGCAGGGAGCGCAATCCCGCGCTGGCTTGATGCCTTTGACGTTTGGGAGCCGCGTTATCAGGTTTGCATGCTGGCGGCAGTGCTGTTGTCGACGATCGTCGCGATAAAAGTCGCGTCGTTTCCGAATGCGAGCTGGCTCAGCACCGAGTGGATCGTCTCGACCGCCCACGCGTTGATCTTCCGAGAAACCAATGCCGAGGCGTTTGTCTGGGGTGTGATTCTGTTGTCCGCCTATGCTTGGTGGCGTGGTCATATGCGGGACGAACCTGGTCCCGAAGCGGGCTATCTCCTCCTGCGGATTGGTGCGCCGGTCGTGCTCGTCGCCTCGATCTTGCGCGCGATTGCCAGCGCGGACGATCCGGATCGACTTGCCAGCCGGACGGTGCTCGTCTTTTTTGCGGCTACGCTCACGGCGGTTGGCATCGCTCGCCTGCGCACAGAACGCGTGCGAATGGACCAGAAGCAAGTGGCGAACCCGGCTCTCGCCTATCTGGCGCCGGTCGCGTTTGTGGCATTGATCGCGCTCCTGGGCGCGATCCTCTTCTCGCACGATCTCCTCGAAACAACGCTTTGGTTCCTCAGCCCGCTGGTTTGGGCATTGTCGGTGCTCGTCCGCGTCATCGTGCTGCTGCTGGCGATCATCGCCTTCGTCATCATGTCGCCGTTCTTGTGGCTGCTCAGCGAGCATTCGCTCAGTCTTGGCGCGATTCGGATCAATCCCGGCAGTGTTGCCGCCCACGATACGGTCCAACAAGCGCGCAAGTGGGCGAACGCCGTGCCGGATGCGGTGCGCTACATCGTCGCTTTGGCGATCCTGGCGTTGCTCTTTTCGTCGGTCACGAAGTTCATCCTGCGCAAGCGCCGCCGAACCGCTCGCCCTGCGTTCGAGGAACGGGAGTTCATCATCGACCCCGGCGATCTCCTGGGCGAACTTGGCAAGCGTTTGAAGCGCTTGTTCCGCCGTGGGAGCCGGGGACCCGACTCATTGGACGCACTTCGGCATGATCCGAAATGGCGCTATACCGTGTCGGTTCGCGAAACGTACCGAGAGTTTCTGACTTGGTGTCGCGAGGAACGTGTGCCGCGCTTGCGGGCGGTAACGCCGACGGAGCATGCCGGCGATTTAGAACTCGTCCTCGCCCGTCCCGACGCCAAAATGGCCCTTGCCGAGTTGACCGAGCGGTACAACTCGGCGCGATATGCTCCAATTCCCGCGAGCGCCGCCGACGCGGACGCCGCGCGGCGGGCGTGGCGAACACTGAAACAAACAAGCAAGCAAGGTTAACCATTGATGGCTCCATTGCCACCGGGCGCGCCGCTCGGGCTCTATCTCCATATTCCATTTTGTGCGCACATCTGCCCCTATTGTGATTTCAACACCTACGCCGGGCAAGATACGCTAATCCCGCGCTACGTCGCCGCGGTCGAACGTGAGATTGCGGTGCAAGGCAGGCGAGACGGCGGACGGCAAGCGTCGACGATCTTCTTCGGCGGCGGTACGCCTTCGTTGCTGCCGGCCGTGCAGATCGCGCGGCTGGTGCGCGCCTGCCGCGACGCCTACGATCTCGAGCCAACTGCGGAAGTGACACTCGAAGCGAATCCGAACAGTGTCGACGAGGCCTATTTCGCCGGTCTGCTCGAAGCGGGAGTGAACCGGCTCAGCATTGGGGTGCAAACGCTTCAGCGCCGGGGGCTGCGGCAATTGGGTCGACAGCATGAAGCCGAAGATGCCCTGGGCGCCTTCGTGGCGGCGCGAGCGGCCGGATTTGAGAACATCAGTCTCGATTTGATTTTTGGCTGGCCGGGTCATGACACAGAAGCGTGGCGGCAAGACCTAGAAGCGGTTCTGTCCTGGCCGGGCGGTGGTCCAGACCACCTTTCGCTCTACAGTTTGATCGTCGAGCCGGGCACGCCGCTGGCCGAAGGTGTCAGGCGAGGAATAGTCATCGTTCCGGATGACGACGCCACTGCTGACCTCTACGAGCGAGCAATCGACCTCCTTGCCCGGGTAGGGTGGACGCATTATGAAATTGCGAATTGGGCGCGCACTCCCGCGCTTGCGTCGCGACACAACACGATCTATTGGCGAAATGGTGAATATGCGGGGTTCGGCGCCGGTGCACATGGCCGCATTGGCGGTCAGCGGAAGATGAACCACCTGCTGCCGCTCACGTACATCGAGGCGACTGCAACATGCGGTGAGGCTGCCTCGAACAGCGAGGAACTCGACGCGGTGACGGCGATGGGCGAAACGATGATGTTGGGCTTGCGTTTGCTTGACGAAGGAGTCGACGACGATGCGTTTCTGGCACGCCATGGCCGGACGCTCACGGCGACATTTGGCGAAACCATTAATGACTTGGCCGCTATTGGCATGCTTGAACGGCGGCCCGGCAATGTGCGCCTCACCGCCCGGGGCATGATGCTTGCCAACGACGTCTGCGCTCGGTTCCTCTAGTTACTCAATCGACATGCCGAGCAGTGGCGGGCATCCGTTTCTCTTGAAGTCGGCGGTGGGCCGGCACAGATTCTTCGCCTTCGCTCAGAATGACGATGGGGCGGGTTGCAGGGGGAGCACTTGGCATGTTGAGGGACGGGTGAGCGAAGTGAGCGTACGAGAGAGAAAGGATGCGCGGGCGCGCCGCGAAGCGTGAGTACAGGGCTGGGTGACGGAGCCGTGACGGTGGGCGACTCGAAAAGCGATCGGCCGAGAATGGCTTGGCGCGACTACCTCGCGGCCATTGCCCAGACCGACCGTTTGATCGAGGGATCGACTCCGCCCGGGAGCAAGTCGAGCGAGCAGATTCGGGCGTGGGCCGAGCTGCGCATGGCTCGGCTCAGGGGCTTCCTCGACTTTCTCGGCAACCCGCAGAATCGCTACCCCATCGTCCATGTTGGCGGCACCTCGGGGAAGGGGTCGACCAGTACCGCGATCGCCTCGATCCTGACTGAGGCTGGGTACCGCACCGGTCTTCACACCTCGCCTTACCTCCAGGTCGCGACCGAAAAGCTGCAAATCGATGGTCACCTGATTGGGGGCAGTCGTTTTAGTCAACTCGTCGAGTCGACGCTGGCCGAGGTTGATCGCTGGATCACTGATGGTGGCGAGGCGCTGACCTATGGCGAGCTTTGGGTTGCCTTGCTCGCTCGCTACTTTGCCGAGGAGGACGTCGACATCTCCGTCGTCGAAGTCGGCGCCGGCGGCCGCTTCGATCTGACGAACGTGGTGAAACCGGCCGTGAGCGTGATCACATCGGTTGGTCTGGACCACACCGTGACCCTCGGCGCGACGATCCCGGAGATTGCCTGGCACAAGGCGGGGATCATTAAGGCTGGTGTTCCTGTCGTCTCCGCCGTCACCGATCCGCTCGCCCGGCAACCGATCGTGGCGGAAGCCGCAATGCAAGACGCTAAGCTCATCGAAGTCCGGCCCGGCGAGGCCTTTGAAGTTGTGAAGTGGGACGCGGCCGGAGTCCACTGGCAAGAGCCATCGACCGGGCTTCGCTTTCAACTGCCGTTGCCCGGTCGATTTCAGGCCGCAAACGGGGCAACCGCGGTTGCCGCGGTGCGCGCGCTGGCGACCAGCGGCTCCGCGGTCTCAGATCAAGCGATCCACCGCGGACTCTCGGCGACACGGATACCGGGACGGCTTGAGCTGATGCCTGGCCCGGATCGAATCATTCTGGATGGAGCTCACAATCCAGAAAAAATGGGCGCGCTCGTCGCCGATTTGGCAAAGTTCGCGCCGCGCGACGCCCACCAACGAGTGATCGCGGTCGTTGGGATGCTCGAGAGCAAGGAACATCGCGCGATGATGAAATTGCTCGCGCCCGTGATCGATGAGATCGTGTTGACGACGCCGAACGTTTTGGCAAAACCGGGCGCTTCGACTGAGGCGCTTGCCGAAGCGGTGCGAGGCACCGGATTTGCCGGTCAAATTTTGGCGGAGGATGTGCCACGGGCCGCGCTTCAGCGTGCGCTTGAGCGCAGCGATGCCGGCCGTGGAGATGTCGTACTCGTCACCGGCTCGCTCTTCGTCGTTGGCGACGTCCGCGGTCGCTGGTATGCGCCCGAAAACATCGTCGAGCAGCGCACCTCCTGGCCCCGGAATTGAGACCATTAATGATTTCACTGCGATTGAGGGGGGTCTCGGCGCGGGATTTACCGGTATATGATCGCCCACTACGCTTGCAGGATCTGGGGACATCGCTGGGCCAAGTGCAAGCCTCGACCTTTGCCTTCAGCCTACCCCTGCTCGTATGGCCGCGCCGCCCATCGTCATGCTGAGCGAAGTCGATGAATCACTCCCTGCCAATCCCTTTTCGGCAAAGCCAGAAGACACGACGTTGCTGACCAAGCCGAGATGGCAAAGATGGTTGTGCGTTGTTACCCGTGGCGGGTGGTGCGCTCGGCCAATGTTGTGTTCTTGCCTTCGGTGGCGCGATAGATGACCGCGCCGACGACCGCCGCGATCACCCCGCCGATCATCAATCCGAGACCGAGGTTGATCAACGAGTCGTCGGACTCGACAAACGACGTGCCCATACCGAAAACGACGAGGCCGACAGAGGCGGCGACTGAACCGATTGAAACGAGTAACCGTGCGATCATCAACCCCTCCGCTGCTCGCGCTCGACCGACGATCTCGAAGTGACTTATAGGCTACCCGATGGCTGAAATAGTGTCGAGCAGATGTTGAACTCCCCTACAATGGTGAGGTTGCGGCGCGCACGACAGACGAGTCTGTCCAGCCGTTGCATTGTTCGAGGAGTGCAAATGGTCGACGGCGCGGTTGCGGTTTCCGTACATGATCTGCGGAAGAACTATGGTGAGGTCCGCGCGGTCGATGGAATCAGTTTTGAGGTCGGCGCAGGCGAGATTTTCGGGTTCCTCGGGCACAATGGCGCCGGCAAGACCACGACGATCCGGATGCTTACCGGCCGAACGCGGCCGACATCCGGCGAGGCCACGGTGCTCGGATTGGACGTCGTCGCCGATCTCGATCGGATCAAACCCCAGATCAATCTCGTCTTTGAAGAACAAAACCACTACGAACGCCTGAGCGGACGCTACAACCTGCACATGTTCGCCGAGCTCTACGGTGCTCCCGAGGGCAGAGTCGACGCCCTGCTCGCGCAAGTCGGTCTGGCTACGGTCGCCCGACGGCGGGTGAAGTCCTATTCCAGCGGCATGAAACAGCGGCTGCTCATTGCTCGCGCCCTCATTAACCAACCAAGGGTGCTCTTTCTCGACGAGCCGACAAAAGGACTCGATCCCACGTCCTCGCGCGAGCTGAGGACGATGATCAAGGGACTCAGCGCCGGCGGCACGACGATCTTTCTGACCACGCACGCGATGGAAGAGGCAGACGAACTCTGCGAACGGGTTGCGTTCCTCAGCTCGGGCAGGATCGTCGCCCTCGACTCACCACGCGAGTTGAAACTGCGCTATGGTCACCGCACCGCGTTGGTCCTGCGGCAAAACCGCGAACAACACCAGGTTCACCTCGACCAACCCGCCGATGCCGCGCGTTTGGCGGACTGGATGGCAGCGGGCGACGTGCTGTCCATCCATTCTCAGGAAGGAACGCTCGAAGACGTGTTCATCGCGCTCGCGGGTCGACCACTTTGATGATGTTCATGGTGACGGAGTAGCGCGCGATGCATCCGCGAATGGTGATGACGATCTTTCGCAAGGACCTCAGAGATGCGATTCGCGACGCGCGCGTCCTGGTCGCGCTGATCCTGCCGTTGGGGATTGGCATCTTCTACAGCCAAACGTTTTCCGACGACACGGCTGCCGCCAGACTCGATGCCACCATAGTCTACGCAAGCCCCGACCCGACCAATCTGCCGGATGCGATCCGGGTCATCGACGGCGAGGCGGTCGCCCTCACCTTTACCCGAGTCGGGAGCGAACAGGAGGTTCGGAACAAAATCGATGGGGATGACGCGGATCTCGGGTTGATCGTTCCGACGGGTTTTGACGACGCGGTGAAGACAGGTCAACAACCGTCCCTCACCGTGCTCGTCCCGGCCAACCCCTCGACCGCCGCCAGGGTAGTCGTGGAATCGCTTGATCCCTCGGTGCGGCATCTGAGCGGCGAGCAGGCTCCGGCGAAGCTTCAGATCGAACAAACACTGGTCACCGAAAATCAAAATCTACTGGACCAAATCGGGCTTCGCACCTGGTCCGTAATTGTCGCGATCGTGTTGATGATTTCGATGGTGTCGCTGCTGGTCGTTCCGGTTGTGCTCGCGGAGGAAGCCGAGAAGAATACACTCGACGCCTTGGTGCTGATTGCGAGTCACGCTGACGTGATCGCGGCGAAGGCCCTGCTCGGCATTTTCTACATCTCGGTGATGGTGCCGCTGCTCTTGCGGATCGCGACGATTGGCATCGACTCGACGCTCGCGTTTTATGGCACCGTCGCTTTGCTGGCCGTTTCCTTGCTGGGGTTCGGGTTGCTACTTGGCAGTCTTTTCCGGAACGCAAATCAGCTCAACACCTGGGCTGGCATCATCCTGGTCCCAGTTGTGGCGCCTGCCTTCGCCGTCGGCATTCCTGCCCCCGCCATCATCCGCAGTTCGGCCGCGGTGTCCCCCACCGGGCAGGCGATGAAATTGCTCATCAATAGCGCTACGGGCGAACAGCTCTACCATAACGTCGCGATTTCGATCGCGGTGATTTGCCTATGGGCCGTTGCCGCGTTTGCGCTTCTGCTGTGGGACATGCGCAGGCGTCAGGCGTAGATCAATTGTCAGGCCGGCTAGCCCACCCACCCGTCATGCTGATCGCCTCCCCCCTCGTCATTCTGAGCGAAGCCGAAGAATCTGCGCCTGCCCACCGCCGTCTTCAGCAGAATCAGCTGACTCGACTGCGCTGGGCATGTGCGAGGTGACGGTTCCTGTTTGACCTTCAGTGCAGATGAGGAGGAGGCGTTCGCTGGTGAAGTCGCGGCCAGTGATGTTGCGCCAACCAAGCACACCCGCGAGACCTGCCGCGCCGGTTTCGCCCGCGGCCACGCCGTCGGCTGCCAGCAGCTCAATGCCTTCGTAGGCACGATGGTCGTCAACGGCGACAAAAGCATCGATGCCTGCCGACACCAAAGGCCAAGCCACTTCTGAAGGTAAGCCCGCATTGAGGCCCGCCATGATCGAATCATGCGGACCGGGAAGGCGGGTGAGGACGCCGGCTTCCATTGAGCGAAGCACGCAGGCAGCGTGCGTCGGCTCGATACCCAAGATGAAAGGCCGAGGATCAACACCGGAGCGGCGAAAATGGCGAACGACGGCGGCAGCCAGCGCGCCGACCCCGATTTGGACGGCGACGAACGTCGGACCTCGTTCGCCGCGCGCCTCGAGTTCATCGTCAACTTCCCAGAAGATGCTGGAATAGCCCTCAATCACCCACGACGGCACATCGTGATATCCAGGCCAGGCAGTATCAGAAATGACCAGACAGCGTTCGCCCGCCGCGGCGGCGGACTGCGCGACCGCGTCGTCGTAGGTCCCGTCGAACTTCGTCACGTCAGCGCCCTCGCCAGCGATCGCGGCGATGCGAGCCGGGTCCATCTCAGCGGGAACAAAGACGTGGGCGCCAAGATTGTGCAACCGGGCCATGCGCGCCACCGCCCGGCCGTGATTGCCGTCGGTCGCGCAGGTTAGGGTCAACGGCCGCAGCGGCGCGACAGCGAGCTTAAGCTCATCGATAGTCGCGGGCCCGGTCGGAGCAGGGAGCGAGCGCCGTTCAAGCTCGGCGAGCAGCACGCGGTACGTGGCCCAGGACGCGCCCATGATCTTGAACGCGGGCAGCCCAAACCGTTCCGTTTCGGTTTTGATCCAGACTCGATCGCAGCCGAAGCGTCGAGCAATAGTCGGGGCGTCGACGAGCGGTGTTGGGGCATAACCGGCCATGCGCTGGTGAAAGGCGAGCGGTTCGCGCGATAGCGTCGATCCTGAATCGAACGAACGAGCGGCGTCCTGATTCAGGAAAACACGTTCCGCACGGTTGATGGCGCCATCTCTCATGTTTGCGATCCCTCTTGCCGATGCAATTAGGGCGGGTAATATATCAGACATTTGAGTCGCGTCGGAGTTCGGAGAATTGTCGCTATGTCCGAGCCCAATGCAACGGTTGCGATCAAACGAACCCTCGCGAGAGAGCACATCTACGCGGAGCTACGCGACTTGATCTTGAGCGGCAGCCTTGCGCCCGGCGAGCGTTTGCACGATCTCGAGCTCGCGGACCGGCTCGGCGTCAGCCGCACGCCGGTGCGCGAGGCACTGCGCCGGCTGGAAGACGAAGGCTTAGTCCAAACCTCGCCGAACCGGTGGACGCGGGTTTCTCCACTTGACATGAATGACGCGCGCAATCTCTACCCGATCATTTGGAAGCTCGAGCCGCTCGCGCTCCAGCTCGCGGTCGATGCCCTGGACGACGCGGAGCTTGAAGCAATGGAACGCGCGAACCAACGCCTTGCCGCGGCGCTCGAAGCGAATGAGGCCGCCGCCGCGTCCTCGGCCGACGTCGAGTTTCACCAGATCTTCATCGATCGCTGTGACAACCCCGCGCTGATCGCGATCATCGGCGACGCGAAGGCGAAGCTGAGCCGAATTGAACTACACCATTTCGCGCAACTTGCTTCACCGGCGGCGGTCGCGGAACACGCGGTGGTGCTCAGTGCGCTCGAACTCGGTGACTTCGCCGCTGCTTCCGCCGCGCTTGAAGCAAATTGGCAAAATGCGGAACGCCGCCTCTTTTCGCACGGTGAGGTTGCGTAGGGGCGCACAGCCGTGCGACCGCGTGGTGATAACCGCAGTTTGATAAGGCAGACCGGGTCGAATGCGATCCCGGGCGTATGGCCGTAGGCCCTACGAAACGACGAGGCGCGCCTATGTTCAGCCGGTCTTCAGCCGACATTGTCGGTTGAGCCCGCGGGATGGGCGGTTTCAGCCCCGGGCGCACGGCACGGCCGCCTGATCTCGCGCATAACACATCCTAATCCCCAACCGGCCTCGTTTCGGGGGCAAAGGTGGGAACAATCGCTTCCTGTTCGTCGTCAGCAATTTCCAATCCACTCGGCACGATGACCGGGATAATTTCGTTCCGGCGCAGCGGCGAAAGCAGCAGCCACGTCACCGGCAGAACGAGGATCAATTCCGTTGCCGCGAGCGTTTGGGGCAGACCGATCAGACCACCCATGAAGCCACCCAACAGGGCTCCGATTGGCCACATCCCGGCGGTGGCAATACGGTTCGTGGCATTCACCCTTCCCCGGAGGGCGTCGGGAGTGATCGACTGCCGTAGCGACATCGCATTGATGAAGTAGATGAGCAGAGCGAGCCACTGCGCGAATTCCGCGAACACGACCATTGCCAAGGCGACAGATGGCGCAAGCACGGCCAGCGGGATAACCAGGCCGGAGATGCCGAAGCCAAGCTGGGCCGCAATCATCGCGCGGCCTTGGCCCATCCGCTTCGCGACCGGGCCCGCGAGCAGCGAGCCGATAAACGCGCCGACGCCGCCGACCGCAAAAACGAACCCGATCTCCGCGGCGCTCAGTCCCAGGTCCCGTTTCATGTAGAGCACATAGACCGCGAGAAAGGCGTTGCCCGCCAGGCTAATCAGCGAACCGCAGCCGGCCAATGCGCGCAGGATTGGATGATGGATGACGACGCGCAGTCCTTCGCCGATCTCGCGACGGATGAGCTGTTCTTCATTACTCGGCTTCGGGAGTCTTTCCGGGTGCTCGATCCGGCCGACCATGATCCCGGAATAAACGAAGGTAACCGCGTCGACCAGAATCGCGAACGGGGCGGTGATGAGCGCGACGAGAAAACCGGCCAAACCAGGCCCAATCACTTGCGCGATCGCGACCGATCCTTCGAGTTTGCTGTTGGCATCGATCAGCTGTTCGTCACTGACGAGCGTCGGCAGATACGACATGTACGAGACGTCGAAGCAGACCGTCAGCGTGCCCACGGCGAAGGCGACGGCAATCAGCAACGGTAGGCTGAGCATGTCGAGCAGGCTGGCAATCGGGATGATGAGGAGGAGCGCGGCCCGCCCGAAGTCGGCGGCGATCATGATCGGCCGCCGCCGGAGGCGGTCGACCCAAACGCCGACATGGAGCCCAAAGAGCAGATTCGGCAGGGTCCCGGCCGCCGCGAGCACGCCCATCTCGAATGGCGAGGCGTCGAGCGTGATCGCGGCCAGGAGCGGCAAGGCGAGCGTCGTCACGAACGAGCCGAATTGGGAAACGGTTTGGGCGAGCCAAAAGCGGACAAAGTCCTGCTGGCGGAGGAGTCCGCTGCGGGTCAGACGCATGACGATACCCGCCGCCGGCGAAGGACGACGTGTCCATTGATCACGTATGCTGAGGAAAAGAGTTGCAAGGCGGGGAAGGGCGATAAGCCCTCCGAACCGGACCTACCGGGCCGCCACGATAATGAATTGACCATGAACTGAATAACCCCCGAGGTATCGGGAGGGGTCGCTACTGGGCGCCCGCCCCACTGTCCACCTGCGCAATGTTTCAGGACAGCGGGAAATCAAGCGTTCGGATGAGGGTCTCACTCCGCTGGTCTTCCTTCACGGAAGCCATGCGACCCGTGCATGTCATGGTCATGACTCCTAAGGTGGGCACGTGTGCCCAGCCACCGATCTTAGAGGAGGAAATCGGCAATTGCAACCCGCCGGCGCGGCCAACCTCTTGGAAACACCCCGGCGCGGCCGTATCCTGCCCGGGTGAAAATACCATCGTCAGATGAAGGAGCGGATTGCGTGAAGACCGTCGTGTGTTTTGGCGATTCGAACACCTGGGGCTACGATCCGGCGACGAAAGAGCGGTTGGGACCGGATGCACGGTGGACCGGGGTCCTGGCTACGCAGCTCGGCGATGGCTACCGGGTGATCGAAGAGGGGCTGAACGGGCGGACGACGGTCGTCGACGATCCGATCTCTCCGTACCGGAACGGGCGGGACTACATCATCCCCTGCCTGGAATCGCACATGCCGATCGATCTCGTGATCATCATGCTCGGCACGAACGATCTTAAGGAACGGTTCAACCGCTCAGCGTCGGACATTGCCGAGAGTTCCGCCAAGCTCGCGGAAATGGCCAAGCTGTCGTCGTTCGGACCGGCTAAGGGCCGTCCGAGAGTCCTGATGATTGCCCCTCCGCCGGTAGCGAAACTGACGGATCTGGCGGAAATGTTCGCGGGTTCGCAGGAGAAATCGAAGGGCTTCGGCAAGCAATATAAAAACTTCGCGGAATGGAACGAGGTTGATTTCTTCGACGCAGGCTCGATCATTACGTCAAGTAACGTCGACGGTATTCATTTCGAAGCGTCGGAGCACGGCAAACTTGGGAAGGCGGTCGCTGAGGTTGTTACCTCGCTGATCGGCTAGTTTCGGCTTTGCTGGTCCTCAAGGAAGTTGAGAAGGGCCTGTTCTGACGAACTGAGACCGAGCTGCGAAGAGGCTGATTGGGAGAAATCAACGTTGCAGAGGCCGGTGGGCAGTTCGCCGGCGAGGAATGCGTCGATCACGGCGGGGTGGATATAACACTTCCGGCACACGGCGCGGGTGTTGCCGAGTTGGGCGGCGACCTCGTCGATCGTCTGGACGAGGATGCGCTTCCGTTCGCTTTCCGAGACATCCGGTTCCACGGAACAGAGCGATTCGAGCGCTAAGAGCGTTCCTGCCCAGGTCCGGAAGTCCTTCGCCGTGAAGTTCTCATTGGTGACGCTGCGCAAGTAGTTGTTGACATCGCCGGACGTTACCGGCCGGCGCTCGCCGTCCCCGTTTTGATATTGAAAGAGCATTTGACCGGGGAGATCGCGGCAGCGCTTGACGATCCGCGCCAATTTCGGGTCCTGCACGTCGACGTCGTGATCGATACCGCTCTTGCCGCGGAAGTGAAAGCGCACCGAGGAACCGTTGACGTCGACGTGCCGATCCCGCAGGGTGGTCAGGCCGAAGGAATGGTTCGTGCGGGCATATTCCTCGTTGCCAATGCGGATGAGTGTAGTTTCGAGAAGTCTGACTACGGCGGCGAGCACTTTTTCGCGCTCGATTCCCGGTTTCGCAAGGTTGTCGGCCACGGTCTCTCGCAATGAGGGAAGCGCCCGCCCGAACGCGATCATGTGATCATATTTCGACTGATCCCGCCTCTCCCGCCACTTCGGGTGATAGCGGTATTGCTTTCGCCCTTTCGCATCCCGGCCGGTTGCTTGCAGATGCCCGTTTGCTGATGCGCAAATCCAGATATCGGTCCAAGCCGGCGGAATGACGAGCGACTTGATCCGGGCCAGTGTCCGCTCGGATGTTACCCGCTCGCCGTTGGCGTCGACGTAGCGGAAGCCCGAACCAGCGCGAAGACGGCGGTAGCCCGGTTCCTCATCTGTCACGTAGCGCAAACCGGCGGCTTCTGCCGCCGCCTCAGAATCGACTTCCGTTATATCAAGCTCAATTACCACCAGGCACGCCTCCCGCGTTAATCACGGTGACGGTTTACGCAGGAGGCGTGCCGAGCGCGGGCTCCGTCAATCGCCGGTCACTTCCGAACCGGCGGTGTACCGGCGCTGCCCCGCCAGTGTTTGCTCGGCCACCACATGCGGCAGCGGAGATTGAGCGTCAGCGCCGGGACGAGCCCGGAGCGGACGACAAGCGTTTCGAGGAGGACAAACTAGATCGCGACAACGATAACCTTGCTGTGCCGTCCGGCGGAAATCCCTCCGAATCTGGCGCCGATGCGGCGCCAGTGCGTAGATGATCAGTCGTTGCCAGCGTTACGGTTGAACGTGACGAATGACATCTCCGGTTAAAAAAGGACGCACGATAGCAGGTCCACGACATAGGTCATGAGCAACTGCGAGAGAGGCGGGAGCCTCCCCTCTTCCAACTCGAGTCGTTGAATTAGACCTTCAGGCGCTCATGGCGTCGGCCGTGAATGATGGACCAGAGCATGCACAATAAGTTATGTAAAGACTACGAACCAATTTGGCGATCGCTTCTGAGGCACTCATGGCAGCCATTGAGGGTTGAGCCACATGTCGGATCGCTTGACCGTGGATTGTCCGCTCCATTGCCGTGGGTGGGGCGGCGACCGAGTATCCGCGCCTACTCTACCTCGCGCAGCATCCGCTCGATCGCATCGACCTTTGTCTGCACCGCGAACAGGGTCTCTGCCATCTGCTGCTGATCGCGGGCCAACCGTTGATTGGAGCTCGCGGTTTCTTCCGCCAGCTTCCGGTACGCCTCATCGCGGGCGACCGTCTCGCGAGCAATCGATTTCACGTTCGCGGACTTAATGCTTTGCCAGGCTCCGATAATCACCACCGCGCCGATCAAGATCGCAATCAGGCTCACGAACAGGACGCTGCCCCAACCGGCCCACACATCACTTGCTAACGGCGTAATCACGATTCTCCCTCCGGTGTTTGACGATCGACAGATTCTGAAGCGCCTGGATCAGCGCTGGTAAGCGTTTTGACAGCATTGGTGATCCGTTCAGGCGTGAGTTGGAGCGCGAACGGGGTTACCTGGAAATATTTCATCGCTTTTCCGTCCTCCGAGAGCTCAAGCATCCCGATGACCAACCCCGCGGCTTCCAAGCGCTGCAGATGCATGTGCAACAATGGCCGGCTGATGCCCAATTCGCGGGCAAGCTGGCTGACGTAGTTGCGCCCATGCGTCAGCGCCGCCACGATTTGCAGGCGGTGCGGATTTGCGAGCGCTGCGAGGACTCTCAGCAGATCATCCCCGGACGGATTCGCGTGGTCAGGGACAACTTGAGTACTCATATGTAAGTAATAACTTACACGTATCAGAATGAATTGTCAAGAGTAAGCGCCGAGGTCTTGAGATGAGGAGGGTACTTTGTTCGACCACAGCCAAGACGGCTGGCCCATGCCGAATTTCGGCCGTAGCTTGCTACACTGACTGAGGAACTTATTCTCAGGGAAGGGGCAATTGTGGTTCAGCGGTTGTCGTCGGGTCATCGTGACCCGAGCGAAACGTGGTCGACACGCCTCGAGGCGATCGGCGGTGCCCTCGATCGCTATCCGCAGCGGTTGTCCTGCATCGCGGTGACGATGACCGAGGGAACCGTGCTCGTTTCCGCGCTTGCCTGGCACGGCGGCTCGCGTCATAGTGGTTGGGAACCGGTCACGTTTCGGATTGAGGACGGTGACGCGGTCCGCTTGCCGTCGGCCGGAAAGCTCGCTAAGGTCATCGACGAACCAGCGACTTGACCTGAATATCCCGACCTCACTCCACCCCGGTGGACTCCTCGTCTTCGCACGATGCCAGCCCACCGGGCCGGCCGAGCGTCCATCACCGATTGCCGCTGGGATAAGTGATTTCGTACTCGGCCCCTCGCCGAGCAATCGCGAGTTGCACGGGCGAACCATCTGCGTTCAAGCCGACCGCGACCGTTACTGGCGCGCTCCGGCTCTGTCCGCCCAGATCAGGCATGATCGCAAAATAAAGTCCATCTCCGTCGAAACTGACGACCGAATCTCCAGAATCCCGTTCGCCGGGAATCGCGTGCGCTGACAGCCCTGACAAATCAACTTCGAGGCCGAGCAGGCGACCGCCTTCACCGACATCGATCGTACCGGGCGCCGACCGGGTCTCGACAACCGGCGAGTCGTGCAGCGTGAACCGAAGCTCGCGCTGATCGGTCGCCAGCGTCGGATGCCGATTGAGCGCTCCCTGCTGGCTCACGTGGCTCATGTTACCCACTTTCCTGTGCGAGCGTCACCAGAATTTCGGTCCCGCTCGTAGCGTCTCGAATCGTCAGATCGCGAACCGCATACGCATGCTTGGGGGAAGTGGAGGGCTCCGGCGCGGCGAACGCATATCCCCAGCAGACGAAGTCGCCATCGCGCTTGAGCAGCCCATCGATCCGCACCGTAGCAATCTGCGCGCCCTGCTCGAGCTCGGCGAGGATCTGGGAAACCATGGCACGGGTGAGGGCCGTGCTGTCGGATTCACGCGCCCGGATCGGGATCGCGATCGATGCCTCCGCTTCAGGAAGCGAGGAGCCGGCATACGCGATGACTTGGAGCAGCGCGTTCGTCAACGCCTCGCCGAAGGTCTGGCCTGTCGCAGTGATGTCGATGGTTCCCGGCGCGTTCATCACGATAGGACGATAGCATGTTGTGGGGAATGGCTGGGTCCGACGGTATATTGTCGTTCCCCACATCCGACGCGGCGCAGCCGCGTGCCTGCGACTAGAAGGTCCGGGTACAACCTGACCGCCGGCTAGAGTCCGGCTAACGAGAGCCGGCGTCTGCCGGCACCCGACCCGGGCTCAGCCCTAGAGGCGGCTTCGTCGTCTAAGAGCTGGGCTTCCTGCTCGGCGTTCGCGGCGCGGCCGCGGAGGGAACGATCTGGGTATCACAGGGCCCACGGTATAGTGGTTGCGTAGAAGAGCCGTGTGCCATAGAGACTACTAAGGCGGGGGCTCGTTCGGAGGCATCGCGTGGCTGTTCATCCGATACATCTGATTGGCGTCGTCAAGTACACCGCCAAGAGCGCCCATAAAGATGACCTGATGGGCATGGCGGCTGGGGTGGCCTATCACTTTCTGTTTTCCACCGTGCCTCTGCTCATCTTCCTCGCCGCCCTCTCCGCCCGGATCAGCCGTCTCATCGGCACCGAAGATGTGCTGAACCGGATCACGGACTTTCTCTTTAATCACCTGGCGTATGCTCAAGCGGTGGCGATTCGAGATCCAATCGAGCAAATCATTCATAGCCAATCTGGTGGAGCGCTTTCGATCAGCGCCCTGCTCGCATTGTGGGGAGGCAAGAACGGCATCGTGGCCTTGATGAAGGCGTTGAATAAGGCGTACGAGGTCGACGAGACACGCCCCTGGCCGCATCGGACCGCCATCGCGCTCGCGCTCACGCTCGCCCTCGCAATCCCTATTCTGCTGATTTCGGCGCTCATTCTTGTCCGGGATGGGATTGAGCGCTGGATCGGGAACTCGCTCGGCACGAACGACACTTGGACGGAGCTTTGGCAACTTTCGCGGTGGCCGCTGCTTGCGCTCCTCCTCTTTCTCGGGCTTGCGACCCTGTATCGCTTTGGGCCGAATATCAACCTCGCGACCTGGACTGTCATTCCGGGAGCGCTGTTCGCGGTCGTGCTGTGGGGGGGCTCGACCTTTGCCCTGAGCTTCTACTTCGAATATCTCGGCCACTACGCCACCGCCTATGGCGTGCTGGGCGCGCTCCTCGCCTTCGTGTTCTGGCTTTACGTCATCAGCGCGATCATCTTGCTTGGCGGAGAGTTGAACTCCTCGTTGCTGCAATATCTCGAACAACACCGCAGCGCCGGCGAAGCGGCGATCTCGGGCGCCGCGACCGGCCAGCAAGTGACGAAGGCATTCGGTGAGCGCATTGCTTGACCGCAACTCCGAGTGTCATCGGGTGACTGTACGTTCCACGTGGAACTATCGCCGCGCGCCATGTGAAATCACCAGTGAACTCTTACCTCGCGCTCACTCAAACCACGGAGCGTATTTGTTATTCTGAGCGACATGATCGCCTGCGCGCTGGACCAATCCCCACCGCCAAACCCACCAAATCTGGGTGAAACCACATCCCCTCGTTGTGCGTTTGAGATGCCGAAAGGAAGGGACCGTCGCAAGCATGGATCAAGCGCTTACTTGGGTTGGCAGCGCCACGGGCACGCGGGCTGGGAGCGGCGTCGTGGTTGATGATGGGGATCTCGTCGGGCGTGCCCGCGCGGGGGACCCAGTAGCCTTTGAACGGCTATTTGAACGCTATCACGCACCGGTGCTGAACTACATTCATCGCATGGTTGGTGACCGCGCGCTCGCGGAGGATTTAACACAAGACGCGTTTGTTAAAGCTTATCGCGCCCTGCCCAACACCCGGCCCGACCTGGCCTTCAAAGCGTGGATTTACCGGATTGCGACGAACACCGCAATCTCCCATCTCCGCCGCCGCAAGCTGGTGCGGTGGGTTCCGTTCATGCCTGGGCAGGACCACGCCTCTGGTGAAGTGGTCGAACGAACCGTCGGCCGGCGTCACGATGTTGAACAAGCGCTCGCGTTGTTGCCACAGCATTACGCGGCCGCGCTGCTGCTCCGGCACTATCAAGGTCTCTCGCTGGCTGATACTGCGGCCGCGCTCGGCATCACCGAAAACGCGGCCAAATTACGACTGTTTCGCGCGCGCAAGGCGTTTGCCGCGGCGTATGGGGACCCGACAGAAGATGCTTCAGGTTCAGGGGCGATGAGCATTTTGGAGGAAGACCGGTGAGCACCGGCAACAACATGCCGGGCCGGGAACGTCCGGGTGGCCCCGCGCCGCTCTCGCATGCAGAGGCGGAAGCGCTGATCTCTGCGCGGCTCGACGGTCCCCTCGATCCCGTGTCCAACCGCAATCTCCTCGCCCACCTAGTAGGGTGCCCGTCCTGCCGCGCCTTTGCCGAGCACATGGAGATGATGGCGCACGGTCTCCGCGAGCTGCCGCATCTGCCGCCGAGCCCTACGGTCAGCCGGCAGGTCCGAGAACGAGTCGAGCGCGGTCAGGGTGTCTGGGACCGGGTCGCGGCGGCGATCACCAGCGGCCGCTTCGGCGTGGCTCCGGCCGCGGCCGCGGCGCTCGCCCTGCTGGCAGTGTTCAGTTTCCTCGCCGTCGCGCAGTTCAACCGCAACGGTAACGACAATCCGCCGCCGACGCGCACATCTTTCGCCGGCGCCTCGAGCGAAACCGCCACCGCCCAAAATACCGCGGTGCCGGCCGCCACTGCGACGAATGCCGCGGTGGCGCAGACCGTTGCCACGGAAACGCCGACGCCGCTTCCAAATGTGCTCGCACCCACCATCGCGCCGTCTGCCACGCCGACGCCGAAGAAGATCGAAACCTCTACGGCAACTTCGAAGCCGACGGAAACCGCGACGGCGACTGCGACCGAAACAGTGCCGCCCACCGCTACAGCCGTGCCAGACACGGCGACTGTGACGACAGAACCGACTGAAACGGCGACCGTGGAGCGGACAGAGACCAGTGAACCTACTGAAACGGCAACGCCGAAGCCATCGGCGACGGCCACGCTAACGAAAACGCCGGAACCAACGGAAACGGCGACGGCATCGCCGACCAAGACACCGCGCCCAATCGCAACTCCGACCGCGACCGAAACGCCCGAGCCGACGGAGACGGCTGCGCCAATCGACACGGCGACACCGGCGCCGACCGAGACACCACGGCCAACCAAGACGCCAACGCCAAGGCCGACCAAGACGCCGAAGCCAACGAGAACGCCGGAACCGACAGAGACGCCGACGCAACCGGCGATCGTGCCCGTGGGTGGCGGGCAGACCCAACCGGCAGAAGTGTCCACCGAGACGCCGGTTGAGGCAGCCCCAACGGACACCCCGGCCGAAGAAATCCCGACCGTGGAACCGACAAGCGGCGGCATAGAGCCACCCAATACGGCCGCCGTCGAGGCTACGGAAACACCCGAAGTGACAGTCGAAGAAACGGCGACCGAAGCAGGCGGCGCCGGAACCGATCTCTCATCATCGGAAAAGCTCTTCGATCTTCCTGGCGGGACGACCGCACCGTCTGGTCCGCTGCCGGTGACCTCTGACGGCCAATTCGCGGTGATCTACCTGGCCGATCAGATCGCGATGGTCGATCTCACCAATTTGGGCCAGGTCACGGCTATTGGATCCGGCACCTCGCCAATGTGGTCGCCGAAGGGCCAGGTGCTGCTTTATGCCTCGTCGTTAACTACGGTCGCCGCCTGGGACCGAGAAAATAACGTGATCAACCCGGTTGGATCGGGGGATTCCAGCGGTCAGACGACCGATGTTCCCGCGGGCTGGATCGGTGACCAGCTCTACTATCTGCGCAGCTTCAATAACAAGCCGGGTCATGTCGAACTGCATCAAGCCTCTTGGAACGGGACGAACGATCGCGCTATTTGGGCCGGCGACGATGTGAGATTGTCTGCGGATCATCCAGTCGCTAACTATAGTGATTTTCAAACGGGCATCTTGATCCCGACCGATACGGGATGGCTTCTTGTCACACCAGAGGGCTCGGAGAGTAAGCTTGGTGACAATACTCTCGGAGCGATCGGCGACGCGACGGTGAGCCCGGGTGGCAGCCGGATCGCGTACACAGCCAATGGAGAATTGATCGTCGCTTCAACGAGTGCTCCAGGTATCCCACTCTTCACGCTTACCTACCCCGACGGGGGGTTTGCCTTCTCGCCAGATGGAGAGCAGATTGTGACCGCGGGAAGCGACGGGCTCTTTGTCTTCAATTCGCAGACCGGCGCGTCGATCAGCTCTGTTTTGAATGGCGACGGGACGCATGCGACGTCGCCGTGGTGGAGTGACGCCGGGATTGTGTTCATCGACACCGGGGCGGAACCGCCGGCGATGCGACGGCAACCGATGGGGTAGCTGGTCGGCAGTTGAGTATCCTTATGTCGAGTAAATCACGAGGAGGAGGGGCCGTGCGTCATGCGGCCCCTTTCTTGCTCTACGATAGAGTTCGAATCGCGGCGATCATCCACCCGGGTGGACGAGGAGGCGGACGCCGGTGGTAGACTCGGAATTCCTTCGCGTGCACGCGAAGGTTCCAGGGGGAAGCATGTCCAGCAAGTCGCCGAGCCAGGGGGTCAGGTTTGGCCGCACGCTGCTGATCGCCGGTGTTGGCGAGGTCATCGACCAGCCGGTGCAAGCGGTGGTCTATGCTGCCAACCAGCGCGGCGTGATGGGTGCCGGTCCCGCGGGTTCGATTCGCTCCACCGGCGGTCCGGAGGTCGAACGAGAAGCAATGGTGCGGGCACCGCTCGAACTGGGAACCGCAGTCATGACCGGGTCTGGTCACTTGGCCGAACGCGGCATTACGGCCGTGCTCCATGCGGTCGTAATTCCGACGCTGGGGGAATCGGCCCGCTTGGGCACCATCGAGCGCGCGGTCACTGCCACCTTGCGCGCTGCCGATCGTGGCAAGATTCGATCGATCGCGATGCCGCTATTGGGTTCGTCGGCGAATGCGCTCGACCACGAGCGGCAGGCCGCCGCCGAGCAGGTTGTCGACGCGACAGTAGCTTATCTCCGGCGAGAACCTTCGCGCCTGGAACGGATCGTGGTGGTCTCTCGCTTCGAGGATGATGTCACGATGGTCAACAGTGTCATCCAACGCGCCCGCGAGCGATCCTGGAGCCAGTGATGGACGGCTCGGGCAGTAAGCCTATGCCGATTGACGAGCAGACGCAGGTGCAAACCTGGCGCTTTGCCGCCCACGGTTGGCGCTTTTCGAACCGTCTCACTCCGCGTACGATCAACTTCTATTTGCGCCTGCGCACCGGTAAGCGGCTCCCCCGCTCTTTCCGCGCCCGCTTCGCGGCGATGAAGCTGCCGCCGGAAACGATCGACGGCGTGCTGGGCGAGGTTCGCGGGCTTGGCGATTGGATGGCGGCGTGGAACCGCGCCGCGCAGCGCCATCTCAGTGATGCCCGTCGGGCGGAAACTGATGGTCGCTGGCAAGAGGCGGCGGAGTCTCGGCGCAACGCCGCGATGTGCTATCACGCGGCGCATTTGATCACCGACACCGACCAGCGCACGTTGCGCGCGTTGCGATCATCGGCGGCGACGGTGTTCTCGCAAGCGGTTCCAAAGTTGATGACCGACACCCGCAAGGTCGCCGTCCGCTGGCGCACGAATCAACTGCCGGCCTATCTCGCCAAACCGCACGATATTCCGCCTCGTGGCGCACCGGTTGTCGTTATGTTAAATGGCGCGACGACGACGAAGGAAGAGCTGTTGCTCTGGTCCGATCCCCTTCTCGAACGGGGGTTGGCGGTGTTGACGCTCGACTGGCCGGGCACCGGTGAGGCGTTCGACGCGGGTCGGATGACGAGCCGGTGCGATGACTTCACCGACGGGCTCTTCGGATTGCTGGCGCAGGAACCCGATTTGAATGCCGATCGCGTCGCACTGCTTGGATTCAGTCTCGGCGCCGCTGTCGCGGTTCGGGCTGCCGCGTCTGATCGACGAATCGACGCCTGTGTCACCGTGACCGGTCCATTTGATCCGCGGCGCTGGATTCGCTCGGTCAATCCAATTGTGCGCCAGCAACTTGAAGGGATGGCTGGGCTTGATGTGCCGGTCAAGGAATTCGCAAGCGACTTTTCTCTGGTCGACATAACACGCAGAATGCGCTGTCCGCTGCTCGTTCTCGGCGCCGGCCGCGATCTAGTTGTGCCGCCCGAGGAGTCGCTTCATCTCGCCGCCGCGGTCGGCGATCTTGCGACCTTGATTTGGTATCCCACCGGTTCGCACGGTTTGTACGAGCAAATCGGAGACTGGACGCGGGTGGCGGCGATCTGGTTGCGCTCGATGCTCGCGCCGGAGCTCGGGCTCGCCCCGTTCGATTCCACCCGGGTGGAGGACCGGTTTCCCGGCATCGGCACCGTCGAAGGCGTGTTTATCGACGAGCGCGATGGGGAAGGGGAGGAGACCAAGATGGAGGAAGAGGAAGTCACGGATGAGGACGGTGGCGAGACGCTTCGACCACCCCGCGAGGACCCAGCCTTCATTGGCGAAATACCTGTTCCTCCGGTCGCATCGATCGACCTCTCCGACGATGTCGCCGCGTCGACAACAAATGGCGTCGAAGGCCAATCCGAAGACGAAACATCCTTGAGCCCCGAACCGCGCCGGCAGGAGTCGTGACGGGGATCGCGAAAAAGATTTCGGTGGCTAACGTTGCCCGCAAATCATCAATTCTTGCGAAGGTTGGCGATACATAGCGGCGTACAGCCGTACGCCCAGAGCGCATGAAACGCCGTGTGCCATCTATGACCGCCGTTATCACGAGGCAGGCGCACGGCTGTGCGCCGCGACAGAGAACGTTGTCAGTCTGAATAGGTCCTAAAAGTAATTCCGGCGGCGGAAGAAAATAGCGAGACCGCTGCCGAGGAAGAGCATCAGGGCAAGTACGTATGCATAGCCATAATGCCACTGTAGTTCCGGCATGTGCCTGAAATTCATCCCGTAGATGCTGGCGATGAGCGTAACCGTCATCAAGATGATCGACCAACCAGTCAGCATTTTCATGATCTCATTTAGGCGATTCGACGCAATCGAGAGGTATGAATCGAGCGCACTCGACATAAGATCTCGATAGGTGTCGATCGCGTCGGTGACGCGAATGATGTGGTCGTACACATCCTGAAAGTAGATGATCGCGCTGTCAGAGAAGATCGGGGTGTCACGACGGACGAGGATATTGAGGACATCGCGTTCAGGGGCGACCACGCGCCGTATCCGCAGCAGGTCTTTCTTGAGCTGGAAAATCCGCTTTTGGGCACGCTGATCGAAATGCCCGAACAGGACCTCTTCGATGTCCTCGATTTCGTCGGAGAGGTCGTCGATCAGCGGAAAGTACTGGTCGACAATCGCATCCAGAATTGTGTAGGCCATGATGGCCGCATCGTGCCCGGTAATCGCCTCGTGATTCCGCTGCCAACGGTCCTTGATCTCCGTGAACAGGGTAATTTCGCCTTCATGCAATGTGACAACGTAATTGGCGCCGACGAAGAGACTCAATTGCACTACGTGCAACGGCTGTCCGCGCTCGTAGCGGTTGAGGCAATAAAAGATGAGGAAAACATAGCCGTCGTAGAGATCGACCTTCGGCCGTTGATGAGCATGTTGAACGTCTTCGATCGCGAGAGGATGGAAACCAAACTCTTCCTGCAGGAGTCGCAGGTCATCGTCGCTCGGGTCCTTGACGTCGATCCAGAGGAGTTGGTCGTCTTGCTTGATGACGGTGCTGATTTCAGACAGGGGAATTGTTTCGGAAAGGTGACCACCGCTTGTGTGGACGTGAACCTTGATCACACCCAGTCCAGTTCAATTGGCATACATGTTGACAAAGCGGACACAGTGTACCGCCTCAGAGGCCGGACTGGAGGCGATTAGACCGGCCGGCGACGAAATGTGAGGGAGCGTAGCCGAGGCAGGAAGTCGAAGCGGAGCATCAACTCGGTCAGGAAGAGCATCAAAGCGAGCGCCAACGGCACGTACCACACTGGATGGAAGCTGCGCAGTGAGGTGCCCTGGATGCCGTTGTTGGTGAAGGCTTCGCTGGGTTCGTCGAGGGAAAGCACCCGGCCGCCTGTGCGCGCCGCGAGGGCTTCCATCAGCTGTTGGCCAGTTTGGGAAGGCTGCAATTCGGGCGACGGCGGAATTGCAAATCCCGCGAGTTCGGTAACTTGTTGATTTCCTCGCTGTTGCTGGAGATCGATGCGATAGGCGCCGGGATCGGGGGCCAGGACGCGCACTTGATACTGTCCTGGGCCGACCTGATGGAGCGGCATGTTTCTCGTCACGGCGCCGGACGGAGAGGTGATGGTTGCCATCGTCGGGGCGGAATCGACGTAGGCGCTGTCCTCGGACAGCGAGTCGACGGTGATCGCAACTTCGCGCCCGTCGCGTTTGACGCTGACCTGGAGCGGCTGATTCTCTGGATCGGGCAGCGCCCAGCGGACCATGCTCCCCCAGAACTCATCGAACCGGCCCCACGACGGCCAGCCGTTGGCGAAGTCGGAACCGTCGTCGGCGGTCCAGGCGACGACGCGGCCAAGACCGTATTGCCATTTCGCGAGAATGGGGTCGTCGCGCTGGCTCGTGAGCACAACTTGGGCGTCCGGCTTCGCCTGGGCGTAGTCGTACCCGTCGATCGCGGGTAACTCCTGGGGAGTGAAGCCGGTGAGGATCGGACTCGGCTGCGATTGGATCGGCTTGAACTCGCCGCGTAGCACCGATTGGCTACCTGCGCTCTGCGCCTCAGCCAACGTCAAGCGAGGGATGTCTTCGCTCTTCTCCGTGAAGTGATAGCGCCCGTTGCCTTGCTCGGCGAGCGTCTGCAAGAGCTCCGTGTCGGCGTCGTCGCCAATCGCGATCGTCGAAAGCGTCGTGCGGTCGGTGATCCCGTCGCTAATGAGCTTCTCATAACTCTCGACCGTACCGGAGCGGGATTTGCCGTCGGAAAGCAGGACGATATGGCGGACGTCGGTATTCACGTTCCGGATCGCATCGAAGCCGACCGACAGTGCGGGATAGATCTCCGTGCCGCCGTCGGCTTTGATCCCGTCGATCTTGGCGTTGATCTCATCGCGCGATGATTGGCCATCTATCGTCGTGATCGGCACGACCCATTGTTGTGAATCGCTGAAGGCGAGCACACCGATCTGATCGCCGTCCGAGAGCGACTGCGCCGCCAGCTTGGCGGCTTCCTTGGCCATCTCGACCTTGGGCGATCCGCTCAACGGGTCATAGCTCATCGAACCCGACTTATCGATGATCAGAAGCAAGGCGACGCGCTGCCGTTCTTTGCCCTCTGTGACCTTTACCGTCACCGGCATTGTGTCTTCGAGCAATGTGCCCGCGTAATTCCCGGGGCCGTAACTCGACGTACCGCCGATGACGATTAGACCGCGGCCCTTCGAGCGTGTCGCTTCTTGGAGACCGGCGAGCTGGTCCAGCGTCATCGACGAGGCTGGAATGTTATTCAAGAGAATCGCGTCATAGACGCCCAGCTCAGAGAGGCGTGACGGCACCGCCGACGGCTCGGAGACAGTCACAACCGCACCGCTGCGCTCCAACGTGCCCTTAAGCAGTCCAACGTCGGTGCCCGCCTGGGAGACGAGAAGCAGCTTTGGCTTGTCGCGGACAACCAGCGAGAGGGGAGCGGAGTTGTTCTCCTGGAAGCGATCGTTGGCCATCGTGCCTGTGACGCGGACCTCCATCGAGTGGAAACCCGGCTTCAAGTCCTTAACGTCGAACGAGTAGGAGCTCAAGCCACTGGGGAAGTCGGCTTGCTTCGAGGTGACGCGCGTGCCATCGACGAAGAGGTCGACCGTTCCATCCCCACCCGCGCCGGACGCGATGCTGGCGACGACGGAAACATGCTCGCCAGCCCAGGTCGTCGAGGGGGCGGTAGCCGACTCGACGCGCAAGTCGCCTTCGCCCACGCCTTCGACGGGAAGGACATCGATGGGCGTGCCGTCGCTGGCCGCTTGCCCTGATTGATTTAGTGCCGACCCGATGTTTTCGGCGCCATCGGACACAAGCACGATTCGGCGCGAGCCGCCGAGCGGCAATGCCCGGGCGAGCGCCAGCGCGGATTCGATATCGGTGTAGTTCGCGTCGAACGAGTCGGATGTCTGATCCCAGGACGAACCAAGTTGTGTTGCTTTGGCGGCCGACCCGGTGAGTTCCGGCACCGCGCCGAACGCGACGACGGCTGCCCGATCCTCGGCGCCGCCTCCTTTGAGGGCGTCCGTCACCCAATCGTTCACTTGCGATTGCGTATTATCAGTCAGGCTGCGTGAGCGGTCGACCACGAAGACGGTGCTGACCGCGCCCGCGCCGTGGGTCGTCATCGGCTCGGCCAACGTGAAGGCGATGAGCGCGACAATGAGCAGGCGCAGCGCGATCACCGGCCGCTCTGTCCGCCGGCGCTGACGCAGGAGCACGGTCACGAGCGCAATCAGTGGCACGAGAACGAGGAGCCACAGGGCGGCCGGGCGGGCAAAAGTGAGGTTGAAGAAGCTATCCACTGCTCGCGCTCCCAGGTTGCGTTGCCGTCGTCGCCGATCGACGCTTGCGACGACGCGGCAAGATCGTGACGAGCCACTCGAAGAGGAGGACCGCCAACGCGGCCGCGACTAACGTCGGCCAAAGGTCCGACGTCGAGGTCCGGGCTTTGCCCGGCGAGTCGGGGTTGGTATTGGCGAGGAGGGCGGGCAAATCGGGATTGGCGCGAAGATCGGACTCGCGTTGATGGCCGGCGTTGACGATGAACGTGCCGCCGCCAAGCTCGTGTCCATCCGCGTCGAGTTCCGTCACCTTGTACGCACCCGGCACGCCAGTGCCGGGATAGGCAACCTCACGAAGCTGATCGCTAGTGCCGTCATCCGTTTGTTCATTGGTCGAGACGGCGAGATCGACGGCAACGCCGTCGGGCGGGGTGATGCGGACGGTCGCTGCGTCCGCCCGCGGCCGGTAGGCAAGCGGATCACCGAGCGGCAAGGCCGAGGGGAGCGGGCTGGGCGCGAGAAAACCGGTGATGTTTGCAATCAAGATCGGGAAGGCGACCCGGCGCGGGAGGTTCGATTTCGCAACGTCGAAGGCAAGCGCGACCACCGGCGCGCCGGTCTGCGACAGTGTGCCGCGGTAGATCAAGGGACCGGCCTCGGCCGCAGCTACCTCGGTATCCGAACCGTCCATGACGAGCACCGTTGTCTCGCCGAAGGTCACGCCTGCCAGCTCGACGCCTTCAAGCAATGGATCGTCGGCGCGGACGCGAAGCACGGTAGGATTTTGCATCACACCCCGCGTTTGCAGGATGCCGTTTTCAGGTGGATTGACGAACAGCACGGGGGATTTCGCCAACGTGTTCGGATCGGGCGAGAAGGTGTCATAAACGACGAGATCGAACGGGGCGTTCGGGTCCTTCGCGGCGGGATCGTCAGTTCCCACAGTCGTCACCTGGGCCCCGGGGAGCACGGTCAGCGCCCGTTGCAGCGCGGAGGGGGTATCGGAGACAAGGAGGATCTTGAGCGAAAGATCGCCCGGGCTCGTGAGGACGGTCGAGGCGGTGTTGTCTTGCGACAGGGCATCGTTTGCGCCAATCGTGACCGTGGCGGTCTTGGATCCCGACGGTAGATCCCAATCCGTCGTCTCGGCGCCGCCGTTCGGGTTAATCGTGAGGTCGCTTTTGGCTTCGGAAATACCGTCAACGGTGAGCTCAATCGGAATCGTCGCCGAGTCAGCCGAGAAGTTCGCGACCCGCACGTAGATTTGCTCCTGATCGGGGTTTGTTATTGAGGAGCGAGTCGAGAGATCGGTGATGGCGATGTTGCCAGTGGTTGCACCGCCAACGTGGACGTAATCGATGCTCGCCGCAACATGCGCGATCGAGTTCGGATCGGCCGTGAGCGCGCCGTCGGTGATGACGACGACACGGTCCTCAAGATCAGGCAAGAGGAGATCGCCCGCCAAGTTGAGTGCGGCGTTGAGGTCCGCGCGCCCGCCTGGTTGAGGCAAAGTGGCGAGGCGATCGCGGAGGGTGCGAAAACTTGCAGCATCGGTTGCTTCGAGATTTGCCGTGTTCGTGCCCAGGACGATGACGGTTGCGACATCGCCCTCGCGCAGGTCATCAATCCAGTTCATCGCCTCCTGGCGCGCAGCTTCAAACCGGGTCTTGCCGTTCGGCGTGTCGGTAGCCGCCATGCTGGTTGAGCCATCGAGGAGCACGATCAGGTGACGCGGCTCGGTGCGCTGGCCCAGACCGCTGAGGGCAGAGGTCGTGATCGGGCGGGCGAGAGCGAAGGCCACCAACGCGACGATCGCGAGTTGCAGCAGCATCAAGAGGCTGATCGGAGGGCGGCGGAAACTCGTGCGTTCTCGTTGCTCTTGGAGCGTCACCAGCCAGAAGCGAAGGGTCGGTACTGGACGCAAGCGGGGCGTGGTGTTCCGCATGTGCAGCAGAATCACCAGCGGAATGCCGACTAGGGCGGCAAGTCCGATCGGCGCCAGCAAGGACAGGCCGCTCACTCGAGCACCCCTTGCCGGTAGAGCATCCTGAGCACTATCGTCTCAAAGGGCCAAGATGTCTCGAGTCGCAGATAATCGGCGTCCTCTTCTTCGCACACCCGCTCTATCTGGCTCAGCCAGTCCTTCACTGCCGATTCGTAGCGGGCAAGAACCTGCTGCGTAGGCGTCAGTCGCAAACGATCGCCAAGCTCGATCTCGACCAGTTCCGCTGGTCGAGATCGCCCGCTCGGTTCCTCGGCGATGATCTCCCGAGGAGCGAGCTCCGCGCTGTCGACGACGTGAGCGATAATCGCCTGCCAGCCACGTCCGCGAAGTACGCGCAGCGCTTCCTTGAGCTCGGCCGGTTCTCCCGAAAGGAGATCGGAGACCAAGACGAGAATGCCGGGCCGGCGGCGAGCGCGCACGTAGTGATCGAGGGTTGAGACAAGATCGGTCGCGCCGAGGGGCTGAAGATTGGTCAAATAGTGCAACATCGGCGTGACGTGAGCGTGCCCCTGAGCAGGTCCGAACGCCGTGCCAAGCTCGGTCCCGAAGGGAACGATCACGACTCGATCAAAATGCCAGAGCGAGATGTAACAGAGACTGCCGGCGAAACGCCGGGCGTAGGTGAATTTCGTCGGCAGGCGCTCGTCGCTTCGCCAATCCATCGAATTGCTGGCGTCGAGCAGCACATGCACTGTGAGCTCGGTAGTGACTTCGCTCAAGCGGACGAAGACCTCATCGAGGCGTCCGTAAATGTTCCAGTCGATGCGCCGAAAATCGTCGCCCTGGCTATAGCTTTTGAAGTCGGCGAATTCAGGCGACGAGCCACGACGCCGGGATCGATGCTCGCCGGCGAGTCCTTCGGCGATCGACTTCCGGGAAATCAGCGTCAACCGACGAAGGCGGCCCAGGAGATCCTCGTTAAAGAGCGTTTCATCATCGTCCGCGCCGTTGCGCGATGGCAACGGAACAGCCAGCGTTGGCGTCGACGACCGGGCGGCCCGGCCGCGCGAAAAGATCGGAATGGGCACGGTCAAACGCATCAAGAACCGTCCGCATCGCTGAAGAACGACTCCACCAGGGACCGATACGCGGGCGGAACGCGGTTACTATCGGGTCCTGCTTGGCCGACGTCACCCTGGGCACTATTGCCGCCGCTCACTGAGACGCCTGAACCAGAGCCGAGGCTCGATGTTCCGCTGTCGCCGGAGGTTTGCACGCTTTCGCCGTCGGGAGAGCGGGACAGCGTGACGGCATCGCGTTGCTCCTGCGATGGATCTTGGCCGGAGCCTTTTTGCGCCTGGTCGTTCGTCACATCCGCGCTGGGCGGCTTGCCGTCGTTTGACTTGCTCTCCCCATTCTTGCCGGTGCTGCCGCTCTTCTCGCTGTCCTGTTTGTCACCAGACCCGGCGCCCCCGCCTTGTTGGGACTGATCGCCCGTATCGGTCTGCGTATTCAGGGATTGGTCGCCTTCCGCCGTGTCAGCAGGCGATTGCCCTGGGCTCGTTCCCGGCTCTTGGGATGCTCCCGATTGATCCCCTTGCGGGCTCTGGCCGGCACCCGACTGACCATTCTTCGACTGCGCGCCAGGTTGTTGGCGTCCTTGCTGCGGGCCATCTTGACCTTGCTGGTCTGATTGTCCCTGCTGATTCTGGCCGGGCTGAGCATCCGCGCCTTGCCCTTGCGTGCCTTGCTGTCCAGATTGGTTGTGCATTTGCGGCTGCGCGTCCTGGACGCCGGTGCTCGCCTGGGCATTTTGGTCCGATTGATTCTGGTCTCCGCTCTGCTGTCCCTGTTGGCCGTTTGCTTGGGCCGTCTGTGCCTGCTGCATCTGGTTGGCCAGCTCTTGCTGCGAGACGACCTGTTGGCCGGTTTTGTCGACCGCGTCGCCGAGTTGGTTCAATCCCTCCTTGGCGGGTTCACCGCCCTGGCGCAGGCCGTCGGCGGCGGCGCTCGCGGCGTTGGCGAGGTCTTTACTGCCAGGCGACATCTCTTGCGCCGCCTTGTCGAGGTCGTCGGCAAGACCTGCCCGCGCGTCCGCAGAGAGTTGGTCGGCGTTCTGGGCGAGGTCGCGAAGGTCGCTTGCGGCGGCTTTATAGTCGCCGCGCTGGATGTCTTCCGCGGCCGTGCGGGTCACCGCGTGGTCGCCAAGCGCTTGCGCGAGCTGCTGGAGATCGCGACGGGCTTCTTGCGACCGTTGGGCCCGCGCTTCGACTTCAGCGGTCGAGGGAACGTTTTCGTTCGACGTTGGCGCCGCGGCCGCGTTTGCTTCCTGCTGGGCGAACCGCTCAGTCGCGGGAACGAAGCGGGGAACCGGAGAATCAGCAACGTTCGGAATGACTCCGCTCGTGCCGCGCAAAAAGAAGAGCGACGCGAGGAGCAATGCGCAGGCAATCGCGGCGACGATTTCGCGGACTGGTATCCGAATTTTGAACGCCTGATGATCGCTCAACTCAGTCACGATGTTCGCCGAGTCGGCAACCTGCAGATAAACCACCGATGCGCGCTGATTCGTCGCCGGCAAATCGCGGCCCAGGTTGCCAAGAGACGTCGACATCCGCTCATGTAAGTGGAATGAGCGATCGAGCATCCGTGCCACCGAGGGCCGCGAAGGACGGGACAACGCGGCGAGAACAAATCCAGGGAGAATCAGGATGGCCCACACGAAGACGAGCGTGCGAAGGTGCACATCCGGGCCACCGCTGAGATCGAGGACGAGCCAGAAAAAGCCGACGAGCAATCCGAGCCACAACGCGCGGGCGATGATATGAAGCGCTCGTTGAATCCACACGTGGCGGGCCACGTCGTCAAGCATGTGGACGACTTGATCGCCCGCAGGTCCGCCCTCCGGCGCTGGCCCGTTGCGGACCGGGAATTGCGGCGCGGGATTGTCTGTACCGAGCCAGTAGGGGAGCCAAAGCGCGCGCCAGAATAACAATTTCCGGCTCGGCGTATCGTCGACGGTTCGCGCAAGCTGCTGCCGCCACTCGCGTAGGCGAGCGCGAGGATCGAGCGAGATCTCGACACGCGTGAAGGTGACTCGACTAGCCATGCTTCATACCAATCCGATGCGCCAGATGCGATCTGCGCCTCAATCCCACTTTAGTTCCGACGGCCCGCGTGTCCAGAGCCATAAAAAGAGCCACAAGAGCGTGATGACGGCCAATGCGCCGAGCAACAGAACGAGACGGCGCTGCCGACTTTGGAGATGATTGAGCACGGATTGGGAGCGATCCGCCATCTCTTGATCACCGAGACTCGCGTACGAAGCGCCGGCGTCGAGTGCGGCTCGTCGCGCTTTAGGGTAATTACTCCAGTCTTGCGAGAGCAGAATCGCATGATCGAGCGTTTTGCCGGCTTCCTGGCCCTCGTTCGCGATTGCTTCGTACGTATTGAGGAGATCGTCAGGCCGCTGCTCTTGCGGAAGCTGTTCATATTGCCCGCGCGCCTGCTCGAGCAGGGTTGAGGCCCGATCATAGGCGTGGTTTTCAAGTGACTGCTGCACCTGGAGCATCAGCGCTTCCGCTTGAATACCGGTGTCACATTGACTGAGCAGCGCTTCGACGGTCGCTTGGCGCTCGCTGTCCTTGAGCTCAGTAAACAACTGTTGTGAGCTCTCGAGCGATCGCTTCGCCCCTTCGTAATCACCTTTGGCGAGTTGGGTTTTTGCCGGGTCGAGGTCGAAGCCAGCGATCAAATTTTCTTTCCAGCCGCTCGCGATCCACCTTGGCAGGTTCTCCTCCCATTGCCGTTCGAGGTCATCGGATGACCGGCCAAACGCCGTGTAGATGGCGTCCCGCCAGTTCGTCGAAAACTTCATGGCCGAGACGAATTGCTGAATTGCGGGCAGGCGGCCGCGCGAAATCAGATACGCGACTATCGCGTAGGACTCGGCAGACAGAAGTTTGGGATCGGTCGCTGGGGGACGTGAGCGATTGAGGTCCGACCACGAAAGAAGCTCACCGCGCTGGACCGCGGTCTGCATGATCCCAGCGATGCGCGCCAATTTTGGATTGACCGGCCGTTCCATGTACATCGCCAGGCCCTCGTCGATGCCGCTCGGGATCATGCCGCCGGAGGCATAGCCCGTGAGCAAGTGCGAGATCGCATGACGAAGGGAGTTGTCCGCTTCCTGCGCAGTTTGGGCAGAGATATTCGCGAGCAGAATTGAGATTTGTCCGTTCTTGGGGTCGGCGATTGCGTCGATGCCGCTGATCTCTTGGCGACCAGTCGCACCAACAGCGACCTTGTAATCAGTTTCGTTCGTGTAGACGAAGACATCGATCTTGTCGGGCCACTCGATGCCATAAACACTCGAAAGCTCGGACAGTCCGCGCTCGGCAGCGTCACCATAGGCAACGGCGAACACGCTCGCTGCCGGACCGTCAGTGCCTTGCAAATAAAACCGAAAGTGATCGGTTTCCGCGAGGGCAAATCCCGGTATGTCGCCGCCTGGAGATGTTTGTGCAAACGGATTGACCGGAGGCTGATCGGCCGCGGCCGATGTCGGCTGAAGAAGGGGGAGAACCATCGCGACGATCAGCCCAAGGCACGCGAACCGCACCTTCAGCTCCGCCGAGAAGGGCGGGTGAGAGATGGTATGCGGACGCTCAGGTCGTACCATCGAACCATGCTCAATCGCGAGGCGAAACAATCGGGACCGACGGTGGCGTCGAGGTCAAACGCCGATGGACGGAGCGTTTCGTTGCTTCCCGCGGGCAACGCTGTGGCGAATAGATCTGGTCCTTGAATTGGTCAATCGTTCTTCGACTATGAATTGTACGCTATTCGCCCCTTATTGGTTCCGATAACAAGCGTAGCACACGCTCAAATAATGCCGAGCTGGAACGCGCGGGCGACTGCGGCGGCGCGATTGTCGACTGAGAGTTTGTCAAAAATGTTCGTCACGTGCGTGGTCGCCGTGCGATGGCTGATGAAGAGGACATCGCCAATCTCGCGGCTCGAGCGGCCATCAGCCAGCAATCGCAAAACCTCCATTTCGCGCGGCGTAAGTCCGCTGATGCCGGCTGATGCGCGTGCAGAGGACTCGGCGGCGTGTTTCTTGGCGCTGGCGACCGTCGTCGCATCGGCAACGGCCTGTTCGAGCGAAAGCGCCTGACCCGCTTCCCAGGCTGCCTCGAAGCCGACTTCGCCGAGCGCGTCCTTGGCCGTGGCGATCGCCGCTTCGTACTGCGTGCGGATGTGGCGCTGTAACGAGAGTCCGATTGACTCTCGGATCTCTTCGGCCGCTCCGAAAAGGCGCACGGCAACTTCCGGCTCCCGTGCGGTCGCGGCGATGCCGCCGAGACCTGTCAAGGCTTCGGTCAATCCCCATTGATCGCTCTGACTCCAGCAGAGGGCGAGCGATTCGCGGTAGAGCGAGGCGGCGCGTTCGTCGTCTCCCAGCACGTGCGCGAGCACCGCCAGATTGCTGAGTACCGTAGCGATGCCCCAGGTGTGGCCCTGCGCCCGCCAGCGGTCGAGCGCTTCTTGATAGAGCGCTTCCGCATCGGCCCAATCACCCTTGCCGTGCGTTTCGATGCCGAGGCGATTGAGCGCGAACGGCAGCCATCGCTGGTCATCGATGGTGCGGAAGATGTCGACCGCTTCTTGGGCGAACCGATACGCACTGTCGCCACCGGCCCGCGCGCCGGCACAGAAACTTTGCACGAAAAGCGTGCGGCCAATGGTCGCCGGGTCGCCGAGATCGTCCGCAAGCCGGCGAGCCAGGCTGGCGAATTGGTCGCTCTGATTGACATCGCCCTGGATGCTGGCCAGAAACGCTGCCCCGAGGAGCGCTTGGATGCGAATGGGAGCGGAAACGCCCGCGTCACCGGGAAGCAAGCGATCGAGCGCTTGCCGCCCCTCGCTGAGGTAGCCGCGAACTTGCCAGAACCACCACAACGACCCGGCAAGCCGCAAGCCGAGCTCTCGATCATGTTCGCTCGCCCAACCAATGGCCTCGGTGAGATTGTCGCGCTCGAGTTCCAGCCGGTTCAACCAATGGTGCTGATCAGATCCCCAGAGCGCGGGTTCGGCTTCTTCCGCGAGAGTGAGCGCCCAATTCGCATGGCGGCCGCGAATCTCTTGTTCTTCTCCCGCGCCCGCAAGTTGCTCAAGACCAAACTCGCGAATCGTTTCCAACATCGAAAAGCGCAAGTCGCCTTCGCGTTCATCCTGCCGGAGGAGACTTTTGTCGACCAGCGAGGCCAGTCCATCGAAGATTTCGGGCACCAGCGTTTGCGCAGACATGCCGAAACCGCCGGGCATGTGCGCCGAAAAGGACGTTTTCAAGGATGAAACCGGCGGCGCTGGCCGCGGCGGGGAAGCAACGGCTTCGGCGGCAGCCAGCGTGCAACCGCCGTCAAAGACCGCAAGTCGCCGGAAGAGGGCGCGATCTTCCTCGTCGAGGAGATCGTGACTCCAGGCAATCGCATCGCGCATCGATTGCAGGCGCGGGGGAAGATCACGCGGGCCGCCCGTCAGGACCTGCAACGAATTCGTGAGCCGCGCCAGCAACGCTTGCGGAGAGAGGACTTTACTCCGGGCCGCGGCGAGTTCGATCGCCAATGGCAGGCCGTCTAGCCGCCGGCAAATTTCGACCACGGCGGGAGCGTTGACATCATTCAATTGGAATTCTGGACGCACCGCCCGCGCCCGTTGCAGAAAAAGCGCAACCGCTTCGTTCTGTTCAAGCTTGCGAAAGGATCCGCCGCGCGCGAGCACGGGCACCTGTAAAGGCGGCACGGGATACTCATGTTCACCGGTCACGCGCAACGTCACGCGGCTCGTGACGACCGCTTTCACTCCTGGGGACGAGGAGAGCAACGCGGTCAGCATTGGTGCCGCCTCGATCACATGCTCGAAGTTGTCGAGCACCAAGAGCATGTGCCGGTCGTGCACCAGGCGGTGCAGCCGATCCTCAATTGCGGTATCGCCTTCGTCGCGCAATTCTAGCGCCCGGCCAATTGATGCCAGCAGGTGATCGGCGCTCCGCACCGGGGCAAGGGCGACAAACCAAATACCACCTTCGAACTCGTCTTCAAGTGCAATCGCCACCTGCAACGCCAGCCGCGACTTCCCAACCCCGCTTGGACCAGTCAAGGTCACGAACGGAACATCTGGGCTGCGGAGGAGATCACAAACCGCGCTGACCTCGTTCTCACGACCGACGAGCGGCGTCCGCGGGAGCGGCAGGCGTGGCCGCGTATCCGCTTCGCGCCGGGTGAGCGGCGTGATCATGGCGGCACGGCCCGTGTGTGGTTCGGATGACGTTGAGGCAAACACTGGATGCTCCCGTCGCGGGTCGAGGACCGATGCGTCTGGGTTCCGCGCTGTTCAATCATGGTCCCGGAAGCGGCTCGCGTCAACTCTCCGTACAGGTGTTGTTTTGCGCACACGCTTCAAGAGGCGAGGCGGAAAGCATGGCGCGATCGCCGCCGCTTAGGTCCGCAACGTGCGTAATCGACTTCGAGAGGAGACCGGTGTGCCCAATCCGCTGCTCGTTGTCGACGTCCAACAATGTTTTCTCAACAATTTCACGCGCCATATTCCAGGCCGGATCGCGCGTCTGATCGAGGCCGGCGGTTTTGCGCCGGTGCTCTTTACGAGGTTTCTCAACGCGCCCGGGAGCGGCTACCGGCGGTTCCTCGATTGGCACGAGTGCGACTGCGAACCCGGCGTGGAGTTGGCTGAGGAACTGAACCAATTCGCGGATCCGGCGCTGATCTTCTCCAAACCGGGTTATGCGGGCATCTCAGACGAGCTCGCGAGGTACCTGCTTGACTATCGCTTTGCCGAAATCACCATTGCCGGTATCGACACCGATATGTGTGTACTGAAGGTGGCGATGGATGTCTTTGATCGCGGCATCAAACCGATCGTGCTTGCCGATTGCTGTGCCAGCACCTCGGGATTGCAATCGCACTTTGCCGGTTTAGCGGTGCTGGCGCGAAACATCGGCGCCAATCAGCTCCGCGACGCCGGTCTGAGTAATGGCTTACTCGGCGCGCCGGAAGATCTTACATAATTCGTTTCGCAGCCAGCGCTTCGAATTCGTAATCCCGCCAGACCGGGATGCCGCAATACCGCTCGCCCTCTGGGCAAATCGGCTTCGCCTCCGCGCGGGAACGCATTACGCACGGCGGTCCATCGACATAGCGGCCGATGGTTGGGAAAACCTCGCGCACCTGCGCGACTTCCTGGCGGGCGGTATCGAAGATCTCCCGTTGGGCGTCGAAGCAGAGCCGTTTGATCCACTTCCAGAAGTAGGTGAGGAGCGTGCCGCTCTCGAAAAAGCGCACACGATGGCTGTTCGGCAGTAGATAGAGCACAAACTCGGGCGAAACGCTCTGTGCGAGGAGCGCGTTCTTGGCGTCCCAGAGCGCTTGGATCGTGGCGTTGTATTCCGCCAGCGCCTCCGGGTTGCGGTGAATTGCCCAGGGCACGATGACATCGGGATCTCGGCGGAGATGCGCGGTGAGCACCGGTCCCGATGAGAGGGTGCCGCGATGCCGCTGATTCTGCGCTTCTTCCGCGCCGCTGATCCGCTTCTTGAAGGTGAAGGGCACGTGATTCATGGTCTGCATGAGCTTGGAATTCATGCCGAGGAAAAGGGCGTGTCCGAAATAGGGGTTGTTCGCCCCGTCGAGCACTTGGGCGAGAGCGTCTTCGTCCATCATAGTCTCGGGCGGCAGACCCAGGACCGTCCGCACCGCATCCGCCATGGTGTGCTCGGCCTCGGGAACGTACGAGGTCAGCTTGCTATCGAGGTTGCCGAGATCGGAGTCGAACTCCTGAAAGAAGGATTCACAGCCGTCGGCGGATTGCGCGAGATTTGCGTGCCATTGGTCAATGGCGCGCGCTTCCAAGGTGTCATCTGAGTTGAGTGCGCGTAGGTCAAGCGGATAGTCCGGTGCGCCCAGAAAATAGGGATCGAGCGCAAGCACTTCCTCAACCATGCGATTCACGATGTAGCGCACCTCAGCTGGTGCGTCGGGTTGATTGGCGAGCACGTAATAGCGGAGGAGCGTGAGCCCGTTCACTGTATGGTAGAGGTGTGCCGGCGTCGCCAGGGGCAAGACGTAGCGCGCGACCTCCTGCGCCCGTTTCTGGACCGCATCCGCCATTCGCCGTTCCGCTTGTTCCCCTTTGGCTTTAGCGCGGGCGGGGAAGACGGTCGCGTAGTCGCGGGCGAAGTCTGGCGACAAGATCTCGGTCAGTCGCCTGTACCCTTCGAGACTTCGCTCAATTGCGGTCTGATAAACCTCCAGCGCCGGTTCGGGCAGAGCGGGCGTCACCATGACGTTGCCCGAAACCTCTCGATAGCGTTGCGAGACCTGCTCCGAGTTGTAGAACGGATGGGCGTGGAAGAAGGACCAGATCGCCAGACGCGACACGTTGTCGAGGACGAAGACAAAAGTCGCGTGCTGCATCGTCGTGTGATGCCCGGCGGCGAAGAGATCGGCATAGAGCTTCAACGCGCGCTGGCGGCGATCGGCGCGATCGGCCGCCTTCTCCGAGGTCAGCCCCGCCGGCACGGGCTCGTTGATCAGCTTAAGCACGTTTTCAACCTTCGCCGGGCGCGAGCCATAGCATGACCAGGCCGCGGCGATGGCCACCGCAAAGGGATGCGCGGTCGATTCGTCGCGAAGGAGCGTGACCGTTGGCGCGGGCGAGAGAAACGGACTGCCGGCGGAAGCACCGTTCAAGGATGGGATCGCCGCGGTCGTTTCAGGTTGGCTCGTGAGTGGTTCTGCCATCTTCCCGCTTGCCCTCCGGTCTTGTCTCTACGTGGCAGCGCGGGGAGCCCAGCGTCGGGAACAAAGCGACCAATCTAGTCGCCGCTGCCGTTCATTCTAACGGTGGCTTGAAATCAGCGTCGAGCGGCCTACTCGGCGAGATATGACCGCACCGAAACGGCCCGGATCGCGCCTTCGCACCAGGCAGTGACTTCTTCGGTAAGGGCGAGAGACGGCCATTCGGAGGGGCCGAACCAGCCGACTTCGGGCCGTTCCTCGCCCGGCTCGCCGATCGCGAAATAAATCAGGTCAATATGCTGATGGTCGGGAGCGATGTCTTCGAGCTGGATGCCCGCAGGTCGACATAACTGTTTCGGCAATCCGGGCGTAATCGCATCGATGCCCCCTTCGGGACAGAGCGCGGCGACCACGCCCGTCTCTTCGAAGACTTCGCGAACGGCGGCTTCGTCCGGCAACTCGTTAGCTTCAATGTGACCGCCGGGCGGCAACCAGCGGTTCAACTTGCGGTGGAAGTGCAAGAGCACCCGGTCGTCGTGCACGACAAAGACGGCGACGGTGAAATCTCGCGATGGCGCGTCGCTCATGGCATCGCTTCGGCGGAATCGCCTTCGGCAGGGGGAACGTGCAACTCGCTGTCGGACTCGCCATCAGACGCTGGTAAGTCTTCGCGTTGGGCGAGCCAAGCCGCGGCAGCGGCTTCGATCCACAGCCAGCGGGTGAGGACGCTGGCATCGCCCGAAGTGCCGTTTGAGTCGTGTTGGCGGCTGGCGAATCTTAGCGGATCGAGAGCCGTATCCACCGGCTCAGGTTCGGACTCGACTTGAGGGCGCTCCGGGTAACCGGCGACCGCTTCCTTGCTGGTGTCTTCGTGCCCGTTGACGTCCGCGTTGTCATCGAATTCGCGCTCTGCCTGCACATGTTCGACGGTGGGTGCATAAGGGGCGACATCATAGCGATCACCGTCTGGCCAGGTGTGCGTTACTTCGGCCTCGTCGGTCGACGACCAACTCCAGGTCTCGCGGACGCCCGGTTCGTGCTGGCGCAAAATCGAGGTGCTGCGGCGGCGCCAGAAGTGCTCGGACTGCTCACGCGAATCGAGAATGACCGGCGTCGAGACAGTTGGGCTGAACCGCGCGCGGGTCGGCGACGCGCCGATGGCAGTCTTCGGGGTCGGACCGAAGCGTTGCGGCGTCGATTGCGGCGATTCCTCTGACTCGAATTGCCCGGCCTGAATCGCCCACGACAGAAGCCAAACGATCGTGACCGCGACCGCATGGAAGATGATCAGGAGCGCCCACGGTCGTAGCCGCGTGAAGACATCGATGTTGCGCGGATCCTGGTAGAGGTTCAGGAGAAAGAGCCCCGTTGCCGCAATCAGGAAGAGCCCGATGTTGACCGAGAGCAAACCGAATCCGGCGAGCCAGCCTCCGACCCGTTTCGTCGCGCGGTCGAACTGCCAGTCGTCCTCTCGTGACACGTATCCTCGTGTAGTCCCCATGGTTTGCTCGGTCGTTTCCGCGCGTCGTCCGTTACGCAGCTTTGATCAGGCCGTCAATACGCTCGAGTTGCCGGCGGTCGTTGGCAACGAGTTCCTGAATTCGCGTTCTGATGCTCTTCGCACCATCCGGAGCAGCGTCCCATTCCTCGTCGCCGACCGATTGCAACATCGCCAGCGTGGATTCCCGGGCCGTGCCAAACTGGGCGATCATGTTCGCAGTTGTGTCATCCGGGTTTTCAGTCCCGAGCACCGGCATGTCTTCGCCAAAGATGTCCGGCATCGGCACCCCAGTGATGCGTTCCTTGAGTGCCTGGGAGAAACGCAGCTCGTCGTCCCTGAGGCGGAGAACGATTTCGCGAACAGAAGCGGATTCGGCTGTCCGCTGTTGCAGCTTGTCCTCCGGAAGTTGGCGAACACGCATGTTCAGCTCCCGATAGGTCGCGATGAGCCCGTCGATAAGATTCTGATCGGGCATTCCTCTCCCCCGGTCACGCCTGCTGAATCTCTAACGCACAAACACGCAAAATGGGTTCGCGGCTTGGCGCTGGACGCCGCCATGCGCTATCGATTGTACGCAGGACGAAGGCCACCGCCAACTGCCTCAAAGATACAGGCGAATCGAGTGTTCCCTCAACTTCCATTGCGAGGGCGAGGGAACGAAAGACCGCGAACCGTGCCAGACGTTCCACTTCACTCGCGCATTTCGGTTGGGCACAGAGCGCAGAGGTTGAAGGACCTCGTTCGCGTCTGAGATTGGGTCAACTTTCAAGCCGGCAACAGTCCCTCGACCTTGAACAGCTCTGCGTTCAGGATTGACGCCCCGGCGGCGCCGCGAATGGTATTGTGACCGAGTAGCACATATTTGATGCCCATGATCGGGCAGGGACGGACCCGGCCGACGACCGAGGCCATGCCTCGCTCTTCGTCGCGGTCGAGAATCGGCTGCGGGCGGTTCGGCTCGCACCGAACGACCACGGGCCGCGCCGGGGCGCTCGGCAGATTCAATTCCTGTGGCCTGCCCCGGAAGGAGGCGAAGACGGCAACGACTTCGTCCGGTGTCACTTGCTGGGCGAGGCGGACGGCCACCGTCTCCGTGTGCCCGTCTCGCACGGAGACACGGTTGCATGATGCGCTGATGACGACGTCCGCGTCCTGAAACTGACCGTTGTACGTGCCAAGCAGTTTGCGCGCCTCTTCGGCCATTTTCTCCTCCTCGTTGCCGATGTAGGGCACGACGTTGTCGATCATGTCGAGCGACGGCACGCCGGGATACCCGGCTCCGGAGACCGCTTGCATCGTCGTCACCATCACGGCGTCGAGCCCGAAGGCATCTTGAAGCGGCTTCAAGGTTAGGACCATGTGGATTGCGGAGCAATTTGGATTGGTCGCGATGTAGCCTGACCAGCCGCGGTTCTTCTTCTGCGTCGCGATCGCGGCGACGTGATCGGGATTCACCTCGGGGATCAACAGCGGCACGTCCGGCGCCATCCGGTGCGTCGACGTGTTCGACAACACGGCATGGCCCTCCTTCGCCAGCCGCCGCTCGATTTCACCGGCGACTTCTCCGGGGAGGGCTGAGAACGCGACTGCACTGGCTATCTGGTCCGCATAGTCTTTGACCATCAATTCGGCGGCCTCGGCGGGCATGTTCGCGCTTAGCCGCCAATCCGTGGCGTCGCGATAACGTTTGCCAACCGAGCGCTCGGACGCGACGAGCTCCGCGACCTGAAACCAGGGGTGCTCAGCGAGAAGCTGCACGAACCGCTGCCCGACGCTGCCCGTCGCCCCAAGCACCGCCACTGGAATCCGCTTACCCACCAGAATCTCCTTTCACCTGAGCCCGACAGCCCGTTCTTCTGATTACCCCGAGCTGACTTGTTATCCCACCCGCAGCGATTCCGAGAGCATTTCCGAGCGACGAGGCCGGCGGCCACGGGCGCTGCCCGGTTGGGGCCGGATGAAGGCGGTGTGAATAACGTCGACAGCGCGCTCCGCGTTGCGCGCGGGAACGGCGGCAACGAGCGCCATGTTCGACATCTGCTGGCTCGCCGCCAAAATGGGGATGCCTGCACGCTCGAGCACGCCGAGCATCCGCCCGAACTCGCTCGCTTGCTCGGCCGCGCCCTGACCGATCGCGGCGACCACCGCGACATCTCCGGCACAGCTCACGGTCGCTTCGACATCGTCGAGCGATTCCTCGATCAGTTCTTGGATTCGCGGGCACCCGCCGGTGATGGTGTCGACCAGATAGGTCATCCGGCGGCGGGACGACCCTTGTGAGGCGAGCACCACTTCGATCTGGTGCTCATGCAGCACCTTGAACGTCGCCGAGGCGGCGCCGGCGAGGTCTTCAAGCTCCGGCACGTCGACGTTGAGCAGCATGAGGCCCTTCATCGCGGTCACGGCTTTGACGGCCTGACCGGCGGACTCCCGCGTCACGAGCGTGCCCGGCTCTTTCGGCGCGAATGTAGAGAGAATGCGGACCGGGATATCGAGGGCGACGGCAGGGCGGATGGTTCGAGGATGGAGAACCTTCGCCCCGAAATGAGCGAGTTCTTGGGCCTCATCGTAGCTCACCTGAGGTACCACCCGAGCATCTCGGACCTGTCTGGGGTCGGCGGAGAGGACTCCGGGAACGTCGGTCCAGATTTGGACCTCGTCCGCGTTTAGCGCCGCGCCGAGGAGCGTTGCGCTGTAGTCCGAACCGCCGCGGCCGAGTGTCGTCGTCGAGCCGTCCGGGGCGCCGCCGATGAAACCTGTGATGACGACCGTCTTGCCCTCGTCCAGCAACGGCTGCACGTTTGCTATTGCTTGCTCGCGCGTGCGCGCGCGATCGGGTCGGGCCGAGCCAAAGCGGTCGTCCGTGCCGATGACGTTGTCCGCGAACAAATGGATTGCGGGTGTGCCTCGGGCGCGGAGTGTGGCGGCCATGAGGACGCTCATTGCCTTCTCGCCAGTGGCGACGATGCGGTCCGAATCCTTGGGCGTGAGCTCGCCGCGGTCGGCGACGTCTTCGAGCGCGTCGTTCAGAGCGGCGTGAAGCTGGCCAAGATCGGCGAGTGCACCAAGCCGTTCCGGAGCGCGAACGATTCCCTCGGCAATGTGCAGGTGCTTCGCGCGAATGGCGGCGACATGGGCGGCGGAACGCTCGACCTCCCGAGCCGCGGCCGCGCGAGCGGCATCAAGGAGAAGATTCGTGACCCCACTGGCGGCGGAGACGACGGCGACGCGAGGTTTCGGCTGGGCATCGATGATCTTGGCCGCATCACGGACACGATCAACGCTCCCGACCGAGGTCCCGCCGAATTTGAGGACGATCATGCGAGTCTCCTAGTCAATCACCGGCTGCCCGATTCACCGGTAATGCCGTGGTCATCGCGTCCATCCCACCCCGTCGTGGCCGTAACCGGCGAAACCTTGACGCCGGTCATTGATGATGACGCTGCTTTTGACAAAACAGAAGCGGGAGCGTTTCCGCTCCCGCCTGCCGCGTCGTTGGTTGTGAGCCGTTGCGTTCCGTTAGATGCTCACCCTCCGACCAGCAGGCGTGGACTTGGTAATCATGATTCCGGTGATCGAAATCATGGTCCCGCTCTCGGTTGTGGTCGTCATGGTTGGCGCACACATGTCCATGTCAGCACTATAGCGGCTGAGCTAGCCGCGCGCAAGGAGGGGTTGCGCGGAGTTTTCCGATCTCGCTGCTGCTTAGGACCAATGGGCATCATGCCGGCCTCTCCAAATGTAAGTGTTGGCGCGCGCCGAGTGCCCGGGGCTGAAAGGCCCGGGCTAAAACACACGAAGCCCGTCCAGGGCTGAGCTCGGAGACGCTGCTTGTGACTCGATGTCCCTTCCGTGGCCGCTTTGTGGGAAAAGACGTATGCAAAATGAAATGGCAAGAGGCTGCATCGCGCGATGCAGCCTCTTGCCAGACTTCTTTCTTATAGATTCGAGGCTAGCTCCTGTCCTGGCTTACGCGCGGACACGCCGGCGGGCGCGGCGAGTGACGTATCCGATCGCGGCCGCCGCCGGAATCAACAGCGCCGGGAGCAGCGGCGGCAGATCGCGCATCGGCTGGGAAGCTTCTCCCGTCGTGATCGACGCCGACGTTGCACAGCCTTGGACGTAGGCGATGTTCGTTTGCGCTCGCGATTGCGGTCCGTCGCCGCGCACCGAATTCAATCCGTTGTGGGCGAAGTTCGGCACAGTCATGAACACATTCTGGCTGCCGGTGTTGCTCGTGACCGTCGTTCCGATCTGGACCCAGCCCACACCGTCGCCGTCTTGCCAGCGAATGCGGACCGTCTCACCCTTCTGATAACCACGGAGCGAGACCTCGGCCAGCTGGCCACAATGTGCGGGGTTGGTCAGGATCTTGATCCTTGGCGGCACGTTGATCAGCGCAGTCTTCTTCACGGCGCCCGACGTGAATGAGACCTCTTGGTTCGGGCCTCCGATCACGGCCGGGACCTTGAAGGAGCCGGTCACCGCGCCCACGTTGTTGGTATGCGCCGTGCCGATGTCGATGATGGTTCCCGATAGGCGCTTCCAGCGGATGTTCACAGTGGTGTTGTGCGGGAAGCCGACCACGTTGTAGGTCACCTTCGAATTCACCGTTTGCCGGGTCGGGTAGATCGAGACCGCAGGCGCCGGCACCGGAGTCTTCGTCGCCGTAGCAGTCGCCGTCGGAGTCCGGGTCGGTGTGTTCGTGGCCGTGTTGGTCGGCGTATTTGTCGCTGTGTTCGTTGGCGTGTCCGTCGGTGGCACGGGCGTGTTGGTCGGCGTGTCGGTTAGCGGCACCGCGGTATTTGTCGGGGTATCTGTCGGCGGCACGGGCGTGTCGGTCGGGGTGTTGGTCGCGGTATCAGTGGGCGTGTTAGTCGCCGTATCCGTGGGCGTGTTGGTCGCCGTGTCAGTAGGCGTATCAGTCGGGGTATTCGTTGGTGTATCGGTGGGCGTGTCGGTTGGCGGGACGGGGGTGTTGGTCGGTGTATCGGTTGGGGTGTTGGTTGGCGTGTCCGTCGGGGTGTTGGTTGCAGTATTCGTTGGCGTATCGGTTGGCGTCGCCGTTGGCGGGCAGACGAGGATGGTTACGGTCGCGAAGTCGTCAACCGTATTGTTGGGACCTGGCGGGTCGTACCGCAGGCGATACGTGAACGTGTCTATCCCGCAATACGAATTGCTGGGGTTATAGACGAAGTGGCCATCATCGTTGAAGGCCGTGATGTTGCCGTGGTCCACATCGTCCGTAACGGTCAAACTGATGTTTGAGGCTGGATACGTATCGTTCGCGAGAAGACCAGGAGCGTCCACAGAAAGGTTGGTATTCAACGGCGTGGTGTAGTTATCGTCCACCGCGTCCACGACCACCGCCTGGAGCGCGGGAATCGCCGCTCCCCGGAGTTGAGGCTGATTCGCCGAGCCCGGAGCGACCGAGGCGGACCTCGGCGACAGGATGCCCGCGCCGAGCAAGGCGACGAGGGCTATCCCTGGTATAACCATCGTCCACTTCAGGTGATTCATCCGCGATTTACCCTTCCGCCAGTCTTGCCCGTATTGACAGACACCTATCCGCTGGCTGCACAACATGTGTCCAACGCCAATGAGGCATTGGACACCTCTCCCAAACGCCAACGCAGTACCAAACCTTGTTAACCGGCGTCACCGCCAAATCATCAAGGCGTCGGCCCCACAACGATCAGCCGCGCCACGTCTCCGCACGCGATTAGTCGTCGTAGCTCGATCCAGGATTGGAACGCGGGAATGCAGGGATATTCCGACCCGGTAAAGAGTGCAGTTCTTGCATTCTAGGGGAACATTGTCTAAGAGGCAAGACCCCTTTGAAAATTCTCGGTGTTATCCGACTAACGAGACCTTCGTGAGCGACGCAGTCAAGAAGCTGCAAGACTACTTTCTAACGGCATTTGCGCTTCGAAGTTAGATAAACATCGCTCAGTGGAAGCGATGGCCTCTCGGCTTTGATTTTTGACGGGGCGCGTCTACCCGTGCCTATCCGGCAACACTCGATCACTTTTCGTCATGAAATCCATGATCTTTTGATTGTGCGAGCGACCTTGGCACGGTTCGGCGCCCGCTCATTTCCCGCCAAGGCAATCCACGCGAGAGATCGAAGGGCGATCGAGCCGACACGGACGATGGCTGAGCTCTGCCTCAAATCCCTGCAAACCTGGTCACGATCTCAATAAAGAAGCGCGAGGCATAGGCGAGGTCTGCGACGGCGAGGCGCTCATCGTGGCCGTGGACGAGCGGGAGATACGTCGATTGGCGTTCGATAGACGCAAGCGGGCAGAAACCATAGACCTTGATCCCAGGGAGGGCTTTGGCATCGGTGCCGCCGGTCAAGAGGAAAGGCGCGACGCCGCATCCAGGGTCAAGAGCGGTCATCGTCTCAACGATGGAGTCGAAGAGTGGGGAGGCGGGGTCGGCGGCGATGCCAGTCTCATGCGAGGTCAACGTCACCTCGGCGATGTCGCCGATCGCCTCCTGGACCGCAACGCGGAAGTGGTCCGGTTCCTGACCTGGCAAAATGCGGCCATCGACATCGACCGAAACTTCTGAAGGGATGACGTTGATGCGCACCCCTCCGTTGACCATCGTTGGCACCGCGGTGTTGCTGACTGAGGGGCGGAGCTCCGCGCGCAGCTCCTCATCAAGTGGAAGCTGCTCGAAACCATCCCACGTTGGGTTCGCCAAGAAACGCTCCGCCATAACCGCATCTTGCTCGCCGAAGGCAGACGCGAATGATCCGATCATCAAATGGACGGGATCGGTGAGGATGATCGGCGCGCGCCAGGCATCGAGGCGCACGAGCGCCTCGCCGAGCTTCGCCATCGCGGTCCCAGCGAGCGGCATCGAGGCGTGTCCTGCGGGACCGCGGGCAGTGATCCGCAAACGCGATGCGCCTTTTTCCCCGGCCTGACAGAGATAGAACCGCTTGGCCCCAACCTGCGCTTGAATCCCGCCGCCTTCGTTGATCGCGAACTCGGCGTCAATCAGATCGCGCCGGTTCTTCCACATCCATTCTGCGCCGTGATTCGGACTCCCGGTTTCTTCATCGGCGAAGGCGACTAAAATCAAGTCCCGATCGAGCGCGATCCCCGCGTGCTTGAGCGCGACGAAGGCCGCGAGCTCGGCGGCGACTTGCCCTTTCATATCAAGGGCGCCACGACCCCAGACATAGCCATCAACCAATTCGCCGCCGAACGGATCGCGCTCCCATTTCTCACGCTCGACACCGACGACATCGGTGTGCCCCATGAGCATCAGGGGTCCACTGGTTGGACGCGGCGATCGCATGCGGGCGATCGCGTTCCCGCGACCCGGAGCGCTCTCAATCACCTCGGCATCGATCCCGGCCCGCCGGCAGACGCCCGCGATGTACTCTGCCGCCGGCGTTTCGTTGCCTGGCGGATTGGTCGTGTCAAACCGGATTAACGCCCGCAGATGGCGAGTGGCGTCGTCGGCGAGCGAGGCGAAATCGATGGTCATGAGGTATTCCTCGATACACGTTTCAGATTGGCTTGCCGCATCGTATCAGAGGTCATTCTCGCCCGCCGCTTGTGCTCGGGTTTCATGGCCCGTGCGATGCCCGGCCAGTCCTACTAGGTCTCGCTTCGCTCGGTCGCTCACAGTTTCACCGCAGCAACGTCGAGCGATCTGGCGCTTAATGAAGGCGGCGAGGAACTAGCCGGTCTTTCGATTTCGCCGAGGATGGCGGGGGTGGCGCGATTCACAGCAAACGCTCAGAACATCCTGAGATGCCGTTAAGTCGTAGGGACTATCGTGACGTTGTTCGGCGTCGAAACCGGCAGTCGCACAGGCGGCTGCCGGACACGAACCGAACACGACAATTTGAAGCCTCGCCGAAAACCTCCGCATTACCGCAGACCCATTCGCGCATGCGTTGTTTATGGCCGGTTCACGTATTTTGAGGAGACCGACAATGCATGCGACAAGATCTCGACAGTTAAACGTCGGCGCTTGGCCTGACAGTATCAGCGGGGCGGCAGACATGGGCAGCAGGGTAGCCACAAACCAAGGAGCGGACGTTGCCGCGCGAACCGCGGACCAGCCGGCCCGCTGGGGCATGGCGATCGTCTTGCTGCTTCTGGGCTATGAATGGCTCCTGTCCGGGTTGAACAAAGTCCTCAGTTCGGATTTCCTCACCGGTCTGGGAGCCGAACTGCAAGCGACCGTCGCGGACAACCCCAACAATTGGTATGCCCACCTTCTGGCGCGGATGGTGATTCCGCACGCCTGGACCGCGGCCGCGCTCGTCGAAGGCGGCGAGATCGCGGTGGCGCTTGGGTTGTTCGCCGGCGCGGCGCTGTGGCTCGGCGTCGACCGCATCTCCTCGCGCTGGGCGCGGACGATCCATCCTTGGGTGATTGCGGCTCTGATCGGGAGCGCGCTGATGACCGCCAACTATTACTTCTTGGACCGCAATTCGTTCCCGTGGCTGCGGCCCAGCGCTCCTTTCGACGAGGGATTAAATATCGACGGACTGTTGACGCTTGTCTCGGTGGCGCTCATCGTTATTCAATTCCTGGCCCTCCACGCGACCACGGCCGATTTTCAGCGGGAAGAGCGAGAAGACAGCGCTCAAGGTTGATCTCCCTGGCCCTTCCCTTGCGGCAAAGCCGTCTGAGCAAACAACGTGCCGGTTCGACAAAATCGAACCGGCACTTCCGGGTTTCTTGATCGCGGTTAGAGCGCTGGCGCGGATGGTCGTTTGGACCATCCGCGCGTTCGCGTGTGCCTGCCTAGTCGGCTTCGATGGCCACAACCGCTGGCATTGGAGCCTGGACAGGAGCGGCGCCGCCTTCGACGTTCAGGCGGGGGACCAGGCGGTCGAGCCAGGACGGGAACCACCAGTTCCAATCACCCAGCAGCTCCATCGTCGAGGGGACAAGGATGAGACGGACGACGGTCGCGTCGATGAAGACGGCAGTGGCGAGGCCAATCCCGAATTCCTTTGTCACGCGATCAACGCCGAGGACGAACGAGAGGAAGACGACGCACATGATCGCAGCCGCGGCGGCGATGACACGGGCGGTGACGCTGAGACCATGGGCGACCGCCTCGCCCGAATTGCGCGTTTTGAGGTAATCCTCGCGAATGCGGCTCAGCAGGAAGACTTCGTAGTCCATCGACAAACCGAAGAGGATTGCGAAGAGCATCATTGGCAGGAAGGAATCGACCGGCCCGGTTTTTTCGATCCCGAAGATGTTCTTCGCCCAGCCCCATTGGAACACGGCGACCAGCACCCCGTACGTTGCGCCGATCGAGAGGAGGTTCATCAGCGCGGCCTTGATCGGCACGACCACCGATCGGAAAACTGCCGCCAGTAGCAGGATGCTGAGCCCGATCACGATTGCAAAGAAGAGTGGCAGGCGTGTCGTGATCTTGTCGCCGATGTCGACGAATGCGGCCGTCGGTCCACCGACGTAGACGTGGGTGCCGGAGCCACTGATCGCCGGTGGGATGACGTCATTCCGCAAGTGATCAACGAGCTTGGGCGTTGCTTCGTCTTGCGGCGAAGTCGATGGAATGATCGAGATCACGGCGGTGTCGCCGTTCTCATTGGTGTGGGCGGGCTCGACCGCGACGATGCCCGGGACCTGGCGGAGCGTATTGGCGAGCGAGTCAAGCTGCGCCTGATCGAGACCGTCGTTATTCTCGATGGCGAGAATGAACGGGCCATTGAAGCCGGGGCCGAAACCTTCGGCGAGCAGATCGTAGGCGCGGCGAGTGTGCATCGAGGTCGGCTGGTTACCGTTGTCGGAGAATCCAAGCCTGAGGTCGAGGAACGGCAGCATGAGGAGAATAAGCACCGTCGCCGATGTCAGCATGTAACGCCAGGGGTGACGCTGAATTTGCAGGCTCCAGCGGTACCAAACGGTGTTCTTGCTGTCGTGCGTGGATGCATGCAGGCCCGGAATCCGCCAGCGGTCGATACGGTGACCGACATAGCTCAAGAGCGCCGGGAGGAGTGTCAAGGCGACGGCGACGCTCATCACGACGACAATCGCGGCGGCGAGACCGAGGGCGGCGATGAACGGGATACCGATCGCAAACAAGCCGAGCAGGGCAATCGCGACGACCGTTCCCGCGAAGGCGACGGCGCGGCCCGCGGTGTCTATTGCCTTGACTACGGCCTGCTCGACGGTGAGTCCGGCGCCCAATCCCTCGCGGAAGCGGGTTACGACAAAGAGGGCGTAGTCGATGCCGACGCCGATGCCGATCATCGCCGCGAAGCCGGGTGTGAAGGTGCTGAGATCGAAGAAGGCGGTAGCGATCGAAATGCCCATGAAGCCGGCGATCAAACCGACCAGGGCGGTAACGATCGGCAAGCCCATCGCGATCACCGAGCCGAACGCGATGAGGAGAATAATCATGGCGGCGCCGACGCCGATAAGCTCCGTCACTCCAAACGGATTGACTTGCTCAGCTTGCGCCGCAATTTGGCCGCCAACCTCGACACGGAAGCCCTGCTGAGAAGAGTCGTCGGCGAGCGTGAGAATCTCCTTGGCGTTGTCGAGATTAACTTCGCTCGACGCCTTGTCGTAGTTGACCGTCGCGTAGGCGATCTTGCGATCACCGGAGATCGCGGCGGGGTTGTCGTACGGAGAGACGATACTTGTGACCTCGGGCAGGGATGCGGCCTTGGCCAGGAGTTCGTCGATCTGCTGCTTGACTGCCGCATCGTCGATGCTGGCATCGCTCCGTACGACGATAGTGGCGCTGTCACCACCTTGACTAGGGAAACGTTCCTTGAGGAGATCGGTGGCCCTCTGCGCCTCGGCGCCGGGGATGGTGAAGCTGTCGGCGAATTTTCCGCCCATGGTTGCGCCCAGGCCGCCGAGCACCACGAGGGCCGCCACCCAGGCGATGAGCACGCGGCCGCGATGGTGAACCGCGAACCGGGCCCACCGCGCGAGCACGCTGTTTGACCGGACTTCAGACGAACGTGAGGACATAGACACTCCCTTCAACACGACAATCCAATGATTCGCGTCGCATCCCGTCGATCGCGATCGCGATTGAAACGGTTCAACTTACCGTGGCGTGAGATAGTCGATTGACGCGACCCGAAATCGACAGATTGACAGCCGACCGTTCATCGTCACGTTCGACTTTCGTGGCTCTGTCGGCTTTGTCGAACGAGACCCGCACCGTCCGCCCTTCGATTCACGCACTTGACCAACCAACCGGTCGGTAGGTATACTTGCGAAAGAAAAACGGTTGGCAGTCGTTGCCTCCTTACCAACCGGTCGGTAGGCATCATAGCGAGCGATGTTCCGGCTGTCAACCCCCTTGATGGAATTTGGTGTCAAATGTCTTGCAAGCGTGCACAACTGATTGCCGAGGCGCGAGGACGATGAGCGAGAGCGAAGGTCGCGAGCGCGTGCTGCGCGAGGCGCACGAGCTGTTTCTCGATCGCGGGTTCGCCGAGATCTCAATGCAACAGATTGCCGATGCCGCCGGCATGACCAAGGCGTCGCTGTATTACCACTTCTTGAATAAGGAAGACCTCTTCGCTCAGGTCGTCCGCCGCGAGGGTGAGCGGTTGCTGACCGGTGTCACGGCCGAACTCGACGGCATCGACTCATTCGAGGAGCAGCTCAACCGGGTTGCGATGTTCATATTCCGGGCAACCAAAACTGACATCGCGCGGATGATCAGCGATTACCGTCAGCATGTATCGGAAGACTTTCAGCGCCGCACGAGAGAGAACGTGGGCGACCTCAACCCGAGCCAGTACCTACGGCCCTATTTCGAGCGTGCAGCCGCTGCCGGCGAGCTGCGGAGCGTCGACGTGACCGTGGCGATTGGGCTCTTTTTCGCCATGATCGTCGGCATGCTCAAGTTCTCTGAGCACAATCCAGCGATTCACGTCGGCGACGATCTCGCAGTTCAGATCGTCGACATTTTCCTGCGCGGCGTCAGTGCGCGGGGTGGGGCATAGCGTCAGGTCGAATTCAGCCGCTGATCGCGCTTGCCGGAGCGAGTACAATGCTTCTCGTGGTCCGGGCCGAGTGCCTGATCGCGCCCCTGATTCATGCCGGGTTGGTGGAATTGGCAGACACGCCAGCCTTAGGAGCTGGTGGCCGCAAGGCCGTGTGGGTTCGAGTCCCATGCCCGGCACCGCTGGTCTCGCGATCCATCATGCTCACGCTTCCTATGGCTGCGCAGAGAATCACAGTGTGAACGTTCCAGCGGCTGACGCTGAAATTAGCGACCAGGTTGAGCGGGCCGAACGTGCGGCTGAAATTCCATTGTGTTATCTCGCCAAGGCAAACACTGACATCCAGAAAATGGATGAGGGTTGCGCTACTCCCGCAAAAACAACTCAACCACCGGCACAATTACATCCGGTTTTTGAACCGGCAGCTCCAGCGAGAGGGTCTTCGTTTCGTCGCGACGGGCGGCGACGACGTCTGAGACGCGGGCGAACGGATCATCCCCGGGCGCGAACTTCAACTCGGAGCCGTCATGAAGGAATTGCGCATAATCGACATGGTCGAGTAGACCGTCAAGGTGGACGTGTCGAAATGGCCAGGAGAAGAGATGGAGGTAAAGGCGGTTGCCGCGTTGCGTATAGCGGCCATCGATGGGTGGCGCGAATTCGCTCATCGTCGCGCCGTAGATTGCGCGGCCGTGCAACCGCGTCCACTCGCTGATGGTGGCGAGCGTTGACATGGCCCGCGGATCGAATTCGCCCCGGGCGGTTGGACCGACATTCAGGAGCAAGTTGCCGCCTTTTGAGACGCTGTCGATCAGAAGTTGGACGAGCATCTCCGGCGATTTCCAATCGAGGTTGTCCCGATCGTACCCCCAACTGCCGTTGAGCGTTTGGCACGCCTCCCAGACGACCGGCGTGCCGCCTGATGTCACCCAGCCACGCGGCTGCCACTGTTCGGGCGTCGCGAGATCCCTGGCCTCGGGAAGATCAAGCCGGTCGTTGAGCAGGATATGAGGCTGAAGCTCGCGAATCATGGCGTGGAGCTTTTCCGATTGCCAATCGTCCCGGCCCTTGCTTCCCCACGGCGCCCAAGGATAAGAAAAATCGAGCCAAAGGATGTCGATCTGACCGAACTGGGTCAGCAGTTCTCGGACCTGCCCATGGAGGTAATCCGCGTACTTGCGTACGTCCCGGTTGGCGTTGGCGGACTTGAACGCGTCGTCGTCGCGCTGCGGGTGAAAGAAATCGACCGGGAAATCGGGGTGGTGCCAATCGATCAGGGAATGGTAGAAGCCTATGCGTAACCCTTCGGCGCGGAACGCGTCCACCCACGGGCGCAGGAGGTCGCGACCGGCTGGCGTGTTTGGCGCTTTGTAATCGGTAAGCGCGGAATCCCAGAGACAAAAGCCTTCGTGGTGCTTGGTGGTGATGACGGCATAACGCATCCCCGCCTGCTTGGCGGCGCGCGCCCATTCAACGGGATCGTAGAGGTCCGGCTCGAAGTAGTCGAAGTATTTCTGGTAGTCCTCGTCTTTGATCCGCTCGCGGTTCTTGATCCACTCATGCCGTGCCGGTAGGGCATACAAACCCCAGTGGATAAACAGTCCAAATCGATCCTGAATGAACCAGTTTGTGTCGCCTAACGTCGGTGCAATCTCTGGCAACGTCCCCATGAGTACCTCCCTTTTCTACACGACCCGGCGGCGGGCCAGCAGCAAGTGATCGCACACCAGCACTACCTCGCCGTGCTGGTTGGCAACCTCACAGCGTTCGACCACGATCCCGTAGTCGGGTCGTTTGTAGTCACGCTTCTCGGCGATGGTGACTTGTACCGAGATGGTGTCGCCGATGAAGACCGGTTTGATGAAGCGGAGGCGGTCGTAGCCGTAGGAGACGGCGAGCGGGTTGACGGCGCCGGCGGTCATGCCGACGGCGACGCTGAAGATGAGCGTACCGTGGGCGACTCGCTGGCCGAACTCCTGCGTCTTGCACCACTCGGCGTCCATGTGGTGCGGATAGAAGTCGCCGGTCTGTCCGGCGTGGATCACGATGTCCGTTTCCGTGATCGTGCGCCCGCCGGTCCCCCGCTGCGCGCCAACCTCGTAATCCTCGAAATACCGCTCCTCGACCATCCTTGTCTCCCCGGACGCGGCAAACCGCGCCCTTATAAGCCGGCCACGAGAAGACCCGTCGAGCACGCTATGGATTCCGCGCTACGGCGCAGGGCCGGCAGCGCCTCCGCCAGGAACGCCTCGTGGTCACGTACTAGAGCGGCGATCGTCAGAGCCGCCTGGATCCGCGATTCTTCCGTTCCCACCAAGACCGCGAGGTCGCTAATACCTTCGATCGTTTCGCTGCGCGCTGTCTCATAGCCGCGCGAACGGATCAGCGCGAGATGGTCAAGGAGCACCGCCTGCTCATCCACTGGAAGCCGGGGGAAGTCGGTATCCTGCGCCAGCGTCTTCTCCCGCCGCGACGGGTCGAGATAGGCCAGCAGCAGACGGCCCGAGGCGGCGTTCAGAAGCGCAATTGAGCTACCGACTTCGACTGACAGCGAGATGCGAGTCGGACTTTGCTCCTCCGCGAGCACGAACAGTTGCCCGTGGTGGATAACGCTCAGATGGCATGACTGGCGCACCTCTTCGGTCAACCCCCGCATCGGGCGCTCCGCTGCTCGAAGCAGGCCCTGGTACGGTGAGTGAGCATGACCGAGTTCGTAGAGACGCATCGTTAGGCGGTAGGCCCCCGACAACGGGTCGCGTTGGATGTAGCCCCGCCGTTCCAACGCTGTCAGCATCCGGAACAGCTCGGTTGGTCGCCGTCCCAACGCCCGTGCAACCTGTGCCTGGGTGAGCGGTACGCCCCGCGCCGCCAGACATTCCAAGATGTCCAGCCCTTTTTCCAGCGCCGGCACGTGATAGTTCGGCCCCAACATCTGTCCGGAATCGTCCATGCCGTGCTCTGTTGACACCATTCACCCATGAATGCATTATTCATCCACGAACAGCGTAGCGTAAATCGGGGCCGGTGTGAATCTGGCCCCTCGCTCGTTGGCAAGGGAGCATCCCATGGCGCACAAAGCCGCGCTCAACGGGATCACCTGGAACCACAGCCGTGGTTATCTGCCGCTGGTCGCGACCGCCCAGCGGTTCATGGATCGCAATCCAGACGTCACGATCGAGTGGCAAAAGCGGTCGCTTCAGGCGTTTGCCGACGAACCGGTCGAACGCCTCGCCGAGCGCTTCGATCTGATTGTTATCGACCACCCCTTCGCCGGCTACGCCGCCGCCCACCCAACCCTGATCTCACTAGACGAGCATCTCCCCGCCGACTTCTTGTCGGATCAGGCTGCTAACAGTGTCGGCGGATCGCACGACAGCTACAACTTCGGCGGCCATCAGTGGGCACTCGCGATCGACGCGGCGACACCAGTCAGTTCATGGCGACCGGATCTGCTCGCCCGATACGAGGTCGAGGTCCCGGGGACCTGGGAGGACTTGTTGGCGTTGGCACGGCGCGGGCTGGTGGCGATGCCGGCCATCCCGATCGACAGCTTGATGAGCTTTTATATGCTCTGCTTGGCGCTCGGCGAGCAGCCGTTCGTCTGCACCGAAGAGGTCGTCAGCCAAGATACCGGCGTCGCCGCGCTCGAGACGGTGCGGGAATTGGTGACGCTCTGCGCACCGGCCTGTTTGGAGCGCAACCCGATCCGAACCTATGAGGCGATGGTGGGCGGCGACGATATCATCTACTGCCCCTTTGCCTACGGCTACGTCAATTACGCCCGGCCTGAATATGCCGAGAAGCCGCTCGCGTTCGGCGGATTGGTGACGCTGGCAGGGCGGCGCCTGCGCTCGACCCTCGGCGGCACCGGGCTGGCAATCTCCGTTCACTGCCGCGACCTCGACCTTGCCCTGGACTACGCCCAGTTCGTTGCCAGCCCCGAGTGCCAATGCGGACTCTTTGCGATCGCCGGCGGCCAGCCGGGTCACCGCCGGGCATGGCTCGAACCGGAAGTCAACCGGATCTGCCAGGGCTACTTCCGCGATACGCTGCCGGCGCTCGACGAAGCATGGCTGCGTCCCCGGTACGACGGCTACATCCCATTCCAGGACAGGGCTGGCCCGGTCGTGCATGCGTACCTCCGGGAGGGCGGCGATCCGTCAGCCGTCCTCGATCAGCTCAACCACCTATGCCGCGAAAGCAGAACCGATGGCTGATATGCTCCAAACCCCTCCGAGCGCCACGGTCAGCGACGGCCCTCTACCGCTCCCGGACGACGAGCGGCCGCTGGTCGGGCTAACTGTGCTCGACTTCAGCCAGTTCCTCGCCGGTCCGTCCTGCGCACTGCGACTTGCCGACCTCGGTGCGCGGGTGATCAAGATCGAGCGCCCGGGTGTGGGCGATCTCGGACGGCACCTGTACATCTCCAATCTGGAGTTGGATGGCGACAGCACCCTCTTTCACTCGATCAACCGCAACAAGCAGAGCTTCGCCGCCGACCTCAAGAACGCGGACGACCTGAACCGAGTGACACAGCTCGTGGAGCGAGCCGATGTTCTGATCCAGAACTTCCGTCCCGGGGTGATCGAGCGGCTCGGGCTCAGCTACGAGTCTGTCCGCGAAATCAACTCGCGTCTTGTCTACGGCGCGGTCACCGGCTACGGCAATCTCGGGCCCTGGCGCGACAAGCCGGGCCAGGATCTGCTGGCGCAGTCGCTCTCCGGTCTGGCCTGGCTCAGTGGCAATGCCGACCAGGGTCCGGTTCCGGTCGGTCTCTCGATTGCCGACATGCTCGCCGGGGCGCACCTCACGCAGGGCATCCTCGCCTGTCTGGTCCGCCGCGGGGTGACTGGGCGGGGTGGGCTCGTCGAGGTCAGCCTCCTCGAATCAGTCCTCGACTTCCAATTCGAGGTGTTGACCACGCACCTCAACGACGGCGGCAAGTCGCCGGAGCGGAGCCGGGTTAACAACGCCAACGCCTACCTCGCCGCGCCCTACGGAATTTACGAAACTGCCGACGGGTATCTGGCCCTGGCGATGACCCCGATCCCGCGCCTCGGCGAGTTGATCGGTTGCGAGCCACTTCTGGAGTACACCGATTCCGCGCGTTGGTTCACCGCGCGCGACGAGATCAAGGCGATCATTGCCGGCCACCTCAAGCAGGAGACGACCCAACATTGGCTCGACATCATGGAGCCGGCTGACGTCTGGTGCGCCGACGTCTTGACCTGGCCCCAACTCCTCGCCCATGACGGGTTCACTGCGCTACGTATGACGCAGGAGGTTCGGCGTGAGAACGGCGCCGCGCTGGTGACGACGCGCTGCCCGATTCGCGTCGACGGTGGCGTCCTCACCTCCCCCCGTGGCGCGCCCCAGGTCGGGGAGCATACCGACGCGATCATCCAGGAACTCGTAGCGAGGAGCGACGGATCATGAGCGACGCTTTGCGTATCGCGATCCGCGCGTTCGAGCCGTTCGAACGTTCCATCCGGAAGCAATACGCCGATTTCCAAGCGGTGACCGGATGCCCGCTCAGGCTCGAACCCGAGCAACTCGAACTCAACCCGCTCGTCGACACGCTGTTCACCCAACAAGGCCTGAAAGACGGGACGTGGGATATTGCCTTCATCGTCACCGACTGGATCGCCGACGCCGTCGAGTGCGGGACTCTCGTCGACCTCGCGCCGTTCATGCAAAAGGACCCGATCCCGGACTATCCGGACGGCTGGTCACCGGCGCTGACCCGCTACCAGCAGTTCGGCGACGCGATCTACGGTATCCCCTACCACGACGGACCAGAGTGTTTTACCTACCGGCGCGATCTTTTCGAAGATCCGGCCGAGCAGGCGGCGTTCGCAGCCGAACACGACTATCCGCTCGCCGTGCCGCGCACCTGGCGGGAGTTCGAGGAGATCGCCCGCTTCTTTACCCGGCCAGACCAGAATCTCTACGGCACGATCTTTGCCGCCTACCCGGATGGTCACAATACGGTCTACGACTTCTGCCTCCAGCTTTGGAGCCGTGGCGGCGAGCTGACCGATGCGAATGGTGTCCCCACGCTCGACACCCCGGCGGCGGTGGCCGGGCTCGACTTCTACCGGCGCATAGTCAACGACCGCTCGGTCACGCCGCCACACCTGGAGGAAATCGATTCGGTCAAGAGCGGCGAGCTCTTCGCCTCGGGCTCGGTGGCGATGATGGTCAACTGGTTCGGCTTCGCCGCTGTGTGCGAGCAACCGAGCTGCCCGATGAAGGGCAAAGTCGCCGTTGCGTCGCTGCCGGCCGGCGAGGCGGCAAGCAGCGCTTCGCTCAACGTCTACTGGCTCCTCTGCGTCGGATCGGGCAGCCGGCACAAAGAGGAGGCCTTCGCCTTCATCAGCCACGCCAGCTCACCGGAGATGGACACGATCACGACGTTGGAAGGGGGAATCGGCTGCCGCCTCTCGACCTGGCGCGATCCAGAGGTGAACGCGGCCATCCCCTTCTATCACCGGCTGGCGGAGCTCCACGAGCAGACCCGAGAACTGCCACGTTCGCGTGGACTGCCACGCCTCGTCCACATCATTGACGCTGCAGTCCAGAGCGCCATCAGCGGCGACGAACCGACCGAGGAGATCCTCCGTCGCGCTCAGTCGGAGGCGGCGGAGATCAGGCTGTAGGAGGTCCCGATGGATCTCGCCGGTTATGTGGTCAGCGACAAGATTACCCTCCCCCCGAAGTCCGACTACGGAATCGGGCTCGTCGGGTGTGGTGGGATCGTCAACTATGCCCACCTGCCTGCCTACAAGGCGAACGGGCTGAGAGTCGTCACCTGTTACGACCGGAACCCGGAGGCGGCCGAAAAGACCGCGCAATCGCACGGGATTGAACGTGTCGCGCGGTCGCTGGATGAGCTCCTCGCGGAAGATGAGGTGGACATCATCGACCTGGCGGTGACGCCGTGGGATCAGCCGGCAATCGCTTGCTCCGCGATTGCCGCCGGCAAGCATCTGCTTTGCCAGAAGCCGCTTGCGGATGACTACCAGGCGGCTGTCAGTCTCGTGACGGCAGCACGCGAGGCAGGGATCAAGCTGGCTGTGAACCAGCAGATGCGCTGGGACGCCGGCATCCGCGTGTCTCGCCAGCTCATCGAGCAGGGCGCGCTCGGCCAGCCGAACGATGCGCGAATCCAGGTCAGCGTGCGCACGCCGTGGCATATGTGGCCGTGGATCGCGCAATCGCCGCGGATCGAGGTGATGTACCACAGCATCCACTACCTCGACAGCATCCGCTACCTCTTCGGTGATCCCGAGCGTCTGACCGCCTTCCACTCACGGTTTCCAGACCAGCCGGAGGTCGGGGAGACCAAGACCTTGACGGTTCTGGAGTACGCGGACGGCCTCCAAGTGCTCGTCGACGTCAACCACCACAACTGGAGCGACGATGCTTATGCCATCTTCCGCTTCCTGGGCACAGGCGGGATCGCTCGGGGAACGATTGGCCTGCTCTACGACTATCCGAGCGGCCGCGTCGACACGTTGGAGTACCAGGCAAACACTGAGCCGCATGAATGGCACGCAGCATCGCTCTCTACATGGTGGATTCCTGACGCCTTTATTGGGCCGATGGCCTCGCTCATGGCGGCGATTCAGACGGGCGGCGAACCGCTAACCAGCGGCAAGGACAATCTCGGGACCCTGCGGTGCCTCTTCGCCGCATATCGCTCGGCGGCGGAGGGCCGGACCGTCGAATTAGCCGAGTTCGACAAGGTCGCGGCATCGGTGGGGAGAGCATGATGGGCATTCCCCTTTGGATCGACGAACGTCTCCGTGATGCGCCGTCTCAGCCATGGCGGAAGATCCACCTCGATTTCCACAATAGCCAACACATCCCGCGGATCGGCGCCGCGTTCGACCCCGACGAGTTCGGCGACCGGCTCGTCGAAGCGCATGTCGATGGGATTGTCGTCTTCGCTAAAGACATGCACGGTTTCTTCTACTACCCAAGTGACTACGGTCCGGTCCATCCCGGCCTCTCGTTCGACATGCTGGGCCAGCAAGTCGAGGCATGCCGGAAACACGACATCAAGGTCTACGCCTACTACTGCACGACTTGGGACAACTACCTCGCCGAACGCCATCCCGAGTGGCTGGTCTTCAACCGCGACCGCACAACCTACCTGCCGAAATTCGACGAGACGCCGGGCTGGACGGCGCTTTGCTGGTCGAACAAAGACTTCGTTGAGCTGGTCCTTGACCATTCGCGCGAAATCCTCGAGCGCTATGAGCTCGACGGAATCTGGTACGACATGCCGCTGCCGATCGGCGGCGAATGCTTCTGCCGAAATTGCCTGCAAGCACTCCGGAGTGACGGGCTCGATCCGTTCGACAAAGCGGCCCAGCGCCACCATAAGCAGCAGTTGCTGGTCGATTTCCAGCGTCGGACGTACGAATTGGTGCAGCAGATCCGGCCCGGCTGCCAGGTCGACCACAACAACCAAACCCGGCTCGGATTGGGCGAGCGTGTCCCGTATATGGACAACATCGACATCGAGGCGCTGCCGACCGCCTTCTGGGGCTACTCCTACTTCCCAACCAACGTCCGTTACGCTCGCACGTTCGGCAGAACCGTCTACGGCATGAGCGGACGCTTTCACGGCGCTTGGGCGGACTTCGGCGGCCTCAAGCACCCAACGCAATTGCGGACGGAGCTGGCCTGGATCGTCGCCAATGGTGCGCACTGCGATCTGGGCGATCAGATGCCGCCGTCGGGGCGGCTCGACCCCGCGGTCTACGAGACGATCGGACAGTGCTACGCGGAGATCGAGCGCCTGGAACCTTTTCTGAAGCAGGCAGTGCCTGTGACGGAAGCCGCGATTGTCGTCAACGGCGATCCGCTGGAAGATCTAGCGACCGCACATCCGGCGCCTGACGCTCCAGACGGCGATAGCGTCTATGGTCTGACCAAGCTGCTCATGGAACTCCACGTTCAATTCGACATCGTCGAGTCTGACGTCGAACTGGAGCGCTACCGGCTGCTGGTGTTACCGGCCACACTCACGGTGGACGAGGGGCTGGCGACGCGCCTGCGCGCGCATCTGAGGGACGGCGGCGCGATCGTCGCCGACTCGCGCGCGCTCCGCTCCAACGGGAGTTGCTCCGTTTGGGCGGACGATCTGGGACTGACCGATTGCGGCGAATCGCCCTTCGCGCCGGCATATCTCAAGTTCGACAGGCAGGCAGACGACGCTGTGCTCTTTGAAGATTTACCCGACTACGAGTACGCGCTGTACGACGGCGCACTCCAGTGGCGGGCGGCGAGTCCAAATATCGTCCTGGCTCGCCTGGGCGAGCCGCTTTTCCAGCGAGGTCCCGCTCACTACACGAGCCATCAGCAGACGCCGTTCGATCATCTAACCGACTACGCGGCGGTCGTGCTCAACGGTCGCCTGGCCGCGACGTCGTTCCCGGTCGGCTCGAGCTACTACCGGCACGGCTATTGGATCTACCGCGAGGTGTTCTCACGACTGGTGCGCGCCGTCTTGCAGGAGCCGCTAATCGAGACGAACGCGCCGATCAGCGCCGAGGTCACGGTCACGCACCAGCGCGCGGCAGGTGAGCGCCCCGAGCGCTGGCTCGTTCACGTCGTCAACTTTTCGCCAAACCGGCGCGGCCCGGAGCACTGCGAGTACCTGGAAGATCCGATCCCGCTGCACGACGTTCGGATCGCGCTGCGGATCGACGGCGCGATCCGCCGCGCCTACGTCGCGGCGGATGGAACGCCGCTTCCGCTGCGCACACGCGCCGATCGATGGGAGGTGGTCATGCCACGGGTTGAGTGCGGAGCTATCGCGGTCTTCGAGCGATGACGGCAATCGTTGGCAGATGCTCCAAGTTCCACGGCGAGGCGAGAGTTGCTCGCCTGGCGGTCAATGTCACATGTCTTGGCACGAAACTGGCTGTCGAAACGCTTCGAGAGCCTTTGGATACAATACACAAAATTGCTAAACAGTTTGCGCCGAGGTCAACCAACACGCGGCGCAATTGCCGGCCGATCACCTCGTCCAAGGCGGGCGCCTTGGCCAACATGTTCGGCGAACGAGGGGAGGTGTTGCCCGGAGTCGGAGGGTTGGATCTCTTGTAGCAACTCGTCAACGGAGATTGGACGTTTCATCACGAAGACGCTTCTTGATGCCGGCATCGCCCGGCGCAGACCGGAGGAGTCATCGATGACCAATCCCAACGAAGCAGAGTTGGCACGCGAATTCGCACAACGTGGGTTAACCCGCCGCGAGATCATCGCCATCGGCGCGGGTCTCGGGCTCGCTGCGTCGAGCCTCTCGACAGTGCTGGCGCTCACCGAGCAAGAGGCCTTCGCCCAACAGTCGATCTTTGACAAGAACGAAGGCGCGGACGGTCCGTGGCCAAAAACCGCGGTCCCTGAACCGACCTCACAGATCACCCTGGCCGTGGCGCATGCCTGGGACGCCACCTTCATGGAGCGGCAAAATCAGTTCGACGAGCTCTTCACATCGCGCCACCCAAACATCAAGATCGCGGCCGAAAACACGACTTTCGCCGACTACCTCGCGAAGTACACGACCCAGGCGGCCGGCGGGAAGCTGCCGGACGTCATGTACACCCAGTTCAGCTGGGCCCAGCAGCTCATCGAAGCCAAGCTGTTCATCGCGCTGGACGATTACATTGCTAAGCAGCCGGACTTCAATCTCGATGACTTCACCCCGCAGTCGCTTGTCTCCTACCGGCACGATGACAAGCTCTGGGGCATTCCCTACGACGAGGGTCCAGGCAACCTCTACTACAACAAAGATCTCTTCGACGCGGCCGGCGTCGGTTATCCGGACGACACCTGGACGCTTGACACGTTGAAGGAAAACGCGATCAAGCTCACGAGCGGCGAGGGCGGGGACAAGATCTACGGATTGGGCGCGCTGCCCTATCCCGGCGACGCGCTGATGGCCCCGCCATACCTTTTCCCGTTCGGGGCGCAATACGTCAACGAGCCGGACGAGACAGAGTGCATGATCTCGAAGCCCGAGGCTGTCCAGGCTATGCAATGGTGGGACGAGTTGCGCACGAAAGGCGCGGTGCCGAACCGAGACGAGATGCAAACCGTTGCCTGGCCGCCGTTCCAGTTCGGCAAGATCGCAATGTACTACGAAGGCTCCTGGGCGACACCGCCGATCCGCGCCGGTGCCAAATTCAATTGGGACGTTGCGATGTGGCCGAAGGGTCCGCAGAAGCAGTCGACTTTCAGCGCCGGGAGCTGCTACGGGATCACCCGCGACGCGAAGAACACCGACGCCGCCTGGATTTACCTGAACGAGTACATTTCGACCGGCGGGCAGAACTACATGTGGGGCATCACCGGACGGGGCAGCCCCGCCCGGCTTTCGTCCTGGCCGTCCTATCTCGATTCGAAGTTCGCGCCTCCGGGCGCCAAGTACATTGAACAAGCAATGAAGACTGACGCGTCGCATGACATCCTCGACAAACCGACCGGACCGATGGTCACTCAAACGGCCGGTCCGATCTGGGACGAAGTGCTCGCCGGTAACATGTCTGTGGAGGACGGGCTGAACGAAGTGTGCGCCCAGATTCAGCCGATCCTCGACAAGAACAAAGGGTAGGAACCCTCATCCGGCCTTCGGCCACCTTTGCCCTCTGCGGAGGGCCAGGGTACGAAAAATGCTCTCCCCTCTCCCTGCGCAGGGAGAGGGGCTGGGGGTGAGGATAGTCCAAGGAGGCAATCCATGGCCTTGACTCAGGCGCTCACTGGCGCTCGGACACGTGCGCGAACAAAGGTCAAACTCGGGAAGCAAGCGAAACGTGAAGAGCGCGTGTTTTACCTCTTCATCTTGCCGTGGATTGTCGGGTTCATTCTCTTCGACGCCGGGCCAATTATCGCCTCATTCATCGTCAGCCTGACCGATTGGACGATCCTCGGCAGCCCGCACTGGATCGGGCTCGACAATTACCACCGGTTGGCCAACGACCAAACGTTTTCAAAGGCATTGCATAACACGATCTATTTCACGATTGGCACGGTTTCGCTTGGCATCGTCTTCGCTTTCATCCTGGCGATGCTGCTCAATCAGCCGATCCGCGGCGTGGCGCTTTTCCGTCTTGCCTTTTACATGCCGGTGCTGGTGAGCGGTATCGCGGTCGCGATTCTCTGGACGAACATTCTTCACCCCGATTACGGACTGATCAACGCTTCGCTGGCTAAAGTCGGGATCGCCGGACCCGGCTGGCTGAAGGACCAACAATGGGCGATGCCGGGGTTGATCTTGATGAGCCTCTGGGGTGGGGTTGGCCTATGGGGCGTCGGCGGTCTGACCGTAATCTTTCTGGCCGGGCTGCAGGGCGTGCCACAACATCTTTACGAAGCCGCCGTGCTCGATGGCGCCGGGCCTTGGAGCAAGTTCAGGAACGTGACCGTGCCAATGATGTCGCCGGTGATCTTCTACAACATCATCGTCGGCATCATCACCGCGCTCCAGAGCTTCGTACTGATCCTGATCATGACCGATGGCCGACCGGCAAACTCGACATTGGTCCTCGGACTCTACCTCTATCGCAATGCCTTCCGGTTCCTCGATCTGGGCTACGCCTCGGCCATTTCCTGGGTGATGCTGCTTGGGATCGTGCTGATCACCATGGCGCACTTCGCCATCGGCAAATTCTGGGTTTACTACGAAGGCGACACGCCGGGATAGCGGGAAGGATCGCGCGATGACGGCGACAATTGCAGACCAAGCCTCGTCTCAACCCATTTCCGAACGGAAGCCATTCCTCGGACAGCGCCGGTTGCGCTACCTGCACCGGTTCTTTGTCTACGCCATGCTCTTGATTCTCTCGGTCGCCTTCGTGCTGCCATTCCTCTGGATGGTCTCGACCTCGCTCAAGGAGCAAAACGAAGTCTTTACGTATCCGCCGAGCTTCTTTCCAAGCAGTTTTCATTGGCGCAACTACGTCGATGGCTGGCGCGTCCTGCCATTTACCACCTTTCTCAGAAATTCACTGATCGTGACCTGCGCCAATGTGGTTGGGAACCTGATCTCCTGCACGCTGGTCGCTTATGGGTTCGCACGACTTCGCGCTCGAAGCAAGAACGTCCTCTTCTTGCTCATGCTGGCGACCATCATGATCCCGCGAGAAGTGACCATCGTGCCCCGGTTCATCTTTTTCAGCCATCTCCATCTGGTCAACACCTTTTGGCCGCTGATTCTCCCGGCGTGGTTCGGTTATCCGTTTTTCATCTTCCTGCTTCGCCAATTCTTCATGACCATCCCCCGCGATCTTGACGATGCGGCGCGGATGGATGGAGCGTCACACTTTCGGATTCTCATTGATATCATCGTGCCCCTCTCGAAACCAGCCTTGGCGACCGTCGCGGTGTTCGCCTTCATCGGCAACTGGACCAATGTCCTCGATCCGTTGATCTACATTCGCTCCACAAATCTGTACACACTTCCCCTTGGGCTCAACCTCTTCCGCGGACCGTCGTTCACGCAATTCAATTGGCTCATGGCGGTATCGATCATCACCGTCATCCCGGTGATGGTGGTCTTCTTCTTCGCCCAGCGGGCATTCGTGAGAGGTGTGACCTTAAGTGGTATGGGTGGGCGTTAGACGGCCCGCGATGTCGCAGGGGCGCGAGGCTTGCGCCCGCCTGGTGAACACGGCGACGCGCCAAGGCCAACAGGTCGGCCCGCGCTCCCGGGCGCAAGCCCTGCGCCCCTACGTTCCGACACGTCCACTGTGGTCATGTACTTAGGATCACGGTGGGGTGGGACTCGGTATGACGGCGTGCAATTGAGGGAAGGGGTAGCGAACGTATGTCGGCGGGTTTTGGGTTTCCGCAACGGTGGGTCCATCTCGATTTCCACACCAATGGTGAAATCAGGGATGTCGGCAAGGACTTCGACAAGACACAGTTCGCCGCAACGGTGAAGGCCGCGCACATCGACGCGATGACCGTTTTCTCCCGTTGTCACCACGGGTACAGTTACCACCCGACCAACGTCGGGACGATGCATCCCGGTCTCGACTTCGACCTTCTCGGCGCGCAGATCGAGGCGCTGCATAGCATCGGCGTGCGCGCTCCGATCTACATCACCGTCGGCTGGGACGAACTCGCCGCCGACCAGCACCCCGAATGGTTGCAGATCGACAACGAAGACCGTATTTGCCACGTCCGCCCGCACGACCTCTCGAGCTGGCGCTTCCTTGATCTCGCGAGCCCATACGTCGATTACGTCTATGCGCTGACCGAAGAGGTGCTCGACCGCTACGACCCGGTCGACGGGATCTTCTTCGACATCATCCTTCAGCAAACCGACGCCAACGGCTCAATTTGGCGCAAGAAGCGGATGCACGAGGAAGGGATCGACCCTGAGAACCTCCACGAAACACGCGAATGGGCAACCGGGATCGAGCGAGAGTTTCTGCGGAAGGCGTCCGAGGTGGTCCGTTCCCGGAATCCTGAGGCAACCGTCTTCTTCAACAGCCGCCTGCGTCCCGACCAGGAGCCGGATGCCGGCTCCCGGCCCGAACTGTCCTCTTACTCCCACATCGAGATCGAATCGCTCGCCACCGGCGGGTGGGGCTATAACCACTTCCCGCTCTTTGCTGGGTATTTTCAGAATCTCGGGCTGCCGTTGCTCGGCCAAACCGGTATTTTCCACACCGCCTGGGGCGATTTCGGTAGCATCAAACCGGCAGCAGCGCTCGACTACGAATGCGCCCGTGCGCTCGCCGCTGGCGCTGCCTGCGGCATCGGCGACCATCTTCACCCGCGTGGCACGCTCGACAAAGCGATTTATGAGCGCATCGGATCAGCTTATGGCCGCGTGGAGTCGCTCGAGCCATGGTGCATCGGGGCCGCACCGGTCGCGGAAATCGGCATTATCCTCGCCGAAACCGGACCACGCGGAGCAATGACCGGCCGGGAGATCGACGAGGGCGCGCTGCGGATGATGCTTGAACTGCATCACCCGTTCCAGTTCCTCGATTTCGCCGCCGACCTCACACCCTATAAGGCGATCATCGCCCCCGACACTATCCCATTCAATCAGGTATTCGCTGCGAAGGTGCAGGGATATCTCGAAGGTGGCGGCGCGTTGCTTTTAACTCACCGCTCGGGGTTAACGCCCGATGGTGATCGCTTCGCGCCCGAGATCGCCGATCTTTTGGGCATCGAGTACGCCGGCAAGGCGCCGCACACGCCCGACTATCTCGTTGCCGAAAGCACACTCGGCTCGCCCTTCACGGACTATCATCAGGTCCTCTACGACCGCGGCAGCACTGTTCGCCTCAATGGTGCGGAACCGCTCGCCTGGATGGGCGTGCCGGCCTTCACCCGGTCGCCGGAGCACTTCTATGGTCACCGCCAGGCCCCGTTCGACAACGTGACCGACCATCCCGCGGTGACGCAGTTGGACAAGGTTATCTACTGCCACTCTCCCCTCTTCGGCGCGTATCACCAGCACGCCGTTCCAGCCTACCGCAAGCTCGTCGGTGTCCTGCTCGACCGTTTGGCTCCTGACCGGATGGTGGAAACGCCGAGCCTCCCTACTACCGCCGAAGTGACGCTCCTCCGTCAATCAAAGCTCGATGGCCGCACAATCCTGCATCTGATCCACGCCGTGCCCCAGCGCCGCGGCGAGGTCATCGACATCGTCGAGGATGAGCTGCCCCTGACTGCCATCCGCGCCGGCGTCCGCCTCAACCAAGCTGTCTCCAAAGTTGCTCTTGCGCCAAGTGGAGAGGAACTCGCGCATGAGACGCGGGATGGCGTGATGTGGGTCTCCATACCCCGCGTCGAGGGGCACGCTGTGGTGGTGTTTGGGTGACCAACGCCGGCCCTGGCGTCGGCGGCAGCACCGTGAACGGCAGCGCTGGATGGCTGCGGAACCGTGCCCTACCTCCTGCGCCGTCGCGGCTGTACGCGACCGGGACGCGGAAGCGGCGCCCGGTCCGGCCCCCGGTGAGGGGCAGCAATGCGGTGCGCCGGTCGAACAACACGTGCAGCGGTGAGCACAGCACGCCGGCGACAAGCGCGTTGCCGATCCTCATGAAGGCAGATGTTGCCATCGCCACTCCCATCCTGCCTGCACTATCGGCCCGGCCGCTGGCCCCAGGCCCGGGCAGTCGGTGCCCCGTGAACCGCGGCGTCCTCGCCGCTCATTAAGAGCCCGAGCTACGAGCCTGCGCCCGTGGGTGGCAGGACCCTCACAGCACGAACTGTTCCATTTGACAGCCAGGTCTTGCCTAGATGGGACTGGTCCGGCGCGCCGCTGACAACCCCGCGACCCGCCGCGTCGGCGCTGCTGGCCCCGGGCGCGGATAACGGGCGACCTGCAACGAGAAGGGAGCCCGGAGGGTGAGCAAGAGCGGGTGTTTCGAGCTCCCGCCAGCGGACCGCACAGCTGGTCGGGCGATGGTGCTGGTCGTGGAATCCTCGCGACGGTGTGGCGCTTCTGACGTGGGCACCCTTTGGCAGGCCACCGCCGGCGACGAGCCGGCCGCCACTTGGTCTCAATGGGTTCTAAGCGTCGCTCGACCAGGGGCCCCATGGCCGTTGCTCGACGGCCAGATCGCCGCCGCGGATGGTGGCATCCCAGCGGGTAAGATCCTCTTCGCGCCAGCAGCGCAGGTCGACCATGGCCGGTCCCACCCGCAACCCGCGGAGTGCGACGTCAGGAAGCCACGGTGGGAGGTCGGGGTCGACGTAAAGGCGGCCACGCGGCGCATCGGCCTGGAGGCCCAAGATCGCCTGGAGCAAGTTGAAAACTGTGCCGGCGGCCCAGGCCTGGGGAACATTCGCGCCGGGGTAGAGAACCGGGAATGTGTTGGGTTGGCGCGGAATGCCGGCGAAGAGCTCGGGGAGTCGGTAGCTCACGAAGAAGCTGGCAGCTTCCGAGACGTCCCGGGCGACGTGCGCGGCCTCGGCGGTGAGCCCGTAGCGTTTGAAGCCAAGGGCGATCAGCCCGTTGTCGTGCGGCCAGACCGACCCGCGCTGATAGGAGAAAGGGTTATAGGCCGGATTCGCCGCCGACAAGGTGCGAATCCCCCAGCCGCTCCACATGTCAGGCTGCAGCAGCCGCGCGGCGACCCGGGCAGCGCGGTCCGGGCGAGCGATGCCGCTCCATAGGCAGTGGCCAGCGTTCGAGGCGACAGTGCAAACTGGGCGCTTGTCGGGGTCGAGCGCGAACGCATAGGTGCCCTCTCCCTCGCACCAAAACCGCGCCTCGAAGCGGGTTCGCAGGTCGGCGGCTTGGTCGCGGAGTGATTGTGCCCGATCCGGTTCGCCCAGGGCGTCGAAGGCCTCGGCCATGCGTAACTTGGCGTCGAAAACGTACCCCTGCAGCTCGCAAAGCGCCTTGGGCTGCCTGACCTGGCTGCCGTCGGGATAGACGACGGCGTCCCCCGCGTCCTTCCAGCCGACGTTCTCGTAGCCTTGGCTGGAGCGCGTGGCGTACTCCTGGAGGCCATCCCCGTCGAGATCGCCGTACTGGTCAATCCAGGACAGGCAGCCGAGGGCGACGTCCCGATAACGGCGCAAGAGAGCCGTGTCGCCCAGCCAGCGCCACGCCTCGTGGAGGGTGATCAGGTAGAGCGGAGTGGCATCTGCCGTGCCGTAGTAGGGGGTGTGCGGCACGCGCTTGAAGTGTGCCAGTTCCCCATAACGGCACTCGTGAGGGATCTTGCCCGGCTCGGCGTCCCGCCAATCGTCCATCTCCGTCGCCTGTAGCGCGCCAAGGCGGCGCAGAGCGCCAAGGGCGAACCGCGGGTCAACGCACATGCATTGGAGGCTAACGATCAGGCTGTCGCGGCCAAACACTGTGACAAACCATGGGACGCCGGCAGCCGGCAGCCAATCGCCCTCGTCGCTGCGTCCGTCATGCAGGCGCAGCGCCCCCATGTCCTCGACCGACTGCCGATACAGCCGGTAGAAGTCTTCGTTGGAGGTTAATACCTGTGTCGCCTCGGCCTGCCACTGCCGCTGCAAGGCATCATATTCGGGGTCCTCGTGGTCCTCATAGCAGCCGCGCCGGGGATGGCGCTCGTGCTCGCCATGGACGAGGACGAAGAGGCCACACGCGTGCCAGGTTGCGCCGGGGGCGAGCGTGATCTCAAACGTAATCCGGCCGTTGGCGTAGTGGGGCGGCATGCCATCCCGGTTGAGGACGCGATAGACGACGCGGCGGTGGAAGTCGTTGTTGCGGTAGGTCGTGTGCAGTGCGCGGTCGGCCTCATCCCAGTGGGTCAGGATACGGCCACGGCGCACGAACTTGTGCGCCTTGACCTCAAAGAGGTCGGCGAAGTCGGCACCGAGGGCGAGTTCCAGATTGAACCGGACCGGTTCCGGGCCGTGGTTGGTCAGGTCAAGGTCCTCGTGGATGCCGTCAGAAATCGTTCGACTGACGACGAGGGCGAGCGCCCCTTCCGGGATCTGGCCGTCCTCGGTCATGAAGGCTGAGTTGGTGAGGTAGATGCGGGCGGCGTAGTATGCGGTCGTGCTCGAAGTGAGGCGGATCCACCGCTCGCCGTTGGCGGTGAGAGCGTAGCCGCTGACGTACCGGGTGTCCTCAGCGAAGACGCCGTGCTCGCTGTCAGCGGCGATTTCTCCGTTCAAGTCGGTTACCATGAAGGTGTTGCCATGGTTGATCGTCAGGACGGACGAGCCGACGGTGATTGCAACCGGCATGGCATTCCCTCCTCAGGTCGGCGACTGACGGTGAGCTGGTCGCCGTTGAGCGGATCCTTCTCGTTTCCCTGTATCGCTAACATGATTCGATCCGGATGGCCAGGCACCGATCAGAGCAAGCCCCGACCAGGCGGTCTGATGCACGGCGTGGACGGCAGGGGCACCAGAAAACGCGCCTCGATCCCTTGTTTCCGCGCTCCGATCACCTCGCGGTTGAGCAGGGCGGGCGCTTGCTCCTGATCTATCGGCTTGATATTGTAGGAAAAGCGCGCGACGTACATCTCTGACCTCCATGGCGCAACGACGCCTCATGGCGATCAGGCGGCTGCAGGCACTATGCCACCGATTGGGTGTGGTCGCGAGTAGTCGTTCCCCGGTGCCACCGGTGTCGACAAGGGTCCAGACTGTTACGGGTATCTCCACGCTCTAGGCGTGCTTTGCCGCTCTGCGGCGCAGGCGGCAGTATCCGGTTTCATCTGGCAACCGAGTAGCGCTGAGTACTGCGCATCCTCGGCAGCCTGACCGGTGACGAGTTCCTTGTCGACGAAAAGGCGAATGAAGCGGGCAAGACGGTCGCCGACCGGTAGAGGACAGCCCACCACTCGCGACAAATGGCCGCGTTCCCCTTAGAACGTGCGGCCGAGTTCCTGATCCCACGGTTGCGGTGCCGCCACCCGGATCACCTCGTCCTCGTTATCCCGGATATAGAGAAACAGATGGGCAAAGAACTCGGCCTCCGGTAAGGGATAGGTTGGATTGATGCAGAGAAACGGATGCCGCCACGGCGGGCGCACGCCGGGTGCGCAGCGGACCTCAATCCGGCGTCCGATCCGCAGGCGGTAGGTGATGCCGGGATAGCGATGGGACGGCAGATCGACGTAGCCGCCGCGCGCGATCTGCTTCCACACGCCATCGCCGACGGTGAGACGAGCGATCTCCTCGGCCTTTGTCCTGGCTGCTGCGTAATCGCGAACCGAGAATCCAAAGCCCGCGCTGCGCTTCGGCAGGTGATCCCAGCGGTGGTGCCAAGGGCATTCCAACGCGTCGCTGTGCGCATCCGGCAAGCCGCCGAAGACGCCGGCTTCGGCGAACGGCTCGTCGAACCCGTCGCGCATCCAGTCAAATAGACGTCGAATTGCCTCAACGACCCACATCGTCACTAAATCCTACGCCGGACTCATTCATCGCCTGCAAGGCAGAATCGACACGCAGCGCGGGACTCCACTCCCGGCGCCTCGCTGAAGGGGGGTCGGCAGGGCCGCGACGTAGCGTGGTCCTATCGCTCAAGCGGTCTCAGCGTCGGATCAACCACCGGCGATCGGGGCGATAATCTGGTATTCCTCGACTTCGGGATCGAACTCGCCACGGTCGAGGACGTGAACGCCATCGACCTTCTTCGAGATCGCACACCCAGCGGCGCGAGCCTCGGACAGGATCCGTTCGGCTTCCGCAATCGCGGCGCGTGCCTCTTCCGTGTCGGTGGTGCTCCACTCCACGACCTGATGTCCGTGGCGATTGGCGACAATGATACGTCCCACGTCGACCTCCTTTCCTTACCTCATGGATCCGGGACGGTGATGAACGGCGACTGCCCGCATCGACGGCGGGTTAACGGGACGGATGAAGATGAGAACTGGCGTACGACATCACAGTGCAGCCAGCTCAGGGCCACTGTACTCCCGTGATCTGCGGCGTGCAAGCGGGGATCGGTCGCCGAGTCCGACGGCCGATGAGCTTCGCAGGGTGATGCATCGGGACGATTGCCGTTGCGGAGTCATCCGCTGACCCACGGGTGCTGATTCGGCGGGATTGTCACGATGGCGCCAACCTGCGCCGTGGGCCCAGCACCGGGTGGCGCGAACCCCGCGGGGCGCTGAGGGACTGCCTACGTGCCGCCACCGAAGGCGTCTTGACAGGCAGCCGGTGACCCTTCATGCAGCTATGAGAACGAGCTCGCGAACTCGCCGAAGCTCATCCCGAACACCATCGGCGCTTTCGCTTTGATGGTGAAGACAGCGTCCGGGAATGCCCCGGCGGCGCTGAGCCCGGTGCAGCTCGCCTGATCGCTGGCGGCAACGGTTGGCGCGCCGACCGCGGTGAGCCGGCTGGCGAGCGCGAGCGCAAGCATCCAATGCTTCGTGGCTGACCTCCTGTCGAGCGCTGGCCAACTCCGGAACCACGCGCCAGTTGAGCGCGGGGCACCATCATATCGCACGAGAGCGGATCGCTCGGCAGCGGTGCGGTACGCTGTGACCCTCACCGGTGCCGTCCGCACCAAGGCAAACCGCGCGGGGACCGGGCACCTCGTGGCGTCCGCATGAATGCCAGGCGAACCCCAGCCACGGGCAACAGCTGACTCTGGAGCGCTGCCGGGATGGCTGATGGGCGACTCAGTGATGCACCCTCGTTGCTACACGCAACGGTGTCCCCGCAGTTAACGATTGCGCATGAAGTAGTGGTTTCTCAAGCAGAAGTTTGAACCAAGCAAATCTGGTTTATTGGCGTCATAACATCCTCATGTCTGGGACAGAACACCTGGATACGGTTCACGCTGCCGGCCGAATTGGAACACGGCACTATTAAGGACTTTGCAGCTGATTGATTGACAGTATCGTCCGGACCGTCAGTCGAACAAGCAATCTGCCAATGGAAATGAAAACCGCCAGCGCCGTGTCAATGGGCGAGCGGATGGCGAACTCTTAGTAGTCAATGTGCGGCACCTCGACATGAATGTCGATCTGGTCTAGCAAGGGACCGCTGATACGCTTTTGGTATCGACTGATTGTCTGCCCCGAGCATTTGCATTCGCGCACTGGATCTCCGGCGTATCCACAGGGACACCCGTGCGTGTAGCAACCAGGGTGTTTCAATCTGTCGCACGTATCGTCCGGCGCGGCGACGGTGCGGCGCGAGCAAACTCCCGTAGGTTTCGTTTTCCGGGAGAGCCCACCACGGCTAGATCCCCTGGAATCCGCCGGCAAGGGGATCCACCCCGCCATCCGTGACCGCCTGATCAGGATCCAAGCAAGGGCTCGGCCAGGTCGCCCGTCTCTTCCGATCGAGGGCGGCGCAGCCACTCCCTGAGGCAGACGAGCGCCGTGCCAATGGTGATCCGCGCCGCGTCCACGACCCACCGTAGGGCCCGACCGTGGTCCGTCCTCGCTGGGTGAGCGGGGCGCTCAGGACCGTAGGCCTGTTCGCCGCAAATGCGGTCAGCAATAGTGCCGATCTGCCACTCTGGGTACATGGTAACGCTCTCCTACGCGTTGGTGGCGGCTTCCTCGATCCCGACGACCCGCTGTCGCTACCGATCGAGGCCACCATCGTCTGCCGTTGAGGGTGATCGCACATCCGGCGGAGTACGAACTGACCGGCGACGGGATGAACCGCTTCGGCCCACGTAACTTGCGAACCAGGACCACGGCACGCGGCTCAGGTAAGCCTGTGCCGGGCGGCACATGCAGTGCCGACTCTGACGCCGTGTTAACCGCGAAGTCCGGGTTTGCTGCTTGCGAGCGCGCCGCGGACTGCTTCGCCCGTCTCCGCCGTTGGGTCGAGGTTGCGCCGCGCTTTGCTCTCGCCCACTCGGCGCAGCCACGCCCACCGCTGTCTCGGCGTGGTCAACAGAGGCTCCTCCATTGGGGTCCCCGTATTGTCGGCTGGCAGTTGCCGACGACGCAGCTCGGCCAGCATGAAGATGCTCTCGTTGACGCCTAGCATGAAGCTTGACTCCTTCGGTTAACTCGGTGGCGACGCGGCGCCATCGGCTGATCGCAATACCGGACGGTCTCGCCCGTCTAAGGGGCGACTGGACCTGTCTCCAGCCTGCGGTGGTGCGACCGTTCGGTTGTCATAGGCTACGAACCCTCGCCGCCGCACTCCAGACCCAACGCTGGCACATCATCAGCACATCGTCAGCACTTTGCCTCGCGACGGCGCAACGACCGTGCTACGATGCCGCTTTCGCGCGAAACTGCGGGGCTCGTCTGGGTGTCGTCTGGAGTAGGGCATGGGTAGCATGGCGACCGACTCCTTCGGCACCGCGCTGCGTCGCCGGCGCATCGCCGCAGGGCTCAGCCAGGAGGAGTTGGCCGAGCGCGCGAGTCTCAGCGTGCGCGGCGTCGGCAACCTGGAGCAGGGACACCGCCAGGCTCCCCGCCTCGCCACGGTGCGGCTGCTCGCTGACGCCCTCGGGCTGGACGACACGGGGCGGGCCAACCTCATCGCCGCGGCCCGGCCGGAGCTGGATGCCGCTCCCCCGATCTCCCTCTCGCCAGTTCCAGCGCCGGTTCCCCA
>JBJMMD010000007.1:0-63475 GCA_045804965.1 Thermomicrobiales bacterium | reverse complement strand
CGCCAGCCGGGTCTTGCCGACACCACCTTGGCCGGTGAGCGTCAGCAACCGCAACTCGCCGTGATCGAGCAGATGAACGGCTTCTTCGATCTCTTGCTCGCGGCCGATCAGCCGGGTCGCCGGAATCGGCAGGCTGCTGATAACGGTGAGCGGCGGCGGCGCGACGGCGGCGCTTGTGGTCCCGGTCGAAGGGCGCGCGGCGGCGACAAGTTCGGCCCGTTTGCTGGGTTCCAAGTCGAGCGCGTCGGCGACGAGGCGAACCGTTTCGAAATGGGGGTGACTGCGGGCACCGCGCTCGAGGTCGCTGATGCCGCGCACGCTGAGGCCCGTGCGCTCGGCTAACTCTTCCTGCGTCAGCCCGGCCGCAATCCGCAGGTCACGTAATTTCGCGCCGAACGGCGAAGCCTCCGGTGGTCGATTGGCCGCCGTCGCCATGTGTCCTCTCCCCGAACCCATCCGGTGATTATGTCGCTCACCGGCCCCGTGATCCTACTCCCCGCCTCGCTCGTCCGCAACCGGAACTTTCGCACTGCGTGGGTAACGCGTTTGTGACGCGTTCGCGTTGCGCGTGGTTGTTGGCGACCCCAGATCAGAGACTGGAGACGTGCCAAAGACGGTGCTCAGCGGCACAACGAAACGGGGACGCACCGGTTCCCAAAGGCCGCAAACGGTGGGGCGCGCAGTCGGATGAGCGCGATCGCCAAGCGCAATGAAGCGCTACAGGAGGGTAACGCAATGTACTCGGTTCATCCTCATCTTCTTTTCGACCTCGCACGGGAGCGCCAGCGCGAGTTGCTAGCCGAGGCAGAACGGAATTCCCTCGCCAAGGAAGCGCGCTTGAGCTCTCAGAAGGCGCGGCCACCGCAGCGGGTCACCCGACCGCGTTGGGCGCTCGTCGGGGCGATGAGGTCTGCAGTTGCGCATCTGCTCTGATCTCGACGCTCCGTTCACGACGGTCCTGGTGCCGGGGGCCAACGACGTCCCCCGGCATCCAACAGCGGGACAACGATGTCCCAACCCGTGGCAGCAGCCGGCGGTTCCACCATCCAAGCCCAGCGTTCTTTGCCGCCGGCTGCACGATCCGATCACTGGAATGGGGAGTGGACGCTGCGACGTCCACCATGAGGAGACTTCAATGCATTCACACTCGATTCTGCGTCTTCTGTTTGCCGGACTGACATTCGCCCTGATGGCGGTCGTGCTGCTTAAGCCGGCCGGCGCGGCTGAGCGGACTACGTGGACCGATACGTCGAGCCCCGAGGCTCAGCTGGTCCATAGTTGTGACGGCTTCGGCATCACAACCAGCTACACCGTCAACCGCGTGCACAACCTCATCGAAGAGTACGCGCACGAAGTGGTCATTGAGCGCCAGCAGGTCGACTTCACCGGCGCTATGGCCAACTCCAAGACGGGACTGTCCTACGCCTACGACGGTCACTACACGACCGTTGCCGACCTCGACAAGGGCACGAATTCGATCTCGAACCTGCAACTGCGGTTCGGAGCGGGCACGCCCGGACAGTTCTCCGTTTCGCTGGCGAAAGTCGACTTCAAACTGGTGGACAGCCCGCCAGCGGTCGTCCAGGCCATCGTTCCCAACGTCTTGCAGCGGGATCTCTGCGGTCTGTTCGCGGGCTCCATCGTCGCTGACTACGCGCCGATGCCACCGACCACCGCTAACGTCCACACCGAGAACTCGACGCTGCCGCAGCCAGTCATTCTGCCAGCGAATTACCCGCTGGAAGACGACATGATCAGCGACCCCAGCCAGCCGCTCCAAAGTGCCGAGGTGGAACCGGCGGCCGCTGACACCATGACGAATTGGTCCGAACTCGATCCCTGCGACACCTCGCCGCCGGGTCAGCCTTGCTAGGACTGAGTCGCCGCTAGGTCCTGACCCAGCAGGCGCTCTTGCGCCTGCTGGGCGGGAACCCTCGTCACTGAGATGGAATACGGACGCGCGAGCGTCCACCATGAGGAGACCTTCATGCGCTCACACCCGATTCCACGGCTCCTACTCGTCGGTTTCATGTTCGCGCTCATCGCCGCAGGCTCGATCCACCACAAGGACGCGGCGGCGTCTTCGGCTGATTCATCGAACACGATCAGCGAGGAGAACGTCCTCGTCCAGGCCTGCAAGGGCTTTGCGATCACGACGAGCTACACCGCCGATCGCGCGTATCACATTGTCGAGTATCACACCGGCCATACGGTCGTCGAGCGTCGAGAAGTCAGCTTCGCGGGCGCGATTGGCAATGCCAAAACCGGGAAGTCCTACGCCTACGACGGTCACTACACGCGCCTGGCGAACTTCGACCAAGGCAAGACGACGTTCTCCGATCTCCTGCTGCGATTCGAAGTGGGCACGCCCGGCCAATTCTCGGTTTCGTTCGCAGGCACCTCACCCGACCGGCTCTCCGTATCGTGGGCAAGCGGCGAGCCTGGCCAGTTCACCGTTCCGTTTGAACAGGCCGGGATCGAACTTGTAGACAACCCTCTGGCTGTCGTTCAGGCGATCGTGCCGAACGTGTTGCACGTGGATCTCTGCAGCATGTTCGGAGCGTCCGCGACCATCAAGGGCGCGGCACCGCAGAACATCGACACGAACGAGCCGCTTCAGAACCTCGATCCCAGCCAGTCGGCTGCGCCCTGCGATCAACCGCGCATGGACCCGGCCTACAACTGCTAGGTCATCGCCTGTCGTTGTCCGGCAGACGCATGCGTCTGCCGGGCAGGGCTCGACCTAGTCTCTCGATCTTTGGACTCGATTGCGGACAGAGTGTCCGCGCAAAGGGGACTTCAATGCACTCGCACACCTATCCTCGTCTCCTCCTCGTCGGTTTCTTGTTCGCGTTCATCGCCGCCGGCTTCAGCCATTTCGAGGCTGGGGCGGAAGGCGTGCACGAATGGACCGACACGACAAGTCAAGAGGACACGCTGGCGGCGACTTGCCCCGGTCTCGACCTCACCACCAGCTACCTGGTCAAGAGCTCGTATCAAGTCATCGAAGAGTACCCCGGCCGTGAAGCCCTCGAGAGCCAGCGCGTCTCGTTCACGGGCGCGATTGGAAACGGTCTCGACGATTCGTCCTACGGGTACGACGGGTTCTACACGCGTACGACTGACCAATTTCAACGTAAGGCTTGGGTCACCGATCTGCTGCTGCATTTCGGAACCGGTACGCCGAAAGCGGTCACCGTTTCACTCGCCCGCGCGGACTTTGATCTGACCGACAACCCGGTTGACGCGATCCAAGTGCTCGTGACGACCGTGCTGCAGACCGATCTGTGCGGCCTGGTCGGCGGACCCGCGTCGACGCTCGACTGGGGTGTGGCGCCATCTAATCTACCGGCCGGTGTCGACGATTTTCAAACTTGTGCGGTCCGGCCGTCCATGGGTCTGCCATACGGCTGCTAGCTCGTAGCTCTCTCCTCGCCCGGCAGGCACTCGCGCCTGCCGGGCGGGACCCGATCCAGTGTCTCGTTCACTGAACTCGGTTGCGGACGAAGTTTTCCGCGCTAAGGAGATTTTCGTGCACTCACGATCCATTCCTCGTCTCCTGCTCGTCAGTTTGATGTTCGCGTTCATCGCGGCGGGGGCGCTTCACGTCAAGACCGCAGCCTCGCAAGTAGCGGTGCAAGAGTGGACGACCACGCAGAGCCAAGAAGACGTGCCCGTGCAGTCCTGCGGCGGCTCTGACATCACCACGAACTACACCATCACGCGCGATTACGTTCGCTACAACATCCCGAACGTGGATCCGGTCTTCGAGCGGCAACAGGTGAGCTTCACCGGGTCGATTGGCAACGCGACAAGCGGCAAGTCATACGAATACGACGGCCGCTTCTCGCAAGCGATCGACTTCAAGCGAGGCGCAGTCTCGATTACCGATCTCATACTGCGGTTCGAAGTTGGCACGCCCGACCAGTTCTCCGTTTCGCTCGACAAGGTCGGTTTCGACTTGGCGGACAACCCGCCGGCGGTCGTCCAGGCCTTCGTGCCGTTCGCACTGCACACGGATCTCTGCGATCTGCTCGGCGGTCCCGCGGAGGATGTGGTCCCGGCCCCAGGCTTGGGGATGACGATCCACACCGAGAACTCGGCGCTGCCGCAGCCGGTCATTCTGCCGGCGAACTATCCGCTGGAAGACGACATGATCAGCGACCCCAGCCAGGCGCTCCAAAGTGCCGAGGTGGAACCGGCGGCCGCTGACACCATGACGAATTGGTCCGAACTCGATCCCTGCGACACCTCGCCGCCGGGTCAGCCTTGCTAGGGCTGGCTCAATCCCGTCCGGCGGGCGTGTGCCCGCCGGGCTCAGACCAAACGACGTCACTATGCGGGCACGTTGATGTCCGCCCGAAGGAGATTTCCATGCACTCGTACACGCTTCCACGTCTCCTGCTCGTTGGATTCATGTTCGCGCTCATCGCCGTCGGCGGGATCCACCACAAGACCGCGGCGAAGGACTCGACCTCTTGGACCGAAGCGGCGAGTGGTGAAGACGAATTCGTCCAAGCCTGCAGGGGCTTCAACATCACGTCGAGCTACACCAGCAAGTTGGCGTATCACGTCATCGAGAACCATTCCGGTGATTACGTCGTCGAGCAGTTGGATGCCAGCTTTACCGGCGCCCTCACCAACGCCGAGAACGGTCAATCGCTGCCCTACGACGGCAAGTTCACCCGCACGACCGACTACCACATCGGCCGGGTGACGGTCTCCAATCTCGAGCTGCGGATCCAGCTGCCGACACCAGGTGACTGGACCGCCAAGATCGACCGGCAGGACATGGACCTCCTCGCCAATCCAGTCAACGTGATCCAGACCGTCGCCAAGTCGGATTTGGCATCGGGCTTCTGCGTCATGCTCGGCCGCTGGGTGAATCCCGACGACATGAGCCGACCGCCCTATGGCCTTCCGTCAAGCGGCACGACCGAATGGATTCCGCAGGATGCGGCAGTCAATGCGGCCGACATGACTCCAGCGTCCGGCCAGTCGGACAACGTGCACACCGAGAACTCGGCGCTGCCCGCGTCGGCTGCGCCGTGCGACCAACCGCGGATGGACCCCGCCTACAACTGCTAGGTCCGCCAATGTCCTTGGCTGGCAGGCGCTTTCGCGCCTGCCAGCCTCCCCTACCCGCTGCCCAAGCGGGCAGCGAGGGCGTCATAGGAGACGTCCTCAGGAGCGCCACGTCATGCTACGTCGCACCGCATCCCACCTGCTGACCACGCTCGTCGTCGTCACGGTCATCGCGTCGCTTTTGGGCGCCGGCTGGAAACGGTCGAACAACGCCGAAGCTGATTCCGGCTCCGCCACCAAAGACACCGTGCACGCCTTCTACGACGCGGCTAATCGCACCATTCGCTCGGGGAATCCGGACGAGCTCTCGGCGATCGTCGCCCCGGACGTCGTCGTCCACGGCCCGCTCGCCGCGCTCGGCCGAGACGAAACCGGGTTGAGCCGGTACTTGGCGAGCCTGCACGCCACAGCCCCCCACCTTCAGCTCACCGTGACCGAGGTGGTGGTCAGCGGCGATCGGGCGCTCGTCAATCTCATTGTCCGAGGCGATGAGGAGCGCGCCTTCCTGGGCAGCCCGCTCAAGGGCGAAGCGCCGTGGGGCGCAGTCGATGCGCTCCGCGTTACCAATAGCCGCGTCAGCGAGTATTGGACCGGAGGAACAGGGCAAGAGATCCTCGAGCCGCTGGCACAGGCGCCGTTTTCCGTCCTCCCAGGTGGTGACGAAACGCTGACGCTCGACCGCTTGACGCTACCGCCTGGTGGATCGTTCGCAGCCGCGAGCGTCCAAGAGAAGCGCTGGTTATTTGTTGAATCAAGCACTGTCGTCGTCACCACGGTCCGACGGGACAGCTCAGACTCAATGGTGTTTGCGGCGCCTGTCGGGCCGGAAGAGCCTGACGCTGGCGAAGGCGGGCTGCGGAACCCCGCCACGGCGGAGACGGGCGATTTCTTCGCGCTGCCGCTCTGGAGCAGGGTCGAGATTCGCAACGTCGGACCCGCCTCAGCCAGTTTGCTCGTGTTCGCGGCCGGCTCCCCCGATGTCCTCGGCGCCGGTACCGTCGATCCTGCAGGCCATGGTGGCCAAGTCTCGCCTGCGGCCGAATTGAGCTGGCCGGGATGGGGCACGTCCGGTCCGCGCGTCTCGGAGAGCGGGGCAACCCTCGTCTCACTGATCGGCACTGTGCAGCCAACGCTGCCGGCTGAACGGTCGGTCCTCACGGTTGGGCGTGTCACGCTCGCCCCGGGAGCAGAGCTGGGCACCCAGGTCGCGGGGCCGCTCGCACTTGTCGTGGACGACGGGATGCTCGATCTGGTCACGGCCGGCGCGCCGGCCTGGGTTTATGACGGCGCCGGAAGCAACATTAGCGTGGGTACGGTGCGGGCAGGAGGTGGCGCCGTCCTCTCCACCAATGCCGTCGCCAGCTGGCGCAATCTCGGCGAGCAACCCGTCGAGCTGACCGTCGTCGCGATCGTGCCCGCGAGTGCGATGTCGGGAGGTGCGGCATGAGTACGACATGGAAAGGTTGCGATCTTTGCACTCTGCCGGATTGGCGCTCTGCGGGCACAGCTCCGGCAAGGGTCCATGCCGTTACGCGTCGCCGCGCGCTTCACTTGATCGTCACACTCCTTACGCTGGCGACGGTCGTTGCGCTGTTCACATCGGGTTGGGTGCTGGCCGCTCCCGCGGTGGTCGACCCCCGACCCGATGCCTCCGAGGAAGTCGTGCACGCATTCTATGCCGCCGTCAATGAGACGATCCGGACTGGAGACACGTCCACGCTGGAAGCGGCCATCGACAAGCACGTCATCACCCACGGGCCGCTGGCGACGATTGCGCCCGATCGATCTGGGCTCGTCCACTACGTATCCAGTCTCCATGAGATTGATCCTTACCTCGAGCTCGATGTCGCCGAAATCTCTGTTACCGGCGATCGGGCGGTGGTCGATGTCAGGGTGTCCGGCGTTGCCGAAGGCGCTTTCCTCGGCAGCGCGCTGCGTGATGTGACGTTGTGGAGCACGGTCGACGCCTTTCGCATCAGCAATCGGCACGTGCTCGAGTTCTGGAGTGACGCGACTGGGAGGGCGCTGCTGGAATCGCAAACGTCCGTGCCGGCCGCCTTCCGACATCCGGTCGACCGCAAGGTGACCCTCGATCGCCTGACCATCGCGCCCGGAGAGCGGCTGCTGGCTGGAGGACACAACGAGTTGCACTGGCTCCTTGGGGAAACTGATCATATCACCGTGACGACAACCCCAAGCCTTGGGGAGGACGAGGCGACCCCCACGGCCGCGTCCAGCTCGCACGAGACAAGACTCCATGCCGGCGAGTTGCTCGCGCTGCCCCCGGAGAGTCAGACAGAGGTGCGCAACTCCGGGGTGGACATGGTCAATCTGCTCGTGGTGACGGTTTCGGAACCTGCCGAGCCTCCATATTATTACGATTCACCGACGCTGACCGCCCAACGCGCCCCAGGACCGACCACGGGGTGGCCACAGTGGAAGACTGGAGCGTCGATACGTTTGGGCGGCGCCACGATGACGACGCTCACTGGCAATGTCGAGACAGCAATGCCAGAAGGCCAAGCGGATCTGACGGTGGCGCGAGTGACGCTGGCTCCAGGCGCCGTTCTCGCCAGTCTTGCCCTCAAAGGACCATGCCTGCTCGTCGTCAACTCCGGCTCGCTTGACCTGTTCTCACGCGGCGCGCCGCCACAGATCTATCAAGAAGATGCCGGCTTTCTCAACGCGGGAACGCTCGCGGCGGACACGGGCGCGCTGCTCCCGAGTGGAGCCATCGCCAACCTGCACAACCCCGGCGTCGACCCAACGGTCGTCACGCTGATCGCTCTTTTGCCGACAAACGCGATGACTGGAGGAAAAGCTTGAGGAAACGCTGAAAAGCTCATGACATTCGTGGCCTTGTCGAACGACGTACAACTTGAAAGGAGTTGATCATGACAACACAACGCGGACACGTCCCTCAACCACCGTGCATGGAGCATTACCAGGCGCGGATCAACGCCATTGCCGGGCTTAATTGCACGGAAATGGCACGGCCAATTGCCGGCACCGCCTGGCATACCGAGGTCGGCACGTTTCTCGGCACGGCAGGCTGGTTCGACGATCCGCACAATCGGGCGCTGACCGACTTTCAGATCGGCGGCCCGACCGACGGCCACTATGACGGTGTCATCATGCGCTTCATCGAAGCGGACCAGGGGGTCGCGCCCTATGCCAACGGTCCCGTTGGCAAGGTGCGGCCCCCCTTCGATGACGCCTTGCTCTTTCTTAACGTTTTTGGGTACGGCGAGGCGATCAACGCCCGCCTCCGCTCGATCGAGCTCGCCGACGGCGGGATGCCGAACCGCGATCGGGAGCTGAGCGGCCGGCAGATCGAGAGCTTGGCCTTCCTGACCGCCTATGTGCATAGCGAAGAAGCGGGCCAGGGCTGGGAAGAGTTTGCGCACAACATCCTTCATTACCAGACCGGCACCGACCACGTCGACTGCCCCGGCGCGTGGGTGAAAACGCACAAAGTGCAAGTAAGGGCACGAGTCGTCGAGATCATGCACGCCTATCAAACCGGCGTCGCGCTCGCGCGGCCGCTCCTGATCACCTATCCGCCCAGCTACGCTGGCCCCCAGATCGCCCAGCCGGGCGAGGGCGCACCGCAACCACTCTACGCGAAGCCGCTGATCTACCCCTGGCTGACCGATGAGGCCGAGCTGGACAAGGGCATCGACCGCAAGATCGGCAGCACAACCGCGTTTGCCCTCCGCCGCGCGTGGACGGCGATGAAGGAAACGCCACGTTATCGCGATAGCAGCAGCAAAGCCCAGATCGGCCCCCCGATCGCCAAGGGCACGACGTTCACCGGCGAATTCGTCTACAAGAGCAACGGCGAATGGTGGGTGCTGACCGCGTACGGCACCCGCGTGCGGATGAGCGACCTCAGCCCGAACTTCGAGCTGTTGGCGGCGTAAGAGAAGAGTTCCCTCGACCCCTGCCCCCTTCTCCCGCGCGGGAGAAGGGGGAATCTCATATTGGTTCGCACAAACCGACGCGGATTCTTGCAACTACCTCGTTGCCTGTCCTTCTCCCTCGCAAGGGAGCCGGGTGCCCTCTGGGCGGCACCGCAGGGCCGGGTGAGGGCGCTCCTGGCGAACGCAGACGGATCATGCCCCATTTTCCGCGGTTTTCGACGCTCTTATTTATTGACAGGATGTTGCTCGATGCTCACGAATTCGCGCCGTCCTGGGCGAGCGGCAACTGCACGGTGAATGTCGTGCCGTGGCCGAGGTCGCTGGCGACGGTGATGGTGCCGCCGTGGGCGTGAACCAGGGAGGCGACGATGGCGAGCCCGAGACCGGTGCCGCCGCGGCTGCGGCTGCGGCCCGCGTCGGCGCGCCAGAAGCGCTCGAAGATGCGCTCGCGGTCGGAGGGGTCAATCCCGGGGCCTTCGTCGGCGACCGCGATCTCAACGTGGTCGGCCGCGTTGGCGACGGTGACATGGGCCGGCGTCGCGGGCGGGGTGTGAATCCGGACGTTGGTCAGGAGGTTGTCGACGACTTGGCGGAGGCGGACGGGGTCGCCGCTGACGACCGCGCGCTTGGCGAGCGCGACGGTCAATGGCCGGGCGGGATCGACCGTCTGAAAATCGGCGACCGCCTCGCGCACGAGCTCGACTACGTCGACCGGTTTCGATTCCAGACCGCGCTGCTGATCGAGGCGGGCGAGGAGCAACATGTCGTCGACGAGCCGGGCCATGCGCGCGCCTTCCGATTCGATCCGGCCCATGGCGTTGGAGACGCCGGTTTGGTCGGGAATCGCACCCTGACGATAGAGCTCGGCATAGCCCCGGAGGGAGGTCAGCGGTGTGCGCAATTCGTGGGCGGCGTCGGCGATGAAGCGGCGCAGGCGCTCTTCGCTCGCCGTTCTCGCGCGCACGGCCTCTTCGATTTGGGTGAGCATGTCGTTCAGGGCCCGGCCCAGACGGCCCAGCTCAGTGCGGGGATTGGCGGAGGGCACGCGGCGGCTGAGATCGCCGGCGGCGATCGCGGCTGCGGTGTCGACCATCTGATCGACCGGGCGCAGATCGCGCCAGATGAGCCACCAACTCGCCAGGATCGCCACGATCAGCGCTCCCGCGCCGGCGATAATGAGCGTTTTCATGAGATGGGAAACGGCGGATTCGGCTTCCGAGAGCGGGGCCGCGGTGACGAGGTACTCGCCCGACGAACTGCGTTGGACTAGCGTCCGGTAATGCAGCGAGCCATCGACCGCGGGCGTGGTCACGATATGGTCGACGAGCGCATCCACATCCGAGCTTGGGATCGTGGGCAGTCTTGGCGGCGAGTTGGGATCGTCGGGGTAGCCACAAGGATGGTCTTCCAGCAACTTCCCGGTCGAGCTGTAGACAAAGTAGGCGACTGGGCGCGCGACCCAATCGCTCGTTGAATCCTGCGAAGCTGACGTTGGCGCGGAGCCGTACCCGCCTTGCCCATCTTGCCCGCCCTGCCCGCCTTGATTCTTGTCAGGACCGCCCGAGTCATGAGGCGGACCGCCTTTTGCCCGGGAGGCGCTGGACACGACTTGGTAATCGACCTGATCGACCAAAGTCGCGCGCGTACTGCGGACAAGCACCACCCCCAGAACGGTCAGGACGACCATCACGACAAGCGTGACAGCGACAGTAAGCCGAGTTTTAATGCTCACGATGTTCTATCCAACAGCCCACTATTGCGCGTCCGACGAGCGCATGGCATAGCCGAAACCGCGGACGGTGCGGATCAACTCCGCGTCGCGGTCGTTGAGCTTGCGCCGGAGGTAGCTGATGTAGGTTTCGACCACCGCCGGATCGCCCGCGAACTGATAATCCCAGGCGTGATCGAGAATCTGACTCTTCGAGACGACGCGATTGCGATTGAGCATAAGGTAGCGCAGCAGGCGAAACTCGGTCGGCGAGAGGGTGATTTCCTCATCGTCCCGCCACACTCGGTAGGCATCTTCGTCGAGGGTGACATCGCCGGCCGTCAACCGCGACGGCGCCGTTTGCCGGTTGCGCCGCAGCACGGCTTGGATCCTGAGCATCAGCTCTTCCAGACTGAATGGCTTGGTCACGTAATCATCGCCACCGCCGGTGAAACCTTGACGCAGATCGGCCGGATCGTCGCGCGCGGTGAGGAACACGACCGGGACCTGGTTCCCGGACGAGCGGATCTGGCGGCAAACGGCGAAACCGTCAAGATCCGGCAGGTTGACGTCGAGCACGATCAGGGAAAACGAAACGTTGCGCGCCTCGGCCAGCGCCTCGGAACCGGACGCCGCGGTCCGCACCTGAAATCCGGTGAAGCGGAGGGCGGTGGCAACGAGTTCGCGAATCGGCTCCTCATCTTCGACGACGAGGATCGTTTCATCATGTTCGGCATTGGACTTGTGGATCGTGTTCATCGACGTGTACTTCTCTCCGTTACGACGTTGGCGTCGGGGTCGTGTTTGGGACCGCGGTTGGTGCGGAAAATCCTGGGATGTCGGCAAACGGCGTAATCGCAATTGCAACTCGCGTTGGATCTTCTTGCCAGGGCAGGCGCCCGGCTTCGTCGGCCAGCCAGAAACCAAAACCGCCGGTCACGACGAGAAACGCGAGCACGATGATGCCGAAAAATGTAAGCCAGCGACGGCGACGCACTATGCTCATAAACCTCGAACTCCTACCTTGGCAGCGCTCATCCATCTCCACTTTCAACCAACCTAGCTGCCAATCCTGAATAGTATCTTCGCGAATCCTGAGAATTAGCTGAGAAAGCTTCCCTCATTCGGAAGTAACGCTCAGCCGGCGCTATGCGCCACCCTCTCTCTGATCCGCAAGGCGCGGGGACGAAAGACGCGCCTCCAGCGCGTGCCCGGGGTTTTCAACTCCGGGCACATTGCGGAACCGCGGATCACGTTGGCCAGCGTCGTTGTCAGCACGTCTCAGATCGTGCGGATCACGCCTTTTTGGCGGTGATGTCGACTACAAGCTTCACCGTTTCGTCGATCGACATGACGGGGCCGACCTTCGGCGGGGTGATGTTGAAATCGGCCATCTTGAAGGCGGTCGACGCAGTGCCGGTGAGGGTATCGCCGTCCATCTTGATGTTGGCGTCCCAGACGACAAGCTTCGTCTCGCCGTGAACCGTCAAGTTGCCGATCAACTGCACCGCGGTTTCTTCGCCCTCGGCCAGCGGCTTATCGAGTCCATTGACGCTCGTCAGGATGAACGTCGCGAGGGGATAGGTCTGCGTCTCGAGCGTGTTGGTGTAGAGGAAGTTGTCACGCCGGGATTCGTCGCTCGTCAACGTGCGCAAGTCGACATCGAATCGCGAGCACGCCAGCGGCGATCCTTGGTCGTCGAAGAGAATCTGGCCGATGAAGGCATTCGTCTTGCCGACCGCTTCGTTCGCGCCCTTGTTCGCGAGCTCCTCTTCCGCCTTGTAGCGCGCTTCCGACTCATCGCTGGCGATCTGGAAGATCGCGGCGGGGGTGACCGTGGGCGTGACGGTCGCGTCGGCGGTGCCGCACTCGTTGGTCGCGGCCGGGGTGCCGATCACCCCCGGCGTGGGCGTCGGATCCTCGGCGGAAACGTTGCTCATGAACGAAACGCCCAGAAGGGCGATGATTGCAAATAGGGCAGCAGATTGGAGCATTCGATTCCATGCTCGTGTCGAATGAATCGTCAAAAGGGACCTCCTCTTCTCTTGGATTTTCACGGTTACAAGACTCCGAAGCCGGTCGTTAGCACGGCCATACCATCGAAAATATCCGGTCTTGCTGTTGAGTATCTTCGTGATTGCTGGGAAGTTGCTGGGAACAGGACCCACCCGGCCTTAGGGGCCACCTTCGACCAGCGCCCTGGGCGAGGGTACGAAAGCCGTGCTCCCCTCTTCCTCGCAAGGGAGCCGGGCTTGGGGGTGAGGGATCTCCACTGCCGATCACCCCGTCGCAGGTTTTTCGCCTGGACTGGGTGCGCCCTCCATCGTTGGGTCCGGGACTTCGGCGTCTTCGGAGGCGTCCGTGAGCAAGTCGATCGCCTGGCGACGCGTAGGCCCCTCCAATTCGCCGATGCGATAGCTGTAGCGAAGGAGCCAAATGACGAACCCGACGACGACCGGCGGGGCGATAACGAAGACGATTTTCGGTCCGGTGAAGTTTGAGATCGCGCCGAGCGAGAGGACCGCGGCGAGCGTCAACGCATTTTCTTGGACCTCTTCGAGACCGAATGTCGCGCCCTGCTGAACGAGCGGTACACGCCGGTTAATGAATGTCTGGACAGCGGCAGCGGCGGCGCATGAGCCGAAATTGGCCGGAATCGAGATCACTCCGGCGGCGAGCACTGCGTCGCTCAGATCGATGCCGAAGAGGCTCAGCAATCGGAGCGGACTGAAGATGGCGAAGAATGAATCGACCTGATTGATGAATCCCAGCAGCATCAAACTAACTGACGAGCAGACGAGAGCGATGATGACGAGGCGACGCTCGCCATATTTGTGCATTAACGAAGGGGCCGCAAACGTGCCGATCAGGAAGCCGATCCCGGCCGGGGCAAAGATATAGATGCTGTTGGCAGGGTCAGCATCGAGCACGTCGCGCACGTAGACCGGCAGCAGCGTATTCGTCGCTTCAAACAGTGCGACGGCGATTGCGCCGGTGAGGATCATCGTCGCTACCGCGCGGTGCTCCAGAATGTATTGCGCTGTCGAACGCATCGAGAGCGCGTTCGGTCGCCAATCGACCTTCTTCAGCGCCTGCGACACCGAGCCCGCTTGCTCCTCGTTCGGGAGACGGTATGAGCGAATCGCGCCCAGAAGGTAAAACAGGCCGGAGACGAGGAGGACCGCGTTGATGCCGCCGATCTTGATCAGCACTGGTGCGAGGAAAGCGGACCCGAACGCGGACGCAATCGAGCCGACGACGCCAACAAACGCGGACGTGGTCGCAAGCTGAGCAGGAGAGGCCACGATCGCCACGGCCGATTTCAACGAAGGTGTGACGATCTGCATCAACGCGCTCGAGAGAAACATGATGAGCACGAGATCGAACACACCAGTGCCGAAGAGGATCGGAATCAAGAAAACGGTAGCGGCCTGAGCGACGAAGCCGGCGACCAACGCGATCCGTTTCGAAAGCGAATCGGAAAGCGTTCCGCCCTGGAGACCGAAGAAGAGCGGGGCGACATACGTCGCCGCAGAGACGAGGGATATCGCGAATTGCGAAGCATCCTGGCGGGCCAGGTAGACCATCGAGCCGTAGGAAACGGTCGCGAGGGCGAGTTTGCCCGCGGCGCGCGACGTGGCCAAAATCGCGATGTTCGGGTCGCGCAAGACCTCGCGGTATGAAGGTTTCTCGTCTGGAGCCGGCGCCGCGCCCGCGGCTCCTAGAGCAACCGCATCAGCCATCGCTTCACCTTACTTCGCACGCGAATGTGCAACGTGACCTTCTACGCATCGTCCTATTGAGCGCGGGGTCTCCAGGTCGATTGTCTCATGGACAGATCGGTTATGCGCGGTTTTGGTTGGGGTGAATAATCCTTGGGTGGACTTTACTTGTCAGCACTGCGTCTCCAGATGCGGCGCGGCCGCGGGCGCGGAGTTCAAGCCCCCATCAATCTCTGCACGTCCATACGCGGATACGCCGCGTGGGCGGGGATTATGTCTCCCCAAAACCTACGAAGCCGGCTAAAGACCGGCTCAGCCTGCGCGGCCCGCAGGCATTGACACAAGCGTTTCTGAGGCGAGCCAGGGTCAGCCCTCTTCCGAGGACTTCGGAGGTTCAGCCCGGACACCCTCTGGGTGATTGAGGCCGGGCACGCGGAGAATGCCACGTAATCTCTCGTTCCAACCGCCGAGACCCGCACCAGTTTCGGGTCCGGGGCAATCGCCTCGGGCCGTTGGCGATATGCCCGAAAGGAGGATCAATGTACCAGCGAGGCGCCGGCGAGTGGCCGGACGGGATCGGGACAGCGGAGGATCGGGCGCGGTTGGCGAGGTATGCCGAGGCGCTTGCATTCTACGACGGCGAGCAATGGCTCGGCCGCCGACAGCGAGGCGAAACGCGGCTGACGTTCAACTACGCGCGGGCGCTGTTGCGCAAGGTCGCGAGTTACGTCTTCCCGGCGCCGGTGGCCTTTTCGATCCCAGCGGAGCGGGAGACTTCCCCTGGGGGGAGGTGGCCCGGAGGGCCAGAGAGGGATGAAGCGGCGGCGAGCCGGGCGGAGCAGGCGCTGGCGGCGGCTATCGCCGACAACGATCTCGCCCGGCTCGATATCGAGCTTTGCGTCGAAGCGTCGGTGCTGGCCGACGCGGCGCTGAAGGTAACGTGGGAAGTCGAGACCGGGCGGCCGGTCGTGGTCGGGGTGAACCCGGCGACGCTGGCCGCGCATTGGCTGCCGGATCGGCCGCGCCAGGTCGAACGGATCAGTCAGCTCTATCGCATGACGAGCGAGGCGGTGACGCGCGCGTTCGGCGCGGAGGTGGGGACGATGCTCGCGCCCGGCCGCGCCTACCCGGTGGTCGAGGAGTGGACAACCGCGCATTGGACAGTCGATGTCGCGGGGCAGCGCGTGCGCGACGAGCCGAATCCTTACGGTTGGATCCCGTACGTGGTCGCGCCGAACAATCCCCGGCCCCATTGTTTCTGGGGTGAGTCGGATCTGGTCGATCTCTTCGATATTTGCCGCGAATTGAATGCGAGGATGTCGGTCCTCGGCCGGGTGCTGGAACTCTCCGGGGCGCCGATCGCGGTCTTGGAGAACGTTGACGGCTCAGACGGGATTGCGGTCGCGCCGGGGGCGAAATGGGAATTGCCGGAAGGAGCGAAGGCGTATTTGCTCGATCTCCTCGGCGGAGGCGGGATTCAGCTCCACATCGATTATGTGAATCTGCTCTACCGCGCGCTGCACGATCTGAGTGAAACCCCGCGCACCGCCTTCGGAGATTCCGGGCGAGCCCTCTCGGGCGCCGCGCTTGAAGTCGAGATTCAACCCCTCGTGCAGCGAGTGCACCGCAAGCGGCGGATGTGGGAAATGGTTTTCCGCGAGCGGAACGAGCTGCTCCTCGACTTGCTCGAACGGTTCGGCGGCCAAGACCTGGGCGGTTTGCGGCGGTCGGTCACGATCTGGCCGAGCGTGCTGCCGAGCGATACCGACAGCGCGGTCCAAAACGCGGCGCGGTTGGTCGCCAGCGGCATCCAGAGCCGGCGCACTGCCGCAGCCGCGCTCGGCGGCAACGACCCTGATGGCGAATTGGCCCGAGTCCTCGACGAGATGACCCGGTTCGCCGCGATCAACGCAGGAGACAGCGCATGACCACCCGGCTCGACTTGCGGACCGCCGTCCGCCAGCGCGTGCAAGATGAAAGCGTGACTCCGCTCTGGAGCGACTCCACGCTCAACGAATTTCTCTCCGCCGCCCTGGGCCGCTACGGCGTCCTTTTCCCGAGAGAGGCGAACGCAACCACGCTCGTGGCGGCGGGAGTGACCAGCTTCGCGGTTTCCGCCGTGAGCGAACCGGGCCGGATCGTGCGGGTGCTCGACGATCAAGCCGTGGTCGTGCCCGCGCAGCAGGGATTCGACACGAACGGCCAGTCCGGACCGGTCGCGCAGACCTGGCGGTGGTGGACTGGAAGCGTCGTGCTCGCCACGCCCGCGCCCCGAACCGGCAACTGGACCGTCGAACATCGGACGCGGCGCACATTGCCTGCCGACGACGTCACCGCGGCCGACATCATCGCCGGTGACGAGGAGATTGTCGTTCTCCTCGCGGCCGCGGCGGCATTGCGCCGCCAGCTCGTCGCCGAAGGCAAACAAGGACTGGGCCGCGGCCGCGATCCGCTTGCACTCGCCGCCGAAACCGCCCGCCTCGAAGCCGACCGGCTCATCGCCGGCCGTCGCCGCCGGGCGCATGGCGGCTGGCTCGGGAACTAAGGGGGCGCGGATGCCGATTGGATTCGAGCTTCCTGATGGCAGAGGCGGTCAATCGAGCGAGGACGAGGAACGGGACCGCTGGAGCTGGGTCGACGCCATTGACGGAGTCGTGATCCCGGTAGTCTGGACCCGTTGGGCTACCCGCGAGGACGAACGCGTCTGTCCGGAATGCGGTCCGCTCGATAATCTCTCCTGGCCCGAAGACTCCGGCCCCTTTCCACCCCTCCACGTCAATTGCCGCTGCGCCCGCGTCTACGCATTCACGCTGTTTCAAGTGCGGGAGTAAGCGCGGCTGCGACGCGTTCCCGGGGCTGAATCTACCCAGCGGGAACGCTACGGCCTGTCAGCCCTTCCACGGCTCACGTTCACTCGATGGCGCCCACCCTCCCGTCGTCCTGAGAAGGCGAAGGATCTAGTCGTTTCTTGGCTTGCTTGGTAGCGAGGACTAGATTCCTCGACTCCGCTCGGAATGACGAGAGAACGAAGCGCCTTCGTTTCGTTGTAGCCCGGGCCTTCAGCCCCGGGAACAATCCTGCACATTTTCAATTCAGGAGAACCTCATGCCGCAAACGACCGATATCGTGCTCGATGGCGCGGGCTACATGGTGCTGCCGGGGAGTTACCGGCGGATGCAAGATGGGATCGCGGAAGGGCGCACCGGCCGCCTTGCCCTTTCCGATTTCTTCGGCGGGCAGCGAAGGGCATTGCAACTCGAACGGGACCGCGGGTGGGATGCGCCCGGTGTCGGCCCCGCCCTCTTCGGCCAGGGCGTCGAACCGTGGCCATATTCGCAGTTCTACACCGATGGCGTGCTTTCGACGGTGACCACGGTGCGCGCGCCGCACCTGGTCGTGGGCGACAACGTCTATGTCGCGGTCGGCCGCTTCCTTTATAAGTCGGTCAGTTTGGGCGCGAGCGCCTGGGGCGATTTCACGCAAGTCGCCGATGCCGGCGCGGGCAAAACGATCACCCGCCTCGCCTATTACCAGGGCAACATCGCCCTCTGCCTTGGGAATGGGCTCGACGTGCAGATCTATCCGATCGCAGGCGGGGCGCTGACGACGTTGCAAGCCGGGGTGAAGGCGCGCCTCGGCATCGGCTACGCGAACCGGCTGATCTTTGCCGACCCGGCGACGGGCAGTGAAGTGCTCCTCAAAATGACGACCGGGGCAGCGGTCGATCAACGCGAATTGGACGCGCCGATCGTCAACATGGGTCTGCATGACGGGAAGGTGGTGATCGCCACCCGCCAGAGTCTGTGGCTGCTCAGTGGCCGCGTCGACCCGGCGACCAACACCTGGACTGCCGATCCCGTCCCATTCTTCACCCACGGCGTGTGGTCGGACGATGAAGATTTCCTGTTCCTGCTCAGCTTCGGCGGCAAGCTCTACACCTGGCTCGCCAACCAGGTCATGGAATGGAACCCGAACGAGGGCAACAGTCGCCAGGGTTGGCGGGCGATTGGGCTCGAAGGAAGATCATGCAACGGCGCCACCGTCACGGGCGGCTACCTCGTAGTCTGCATCGTCAATCGCAACGGCGAGTCGGAAACCTGGGCGTTCGACGGTTCCGGCTGGTGGTTGATCCTGCGCTCGCTCTCCCAGAATCGCATCTGGCCAATGCACACCGGCGGCGCGGGGAACATCGATCTCGTTACCTTCCGCGACGGCTCCGCCTCGGTGACCTATGATCTCTATCGCCTGGTCTACCGCCACGAAAGCGCCACCAGCTATTCGGCCTCAGGCGAGTACCGGACCTCGCTCCTCGACGCGGGCGAGCGGGGCCGGCCCAAAGCATGGCGGGCCGTCGGGGCCACCTTCGCTTGTCCGGAGCCGCGGGGCAACCAGTTGAGCGTCGATCAGGTCTCGCTGACCCTCGCCTACTCGATCGACGGCGGCAAGACGTTTACCACCGGCGCCACGATCCTCAGCTCCGATCCCACGGACCGGGCGCTCGAGCTTGCGGGGCGGATCGAGAACAACGCCGCCACCGCGACCACGATCATGCTCAAACTCAACTGGACGTCGGTTACCGACTGGGCCCCTGTCCTTTCAGGCCTGTGGGCAGAATACGAGCTGCTCGATTCGCCGGCTCGCCGCCGCAAGTGGTCAATGTCGATGTTGGCGCGGGACGCCGCGGTTCAACGCGACGGCAGCGCCTCGACTCGCACCGGCCGCGAGCTTGCTTCAGACCTCTGGCAAAGCTGGGAAGCGGGAGCGACGATCGTCCTGCGTGACATCGACTTCGACCTCACCGGCGAGCTCTATCAAGTCCGCATCGTCGGCATCGGCGAAGACATCCCCAAACCGAGCACCTCCGGCCAATCCGCCGCTTCGGTGATGAATCTGACGCTGGTGGAGGTGTGATGGCGGAGTGTCGCGCTCATTCCAAAAAGTTCCCTCACCCCTTGATCCGTGCCCTTCCCACCGTGCGCGGGAGAGGGAAAACCATCGTCACGGTTCGGCATCAAGACAGCGTTCATCTTTACGCCAACGTGCCTTTCGTTCCTTCTCCCTCGCAAGGGAGCCGGGTGCCTTCTGGGCGGCGCCCGGAGGGCAGGGTGAGGGAACTCACGCTCCCCTATTCCCGCCTCGCCATCTCTACCGTACGCTAAGACCCATGGAAATCGGATCGATCCGAGGGAGCTGCAGATGGCGTTGACCTTTGGCAATGTCCCCCATCCCCCGTTCGTTGACCGGCTGATTCCCGATTCCCAAAACTCGGCCTGGGATGATCTCGGGTCCCGGCGGCCAATTGGCGTCTGCCAGCACTCGATGGTGGGGTCGCTCTGGGGCACCGACGCGTTCTTCCGCCTCGGACCCTTTAGCCAAGGTCTGACTGACTACGGGATCGGCGGTGCGGCGGACGGTCCAACGTGGGACGGCGTGATCTTCCGCTGGAACGATCCGCGCGGTCACGGTCACCAGAAGGTCGATTACGACGGCATCTCCGGCAAGGTCAGCAAGAACCGCGCGGGGTGGGCGAACGGCGGAGCCGACGGGTTAGAAGGGGATGGGCCGCTTTTTGTCCGCAGGTTCGGCACCCACGCCATCAACACCAAGCTCGTCAGTATCGAACGCAGCGACGGCGGCGACATCACGATACCGATCAGCCCGAAGCAGTTCGAGAGCATCTCCGCCTTGACCGCCTATTGGTTCGACTACGCGCGCGTGCCGTGGGACACCTTCCCCGTCCATCCTCGCTACCATCTCGTCACCCACTTTTTGCATAGCGAGTTTGCGACCAAAAACTGCCCCTTCCCCGCGGTGGCGAACCGCATTGGCGAGATCCAGAACCGAGTTCGCCAAATCTTGAAGGCAGCCCAGACGCAGGAACCTGTCGACGCGCCGCTGCCGCCGATCACGCCGCCCACGCCCAACCATGGCTGGTGGCCGGCTGGGTACAACGCGCAAGCGCTGGCCGCACGGTTCGGTGTTCTTTCCCGGCACAATCCTGACGGCAGCATCACCCCGCGCACATTCGATCCCAGCGGCGTGATCAGCAACGCCTGGTCCTATCGCGGGGCGACCGAGAAACGAACCGTCGAGCAACTCCCGCGCCCGCTCGACTGGTGGGTGCTGCAAGCCGGCGACAATTACACCTACGACCTGATTACCTTCGAGGACCACTGGGTCCTCTTCCGCCCCGACAGCCATGTCGTCTGGCGGTGGATAGGTTAGGAGTTTCCTCACCCGGCGCGTGCGCGGGGCGAATTACAGCGGCGGCACTAGCTAGGACGAACCGTTCCCACTTCTAGCCGGCTTGAGCCGGCGAACAGGTTGAGCGCCGGGTACCCTCAGGGTGGATATACGCCCGCGCTTCGCCGCGTAGCGGCGTAGGTTCGTCTTGGCATGCCCATCAATCGAGAGGAGCATCAATTGCCGAACGTTACTGACGCCGTGATCGTGGGCCTCGTGCCGGCAGTGGTCGAAGTCGCCAAGCGGGCAGGCTTGCCAGTCAAATATGCCGGCATCGCGGCAATTCTGATCGCTACCGCGATCATCGCGCTTGTCGATCTCTCGGGCGGGAACAACTCGACCGGATCGTATGCCCGCTGGGTGCTCGGTGGGTTGGTTCACGGTCTCGCCGGCGTCGGCCTATATTCGCAGGCGCAGCGGTTGCCAGTACCATTGCGACAGGGTGAGGAATGATTGGGCCGAGTGCGCCCGAACGGCTACAGCGCCTACTGCAGCGCTTCGTTGGACGGGTAAGCCTCGGCCGAATACCTGTGCACACTCCACCACACCCGTGGTACTGTCGCCTCGGATCGTCGCATGGCGGGAGGGGGGGGGAGCAGGCATGAGTGACCTGGCGCCTGCGCTCACGCGGTTCCGCAACCCGGCGGCCTTCTTCGAGGTGGCCGGACCGTTCCTGGTGGACCACGAGGCGGAGCACTGCCTGCCGCTCGGGATCTGCGCTGGCCTGGCCGAGCACTCGGAGGAACTGACGCCGACCAGTTATCTGGCGGTGGTCGAGCAAGCCGGCGCCGTCGCCGCCGTGGCGATCTGCACGCCGCCGCATCACCTGGTGCTGGCTCGGACCAGGACACCGGAGGCGATAGCTCTGATCGCCGCCGACGTCTGCCAGGTCCATCCCGACCTGGCCGGCGTGCTAGGGCCACCGGGGGTGAGCCGCGCCTTCGCGGACGCATGGCAACGCCTGACCGGCCGAAGCGCTCGCTTGTCCATGGCGCAGCGCATCTACGCACTCACGGCGGTGATTCCCGGCGCGGGTGTGCCGGGCAGCCTGCGCCCCGCCACCGAAGCGGATCGCAAACTCCTGGTTGAGTGGGTCCGGGCCTTTGCGAGCGAAGCGTTTCCCGACGCAATCCCGGGCGCGGCCGAACGGATGGTCGACGCTCGCCTGGCGTCGCCGGTGGCCGGGTTCTCTTTCTGGGAGGACGCCGGGCCGGTCTCGCTCGTCGGTTACAGCGGGCCAACGCCGCATGGCATCCGGATCGGCCCGGTCTACACGCCACCGGCGCACCGGCGGAAAGGGTACGCCAGCGCCGCCGTTGCCGCCGTTAGCCAGCTGCTGCTCGATGGCGGCCGGCAGTTCGTCTGCCTCTTCGCCGATCTCGCCAACCCGACGTCGAATCGCATCTACCAGGCGATCGGCTACCGCCCGGTCGCCGATGTCGACGACTACCAGTTCGGCGACGCCGAGGCGGCTGGGCCGACCTAGCGGGCAAAGCAAGGACGGGGCACCATAGCAACCGGTTCTGCCTCGCGAATCAGGTTATGGAATGGAACCCGTACGAGGGGAACGGTCATCAGTGGCGGCGCGCGGCAGGCTGTACTCGCAGGCTTAGCGGTTGCCGGCTAGTGTGCGGGAGGTTGAGAAATAGCCTCTCTCATTTCTCCAGCGGCTTGATCAGCTCTTCGCCGTCGTTGCGGACGTTGTTGACGGCGGTGCTGATCGGGTACGCCTCCATCTCCTTGGCGGGATAGGGCTGGAGCAGGTGTTGGATCGCCACCGGATCGGTCACCTCGGGGCTGAGCCACTCCTCCTCGTCCTCTTTGCGGAGGATGACCGGCATCCGGTCGTGGATCGACTCCATGAGCTTGTTGGCCGAGGTGGTGAGGATCGTGTAACTGCCGATCAAGTCGCCGCCGTCGTCTTCCTTATGCATGTCGTAAAGACCGGCGAAGGCGAAGGTCGGATCATCCGTGACGCTGATGAAATAGGGCTGCTTGCGATCCTCCCGCCGCTGCCATTCGTAAAATCCATTCGCGGGCACGAGGCAGCGGCGGCGGGCCACCAGATTGCGGAACATCGGTTTTTCGAGGATCGTTTCGGCGCGGGCGTTGATCGGCGCAAAATTGTCCTTCTCTCCCGGCTTGCGCCACCGGGGAATCAGTCCCCACTGCATCAGCTCGGCCACGCGCTCGCCATCCTGCGGGAAGATCGCCGGCAGCATCTCGCTGGGCGCGGCATTGTACGTGCGAGGCAGATTGATCGTCAGTTGCCGGAGTTGGAATCGCTCGGAAAGGTCCTCCGGCGCGTTGAGCACATAGCGTCCACACATTGCATGCATCCTCCTCTCGCCGAAAACGCTCACATCGTCCGGCGGTCAGAACGAATGATCGCATTTCTCATACCGTTGGAAAAGAGGTGTACCATGCACCTACCGAATTGGCGTCCCGGTCATGCTCGCCCGAGCCTTCCCCGGGGTTTCGGATCGCACGATGACGCAGGATCGTGACATTTTCAGACCCGCATCGAATCGCTCCGGCGTACTGAACAGTCAGGCCGCCGCGGATGTCGTCGTCGTTCGTCCGGCCACGTTCGGCGATCTCTGGGGCGTCTCCCGCCTCCAAAAGCGCGCCTTCCGTCCTCCGCTCGCGTACGGTCTGCCCGCACTCTTGCTGCTCTGGCTCCTGCCGCACGTGAAGTTTCTGGTCGCGAAAGAAGGGGACAAGTACGTCGGTTGCGCGATCGGCGACCGGCAGGACGATCAATCGCGCGTGATCAACATCTGCGTCGATCCCTCCGCGCGCCGTCGCGGGATCGGCACGCATCTGCTCGAACAGATCGAGCAACTCCTCCCCCACGGCAATCTGATTCTCATGGTCGAAGAAACCAACGCCGACGCCCGCCGCCTCTATGCCCGGGCCGGGTTTACCGCTGTCGGCACCGGCCGCGACTACTATGGCCGCGGCCAGCATGGCATCTGGATGCAAAAGCAGCGGACAAACGGCGGCACCCCGAAGGTGTGGTGCTAGGCGCTTCATCCGATCCGCACGACCACGACCACCAGCAGCAACGCCGCGAGCGCGAGATTCACGATCACAACGGTTCGCAGACGAACCCGTACGGCGGGATGGGCGGCGCTCATCGCGTCGTAGGCGAGGAAGGCGGTCGCGAGCAGCCCAAAGGCCATCAGGAGCAGCCCGGCGTTGAGATCGTAGAGCAGCGCGATGAAGGGCGCAACGACCATCGCCCCCGCGAAGAGGCACCCAATCGCCCGCCGCCACGTCTCAATCTCCTGCCGGTTTTGTTCCACACAGATGCCCTCGGAACTCACCACCAGTCAAAGTGACTTGAACGATCGGGCGATCCGTCCATCCAACCAAGAACGAAGTTTTCTCGATATCGCCTGCCAAGTTGTGCTCCCAAGTGTCGCATTTGTATTCGAGGTTCATCCCGGGCCGAGTGTACCGATTCTGGTTGGCAGCAAGTCGTTCATCGAAGAACTGCTTGGCTTTCTTCGCAGTTTCGTTTAGCTGTACCGCCTGTTCGAATTGTTCGTTCGTGAGTTCAATAACCAAGTACCGATGGACTTCGAACGAGGGTTCGCTTAGCACGGCGTCCTTACGCACCCGCTCAAAGAACACGGGCCGATCGAGATACATGCCAAAGTAGGAGAGGGTGTATCCAACCCGCCAATGAAATTCCGCCGCTGCGAGATCCAACCGTGGAAGAATCACAAAATCCTCAGGTCGAGACAGATCTTTCAACCGAGTGCGGCTAGGAGCGCTGTTAGCGTCGTCGTTTTCGCCTTCTCCCACGATCGACTCCGAGCCTTCAACGTGATCGCGATCATTCCCATAGGCTCTCGACACCCGGTGTTGGCGTCGGCCAAACGCAAAACTGGCCGCCAATCAACCGCGGGTCATCACAACGAAATATTGGGGTTGGTGTGGGCAAGACCGTGTGCAGCGGCCCGCAGATTTCTCGGGGAATTTTCGCTATGTCACAGGGGATAGTCGGGATTGGGGACGGAGTGGGCCATTGTGTTGGCGTCTCCTCTCGCGTACTTATCGGAAGTGCCAAATTGACTTGGCCTGCAACCGGTGCAAGCGTCGCTTCAGCTTGACGTGTCGGCATTGCTTGCAGCGAGGCGTTGGCGGTTTGCAGGATTTGCCACACCACGATCGCTCCCAGAGCGAGCAGGATCCCCAGCGCAGCCAGTTCCCGTGGAGTCCGACGGCGATGTTTCGGGCGGCTTCTTGGCGGCACGGTCATCCGGCCTCCGCATGGTGCATTGCCAACTGTCGAATGGGTTTGCCCAGCGACCGCGCGTACTGTAACGCACGCTAACGACGCCCTCATCGATTGTCTGTATGGAGAGCATCGGCGGGCGACAATGAAAAGAACATGGTCCCCAGCCGAAGCCCGGGACCAACTCTTTCAAAAACGCTGCAGCCAAGTCAGGGGAATGACCAAGCAAGCCCACTCACACGCCGCAGGCAACGGGGGGTCATCGCCGCGAGCGCGGATGGCAGTGAATCCGCTTCCGGTCTCACACCCGCTGCTCATCTGACCCGATCGGCGTCGGTTAGGCCGTTTGGATATTCAGATTTATTCGAAAGAGATTGCCGGGATCGTACCGGGGCGTGAGCTCGGCGAGGCGATCATTATTCGCGCTATAAGCGGCCTGGAGTTGCGCCTCCTTCTCTTGGCCGAAGCCGGGGAAGTTCAGGTAGGAGCCGCCGCGCGTGAAGGACTGCACGGCGGTGAGGGAGTCGCGCGCGGCGATTTTGCGAGCGCGCCCGCAATTGCTGACCTTTTCCAGCTTGTTGCTTATTGTCGTTGTCGTGGTACGGAGTTAAAAAACAAGCACGTTGGTCGCTTCGGCACAGCGCTGGGCGAACTCGACCGGATTCGAGAAGACCGCGTGCTTGCCATCGAGATCGGCTTGGCTGACCCCACGGGCCTGCGCGCAGCCGCCTCATATGTAGAGCGCGACGCCCTTCTCCTGCGCCTTGCTGATCAGCTCCTTGAGGGGCGGGAAGCCGATGGGCAGCACCACATTGAGGTACCGATCCTGGATCAGCACCGCGGCATCACCCGCCAGGTTGATCTCCGCCTCGATGCCGGCCTCGGCCGCCCCATTGACGGCGAGATGGATCGGCATACACGCTTTGGTTGGGTCGTCTGGACCATGGGTGCCGACGTAGATGAGCTTGGCCATGACACTGCCTCCTTTGACCACCAGTGAAGCGGCAACTGGTTACGATCGCGTCTGGACGCGGTTTCCACGCTGCCCGCAAATCGGTGCTGGGCCTTCGTGGCGTTCGTTTGGTCTGATTGGGCAAGAGCCTAGCACAATCGGTCAGGGAAGCAAGGGGCGAGCGGCCGGCTCCCATCTGCTACCATGGCGGTAGGTTCCAGACAATTGCCTCACGCGCACTTGTGAGAGGACACGAGCGATGGCGCACTGGGCACGGCACCGGGCTGGTCTACGTATAGCGATCGCCCTTGTGGCGAGCGTCCTGGCGCTCGGCATCATGGCCGGGACTGCCAGGGCTGGCGTCCCACCGACAGTGACGCCGCCGATCCCTCCGCCCACCGAGACTGCGATGGTCGTGCCACCAACCGCCACCATCCCTCTGGGGGAGCCCGTGACGGAAGTGCCGGCCACCGACACCCCACCAACCGTCTGCTGCGCGGAGCCACCGACCGAGACCGCGGTTGCGCCCGCAGCCGCCACCAGCACCGCCACCAGCGGGACGACCGGAAATGTCACCCAGCTCCCCAGCACTGGAGTGAGCCCCAGCAGCGGCTCAGGCAGGTATGCGCGCTGGCTGCTCATGCCGCTGCTGGCCCTGCTCGGCCTTGGCCTCGGCGGGGTTCGCGCCCGGCGAGCGCGCTAGGCCCTTGAGCCCAGCGACGCACATACGAACGGCTTCAGGCAGCACACCCGAGTCCGATAATCCATGTCTTCGCGGCGGTACCCCGTCGCTCGAGTTCGCCTAAGCAAATGCAGGGAGCAGGTTGAATCGGATCGAGGACGGGCGGCCGTCGGAGCCGGTGTCGGTGGTGGAGGGGAGCGCGGTCTGGACCCAGGCGCGGTCTCCATCGGGCAGGGCGAGCCGATACCAGAGGCGATAGGCCTCGGCGCTCGTGCCATGTGAGGCTGCTTGGCCGGTGGCGATCGAGATCAGGCGATAGCGGTCGCCCGCGGTGAGCGGCAGTTCGCCGCGCCGGTCGGCGTCGGCGTGATCCGCCGGCGCGGACCAGAGCGTCGCCGCAGCGGCCGCGCCCATGGCCACGATGACCTCGGCCGGGCGTTGGCCGTCGCCTTGATCGCGATGGGCAAGGACGTGGGTGGGGTTGCGCCAACCCATATCCGACGGGTGCTCAGGGGCGTCGATCGGCCAGTAGCCGGGACCGGGTGGGCACTGGAAGCCGCAGCCGTAAGCGTAGCGCGGGGCGTCGCCGTTGACGTCGGGATTCGTGAGGAACGTCCGCAGTTCGAAATGGAGATGACTCGGGGCGCGGCCGTCCGTGCGCATGAACACCGTGCCGAGCAGTTGCCCCCGGGCAACCTGATCGCCCAGAGCGACCGCGAGCTCGCCCTCGAGATGGCCGTACATCGAGTAGAGGGCGGCGGCATGTTGGACGATGACGACCAAGCCGGGATAGTTCGAGCCGGCGAAGACGACCGCGCCGTCCGCGACCGCGTAGACCTCAGCCCCGGCAGTCTCTCCTTCCAGCAGATACCAATCCTCGCCCGTATGCCGCCACCCCGGGTTGTACCAGGTGTGCTCGCAGGCGTAGCCGTGGCGGATGAAGAAGCCGTCACCGAGGGTGCGATTGGGGAGGCCGATCGGCAAGGAGAAGGCTGGTTGTGCGGCCCGGGCCCGGCCGGCGTGCATGCGCGCCGTCAGCGCGGCGGCGATGCTGCCGCGGACGACGGCTCGACGGGATGCGTGACGATTCATTGGGCAAAGTTTAGCCTGGATCCTGCCGTGCCGGTCACTGTCGTCAGTCGTGGCACAGTTCGCGGGCATGCCGGCGCTCCGTATCTGAATCGGCATCGCGGGAGCCAATACTGCTCACCATCGATGAACTGGCGTCGTCGTGAGCGGCAAACGGCGCCGGTATGCAGAGAGCGCAACGAAGGGCAGCGGTTGAATATCGCTGCCCTTCGTTCATTGTGCTTCGTGCCGGGTGCGGTCGCTTACGCGGCGGCGAGCGCCTGTTCCATGTCCGCCAGGATGTCTCCGATCGATTCCAATCCGACCGAAAGACGGACGAAATCGGGCGTGACGCCTGTCGTCGCCTGCTCCGCTTCGGTAAGCTGGGAGTGGGTTGTCGTCGCCGGATGGATGGCGAGCGACTTGGCATCGCCGACATTGGCCAGGTGCGAGAAGAGCTTGAGGTTATCGACGAACCGGCGCCCAGCCTCGCTCCCACCGCGGATACCGAAGCCGAGGATCGCACCGTAGAGCCCGTTGCGGAAGTACTTGGTCGCCGTTTTGTAGGCCGGATGCCCCGCTTGCCCAGGGTAATTGATCCAGGAGATCATCGGGTGTTCGGTGAGGAAATGAGCCACCGCCATCGCGTTTTGGCTGTGCCGTTCCATCCGCAACGGCAGCGTCTCCAATCCTTGCAGGAACAGAAACGCGTTGAACGGACTCATCGACGCCCCAATGTCGCGCAACAGCTGCACGCGCAGCTTGATGATGAAGGCGATGTTTGCCCCAAAGTTCGCCTCATTGAAGACGTCGGTGTAGACGAGGCCGTGGTAGCTCGGGTCGGGCGAACTGAACTCGGGGAAGCGGCCGGAGGCTTTCCAATCGAACGTGCCGCCGTCGACGACGAGGCCGCCAATCGAGGTGCCGTGGCCGCCGATGAACTTGGTCGCCGAGTGGATGACGATGTCGCAGCCGTGGTCAAACGGGCGGACCAGATAGGGTGTTGGCAGTGTGTTGTCGAGAATCAGCGGGACGCCGGCGGCGTGGGCAACTTCGGCGACGGCCGCAATGTCCAGTGTAATTAGATCGGGGTTGCCGATCGTTTCCGAATACACCGCTTTGGTTTTCCCGGTTATCGCCTCAGCGACCGCGTCAGGGGTCGGGTCAACGAACTTGACGGTAATACCTAGCTTCGGCAGCGTGTAATGGAAGAGATTGTAGGTGCCGCCGTAGAGACTGGTGGTCGAGATGATCTCATCACCGGCGCCGGCAATGTTGAGAATCGCCATCGTCTCGGCGGCCTGGCCGGAGGCAAAGGCGAGCGCGCCGACGCCACCCTCGAGCGCAGTGATGCGCTTCTCGAGCACATCCTGCGTCGGGTTCATGATCCGGGTGTAGATATTGCCGAACTCTTTCAGCCCGAAGAGGCGCGCCGCGTGATCGGAATCATTGAAGACGTAGGATGTCGTCTGATAGATCGGCACGGCCCGCGCGTTGGTCGCCGGATCCGGCTCCTGTCCCGCATGCAGCGCCATCGTCTCAAACCCATTCATCGTCGCATCAGTCATTAGTCGTTTCCTTCCTTCTTATGCGTGCCTAGTGTTCATCACCACTCCAAATTGGAGCGATACCAACCGAGAAAAACGCGAGAAGTCTGATTGGCAGCAGATCTGCCGCACGAATACCCGTCACCTCCTTCTTCCCGTCGTGTTCGCCAAGTCGTCATTCATGCGGCGCCTGTCACCGCCGCGCTATGCTGTCTGCCAGGCTTTGTGCAGTGCGGGTCGTTCCAGGACGAAGGAGACCACCAGGCCGCCGATCAGCGCCCAGAAGGCCGCGCCGATGCCGAGGAGCGTGACGCGAGAGGCGGCGATCGCCAGGGCAAAGAAGGCGCCCGTCGGCAGCTCCGTCTGCGTTGACCTGCGGAGCGCGTCCATCAGTGCGCTGAGCAGGGCGAGCCCAGCGAGAGCAGGCACGAAACCTCCCGGCAGCACCGCGAGCAGTGTTCCAGCACAGGCGGCACACAATCCGAGCAGTGCGGCGCACATCGAGGCAATGACACTGCTCATGTAGCGGCTGTCTGGTGGCCCGGCGTCGGGACCGCCGAGCACGACGGAGCCATTGTTTTGGATGGCCGCGACATGTCCACCGAAGCTCGCATTGACGAGCGTTGTCAGACCGAGCCAGATCGTGACCAGCCGCACCGGTGGCCGGTACCCCTGGCTGGTCAGGAATCCGAGTCCTTGCACGTTTCCGATCCCGATCGCCATGATGACCAGCGGCGCTGAGAGTGTCAGGATGCTGCTGGGATCGAACGCCGGACGGAGCGGAATCGCCGAAGGCGCGCTCCAGTGGAATGCCGCCGGCGTCACTTGCCCGGTGACTACCGAGGCAAGTATTCCGGTGAGAAATGCCCCAGCCATTGGTGGGCACCAACCACGATTGAGCGCCCGCGCTCCGACATACCCCGCGATCGCCGAACCGACGACAAAGGGCTGTGTTTCGAGATTCTTGAACGCGACGCCGACCGTCCCCAGGACGCTGCCGGCAAACATGCCCATCACGATCGGTAGAGGCAGCCACCGCATCAATCGCTCTGCAACACCGAGCACGCCCAAGGCGACGATGATGACCCCAGCCACGAGACACGCCCCCGCGATCTCGGCGTGGCTGAAACGGTCTCCATTGGAGACGAGGAAGACGAGACCCGCTAGGGTCCAGCCGATTGGAATCGGCTGGCGGAACCGCAGCGCAAAGTACAGACTCCCGAGCGCGGAGGTCATGAACGTAACGAAGAACCAGCTCGCCGCCGCCCCAGGTGAAAGGTGCAGACTCGCCATCGAGTCGAGGAGGACGGGGGTCGCACCGAAGGCATAGAACAGTCCTGCCGTCATCCCGGCTGACACGTTTGCACTGTTGATGTCGGCCAGGATCGTGCGTCGATCTCTGCGTGGGAGCGCGAGTCCCCATCCGATTGAACGAAACATCCTTATTCCTCAAATGTATGACCGTAAACACACGAGCGACGAGTCTTCCAAAGACAGGTTCAGGTCCTTACCGCGTCCATGACTGCTGCTGCATCGGTACCCGCTGTTCGCGGGAGAATCCGCGCTCGGCGAGTTCCGCCTCACGCGACCGGAAGTCGTCCCTGCTATCAACACCAAAACGACTCGAGAGCGCCGCCAATGCGACGAACACGGCGATAAACACCAAGAGTTCCATCGTCCATTACCCTCCATTACCTTTGCCGGCGGGGACGCTGCCCCAGCCCGACCAATGACGCGACGTGGATCGTTGACACATATCCGATCCCATGTACCAGCCTACGGCGGAGTCGCCCGCCACACATCCAGGGAACCATGTACAGGGGTATGTAAAATTTCCTGGGGCTGCTGGCTATCCCGCTTCCTCACCTGGAGCCGACGCTCCAGGTGAGGGCTCTGCCGTCGCTGGTGCCGTCGGCTCGGCCGTGGCGGCCTCAGTGACCGCCGTTGGGGTCGCTGTGATCGTCGCTTCTGGACTTGCGATTGTGGTCGGCGTCTCCGTCGGTGCCGGCGAGGTCACGGCCACGGTAGGCGAGGGGGTTGCCGTCGGGCTCGGGATGACAGTCGCCGGGATGGCCGTCGGCGCTGGGGTCGGTGTCTTGGTTGGCGTGGCTGAGGCATTTGCGGACGACGACAAGCTCGCCACAACGGTTACGGCATTGGTTTGGGCGTGCCCATAGCTGCCGTCGCCGCGCACCGAGTTCGTGCCGATGATCGCGAAGCTCGGCACCTTGATGGAGACGTTGGCGCTACCAGTTCCGCTGGTGGTGACATGGGCGATTTGGGTGAAAGATGAGCCGTTCTTCCAGCGGATGTTGACCGTCTCGTACTTGGCATACCCACGCAACGAGACGTTGACGGTCTGGCCCCGCTTCAGCCCGATGCTCGGGCTGAGCTTGATCCGGGGCTTGACGGTGAACGTTTTCGCGGCGATCCAATGCCCATAAGTAAATGTCAGCTTATGCGTCCCCATCGGGGCGGCGGGGACGAGGAGCGTACCGGCGGCGGTGCCCTCCTTGGTGGTCGAAATGGTGGCAATGCTGGCGCCATCCCACTTCGCAGCAACGGCGACTTGGAGCGGATACTGCTTGAGTTGATACGCGACGGTCGAATTTACGGTGCCTGTGGTCGCACTGATTGTGGCTTCTGGCGGGAAAGCCGAGCCGCAGATCGGTTGATCAACAATCACCGGGATACCGGTGTTATCGAGGGTTGTGATGTACTGCGATTGCAGTGCAACCGCCTTCCCGTCCACAGTTCCGGATTGGGAGAACCACGTGACAGCGTATGCCAACACGTAGTCAGGACCGGCCGGCTGTAGTAGGAATTCGCCTTCGATGTCGACAGGGCCCGGATATGCGTAAACAGTTTCAGTCGTGTCAACAGGCACTTCCTGGAGAAATTGGTACTTGTTAGCTGAGAGACGTTGATAGAGCTGAACTCGAACCTGGACGGTCTGGTACGTCACGCCAGGGATCGAGGATATCGAGAGGCGGTCGTATACGCCGTAAAAGATATTGACCTTATTGCCAGTCCCGGTGAAGTTCGCAGAAAGCTGCGAGCAGACTGTCGGTCTGGACGGTTGATAGACCAAGCCGACCTTGCCGGACTGCGCAATGAAGGTCGCGGCAGCCGCGGCGAATTGCGACTCCTGCGCCGCCGTCGAGCCAAAGTGTCTTATAGAACCAACTAATGCACTGACAACGACCATGCCAATGAGCAACCAATGACCAAAATGGCGAATCATCGTTCTTCTCCCCACATTCATTAATGAGTGCGACTAGGCTCAATTACGATGCTGCTCGCACAGAGAGCGATGCGTTCGGCCGCGCACACGATGACGACCGAAGACAGCCGCTCCCGATCCTTCGATCCAGCGTAGGGCGGACTTATCCGCCAAACATCCTGGTGAACCTGTAGAGGGGTATGTAGGTTTTCAGCAACCGTACTGGCGCGGCTGCGCCGCGTGCACCGCACTGATGGGGTTTGACGAGCTAAGTCGGCATGTGCCCCCTTTCGTCATGCTGAGCGAAGCGAAGAATCTCCTCCTCCGCAACCTGACGCTTTGAGCGCGTGAGACGATTCGGAAGCTCAGCATGACGAGGGGCGAGGCGTGCATCTTGACTGCCGGAGTATTCCGGCAAAACCCATACATACGGTGCTGGCACGACGAAGTCCCTCCGGGACTAAACGCGAGAGGCTCAACAGCGTCCCGGGTTCAGTCCTGAAAGGACTTCGTTGTCTTAGGCCCGTACTTCAGTCCAGGGTTGCTTTCTGGCTTAGTCCGCCGCCGATGCCGACAGCCTGCTGGTTGATCGATCGTACCTGAGGCTGGAGAGCACCACAGCCCCAGAGCCACGATCTAGGCCGGCAGCCCAGACGGCGATCTGGGTGCGGGTTCTCACGCCGAGCTTGGTCATGATGTTCGAGACATGGCGCTCGGCGGTCGCCACGGAGATCGCGAGGTCGCTGCCAATCTCGCGATTCGACTGCCCGCGCGCGAGCAAAGTCACCACTTCGCGCTCCCGTGGAGTCAGCGGAAAAGCCGGTGCCGGCGCTGCCGGCAGACGTTTAGCGCGTTGCGCGGGTACGGAGACCGTTCTTGGGACTTCGCCGGTGTCGACGCGGAAGATCCGGCAATCGGCAGGTAGCGCAACCGACTCTCCCGCGTCAACCGGCGTGAACGAAAGGCCCGAGCCCGCGACAAGTCCGGCGACTGTTTCCGAGACGAGCACCTCGCCCTGCCTCGCCTGCGCCGCGATCCTCGTCGCGAGGTGAACCGCCTTGCCCCCGATGCTGTGGCATTCGACCTCTCCCTCGCCGCCGATGCCGTTGCATCCGACCTCTACCTCGCCGGTATGCACTCCGAGCCGGGTACGCAAACCGAGCCGCCGCATGCCGGCAGCGATAGCTTCGGCGAACTGGACCGCGCGCGCAGGGCCGTCAAATGTCGCAATTGCGCCATCGAGGGTGAGGTTGAACGCCTGCCCGCGGCTGCGTGCCAATTCGTCGCGCATAAGCCGTCGATACGCGTCACTCACTTCGGCCCAGCGCTCTGTTCCCAGCCTAGTCGCCGTTTCGGCAACGCCGAGCACATCGATTGCCGCAACAGTTGCAATCATCTGCCGTGGCCGCGAGGTCGATCTGGTTTTCTCAGCGAGGAAGCATTCGAGCGCGTGGAAGAGCGCATCCTGGTCGCCGGTGAAGGTGAGGTGGTCGCTCCCTGGGAGCTCGACGAATTGACTGGAAGAAATACGCGCGGCCATGTAGCGCCCGGCCTCGACATCCACGACACGGTCACCAGTCCGATTGAGAATGAGCGTCGGCGCTTTAATCCGCGGGAGCGCATGACGGATATCGGTTTCAGCGCTGAGCCGCTGTACCGCGACCCCCGCGGCGGGGCTGGCTCCACTGCGTATGCATTCGGCCCACCAGCGGGAGAACGCGGGATCGTGGGCCAGGCTTGGCGCGTACGCCTCGACCATGACCGGACCGCCCCACTCCCGCAGCAGCCGGGCGAGGCGTTGTTCATGTTCTTCGGCCGTCGGCGCCCATGGATAGTCCGGCGCCCAGGTGCCTCGAGCAGACGTCCCGAACGTGACCAAAGCAGCGGTCCGCTCAGGGTAGGTGGCCGCGAACAGCGTGGCGAGCTTGCCACCGATTTCCGAGCCGAAGACCACAGTGCTGGTTGAGCCGGCCGCGTCAAGGACGGCCAGGAGATCCTCCATGCGCTCGTCCAGCGATCCGAAACTCGTCGCTGGGGCGGGATCGGATAATCCAGTTCCGCGCTTGTCAAACAAAATGACGCGCCCAAACGCTGACAACCGCTCGATGAATTGGGCGAACCGCGGCTCCCTCCATAGTCGTTCCAAGTGGGAGATCCAGCACGGGACGTAGACGATGTCGATTTCGCCCTGCCCAATGATCTGATAGGCGATGCTGTCGCTCCCGACGCGTGCATATCGTGTGTGCATCTTTGTCATTGCAAGCCTCTTTACAAGGTTCTGTAAGGTTTCGCACATACACAGCGAATACTCAAGCCAGACTATCTTGCCCATGGCTGGCCGTACGCGCATGGGCAAGATTACGTAGCGGTGGGGACAGGGCACTACGTATTCTGGATTTGCAAGCGACTCGTTCGCATGTTCGGAATGCGGCGCTAGGCGAGACCAGTGCGCACCGCGTAGACCGATGCCTCCCCGCGCGTGGAGACGTCGAGCTTGGCGAGGATGTTGCCAACGTGCTTGGATGCGGTCCGCGGACTGATCGCAAGCAGATCCGCGATCTCCTTGTCGGAGTGCCCAGCGACGAGAAGTTGCAGCACCTCTATCTCGCGCGCGGAAAGACCTTCTCTCGATCTCGCTAGCGCTCCGCCTGACGGCCTCGAAGTCCGAGATAGCTCCTGGGCGACGGCGACTACATTGGCCAGTGGCAGCGACCGGCCGATCGCTTGCTCGCGCACGAACACCTCTTCGCCCAGGGCGATCCGCAATTGTTCCACCGCCTGCTCATCTCGCTCGCGCTCAGCGTGCCAGCCGGTCTGCGCGCCTCGTTCACGCAACGCTTCGGCGGCGCCGACGAGATGAGTCGCCGCCACCGGGTCCTGGGTCACCGCGAGCGCCGCCAGGCCGGCCAGCGGGCACGCGAGATACCACACGCCGCCGATCTCCCAAAAGAGGTCAATACTCTCCGCGTAGTGCCGGGCAGCTGCGGTCTCATCGTTGCCCGTATGCGCCAGCACGCCGAGGTCGCTCAACCGGACCGCCGACAGATAGCGGTCGCCACGTTCACGGTCAAGCGCCAGTGCCTCCTCAATGAGGGCCACGGCTTGTCCGAGATTGCCGGCTTCGCTGTAGCTAATTGCGACATCGCCAAGCACGAATGCGAGCCAGAGCGGATCTCTTGCCGCCCGCGCGAGCGCGATCGCCTCTTCCGCGTAGCAGAGCGCCTCGGAGATGTTACCTTTCAGCAACACGGCAGTGCTGAGTGATGCCATCGCCTTGGCGCCAGCGGCCAGATTGCCGCAGGCATCGGCTGCCGCTTTCGCCGTGCGTGCGAGGTCCACGGCACGATCGATGTCTCCGAAATTGAGCGCCATCACCGTCGCGCCGGCTGCCACCCAGCACCAGTCCCACGACGACGGATCAGCTCCACTCGTCAACGCCCGTTCCAGCCACAATCGCCCCTCGGCGAGGTGGCCCTGGTACCACCAGAAAAAGAACAGCGCCTTCGTCAGGCGCAGCGACTCCCCCGATGCTCCCCGGAAATCGAGCCATGCCAACGCGCTATCGAAATTGGCGTGCTCGGCTTCGAGCTCGTTCAGCCACGTTCGCTGTTCAGGGCCAACCAGGTGTGATTCGGCCCGCTCCCCGAGCGCCAGCATGTAGGCGGCGTGGGCGTCACGCGTGGCCGCTTCCACCTTGCTCGCCGCCAGGAGCTCCAAGCCATACTCGCGAATTGTCTCCAGCATCCCAAATCGGGTTTCGCCATCGGCCACTTCGCGCCGTTCCAGCAGGCTCTTGTCGACAAGTGAAGCGATGAGATCGAGCGCCGAGGACTGGACGCCCAGTGCTGCGTGCCCGGACACCATCCATTCCGCGGCGTCCAGGCTGAAGCCGCCGGCAAAGACAGACATCCGGTAGAAAAAGACTTGCTCATCAGGGGCGAGCAGGTCGTAGCTCCAAGCGATGGTGTTACGCAAGGTGCGCTGGCGACTCGGCACGTCGCGCGGCCCGCCGGTCAACAACTCGAGGGGCGAACCGCCGCGGTCGCCGGCGAGACGAGTCAAGAGCAACGCGGGCGAAAAATGCCGGGTCCGCGATGCGGCCAATTCAATCGCGAGCGGAAGACCATCGACGTAGCGGCAGATCGCGGCGACGTCAGCAGCGTTGTCATCGGTCAGCGAGAACGCGGGCTGGACTGCCCGCGCCCGGGCGACGAACAACCGTGCCGCTGAAGACCAACCAGCGCGCTCGACTGTCATGATGTCCGCCGAGGCGGGCGGGTCGAGCGGCTGGACCGGAAACTCGTACTCAGGAGAGAGCAGTAACACGACTCGGCTCGTGACGATACATGTGAGCCGGGGACAAGCCGCAAGCAGGTCGGCGACAAGGGGAGCAGCGTGGAGCACGTGCTCGAAGTTGTCGATGACGAGCAGTGCCCGGCGATCACGCAGGAAGCTGACGATTCCCACTTCGATCGAACGGCCTCCGGCCTCCCGCAAACCGAGCGCCTGGGCGATCGTTGAGGCAACCAGGGCGGAATCACGGATGGGCGCCAGCGACACGAACCAGATGCCATCCGGATACTCGGCCGCGATCGATTCGGCAACACGGAGGGCAAGCCGAGTTTTGCCGACACCGCCGGGACCGGTGAGCGTCACGAGCCGGACATGCTCGCGCCGCACGAGCTCGCGCAAGGCGTCTACCTCTTGCTCGCGTCCGATGAGCGACGTGAGAGAAACTGGCAGCGAGGCGGCATGACTGGGAACGTGATCGACTATCGTCTGCGACATGGCATGTAGTCGGGTTCGCTCGAACAGGTGTGGACCGGAGGTCGATCAAAGAAGGCGAGCACGATGAAGCGCGACCGCATGATGTGGTCAGAGCGGTTGCGTGTCAAGGCATCGACCACGATGTGGGAGCTTGGAGCAACCCCTGCTCGACGGCCCATGCCGCGACCTGGGCCCGCGATCGAAACCCCAACTTCATGAGGATATTCGCGACATGGCGCTCGACCGTGGCGACGGAGATGGCAAGTTCGTCGGCAATCTGCCGGTTTGCCAGGCCAAGTGCGAGGAGTTTCGCGAGCTCGCGCTCGCGAGTACTCAGGCTCGCTATAGGTCTCATTGCATCCGCATCTGCGACTGAACGACTCGGCGACGGCGACGAGTTCTTCTCTGTTTCAACGGCCAGCCGATAAAGACGCCAAGATCCGGGGAGGTCCGGGAAAACCTGGTCGCCAATTGCATCGAGGCCGAAAGCCGCGCCTGTGACCAGATCCCGGACGGTGTTCGAGACGAGGATCTCGCCGGCATCCGCGAGGGCGGCAATCCGAACCGCGAGGTAGACCGCGACGCCGGCGATGTCCTCCCCGACGACTGCAACTTCGCCGGTATGCAGCCCGGCCCGCGCCGATATCCCGAGCCGTCGTGCCCCGGCAAGAACCGCGCTGGCAAATTGAATGGCGCGCGATGGGACGTCAAACGTCGCGAGGCTGCCATCGAGCGTCGGCGACGCCGTCTGTCCCTGATGCCGCCGCAGTTCGTGACGAACAAGCTCTTGGAATGCTTGCTGAATCTCGCCCCACTGCCGGTCGCCTAGCCGAAGCGCCATCTCGGCGGCGCCGGTCATTTCGGTGACGACGAGCGTTGTCAGCAGTCGCTCGGAGGTGTGTGCCGGGCGCTCACCGGTCAGGAAGAGCCCGATTTCGTCAAGAACTACGTCTTGGTCGCCGACGAAGGGGAGATGATCGACGCCGGGCAATTCGACCATGCGCGCCCCAGGGATACGCTCTGCCAAATAGCGACCGCCCTCGACCGAGCAGACGCGGTCGCCACTACGATGAATGATGAGCGTCGGCGCCTGCACAGCCGGAAGAACATGACGGATGTCGACCTCCGTGTTCATGCGCGCCAGAGCAACTGCGGTGCCGGGGCTGGCGCCGTGGCGGAGCCAGGACGCCCACCAAGTGGAGAACGCTTCGTCTTCCGCCACGCTCGGAGCGAGCTTCGCCAGATTGATGGCGCCTCCCCATTCGCGCTCGATCAAGTCTTCAAATGCTTGCCGCTCCTCGAGTGTGGGCGCCCATGGATAGTCCGGCGACCAAGTCTGTTTAGCGAATGATCCGTAGATGATGAGTCCCGACGTGCGCTTCGGATAGGTTGCCGCGAAGAGGACGGACATCGGCCCAGCTGCCCCGACACCGAGCAATACCGCTTGGGTTGAACTCGCGTCATCCATCACCGCCTGAACGTCGTCCAGCTGGTCCTCCCAGGTCGGCAGTTCCCCGGGCGGTACCCGGTCGGACAGTCCGGTGCCCCGCTTGTCAATGAGAATGACACGGCCGTATGAGGCGAGGCGACGCAAAAATCGGGCAAAGCGGGGTTCTTCCCAAACCATATCGAGATGGGACATCCAGGCCATGACGAAGATCAGGTCACGTGGACCCGATCCCACCACCTGATATGCGATGTTGATGTCGCCATTGCGGGCGTAGTGTGTTTCGAGCGCCATGGGGGCTTTCCTCGCGGGTACCTGCATGGCGACTCTAGGGAAGGACGAGACATGTGTCAACGACATAGGGCGTCCGCAAACGCGCATCGGCGCAGACATTGAAGCGTGATGACGTTCATCCCGTCGCAATCAACTCGTCTTGCCTGGGCTCGCTGGCGACGCCATTCGGCATCAACCGGATTCGCCCTGTCGCATGCGGTTGTCGTCCTAGGCCCGCGAAGAGGTCATCTTCCACGCTAGGATCGACGGCAACGACGCTCATCGCGCGGAAGAAGTGCTGAGTACCCCAGAGCCGCCGATGCCCTCGGACGTCCAGTTCGACCAGTTCCGCAACGTCACCGATTTGGCTGCGGTGGCATGCCACGGCGTCGCGGACCTCCGGCCAATAGTCCACCGTGTCGAGCCGAGTCGTAATTGCCCAATCGGGCCAGGAGACCCACTGCCGCCGCTCTCCGGCGACGTCGATACCGGTATCTCGGAACACTGACCGGTAGAGATCGCATTCCGCAGCCGTCCAAATCCGGTAATAGAGCTTGGCGACTCGGTGCGCTGGTGCGCCGGTAGGGACGTCGAATCCAGGATCGGCGGCGAGGATCACCGCCGTCGTCGTGAGCTGTGAAATCGCAATGTGGTCGGGGTGGCCGTAGGCGCCATCCGGCCCGAAGGTCGCGATCACGGCGGGGCGAATGCGGCGAATCTCGGCAACGATCTTCGCGACCATGGCACCTTGGTCAGCCTGGTCAAGCTCACCGTCGAGTTGGTCGAGAAACACCAGGTCACCAACGCCAAGTGCCGCCGCGGCGGCGCGGAGTTCCGCTTCGCGAATCCGTCCCAAGGCCCGCGGCCCGGGGTAGGCCCCGGGTTCGCCTGGCCAGCCCCGTTCGCCGCGGGTTGCCATGACAAGCGAGGTAGGAATGCCCTTAGCGGCGTACATGGCGAGGGTTCCGCCAAGGGCCAGCGATTCGTCATCCGGGTGCGCGAGAACGCACATTAAACCATTCACGTGATCCATCTTATTTTGCTCCACTTATGTCCTGAATCAGAACGCGCGGGTGATTGGTTAGAGCCGCTGGACTGCCGCCGCCGTGGCAGCAAACATCGTAGAAACGCGGCGACAGAGCGCGATGATCCGGCCTTCACGTTCCGGGGATGGAGAGCCGGCACTCGCCTCGGCAAATCCGTAGTAGCGAGACATTTTTCGCTTTGCTTCTTCCTGACCATAGAAATCAAACACCATGGAGTAGACCATGAGATGCGCCAAACCGGGCATGATAAGAATCCTTCCTCTTAGACGAACATAGAGATGCTCAACTCGATAGAACCGCTCGCGTAGAAGACTATTGGCGAGGGCGCTCCGCCTGGACTAATGCTCGCCTTGGCTCCGTGCCAGCGAGATGGGCGTGCCAGGTCGCGTAGTCAATTTGGAACACGGGCGGCTTCGACCCGGATCGAGGCTCGACGTTCGCAACGAACCTGCTTAACCGCATGAAGCGGAGGAACTGAACCATTTCCTTCTCCTTATGACCTGACTGCATGACATGTACTCGGCGAACTGCGTCCTTCGCCATCGGCTCACGGACCAACATTGCAATCGTAGAGCGGCGCGTCAGGCGGCTCATCCAGGCAATCATGTACAGGGCTATGTAATTCCTGAGGGAGGTTGGAGATGCGCGTCGCGCGTGGTTTCTCTTGTGCGGTCTCGGCCAGGTCCGTGCTGTTCAGGCCCGATCATGATCTGCGCGGTGGGCTTGAGCCCGGACTCGGTCTTGGAACCGCTGTCCAGGGTTGGGCCACAATTGCGCGTCGGTCCTCCTACAGTGGACGGATGGCGACACCGCGGCGATGGCGACCGACGAGGCTAAATAGATGTACCCAGTACTGTAGGAGCGGCCGGGCGTTGGTGAACGACTGATTAGGAGTTGCGTGCCCGGGCACGCATACAGTTCCTGAAATTGCCACGACGCTCGCCCGGGGCTTCGAAGCGCACTGCGGCTGGTGCGGTGAGCTCATCGCTATGAGGTGTAGACATGGTGGCTCTAATCGACGACCTGGTTACGCGGGGAAGCCTGGCATGACCGCCGCGAGGAGGAGCGGTGCAGGGTCGCCGCGATGGACGCCGCCATCCAGAGCTGCCGCCATCCGGCGTGACTAGATGGACACCGACGCTCAGCCCTTGGTCGCGCCCGCTGTCAGGCCGGCGACGTAGTTGTCAACGAAGAACGAGTAGGCGAGGGCGACCGGGACGGAGCCGAGGATCCCGGCGGCCATCAGCGAGCCCCAGAAGTAGACGTCGGCCCGGATCAGATCGCTGACGACGCCGACCGGAATGGTTTTCATTTCGCCACTGCCCATGAAGACGAGAGCGTAGAGAAACTCGTTCCAACCGAGGGTGAAGCAGAAGATCCCAGCGGAGAGGATACCGGGCAGCGCGAGGGGCAGCACCACACTCCACATGGCTCGCAACCGCGTGGCGCCGTCGACCAGTGCCGCATCTTCGAGATCGCGCGAGATCGTCCGAAAATAACCCATCAGCAACCATCCCGCGAACGGGATCAGGAAGGTGGGATAGGTAAAGATCAGCGCCCAATACCTGTTGTAGAGATGGAAACGGGCGATGACTTGTGAGAGGGGAATGAACAACAGCGTCGGTGGCACAAGGTAGGCGAGGAAGATGCCGACCCCGAGAAAATTGCCGCCTCGGAACCGCAGGCGACCGAGGGCATAGCCGATCAGAACGCTGCAAACGAGCGAAACGACCGTCGCCGCCGTAGTCACGATCGCGGTGTTCTTTGCCCAAATAAGGAAATCGGTCTCTTTGAAGAGGTAGCTGTAGTGGTCCAGAGTCGCGTGCTTGAGCACGAAGGGATTGAGGTGCGTGTCGAGCAATTCCTGATCCGGCTTGAGCGAGACGATCAGCATCCACAGGAACGGGAAGAGAAGGAACACAGCATAGAACGCCAACGGCACGTAGAGCCTGACGATCCGCTGTCCTGGTGAATTGCTTCCGACCATCGCCATTAGTGCGTCCTCCCTATTGGCTCAGTCTTCTCGCCGCACGAAGCGCAGCAGGATCACGGCAAAGATGGCCAGGAGCGGGAACATGTAGAGGGAAATCGCCGACGCCTGCGCGATGTCGCCGACGCCCATGTTCTGGTAGGCGTAGGTCCCGAAAACGTGGGTCGTGTTGGCGGGACCTCCCTTGGTCAGCACGTAGATCAGTTGGAAGTCGGCAAAGGTCCAGATGATCGAGAAGAGGGTCGAGATCAGGACGATGTTCCGAATCACCGGCAGGGTCACCGAGAAAAAGCGCCGACCGGCGCTGGCGCCATCAAGCGCCGCCGCCTCGTGGAGTTCACTCGGCACCGCCTGAAGTCCGGCAAGAATCGAGACCGCAAAGAAGGGAATGCCGCGCCAGATATTAGCTAAGCAGAGCGAGGCACGGGCGTTTCTGGCGTCGCCGAGGAAGTTAAGGTTATGGTCGATCAGCCCCAAATCGCGTAGCTGCCATGAGATCGGGCTGAGCACACCGTCGAAGAGCATCAAGAAGGCGAGACTGCTGATCGCGGTTGGGACGATCCATGGCAGGAGTAACCCCGCTCGCGCAAACCGGCTGAAGCGGAAGTGCTCGTTGAGCAGCAGCGCAAGCCCGAGGCCGAACAGCAGCTTGAACGGGACGGTCACGAAGCCGTAGATAAAGGTGTTCTTGACTGTCTGCCGAAAAATCGTATCGTCCCAGAGCCAGCGGTAATTCTCGAGGCCGACGTAGCTATAGTCTGAGAACCCGACCAGTTTGTCGGTCAATGAGAGATAGATGCCAAGGAAGAAGGGATAGGCCATAAAGAGCACGAGAAGCAATGCCCCTGGCGCCATCAAGAGATAGGCCAGGATTCCCTCCCGCTCGAGCAGCGACGCACGCCGGGGACCCCGGCGCTGGGCAGTTTCCCGGGCTGCCTGCGCCGATGCCACCCCCATAACTATCCCCTCCTCTTGGCAGAACGAGCGTCAAGGGACCGGAACCGAGAACAAAGGATTGAAATTCGCCCTTTTCTCGGTCCCCTGTTCCACGATTCTCTCATTACCGTCCGTAGACGCGCTCAAGGAGGTGGGCACTCTCCTCGATGGCGCCCTTGGCGTCACCAGATTGGATCGCCTTGGCGAAGGCATCAACGACGATGTATTGGGAGGAGGCGCGGGCGGCCTTCTCGTTGGCCGGACCGGCGTATCCCTTATTTCGACCATAGTTCACGACGTTGAGATACGGCGCCAGTTTGGGATCGGCGGTGAAGACGGGATCTTCGGCGTAGCCCGGTCCGGGCGGGATGATGTACCCCTTTTGTGCCTGGAGCCAGGCTCGGAACTGATCGGGCGACACCCAGTAGGTCAGTAACTCCTTCGCGGCATCCTGGTTCTTGCTGTACTTGAGGATCCCGTATGACCAGCTGCCAAGCATATTGAATTTACCGGCTGGTCCCCCCGGATAGTCGGCGTGATTTATATCGGCCGGATCAACTACGACTTCATAGTCCGTGCCGGGATCAGCGCCAGCCTTCGCCTTTTGGGCAGCGAGGTAGATCGAGCTGCCGTTGAGCGTCACTGAGAGCTGGTCGGAAAGGAAGCCTCGGTTGTTGGCGGAATCGTCCCAGGAAAGTCCGGTCTCGTCGAACGCATCCTTCCACGCTTGCACGAGTTTCTGCATCCCGTCGACGAACTCTGGTTTGTTGAAGGCGATAGTCTTACCGTCTTCCTCAACCTCCATTGCGCCGTAGGACCACATATACGCGTAGGCGAAGGCGGGCGGGTCACCGGTACTGTGACCGAACGCCTGTCCGATCGGCTTACCCATCGCCTTGAGTTCCTTGCCAACAGTGAAAAGTTCTTCCCAGGTCTTGGGAAACTGGGTGGCTGGGTCGGCGATTCCGGCCTGCTGGAGATAACTGGTTCGGTAGGCGACCGCATTACTCGACGAGCCGACCGGCACGCTGTACCACTTGCCGTCGACAGCAGCAGTGTTCGTCACCCAATCGTAAAAACCGCCACTGTCCTGGCCGACTTTCCCAGCCAAGTCGTTGAGATCGACCAATTGCTCGTAGTAGAGGTAGGGCCAGGGGTCGCGCAACTCGACGATGTCCGGACCAGAACCGCTCTCGACGGCAGCGCTGATTTTCGGTTGGATGTCGGGCCAGTTGACGTAGTCGGTTGTGACCTCAACGCCGTTCTGCTGTCCCCAATCCTTGACCTGCTTTTCGAAAAAGGTCTGCGCCTCTGGCACGAAGTAGCTGCCCGCGAGGATCGTGAGTTTGCCGCCAGTGCTCAACGCTGGCGCGGAGCGCGCCGCTACAGTACGACCGGTCGTGCTGAGTACCGTGGCAATGGCGGGTGTCGAAAGCCCGAGCGCTGCGCCGCGGCGCAGGATGCTGCGTCGCGAGAGGCGAAGCGACCGTGCCTCCTCGATGAAACGGATTAGCCTTTCGTCGCCCATCTGAGCTTCCTCCTTGCGGTGTCCCTTCCGACGCCTCAGCCATACGCACGGCGGGTCGTAGACCACACGGCGACCGGCTCGCCAATCGCTTCCTAACGTCGCCTATGTCTCGGGATGAGAAGATCCGTTCCCGCATGTCGCGCGCAACAATGGCTGGCGAACTGAAACCCGCAATAATTGCGCCAACGACTCCTCGCGACGGCAGTCACAAATCCGGCCACTTGCCCGTCGCTCCGCGACGACGGATCGTCATCAGCGCCGGCACCCTTGGTCGCGAACTGTGGTCAGATGATTACGTCGAGCGGTCGATGCGCGGTCGGCGAGCGCGAGTGCCGAGTGGCAAGCTCCTCGCCCGTAACCGTGCGCCTTGTGAATCTGAAAACCATCAAACTCCGAGACCGGTGGTCCTGAATTGGACGGACCGCGACGCCGATTGCCGCGGACAAGTCAAGCGGTGAGGCCGTTGGAACCGCGGCGCGAACGCGAGCAATGTGCCCTGCGAGTTCGTGCGTAGGCCAAACACGTCCGTCCGTCCATGCCGCGGAGCGTCGCTCCGCGCACTACCGTTGGCGGGCGTGGAGCGGTGTGATCTGGACCTGCGGCCGCGGGACGCCACTGACCTTCTGCGTGGCCGGCAGCAGCCGGACTCTGTCGCATCTGCCGCATAGTGGATCAGGCCCAGCGCCGCCAACGCCGGTTGGCCGGTAACGCCCATCTCCTGGGCAACGGCGTCGTCCTGCTCGGCACTCCCGCCTTCGAAATCGATGATCGCCGCGATTGCCATCGGTGCCTCCCTGTTGCTCCCCGCCCGCGCGCAAGGAAAACCGGGACGCGCATCATCGTCCGACCCGCGTGGAGCAGCAACTCTGGTTGGACCTCGCCGCAGCCGGGGGCGAGTGCGGCTCGGTCGTCGACCCGCGTAATCCGAATCGGCATTGCCCGGATCTGTACTGTCTTCACCCGTGTGCCAGCAACCTTAGTTGTATCCACACGATAAGGGTAGTACTGCAATGGACAAATACCGAAGCAGTCGAATCAGCACGACGAGGGACGAGGAATGGAGATGCACTGCCTGTGCGTCGGGTGAGCTGGTGAGTATGGAAAGGCCGGCCAATCTAGCCCCGTCAGCTTCATGAGTCGATTGCCAACGAATCCTGCCGCGATTTGCCCGTCACAAATCGACGCACAGCGCCGTCTAAGAAGATAGACAGACGAGCAATCGCTAGATTTTGGCACGTTCTTCGTTGACAGGTTCTGGAAGGGGAACTACCGAAACACTGGCGGAGAAGGAGGGTCAAACCAGGGGTGGCATCCAGTACTCCAAGGCAGGAAATCGGGAACACCACCCAAGCAGCATTCTCATATGGCCTAGCCACTGCCACTACGGCTACTTGTTGTGTTTTGAAACGCGATTCTTGGCAATAGGGGCAGATTCTTGTCATGGTCATTCCGAGAATAACTGTGGCATAATCTCGTACGGCATCCTTTCACAGGCAACCAGTTAAGACGAGCTTCCTCGATTCCGCGAGAAAGCTCTCTTGATACGGACCCGGACTCCGCGACCTGCCGGCGGTCTCCTCAATTTGACGTGTCTGAGCAAGGAGTGAGCAATGAAACGGGTCGCTACAGCACTTCGGGCCTGCATTCCTCTGTTAATGCTTATCGCCTTGTCATTGAGCGTCCGTGCGCCCGGCGTCGCCAACGCCCAGGAAACTGGTTCTATTGACGTCGCCGTGTCGGTCACCTGCAACCCGTTCGATGAAGCAAGCGGTACCACGCTCTGCACGATAACCGCTGAGGAATCGACCGGCGTCCAGGTCGATACGGTCGTGATGACGACGCCGGCCTGCGCCACGATCACTGGCGGCACCGCAGTCTACGAGGACCCGAACGAGGCGACGAGCGTGTCCGGCTACGCGATCGCAGGAGCCGCGGGAACGCTGGTTCTTGCCGGTAACGTGACCGCGGGCGGATTGGCATCCTACTCGGTCGCGACTTCAGGCACCGTGCACACCGTTGAGGGCGCCGGCTTTGTCTGCGCGCCGGCTGCCGACGACGTGCTAAGCCTGACCACCACGGCAACCTTGGCGCCAATGGCTACGGCTACGGCCACGGCGACCGCGACGACAACCCCGACCGAGACGGCGACGACGGAGCCAGCGGAAACTGCTACAGCCGTGGCGACCGAGACGGATGCCGTAACCGAACCGGGCACGCCGACGGTAACAGCAACCATCACGATCGTCGCTACTGAGGTAGATGGATCAGTCCGGAACGGCCTCTGCTACTCCTTGTTCACCGATGCCGGCGACGGCACCCCGGCCGAGTTTGTCGCGCAGTCGTGTGACTACTACGACGGCAACGATGGAACGACAACGTTCACCGAGCTTGCGCCCGGCAATTATGTGCTTCAGACACACGTTGAATACGCCGGCGACGGCTTCGCCCCGGTGCCGGATCAGGTGCTGAGGCTCGAGCCGGGCGAAGCCGAGGCTGTTGCAATTACGGTGTATCGGGCCGGTGCCTTGCTCGTGCACAAAGTCAACGCCGCCGATGAACCGCTGTCCGGCGCCTGCTTCGACCTCTACACCGACGGCGGCGATGGAACTCCGAGTACCTACCTTACGGGCACCTGCGATTGGTATGACGGCTCGAACGACGGAGCGATTTCGTTTGGCTATGCCACAGGCAACTTGGTGGTGGTCGAAACCCAACCGCCTGCCGGCTTCCTCTTCGCACCCCATCAATCGGTTCATGTCGATTACGGCCAGACAGCGGAGATCTGGGTTGTAGATCCTGCGGGCGCGACCATTGCAATCACAAAGGTCGACCCCGCACGTACACTCCTTCCGCACGCCTGTTTCGATCTCTATATCGACGCCGGCGGAGGGACGCTTGGCGATTACCGTGGATCAACCTGCGACTGGGACAACGGCGAAGATGATGGTCGTCTCACGTTCTCCGGCCTTGAAAGCGGCAATTATGTCCTCGTCGAGACCCAGGCCCCGGTCGGGTACCTCAAAGCACCTGCCACCCTCGTAGCGGGTGTCGTCGCTGGGCAGACGACCGACGTCACGATCACGGACCCCAAAGCGGGCACGCTCGTCGTGCACAAGACGAACCAGGACGGAGCCGTCCTGTCCGGAGCGTGCTTCCGGGTCCACGAGGACGCTGGCAAGGGCGCGCTTGGTCCCGAAGTGACATCAGCTTGCGACGACTGGGACGGCAGTAACGACGGCACGATCACCCTCCTGGGACTTTCGGGCAACTACGTCCTGGTCGAGTCACGCGCACCCGACGGATACCTCACAGCACCAAACTGGGCATTTCAAATCCGGGCAGGCCAGACCCATGAGCGCACCGTGGTCGACAAAGCGGGCGGAAGGATCGTGATTCATCTGGTCGACCAAAACAAGCAGCCGCTTCCCGGTGCTTCCTACTTCGTCTATGCCGATGCAGGCGGCGTGCCAGGAGCCTTTTTCGGAGGAACCTGCGACGGCTGCGACAGCACCGAGGACGGCACTGCGACGATCCGCGGTCTCCCCACTGGGAAATACCTCGTTAGCGAGTTCCAGGTCCCAACCGGATATCTCGGCACCCCGCTGACACCCGTCTCGGTCAAGGCTGGCAAAGAATCCACTGTCACGCTGGTGAACTCGCTCGGCGCGATACTCGTCGTTCGCACCTCGAGTTCCGATGGCACTCCACTCAGCGGAGCATGCTATGGCCTCTTCGTTGACCTTGGCGGTGGAAGCATCGGCGAGGGCATAGCCAACGGCTGCGCCTGGGATAGCAACGAGCTCACGTTTAGAGGGCTAGCCACCGGCGACTACGTGCTGCACCAATACAACACGCCATTCGGCTTTGTGGCGGCCGCGGATACCTCGGTTCATGCGGAGCTTGGCCAGACCACGTCTGTCGACGTGACCAATATTCCGCTCGGCAAGGTCATCCTGCACACGGTGAATCAGGCTGGCGAGACTATCGTCGGCGCCTGCTTCGAGGTGAGGCAGGGAGATGCCTATTGGAGTCAAGCCTGTGATGACTACGACGACCCTGATGGGCATACAACGTTCTCATACCTCGCCGGGGACTATACCTTCACCCAGACGGGTGCGGCCCGTGGCTACTTCCCGAGCGAGCCGTTCGACGCTCATGTCGAACCTGGAGATGTTCTGACCATTGACGTCGTTGACGAACTCGGTGGCATCGTACGGGTGCACTCTGTCGGTGACGATGGCGAAGATGTCATCGGACTATGCGCCGCGCTCTACCGGGATTCCGGCGATGGCTCGCCAGGTGACATCATCAACCGAACGTGCGACGGCTTCGATGGAGCGCTCGATGCGTCGCTTGCCTTCGACACACTCGCGACCGGCAACTACGTGCTCGTCCCGACCAGTGTCCTCTGGACGTATCAGCTGGGCCCCGATGTGCCCGTGTCGGTCGAGGTGGGACAGACAGTTGAAATCCAATCGGTCAGTCACAACCTCGGCACGCTGGTGGTTCGCCTTACCAATGACGCCGGCGAGCCGCTGTCAAACTTCTGCTTCGATCTGTTCACCGACGCCGGTGAAGGCCAACGCGGAGACTACATCGCCAGTTCTTGCAACGGAGGTACCCCTTGGGGAAACGGGGCGGCTGTCTTCGGTCCGCTCGGTACCGGGAGCTTCGTCTTGGTCCACTCGGAGGCGCCGCAGGGATATGACCGTGTCGCTGACGCAGTGGTCGCGGTTTCGGAGGGCCACACGACGGAGCTCACCTTGATCGCATTCCCGCCCAAGGCACTCTATGTCAAGACCGTCGACGAGGCCGGCAATCCACTCCTCGACGCCTGCTTTGCCCTCCGGATCGATCTCGGTGGAGGGACTCCGGGAGCCGAGATCAACGAGCAGTGTGATTCGTCGAGAACGCCCAGGGACGGCACCACCGCCTTCTTCGATCTCGAGACCGGCGATTACGTGCTGATCCAGACGCAGGCGGTCGATGGCTACGCGCTGGCGGACCCGATCACGGCGCACTTTGAGGCGGGAATCACCACCGCCGTCGATGTCGTGAACCGGATCGGTGGAGTTCTAACGGTCAAGACGGTTGACGAGGCCGGCGAACCGATCGTGAGCGAAAACTTCGGTGGTCCTTGCTTTGAGCTGTACGAGGACGAGGGCAGCGCGACCGGCGACTTCGTGGCGGTGAAGTGCGACTGGCATGACGAATTGGATGGAGTGATGCACTTTACCGGCCTGCGAACCGGCGACTACATCCTCGTCGAGCAGGTGCCGCCATACGGCTATCTGCCCGGCCCGGACGAACCAGTTCACGTCGAGCTGGGACAAACCGTGGAGATCATCGTCTCCAATCAGCTTGGAGGATGGATCGAGGTGACTACCACGGACGGCACACAACCGCTGATCGAACTGTGCTACGACGCCTATGCCGATGCGGGCGGCGGAGTTCGCGGCGATAGGGTCAAATCGGCCTGCGACGGATGGGACGGCGCCTATGACGGGATGACTGCCGTTCGCGGACTCGAAACCGGTGACTACGTGCTGGTCCAATACAACACGCCGGACGGATACGTGCGCGCGCCCGATCAGCCGGTGCATGTCGACATCGGTCTGCCGACCGTGGTGACCGTTACGAACGAATTGGGCGGCATCATCGAGATCACGACGACCGATGGGCAAAATCCACTGCCGGGAGCCTGCTTCGAGGCATGGACAGACGCTGGCGATGGCACCCCGGTGAAGCTCACCGGACTGGCCTGCGACGAAGGGGATGGCGAGGCTGACGGCGTGATGAGGATTATCGGACTCCCGACAGGAAACTATGTTGTCATTCAGTCGATAGCTCCAGAGGGCTACGCGCCCGCCGCCAACACGATCGTCCCAAACGTGATCCAGGGACAAACCACGACCATCTCGGTCACCAATGCACCTCAGGAAGGCGCAGCTGCTCAATCCAATTGGGCACTGCATTTCCAAGCTGCATAACCAATTCCCTGCTGATCGCTCCCTAGCTCGCCGATCACGGGCGGGGAGCGGTCTCTGCCTTCACGGATTCATTTCCAGCAGGCCGGATCAGAGCCGCGTCGTTGAGATCGTCAATACAAGCGGGGTGCCGGGTCTCTACTTGAGGGCTAGCCGGCTACAACCCCGACACACCTAGTGCACACGGGCCATGATGCTGGCTCCCCAGGCCGGCGACCTGAGGATCGCCGGAAGACGACAATGGAACTCCTACGACTCACTTCGCTTGATCGGTGTGTCTCCATCGAGGGGCACTACAGCACCATCGGGATTGCAGGGATGCAAGGCAACGATGATGGCGACAATTTCCCCGTTCGGCGAAGTCGGCAGCGGTCCGTGGAAACGAGCAACCAAGGCGTCCCGTTTCTCTTCGCTGCCGTACCGATACGCTTCGCGATCGGCGGGATCCCAGCTCAGTGTGTCGATTACGGGCATCTTCCCGATATAGTGCGTCCAATTGCGCCGCTCGCGTGCAAAAAGGCTCGGCGGAATGAGGAACCGCGCATCAGTTGAGGGCTTCTTCAAACCCACCGCGCTGGTTGTTGCCGTCAATCGGCGGCGAAGCTCGCGCGGTCGTCGTCGCTGGAAATATGAATCGGCAGCGCCGTTACCTGTTGAGCACTCGCCCGTGTGCCGACAGCCAGGGTTGAACCAGGTGTGCTCGCAGGCGTAGCCGTGGCGGATGAAGAAGCCGTCGCCGAGGGTGCGATTGGGGAGGCCGATCGGCAAGGAGAAGGCTGGTTGTGCGGCCCGGGCCCGGCCGGCGTGCATGCGCGCCGTCAGCGCGGCGGCGAATCCACCGAGCAGGAGGATGCGTCGGGATCGCGGAGTGACCATGACCTCTCCGTCACACTCGACGTCATGGTCACTCCGCTGGCGTGGTTGCTCGGACTACGATGGGCTGGTGGTCCAGCCTTTGATCGCGATGTGCGCGGATTGGCCCGGTCCGTTGCACGGTGGGTAGGAGATGCCGTTCGCCTGATGGTGCACGTCGGCGGACCCGGTATCGCCGGGCACCTGGGCGCGAAGCGAGGCGGGACTGCCGGTGTCGCCGCACCAATTCGAGAAGCTCAAAGGCGCTTCAGCGCTTTTACCAGGGCCCACGTGGATCGCCGTCGGCGGTGATCCCTCCTCGGACGTTGAAACGAGCTCGTGCCCCTGCTCGTCGATCAATGTCACCCGGGGCGCACCGCCAAGGGTGCACGTGCGATCGCTCTGGTTCGTTCCTACGATCGAGCCGATGCGGCTCCCCGCGGCGCCCTGCCATGCGCCGGTCGCCAAGGAGAGATCGTCGATTGTGCAGAGGGGCGGGGTGCCCGATGGCGCGGCCGTGAGCGTGTTGATCCCGCCCAGAATCAGCAACTGCCCGTTCTCCTCGCCGACCGTGTAGTGACCGGTGTACCCGACGATCTTGCCGTCATTGTGCCAGGAGATGAGGTGCACGCCGACGACGGTCGTGTTGCCGCTTGTTTGCTCACTAGTCGTCTTGCACTGCACGAAGGCGGTGTTCCCATAGCCGTTCGTGAAGCGTTGCAGCGATTGTTGGGTGTGCCACTTCGCGCCGAGCAAGGCATAGGCTTGCTTGTATTGATAGGCATCGACGTTTTCGTAGAACCGTTGCACCAGCGCGGATGCCTCGGACTGAGCGAGACTCTTGGCCTGCCCGATCGAGACCGGGAGCGCCGCAACCGCGCCGAGTGCGGTCAATTTCACCAATCGCCGCCGCGAAAGACCCATCGCGAACCGTCGTGTCATCGAATCAAATGCTGTGCCGTGCATGGTGGTTCCTCGTTCGTGGTCATGAGGCGCTTGCCGAAGGCGATCAGGTGAGGCGAGATGGAACCGGTTCTCCTGAACAAACATCGCTACCCCTGTAGCGTCCATCTGACCCAGAACGTTTCGCCGCACAGGACAACTATTCGTTAAGACTTGGCACGCTTCTTGAAACTAAGCTGATAACACACCGGGGAGCGCCAGCGAGGGGCTCCCGGTGAGTAGGGAGGTGACATTGGAGCTCATTCCATTCCTCATCTGCCTGATTCTCGTGTTTGTGCTTGAAGGATCGTTGGGCGGCGCCTCTGGCTCTTGGCCGCAGCCTGGAGACTAGAGCGAACAGCACGCGCTGGATACGAGCGCAATCAAGCCAACGGCCCCGGGCAGCACGCTCGGGGCCGTTGGCTGTCCTAGAGCCCCTTGCGGAGAATATGCATCCAAGGCAGACTGGGCGGATACACAGGCCCCGCTCGCGCGACCTCCGCGCCTGTGCCTTCGCTCGCCTGGACGCCGGCGATCCCGTGGATGAGGTCGCCCGCCTCTTCGATGTCCATCGGACGACGCTGCTCCGCTGGCGACATCTGCGCGCTGCTGGCGAGTTGGCACCGCCCCCCCGACCCGGTCGTTCCCCCAAGATCGGCCCGGGCGACCTCTCACGGTTGGTTGCCCAGGTCACCACAGCCCCTGATGCCACCTTGCGTGAGCACTGCGCGGCTTGGCAGGTCGTCACCGGCGTGCCCGTCAGCGAGGCGACGATGTGTCGGGCGCGGCGCAGGGTGCGCTGGACACTCAATAAAGAGCCTGATTGCCACCGAACGGAACGAGGCGGCGCGGGCGGTCTGGCGCGCCGACGTGGCGCGGTTGCTTCCGGAGGATCCCCTCTTTCTCGACGAGACCAGCACCCACACCGGCTTCACCCGGCTCCGAGCGCGGGCGCCGCGCGGCCAGCGCGCTCACGGAGCAGTTCCGCGCAACCATGACCCCAACATCACGCTTCTCGCCGTCCTCGGTCCAGCCGGAATCATGACTGCGCTCTCCATTCCGGGGCCGCCACGGGGGCGGTCTTTACTGCCTTCGTTGATCAGTTCCTGGCGCCGTTGCTGCGCCCGGTCAGACAGTGGTCCTCGACAACCTCTCAGTCCACAAGAGTGCGGCGGCGCGGGCGCGGATCGCAGCGACAGGAGCTTGCCTACACTTCCTGCCTCCCTACTCGCCCGATCTCGACCCGATCGAGCTGATCTTCGCCAAGGTGAAGACTGCTCTCCGCGTTGCGGCGGCCCGTACCCACGAGGACCTGCTTGCCACGACCAAGGCGGCGCTCGACGCCGTCACGCCACAGGACGCCGCCGGCTGCTATGCCGCCTGCGGCTACCGGCTCGCCGCGACGGATGTATCTTGAGTGAAAGACGCTCTAGAGCGGTGGACGCCCAAAACGGCGGCGACCTCGGCCACGATGCGGCACGCGTCGAGTTGCCACAGGGCGTGATCGCAGAGGTCGTGAGAGCGTGTTCAACGCATCTCCGCCTACCGCCATTGCATGTTATCCGCGAAACGCTCTCGTTGAGATCCGCTCGCGACTACGCTGTCGCGGTGCACATCACCATCCACTGCGTGCCGAACTTGTCGACCAGCGAGCCGAAGTAGTGATCCGGGGGCATCCCCTGAAGCGGAAACTCGACATTCGCGCCCTCGGCCAGCGCGGCGAAGATGCGGTCGGCCTCGCCGCGGGTGTCCGGGTCGATGCATATGTCGACCGCGTTGCCATGGTTGACGGTGCCCATCCAGGCCGGTGCGTCGTTGCCGACCAGCAGGTGCCCGCCGGTGATCGGGAGTCGCACGTTCATGACCAGATTCTTCTCGTCGGGGCTCAGCTCGGGCATACCGGGCTGGACCGGCACGTCGCCCATACGCACGATTGGTGCGACGAACTCGGTACCGAACGCCGCCTTATAGAAATTGAACGCCGCCTCGGTGGTGCCGCTGAAGTGGAGATAGGTGCTGGTGCGAGCCACATGTGCCTCCTGGAATGCAAAAAAGTTCGATCACGGGTTGACGCCGAACAGCTCGACGCCCCGGAAGCGGCGCCGCCGCCCGTACCACCGCGTCCATACGATGGTCGATCGGGACCACCTGAAATCGACAATCGAATCACGAGCATTTTCGCGCTCCCTATCCCCGGAGTGGAGATGGAGCGCCACCTTACGAGCTCGATGGTGAAACGTGGGCGGTGATCACGTTCGCGCGGAATCGCGAGGTCTTCACGAACGCGGAATTCCGCCGGTTCAGCGGCGAACACCCACGTCTGTCAGGCCGTGGTGGCGCCCATCCGGAGACGACCCCTCAACATGACCCTAGGAAGAGGTGCGGATGCATGCCCTATGCAACGCGCCGTAGCTGTTTCCTATTGGGGAATTGCCACATTGCCAGTGACGAACGCAACGCTGGGATCGCGCATCCGGGCCTACCCTAGCTACAGCGGGTTGCAGCTCTTTGGGAGGGGATGAGCCAATGGTCGCGAGAGTGCTGCCGGCGACCATTGGCGTTGCCGCCCCTTATGTCGCTGGGGTTGCCTCGGGCGTCCCCTGTGCTTCCCCAAACAACGCCGAAAGCGGCCCTTCGGGGGTGCCCATCGGCTCGACTGCGATCTTCGTGCCGCTGACATTGCCCGGGCCGTACTGGCCCGTACCCGAGCCGTTGGCATCGACCAATTCCAGCGTGTAGGTGGCAGTGAGACTTTGGCCGTCTGCCGCGACCTCGATGTCTGCCCGAACCGTCACCATGCCCCCGTAATTCCCTTGCTCGTCGGTACCGAACGAATGGAACGTCAACTCTGCAGTCCTCGCTCCGGTCGCGTGCCACGACCCGATGCCGGGGCCGTTGTCGAGTTCGTTCTGCGTATACACGCCATCCGCGCTAAAGCTGGCCAATGTTGGCGGGTTGGCAGCATCGCTGGTGTCGGTGTCGAGCACCCAAGCCCCCACCAACGGATGCCCGCTCATCGCGGTCGGGCTGGCGTCTTGGGCGCTAATACCTGGGGACCGACTGAGGACGAACAGACCGCCGATGCTGAGGGTGAGCAGCACGGTGAGAACAGAAAGCCGACGCGGAGCACGCTCCTCTCTCACTTACAAGGCGTTCACTTGCCGAGGGACCCGGGCACAGCTCAGCAGATGGGGAGAATATCGCTCTCAAGCTTCGGCTCAGGGCCGTTGGCTTGGGCGACGATCGAAGGCGCATGACGAAACTTCATGACGTGGCGCGTCCGGCCCTCTACGCTGAGGCGTCCGCCCATCCCGCGCGTGCCCCGGCCCCCACTCGACGGCGCGTGGGCGGGGCGCCACGATGGTGCTCGGGCTTACGCATGCCTTGCTGGGCCGTCCCTGGCGCCTCGTACTGCCGCTGATGCTCGTGAGCGGAGTCAGCTTGGGGTTCGTGCTGCACGGCACGCTCGGCCGAGGGATGGAGATTGGGAGCACGCTGCCATGACGAACCTTCGGTTTGGCGTTGCCGTTCTCCTGGCCGTCGCTGTGCTGGCCGGCATCACCATCGGCTACGCGGTCTGGGGTCTGGAGGATGCGGCGCTGCTCAGTGCCGCCACGACGACGCCCCTAACGCCGGTGGAACCGACAGCCACGCTGCCCACCTGTAGTGATCCGCAGGTGGGCGTCGGCGAAGTCTGCCTGCCGCTGTATCTGAAGCCGCCCATCTGCGCGTTCAACGAACTGCCCGAGGCGGACCCGGCTCCCTGCCGCAAGCGGGTCGAGCCTACCTAGCACCCATGACCGAGTGCCCCACCACAGACCAGATCAACACCGCCTTGAGTCGGGCGGCCTCAGGTCTTGGCTTGCGGCCGTTGCTCGTGCTCCTGCCATTTATGGAGGAGCTGGGGAGGTTTGGGCTCGAGCAAGCACCAGGACCGCGCGATCAACTCGTGCGAGCGCGCCAGGAGTACCCCTGTCGCTTCAATGCGGGCCAGAAGGTGCTCTCCCTGCGTCGGTACGGGGCGATAGTCGGTGTCGCGGCGCATCGAGTCCAAGCGCATCGGCTCCCTCCGTGGGGCAACGACGTGGCGCCCAGTTTCACACGCGGCGCGCGTGCGCGCATGAAGAAATCTTCATGACGCCCCGCGTGTCGTCCGCTACGCTGCGGCCGAGGGAGTTACGTTCCGCGACGACCCGCGCGACAAACGAGGGACTCCGCGGGCCCAGGCACCCCGCCCCTCGCCGGACCGGATCCGAGCACGCCGAGGCCCCCCCAGTCCCGAACCTCGCCGTGCTCGCCGGGCCCCATCGCCGATTCCCGCGCGGGTCGTGACTTCCTCGCTCCGCTACAAGCCGCCTCGGCAGTACGCGCGGGGCCGTTTGCATGTTGCCCAGTTGCGCGTTAAGTAACGGGAACCGTCTCGACGAGCAGTGCGATAATTGCCGCGAGTTTTAACGCCAGTTGTTCGAAGCGTGCCCGATCCGGCTCCTGGAGATACTGGACGGTGATCGACAAGGCCGCAGAAAGCCCAAACAGATCGTCGGCCGCGAGAGCGAGGCGAGGATCGTGGGCGGCCAATGCCATACGTACGCTCCTTTCCACACGCATGAGACGACTCCAAGCGCATTGGACAACGCCCAGAGCCACACCCCCTGAAGCGGCAGGACGACCGCAAGACAGGTGCTCGCAGTTGACCCGCCGCGCCACCGCCGAACAGATCAACTCCGCGTTGAGTCGCGCCGCCTTGGCTGCCAGAGAACGCACCCGCTTATCCGAGCGCGTGGCTAAGTTTCCGCCCCGGGCCGTTTGCTCCTGGTCTGGCTTCTGCGACGGCTGAGGATGGCGCACGCGGGCGCAGGCCGCACAAGCCCCGTTCCCGCGCCGCGGCGGCCCCGCCTCACTTCGGTGTCCCGCACGTACGCCACTGACGCTTACCTTTGTTTAGGCGCATTCGCACGCGCGCCGTCACGAGTACATTTGCGCTTCCTCGTCCGCACACGTAGTCCTGCTTGAACCCGATTCAGCCACTTGAGTGCTGCCCGTGTCTGCTCAAGTCGCAGGTCAATGACGATGGTCGTAAAGTCATGATCGCCCGTTTCTGCACGGCTGGGCCCTTCCACCACTGCCAGATCCGCGGTCAGTGATGCTTCCACGCATTCGCAATGGGTCCGATGTTTGGCGACCAGCGTCGCGGCCAACGCGGGATCAAGCTCATGGGCAAGGTAGAGCTTGACGAGGAATTCCAGACGTAATTCCCGCATATGGGTGACTGGTGCGGCCAACCAGCGCCGAAGCTCAACTCGACCTGCTTTGGTTAGTCGGTAAACCTGGCGCGGTGGGTGGGCCGCCGCCCGTTCCTGTATGGCGGTGACCCAGCCGCTTCGCTCCAATTTTTCAAGTGGTGGAAGCGCATGCTATTGTCCCGGCGAATCACCAGACCGAGCGGTCGTTCGGCGGCGAATCCGCGCGCCAACTCGTAGCCATAGCCGCGTCCACCGTCGAGCTGCAGTAACCCAAGAATGGCATGCTCGGCCGGCATCTCCCCGAGAGTCATCGCCGGCACCTCCTATTCCGTACGACTTCCCGCCTTTGGTACAGGCAAACTCCATGGCAGATCGGTGACGGTTACGGCCGCGGCGGGAAGAAACCCTTGCTTCGCCAGCAGCGCCTGTCCCACGGGACCAATGAGATAGTCCACGAAGGCCTGGGCCAGTGGGTGCCATCGGTCGGCGCGGGCCACAGCACCCACAACGAAGGCGATGCGGTCGCGCAGATCGAACGGCGCTGGCAACGCGATCGTCGCGACCTGTGCTCCGAGCGAGTTCGCTTCAGAGGCATAAAGGATACCGGCATCTGCGCGCCCAGCGACCAGGAACGCCGGGAGGTCCCTCGATCCGACCGAATGAACCAACGTGCCCGCCGCTGCCTTCTTTCGCATCACGTCGGTGAGTCCTGCCCGTGCAAACAGCTCGACGACATACTGCCCACACGGGTCGGTGGCACTTTGCGGCACCACCAGCCGGATATCGTCGCGCGACACATCATCGAGGCTCCGCACAGTGCCAGCACGTTCGGGCTGCACAATCAAGCAGAGCCGGTTGCCTGCCAATATGTGCGGCGCGGCAATGAGCCCACCCTGCCAAAGCTGCGCCATAAATGGGATATTCGCTGAGACCGCGACGTCGGCAGCGGCACCGTCGAGAATCTCGCGGGCGAGCACACCCGACGGCATGAAGCGGTGGAACCAGAGCTCGGCCCCAGGCGCTACCCGCGTGAACGCTTCACGCAGGTCCTCAGACATCGCCGCAAAAGAGCCGGGCAGGAATAACCGCACGGGTCCGAAGTCGGCCACGTTAGCTTCGAGGCGGGCTGTCGATGTCCCGTACCGCGATCGTCACGACGCCGTAGACATAGCGACCGCCTTTGACGTCGCCGGGTGTCACGAGGCGCACCGGCCCGTCGTCACCAGAGAGTGACTTGCCATCTTCCTCCCACGCCAACAAATACCAAGAGTTCCCGGAGCTGAGATCGATCTCGCCGAGTGAAATGACGACTTCGTATCCATCTTTGGCAGTGAGCACGATGTACTTGCGGAGTCGATCTTTTTTGCGGTTCGGATCGGGTTGCAGGTGCGCCTTGTCGAGCACGTCCCACAGCAAGGCGCCGGTAGAGGTGTGCCGCAGTGGGCCGTTGCCGGACTGGAAATCCACGGTCGCCTTCTGCATCGGCAAGGCTTTAAGATCGCGGGCGGTGAATGTCGCGGGGGCCGGGACCAAGCCGATCGCCTGAACCGCCTCGCCACCCATCGGGGAGGCAGGTGGCGATGCCTATTGGGCGATCGCGTGCTGCGCGCGGGGCGAACAGGGAACTTATGCCGAGCATGAGTACGAGAATCGTGGCGACGAGCGTCCCGAAGTGGCGTGGTCTCATCGTGATTCGGTCTCCTTGCTCGTTGCACCGCTACGGTTTGCCAATCAGGACTTCGGTTGCCTTGATAATGGCCAGTACGTCCGTGCCCTCGGCTAGTTCCATCCGCTCCACAGAGGCGCGCGTGATCGCGGCCACAACTTCTTTCCCGTCGCCGATATCGACGGTCACCTCGGCCATCACCCCGCCGAGCGTGATCTTCGTGACCTTGCCCGCCAACTGGTTGCGTGCACTGACGTCCATGTGGGATCCCCTCCATTGTTGACGTCTGATCCACTTCGTGCCCCTCTTGACAGGGGACGGGTGCAGGTCTACCCTGCCATCGCCATCATAATCAATCATTGAGTACTGAACCACTGACGATTGTGGCATGGCCTGAGGAGGGAGACAAGTGGGCCGATCCACGCGGCGGCGTAGGTTTGCACCGTTCCTCGTGTTGCTCTTGGTGTTCGCTGCCTTGGCCTCGGTGGGCGCCGCCATGCCGCAGGTTGTTGGTGCCGTGACCATCGACTGTGCGCCACCTGCCTCGCCAACCGCCGGTGCCAAGGCCGCCGCAACACCGGCAGCGGCCGCGAGCCCTGCGGCATTCCCGGCAGCAGGGGGGAAGTTGACGGTGTTTGCCGCCGCATCGTTGACCGACATGTTCAACCAGATAAAAAGCGATTTGGAAGCAGCGCATCCCGGGCTGAGCATTACGTACAACTTCGCCGGTTCTCAGACGCTGGTCACCCAACTCAGTGAAGGGGCCCCGGCCGATGTCTTCGCATCGGCCAGCACAGCGCAGATGCAGGCGGCCATCGATAAAGGTGTCATCGCAAGCGATCCGGCGGTCTTTACCCAGAACCGACTCGCAATCGTCGTGCCCAAAGACAATCCAGCGGGCGTAACCGGCATGGTCGACCTGGCCAAGGACGGGCTCAAGTTCGTCCTCGCCCAGAAGGAAGTGCCGGTCGGGCAATATGCCCGCCAAAGCATTTGCTTAGCTGGCGCTGACACGGCAACTTACGGCGATGGGTTCGTCGATAAGGCTGGGGCGAACGTTGTCTCCGAAGAAGACAATGTGAAGGCCGTGCTGCTGAAAGTTCAAACGGGCGAAGCCGATGCCGGCATCGTCTACACGACAGACATCACGCCAAACGTGGCTCCTGATGTCGTGCAGATTGAGATTCCCGCCGCGATCAATGTGATTGCCAAGTATCCGGTTGCCCAGGTGAAGGGCGGAAACACCGAGCTAGCGCAGGCGTTCATCGACTATGTTCTTGGACCGGACGGCCAGGCCACGCTCGCCAAGTTTGGGTTCGAGCCGAAGCCATAACGTCCGTACACAACGGACCCCCATCCAGATCGGCCATCGCAGGGCGGCCGATCTGGAGATCCAATCGGTTGCTTCCGGGTTCCGGTATGCACCGACCTCAGTGAGTGCGGGAACTGGATGCATTGCTCGTCGAGCGCACCGCTGAGCCGACCAAACAGGTGATGGATGCGGCGCGCACGCGGTGGCTGGCTGAGCCGGAGCGGGCCGACGTGCGGCTCACACGAGGAGCACGCGGGGCCGTGTGCTTGCGTATCGTTGGGCTCTCCTATTGCGCTCGCCGCGCGCGGACCCCGCCAATGCCGAGGATGAGCAGCGCCACCAGGACAATGAGCAGCCAGCGCCCATGGCCGCCTGCGTCACCAGGACCACCGCCGGTCGCTGGCAACTCGCTCACCCCCTCGGTTGGCGAAGCGCCGGGCACCACCGTCTGTTGGGCCGCCGCGGCAGTTTCGGTCGCCCCTGCCACCGCCGTCAAGGTCGCCCTGAGGTCGACGGTGCCGATCGCCGTTGTGGTCGCTGTCTCGATCAGAGGAGCGGTCGGCGTGTCCGTCACGACCGCCGTCGGTGGCGTGCCGGTCGGCGTATTTGTTGGCGTATTCGTCGGCGGCACAGGAGTATTGGTCGGAGTATTCGTTGGCGTATTGGTTGGTGGCACAGGCGTGTTGGTTGGGGTATTGGTGGGTGTGTTGGTTGGCGGCACAGGAGTATTCGTCGGCGTATTGGTCGGCGTCGGCGTCTGCACGCCCGCTAACGCCACATCCGGCCACACCCCGAAGATGCCGGCGACCAGCCCACACGCCAGGATCCCGGCGGCCAGAGCGCGGCACCCGGCCGAACGGCCACCTCTGCCTCGTCTCCCACGGGTCAGCATCAGCATCCTCTCCCCTTGCGATTGGATCGATTGTCCAGAGATCCCGCGCATCGTAGCAGACGGAGACGACAACGGCCCTGGGCTTCGGCTCCAGGCCGTCTGCTTGTGCTCCGTGGTGGTCAAAACAGCCTAGCGCGCTCGCCGCGCGGACCTCGCCGATACTAAAACCGAGCAGGGCCAGCAGGCTCACGAGCAACCAGAGGACATTCCTGCCTGGGTCAGTGGTCGGACCACCGCCGGTACTCGGCAGCTCGGTGACAGTGCCGGTCGTCTCGCTGGTCGCCGTGCTGGTGGGCCCTTCGCGGGGTGTCGGTCGGCGTGTTGGTCACGGTCGAGGTAGTCGCGGGGGTGTCGCTGGGCGTTGCCAGCGCGGTGGCTGTAGTCGTCGGGATGGGTGTTGGCGAGTTAGGGATGCAGTTGACGTCGAGCAGAGCCGTCCCGGTATCGACCTTGAAGCTCACAGTGTAGACGTTCGTCGTGGGCACAACAGAGCTTGCCGTTCCCGGAAAGGGACTGCTGGCGACGGTTGATCCATCGACGATGATGAGCACTTGGGTCGGCGGCCCCGTGATTGGGGCACTGCCAGTCACGGAAACAATCTCCCCGGCATACAAGCCAATGGGGTTGCCACCAAACCCAAAAGCCTGGTCCATCTCTGTGAGATTGATCACGGCACACCCAGCGGAAGCCGCACTGGCATGCCGGATCCCGAAGCCGCCTGCCATGAGCCCCAGCGCCAAGATGATCGCAGCCACAAAGCTGATGCATGCAGACGTTCGCCAATGGTATCCCGCTCGACGAGCCATCGCTGAGGCCCTCTCATCGATGCGATACCTTCGGTTATCTGTGGGTACGGCGCGCATGATAGCAGACGGAAAATGCACGCCAGAGGCTCTGGCGCCGGGCTGTTTGGTTGGACGATCAGGCAGCAGTCAGCCGCCGAGGCGCCAATGCGTGCGTTATCGCCTGCAGCACCTCATCCGCGTTGAATGGCTTGTGGAGGAACGGGACACCGGGGACATCGACGTAGTCAAACTCCGCGCTCAGCAGAACCATCGGGATGCACGTGCCCTGACTGCGCAGCCGCCGCATCAGGATGACGCCGTCCAGGCGCGGCAATGTCACCTCGGCCAGCACGACATCAGGGGGATCCCGCTGAATCTCGAAAAGCGCTGCTGCCCCGTCGCCGGCGCGGCGGGCGCGGTAGCCTGCCGCGGCGAGTAGGCCCGTCAATCCGTCCGCAACATGAGGGTCATCGTCGGCAATGAGGATCGATCGCTGCAACAATCATCCTTTCCGAAACCGGTTTGACGCGCGACGAGGTTATGTCTGATCGCTGTAGGATTTGCTACGCAAGATCTGGGCCAGGGCCGTTTGTTCTCTGATCCCCACATGACTACTAACGCGCTCCCTAGCCGCGCCATCATCGTCGCGCTTGCGGCCTTGCTGTGGGGCTTCCGCTGCATTGCGCTTGTCGTGCCCCTCAACCCTTCGCGGCAGCGGGTTACCCTTGTCGGCGGGCTGACCGGCGTACCGCTCGGGCTCCTTGTCATCCTGTGAACATGCCCACCCGCCCGACCAAGGTGCAAATTAACGCGGCCTTGACGCGAGAAGCGAATGCCCCCGGGTTGATGGCCGGGGGCGTTGGCATGGGTCTAACGCATGCCGCTCGCCCGGCGGGGGGCGCCGGCGGGGGTGCCCTTCCCCGATGACTGGGAACTGCTAATGATCTCGCCGCAGTCGCTGCACTTGCTCGTAAAGGAGCTGCGGAGGACTTCGCAGCCGGCAGCGACGCCGTTGCCGCACCGGTCCGCTGAGCGGGCGCAGGTGTGCGCCTCGGCGAGCAGACCGCCGCCGACCGTCTTGAGCGCCGCCCGTCGGGGCATCTCGCTGCCGAATGACTTGGGGAAGCCGTCGAAGCGGTGACCGTCCATGACCAGTCCGCCAGCGGCGGCAGGCTCCGGCGCTGCCGCCGCGGCCGGGAGCGACGCGCGTGCTCGAATGCGCCGACCCGTTCGGTGGTCCGGGCGGCTCGCCCGGTGTTCCTGCATCGGCCCAAATTGGGACGAACGGGCGAGAGCCGCGGGCCTCGGCGCGGGGGCGGGGGCGGTATGCTCGGCCCATGCGCAATCATCAGGTCGGGCTGGCCAGTATCCTCGTCGCCGTCGCCATCGCCGGTGTCATTGTCGGCTATG
>JBJMMD010000006.1:0-112075 GCA_045804965.1 Thermomicrobiales bacterium | reverse complement strand
ATTATAGAGCGCACGCAAAGGGCTTCCCGCGCTCATCCTTGTCATGCCTACCTCATCCGAAGCGCGGCATTGAGCGCCTCGAGCAGGGCGGTCTCGCTGAACGGCTTGAACAGGCACTCTACGGCCCCGCGCGCGAGGAGGCACGGACGGACCGTTTCGTCGCGTTGGCCAGTAATGTAGACAATTGGGATCTCTTGGCGCCGATGTGTCAGTTCCCGTTGAAGTGCGGGGCCAGAGATGCCAGGCATTGCGATGTCAAGAATCAGGCAGCTCGTCTCGCTGACGCTCTCCGAGGCGAGGAACGCCTCTGCCGATGAGAATGTCTGGGAGGCAAATCCGAAAAGTTGCAGCAAGTCTGGCAGCGACTCGCGCACCGAGACGTCGTCGTCGACAACCGACACCAGCGAACGCTTGGCCATCACGAGTTCCTCATCGCATGTGCGGGCTCCGACATGAGCCCTGGAGCGCAGGGAATGGTGAATGCAAACGTAGCTCCTGGTCCATCGTTCCTCGCGGCCCAGATACGCCCAAGATGCGTTTCGATAATTGAATGGCAGACGGATAGCCCGATTCCCATGCCGGTGCTTTTGGTCGTGTAGAACGCTTCGAACAGCCTGTCCGCACTCTCTGGCTCAAAGCCCACACCCGCATCCCGCACGACCACACGAAGACGGTCGCCGTCGTCTCGTGCCGTGCTGATCGTGATATCGCGTGGGCGATCATCGATGCCGCTCATCGCGTCAGAAGCGTTCAGCAACAGGTTGAGAATGACCTGCTGCAGCTGGACGCGATCGCCGACGACTGGCGGCAGATCGTCGGCCAATTCCTGGCGCAGAATCACCCGATTTCGTTGCAGGTCGGTCACCGACAGCGCGATCACCTCTCGAGTTGCCTCGTTCAGGTCCATCGGCTCGGGCGTCGGCTCCTTCTTGGTGAACAGGGCACGCAAGCGCGCCATCACTTCTGCCGCGCGATTGCCGTCACGAATCGTCCGCCGAGCCGTTGCGCGCGCGCCGTCGATGTCTGGACTATCCGCAGCCAGCATCCGCAGACAGGTATTCGCGTTGGTGATGATGCCGGACAGCGGCTGGTTGAGTTCGTGCGCGATTGACGCCGTCAAGGCTCCGAGGCTGGTGACTCGGGCCACATGTGTGAGCTGCGCTCTGGCCTCGTCAAGTGCCTGTTCCGACAGCCGGCGCGCCGTCACATCCTGAACCGCCGCGATGTACTCCAGTTGACCATCCTGGTCCTGGGACGTATGAGCGACGGCATGCAGGTACTTGATCGAGTCGTCAGGCATTAGCAAGCGGTACTGCCACTCAAAGTCATTGCGGCCGTCTCGTGCCTGGTCGACCATCTTTTCTAACAAACTGACGTCTTCCGGATGGACTCGAGTACGAATCAATTCGAGCGTCACGGGCACGCCGTTCTCGAACTCGTAGATGCGATAGAGCTGTTCTGACCACGTGACTTCGTCTCTCGCCACGCGCCAAGAAAACGTGCCTAATTGACTGAGATGTTGGCCTTCCGCCAGAAATGCTTCGCTGCGCCGCAACTCTTGCTCGGCGCGCTTGCGTTCGGCGATTTCTCTCTCTAACTCTTCGTTGGTGGCCAGGAGTTCTCGAGTCCGAATTCGTACTTGCGTTTCTAGCCCGTTTGCCAGGTCACGTACCGCCGATTCCGCCTCTTCCCGCGCGGCGATTTCGGACCTCAGGGTCTCAATCGACTCCACCGCTTGATATGCGGCCGACGCGAAACGACCCATGCTCTCGAGCAGCCTCAAGTCCTCAGCGTCGAAGTTGCGACGTTTATCATGGGCGATCGCCCAAATCGTGCCAACGCTCTTACCGTTTACGTAAAAAGGAACAAGCAGTCCCTCGTCGGCAAGGGGCACCGCCGAGCCTAGATACGGATAACGACGCTCCCAATGAGAGAAAAGCATTGGACAATTGTGGTCGAGCACATCGCCGCACGGCCCGAAAGTACGTGGGGTGCCGCCACCGAGGTGAGGCCGCCATGCGCCGGCAATCGCTGCCCAATAGAACCTTGTTTCGTCTTTAGTCACCAGACTTAGCCCGGCTGAACCGGCATGCAGCACCTCAAGGACTTTGTCGGCAAGCGTTTGCAGGATCGTGAGCGGCGAGTCGGCAAGCGCGCTGACTAATGCTGCGAGGGCGCTGTTCTCCTTCTCGAACTCGGGCGGGCGCGATGGTCGACGGTGCAACTCCTCTGTGAGGAGGATCGAAGCAAGAGGAACAGCACCACCCGGAATCGAACGCTCGAATGAAACTCCATGTCCCGGTTCAGCAGTTTCGACCACGTCCACACCTCCACGTGCTCGGTTGGCCTGGTCAAGAGCTCAGGTGTTGCCAACACCCAATGGTTAGGCCGGTATGTTCGTAACGGCATTGAGTCCCATTGCGGTCCTGCCTTGGCGTAATTCCCGGCGATATGGTGCTCCGCTCTACCAGCAAACGTCCATTAGACCTTAGTATTGGTCGTCAGCCGATTTCCACCTCGAAGTATGCCTGGCGCGCGGCAAAGCCCCCAGCGTCGGGTCGTGCTGCCTCTCCCGCTCGTGGCCCTCGCGCCGCCGCGCGGCCTCCTCGCTCGGATTGAAGAAGGCGGTGTCCCAATGATCGGCGGACCGGACGACGCTGTAGGAGCGGACTCGCCGGTCCGCGAACTCGGCGGTTGCGACATCTCAATCGGCCGTCGCGAGCAGCAGCTCGCTCAGCACGCGCACATCGCGAAAGAGGATCGCTCGACTCTATACGAAGGTATCGACGATACCTTCGTCTGATTGATTGGAAATCGCGCGTCTGGTTTCATGCGCTCGAGAGATCGCTATGGAGCCGCTCGAGCGAACCACCCGCCGCGTTGCGATCCGAGGATGAAGTCCGATGAGCAAGGCCACTTCCGCCGCCAACGACACCCCCACCGTCGTCCTCGTCCATGGCACTTGGGCCGACGGTTCCGGCTGGGCCGGGGTCATCACGACCCTCCGCCGAGCCGGAAAGGACGTGGCGGCCTCGGCCAACGCGCTGCGAGACATCGCCGGCACCATCGACGAGCTGCGGCACGTTGTCGACACCATCGCCGAGGGTCTGCGCGACCCCAAATCGCCCGCCGACGTCCTGGCGGCGCCGGAGGTTGCCATGCTGCCGTCGCGGTCCGAATCCAGCTCCTTGGCTCAGCCCCCTCAACTTCCGGAGGGTCTGAGCGAGCGTGAGATCGAGGTCCTCCAACTCGTCGCGGAAGGCCTGACTAACGCTCAGATCGCCGAGCGGCTCTTCCTCAGCCCGAAGACCGTGAGCTCCCACCTCGTCAGCATCTTCGGTAAGCTCGGTGTCACCTCCCGTGCCAGCGCCACCCGGTTCGCGATTGAGCACGGCCTGGTCTAGTGCCGCCCCTCGTTCTCGGGTAATCACCCTACTGCTCGGTAGCGATTACTCGTTGCGACAGCGCACACAATTGCGGCGTTCGCCCGATGCGTCCTGATCGGCATGGGCCTAGAGTCAGACCATACCCCGGCTTCCGAGCGGCCGGCGCGATTCGATTCACCAGCACGTCGCCGCGTTCGTTGCCGCATCCACGCGCGCGTGGCGCCTGGCCCGTACCCGACGCTCCGCGACCGAACCGAGGCAACGCCGCGAAAAGGAGGAGAGCGCCATTAGGGAGAACATTAATTCACCTGGTCACACGTGCCCTCATCACGGGGTTCACCGCCTGAGGCCTAATCGCACGCAGCACGTTACGGAAGGAGTCTTCCTATGAGTACGACAAGCATCCGTCCTGCAACGATTCCCCAAGTGGTCTTGGAGCCAGCCGCCCAGGCCCTAGCCGATGCCCTCGCAGCGGGGGGCGGCCCCCCTCTCTACACCCTCTCCCCCGGCGATGCCCGTGCCGTGCTCGACCGGGCTCAGAGCGGCGACATCGCCATGGCGCCCGCCGAGATCGAGGAGCACACCATTCCGGGCGGTCCCGATGGCACCGTGTCGATCACACTTGTGCGGCCCATGGCCAGAAATGGCAGCCTGCCCGCGGTCGTGTATACGCACGGCGGCGGCTGGGTTCTCGGCAACTTCGCCACCCATGAACGTTTGGTGCAGGATCTGGCCGCGCAGACCGGCGCGGCGTTCGTCTTCGTCAACTACCCGCGCTCGCCAGAAGCTCGGTATCCGTTGGCGATCGAGCAGGTGTATGCCACGGTGCGGTGGGTCGCCCGGCATGGAGCGGAGCTGGGGCTGGACGGAAGCCGCCTGGCCGTCGCCGGTGAGAGCGTTGGTGGCAACATGACCGCGGCGGTGACGCTCCTGGCGAAAGAGCGCGGCGGGCCCGCGATTCGCTATCAGGCGCTCTTGTATCCGGTCACCAACGCCGCCTTCGACACCGACACCTACGCGCAGTTTGCCGAGGGGCCGTGGTTGACCCGCAAAGCGATGCAATGGTTTTGGGATGCCTACGCCCCCGATTCCTCGAGGCGGTCCGAGCCGACGGCCTCGCCGCTGCAGGCAACCCTGGAGCAGCTGCGCGGCTTGCCGCCGGCACTAGTCATCACCGACGAGGCGGACGTGCTGCGCGACGAAGGCGAGGCCTATGGACGCAAGCTCCGTCAGGCGGGTGTCGACGTGACTGCCGTGCGTTACGAGGGCGTTTTCCACGACTTCATGATGCTCAACGCCTTGGCGGAGACGAACGCCAATCGCGACGCCACCGCTCAGACCGCCCGAGAGTTGAAAGCCGCGTTGAACCGATAGGCGGCACGTCGGGCAATCCGAGCGGACCCGTCATCGACATCGTCGATGTCGCCTTTAATCCAAGGAGATTCTCGATCCCGGCCAATACGCCAATGGTTGTCACGCTCGTCAACCAGGGGGCCGTCGTCCACAACTTCACCATTGATGAGCTCGACGTCCACTCCGGCGACATGCAGCCGGGTCAGTCGACGACTGTCACCATCGACGCCCCGGCCGGCACCTACACCTACTTCGCTCACCGCGCGGCGGGCATGGTCGGGACCCTGTCCGTAACGTAACGCGGCCCAACCGGCGGGGCTGCTCACCGTAGCCCCGCCGGCAGACCAACCAGGTCTATCAGCTTAAGCGATCGAGAGTCGTAGCATATGGTGGCACGCATTACCCTCGCCCATGCGGACGAGGGGGAGGACGTTGAAGATGACCGAATCCAATGACAAGCGCGCGACTTCGCCGGAGACCGTCGGGCAAAGCCTCCAAACCGACGATCCAACGGGGGCCGACGTCAGCTTAATCACCGTCGTGGCGGTCCTGAGCACTATCGCGCTCGCCTTCCTCGCCGTGATCCTCATCTATGCCGTCTGACGCGCTCGCCGGCCCCTCGGTGCGGTCAGACGGCGGCCCGTCCAGCACCCACACCTACTACTGCGCGATCCCCGGTCGCCGCGCGGCGGGCTTGGTCGGGACCCTGACCGTTACGTAACGCGGCCCAACCGGCACTGACCGCGACAGGCCGCCCGAGTGCCTCAAGAATCATAGGGATCGCGATGACCAGGACGCCTTCGGGTTGTCTCGAAAAGTAGGGGCGCGAGACGCCCTGCGGGCACGCGGTCGTCCCACTCGCAGGACATGGGCTACGACAGATTGCATTGAAGATCCACGACAGTAAGCGTTGAAGATGACACGCGCGCGACCCAGGTTCCCCGCAGAACATAGATTCTCCGTCGAACCGGTATTGAACGCTGCGATTCGGCGACGGACGTCGTAGCGCGGCGTGCGATGTACCATCCTCCTGCGGCCTTGGTTGCCCGCGTCTCGCTCGCGTGTTTGCTCGACACTCTCGGCGAGCGCCGTCACCGGGCTCATGGTCTAAGCACCAACGGCCAGGCTGTCCTCGCTCGGTGCGCGCATTCCAGGCAGCATAGGAGATCGCCGCCCGGAGTTGATTCGCTCAGCGAACGGGCACGATGTAAGCCTGCTGAGCCGCGCTCGGCACGGGACGAAGGAAGCGTGACCTAGTCATTCGGGCTTTACCCCGATAGCCACCACTCCTCTACCAACTCGCGCTTGACAGGCCGGGGCGCCGGTGGTGAATAGAGACTTTCGCGCCACGCTATCTCTCCGCTCTTTTCCTCACGGCCGGTTTGGATTGTCGCTTTGGACCCGCAGAGGCCACGCCTCAGCGCGATATGGAGTTCGGTTTTTCTTATAGGCCGCGAGCGAGAGTCTTCTCCGACGACGGGCAGCGCCTCACGCATCGTGTCCGGGCAGTACGAGGACGTTCGTCGACCCGCGGTCACGATCGGTCGGTTGATCCGCTCCGCGGTCGACTCGGGCACCGGGCCGCTTGCGGCGATGGGGATATCGTCCGTATCCAACCCCTGATTCCCAACCATCCCTGGGAAGCCCCATCGCGCCGCCGCTGCCAAAACTGCTTCCACGCCTTCGCGAGCGGCGCTCGAACCGACTCGACGATCAGGCATTCGCCCTACCTTGCCCTCTACGTACCTCGCTGCATTGACGGACAGGATTCGGGCATTCGCCCGATGTGAACCGGAGGACACAGGCGCACCATCGAAGCATGCCCTCGGCACGTTGCCCGAGCCGGCACCGCTGCACAGAAAGGAGGAACAGCGTGAGCGGAACCGCACCTGGCGCATTCTCGGATGTTCGCTGCTCGCGGCGGTCCGCCGTCGGGCGACTCGCCGGCGCGGGAGTCATCGCCGCCATGGCGGCGATGCACCTTGGCGTGTCCCGAGGTGCGGCGCAAAAAGCCACACAGCCCGTCCGATCGTCCGTCACATCGTTCAAGAAAGGAACCGTCATGACTGACTCGACGCCGACCGCTAATCGCGCACCTTTGACCGTCGCGCTCGTGCACGGTGCCTTCGCCGACGCCTCGGGCTGGAACGGCGTGATCAAACTGCTTGAGGCGGCCGGAGTTACGGTCACCGCGCCTCCCAACCCGCTGCGCGGCATCGCCTACGACGCTGCCTATATCGCCAGCTTTCTCAACCAGATCCCCGGCCCCGTGCTCCTCGTTGGTCACTCCTACGGCGGCGCGGTCATCACGAACGCTGGGTCCAAGGCCAAGAACGCCGTGGGCCTCGTCTACGTTGCGGGCTTGGCCCCCGACGAAGGCGAGAACCTATTGGCCTTAGAAAAAGATTCGCGGGACAGCGTCGTCCTCCAGGCCTTGATCCCGTTCCAGTACCCGACCGGCAACGGGAAAGAGTCGGCAACCGAGTTCGTCATCGACCCCGCGAGGGTCCACGAAGTATTTGCCGCCGACTTGCCCGAAAGCGAAAGCGCTGTGATTGCCGCCACCCAGCGACCGATTGCCGAAGCGACGTTTTCCGAGCCGACCACGGCGCCTGCCTGGAAGGAGCTTCCGACGTGGGCGGTGGTGGCGACGGGCGACAAGACCCTCGGCACCGACGTCGTGCGCTTCTGTGCGGAGCGCGCCAAGGCCACGATCACCGAGGTCGAAGGTTCCCACGTGATCATGATCTCTCAGCCTCAGGCCGTCACCGACGTGATCATGGCCGCGATTGACATGGTCGCGTGAGATCGTTGACTCGGACGGTGTGCAGCGGGACCAGACAACCGTCCGAGCCTTGATCCCAGCTCAACAGTCGCTTTGTGACGCGGTCGGCATGGTTCTGAATGCCCTACGAGAACGCTCCACACCTGGACTAGTGTTCTCTGAAGAAGTCCGAGCCGCTTTCAGGTCACTTCGCTCACTGACCACGTTGTGAAAGGAGATCTTCATGACCGCCGAGAACAACACCGTTGATCCGGGTGCTCCAGACACCATCGTCCTGATCCATGGGCTCTGGGTGACCCCACGAAGCTGGGAGCACTGGATCGAGCGCTACGAGGGCCGCGGCTATCGCGTTCTCGCTCCGGCCTACCCCGGCCTTGAGGCCGAGGTGGAGGCGCTCAACGAAGATCCCTCCCCGATCGAGGCTTTGACCATCCCTGCAGTCGTCGAGCACCTCGAGGGCATCGTCGGCGCGCTGGACAAGCCACCCATCCTCATGGGCCACTCGGCAGGAGGTCTGTTTTGCCAGATTCTGCTCGATCACGGGTACGGAGCCGCTGGGGTGGCCATAGACTCCGCGCCGGCCGAGGGTGTCACGGTAACCCCGGTCTCACAGATAAGAGTCTTCTTCCCGATTCTGAGGAATCCCGCCAACCGCCACAAGGCTGTTGGGTTCACCAAAGAGCAGTTCCACTACGCCTTCTGCAACACCCTAAGCCGGGAGGAGTCCGACGAGGTCTACGAGCGCTACCACGTCCCCGCGCCGGGCAGCTTCGTGTGGGCCGGGCCTCTCGCCAACTTCACGCCCGGCCACCAGGACACCTACGTCGACTTCCGGAACGACGACCGCGCGCCGCTGCTGTTCATAGCGGGTGGAGATGACAACCTGATGCCGCCAGCGGTCAACCAGTCGAACGCTAAGCACTACCGCCGCACCAAGAGCATCACAGACTACAAGGAGTTCCCCGGTCGCTCCCACTACACCTTGGGCCAGACCGGCTGGGAGGAGGTCGCTGACTACGCGCTTGAGTGGGCCGAAGAGCACGCCGTCACCCGCCTGAGTATTCCAATCACTTTGTGACTTCTCCCCGCACATGGCCGGGGAACAAACGTCGGCTGAACACAAGAAAGGTGAAGCTCATGAAGGTCGTAGTCATTGGCGGCACCGGACTCATCGGCTCGAAGGTCGTGGCCTTTCTCCGTGAGCAGGGCCACGAGGCGGTGCCGGCGTCCCCCAGATTCGGCGTCAATTCCCTCACCGGCGAGGGACTAATCGAAGCCCTCGACGGCGCCTCGGTCGTCGTCGACGTGTCCAACTCTCCGTCCTTCGAAGACGCGGCGGTGCTGGCGTTCTTTGAGGCGTCGACCCGCAATCTCCTCGCCGCGGAAGCAGCGGCGGGCGTGGGCCACCACGTCGCGTTGTCGATCGTCGGGATCGATCGGCCGCCGGACAACGGGTATTTCAAGGCCAAGCTCGCGCAGGAGCAGCTGATCATAGCGGGACCCATCCCGTACTCGATCGTGCGCGCGACGGAGTTCTTCGAGTTCATCGATGGAATTGCGGACGCCGCGACCACCGGCAACCAGGTCCACATGCCGCCCGTCGCGTTTCAACCGATGGCGGCGGACGATGTCGCGCGCGCGGTCGCCGAAGTCGCGATGGCGGCCCCGCTCAATGGTCGCCTGGAAATTGCCGGTCCTGAGCGGCTTCGCTTCGACGGCGTCATCCGCCGTCGCCTGAGGGCGCGAAATGATCCGCGTCAGGTGATTGCCGATCCGCAGGCGGCGTACTACGGCTCGGTTCCGAGCGAGCAGTCGCTTATCCCGCTCAATGGGGCGCAGCTTGGCCAGATCCGGTTCGAAGCCTGGCTATCTCAGGCTACGGCGCAGACCTAACCATAACTTCGTGTCCCCGGTGAACCTCGGGCGGACGATGGACAATTGCCCCGTCCGCCCCACAGAAGGAGGCAATAGCATGTCAGGCGATTGGTTGCTGACGCTGTCGGTGGTGATGGCGCCCTTCCTACTCGGGGCGACGATCGTGGTCGTGGCCATGATCCGGAATCTGATCCAGAACGAGCGAATTCGCCGTACGGCCGAGACGAGTGCCCACGATGGAGCCGATCAGATTGAGGAAGCAAGAAGAATCCTGTCGTGACCATCGATCAGGGCGAAGTCCAACATGGTCCCCGCTCACGGAATGGATCTCGGAGGCACTGATGAAGAACGAACCAAGCGATCACACCCGAACCGTTCTCTCTTCCCGTCAGTTGGCGTACTCGCTCCGCAAGATCGTCGCGGCGCTGGGCGAGGCTGGCTTCGCGCACGACCAGATCGAGATCGTCTCCAACGAAGAGGCCTCAAGATTAGGAGAGCGAGCTAGCGGGACTTTCTTCGAGCCGGCAGCGTGAGCTTTGTCGCAGTCTCGTGATCGCGCTCGGTTTCCGACTCCACGGCTGGGGCCGACTCGCCTCGGCGATGTCCTAGGGTATCCTGCTCATGATCTCGCACGAGCAGTCCGTCGCCGACGTCATCTTCGCCGCGCTCGCGGCCGTCAAGGAAGCCAAGGGGCGAACGCGGCAGATGGGCCTCTGCAATCGCCCACCGTATCGGTATTTGGAACTGACGAGCCGCCACCGGGAAGGAAACTACCATGTCCGCAACACCGACGAAGCCTGAGGTTGAGACCGCCATCCGCCCCTTCCGCTACGAGGCGCTGCAGGAGGCGCTCGACGACCTCCGCCGCCGCATCGCCGCGACCAAGTGGCCGGAACGCGAGACCGTCGCCGATTCGTCGCAGGGCGTGCAGTTCGCAACGATGCAGAAACTCGCTCAGCGTTGGGCCACCGATTACGACTGGCGAAGGATGGAGGCGAAACTCAACGCCCTGCCGCAGTTCATCACCGAGATCGACGGGCTGGACATCCACTTCGTCCACGTCAAGTCCCAGCACGCGAATGCCTTGCCACTGATCGTCACGCACGGCTGGCCCGGCTCGGTTATCGAGCAGCTGAAGATTATCGAGCCCTTGACGAATCCCACGGCCCATAGCGCGAGCGCGGAGGATGCCTTCCATCTGGTGATTCCGTCGCTGCCGGGTCACGGCTTTTCCGGGAAGCCGACAACGATCGGCTGGGACCCGATCCGCACCGCTCGGGCGTGGATCGTGCTGATGCAGCGCCTCGGCTACACGCGGTACGTAGCCCAGGGCGGCGACTGGGGAAATGCCGTCACCGAGCAGATGGCGCTGCAGCAGCCTCCGGAATTGATCGGCATTCACACCAACATGCCGGCCGCCGTCCCCGATGCGATCCAGCAGGCGTTGAACGCCGGCAGCCCGCCGCCTTCCGACCTCTCCGCCGACGAACGGCGCGCCTGGGACCAGCTCGACTTTTTCTACAAGCACGGTCTGGGCTACGCCTCAGAGATGGCGAACCGCCCGCAGACGCTGTACGCGCTCGCGGATTCGCCGGTTGGTCTGGCCGCCTGGATGCTCGATCACGATTCGGCGAGTTACGCGATGATCGCGCGCGTCTTTGACGGTCAGCCCGAAGGCTTGACGCGAGACGACATCCTCGACAACGTTACCCTCTACTGGTTGACGAACACCGCCGTCTCGTCCGCGCGGCTCTATTGGGAGAGCAAGCTTGCCTTCTTCGCGCCAAAGGGCGTGACCATCCACACTGGCGTCAGCGCCTTTCCCGACGAAATCTATCAGGCCCCGCGGAGTTGGACCGAGCAGGCGTACCCGAACCTCATCCATTACAACCGGCCGGCGAAGGGTACTCACTTCGCGGCCTGGGAACAGCCGCAGCTCTTCAGTGAAGAAGTTCGCGCGACTTTTCGCAAACTGCGCTAATTGATGAGCGGAGGACGGCGCGCTCTATGTGCCCCGTCCTCCCAATCCACGTACAGGATGTTTGACGCCAATACCACTGACTGGGGCAAAAACAATGTCCAGCGAGGTACGCCAACGACAAAGTCTTCTCAGCACCGCGTCGTCGCTGGAGGCATCGGCCACAACCTGCCGCAGGAAGCCCCGCGCACGTTTGCGGAAGCCATCGTTGACGTCGTCAGTTACGGCAATTGAAGCGCGGGCGCGTCGTCCGATCTGACGTCGGCGCCGACCTCGGGACCGCGTGAAGCGCTCGAAGTCTACAATGTCCTCGGTATTGTCAGGCCACGATTCATGCTCGAATGTGGCCCGGAATGATGTGGTTTCCGAGAATCGAGCTACATTTCCTCCAGTACAAGGTCTTCTTCACGCTTCACTTCCTCGGCGGGTTCGATCCGGCGAAGCGTTGACTTGTCCTCGACCCGATCGATGAAGAGAATGCCGTTGAGGTGGTCGATCTCGTGTTGCAACACACGAGCGGTCCACCCTTTGGCCTTGAACCGAACCGGCTTGGCGTCGAGATCCATCGCTTTCACGGTCACGACCTCCGCCCGGGGCACGTCGCCGACCCAATACGGAATGCTCAGGCAACCTTCTTCCGCGGTCACTTCGCCCTGCGCCTTCACCACTTCGGGGTTAAGCAGCGTCATCCGAACGTCGGGCTCGTCCTCTCCTTCATACTCGCCGGGCACGTGTATAACGATAATGCGCCGCATGACCCCGACCTGCGGTCCGGCCAGTCCCACGCCCGGCGCATCGTCCATGGTTTCGTGCATGTCGGCCGCGAGCTTGCGCAGGCTGCCATCGACAGACTTTATCTTGATCGCCTTCTCCCGAAGGCGAGGATCTCCTTCGACCAAAATTCTCAGTAATGCCATGAAACTAAAGACTCCAATAAGGAACTCGACGACCCGTCCTCGCAAACGATAGCAAGTCTGAGTTGACGGCTCAACTCATAGCAAACCGATTGATATGTGAAACGATGTTTGGGTCCCGGAGTTTGCTGAGTGTTCCCATCAACTGTGGGCTTATCGTCAACAAACTCCCGATTGAAACTCATACTCCAGTGATATGATCCTTCGCAAGGATACCTAATCAGCGACCTGTGAATGTGTTCCGCTTTAAGGGCCGACGCCCGCGTGCTGTCCTCCGTGCCTCGTGACGGACCTATTGTCGTGACCTTCTGAAATCCGAATTGCTGTGGCAGGTCATGCCGTGAACGACGAGGAACGCTCCAGCGCGGGTCAAGAGACGCAACCATTTCACCAGGATTCCTTTTTTTCGACGACTCGCAGCCTCCCGCCCCCGAACGAGACGGTTCGAGGTCGAATTCGTCTCCGGAAGCGGTTGATTCTCATCGTCATTGTGGTTATTGCTCTCTTGGCGACTTTTTCGGTCGCCGAATTCAACCTTTCTGCCAAAGAAGAACGTTTTCCAATCACAGGAGAATCCGGACTTACTTATTGTTCGGGATCAAAGCGTTGGGAACGCAAAGCGATCGAACGCGCGTTTGTCCAAATGGAGAGAACAACAGACGGCGAGCGCCTCGGGGAGGAGTTGATTGTGCATTCGGTGTGCATAGATGTGAAGAGATTGGATTACAACGGTGGTTACTTCACAAACAACTATTCCCCGGGACATTTGGAATACGAGATCGTGATCAACAGAGACGTCTTATCAGTTCTGAGAGACGACGAACTCGCAGCCCTCCTGATCCATGAAGCAACGCACGCGCATCGTGAAATATTTGGAACCGCTTGTTACCAGACGTATAAATGTACGAAGCTCCAAAACGGCGTCGAAGCCGAGGAAGAAGTCGCAGCGCATTCCGCTGAAGCCAGGTATTGGATCGAAATCCACGGTCCCAACGGAACGTACACTGGGATCAGCTACGCTGGATCGGTCGGCGCTCTTTATCTCAACGAACTAGTGAAGGCGTATGAACAAGGCCCCGATGCATTCTTTGCGTATGTCGTCCAACTGCGTAGCGATCCCCGAGAGGGTCAAGGAATCTGACGGAGCTTGACGGAGGATTTCAAAGCATGCTTTGGGGATCGACGTCGACCCACCAACCGGGCCGAATCGGCAATCCGTCGAGCAGTCGTTCCATGTCGGCGGGATTCGCCCTGAGCACGATCTGCCACTGATATTTGCCGCGAATCCGGCTGGCAAACGCGGGTGTGGGACCGAGCAAGTCGGCGACGGCGCCGCAGCGCTTGATGTGGCGACCGAGGTCCCGCGCCATGTCTTCAGATTCAACCGCGCACTCTTCTTCGTTTTGATGGCGGTAGAGATACCGGACAAGACGGGTGAAAGGCGGAAATCCGTGCATCCGCCGGAAATCGATTTCCTCGACATAGAACGCATGAAAATCGTGTCGGGCCGCTGCCTGAATCGCATAGTGGTCCGGCGTGTAACTCTGAATGACGACCGCACCGCCGGGCGCACGTCTCCCCGCCCGTCCCGCGACCTGCGTCAGAAGTTGAAACGTGCGTTCGCCGGAGCGAAAGTCGGGAAGGTGGAGCATCGTGTCGGCGTGGACGACTCCAATGGCGGTCACCATCGGCAAGTCAAATCCCTTGGCGATCATTTGCGTGCCGACGACGATATCGACTTCACGCTTCTCAATCCGATTCAACAACACGTCGTGTCCGCCATGCCGCCGCACCGAGTCCTGGTCCCACCGCAGCACCCGAGCTTCGGGGAGGAGCCGCTTGACCTCGGCCTCGACCCGTTGCGTGCCGGCCCCGAAGTAGTCGAGCTGTCCGCTACACGATGCACACGCCTGCGGCGGAAACTGCCGGTGATTGCAGCGGTGGCACAGCAGCCGGCCGCGATCCTGGTGATAAACCATGGACACATCGCAGAACGGACAGTTCACGACATCGCCGCAGCTCCGGCAAATCACGATCGTCGATGTCCCGCGCCGGTTGAGCAACAACATCGCCTGCTCGCGCCGCTTCAGTGTGCGCACCAGGAATTCAGTCAGGCGCTCGCTGAAGAGGGAAGTATTGCCGCGGTGAAGCTCCAGGCGCATGTCAACGATTTCCACATTAGGCAGGTCGAGTTCCCCGACGCGGCCATCGGTATCGCGATTGATCGCCAGCGGGTCGACTCTCGCTTTCAGCTCGAGCAACCCTATCTCGCCAATTTCGGCTCGGCGATAAGTTTCGACAGACGGCGTGGCGCTGCCGAACAGTACCACCGCTCGTTGTTGCTGCGCGATCATCTCGGCCAAGGCTCGGGCCTTGTATCGCGGTTCGCTCTCTTGTTTGTACGCTCCCTCATGTTCCTCATCGATCACAATCAGACCAAGATCGCAGACCGGCGCAAAGAGCGCAGAGCGGGGACCGACCACCACGTCGTGTTGACCGACCGCGATCGCCTGCCAGCGCGCGAACCGTTGTGAATCGGGCATGGCGGAGTGGAGCACCCCGACGCGGCCAGGAAACCTCGCGGTGAATCGCCGCACGACTTGGGATGCGAGCGCAATTTCGGGAACGAGGACAATTGCCGAACGGCCGTGCCTAAGACACCACGCGACCGCCCGCAGATAGAGCTCGGTCTTACCGCTGCCCGTTACTCCATGAATCAGAATCGGCCGCGAGCGACGGTCGACCAATGCCTGCTCGATCGTTCGCCACGCCATCGACTGCTCCGCGGTCAGCTCTGGGGCAGCGGCGACGGTCGACACAGCCACGGGCCGAGGTTTGGGCACATCGATTGCTTCGATGACGCCTTTCCTCGCCAGCGCCGAGACAACGCCGTGATCGGTTCCGGTGCGGTCAAGCACGTCGCGCAGCGGCACATATGTGCTCCCCCCCGCAGGACCGAGTCTTCTGCGCAGCGCGAGATAGTCAACGACTGCCTTCTGACTCGGCGCTTCAATTCCCACTTCGCGGTCTGGTTCGAGCAGCCGGATGTATCGATCCGATCGTTCCTTCGGTAGTCGATCGACCACGCGCGTCGATCTCTCAACCACGCCGCACCTTTCGAGCTTGGCGATAACGGTCGTCAGACGCTTCCTGAGGGCTTGCCTGACCGCCTCAATCGGAGCCTCATCATGCTCTTTCAAGTAGGCGACGACTTTTCGCTGCGCGGGCGTCAAGTCTTCCGGCATCTCGGCGGACTCGGACAAGCGGAGCCACTCGATCGCTCGATGCGTCGCGCCGGGGGGTAAGTACGGTGACGCGGCATCGAACATCGTCGATGCGGTCTCCCGCGAAATCCAGGCAGCGATGTCGAGTTGATCCTCGCTCAGCCGAAACTCCGGTTCGACGAGGGCGGAGATCGGCCTCAGCTTGAACTCGGGCTGTGCTTGGTGGAGCGCCGTGACGATGCCGAGCACGACCTTTTTGCGTAGCGGAACCCATGCGAGCTGGCGTTCTGCGACACGATCCCGCAATTCAGCGGGGACTTCGTAGCTGAGGATGCCGAGGCCCTCGAAGGCAAACGCGCCATCGACCGCCACCTCTGCAATGAGCGGTGTGCCGCGAAGTCTTGAGACCGGCAAAACGTCGTCGTCCATGCGGTCAGCGTACAACGTGAGTCGAAATCAGAACAGATGTGCCAATTTGTCAGGGGCTATTCGGCGAGCGATTCGGCGTTGGCGAAAATCGACGGCCCACCGCCCGTGTGCAGGAACACGACCGACTCATTCGGTTGGAAATGTCCGGCGCGGATATGCGCGATCATCCCGGCCATTGCCTTTGCCGTGTACACCGGCTCGAGAAAAACCGCCTCCGTCTTGGCCACCAACCGGATCGCCTCGATCCCTTCCGTCGTCGGAAAAGCGTATCCGGGTCCAACAAAAGCGTCGTCAATGCAATAGTCATCCGGTCCGATCCGATGATCGACTTCAATTAAGTCCGCGGTTGCTTGCGCCAGCGGCAATCCCTGCTCAGACAATTCTCGTTCCGTATCTTCGACCGCGATGCCGAGGGGTTTGAAGGGCACGTCAAACACGATCGAACCAACCGCGATTCCCGCTTGCGTGCCTTGTGATCCAGTCCCGAAGTAGAGTCGCGCCGGTCGTTCGCCGATTTCAACTAGTTGGTTATTCAGTTCATCCATCGCCGCGACGTAGCCGAGCGCGCCCAACGGTACGCTTCCGCCAGTCGGGATGATATACGGCCGCTCACCTTTCGCCGTCAGCTCCTCGCCGATGGTGGTCATCCGCGCCCGCCGCTCTTCCCGGGTAGAAGCGAACACGACGTCAGCGGCTAAGAGTTTGTCGAGCAGCAAATTACCCTGCACGTCCGCTCCGCGTCTCGTGTCGAGCACAAGCGTGCATTTCAAGCCGGCGAGTGCCGCCGCAGCTGCGGTCAGACGAGCGTGGTTCGACTGCGCGGCCCCTTCGGTGACGAGCATGGTCGCGCCCTCGGCCAAGGCCGCCGCGACCAAATACTCAAGCTTGCGCGCCTTATTTCCGCCGAAGGCCAGTCCGTTGAGATCGTCGCGCTTCAAGTAGATCCGCGGTGATCGATCGCCGAGGGCCATTTCGAGATTGAGCGCGCGCTGAAGTGGAGTTGGCGTGATCGTCAACGGAAACCGGGGAAAACTGGCGAGCTTCATCGTAGCTCCTGCTTACGGCCGTAGCTCAGCCAGCGCTAGGATGGCTTGAACGGCGCCTCCTGAGGAAAGACGGTATCGATGTAGTCGGCGACATCTTGCCGCTCTTCAGTGCCGTCGATCACCATGCACTCAAGGACATCGACCATCTCCGGATAGAGGTCGTGCAGCTCTTGAATGAAGGGGCGCTCGTTGCGTCTCGGCGTCGGATCGATCACGAACGCATACGCCTCGTTGGTCAACCCTTCGGTGTCGACACGGATCTGAAAGAAACGTTCCATTTTGCACTCCAAACACTTGACTGATTCTCCGGCTGAACTTTACCCGTTTCCGTACTCCCGCCTATACTCATACAGACGAGTGACCTTTCCTTCCCAATCGCAAACACGTAGAGGAGAGTCCCATGGTCCAGGCGCCGGTGAAGAACACCATCCTATCCCAGTACGAAGTGCAATTCGCCGGATCCATGGCACTTTACGGCCGCGCCCGCAACATCATCGCCGGTGGTATTGCTCACGACGGACGGTACATCAAACCGTTTCCCCTGTATGTCAAACGATCCCAAGGCGGCCACAAATGGGATGTGGACGGCCATGAGTTGATCGACTTTGCAATGGGCCACGGCGCGCTGATTCTCGGTCATGGTGACCCTGACGTCACTGGCGCCGTCGCCGCACAGCTTACCAACGGCACCCACTATGGCGCCGGACACGAAGCCGAAATTGTTTGGGCCGAGCAGATCTCAAAATTGATTCCGAGTGCGGAGCAAGTCCGCTTCGTCGCATCCGGAACCGAGGCGACGCTGCTTGCCCAACGCCTCGCCCGTGCTCGTACCGGCAAGAACGTTATCGTTAAGTTTCAGGGTCATTTCCACGGCTGGAACGATTACCTCATCAAGGGTGAAAAACCGCCGTACGACAGCCAGACCATTCCTGGCGTTCCACCCGAGGTACTGGGCACTGTCGTCGTGCTCCCCGCAAACGATCCGGCCATGGTCGAAGAACGCCTGGCGCAGGGCGACGTCGCGGGCGTGATCATTGAGCCAAGCGGCGCATCCTGGGCTACGATTCCACTGGTCGACGGGTTCCTTGAGTCACTTCGTGAGTTGACGAGAAAACACGGCGTAGTCCTCATTTTCGATGAGGTCATCACCGGTTTCCGCTGGTCGCCGGGCGGCGCTCAAGCCAGGTTCAACGTCACGCCCGACCTGACTACGCTCGCTAAAATCGTCGCTGGTGGACTCCCCGGCGGCGCGGTTGCCGGGCGAACCGAGGTCTTGCAACACCTCGCCTTCAAGGACGAGCCGGACTGGAACAGAAAGAAAGTCGGCCATCCCGGCACGTTCAACGCCAATCCACTGACGGCAACTGCCGGCGCGGTCTGCCTTCGCAAGTGCGCCGACTCCACGGTGCAGCAGCACTGCGACCGCCTTGCGGCCAGTCTCCGGGCGGGCATCAATGCCGTGTTCGAGCGTCAAAGCGTTCTCGGTTGTGCCTGGGGTGATAGCTCGGTCTTCCACATCATCCTCGGTGAGGAATGCCGTAATCGTACCGCGGCCGATCTCCAAATCCCCGAAGGCATCTCGCCGGAGAAGCTCAAAGCAAGCCAAAAGGCGGGTCTCGCGACACCACTCAGTCTTGGCATGGCAATTGAAGGCGTGGACCTTTTCAACGGCGGCGGCATGTTCTGCGTCGCCCACACTCAGGCCGACGTCGATCACACGATCGAGGCCTTCGACCGCGTGCTGACTCGCATGAAAGACGATGGAATGGTGGGGTAATAGATCCCTCATCCTTTCCCTCAACCGCTGCCCCTTCTCCCTCGCGAGGGAGAAGGGGAACTCTCATTACGGCTCATAACAAATCGAGAACAACTTGTGGCCGCATTATTAACGTTCCCTCGCCCGCGCACGGGAGAGGATGGCGCGAAGCGCCGGGTGAGGGAACTCCCGACGGGTGAAGACTGCTACTTCCACACCTTCTTCAGCCGCTCGTAATCGGCGGGGGTGTCGACATCGAGCGGTGGATCGGCGTCGATTGCTAAGTAATGGACTTCTTGGCGGTGCTCACCGATGATCGGCCGAGCGCCTCGATCACCGTCGATTGCCGCGATCTCAGGAAAGAACTCTCGTGCAAAGAGCACCGGATTCGCCGGCTTGCCGCGATAGGCGGGCATGACGATCCTCCCCTCGCCTCGGCAAAACGAGTTCAGGACAAGATTGATGATTTTCGGCGTGACTTGGGGCTGATCGCCAAGGAGAAAGAGTACGGCTTCGGCCGTCGGCTCGACGGCGCTCAGCCCGAGCTTGAGTGACGTGCTCTGACCACGCGCATAGTCGGGGTTGATGACGAGGTTTTGGCCCCAATCCCCGACAGCATCGTCAATCTCAGCCGCTTCGTGGCCGAGCACGAGCACGACCTGGTCAAGGTCGGATACCGCGGCATTCCGCACCGTATGGCGAAGAATCGGTTCACCGCCGAGATCGAGTAATTGTTTGGGTTTGCCGAGGCGCTGGGATCGGCCGGCCGCGAGAATGACGCCGCTAATCATGCAACGTCCTCAAACGGCTACGATTCAAGCTCGCCCCGAATGTTGCCAGTGGCCTCGGTGAGCGGCCCGCCAGGACGTCCATGCCGAATGGCGATGATCTCGGCCAGAATGCTGATCGCCATTTCTTCCGGCGTCTCCGCCCCAATGTTTAATCCGATCGGTCCGTGGATCCGCGAGAGACTCTCTTCGTCGAGACCCGCTTCGATCAAACGCTGGCGCCGGTCGCGATTCGTCTTTCGACTACCCACCGCTCCGATGTAGCGCGCCTTTGTCTCGATTGTTCCCAGGAGCGCCGGCTCGTCGAATTTCGGATCGTGCGTGAGGATCGCGACATAGGTGTTCGGTTCGATGACCAGCTCGTTCAACGCGTCGTCGGGCCAGGCTTGGATAATTCTGTCAGCATCCGGAAACCGCTCTTCAGTCGCCAGTTTCGCCCGCGCATCGCTCACGATCACGGTGAAGCCGAGCATCTTCCCGAACCGCGTCAACGCCTGGGCGACGTGCACCGCCCCGAAAATGAGGAGCGTCGGCGGCGGTGGAAACGTTTCGATGAACAGATCGACTTCAGTCGCCCGACCAGTAACGGCATACGTCCGCGTTTCAGACTTTTCCGCCGATAGTAGTGACTTCGCATCGGTCGCTGCGGTTTCGTCGAGCGCCGCGTTGCCCAACGATCCTTCGATTCGGTCCGGCAAGACGAGCAACTTCGCCCCGAGCGGCTCCCCGCGAACGACGGTTACCGTCGCAACCGGAACCTTGTTCTCGAGCGCTTGCTTCAGGTAAGCATATGTGTCGAGCCGCGTGCCGGTCGTCATGCGTCCTTGTCCAGCGGTTCAACGAAGACTTCAATCGTGCCCCCGCAGGCCAAACCAACATCCCAGGCCATTTCGTCGGTAATGCCGTAGCGCAGAAGTTTCGGTGTTCCCGACTTAAGCACCTCTTGAGCTTCCTCGAAGACCGCGGTTTCGACACAACCACCGCTTACCGATCCGGCGAGGTCGCCGCCGCTCGAAACGGCCATGGTCGCCCCGACCGGTCGAGGCGCGGAACCTTCAACCTTAACGACGGTCGCGATCGCCACTTTGTCGCCCGATTGTCGCCAAGCTTCGATTTCGGGAAGTAATTCTTTCATTCACCATGACTCCTCGGTCGTGGACGTCCGCTGACCATCGGGCCAACTTTGACGAGTAGCTCACCGCGATTGCCGACAACCGGCCGGCTCGGCAAGCGCGGTTCCCTTCCGGGACCGGAGACACTGGCGTGGGCCCGTACTGGAGGTTGGTCGGCCATATCACTCAAGAGATCAGCCAGCGCCTCAAGGCTCTGAAGGTTATGGATGGGCAGGAACGCGTCCACGAACGGCAGCGCAGCCCGTATCCCCTGCGTTAACGGCTGGTATCCGGGTGCCCCGAGGAGCGGGTTCAACCAAATCAACCGCCGGCACGAGCGCTGCAAGCGCGCCATTTCTGATGCGAGCAACGCCGGTTCGCCGCGGTCCCAACCATCACTGATCATAACGACCGTCGCGCCTGAACGTAAGACCCGGCGCGCCCATTTGTAGTTGAATGTCTTGATCGCTTCGCCGATGCGGGTTCCGCCCGACCAATCGTCGACCGACTTCACGACATCGGCGATGGCATCGTCGACGTCTCGCCGGTGCAGCTCGCGCGTAATCCGGGTCAAGCGCGTGCTGAACACAAAGACTTCGACGCTCTCTAAGCCCAGTTCGAGCGCGTGCACGAACCGAAGAAGCAAGCGCGAGTAGCGGTCCATCGAGCCAGAAATGTCGCAGATCAGCACGAGCGGTCGCATCCGCTCCTTGCGGCGCCGGCGCCGGAGTTCGAGGGGAACGCCGGCATGGCGCATGCTGCGCCGCAATGTCGCCCGATAGTCGATGAACTCGCCAAGGTTCGACTTTTCGCGCCGCCGTGTTTTCCTCGTCCCGAGGCGCCAGCTCATGCTCTCAATAATGCGCCGCGCTTCGGCAATCTCTTCCGGCGAAAAATGGGCGAAATCCTTCTTGCGCAGCACTTCCCTGGCGCTAAAGACGAGCACGTCCTCCGGCGGAACATCGTGCTCCTCGGATTCGCCTTCTTCGTTGCCCTCGGCTTCCTCGACCGCGAGGATCATCCGCTCCGATGCGGCCTCACCCGGCGCGCCCGGAGTCTTGTTCCCTTCCTTGGGTTGGTCCGGGGCGAGCATGTCGGCCATGTTCGGCTGCTCGGGCAGCGAATCAGCCGACTGCTCCTCTTCCGGTGTTGGCCGTTGCAGGTTGCGCCAGAAGTGCGCGAACGCGGCATCGAAAACCGGAATCTGCTCGGGACTGTTGACTAATGTGGCCCGTGAGGCGTGATAGAAGTCCTCGCGCCGCCGGCAATCGATTTCGCTCGTCGCTTCGACCAGACTCATTAGCTGGCCAGAGCCGACCGGCATACCCGCGCGGCGCAAATCGCGTCCGAATGTGAGCAGGTTCGCAAGCAACCGCGAAGCGCGGACCTCTTCCGGCGATCGCCGTTGTCTACTGAACGGCAGCACGGACAGCCCGTCCGACGAGCGTGGCGGCGACATCGCCTCGCACCCGATCGACGTCTTCTTGGTACTTCAGGATCACGCCCAGCGTGTCGTCCACCGACTCACGCTGGAGCTCGCTCGTGCCGAGCGCGAGCAGCGCTTGCGCCCAATCGAGCGTTTCCGCCATGCCCGGCGGTTTGAAGAGATCAACTTCGCGCAGACCTTGGGTGAACCCGCAAATCTGCATCCGTAGCCGCTCCGGAGCCTCCGGCACTTTCGCCGACAGAATCCGATACTCCTTCTCATACGTCGGAAAGTCGATCCAGTAGTACAGACATCGCCGCTTGAGCGCGTCGTGGATTTCGCGTGTCCTATTCGAGGTCAAAATCACAATTGGCACATGCTCGGCCCGAATCGTGCCGAGCTCAGGAACTGTGACCTGAAAGTCGGAGAGCAGCTCGAGCAGGAACGCTTCCAGCTCTTGATCCGCGCGATCGACCTCGTCGATCAACAGCACTGGCGACTTCTCATGGGCCACGTCGATTGCCTGCAACAACGGCCGTTTCAGCAGGAAATCCTCGCTGAACAGGTCGCGCCGCGCCGACTCGCGGTCGATGCCGCCGGTCGCTTCCAGAGTCTGCAAATACAGCATCTGCCGGGGGTAATCCCATTCATAGATCGCCGAACTCGCGTCAAGCCCCTCGTAGCATTGCAGCCGGATCAGAGGCGTATCGAGAATCGCCGAGAGCACTTTCGCGACCTCGGTCTTGCCGACGCCGGCTTCGCCTTCAAGCAGCAGCGGCTTGCGCAATCGAAGCGTTAAATACAGTGTCGTGGCCAATCCGCGATCAGCGATGTACCGCTCGAGGCGCATGCCCTCTTCGAGCTCTTCGACCGTGTCGAAGACCCGCCCGGCATGTTGCGTTAAATATGCCTGTGATGTCGTGCTCAAACCCGAACCGTCCTGTTCGTTGTTTCCGCGAGCGTCAATCGAACGCCCTATCCAAAGTAAAGTATCCCGCACCCGAGCGGGATTCGCCATGAACTTAGGGCATCCAGGAATAGTGAGAACGAGTCATCGGAGGGGCGGGTGGCGCACACCCGCCTGGTGAACCAGTCCGATTGCAAATTGAACGGCGAGATCGCCTTCGTTTTCGGGCGTGCACCACATCCCTTCGGATTTGGACGGTATCTGCTCGCCTCGAAAGGCGGATATTTCCCGGAACGTGCCTCTATGTTGTCTCGCCACGATACAGTTGAATCCACTTATCGACTTCGGCTTCGACGAGTTCAGAACACCTGAGAAACGCCTCACGCCGCTCCTCAGCTGTTCGCTCCACCCCGCCGAAGGGACCGTTGGGATCCACTTCGAATCCAGCCCGGAGATCGCCAGGTTCGTCGAACAGCAGCTCGAATGTCACTTTCGCGACTGGTTGTCGCTGGGACTTCACGAGCGCGTCGAGCCGGATTTGATGAGGAACGTTTTCGTCGTCGGGTGAAAAGCCGATCCAGCCACCGTTATCCCCAGCCATTGCGCTCCCTACCTTTTCGGCGCTTCCGGCCAGCGGCCGTACCAGTCGAACGGCTCGGGATTGAGATTGACTACGACGTTTTTCACCTGGGTGTAGAGGTCCATCACGTGCCGGCTCAACTCGCGCCCGATCCCGCTTTGTTTGAATCCGCCAAACGGGGCTTCCGGCGGATTGACCGTCGGGTAATTGATCGAGACGTTCCCGGCCTGAAGGCAACGCGCAATCGTATGCGCGCGCTTAATGTCGCGCGTCCAAATCGTCGCCGCAAGACCATAGATCGTGCTGTTCGCCAACTGCACGACCTCGTCGTCATTTGCAAACGGGATCACCGCCAGCACTGGGCCGAAGACTTCCTCCTGAGCAAGTTTCATGTCTGATCGAACACCGCCGAAGACCGTCGGTTCGACGAAGTTGCCCGCAGCCAACTGCGGTGAGCCGATCTTCCGCCCGCCGGCCAACAGCTCGGCGCCCTCGTCCTGCGCCATCGCGCAATACTTCAGCACCTTGTCCTGCTGTTGCGGGGAGACCACCGGCCCCATCTGCGTTTCGTGTTCGAGCGGATCGCCGATTCGGATTTGCTTCGCGTTATCGACGAAGCGGGCGAGAAACTCGTCGTGGATCTCGCGATGGAGAAAGAGCCGCGTGCGCGCGGTGCATCGCTGGCCGGCATTGGTGTAAATGGCGAAGAGCGAGCCGGCGATCGCTTCCTCAAGATCGGCGTCGGCAAAGACGATGTTCGGACTCTTGCCCCCTAATTCCAACGAAACTTTCTTGATCGTACCGGCCGCCAGGGCCATGATCCGGCGCCCCGTCGTGGTTTCACCAGTGAACGCAACTTTATCGACCAACGGACTGCTGACCAGATACTCGCCAACTTCCCTGCCCGGGCCGGTGACCACATTGACGACGCCGTCCGGGATACCCGCTTCCCGGCAAAGCTCGCCCAGCAAAATCGCCGTGATCGGAGTCACGCTCGCGGGTTTGAGGATGACGGTGTTTCCAGCGGCGATGGCTGGAGCAATTTTCCACGCCGCCATCAACAACGGAAAGTTCCAGGGCACGATCTGGACGCAGACGCCGATCGGCTCGCGCAGGGTGTAGTCGAGCAGAGGCCCGTTCATCGGAATCTGCTCGCCCCAGAGTTGAGTGGCAAGATTGCCGTAATACTCGAAGCAATTCGCCGACGCGGTCACATCGCCCCGGGACTCGACAATGATCTTGCCGCAATTCATCGTCTCGATCCGAGCAATCTCGTCGATCCGTTCTCGCAGCAGATTCGCGACGCGATGCAGCGCCCGCGACCGTTCGAGCGGCGTCCATTTGCTCCACGTTCCTTCGTCGAACGCTCTCCGCGCCGCCTGAATGGCGAGTTCCGCATCGTCGACGCCGGCTTGCGGAACGATGCCGATCGACTGATTCGTCGTCGGGCTCACGGTCTCGAAGGTAGCGCCGTGAACGGCGCTCACCGACTTGCCATCGATCAGCATCGCATAGGTCGCTAGTTGGCTGGTGGGTGCAGAAACCACGAGTCGAACCTCCTCTCGCGCTCTCATTTTTCACGGGTCGTAATGGCGCGAAGAATAGCATGACGGCTTCGGCTGCCTCGGATATTGACCAGACGAAATCGGCCTCGTCGCGGTACAATTTCTCGCGCGACGACCTTTCCCGTCCAGATTGCCGGGGTGGCGAAACGGCAGACGCAACGCACTCAAAATGCGTCGGGGCAACCCATGAGGGTTCGAATCCCTCTCCCGGCACCATTCCTCCATTACGGTTTCGACTGTGGTCTGTAGCGGCGTACGGCCATACGCCTGAGCAGTGCTGGGGGCCTATTCAATTGGGATTCTGGATCAATGGCGCTCTCGGGCGGCCCGCTGTAGTTCGCTACAACGGACGCGCGCTGGTGAGGCTGGTTCTGCGGTCCGGTAAGAGCCTTGTCTTCGCACGGCTCCGCAAGGCCGTCTCGCTCGCTTGCGCGACGATCTGAGGTGAGCGCAGGGCCAGGATCACTGCACCGAAGAAAAAGATGGTCCGGTTGTCGTAGAGGTCGCCGCTGGTTTGTGCCGCCAGCAAGGCAAAGAGAAAACAGCAGAACGCGCCGAGGGTCATTGCGGCGTCTTGGAAGGATTCCTCGCCCGTCGTTAAGCGTCGCACTCCGGTAAACAGCACGGCGATCACAAAGAGGACAAACACCGCCAACCCGAAGGCTCCTTGCTCGACGAGGATCTCGAGAAAGATATTATGCGGGTAGGCTTGTGTCTCGCCATCGCCGAGCGCGACTGCCCAGAACCCGGTTCCGTTTGCCTGCCATGACGTTTGCCGTGAAAGTTCGATTGCCAGTTGATAGTTGTCCTCGCGGAGGTCGACCGAAACGCCGCGGTCTGCCTGTGTGAGCAAGCCGAACCGCTGGACAAATGGGATATCCGACGATTGCAGACGATGCCAAACCGGCACGGCGGCGACGAGCACGACGAGCAGCGCCACGATCAGTTTCGGCGAGATCGCTCGCAAGCGCTGACTCAACACGCTAGCGAAGGGCATCGCGAACATCACCAGGAGCAGAAAGAGCGCCGGACCTCGCGAACCGGTCGCAAACGTCAGCCCCAGCAAACCAAAACCATTCACCAACAGCAGCGATCGGAACCTCCGGTTTGCAATCGCGACCGCGACGCAAGCGATGGTTCCGGTTGCCAGGATGCGTGCAAGGGTGATCGGACCGCCACTCGGCGCGTTAATCCGTTGCATACTCGAAAGCGAACTCGTCTTCAACGTCCAGAGCACGGACACCACAGCCATCGCGTCCGCAATCGCGATGAAGGCAAGAAAAAATCGAGCCAGGGTCGCCGGCTTCGAGAGGTACCACAATGGGAGGATCAGAAAAACTAATCCATAAAGCACAACCCGGAACGTCTTCTCGCCGGCATAGCCATATCCACGTGTGTTCAAGTAGCTCAACGCCACCAGGAAGGTGAAGGCGATCTGCAAGATCGCGATCGGATGAATCAGGTCGGCGAGCAGTTTGCGCCGGTCTGCGTTGACCAAACCCGCAAAACCAAGACCGACCGCGGCAAAGAACGTGACATCGAACACGGTGCCATTTAGCGGTCCAATCCCGGTCCGGCCCGACGTTACCATCACGGCCACCGCGACAGGGGCGGAAAGGAACGCCAGCGCCGCGCAGCCAACCCAAATGAGGGCGGAAACGAGCAAATCGGCATTCCGCGAGGAGGAACCGACGATCGCGGCACAAGCGACCGCAAGGAGACAGGCAGGAACAGTGACTTTGGCGCGAGCTTCAGGAACCCGGAACAGCGCTTCTGGCCATCTAATCGCCATCGCCGATTGCTTCTCCGCGCTTGCCAATACCCGGTGGGTTTCTGGAACTTGCGTCAACCTCGCGAAGATCGCGCTCAATCGAATCGGGGAAACGGCGAAAATCGCCAAGACGACGACGATGGTCGTCAGGACCTCCAACGAGCCAGCTACCCACCAAACCATCGACTCGCTCTCGGCAGAAATGACTCCCAGGAGCGCAAATCCAAAGAGCGCGATTAGCCCCGCCTTCGCGGGCAGATTGATCTCGACATACCGCCGAGTCCAAACGAGCGTAAAGACGAGCAAGACCGAATAGCTCAAGATATTCGCGTACACCGCGCCGGGAATGCCAAAGACCGGCACCAAGACGAAGTTGCATGCGATGTTGGCCACGGCGAGCAGCGCGAAGAGCTTGGCTGAAACGAGCGTCCGCCGCTTGACTGCGAGGATCAAGTTGACGATGAGGGTGACGCCGTGGAGTCCCGCTGCGACTTCGAGGGCGAGCACGATATCCGGTCTCAGGGAGCCGGAGTAGCTGCTTGGCACGAGCGCGGCAAAGACAACTGGGGCAACGATGAACAAGCCGCTCACGGCCACAAACATGATCGGGACGTAGGCGACCAGAATCTTACTCACGAACTCAGCGAGCGCCGCGTCGCCCTTCTTGTCGGCGGTCGAATATGCCCGTGGCGTGATCACGGTAATCAACGGGCTCACGACCATGGCCACGGCGCCGAAAAGCAGCGCATATTCCGCGCCGTAGATGCCAACGGCGGCAGCGCCGATGAATGCGCCAACGACAAAGCGGTCGCCGATTCTGAGGATCTTGCCCGCCAGATACTGGAACCACATCCCGAGACCGAAGTGAAACGCGTCGCGGACCACCGTCAGGCTCCCCGGACCCGGACGACCTTTGGGCAGATTCGTCGCGAGATAAGGCAAGGTAAGCAGCGTGACCCCGATCGCCGCACCACCGAGGTACGCGCTTCCGCTTCGATCGATGAGTAGAACCGACATAACTCCGAGCGACGTCATCGCGAGGAAACGGCCGACGGACAGTGCGCCGAACTTGATTCGTCGCCCGGATGCCTGATAGTCCGCGAGCGCGAATGTGAATATGCTGAGCCCCGGCAGGAGAAACGCCGAAGCGACGAACGCTCGCGCGAGCCCGTCCGCTCCAACTGCCTTCGACGCGGCTGCAACGAAGAGCTCGATGAATAGCGCGGCGAGGCCGGTGAGGACGACGGCCACCAACAGCGTTTCCTTGGACTTTCGTTTGGTTTTCTCGTCTGAAGATGCGGCAATCCGGACATATGCCGAGCTCGCCCACACCGCCGCCGCATCTGCGAGGAACAAGACGATGCCATAGACAAGCAAATACGTCCCGTACTCGTTGGCACTGAGCAAACGGCTCAAGAAGGGAAGGAGCAACACTTCGGCCCCGGCTGTCGCGCCCCAACCGATCCATACCGCGAGATATGACCCGAAGGTGGTCGATATCCGGCGCACGGACCGTCTTCCTCCTGCGGTCGCTGGGATTGCGGCGTTCACGGTGCTCCTGTGTGCGTTCTGGGCAGCTCCGGCAGATCTGAAGTTGCGCAGGAATGCGGAGTGCCAGCGCGGGGAACAACTCTTTGTAGGCATACGGGGAAAACGAGTGCCCACAAATGAACACCCCCTGCCCCGTTACTGCCTCCCAACTATTGCCGAAGGGTTACCGTCGCGAGAATAGGCAAATCGTCACTGACTCTGAATCCCGCCTCTCGCCATTCTGCGCGCCACTCTGCGTCATTCCGAGCACCCACGCTCCGTCAGCTTGAGCCCTCCCCCACCCGCACGTTGTGCGCTCCCACCGTCATTCCGAGCGCCGCCCGGTCCGTCATTCTGAGCGGAGCAAAGAATCTCTCCCTGGCCAAAGCCAATGATTGGAAGAGCCAGCTGCCTCACCTGAGCAGCGAGACGGAGTGGCGGGCGTGACATGAAAAACCAAGTGCCAGCTGGACAGCGCGATCGGGTATGATCCGGTTCTCAGTCATTTGGCAAGCGTGGAGGCGATGATGCTGATCGCGACGACGGAACGTGTTGCCGGTTTTCGGGTTGTTCAGACGCTCGGAGAAGTCTTCGGAGTCGTCGTTCGCAGCCGTGGGCTCGGCGGCAACATCATGGCAGGCTTGCGCTCGATTGCGGGAGGCGAAATCAAGGAGTACACGCATCTCCTCGAAGAGACGCGGACACAAGCGATCGAACGGATGGTGGCGCATGCGCAGGAGCGCGGCGCGAACGCGGTGGTCATGATGCGCTTTGACTCATCGTCCATCAGTTCGTCGATGAGCGAAATAGTGGCATACGGCACTGCCGTCAAAATCGAGCCTGAAACGTAGCGAAATCAGCCGCCGAGACAGAGAAGCGCGAGTCCGAACCGCGACCGTCGCCCCCTTACTTCCTTCTCATTTCGCGATGGCGGTTCACTGGTGCAAAGTCGTCACAAAGTTCCAGCCATGAATGCATCGAATCGTGGGCGTCGTCGCCGAGGGGCGGGCAAGATGAGCGTGGTTCACCGCCGGGTTACAGCGGGTGGCAGGAGGAAGCGCCGAAAGAGCAGGATTCGGCTCGTTCCGGATTGGACGCTTCGGTGGCGACGGCTTCCGCTGCACGGGTTCGAAGCGGCGACGCTCGCGGCGATGATGCTGGCACTTTCGCTGTTGAACCGCGGTCCGAGCGCCAACGCGCTCCCCAGCCAGTTCGAAGATGTCGTAGTCACCAGCGTTTCCGCTCCGACCGCGCTCGCTTTTACACCCGACAAACGCATGCTCATTACCACCCAGAGTGGCCGGCTGCGGATTTACAAAAACGGTTCCCTCCTTGGGACTGCTGCCCTCGATATCTCCGGTAAGACTTGCAGCGATTTTGAACGCGGCATGCTCGGCGTCGCCGTCGACCCTAGCTTTTCGGCCAATCATTATGTCTACATCGATTACACCTTCAAGAAATTTGGTTCCTGCCCGAGCAATACACCCCAAGCTCCGGTTAACCGGCTCTCGCGGTTTGTCCTCGGCAGCAATGACCTGATCAATCCCTCCTCGGAAACGGTGCTCGTCGACAACATGCCGTCGCCGAACGGCAACCACAATGCCGGCGACATCGAGTTCGGCAACGACGGGTATCTCTACATTTCGATCGGCGACGGCGGCTGCCAAATCGATAACTCCAGCAATTGCGCCGGCAACAACCAGGACGCCCGCAAGCAAAACGTTCTCACGGGCAAAGTCCTGCGGATCACCAAAACCGGCGGCATCCCCGCCGGCAACCCGTTCCAGGGCTCCGATAGCGGCCGCTGCAACGTCAACGGCAGGACCTCCCAGGCCAAATGCCAGGAGACCTGGGCGTGGGGACTACGCAATCCCTTTCGCTTCGCGGTCGATCCCAATTCGTCAAAGATCTACATCAACGATGTCGGCCAAAACATCTGGGAAGAGATCGACAACGGTCAGGCCGGACGTGACTATGGCTGGAACGTCCGCGAGGGTTTCTGCGCCGAAGGCTCAACCATCGATTGCGGACCGCAGCCCGCTGGGATGACGAACCCGATCTACTCGTATGCCCATACGAGCGGATGCACTGCGATCGCTGGCGGCGCCTTTGTTCCAAACGGAATATGGCCGTCTACCTACGATGGCGCGTATCTCTTTTCTGACTACGGCTGCGGCAAAATCTGGCGGCTGACTGGCTCTGCAGGTAGCTACAGCCGTACTGAATTTGTTTCGGACGGCAACCCTGTCCACCTCGAGTTCGGACCCTATGGTTCGACGCAAGCGCTCTACTACGCCTCTTATGATGGCACGATCCACCGCGTGCGCTTCACCGGACAATCGAATCGTGCCCCGGTAGCCGACGCGAAATCGGACAAGACTTTCGGCGCGCTCCCACTGACAGTCAGTTTCGACTGCTCGGGAAGTAGGGACCCGGACGGCGATCCGCTGACATATGACTGGAACTTCGGCGATGGCTCCTCGCACAGCACGAGTTGCAAGCCGTCGCATACTTATACGACTGCAAGCCTACGCACGGTGACGCTGACGGTTCGAGACAACCGCGGAGGTTCTGACACCGACACGCTTAAGATCGACGCGGGGAATACGCCGCCTTCGGTGACGATCACAAGTCCTTCAGCGAGTCATCTCTTCAGAGTTGGTGAGACGATCTCCCTCTCCGGCACGGCTACCGATGCCCAAGACGGCACGATCTCCCCTTCGACGCTGAGCTGGACTGTGATCCTCCACCACAGCACCCATACACACCCATTCCTCGGTCCTGTCACCGGTAACAACACCTTCGTCACAAAGGCGCCGGAAGACTTACTCGCCGCGACAAACAGCTATCTCGAAATCAAGGTCACCGCCACGGACAGCCACGGGCTGAAGAAGACGGTGTCGCAAAATCTCAACCCGCACAAAGTCAATGTCTCGCTGAACACCAATCCGAGTGGGCTTGGGTTGACCGTGAATAGCGTCGCGATCTCCGCGCCGGACACGTTCGTTTCATGGGAAGGTTACGACCTGCAGGTCAGCGCGCCGAATCAGCTCGACCAATCCGGTCAAGGCTGGACATTCGCGAGCTGGTCGGATAGCGGCGCGAGAACGCACACAATTGACACGCCGGGTTCAGATTCGAGCTACACCGCTACCTTCTCGCAGACGCGCTATCCGGGCTTTGCCCCGGCGGCCGACTCCTATGTCGTGAACGGGTACCCCAACTCGAACTACGGCTTGCAGACAACGCTGAATGTAGACTACGGTCCAAACTCGACTGCTGAGTCCTATTTCAAGTTCAACGTCTCTGGTCTCTCCGGGGCCGTTAGCAGCGCCAAGATCTGGATCTACGCTTCCAGCGGGACCTCGGACGGGCCCGCCGTCTACGAAACTACCAACAGTTGGTCAGAAACCGGCATCACGTGGAACAACAAGCCCGCCAAAACAACCGGCGGCCGCAACGACCGCGATGCGATCCCGAGCCACACTTGGGTCTCGTTTGATGTTACGCCGTGGGTCTCCGGCAATGGCACGTTCAGCTTCGTGCTTGCCGGCAAATCGTCAGACGCGCTCGTTCCCTTCTCGCGCCAGGCGGATGATCGCTGGCCGCGGCTGGAGATCGTGACGGCGGCCGGCTCGACCGACGTTTCGCCGCCGACCGTTCCCACAAATCTTCAGGTCGACGCGCGCGCCTGGAATGATGTGCTCGTCGACTGGAACCCTTCGAGCGACGATGTCGGGGTCGTAAGTTACGACGTTTTCCGCGATGATCACTTCTTGACGACGGTCAGCGCCGGAACGACGTATTTCAAGGACACAGGCACACACGAAGCCGAGACGTACGGTTATCGAGTCAGAGCGCGTGACGCCGGCAATGTGTCGGGCCTGACGAGTTCGGTTTCTGTCACCACCCCGCTCCAGACGTTCTCATATAACTTCTCGACGACCGTCGACGCACGCGTCGAACAGGCGCACCCGACATCGAATTACGGCAGTTCAACGCAGCTCAGGGCCGAAGGCGGCAGCGATCCCGGCGTGCGAAGTTTCCTCAAGTTCAATGTCAGCGGACTTGTCGGCAACGTGCAGAGCGCAACGCTTTGGGTCTACATTCCATCCGGCTCGGCCAACGGCACGAGTAACGGACCACGTGTGTATAAAGCGGCGAGTTCCACTTGGTCGGAAAGCTCCGTCACTTGGAACTCAAAACCCGCGCTCCTCACCGGTGGGTACGACGACAAGGGCGCACTCTCGGATGGCGCCTGGGTCCATTTCGACGTTACGCCGTTCATCCACGCCAACGGCTACGCCACGATCGCGATTATCAGTAGTTCGAGCGATTCGGCCGTCTTCAATTCGAGCGAAGCCTCATCGAATCGTCCGCGCTTGAACGTCGTGACAAGCATGGCGGCGGCCGCATCGGCGGCAGCGCCGCCGGTCGAATCCGAGCCCGTTGACGGCACCAGCCCGATGCCGTCACCGACGGCTGAACCGCCATCCTCCACGACGGTCGAAGTGAGCGCAACGCCGACACCGGCGCTTCCTTTCGCGGACGATTTCGAAACCGGGAACTTCGACAAATGGACGACGATTGACGGTCTCGGCCTGGAACAGCAGGTGGTCGACCAGGGCGTATTCGCCGCGGTAAGCGCCAACAATGGGACCAATACGGTTCCTGGCAAACCGTCGTTTGCGAGCGAATCAGTGAACGCGGAAGAGCCGAACCTCTTCGCCTCGGTTCGCTACTATGTGCAGCATCAGGACGACCACACCGTAAACGTGCTCTCCCTGCAGACAAAGGGAAACCAGCCAGTCGTCACCGTTTTCCTAACTTCGGACCACAAGCTGGCGTACCAAGTCGCGGGCGGGGCGCAACCCGTCGTCATCGACGAGGTTCAATCGGAAGTCTGGCACAGCCTGCAGGTTCACCTCATGGTCAACGGCCCGGCAAGTCAGATTGAGATTTGGCACGACGCCCAACTGGTGCGACGCGATCCCGTTCAACTCGGCAACGTCAAGATCGAGGCGCTGGAGCTCGGCGAAGCGCGAACAGGCCGAACCTATGAAATCTATTTCGACGACTTTGCCGTCGATCGCCAGTGTATCGGCACGTGCCCGCTGGATCTTGTGACGTCAACACCTGCTCCTCCGGGGCCGACCGAAGCGCCCACTGACACGCCGACAATGGCGGCAACCGAAAAACCGGAACCGACATCGACTCCGGCGCCGCCAATTGAAACGTCAGCGCCAACCGAGGCGCCAAAACCAGCGCCAACCGAAACGCCTGAAAGCGGCGCGGCGGGAGGTTAGCAAACCAGGAGCAGAATGCGAAGTACCGCCGTCCGTAGGCGGCGAAACTCACGTGAAGGAGCGGACTTCGCCATTCTCCAATTGAGCGCGCTACGAGAGGAGCAGAGCGTGTCGACAATTGCCCCGGCATTGCCCCGATGGGACATGACCGTTATTTATCCGAGTCTCACTTCGCCCGAATTCGCGCAGGGCTTTTCGGACTTCGTCGCGGCCATCGATCGCTTGAGCGAGCGTTTCGACATGCACGAAATCGGCTCCGTTGGCAAAGACCTCGAAGTCGACGCCAAAGTCGCATCCCTCTACGACGAACTCACGACAGCCTATAACGCGCTGCTCGCCCAAGCGGAGACGCTGGGCAATTACATCTATTCGTTCGTCTCCACGAACTCTCGCGATGATGTCGCCCAAGCGAAGTTGAGCGAGTACGAGTTGCAGGCTATGCGAGATTCCAAGCTGACGACGCGGTACACCGCCTGGGTTGGCAAGCTTAACCCTGACAAGTTACTTGCGCTTTCGCAGACGGCACGAGACCACGCATACGTGATCGAGCTCGCTGCTATCCGGGCCGCGCACCAAATGTCATCCGCCGAGGAAGAGCTCGCGGCCGAGCTGTACATAAGCGGCGCCAGTTCATGGGCAAAGCTTCATCAGACCGTGACCTCCCAGATTATGGTTCCGATCGTTCTCGACGGCGAAACCACGACCTTGCCGATGACCGAGATTCGGAATCTCGCTCATGATCCCGACGGCGAGAAACGCCGGCTCGGTTACGAAGCCGAGATGGCAGCTTGGGAGCAGCACGCGGCGCCGCTTGCGGCAGCACTCAATAGCATCAAGGGCGAGAGCATCACCTTGCTAAAGCGGCGAAAATGGGACTCCGCGCTCGATCTCGCCTTGTTCCAAAATCACATTGATCGCGAAACCCTCGATGCCATGCTTTCGGCCGCGCGTGAGAGCTTTCCGTCGTTTCGGCGCTATTTCCGCTTGAAGGCAAAAATGCTTGAACGGGAGCAACTCTCCTGGTGGGACCTTTTCGCTCCGATTGGCGAGGGCGCACAAAGCTGGGGATACGACGAATCAACCCGCTTCATCGTTGAGCAATTCGGAAGCTACTCGCAAAAACTCTCGGAATTCGCCGCCCGTGCGTTTCGTGAACAGTGGGTTGACGCCGGCCCGCGACCTGGGAAGGAAGGCGGCGCCTATTGCATGCCGCTTCGGGGCGAAGAATCCCGCATTCTCCATAACTTTTCGCCGTCGTATGCCGGGATGAGCACGCTTGCCCATGAGCTGGGGCACGGTTATCACAACGTCTGCGAGTCGAACCGCACCCCGCTCCAAAAAGGAACGCCGTCAACGCTTGCCGAAACCGCGAGCATCTTCTGTGAGACAATCGTCCGCAATGCCGCGCTTGCCAATGCGTCCGACCAGGAACAGATTTCGATACTCGAATCTGATTTGCAGGGCAGCGCCCAAGTAGTAGTCGATATCAGCAGCCGGTTTCTGTTCGAATCGCGCGTCTTCGACGCGAGGGCAGAGCATGAGTTGTCAATCGACGACTTCAACAACCTCATGCTCGAGTCCCAGCGTGAGACCTATGGCGATGGACTCGACCAGTCAGCGCTCCATCCTTACATGTGGGCCGTCAAATCGCACTACTATGACGCCCGCCACGGTTTCTACAACTTCCCGTATATGTTTGGTCTGCTCTTCGGGCTTGGCCTTTACGCACGGTACCTGGAATCCGATGAATCGTTCAAGGCGGGCTACGACGAGCTACTCTCGCTGACCGGAATGGCCGATGCCGCCTCCCTCGCCGCTCGGTTCGGCATCGACTTACGGTCGGTCGAGTTTTGGCGTTCGAGTCTCGCCTTGATTGCTGCGGATATCGATCGCCTTGCGGCCCTCACTGGAATTAGGCTCAGTTAACGAGGGGACCGATGCACGAGAACGCTTGGCTCTACGATCTGGAAATTGGAGGTTATTCTGGAGATCTCGATTATTGGAATGCGCTCGTCGAGGAACGAGGCGCCAGGCGCGTGCTCGATCTCGCCTGCGGCACCGGTCGCATTACCTTGCCCATCGCCACATCGCTCGCCAAATCCGGATCCGACTTCCACGTGCTCGGGTTAGATAACAGCCCCTCGATGCTTGAAACGGCCCGCGCCCGGCAGTTGGAGATGCCCGAATCCGTGCGCGCGAATATCGACTTCATCCTCGGCGACATGGTCAATTTTGCGCTCGGCGAGGCATTCGACGTCATTCTGATTGGCTTCAATTCGCTGATGTACATCCCTCAGCAAGAGGACCAGATCTCCTGTTTGGAATCGGTTCGCCGCCATCTCGCGCCGAGCGGCTGCTTTGCCTTCGACATTTTGACGCCCGCGCTCGACTACCTCCTCGACGCCCAACGCACGCCTGTTGTCCGCCTCGAGCTCGAGCGCGCGGCGCCGGAACAGGGCATCACGCAATTCTTACGGTTCTCGACCGAGCGCTACGACGCCGCGACCCAGCTCAGCCACTCGGATTACTTCTATGAGATTTACCATGCGGACGGCCGCCAGCAACGATTCACGGATCGGCTCGACTGGCAAATGATCTTCCCGCGAGAGATGGAACTCCTGGGACGGGTTGCTGGACTGAAAACCATTTCGGCTTTTGGCGATTACGATCGCACTCCATTCGACCGCCGATCGCGGCAAATGTTGTGGATTATGGAACTGGTCGAGCAGGCAAATTCAGCGACCTAAGAGGTGAGCGATGACGCCACCCCCCTCTCTCAGGACGTACGAAAACTCGCTGCCTGAGTTCTGCTTGATTGGGCTCTTAGTTGCCGGCCTGCCGTAGGCTTTGAGATCCAGGTCCTTCGCCATGAGTTTCAATCTGAAGAGATGAAATCCGTCGCTGACGAGCAAAACGCGCGACAGATCGCGGCTCTTCAAGAGCGCGGCCGCGCCTTGCATACTTTCCCAGGAATTGTGCGCATCGTTCTCGAGCAAAATGTTGTCTCGAGGCACGCCGTGGTCGACCAGGTAATTTCGGCTTGCACTTGCCTCCGTGAATTGGTCGCCTGTCTGTCGGCCCCCAGTGACGACGATGATCGGCGCGACGCCTTCGTTGTATGCCGCGAGCGCCTCGTCAAGCCGCGCTTTGAGGATAGGACTCGGTCGCCCGTTATATTGGGCCGCGCCGAGTACGATGATTGCATCGACGGGGCGAGTCTGATCTTTGCGGGCTTGCACATAGATTGCGCCCAGCAAGGCAAATCCACAGATTGTTACGGAGACGATGAGAAAAAGAACAACCGTAACTATCCACCGCCAGACCTCTGAAAAGAACGATCGCCGAATGCGCCGGCCGGGGACCGCAGGGGCATCGATCCCGGCGACGGCTACAGCCGCAGGCGACGGAGTGGGCCGAAATGGAGTCGTGTCATCAAAGCTGCGCACGCACGGATAATGACACCGTCTCCACTCGCGCTGCAACCGCCTTGGCCACACGGAACACCCCTCGTCTTCTTGCGCGCCGCCCTTGGTCTCTCTGAAGGCTCCTCATCGTCATGCTGAGCGAAGCCGAAGTATCTGGGCCCGCCAACCATTCGGCCCAGCAGAGCCAAATCCCTCGACTTCACTCAACACCGCCGAAAGGAGCGCGATGCAGATCATCCCGATTTACGAAGAAAGCCCGCCGAACACGGCCACTATCACAAGCATCGCAATCGCATCGTCCTCAACCATTCACCCCTTTAGCCGGTTCTGTGATCACCGCAAAGGGACAGAGAGCCGCTCGGCGCTGTTTTACGTCGCCGGAATCGCTTCCGCTTGTTCCGTCTCCTCTTCGCGCTTGAGCGCTCGATGTCCCAGTTTGCCTGCATCGACGAGCGTGCCGAGCACGTCGTTGATCACGCGCACACCGAGCAAGGACGTGATGTCGCCGACATCATATGGCGGCGCGACTTCGACGACTTCCATCCCGGCGAGTCCTTCTCTCGTCACGACGTGCAACATCCGGAACGCCTCCCGTGGGGTCAAACCGCCCGCTTCCGGCGTGCCGGTGCCGGGCGCGAACGCCGGATCAACCGAGTCGATATCGAACGAGAGGAAGACCGCCTTCGCGTTCTTCCAGGCGATTTCAAGCGCCATTTCGGCAACCCGTTCGAGTCCAAAGCGCTCGATATCGGTGACCGTGATCACGGTCGCTCCCCGATCCCGTGCGTTCTTCACGCCCGAGCGATTGCCGGTCCAGCCGCCAATGCCGATCTGGACCAGGTTCTCTGCAGGCGCATTAGGGATATTCGTTGCGTGAAAAAACGGCGAGCCGTGCATCCGTTCGTCGAGGTATGACTCGGACAGGTCTGAATGGCGGTCGAAATGGATGATCCCGATGTTGCCGTCGACATATGGCGCGAGACCGCGGATGTCGGGGTAGCCAATCGAATGATCGCCGCCGAGCACAACCGGAAAGACTGCTCGCTCGTGAATGTAGGCGAGTCCCTTGTCGATCTGGTCGAAGCTCTTCTCGATGTTCGCCGGGATGACGTTGATGTCGCCCACATCGACGATCCGAACCGATTCCCGGAGATCGACGCCGAGCTCGAAGTTGTATCCACTCGATAAACCGGAAATCGCGCGCATCGCCTGCGGTCCGAACCGAGTTCCTGATCGAAATGTCGTCCCGCAATCGAGTGGCGCCCCCACGATCGCGACATCTTGGCCTCCGAACTCGCGCATGTCTTCAAGCAATGGTTGTCCCATGTAGCTGGCGGAGGAGTTGAATCGCGCCCTAGCCCGGTTGAAGAGCGGAATCGAACGATCTTGAATCGAATCGGCGGATGGCAAGCCAAATTCAAGATCTTGGGCCATGCGCTCCTTCAGGCGCCGGTCGTCAAGCTCCCCTTCGCGCTCCAGCATGCGCGAGCCGTGCAATTGCTGACGATCCATGACGTCTCCAATCCGCCGGGCGCAGGTTAGGCGCCGGCCTGTTCCCGTTTGCGATCGCGGGCGGCTTCAATCTCGGCGACTGCTGCCGGGTTTTCGAGCGCCGTCGTGTCGCCCGCCGGTAGGCCAAGATAGGCGGCGCGGATCACTCGGCGCATGATCTTGGCATTGCGCGTCTTCGGCAAGTCCCGCACGAAGCAAATCTCGTCCGGCCGCAACGCCGCGCCGAGTTGACGAGCGACCGTCTGCCGCACTTCCTCCGCCAGTTCCGCTAAGGGTTCGTTGCCGGGCCGTAGTACGGCGAAGACCAGCACCGCCTCGCCTTTGACGTCGTGAGGCAAGCCGATCGCTGCCGCTTCTTGTACCGCCTGATGGGCCACTGCCGCCGATTCGACTTCGGCGGGACCCACGCGCTTTCCAGCTACTTTGAGTGTGTCGTCCGACCGTCCTCGGATGTACCAGAAGCCGCGGTCATCGATCTCCGCCCAATCGCCGTGGACCCACACGCTGGGGAATCGCGACCAATACGTACCTAGGTAGCGCTCGGGGTCGCGCCAAAACCCGCGAGTCATCCCGACCCAAGGTTGGCGCACAATGAGCTCTCCGACACTGCCTCGCACCGAACGGCCCTGTTCGTCGACGACGTCGGCGTCCATTCCCGGGACTGGACCGGTGAACGAGCAAGGGCATATCGGTTTGATCGTGAGTCCGGTCACAATGCCGCCGCCGGTCTCAGTTCCGCCCGAGTAGTTGATGATCGGGCAGCGACTCTCGCCGACGACCTCGAAGAACCACCGCCACGGGTCCGGATTCCAGGTCTCCCCCGTGGAGCCCAAAACGCGAAGCGACGAGCGATCCCGGCGTTCGACCCAGTCTCTTCCTTTGCTCATCAGTGCCCGGATCGCCGTCGGCGCGATGCCAAGCACGGTGATGCCGTGATCCTCAACCAGCTTCCACAAACGATCCGGCTCCGGATAATCGGGTGTCCCTTCGAAGATACAAATCGTCGCGCCGAGCATCAGCCCGCCGCCGATCAGCCACGGTCCCATCATCCAGCCGAGATCGGTCATCCAGAAGATCACATCGTCTGGATGCAGATCGAAGCAATACGCGAGATCGTGCGCGGCTTTGATCGGGAAGCCGGCGTGAACATGTACCGCACCCTTCGGTCTGCCAGTCGTGCCCGAGGTGTAGATGAGCATGTAGGGATCATTGGCGTCGGTAGCCTCGGTTTCGCAGAGGCGATCCTCGGCCAAGACCACGTCGTCCCACCAAACGTCGCGATCCTCGACCCACTTCACCTCATTGCCTGCTCGCCGCAAAACAATGCAGGTCTGCGCCGACGGCGCGAGTGCCATCGCCGCATCGGCCGTATCTTTGATCCGCACAAGCGCGCCGCGGCGAAAAAAGCCGTCGGCAGTGATCAGCACAGTCGCCTCGCAGTCTCGAAGCCGCGAGGCAACCGCTTCTTCTCCGTACCCAGAGAACATCGGCGTATAGATCGCGCCGATTTTTCCGCACGCGAGCGTCGCGATGACCGTTTCCGGGAGCATGGGCAGGAAAATGCCGACTCGGTCGCCTTTCTGCACACCGAGGCGCTTCAGCGCGTTGGCGAGCCGGTTTGTTTCGATCCATAGTCGGCGGTACGTGAACGTGCGAACTTCGCCGTTGTCTCCTTCCCAGATGACCGCAAGCTGATTGCGTCGTTCGCCCGCCGCGTGACGATCAAGGGCGTTCGCGACGTAATTGAATCCGCCACCTGGAAAGAAGGTCGCCCAGGGTAACCCGTTTGAGAGATCGACCGCTCGTTGGTATGGCCGATGAAACTCGAGTCCAAGGTCGTTGATGACAGCATCCCAATAGCGCCCTATGTCCGCGGAAGCCCAATCGAGTAGGACTTCATATGTAGGCGCGCCGGCTTTCGCCATAAATCGAAGCAGACGGCTCCGCTCGATGTACGCGGTCGCCGGCTCCCATGCAATGTCATCTTCCAGCTGCTCTTCCATAAACGCGTTCGGTCCCTTATCGATGCTTGCGCGGTGCGGTTGAGAGATGAAAAGGTTTTCACCGGTTGATCCCACGTGGGCGACCGCATTGTTGCTTGACACTAGCGAAGGGTCAAGGTTGGGTCTGTTCCCGCATCGGTTTTGCGCGGTATGCCACAATTGAACGGAAGAACGGAGAACTACGTTCATGCCGAATTGGCGGTTTTGGGAAAAGCAGGCGAAAGAATCAACGGGGCCCGCGACCCTGCCGGGTCGGACCGCGGTGATCGGCGAACCGGTGCCAAAACCGATTGAATCACCACCCCCACCGATCGCGGACGACGATCGCCGGCAACGGCTTCGCCAGTTGCAGCGGCGGCGGGAAGGCGCGCTATTCGATCTTGCCCAAGCCCGGCTCGCGCTCGAAGAAGACAACCCTTGGCAGCAACGGATCGCACTTTTGTCTGAAGCATTGGAGTCCGTCGAGCGCGACCTGGAGGCGCTCGAGCAGTTGCCAAAGCGCGAAGTTCCAGGTTTGCCCGCGACCCCAATCGCCATTGACGGCGTGCGCGCGGAAGAACCGGCGGCGGTGAAGTTCCGAGTCGGCGAAGAAGCATTTCATTTCGAAGCCGATCTTGACTGGGCCGAACGAGGCGGCCCGGTGGTTCACGGCGAACTCTTGCATCGATCCGGCAATCCGGAAGCCCTCATCCCCAATTACATGGCGAACGACCTGAGATCCGAGCTAGCGGCCCACCTCACCGACAGTTTGTTTGTTTTCGCCACCGATCTGCGCGACCGCGCAGTCAACGACGAACCATTGCCGGCCAATCCGACGCTCGCCGATCTCGCCCAACCCTGCCCCGACTGTGGAGGATGGCGCGACTGGCGCGGCAACTGCGCCGAATGCAAGCGCCGGCAATTGCGACGGCAGCAACTCGAAGCGGAGGGGCAACGGCTCGACCGAGAACGAGAAGCAGAAAGCGACGATCAGGAAAAGTGGGCCGAGCGAGTACCGGTCGCCCGCAGGCGCCTTGCGGACATCGACGTTGATATTGCCGCGCTTGGGGAGTAGCGAATGCAGGTTGATAGGTTTCTGGCCAGCAACGAAGCGCTCGGGCTTGTGCTCAGCCTCGTCTTGATCTTCATCGGCATCAAGAATCGAGCCTACGTACGCGAAATCACCGGCGATTCTGATCGACTCTGGCGCATCTTGCCGAAAGCTGCCTTCGTTGCGACCGCCGTCTTCATTGCCTGGACATCGGTCTTCGATAACTGGCGGCAGCTGATCGGCCTGCCCTACCGGCTGAGCCAAAAGTTCCCGTCGCAACGTGTCGAATACAACCCGCCCCCAGACGGCATCCGCACGATCACTTTTATCCTACTGGGCGCGTCTTTGGTGCTCGTGGCATGCCTCGTCGCCCGCCACGTCGGCGGCGTCCTGATTCAGATCATTCTCTTCATGGCGGCCGTGACCTTTTGGGCGCCGATCTTCGCCATCCGTCAGCGCTTTGACGTCAACCTTAGTCTCGGCTTCGAAGGCAGCCCGACGTCGCCAATCGACGTTAGCGGTTATGGGCTCTGGGTGTTTATGGCCTGGAGTCTCGACATCATCCTGATCTTGATGTCCTATATCCTCTTGCTCGCGATCACGGCGGTCCCGGTCACTGTTCTGCTCGACATTACTCGTCTCCGGCAACCGAAAGTCACGGAGGAAGCCGAACCGTTCTTCGCCAGCTTCCACGAGCGCGTTTCAAGCAGCCGCCGACCCTGAAGCGCCTCATTCGTCGGCGAATAGATCCGCTGGCAGGCGCGCTTTGCCCGCTTCGTGCATCCGCCCATCCGCAATCAGCCGCTTCACAATTTTCCGGTTCGTCGCCGACCAATTGCTTCCCGGTTTCCGTGCCACGAATCGAATCCCATACCGTTCGTCATCGATCCCCTTGGTTTGAACATCGACCCAACCTCGGGTCAGTGCTACTTCGAGGAGCGCGTGAAAGGTAACCGACTGCTTGTGGCTCGATTTCTTGAAGATAACGACCCAAAGCTCGCGCGCGGATGCGCCGTTCGCCGCAAGCCATGTATCAAAGGCAGCCGCGTCTTCGAGGTGAAGCCCCTCTTCCCTTCCCACGAGCACGCTCTCCGCCGAAACTGAACCAATCATTCGCTTGCGACGTGCCTTACGATGCCATCTGGATTGTGCCGGGCGGACAGCGGTGCGGAATGTTCATATGAGCTCGACCTAGGCAGGCTCATAAACGATACACCGCTTACCGCTCCACTTGAAGCCGGACCACAGGTCTCATGCTCAGTGCAGGGTTGATGGTTGAACTCGATCTCGACGGTACAGCCTGCCGGCACTGGCCAAGGTCTTGCTGTTTTGGCGCTCGCGAGCACACGCCTCGCGCCTTGTTTCGAGTCGAGCGCATCTGGGCCGGCGACTTAACCGCGGCCGGCGGCTGAGGCTTGTGCACGCTGGGGCGCTAGGCTTACGCGAGTCCTGTGAGGAAGGCAAAGGCGGCCGCTTCGGCACGCTTGGCGACACCGCACTTAGCGAAAATGTTCGCGACGTGCTTGGAGGCAGTGCGCGGACTGATAAAGAGGACCTCGGCGATGTCCCGGTCAGAGCGTCCGGCGGTCAGGAGACGGAGCACCTCGAGTTCGCGCGGTGTCAGGCCAGCGGCGTTGCTCACCGCCGACACTAGCTCCGTTGCCGGCGCACTAGCTGTCCGGACCGCGAGGCCGGCCGCCACCGCCTCGTCCCACCCCAGCACCCGTCCGGCCGCCCAGGCCGCCGAGAACGCCGGCTCCGGCAGGCGAACTCGGGCGGCAGCCAGGACACGCTCGTATTGCACATGGTGGACCATGGAACTGGCGCCAACCGTCTCCAACTGCGCGGCTGCCGCTCCCAGCAGACGGACGGTCGCCTCGACGTCTCCGCCGTCTAGGGTCACGCCCGCGAGCCCGGCGAGCGCGTCCGCAACATACCGCGCATGCCCGAAGGAGGCGGCCTGTGAGAGGTACTCCTGATAGCGTTGGGCTGCTCGCGCCGTGTCACGTTGCGCGAGGGCGACGGCGCCGAGTGTACCGAGGAGCCGGTTTGTGTAGACCAAATGCCCCGTCTCGGCCAGCAAATTACGGGCTTCCTCCGCCAGCGTGGCGGCCCGGGCGGTGTCGCCCTGCCAGAGCGCCGCGTCCGCTAAGAAGCCGAGAACGTGGCCCATTCCTGCCTTGTCGCTAGAGGTGCTTCGCAGCTCGAGCGCCCGCGCGAAAAGCATTTCCATTCGTACTAAGTCGCCCCGAAAAGACGCCGCCAACCCGAGGGCGTGGTGCGCGTCGGCTTCACCCGGTCGGTCGCCGTGCTCTTGGGCGAGCGCTAGGGCTTGCTCAGCCAGCGCCTCCGACCGGGCGAGGTCGCCTTCGACTCCGGCCAAGACCGCCGAGGAGGTGAGGGCGTCGATCCGTAGCGCGACGTCGGCCCGGTCGCCCATTTTGAGCGCAGTGTCCAGCCAGCGGCGCGCCTCAAGAGGATCGCCCAACCCCAACCCGTTGACAGCATCCTGCAATGAGCAACAAACGCGCAAGACCAGCGACGGTTCCTCGCGCCCCAGCGCCCAGTGTGCCGTCGCTCGGAGGTTCGCCCATTCTTGTGCAAGCAGCCGCAGCCAATTCGCGCCGTCAGATCCGCCCACACGGGGTCCGATAGTCTCGGCCAGCGTCAGGTACCAGGCAGCGTGCCGCTCCTTGGCACTCGTCGCTTCCTCACTCGCAACAAGTCGCTCCAGCCCGAACTCGCGAATCGTCTCCAGCATTTCATAGCGCAAAGCTGCGTCGTCGAGCCCGCCGTTCGCCGGCCCGATCACCCGTATCAGACTCTTGTCGATGAGCGCGGAAAGAAGTTCTAAGACGGGAATCGAGGAGCTGTCGGCTTCTATAGAACTGCCCGACTCCCCGCCTCCTCGACCGGCGACGCCTTCAGCTGCCTCCAGCGTGAAACCAGCTTCGAAGACGGCGAGGATGCGAAACAGCGATTGCTCCTCTCGGCTTAGGAGCCGGTAACTCCACGCAATCGTGTCGCGGAGCGTGCGCTGCCGGATCGGCGCATCGCGCGGCCCGTCCGCCAAGATCCGCAACGAGGCTCCGCCACCTGCGTCGGTCAGCAGCGCCCGAAGTTTGGTGAGAGAGAGGTGACGGACCCGGGCAGCCGCGAGTTCGATCGCCAGCGGCAATCCATCGAGTTCACGGCAGATCGCCGCCGTGTCGGCAGCGTTGGCATCGGTGAGGTCGAATCCCAAGCTCACGGCTCTGGCGCGGGCAACGAAAAGGCGGATCGACGGGGCGGCGCCGACGCGCTCAGCAGTCGCCGCGGTCGGTTCGGGAAGCGCGAGGCCGGACACCGGGTAGTCGCATTCCACCGAGAGACGGAGAACCGCCCGGCTGGTGACGAGCACCCGCAAGCGCGCGCACTCCGAAAGGAGATCTGAGATCCAGGTTGCCCCACCAAGAAGATGCTCGAAGTTGTCGAGGATCAACAAGGCCCGCTTTTCGCGCAAAAACGAGATGACTGCTTCCTCGACGGCATGTGAACTGGTCTCGCGCACGCCGAGCGACTGCGCAACGGCGGACGGCAGGAAGTGGTCGTCCTGAACGGAGACGAGGGAGACGAACCACACGCCGTCGGGGAAGTCTGCCGCTGCTAGCTCAGCGACGTGCAACGCCAGTCTAGTCTTCCCCACGCCGCCCGGCCCGCTCAGTGTGACCAGGCGCGCCGTATCGGAGCGGAGCAAGGCGAGGATGGCCGCAATGTCAACTTCCCGCCCAATGAGCGAGGTCAGGGGCTTTGGCAGCGACCGCCTCACCGCGCGGCGTTCGTCGGCGACGCGGAGTGGGATCGATGCTGAGTGGCTGCCGAGCGGCGACATCGGTTGTCCTGCGGCGAGGAACGCGAACTCCACTCCCATCATGCGATCTCACGGCCGACCCTGTCAAACTCGCTCCTGACTGGCGCGCGGGATGTATAGCTCGCTCGACTCGCGGCGAATCGAGTTGTTCACTCTGGCCTGAGCTCACGGTCATGATGTCGTCCCGATCAATGGGCGGTCGGCACTCGTGCTGCCAAGACGGCCAGCCGGTCTGGTTCCCTGTTTGACCCGGCGGCGCTCGTTCCAGGTTCGATCCTTGCGTTTCAGCGTCAGGCACGTCAGGCCGACGAAGAGCAGCTCCCAGGCGGCCAGCACGCCCCACTGCTTGAGCAGGTGCTGGCGCCGGCTGCCGCGAGCCGCTTCGGGTGTCTTGGGGCCAGGATTGTCGTCGTAGCTGTGCGGGTTGAAGACGACCTGTCCAAGCAGCGCCGTTACCTTCGGGGTATCCGGCAGATCCGCCGCGCTGGCGTAGTACATCGCGTTCAGATCGGCGGTCGTGCCCAACGCGTTGATGGCTGGCTTAGCGATCATGGCATGCCCGAGGACGTCAACCTGGGCCGGCAGCGCGAAGAGCGCGCCGGCCAGCAACATCTGCGGGATGATCGATGACGGGGTGATGCTGAGCGCCAGATCGAGATTCGCCGCGGCCGCCGAGATAAAGAGGGCCATCGCCGAGCCGACAATGCCGGTGATCCAGATGGTCAGCATCAGTTCCAGCCAGGCCGGCAGGAAGACGCCGTTCGCCGGTGCCCCGCTCCACAGCTCGAAGACGCCGACGTAGAGCACTGTCTGGAAGAGGTTGAGGATCGCCAAGACGACCACCTTCGAGGCGACGTAGGGACCGATCCGGAGGTTGGCGAGACGCTCCCGCCGGTAGATTGGGCGTTCCTTGACGATCTCGCGGCAGGCGGTGTTCGCTCCGATCCAAAGGTTGAAGATCATTAGCAACGTCAGCGCGACCTGGGCGTTGGCGAAGGGCTGGCCGAGGCGGAAGACCTCGGCGCCACTGACCATGGCGAGGAAGAGCGCCATCAGCGGGGCCTGACCGATCAGATAGGCAAGCGTCGGCTTGTCACTCCAGAGCAGGCGCAGATAGCGGCGAGTCAGTGTCTGGAACTGGCGCCACGCCGAGTCCTTCGGTTCGACAGTCCGCGCCGTGATTCGTCCGTCCGTGGCAAGAAGGTGCTCCGCAATGCGGGTGCCGATGTAGCGGCTGTAGTACGGCGAAACGCGGTAGCGCTCCTCCCACTCTGCCGCTGCGCGGGTGTCGTGCTCCAAGGCAGCATAGATCTCGGCAAATGTGGAGACGCCGAAGAAGTGGTGCGCCTCCTGCGGCGCGCCGAAGAAGCAAAGCCGGCCACCGCGTCCGAGAAAGACGACCTTGTCGCAAATCGCGATATTGCTGGTGGCGTGGGTGGTGAGGACGACGGTCCGGCCATCGTCCGCCAGACGGCGCAGCAGCATCATGAGCTGCCGATCGAGTCCCGGATCGAGCCCCGAGGTTGGTTCGTCGAGATAGAGCAACTGGGGTCGCGAGACCAGCTCGACCGCGATCGAGACGCGCTTACGCTGACCGCCGGAGAGCCGGTCGATCGCCACGTCGCGGCGATCGGCAAGCTCAACTTCGGCCAGCGCCTCCTGCACCCGCCGCTCGATCTCGTCGTCGCTTGTATCGTCGGGCAGTCGCAAGCGGGCGTTGTAGCGCAGCGCCCGTTCCACCGTGAGCTGGCGGTGGACGATGTCGTCCTGCGGGACGTAGCCGAGCGCGTCGCGGGCGGCGGGCTGGGTGTACAGATCCTGGCCGTTGATCAGCACGGTCCCGCTCGTGGCCTGACGGAAGCCGGTCAGAGCGTCGAGCAACGTCGACTTGCCGGCTCCGCTAGCGCCAACGATCGCGATCAACTCGCTCGGCCGAAACGAGAGCGAGATCTCTCGCAGCAGGGCTTGCTTGCCCCGATTGATAGTCTTGCCGAGGCCGATCGCATCGACCCGAATGCCGCGTGCGGTGGAACCGGGTTGAAGCGAACGAGTGGCAGCAGCGACCGCGCTCATGTTGAGTGTCCTTTCATTATCCGGCGGTGATCGACGCCAGCACCGAAGGGGGAGAGCCGCCTTGACAATTGACCGATATGACGCGGCCACGACGCTTCGGCCCAGATAGCCTTATTGATCACCTCTACCGGTCAAAATATCCGCGCCGCGCCTGGCCCAGCCCGCCGCCTTGGCGTCGACGCCGGAAAAGGGAAGGAGCCGACCACCGCGACAACCATGTACGGTCCGGTCCGAGCCACTCAGTGGTTATGCGCCAATGGCTCCAACAGAACCCGTTGCCAAGATAGCCCGTGCGGACGCCACGATCATCCAGGAAAGCATGTAGAGGGATGTGTAAGTGCTGACCGCAGAGCGAAGAGTGACGTGCTCGCCGGTCGCTGCTGGCGGCGCAATGTTCAACGTTCACGCCAGCGCCGCTTGGAAGCTAATGGCAATCCCAAGTTGCAATGATGTCAAGTCAGCAGACGAGCACGGATACCCTGTCGGGGAGTGTCCTCGCCATCCGGGTATACTCGGCGCGCAATCGGTGATGAGTAGCGGAGGCCCCGATGATCGTGCGAATTGCCACTTTCGCGTCCGCAACGCCAGACATCCGGGCGGAATCCTTGCGCAACCTGACCGAGCGGTTTAAGCCTGCCCTCATCGCTCAACCGGGCTTCGTCGCCGGGTATTAGGCCGAGGACGGGTGGTTTTTCTCGATCTCTCTTTGGGAGAGCGAAGCGGCGGTGCAGCAGGCTGGAGCGGCGGCGAACGCCACCCCGCTCCTGCCGGGGCAGGATCTGGCGAAGATCCCGTTCCCCGAACGGGTCGAAACCCTAAACGTTGTCACCTCGGCCCAGCTCCGCCCAGGCAGCGACGGCAGGGGGTTCTCCTGGCTGCGCACCACACCACATTTCCACAGCGCGTCCTCTCCGAGCAGCAGCGTGACGACGCGGTGCGCGATCCGGCATGGATGATCTCGAGGTGAACACCGATCGTCGCCCAGACTTTAATCCCGACGGCGAAGCTAGGATGCAACTGTAGCCCCATTCTCTCCCGCCGGTCCGCGCGTTGTGTTGGGTTGAGAGCATTTTGCAGGCACCCCGAAAATTGGCTAAATTTGAGCCCGACGGCTGGAAAGATTACGCAGCAAGAAGATGGACAGATTGCCGAGCCGTTCTTCGCCAGCTTCCACGAGCGCGTTTCAAGCAGCCGCCGACCCTGAAGCGCCTCATTCGTCGGCGAATAGATCTGGCGGCAAGCGTGCTGCGCCCGCCTCGTGCATCCGTCCATCCGCAATCAGCCGCTTCACAATCTTCCGGTTCGTCGCCGACCAATTGCTTCCCGGTTTCCGTGCCACGAACCGAATCCCATACCGTTCCTCGTCGGTCCCCTTGGTCTGGACATCGACCCAGCCGCGAGTCAGCGCCACTTCGAGGAGCGCGTCAAATGTCACCGTCTGCTTCTGGCTCGACTTTTTATAAATCACCGCCCAAAGTCGGCGCTCGTGCTGCCCGTGCTCATCCAACCAGCGATCAAACGTGACCGCGTCATCAAACTGAATGCCATCCTCAATCCCCATCTGGTGTCGCACTCCGGCTCCAGATTCGGCCACCGTTTCTAATCCGTTTCTCACGACATCCACAGTGTTTCTAATTCCATCCTAACTTGCTTGCCGCCATGCTTTCCCGCTGGCCCGGACATTGTGCCGCTAAGAGCGCTCTTTGGAGGCGTGTGCCGGAAATTGGCTGAGTGTGCCCGTGACAGCCGGAAAGATTGCACAGCGAAAAGATGGACGGATTGCCGAAAAGTGAGGCGACGCAGCTTCAACGGGATAGACCTTCAAATCCAAATGGTTCGACAGACGATCATCCGCGACAGACAGCCGTCACACTCCACGATCACGAAGAGACTGTCCATGGTCGACTGCCCGGAGACCAATATGTACGCGTCGGCAGGCGACGACGAGGCGAGCCACCGGACGAAGCTGACTACCATGTCCTCGCAGGCGAGGTGTTTCCCGCGCAGCGATCCCGCCTTGGGACCGCGTTCACCGGCGTCAAGCGTCTGCTCGTGGGCCGCCCGCTGGCGACGACTGAGGAGCCAAACGAACGAGTTGGAATCTTCACCGGACTCGCCGTATTTGCGTCGGACAACATCTCCTCCTCCGCGTACGCGACAGAGGAGATCATGCGCGTGCTCATACTCGCCGGTGTCAGCGCTCTTACACTGACGCTGCCGATCACCCTGGTCATCGTGGCCGTTCTCGCCATCGTCGTCATCAGCTATCAACAAACGATTGGGGCCTATCCTTCTGGCGGCGGATCCTACATCGTCGCCAGTGACAATCTTGGCCCCCTTCCCGGTTTGATCGCGGCCGGTGCCCTGCTCGTTGACTATGTGTTGACGGTGGCAGTTTCCATCGCTGCCGGCGTCGCTGCCCTGACCTCGATTTTTCCTGTGCTCTTCACCCATCGCGTCTTGCTTGCCGCTGGGTTCGTTTTGCTGATCTGCCTGGGCAACCTGCGCGGTATTCGCGAAAGCGGGGCGATCTTCACCGCTCCCACCTACGTTTACCTGGTCGCGATCTTTGGTCTTCTAGGTTATGGCTTCGTGCGCTTCGCGCTTGGCGACATGCCTAACTATGAGCCCCCGGCGAGCTGGGCACCTACGCATGGCACAGAAACACTTGGGCTGCTGCTTATCCTCCGCGCGTTTTCTTCCGGTTCGGTCGCGTTGACGGGAACTGAAGCGGTCTCCAACGGCGTGCCGGCTTTCAAGGCACCTGAACCGAAACACGCGCAAATCGTCTTGATCGTCATGGGATCTTGCTTCGCCTCGATTTTCATCGGCTTGAGCTTCTTGGCTGGTCGATTGGGTGTCTTGCCTGATCCGACTGAGCAAGAGACCGTGGTCAGCCAGATCGCGCGCGCGTTCGTGGGAAACGGCCCATATCTCTACCTCATTCAGGTTTCCACTGCGCTGCTGCTCGTGCTCGCCGCTAATACAGCGTTCGCGGACTTTCCCCGATTGCTGAGCATTCTTGCCCGCGACCGCTGGGTACCGCGGCTTTTTGCCTTTCGCGGCGACCGGCTTGCCTTCACCGGCGGCATCGTATTGCTCAGCGGGCTTGCGATGGCGTTAATCGTGGCCTTCCACGCGAGCGTGACGAACCTCATTCCCCTCTATACCGTTGGCGTTTTCGTCGCCTTTACGCTCAGCCAGAGCGGCATGGTAGTCCACTGGTGGCGTCTGCGTGCCAAACAGCCCGGGTGGCGATTGCGCGCCGGAATCAACGGGCTGGGCGCAGTGACGACTGGCATCGTCGCGGTCGAAGTCGCCATTTCCAAGTTCCTACTCGGCGCCTGGATGGTTCTCGTCCTCGTTCCGATCTTGATTGTCATGATGTGGGGCATCGGACAACATTACCGGCGAATCGCGGGTTCCCAGCTACCAGAAACTCCTCTCGATCCAAGAGATGTACGCCTCCGGCCAATTATTCCAATCGCCGATCTGAATGTACCGGCCAAGCAGGCGCTGGCGTTTGCCCGGGCAATTACCTCGGACCAACACATCACGCTCGTTCACGTCACTGATGACGCTACCGCCGCGGAGCGATTGCACGCGGAGTGGGAAAGCTGGCCTCATGGGCTCGCCCAACTCCTCGTGATCGACTCTCCTTACCGATCACTGGCTGGACCGCTGCTGCGGTATATCGACGAAATTGGCGAAACGTTCCCCGCCGACACTCTGGTTATCATTTTGCCCGAGTACGTCCCCGGGCGATGGTGGGAACACCTCCTCCATAACCAGACCGCGCTGCGATTAAAAGCAGCCCTGCTGTTCCATCCCGGAGTGATCGTGGCCAACGTTCCTTACCACGTGGCGCGGCATGCCCCAGCGGATTGAAGCGGCCGTACTCAGTCGCCGCCTCATCTGGCTCGTCTCGCGGATTACCTAGGAAAGGCAGGTTTGACGCATACTGACACAGAAACAGCGCGAGGTGAATGTAGCGCGATGTCGAACGTGTCAGAAATACCACACAAACCATGGTCGAACCGCGGGAAATCGTGGATTGCTGACGCATGCCTTGCAATCGAGGCAAAGAGCCTGCCATGCGTTCAGCGTGTGCGACCCGTCGCGTCGATCCTCTCCGTGGCGTTCGCGACCGCGGTGATGTTGCCCGCGCGCTCGAACCTTGGCGTCCTCAATGTTGCGCTGATTTACCTGCTGCTTTGTTTTGCCGTCGCCTTGATCGCCGGAGCGAGGCCGGCGGCATTGGCCGCGCTTCTTTCTTTCGTGGTATTCGACTTCTTCTTTATTCCGCCCTACCATACATTTTCCGTTGCCCAAGCCAAAGGCATCCTCGCGTTATTCGTGTACCTCGTCGTCGCGGCAGTTACGGGACAACTTGTGGCGCGGATTCGCGAGCGGACCGCCGAGGTTGAGCGAGAGAGCAAACGAACGAGTTTGCTTTACGAGTTGAACGCCGCCCTCGTCGGAAATGCATCACTCGATCAGATTCTGAACTCCATCGCCGAACGGGTCGTTTCTGCGTACGGCGCTGCGGCGGGCCGAATACTGATACCCGACGAGTCGGATCAACTGCAGGTTCGGGCGCGCTACCCGGCACTGGTTTCGAGCATGGTTGATCGTCAAGGTCTTGCCATTGCGCGCTGGGCGATGGACCACCGCGCTCCTGCCCGGCAACGCTCCACAGACGAGCGGCGACGCATTTTTCAGCCGGCCGGCTTGGCGGCTGCAACTTCGCCCAGGCAACCCCGGCAAGACGCACTGTTCTTGCCAATCGCGACAGCTGATCGTGTGATCGGGGTGCTGCAAGTGGACGGCAAACCAGGGGGCGGTTCCTTCGACGCCGCCGATGAGCAACTGCTTGCCAGTTTTGCCAATCAAGCAGCGATCGCTTTGGAACAGGGCCGGCTGGCGGATGATGCTGCCAAAGCAGCAGTGCTCGCGCAGTCAGACGAGCTCAAATCCTCTCTCCTCGTGGGGGTATCGCACGACCTGCGCACGCCGCTGGCCACGATCAAAGCGGCGACGACCTCACTCCTCGATTCGGCGGTCGAGTGGAGTCAGGAAGAGCGCGACGACCTCCTGCACGCTATCGACGAAGAGACCGACCGGCTTTCGTTGGTGGTCGGCAACCTTTTAGACCTCACGCGAATCGAGGGTGGAGTTCTCCGGCCCGACAAAGCCTGGTACGACGTTCCTGAATTGATCGAGGATGTCGCGGGCCGTCTCGCTCCGCGAGCGGTGGCGAGCGACCACCAGATTCACACCGAAGTCGCGCCCGATTTGCCGCTTATCGAGTGCGACTATGTCGAGATCGCTCAGGTGTTAATGAACTTGGGTGACAATGCGCTGAAATTCTCGCCACCTGGCGCCTGTGTCTGCCTGAGAGCGCAAGCAAAAACGGACGCTATCCTTTTCGAGGTTGAAGACAACGGCAAGGGCATCGCTCCGCGCCACTTGCCTCACCTCTTCGATCGCTTTTATCGAGTTGACACTGCTCATCGTGCGCCGGGTCTGGGTGTCGGCCTTTCGATCGCAAAAGGGTTGGTAGAAGCACATGGCGGCCGGATTTGGGTAACGAGCGAAATTGAGAGGGGAACAACGTTTCACTTCAGCTTGCCGGCATCAGCTGCTGGGACATCAAGTGATGTGACCGCATGAGCGGCGAACGGATCCTGGTCGTCGACGACGAGGGACCGATTCGGAAGGCGTTGCGCACGGCCCTCGTCAGGCACGGTTACGAAGTTGCCGAGGCCGAGGATGGCGAATCTGCCCTGACAATGATCGCTTCCTGGTTGCCCGATGCTATCGTGCTCGACCTCATGATGCCGGTCATCGACGGCTTCGAAGTCGTCCGTCAGACACGAACCTGGTCACAGACGCCGATTGTTGTTCTCTCCGCTCGCGGCGAAGAGCGCGCAAAGATAACCGCGCTTGACCTCGGAGCGGACGACTACCTGACGAAACCATTTGGCATTGACGAACTGTTTGCGCGGCTGCGCGCGGTACTGCGTAGGGCCGGCGCTCCACAATCTACGACGATTACTGCTGGCGAAGTCACGATTGATGTCGCTCGTCACATCGTCACAAGGGGAGGTGTAGAGCTGCACCTAACCCCCAGAGAATACGATTTGTTACGGGTTCTCGCGACGAACGCCGGCAAGGTAATGACACACCGCCAATTGTTGGAGCGCGTCTGGGGCGGATATGCCTCGGAAAATGCCCAGCAGCTCCGTGTGTATGTGAACTACTTGCGACGGAAGCTTGAGGTCGATCCTGCGCGGCCGCGCCTGTTAGTGACCGAACCTGGCGTTGGGTATCGCTTGCGGACTGAATGAATCGATGCGACCAGAGACCTTCTAACGACTTCCTAATATTATTGTCGCCCTTTCAAACGCCGTTCTAATTGAATCACCACTACTTTTTTGTTGCGTCGCGAACAGGTCGTCCGCGACCGGGATTCGCCGCGGTCGGCGAGCCGACCGGAAAGAACGTCTCGGCAGGATGCTGAAGCAATGGTTCAACCAATTTACAAACGCTCGACCAACAGGACGTCCTCGTTGGTCGAGTCAGGTCCATCATCTTCGTCGCTCGAAGCGAAACTTCTTCTGGCTTGTCAAATAGCAGCTACAGGAGCTGTCGCTGATTTCCATCTGAGTATCAGCGAACGCCCGACGTACGCTACACTAGCCCACTACCGCCAAATCGCGGAAGAAAGCGGTTTGACATTGACACTTAGCCGCCGCGAGATCCTCCTTCAACCTATCGACCACGCCGTCGTCTCTTCCGGCCCCCAGCGCAACCGGATTGCGATCGCACACCTGATCAGTTACCCTCGGCGTTGGAGTTGGCTCCGTCTTCGTCTCAACCGAACGTGACATCAGAGCGTGCACCTGTGCACGCACGGAGCATGAATCAGGGCGACATCCGGATCGCGCCGGCTTTCACGACTGCGCGGAAGGTTCGGATGAAGTCGAGCCCGTCTGCGGGCTTGAACACGATGCAGCGCTCACCGCTGCGTTTCACGCCCGGCACATAACCCGCCTGATCGGCGCGGCTTTGATGCTCGAACTCGATTTCCACGGAACTGTCGGCTGGTATGGTCCAGGGCTTCGCCGTCTTCGCGTTCGCGACCGCCTGCTTCGCCCCTACTCTGATCAATACTTGCGCTTTCGCGGGATGCAGATGAAGCGCCGAAAACGTTGAAAACCCTTCCTTGACGGCAACTCCGACAACCTGCTCGCCAAGCAGTTTCTGCGTTTGTTCCACGGCGCGGAGATCGCCGGTGACGAGCGTCACAGGCACGCCGAAATGACCGGCGACGGCGGCGTTGATGCCGAACTCGCCGGTCGACAGCTCATCGATGCGGACGTCGTTAATCCAACCGGTCCAGGTGTGGGCGAGCGGCGCGTTTGCCGTCCCGGCTTTGGCGTGGTAGCCGGTATAAAAGACCGCGCCGATGCCATCAAGCTGAACGCCCTGCATCATCCCGAGCTCCTTGTCGCTGCCGCTGATGAAGCGAACAGATGGATGGAGTTCTTCGGGAATCAGGTTGCGCATCCCGTCGTGGCTGTCGTTGACGATGATCTCGTCGGCTCCAGCCTCGAGCGCTCCCTCGACCGCGGCGTTGACTTCGCGGGTCATCCTTAGACGAGCACGATCATACTCAGACTGCGAGCATGGTTGCTCCCCAACCTCAGGCGGCATCACTTGGACCCAAGAAACGACGCCGCATGTCCCTTCCATGTCTGCCGAAATCAAAACCTTCAATGACGCTGCCTCCGAATCGACTCAGCCAGCTAAGCCGGTGTCGCTCAACCGCGCGATCACTTCTTGGGCCGCGTTGTGTCCAGGTGCGCCCATGACGCAGCCGCCGGGCCAGGCGCCGGAACCGCACAAGAACAAACCACCAATGGGGCCCTCGTACGACGATGACCCCGGAACGGGCCGCAGATCAAACGCTTGTTCCGGCACGAGTTCACCATGGAAGATGTGCCCGCCCGTAAGACCAAAGCGTGCTTCGAGATCAGGCGGAGCGAGAACCTGCCGGCCGATGATCGCGTCCGGGATATTCGGCGCGTACTTGCCGAATTCCTTGATCACATTGTCTGCGATTTCGTCCCGCCGCTCGTTCCATGTTCCTTCGTTCAAGGTGTACGGGAAATACTGCGTGAAGATCGAAATCGTGTGCATCCCCGGAGGCGACACGGTGTCATCGACGGCTGACTGCATGTGGATATTCATGAACGGATGCGTCGCCGGCTGACCGAGGCGAGCCTGCTCGCAAGCCGTTTGCATGTAATCAACCGACGGCGCAATGAACAGACCGCCCTTACTTCCGTTCATCTGCTCGTCGTCAGAGAGCGCGGTAAAGCGCGGAAGCTCGCGGGTGGCGAGATTGATTTTCATCACGGGGCTTTCGATTTTGATCCCCTCGATCGCGCGCCGGTAGTTGGCCGGCAGGTCCGATTCTTGGACGAGTTTGAGATAGGTGCGTTTCGGATCGGCGTTCGAAAGGACGATCTTGGCGGCGATTTCCTCGCCAGACGTCAAGATCACGCCGGTTGCGCGGCCACGCTCGATCCGAATCTGCGCGACTTCTGCTCCCGTCCGAATCACGACACCACGTTTCTTGGCGACACGCGCCAGGGCCTGCGTGACCGACCCCATTGCGCCACGGACATATGCCCATGCGCCGCGTAGCCCCGTCACCTTGCCCATCGAGTGATGAAGCTTGACGTAGCCGGTGCCCGCGTCTCGCGGTCCGCGAAAGGTGCCGATGAGGCCGGAAACGGCGACCACCGCCCGCATTTGCTCACTGTCGAAGAAGTATTCGGCGATGTCCGCGGACGAGCCAAGATAGAACTTCTGGAAAATCAGCGCGTCTTCCGGCGTCGAGAAGTTCGCGGCGACTTCAGCCCAAGTCGGCGGTCGTCGCAGGATGTACTTGTCCATGACCGCGCAGGCCCGCTCGACGTAATCGTCGTAATGGTCATAGGCATCGGCGTCCTTCGGAGAAATCCGCCGGATTTGCTTGATCCACTCGTCGTGATCCTTCCAATAGGTCAGGGAAGAACCATCTGGAAAGGGTGCGAAAAAGCGAGGGTTGCGCTCAAGCAGCTCGATTCCTTCTGCCCATGCGCCCAGTTCATCGAAAATCTTCCGCGGCGCGAGCGAGAGCACATAGGAACCGGTTGAAATCTTGAACCCAGGAAAGGTTTCTTCCGAGATCGCGGCGCCGCCCACTTCGGAATAGCGTTCGAGCACCAGCACCTTGAGTTTGGCGCCGGCGAGATAGCTGGCGGCGACAAGCCCATTGTGTCCGCCGCCAATCACAATCGCATCAAATGGTCCGGCCTGGTCAGCCATTTACATCCCTCGCAGCTGTTACTCCGGTTCACGTCCTGATCGTGCGGGGATCATAGCATCGGGTACGCGCCCTCAGCCCGTCATTCCACGCGAAGTCGAGGAATCTGGCCGTGACCACCACCGCTGTTTGGAAGCGTCAACCGGTTTTACAAGTTCAGCTCGCGCCGGATGAGAAGTCCGCCGCGCAGTGAACGGAAACCAGTTTGGGGCTAGGCAATCGTCAAGGTCTCCGGTCCGTCATGCTGGGAATCGGAGTGGAGTTCTCCTGACAGCCGTTGTCTTGAACCTAGAGGATTCTTCCAACGTAGGAACCTTTGCCCTAAGCACGTGCCAAGACGCCGGTGCAGCAGCGCTGCCCGGCGTATTCGAAAGCTAGTAATTACTGAGCGAATTGGATCTAGGTTGAGTTGCGGCGGCGGCGGCGCTCGGCCTTGCGTCGCTTCGCGCGGTTTTCTTCTTGAACGCTGATGAAGCGCAGACCGCGACGATGTTCGCGAATGATTCCCGACCGCTCGATGCCCTTCGTAAACCGCCGAAGCAGACCATCGAAGCTCTCAGACTCGCGGAGCTCAACGTGCATACGTGTTTGTCACCATCCTAAAAATGGTCCGCAATTGGACCATCGATTCTGCGTTCACGTCCCAAAATGGGCATGTCGCCCCGATAACGAAAGTATACCGCAATCGATTAGCCGCGTATAGGTTCGCCTCCTTGCCAAATTCGGCGTGCATGGGAGGCGAGAATCTGCGACCATGATCGGGTTGGTGCGATCTTCGCGGTTCGCCGCGAATCGAATTCTTGCGTCCAGGAGTGCCGTTCGATGGCGAGTTCAAGCGCTGCCCGGGTCTCGGGCATCGCTGTTTACCCCGGTAAACCAGACAGCGTCCACGTGGTCTCGGTACCTGCTCCGGTTTATGGGCCCGACGAAGTGCTAATCCGGATCCGCGATGTCGGCGTGTGTGGGACGGACAAGGAAATCATCGACGCCAAGTTCGGCGCCCCGCCACCGGGAACGGACGAGCTTATCCTCGGCCATGAGGCGATCGGCGTCGTCGAGGAAGTTGGTGATGACGTCGCATCCCTTCGCCCTGGCGATCTCGTCGCGGCGACCGTCCGCCGTCCCGATGGTTGCCCCGCCTGTCAGGCCGGACAACCAGATATGTGTCTCTGGCGAAACTACACCGAGCGCGGGATTCTGTTCGCCCACGGGTTCATGATCGAACAAGTCGTCGAGCACCCGGACCATCTCGTCAAGATTCCACCGGAACTCGCCGCGATCGGCGTGCTCCTTGAACCGATCAGTGTCGTCGAAAAGGCGCTCCGGCAGGCGCGACTGATTCAGCGCCGGATCGCCGGTTGGCAACCGCGGACGGCTGTCGTCCTCGGCGCTGGGCCGATCGGTCTTCTCGGCACGATGCTCTTGCGGGCAGAGGGATTCGAGGTGCACACGCTCGCCCGCTCGCCCGCGCCTACCGCCGCCTCGAAGTTCGTGACCTCTTGCGGCGCGCACTATGTTTCGACGAAAGAAACGTCCTATCTCGAACTTGCGGCGACGTTGCCGAATGTCGATCTCATCATCGAGGCGTCAAGCGCAAGCGCTCCCGTCGTTGACGCCATGACGCTGCTTGGCAATAACGGTGTGCTCGTGTTGTTGAGCCTGACCGGCGGTGATCTCCGACTCGACTTTCCCATCGATCTCATCAATCGCGAGTTCGTGCTCGGCAATAAAGTGATGGTCGGCAGCGTGAACTCAGCGAAAGAGGACTTCGAGCATGGCGCAACTCACCTCGCCACGTTCGAAAAGTTCTGGCCGGGATTGACGGGCAGCCTGATCACGACTCGCCTACCGGCGTTCGAGCATCCGCAGGGCATCCGGGACGCGAGCGTGGGCGGGATCAAGGCCGTCCTGGAGTTCGACCGCACATAAGGTTCCGATTCGGAAGTGAGTCAGTTGCAACGTGCTGCGACCACGATCGCGCGTTTCCAAACGAGGTCGAACCTTGCGTCGCCCAGCCATTGCCCTGCCGGGCGTTGGATTGGGCCGCGATGTCCATCTCCTGGCGCTGGCGATGTTTTTTTGGGATTTCGGCATCGGCGTCTACAACAATCTCTGGGCGATTTACGTTAGCTCTCTCGGCGCGTCGCCACGCTTGATCGGACTTCTGATCGGCGGACAAAGCATCGTCCGGGTGGCGCTCACCTTACCAAGCGGCATCGTTGCCGATCGCGTGAGCCGTCGCAAGATTCTCGTCTACAGCACCTTAGCCGGCGTTCCCGCTTCGATCTGCTACGGACTGGCGACGAATTGGTGGCAATTAATACCCGGGCTGCTGCTGATGGCGCTGACCAACTTCAGTCTTCCCGCGCTCTCTTCCTACATTTCCGATGCTGTACGGCAAGAGGACCGTGCCCGCGCCTTCAGCTTCATCTACACGCTGAGCCCGGCAATCGCGTTTATCATCGCCCCGATCTGTGGCGGTTGGTTAGCAGAGGCGACAGCGCTGCGGGCAGTTTTCTTCGTCACAGCGACGACCATGCTCATCACCGTGCTGGTGTTCACGCGGCTCTCCGACGTCCCGAAACATGCTCCCGAAGGCGCGCAGGGAACCTATCACGAAACTTTCGCCGTACCTGCGATCCGGATGGTGACGTCGCTGCAGCTCGTCGTTGTCGGATTTCTGCTCAGCGTCGCGACCTTCTTGCCGGTCTTCTTGAAGAGTGAATATGGCATTACCGTGGCGCAGATCGGATGGTTGGGCTCATTTGCCGCGGTGGGCAGCATCTTGCTGACCCTGTTCCTCTCTCGAGCCAAGAAGATCTCCACCAGCCAAGGTATTGCGCTCGGTTGCTTGCTATTCGGTGGAGTGTGCGCCGTCGCGATGTCGACAGGTGAGATGCGATTTCTCGTACCCGCCTTCTTGATGCGCGGCAGCTTCATGGTCACGTGGTCACTCTTTTATGCGCTGCTCGGGGACATCGCCCCGGCCAGACTTCGCGGTCGAACTTTTGCCGTTGCCGAGTTCATGTTGGGCATCGGCATCGGCGTCTTTCCATTCCTTGCGGGCTGGATTTACGGCCAGAGCGGAAGCGCCCTCCTAATGCTCACGGTCTTCGTGACGCCGCTCCTGGCCTTGGCCGCCATCCTGGTTGAGCGCCGGTACGTGCGCCCGGCCATTGCCGAGCTTAGCCCAGCGCTGGCGTAACAAGGGTCACGTCCTCTCTTCAGCCAGACAAGGTCGATTGGACGGATCGGGAGGACTGCGACCTGCGAGACGCTATATCAGAGACCGCGGAGGCCAGCCGGACGCACTCCTCGCTCGTCGTCAGATAATGCACCGAAGCGCGGACCAGTTCGGTAAGGCCTCGCGCTTCCATGTCATAGCGCGTGCTGTCGACGCTTGACAACGTCGTATTGAACCGTTGGGTGAAAAGACGATTGCGCACATCCTCACTCGGGATACCGTCGACCGCGAATGTGACAATACCACCCTTCACGTCCCCGAGATCGCAGACAGAGACTCCCGGTATCTCCGCCAAGCTCGCTCGCAAGTGCTCGGCAGTGTGCCGCACGCGGACCCAAATGGCGTCAAGACCTACTGCCATCGCGTAGTCGGCGGCGACACCCATTCCCAATTTTCCGGCGACGTTGAATTCCCAGTTTTCGAATTTGCGGGCGTCGTTGCGCACCTCGTACCGATCGCGGGCGGTCCACGTCGCCGCGTGAAGGTCGAGGAAGGGCGGGGTAATGCGATCGCCGATTTCCGAGCGCACGTAGAGGAATCCGACGCCGCGGGGACCGCGCAAAAACTTGCGGCTCGTCGCGGACAAAACGTCGCAACCAATTTGTGTGACATCAATTGGCATCTGACCAACGGTTTGACACGCGTCGAGCACGAACATGGAGCCGGCTTCGCGGCAGACTCTTCCAATCTCAGCCGCGGGTTGTACGAGACCACCGTTCGTCGGCATGTGGGAAACCGCAACCACCTTGACCCGGTCATCGATCATGTGGCGCAACGCCTCGACGGAAAGCTGCCCGGTTTCATCGTTGGGCACGACGTCAATCGCAACGCCGCGCTCGGCGACGTGCAAAAACGCGATCACGTTTGACGCGTATTCGGCGATCGAGGTGAGAATCCGATCGCCGGCCTGAAAGGGGATCCCGTAGAAAGCCATGTCCCAGGCGCGTGTAGCGTTTTCGACGACGGCGATTTCCGAACGATCAGCGCAGATCAGACGAGCGATCGTGTCATAGACGTTTTCGAGTCGGTCCTCGGCCTCGTCCGCGGCTTCATATCCGCCGATCTCCGCTTCCCGCTGTACGTGGCCAATCACTGCGTCCACCACCGGCGCTGGCATCAGCGAGGCGCCGGCGTGATTGAAATGCGTGACGTTTGCGCAACCTGGTGTCTCATCACGGAAGCGGGCGACTTCAAGATCGTTCAACACGTCAAAAGCTCCAACAGGGCAGGCGATAAGAGCATTACGCCGATGGTACCCGGCGCGATGCTTTTTCGCTGACGATGGAATTATCTGCTGTCTTGAGTCGCGGGATCGAAGGATGATTGGTTGCTTGCCAACTCATCCTCCGGTTTCGTTGCACTTCCGGCCAGACGGTCGCTTTCCTCTCCGGAATGAGTGTCGCCTAAACCCCACTCCACATCGCTCCGGGGCGTGAAGGCGCCCAGCCGCATCAATGCTGCCTCTCGCTCGGCGATCGGCCGCTCGGCGAGGACGACTTCGGCGAGGGCTTGGGTCTGGTGTGAACTAATGATCGCGTTTGGTTCGTACCCAAATTCGCCGCGTATCGCTCGCTCGATGCGATCGAGATCGACCTCAAAGGCTTCCGCGACATCGGCTGCTGAGAATCCCCCAGCCGGATCATTTTCCTCGCCGTGTGGAAGCGCACCTCTGTTATTTTGGGACATTTTGCCCTCCTTCCCGCGGGAGGCTCGGGTATCATCCGCACGTTCGGTCGAGGAGACTCGACGTGATCGGGCTTTCTCGTTCCCTATCGCACACCACGTGCCGGGCGACTCAATCCACGGAGGGCATTGAGCCACGTGATCGATTTTCTGGTTTTAGGAACCGGGGCGATGACTCCACTGCCGACGCGTTGGCTCTCCAGCGTGATCGTTCGTTGCAATGGTCAGCTCACGCTGTTTGACTGTGGAGAAGGAACGCAAATCCCGCTCCGGCGCTACGGTTGGGGTTTCAAACGCATCGGCGCGATCTGCCTCTCGCACTGCCACGCCGACCACATCGGCGGTTTGCCCGGCATCTTGATCAGCATCGCCAACGCTGTCCGCACCGACCCGGTCGTGGTCTATGGTCCCCCCGGCACGCGCCAGACCGTCGACGGTCTGATGCGGATCGTGCCCCCGCTGTGCTATCCACTCAGCGTTGAAGAAGTGAGCAATGCAAGCGATTCGTTCGGCTTGCCGGGCGGCATGATCGGTCGAGTCCAAGAAGGGCAGCATCGCGTGCCAGATATCGTGTACCGGGTCAATGTGCCTCGCGGCCGTCGCTTCGACGCCGTGAAAGCGAAAACACTCGGCGTGCCGGTTGGTCTCTGGCGGGCCTTGCAAAGTGGCAAGATCGCTCGTTGGCCAGATGGCGTCGCGAGTCCGGAAGACGTGCTCGGTCCCGAGCGCGCGGGCTTGAGTTTTGCCTTCGTCACCGACACTCGACCGTTGCCGTCGTTTCCCGAGTTTCTCAATGGGGTCAATCTGCTCATCTGCGAGGGAACATACGGCGACAGCGCCGACCGGCAGAAGGCGATCCAGCACCGCCATATGACCTATACCGACGCCGCCAACTTGGCACTTGATTCCAAAGCCAAGTCGCTCTTGCTAACCCATTTCAGCCCTGCAATGGAGGACCCGAAGGCGTTTTATCTTAACGCCGCCTCGATCTTTCCAAATACCATCATCGGTCAGTCAGGCTTGTCGATCACACTCTCGTTTGCCGACGAAGAGGACGATGCCTCCAAGCCGAAGATCGATGTTGCCGCCGCGGATCCCGTCAGTTTCGCCGCGGCCTCAAACGGGCCAGATCGCTGACGGCTGCTTCGGAAACAACGTTGCCAGCAACGCGCGATCACTTGGCTTCCGCACGAAGCAGTCGGGGAACGCGTATTCCAACTCCTCGAATGTTCGACTGCCCAGCAAGAGGTAGTAGAAGGTCTTATCCGGAAATCCGGCGGAGGCCTCCCGAAACGATTCCGGCTTGAAGTCTTGGATCTCAGCCACCTCGCCATTCACGATTGTCAGCTTCAGACCCGATCGATAGAAGGTCAGAACCAGTTCGCCCGAGTAGGATTGGAACGGTGATTGACGCAACCGCTCGGTGAGCGCCGGCTTGATGTGGCGGAGGAAAGCCGCCAAGTTCGGGATCCGAATCAGCCAGCTAAACGCGCGAACCGTTGACTGAAACACCTGCGGTTGGAGCTGTACAAAGGGGCGATCGTACCCCCAGTCGAAGCCGATATTTGCCGGATTGTTGCCGGTCTTCGCCGCTTCCTCGGCGGCGAAGCTCCGCAGATGCTCAGTGACGATGGGCGCGGCGGAGGGCCATGATTCGCCGTCGAGCAGTTCGGCGGCCGTCGCCCAAAGTATTGAGCGGTACGTGTCGAATCCTTCTTGATGCGCGACGAAGCCGGCCGAGGCGCCATCGGGCTTCGCAATGATCCAAAAGGTTTGAACATAATCGCTGCCATGCAGACGACCCGCCAATTCCCATTTCCAGACAGCTTCTTCTCGGACCGCGGCCATGAGCATATGCTTTGTAGCAATGCCGTAGCAGGTCACGATCGTCGGGATATCGGTTTCGGAGGCGGGGCGAAGAAGATAGGGTGGATCATCGGGCACGGCTCTTGCAAGCGGCGCGCCGTAGCAACTCTTCGTCGTGATCAACGCCGGCTCATAACCAAACTGACGGTAAAAATAGGGGATGCCCGTGATCGCCTGCATGAGATCGCCGCGCTCAGCGCTCAATGCATGGAGCACGTCCATTTGCGCGCGCACGAGACCCCGTTCTCGGTAGGCAGATTCAGTGGCGACAAGTTCGGGCCGGGAAACGCCAAAGGGTATGCCCGCATAGCTCCACGTTTGCGGGATCAAGCAGATCGAGGAAACGATCTTGCCGGTCGACGACTCTTCCACGAGCACATGGTCGCCAGGCGACGCGGTCGGATGGTCCGCTGAAAAGAGCTCTCGCGTTTGCAACGCGGCCTGGTCATCCGGTTCGCCGTTTGGCTCGGCAAAAACCAATCGGTTGTGCGCCGCCAGCCGCTCACCGTCTTCTTCACGAGCCCAGCGCAGCGTGAGCCCGTCTCCCAAATCGCGGGGGAGTTGCTTGCGAGCTTCTGATTCCACTCATTCGATCCTATAAATCGCGGCTACTGCGAGGGTGTTGGTGTTGCCGCCTGGTTCTGATAATACACGGGATCGGTGCTCAGACCATTTTGAATGAAGTCGAGGATCGCCGCCGGATCGCCCACGTAGGCCCAGGCCCCGGTGTTGACGTAGCCGCCTGTCAAGATTGGCGGTCCGAGCGAGCTGAACCGGATGCGCGAGTTGTCCGTGTCGAGGGCAAAACGGGCGAGGGTCGCCTGCTCATCAAGTGAAAAACTGGTCTGCACCGAGTTTCCGGCTGCGAGAATGATCTCATCTGCCTTCCGGATTGATCCGATTGACTTCCCTTTTTGGAAGAGCGCGAGCATCACCTGCCACTGGCGATCACGGCGCTGGTCGTCGCTGTCGGCATGACGCGTGCGCACGTACTTCAGGGCACGCGAGCCGTCCATATGTTGAAGACCAGGTTCGAAGCGAAGCTTTTCAGTGCCGTAGTTCTCCGTCGGATACTCGGGATCGACGATTTCATACGGCACGTTGACGTCAATGCCCCCGGCGGCATCGACCACTTCGGTAAAACCATTGAAGTCCACGAGCACATAGCCGTCGACCCGCACATTGAAATTATCCTCGACCGTGTCGCGCATTTTGGCGACGCCTGAGATCGGGCTTTTAGGATCGGTCTTGTGTCCGTAGTTGTAGGCGCCGTTGATCTTGTCCTGCCCGGCTCCAGGAATCTCGACCCAAAGGTCGCGCGGAATGCTGACCACGGCAACGCGTTGGTTGACCAAGTCAACATGAGCAAGGAGGACGACATCGGCATTCTGATCCCCTCCCTGCGGACGACGATCGACCCCTATCACGAGCACATAGAGCTCGGTCTTCCCTTTCCAAACCTTAGACGTTCCGGGATTGCCGCCATTGATCGCGGCATCGACCATGCTCTGGATGACGTCGAGTCGACCAGCGTCGTTCGTGTCATTGCCGTTGTTTTGCGCCACATCGGGCTCGGAAGTTGGCGTGGATGTTGCGGCTGCCGGCGGATCAGCCGGTGAGGTCGCCTGGGCGGTCGGCCGACGTGCGGTGTCGGTAGAGTTCGGCTTTTGGGTGGGGGTGGGACTGTTGGTCGCCGCGACCGCGAGTACGGTCGCTGTGGGCTTATCCGCCGTCGGCGTAGGACTCGGCTGTTTGGTCGACTCAGCTTGGGCCGCTGGGGTCACGACGACGGACGGCAACCCCGCGGAAGGACCGTCCGTTGACGGAACCCGAGTTGGCAGCGGAACGTACGCTTTCTGCTCGGTCGTCACCAGCGCGTCGACCACGCGCCAGACCTGAATCCCGGCAAGAACCAGAAACAGGGACCCCAACAAGGCGAACCCAAGAAGGATTCGCGATCTCAACCGGTGCTTGCGGGGTGCAGCGGCGGCGGCTTCTTCAGGTGCGGGTTTCCTGGCCGCCGTGAGGTGCGGTTCCAAAAGTTTGTCGGTGCCCTTTCGCCTGATCGCTGTTCAAACCTAGGGCGCCGGCCGATCGGCTCGCGCCCGCTTTTCCTCTCTCGACCCATTGTAGCCAGAAAGTAACCCGAAAGGGCAACCTCTTCGCCCCTGAATTGGCGCGCAAAACTGGGCGCTCTAACAAATTTTTGTAGCTCGTATGACTTGAAATTTGACCTGTTTGCGGGTAAAATTAGAACAAATGATCTCGTTGCCGCAGCTACGTTTTGGCGACGAGTCGGGAGACAAAAATGAGCGCTGTGAAAAACAAAGATGCGGCGGAAGTCCTCTTCAACGTCGCGACGATTTTGGAACTTGCGGAAGACAATCCGTACCGTGTGCGCGCCTATCGCCGCGCCGCCCGGCTACTTTTACGGAATCCCGATGATGCTGGTTTGCATCTGAATGAGAAGCGAGAGCTCGATCTGCCAGGACTCGGACCGCGGCTTCGCCGCAAGCTCGGCGAGTTGTTGAGCACCGGCCACATGCAGTTCTACGTGGAGCTGTGCGCCGATCTGCCTGAGGGTGTGACCCAACTGATGGAGATCCCGACGATTGGTCCGAAGACGGCCCGCCGCCTCAATGAAGAGCTCGGCCTGAGCACAGCTCAAGATGTGTACGTGGCCGCCCAGCAGGGCAAGATTCGTCAACTTTACGGTTTCGGGGTCAAGCGCGAACGGCAGCTACTTGAGGGCGCGGAAATGGTTCTTGGCGGCTTCCACAAGGTCGCGTCACCGATACCGCCTCCTGAACCGGACGAGCTGCCGATGGAGTTGGACCTCATCCGCGAACAGCGGTCTGAACTGGCCAACGCGCCTCAGCGTGAGGCGGCATAGTGGCGGCGTTTCATCGACGCCGCTTCTTCCCAAATCGCGCTGCCGCTCCGGTCTCCGCTGATGCGGTCGAGACGGTTGAGCCAGTCGCCGAGTTGGACGACGATCTCTTCGCCGTGCTCGACGAAGCGACCGCGGAGTTCGATGAGCCTGTCGATGCCATCGCGAGTGATAATGGTCCGGTCTCTGCAAGGCAGAAAGCTGAATTTGGTCTCGCCCGAGCGCCTCAACTTGATTTGACGCCAAGGTCATATCAACGCGAGGCGCTCGAAGCCTGGTTACGCCATTACGGCAAAGGCGTCGTCGTGCTCCCAACCGGCGCGGGCAAAACCGTGATCGCGCTGCTTGCCGCCGCGCACCTTGGCTTACGAACCATCGTCGTCGTGCCGACAATCGAATTGGTCTACCAATGGCACCGCGCACTATCGAATCACCTCGGCTACCCGAAATCGGAAGTCGGCATGATCGGCGGCGGCAAGCGCACGATCCGTGATCTCACGGTCGTTACCTATGACTCAGCTTCGATGCCGGCCCGGCGGCTCGATGGTTTCGGGCTCCTCATCGTCGACGAGGTCCATCACCTGCCCGCACGTGCCTACCGAGCGATCTCGCGTAAGGTGAATGCGCCTTTCCGGCTCGGGCTAAGCGCCACGCCTGAACGCACGGATGGCGGGCATCATTCGCTGCCCGCTCTCATCGGACCGACCGTTTATCGCAAGAGCGCGGCATCGCTGGCGCGAGATGAGCATATCGCCGAATTCACCGAAAAACGCATCTTCGTCGATCTCACGCCCTCGGAACAGATGCGGTACGAACAGCTCATGGCTGAATACTCGTTTTTCATTGCCAGCCGCCGAAATCAGCTCGGCCGTCCCGATCAGATGTTCACGGAGATGATCCGTCGCGCCGCCTTCGATCCCGCCGCGCGTTCGGCACTCAGCGCCCACCATCAGGCGCGAATGATCGCACTCAACGCCGAAGCCAAGATTGCTTCCGTCGAGTCGCTGCTGACGAAACATCTGACCGACCGCGTGATTATCTTCTGCGAATACAACGCCATGGTCGACACGCTGAGCGAGCAATTGCTACTCCCCGCCATCACCCATCGCACGCCGGCAGCCGAACGGCGGGAGATTTTGGAGCGATTCCGCGACGGCCGCTACACGAAGCTGGTGACCGGCCGCGTCCTCAACGAGGGCGTCGACGTGCCGGATGCGAATGTCGCAATCGTCGTCAGCGGGTCTTCTGCAAGCCGCGAATACATCCAACGCCTCGGGCGCGTGCTCCGACCAAAACGGAACCGAGCGCTGCTCTATGAGCTGATCACTCGCGGGACAAGCGAAAGCAGGTCCGCCCGCAAGCGACGACCGAAAGAATCACCACAACTTGAGCTGGACGGCCTCGCCGCTTGACCTACCGTCCCTGGGAGGATCGATGCTCTTCCGTCGTCAAGACATTCCGAAGACAACCCGGACGCCAAAGGGCGGCGGCACGCGACGGATCTATCCGAGATTCATTCGCGATAAGCGCTATTTGCCGAAGATCGATCTCGCGATCGACTACCTCGCAGGGATGGTCGGACAGCGGCGGGCCGAACTCTCGCAGCAAACCGTTGCCGAACTCCTTGGTGAACCGAAGGTCGCGCGCTGCCTCCTTGCCTGTCTCGGCGATCACTTTCACTACGTCACGCCGAGCTTCGAGCAGATCATTGGTTCATCACGGGCGACAGATCTGCTCGAATGGGGCCTCGAAACTCCCTCCGATTTGCGGGCGTTCGTGTATCGATTGGCGAACGACCGCCAAGGTGGGTTCGTCACTTCGCCTCAGCGCGATGCATTCCTCGCCGAGCTAGCGCGACCGCTTGGGCTCGACGCCGACATCCTGAGCGAGTTGCTCCACCTCGACGCCGAACGCAACGCAATCCTTCAATTGCGCGGCGAGAAGCCAAATTCAGTTGATGTTGTTGCCTCCTACAACGCGCGCATGATTCCTTCGACGCTTCGGCAGGCGTCTCGCGCTCGGTTAAATCTCGAAGGGTTGAGTCCCGCGCAGGTCGAATCGATCTGCGATCACCATGACGTCGCGTGGCGGATCGACGAACAGTCGGTTGTCGAGCTTAACGGCATTCGCGACAGTCACGGCTCGTATTCCCGGCATGGGCGAAAACTCGCGCGTTGCATCCATCAACTCGTGCTTCTCGCGGATTCGGTCGGCCCAATCGACGCGACCGTCTATCTCAACGACCGGCTGCTGCATCTCGAGCTTGATGAGCGATCCCTCAATTATCTCCGTCCGCGACATGTGTACGTCGCCGACGGTCCCGCCATCGAGGCAGGCGCCACGATCGTCGATCAACTGATCACGCATCGGGCGGAAACCGGCATCGGCCGGGAGTGGATTTTTCGCAGGCTGCCCGATTGTCGTGTCATCAATGGTGCGCTCGTGCTACCGGAAATCACCGCGGTTCGAGAACACTGTGCGATCGATCTCGTGTTCGCAGATGGCAGCGATTTCAACGAACGTGAGCGCGGCGCGTTACAGCAAATAGCCGAGCGCTATCCGATGCTCGTTATGAACAGCCAAATTGAAAACGTAACGACGGTGACAACATATGATCCTGCTGAGGTATTTGCCATGCTCGACAAGATGTACGCCGAACAAACGTCAACGCCGGAGCTCGCCACGCTCATTGATGGTCTCATCCGCACCCGGCCGTTCATCCCGGCCAGCGAGTTGCTGAGCCTGTGCGGCTCAAATTCGCGCCATCATTTGGCCCTGCATGACACCGACAGCGTCGTCTTCGTGCCCGATCTCGGACTCTTCGAGCGGTCGCGGCTGCGCAATCTTGAAACCATGGTCGGGGGCGCCACACCGCAAATCGCAGCCGTTCGCGCCGCCGCGGCCGACCAATTTGGTGAAGAGGTTGCCGACGCGTTGACGATCCGGTTGCTCAGCCACTATCAGATCGTGCTCGCGGCCGCCTAGCGCTCTCCCAGTTTCGCGACTTCCTCCGCGGCGAGCGATTGTGTGCGCTGATAGGCCGCATAGACTGCCTTGGAAAACACCGTGCGCAGGCTGCCCTTCTCCATTTGATAGATCGCTTCGGCCGACGTACCGCCAGGTGATGTCACCATGTTCCGCAGCTCGGCCATGTGTTTGCCCGAGTCGCGGGCAAACGCAACGGATCCGGCCACAGTTTGCAACACGATCTGCTCGGCGATCCGGCGCGGGAAACCCATGTGCACGCCTGCGTCAATCAACGCTTCCATCATCAGGAAAACGTATGTGGGGCCAGTTCCCGACAATGCGGTCGCCATATCAACATACTTTTCGTCGTCGACCCATAGTTCTTCGCCAAGCGCGCCGAGAACGGCCTTCACGTGGTCTCTGTGGGCATCGTCGACTTCCGGCGTCGATGTCCACACGCTCATGCCTTGCCCGACCTGAGCCGGCGTATTCGGCATAACCCTGGCAATGCCGTCGTGACCGAGACCGCGGCTCAACACCTCGATGCTGGCGCCGGCGACAATCGAGATCACGACCTGGTTTGGCGAGAGCTTGCCGTGCACTTGCTTCATCACGTGGGTCAGCGCTTGCGGTTTCACGGTCAGAAACACCAGGTCTGTATCGGTTGTCGCATCGACATTAGCTTCGACGGTGGTGATGCCAAATCGTTGGTGGAGCTTCTCGCTCCGGTCCCGCCTGGGATGACTGGCGACGATGTGCGTCGGATCAACCAAGCGTTGGTTGATCAAGCCGGCAATCATTGCTTCTGCCATGACGCCCGCGCCGACGAACGCCAGTCGCGTTCCGGCAAGCGTCTTTGCCGAGTCGTGTTTTATGTCGCTCTTCATTGCCGCCCATTGACCTCATACAGAAGGGGTTGAAATGCACGTCGATTGTAGCCGCCTTCATCGGCGCTAGGCTTGGAAGTGGACGCGGGCTGCGACAATAGTCGCCAAGAGCGGTCGTCTGTGACCGGTTCGACAAGATTCCCGCTCCGGAGAAAGCGAGTTACACCGTGCCCAATCGCCTCGCCAATGAGTCCAGCCCCTATTTGCTTCAGCACAAAGACAACCCCGTCGATTGGTACGCCTGGGGCGCTGAGGCGCTCGGCCAAGCCACGGCTGAAGACAAACCGATCCTCGTCAGCATCGGCTATTCCGCCTGCCACTGGTGCCACGTGATGGAGCACGAGTCGTTCGAAGACGAAGCAACGGCTGCACTCATGAACGAGCACTTCGTGAACATCAAGGTCGACCGTGAAGAGCGTCCCGACCTCGATTCGATCTACATGTCCGCCGTCCAAGCGATGAGCGGTCAAGGCGGCTGGCCGCTCAACTGCTTTCTCACGCCCGACGGCGTCCCATTTTTCGGCGGCACCTATTGGCCGCCTGAGGATCGTCCTGGCATGCCGAGTTTCACTCGCGTGCTGGAGGCCGTCAGCGACGCCTATATGAATCGGAAAGATGAAGTCCTCGAAAACGCCAATCAGATCCGCGACTTTCTGCAACAAGCGAACCAAGCCCAATTCAAGACTGAGCAACTTTCGCAACAAATCGTCGAAGACGCACTGAGTGCGCTGGAGCGCCAATTCGATGCTCAGCACGGCGGATTCGGCGGCGCCCCAAAGTTTCCCCAAGCGGCGGTTTATGAGTTCCTGCTGCGAACCCATCGCGCTTCCGGTGACAAGCGGGCCGAGCACATGGCGCGGACAACGCTGGACAAGATGGCGTCAGGCGGCATCTACGATCAGGTCGGCGGAGGGTTTCATCGCTATGCGGTTGACGCGGTCTGGCTCGTTCCACATTTCGAAAAGATGCTCTACGACAATGCCCAGCTAGCACGTCTCTACCTCGACGCTTACCGCGCATTTGGCGTCGAGCGGTATAGCCAGGTTGCGACCGAAACGCTCGATTACGTTTTGCGCGAAATGACCGGCGCGGATGGCGGTTTCTTTTCCACGCAGGACGCCGACAGCGAAGGCGAAGAAGGGAAGTACTACGTCTGGTCGCTGGCAGAGTTGCGGGACGTCCTCGGCGAGGAACGTGGTACATGGGTCGCTGCCTACTACGGTGCTACCAAATCAGGCAATTTCGAGGGCGTAAACATCCTCCACACGCCCCGTGCGGTTCATCACGTCGCCGCCGAACTCGAAATCCCGCCTGCTGATCTCGAACAAGCTGTCGAAGACGCCCGGCCACTACTACTGGCTGCCAGAGAACGGCGCGTGAAGCCAGGGCGGGATGAAAAAGTGCTCGTCAGTTGGAACGGGATGATGCTCCGCGCCTTCGCTGAAGCTTCGCGTGTCCTGGATCGTAGTGATTATCTCGACGCCGCTTGCAAGAACGCGACGTTCCTCCTCGCCAACGCGCGCAAAGACGAACTGCTCTTACATACCTACAAGGACGGCAAGGCGAAGATCGGCGGTTTCCTCGAAGACTATGCACACCTGATTGACGGATTGATCGCTCTCTACGAAGCGAGTTTCGAACGGCGTTGGATCGAGGAAGCACTATCGCTCACACAGACGATGATCGAGGAGTTCAGCGCCGCCGAAGGACCTGGCTTTTTCGACACTGGCGCAAGCCACGAAACATTGATCAGCCGTCCCCGCGATCTGCAAGACGGCGCGACTCCGTCCGGCAATTCTGTCGCCGCCTCCGTCCTCCTCAAGCTCAGCGTGTTGACGGAAAATGCTGATTACCAACGCCGTGCCGCGGCCATTCTCGGCATGGTTGCGCGTGCAATGGCGGAACACCCGACCGCGTTCGGCCGTTATCTGTCCGCGCTCGACGCTTATCTCGCCACACCGCGTGAGGTCGCGATTGCGGGCAGCTCAGACGATCCGGCATCGTCGCAATTTGCGCGGGTCATGTTCGAACGATATGAGCCAAATGCCGTCATCGGTCTCGCCGATCCCGCGGATGACACGATCTCGGATCTCCTGCCATTTCTCGAACACCGGCCCCCAGCGGATGGCCTGGTAACTGCGTATCTCTGTGAGCGCTATGCGTGCTTGCCGCCCGTCACCGACCCAGCGGAACTCGCAATTCAGCTGGAGCAAGGAACCGGAGTCGAGTGGCAAGAGTTCTAAGCTTCATAACAAGTCGCCTGATTGCGCTTACACTCGGAGCAGAATCCAATGACGGCGTCATGGCCGTATCACTCCACACGTGACCCACGTGGTCGATTTCCGCTGAGATAGATCAATGCCCGACCTCTTTCTTGAGATTCGCGCCCACGATGACGACGAAGGAACGACGCCCGCTTTGCCCCTGTGCGAAGAGGACGCGCTGCAGGTATTGCGCGAATCGGAAATCATCGCGTCCAAACTGATCCCATGGGGTTCGAATTACTCGTTCGCGGTCGCCCTTGAAATGCCGGACGGCAAAGAGCATCTGGCGATTTACAAGCCCCGAAGCGGCGAGGCCCCACTGTACGATTTCCCAGACGGGACACTCTATCTGCGCGAAACCGCCGCGTACGTCTTGAGCAAGCAGCTCAACTGGAACTTCGTGCCGCCGACGGTAATTCGCGACGGACCGCACGGCATTGGCAGTCTTCAGATCTATGTCGAGCCGTTTCCGGAATCACAGGAAAACAATGCGCGCTTCTGGGAAAGCTGCAATCTTGAAGTCGAGCGTCTCGTCCTGTTCGACTACGTTTCGAACAACGCCGACCGCAAGCTCGGACACTGTCTGCGCGACTACTCGGGCAAGATCTGGGGGATCGACCACGGGCTTACCTTCAACCAATATCCGAAGATGCGAACGGTTCTCTGGCAATTTTTGGGCGAGCGGATCTCACCCGCGCTCATACCGGATCTGGAGCGTCTACTCGCCAATAAATATGACGTTCGGAATGGGTTAAAGCCGTTCATCTCAATTCCGGAGCTCGACGCTCTCTTCGCCCGCACTGAACGTCTCGTCGAAACCAGACAACATCCGGTTCTAAATCCCCGTCGCAACATCCCCTACGGCTGGTGGTAGGCATTGTCCCTAGGTGGGCAGCTTATTCTGCATCGTCTGCTGCCTCGGTCCGCGAGTCGCCGGTTTGGCGAACTCGACCAACTCTGGTGTACGCGCGAACGTGGCCAGAATCGTTACGAAGGCGGCCACTGCGAGCACACCCGGAGCGAGAATCGGATCGCCGCCCTGAAGTGTCGCTCTGAGCACGGTCATCCCGCTGGCGTGAGGCCGAACCTCGTGGACGAAGCTGAGATTTCCCGTGATGTGCTCATAGATGCCCCATAGACTTCCGCACACAATCACAACCATGATCGCCCGCGCGCCTGCAATGATGTTCGAGTTGGGACGCTTCGATGCACGTGCAACGGTGATCAAACCAAGCCCACAGAGTCCAAAGGCAACAAACTGGGTCGGGCTCTGATAGTGCTTGGCCGCGAGTAATTCTGCGATTGTGCCGCAGAAGAGGAGCGCCGCGAGCGTGAACAGATTGTTTCGAAGGCATGACAGGGCCGACAGCTCGTTCATGACGCTGCCACAAAGGCTGCCCCCAACTCTGCCAGATCGGCGACCACTTGCTGGGAGAGCGCTGACAAAAACGCCGCATTGTCAGCGAATGGTCTGCTGTTGATCAAAGTTTGCGCCTTGTCCTGATCGAGGCCTGGTAACTGGAGCAAGGTGGTCTCATCAGCGTCATTTGGCACGACGGGCACAAACACATACCTTTCATAGGCAGTGACAACGTCACCGTCGACATATTTGCCGAGTTCCTCCCGGAACTGCTCGATCGACGAGTACGAGCGATACTCCTTGAACTCGGTCACCATCTGGTCTCCGGTACCGGGAATTGAGCGGATTTGATTCTCGGACATTGAGCTGAGGTCGTACTTGAGCCACGTCACCTGACTCGAAGCAACTGACGCCAGATACGTCGCGGCAAGCGTCGATTGCTCCGAGGTCACCATGCCGCCGACCGCGGCGAGAAAGGCCGTATCGTCGGCGAAGGGAGCGGTATCGAGCAATTGCGATGCCTTGTCCCCGTCGATGCCGGGCAACTGCTGGATCGTCTCCGCGTCGGCCGAATTTGGTTCGATGGGAACGAAAACGTACTGCTCGTAGCCAGCCACGATATCGTCGGCGACGTACTTTCCGATCTCTTTCCGAAACTGTTTGATCGTCGTGTAAGGGCGGTACTCGGGAAACTCTCGTGTCATCCGGTCGCCTGCTCCTGGGATCGATAGAATTTGTTCATTGGCGATGGAATTGAGGTTGTATTTCGTCCAGGCCGCTTCGCCCGGAGCGAACGTTCCCACTGCCGTTGGCGTTGGGCTCGATGCTTGACCGGAGGTCACCTTGGCACCGAGGACAGCGGCGAGGCCTAACGCCGCCGTGCCGGCAATGAATTTTCTGCGTGTGGACGACGTATTCAATCCATCAAACTGAGCTTGCATGGTCGTAACTCCCTGCTGTTCGCAAAAGCCTGCGCGAATCGGGTTCGCCCGTCGGATTCGAACTTGGCCACTCAGCCAAGGTGAGATCCGGCTCTTGGCAAGGAGTTTGGCTACTGGAGTCTAGAGTTCGCTGGATGGATTCTTGGGGTTTCCTATGACTCTCTTCGGGTGTGAGATGGGCAGGAAGGGCCCTTGATCGCCAACTGCTCACTCGAACGAGAAGCACTGGCGACTTGAGATGTGACTGTTGCAGCGGGAGTTCGGCGTACATGATGCTAGTGAGCAAGTTGAACGATGCACGTGGGAAGAAAGCAACTTAGTGCGTTATCTCGACCGCCGCCGCATCGAAGGGTTTGTCAAGGAGACCGAACTCGGGCGAGAGCCGCCGCATGAACCGCGTTCGATTCCACAGCGCCGCCAGCGGTGAGGTGATCGCAAACGTCAACCAGCACCAGGCCAAACCGAAGTCAAATGCGCGGACACCGAGATAGGCCAATCCCACGGCAATCCAAACCGCGGACACGCTGGCATACATCGGCGAACGGGTATCGCCGCTGCCCCGGAGTGCGCCACCGTTCACCGACCACGCCGCCCAAAACGGCAGACTGATGCTCAACGCGCGGAGCGCGCCCACCCCGGCGTTGATCACCTGAGGATCGTTCGAAAAGATGTCCATAATTTGTCTGGCGAAAATGAAATAGATCAGTGCGCCAGTGCCCATCCACAGCGTGCCCCCGATCATCGCGATTCTAGTCGCTTTCTTCGCGCCGGCGACGTCACGAGCGCCGATGCTCTGGCCAACGAGAGCCGTGGCCGCGATCGCGAAGCCGAACCCGGGAATGAACGCGATCGACAGCGCGCTGAAGCCGATTTGCTGAGCGGCGAGTGAGACGGTGCCAAGGAGCGCAACTACGGCGACCATCGTCATGAATCCGCAGGACATCAACATCTGTTCGAGTGCGGCGGGCAAGCCGAGCCGGAGCAAGCTGCGACCGATCTCAAGGTGTGGACGCCAACCGGCGCGTCCTCGGATCGAAACGGAGCGTTTGCCGCGCACGAGCAGAGTCAACATAATCGCCGCCGCGGTTCCACGGCCGATTGCCGCGCCCCACGCGCTGCCGGCAACGCCCAATTCCGGCAGTCCGAGATGGCCGAAGATCAGGAGATAGGCGGCGATCACGTTGATCACGTTCGCCACCATGGCGGCCTTGAGCGGCGTTCGGCTGTCGCCGACGCCACGAAACACCGATCCGCAAACGAAATCGAGCAAGAGCACGATGCTCGTCGCCGCGATGATCTCCAGATACGTGGTGGCATTCCGGGCCACCCCCGGCTCAGTGCCAAACACCGAGATCAGGTCCCCAGCGAAGAGCAGACCAAGCAGTGAAACTGGGATCGCGAGTAGCACGCCCCAAACGATGGCTTGGCGCGCGAGCTCGTGCGTTCGTTTGTGATCGCCCGCGCCGAATGCTTGCGAAACAAGCACGGTCGCGCCGATTGAGACTGCGCTCAGGATCGAGATAATGAAAAAAACGAACTCGATCGAGGTACCAACGCCGGCTACCGCTTCTTTTCCGAGCTGGGAGACCATCAACGTGTCGACGGCGCCGACCATCGTTTGCAGCAGATTCTCACCGATGATCGGCAGGGCCAGCGCAAGCACGCGGCGCTGTGTCATCAGCGGTCTCGGCTGGGGAGCGAACGCCTCCTGGATCTCCGCCCCGAGCTCCTCATCGATTAACGGAACCTCGACTGTCGAAACCACACCTCGTCCTGTCATACATCAAAAACGGTCCGCGAACCGGACCGTAATATGGCGATGACATAGAGTATCGTGAATTCGTCGTCAGCATGCGTCATGGATGCACCAAGAACCGATGCGGAGATTCCAGCTATGCGGTGGTCGCGGATGATTTCGACGATTGATGCGCACACGGGCGGTGAACCGCTGCGCATCATCACCAGTGGCTTGCCGCAGCTCGAAGGAGACACCATCCTCGAACGCCGCCGCTGGATGCAAGAAAACCACGACGACTTTCGCAAGATCCTGCTCTGGGAACCGCGTGGTCATGCCGATATGTACGGGGCCATCCTGACGCCGCCGGTCAGCGAGCACGCCGATTACGGCGTCCTCTTTCTTACCAACGAGGGGTACAGCACGATGTGCGGTCACGGCATCATCGCGCTCACCACCGCGCTGATCGAGACCGGCGCGGTAGAGATGGTCGAGGGAGAGACTGAACTCGTCTTCGATGCGCCCGCGGGGCTTATTCATGCCCGCGCCTCTATCGCCGGCGACCGCGTCAATTCAGTCTCATTCGTCAACGTGCCCGCGTTTCAGGTCGTCGAAAATCTCTGCCTCGACCTTTCCATCGGCAGCCTCTCGGTTGACGTTGCGTACGGTGGCGCTTTCTACGCCCTCGTCGGCGCGAAGGCGCTGGGTACGACGGTCAGTAAGGAGCGAGTCTCGGACCTAATTTCGCTCGGCATGGAAATCAAGCGAGCGGTCGAGGCCAAGCTTGACGTGGTGCATCCGCTCGAACCGGAGCTGCGCGGCGTCTACGGGACGATCATCTCGGATGATCCACAGACCCCGGGCGGCGACGGTCGCAACATCACGATCTTCGCGGAATCCGAAGTCGATCGCTCCCCGTGCGGCACAGGCACTTCGGCCAAACTCGCGAACCTCTATGCTAAGGGCGAAATCGCGCTCAACACGCCGTACGTCCATGAAAGTGTGATCGACACGATGATGACCGGTCGAGTTCTGTCGGCAACAACCGTTGCCAACGTACCGGCAGTTATCACCGAAATCACCGGACGTGGGTTCATTACGGGTTTCAACCAGTTCGTCGTCGATCCTGAAGATCCAACGCGCGGCGGCTTCCTCATTCGTTAGACGGAGATTGAGATGGCAATCAAAACCCGGATCACCGAACGTCTCGGAATCGAAGCGCCCATATTGCAGGCAGGCATGGCGACCAGAGCCAACGCCGCGCTTGCGGCCGCGGTCTCCAACGCGGGTGGGCTCGGCATCATCGGCACGGTCGATCGCGAGCTCGACGATGTCAAAGCCCAAATCGCCAAGGCTCGCGAGCTCACCGATAAGCCGTTTGGCGTGAACAGCGTTATTGCGTATGCAAGCGATGAACTGTGGGACATGATCATCCGCGCGAAGCCGTTCGTCGTCCAATCGTCATGGGGCAACCCGAAGCTATTGACCGAGCGCGTTCACGCCGCCGGCTGTCTACACGCGCACCAGGTGAATACCGTCGAAACGGCTAAGGAAGCGGTCGCGGCCGGGGTCGATTTCATCATCGCGCAAGGTTCAGAAGCCGGAGGTCACACCGGTTTCGTCGGCGGTCTGGCGCTCGTGCCGCAGGTCATCGATGTCGCCGAAGGCATCCCGGTCATCGCCGCCGGTTCAATCGTCGACGGACGTGGGCTCGCGGCCGCGCTCGCGATGGGGGCCGAAGGTGTTCTCGTCGGCACGAGGTTTCTCGCTACGCACGAGTCACCGGCCACCGACTATTACAAGAACGCAATTCTCAGCGCCCAGTCTGAAGCGATCGTTCTCACCGATGTCCCCGACAAGGTTTGGGACGTGCATTGGGAAGGCGCCACGACTCGTGTCATCCGCAACCTTCTTGTCCGAGAACTTGAAGATCGAGCCGACGAGCTTGGAGCAAACCGGGAGACAGTGGCCGCCGAGGTTGAAGCCGCGTTCGAACGGGAAGACGCCGACTTCGTTCCCATCTACATGGGCCAAGGCGCGGGCGCGATCAAGGAGATCCTGCCTGTCGCGGAAGTCATCCGCCGGATGGTCGCTGGCGCCGAGGTAGCGCTGCAGAATGCTGGACGCTTGGTCGACCGTCAGCTCACTACTGTTTGATAGCGAGCGCGGGTGATTTCAAATGAACGGTCGCCTTGGACCGGCAGCTCGGACTGTTGGACATCCGTAACTCTCGCCCCGGGCGGTCCTTTACGACACCAGCGAACAAACAGTTCGAGCGACGACGATTCGCCTTCCGCTTCGATGAGCACTGAACCATCAGGCTCATTGCAGACGAATCCGGTTAGTCCGAGCGAACGCGCGAGGTCCGCGGCCTCGAGTCGAAAACCCACGCCTTGAACGCGACCTGAGATCCGTAGTTGAATTCGATCTGCCATTTCCATTCTCTCTGCAGGTTCCGCCGATCGAGGTAGGGTGCCGAAAGCGGCGGAACCCGCAATCGTGACGTTGTGCCAATTCTTCTCATGGCAAGTGCATTGTCCGGCTTTTCCAGATTGTGATAACCTTCGCAATCGGGAACAAGGTCCGGGGGGTGCACCGTGACCAACCTGCCCTCACCTGAGGAGCGAGCAGGATTAGGAGCAGCCGGAGTCGCAGCAGGGCTCGGCTGCTCTATTGTGGTGAGCGTCGTAGTCCTGATCGTTGGTGGTGTCGGCCTCGACGGCTGGCTCGGAACCTCGCCCATCTTCACGCTCATTGGAGTGGCGGTGGCACTGCTCTCGGCCGGTTACCAGCTCTACGAGCTCGCGCAATATGGTCAGAGAGGGCACCGACCTGGACTCGTGACGCGCACGATTACGCGTATACCGGCACGTCAAGCGCAAGTTTCGCGCCCAACGAGTCATCTCGACGGGCCCCAGGGCGACAAAGGGGACGAGGAGTAACGCCAGAGCATGGATGTCCATATTTCGATTGCCGCGGAAACGCTCTTCAACATCGGCCCAATTCCAGTCACAAACTCCATGTTGACCATGTTCATTGTTATGGCCGGAATTCTCTTGGCAGGGTGGTGGATTGCGCGGAGGGCCCAGGTCATTCCTGGCCATGCGCAGGGCACAGTCGAAGTAGCCATCGAGTTTCTGCTCGGTTTGGTCGAAGGAACAGCTGGTCGGAAGGAAGGCCGGCGCGTCTTCCCACTCATCGGCGCCATTTTCATCTTCATCCTGATCGCCAACTATTCGGGCCTCCTTCCCGGCGTCGGCACGATCGGCAAATGGGAAACCGAGGACGGGGAAAAAGTCCTCGTTCCATTCTTCCGGGCGCCGAATGCCGATATCAACATGACGCTGGCGATGGCGCTTGTCACGTTCTTTCTCGTCCAGGTGCGTGGTATCTCGGTAAACGGATTTGTGGGCCGCATTAAGCACATGGCCGATCCGCCGGCGCTCTTCCCGCTCGAGCTTATCGCCGAGTTTTCTCGCATCATCTCGCTCTCTGCCCGGCTTTTCGGCAATATCCTCGCGGGTGAAGTGCTTCTCGCCATCATGTACACAATGGCGAACGCGATCAAGATCGCGGTCATTCCGATATTCTTCCCGGTTATTTTCCTTGGCCTCGAACTCCTATTTGGAGCGATCCAGGCCCTTGTGTTTGCCTTACTCACAGTAGTCTATGTATCGCTGGCCGCCAGTGGGCACGACGACGAACACGAAGAGCACGGTGAAGAAGCGCATGAGATCGCGCAAGCGACGGCGAGCGTGGGAGACTAACCGTAATTTGCCCTGGTGGTGCGGTCAGGGATTAGGTTCCAATGCGGACAAACGGCGCGAAAGCGCCGAAGCAATATAAAGGTCCGGTTTCATTCTGATTCGGAGGGGGCGGCATGCGCCGGCCTCTCAAAACAACAAAGCGCCGGCGACCGGGAGTTCGGCGGACGCGCGAAGGAGGAACGCTCGTGTTCGGAGGAATTACTGATCCTAACGCCGTACCGTATATCGGCGCTGCAATCGCCATTGGTCTCGGTGCCATCGGCCCTGGCCTTGGCATCGGTCTCGCCGTCAAAGGCGCGATGGAAGCGATTGGGCGAAATCCGGAGGCCGTCGGCGACATCCGGTCGACCATGATCCTCGGCGCGGCACTCGCAGAAGCGGTCGCCATTTACGCGTTCGTCATTGCCATCATCATTTTCTTCGTGTAGACCCGTTCGGCGGTGCGGACGCGAGAACGCGCTCCTGCACCGCCACGGTCGGCGGAGGTTTGATAGTTCTTGTGTTTGGTCAACGTCGGAGCATAATCCGGGCCTGAAGACCGGCCTCGGGGAGCAAGTAGCACATGAGTGCAATCGGCATCGACGGTTGGAAGCTAGCAATCCAACTTGTCGCATTCCTTATTTTCGTTGTGCTCCTCTGGCGCGTGGCCCTTGGTCCAATCACGAAGGTGCTGGACGAGCGCCAGCAGCGCATCCGCGAGAGCATGGAAGCCGCCCAGCAGATGCAAGCGGAACTGCAAGCGACCGCGACCCGAAATGAGGAAGTACTTCGAGAGGCTCGGCAGGAGTCTCAACACATCATCGCGAACGCCCGCGAAGCGGCCGACGCGAGCATTGCGCGAGCCCGCGAAGAAGCCGGCAAACAGGCCGAGGAATACCTGGCCCGCGCCGAAGCGACATTACGCTCCGAGACTGAACAGGCGCGGCAGCAGCTTCGCCAGGAAATTGCTGACCTCGCGGTCAATGCGGCGTCCAAGATCGTTCGCAAAGAGCTCGACCCCGCGTCTCAAACTCGGTTGATCGAGGAAACGCTGGCAGAAGCCGGCGCTTCACAATCGAACGGCGCCGGCGCGGCGTCGAGCAATGCATAAGCAGAGGCAGGGAGATAGGCATGGCGAGCAGGGCGGCCAAACGCTACGCGCAGGCGATTCTTAGCCTAGCCAAGGAGCGCGGGACGCTTGACCGTTGGCAGTCCGATCTTTCGGTCCTCAACGAGGTCATGACCAATCCCGTGGCTGCCGCATACTTGAGCAATCCAAATGTATCGGTGGTAGACAAGCAAGCACTTCTCGATGAGGCGCTCGCCACTGCGCTGCCTGAGGCGAGAAATCTGGCCCGCCTGCTGATTCAGCGCCACCGGCTCAACATCATTCCTGATCTTTACGTCATGTATCAGAATGCGATGCTGGAGGAGCGTGGAATCGCGGTTGCCGAGGTCGTCACCGCGGAACCACTGAGCGCAGCAGAGCAACAAATGGTTCGCGCCAAATTGAATCAGCTCATTGGTAAAGAAATCGAGCTTCGGTTGCAGACCGATCCTTCAATTATCGGTGGCATCGTCGCCAGGGTGGGCGATCAGCTCATCGATGGCAGCGTGCTCAATCAACTGCGGCGCTTGCGGGCGCGGTTGGCAGCTCCTGCTTAAGCTGACGACGGCTCGTGGGGCCGTTATTTCGTCACATTCGTTTCAGCTGAACGGTCGAGTTCGAAGTCGCCTTCGTTCGAGCGCAAATCGGGCGGAATGGCCCTGAGAGGACAAGATAAACATGGTTGTACGCGCAACCGAAATTAGCGACATTCTGAAGCAGCAAATCGCCGGCTTCGAACAGCAGATGACCGTGACCAATGTCGGCACAGTCGTCGAGGTCGGAGATGGCATTGCCCGTGTCTACGGTCTCAGCCAGGTCATGTCGAGTGAGCTTGTCGAATTCACTAAGAGCGGCACGCTCGGTCTCGCCTTCAACTTGGAGGAGGATTCCGTCGGCATCATTATCATGGGTGACTACACCGACATCGAAGAGGGCGACGAGGTCCGGTCAACCGGCCGCATTTCCTCGGTTCCAGTCGGGGACGCCCTCATCGGCCGCGTCGTCGACGCGCTCGGCCAGCCAATTGATGGCAAGGGCCCGATTCAGACCGAAAAGACCCGCCCCATCGAGCGCATCGCGCCCGGGGTCATTCTTCGCCAGGACGTCGACACCGCGGTTCAAACTGGCATTAAGTCGATTGACTCGATGATCCCTATTGGTCGCGGTCAGCGCGAGCTGATCATTGGCGACCGCCAAACCGGCAAGACCGCGATCCTGCTCGATACGATCATCAACCAAAAAGGTCAAGGCGTCATCTGCATCTACGTGGCAATCGGCCAGAAGCGGGCTCAGGTTGCTCAGGCCGTGCGCGTACTTGAAGAACATGGCGCGATGGAACACACCATCGTGGTCATGGCTTCCGCTGCCGACCCGGCATCGCTGCAGTACATCGCGCCGTTCGCGGGATGCGCGATTGGCGAAGAGTTCATGGAGAACGGCGGCGATGCTTTGGTCGTTTACGACGACCTGTCGAAGCATGCTTGGGCATACCGCCAGGTCTCGCTGCTCATGCGCCGCCCGCCAGGACGCGAAGCCTACCCCGGCGACGTGTTCTATTTGCACTCGCGCCTCTTGGAACGCGCCGCCCGGTTGAGCGATACCCTCGGCGGCGGGTCGCTGACCGCGCTCCCCGTCATCGAGACACAGGCTGGCGACGTCTCGGCCTACATTCCGACAAACGTCATTTCAATCACCGATGGTCAGATCTTCCTCGAGTCCGATCTCTTCTACGCGGGCGTTCGCCCGGCAGTCAACGCCGGTATCTCGGTTTCTCGCGTTGGCGGCGCCGCGCAGATCAAGGCAATGCGCCAGGTCGCCGGCCGCCTCCGCCTCGAACTCGCCGGCTTCCGCGCTTTGGCCGCTTTCGCTCAGTTCGGCTCGGATCTCGATCCGGCGACGAAAGCGCAGCTTGACCGTGGCCAGCGGTTAACCGAGGTCTTGAAGCAGGGTCAATACCAACCGATGCCGGTGCAGGAGCAAGTCGCGATCCTGTGGGCCGCGACGAATGGCTACCTTGAAGACGTTCCGGTGGACCAGGTGCAGGCGTTCGAAGCCGGATATCTCGACAATCTGCGCACCGCGCACGCAGACCTGCTCGACAGGATCGCGCAAGAGAAAGCGCTGAGCGACGATCTGATCGCCGTCCTGCGCAAAGCAACTGAAGATTTCAAGGCGGGATCGCAATGGGCGTCTACGGCGCCAACGGCAGTCGCCGCTCGATAGCTCGAATCAAACCGGCGCGGGAAAACCTCTCGCCGGACTAGGATCAGAAAGGATGTGGCGTGGCCAGCCCACGTGAAATCCGACGCCGAATTCGCAGCGTTCGCAACATTTCGCAGATCACGCGAGCGATGGAGATGGTCTCCGCGTCCAAGATGCGGCGTGCCCAACAGCGCGTCACCGCAAGCCGGCCCTATTCGGACCGGCTGCAAGAAGTCATTGCCGACTTGGCCTCGCTGCAGCTCGCCGCCGAAGACTTGCGCCAGTTTCCGTTGCTCCAGCAGCGGGAAATCAAGAACGTCGAAGTCATCGTCATTACGCCTGACAAGGGCCTGACAGGGCCGCTCAACTCGAACATCTTGCGGCGCGCGAGCCGCTTCATCTTGCGCGAGGCAAATGCGCCCGTGCGTGTTGTCGCGACCGGAAAGAAGGGCCGCGATTTCGTACTGCGGACGAAGCAGGATTTGGTCGCGGAGTTCCTCAATCTTGGTGACAACGTGTCGCTGGATGACATCCGCCCGATCGCGCAGGTCGCCTTAGACGACTTCATCTCCGGCAAGGCCGACGCCGTCTACGTGGTCTACGCCCGCTTTATCAACACGTTGTTACAGTCACCAGACTTGAAGCAGATCCTGCCTATTGCCCGCCCTGAAGGCGCCGGCGCCTATCGCGATTACATCTTTGAGCCGAGCCCAGCGGATGTGCTGCAAAGTCTGCTTCCGCGCTTCGTCGAGATTCAAATCTACCAAGCGGTTCTTGAGGGGATCGCATCGGAACACTCCGCTCGGATGGTGGCGATGCGAAGCGCATCTGATAACGCCAAGGATCTCGTTTCCGACCTGACCCTTTCGTATAACAAAGCGCGGCAGGCGCAAATTACGCGTGAGGTTTCAGAAATTGCCGCCGGCGCCGCTGCTCTCGGAGGATAGTGCTGGCTCGCCGCTGGCTGCGGACTGAAACAGACGAAGGAGATATGAATGGTAGCCGCAACAACACCAACAACCGAGAGAGCGACCGGCAAGGTTGTGCAAGTGCTCGGTCCAGTCGTCGACGTCGAGTTCCCACCGGACCGGCTTCCCGAAATCTACAACTCCATCGAAATCGTGATGGACGACGGAAGCACGCTCGTGCTCGAGACACAGTCCCACCTCGGCAATGACTGGGTGCGCACGGTGGCAATGAGCTCGACGGATGGGATTCGCCGCGGAATGGATGCCGTGGACACCGGTCTCCCGATCGCCGTTCCGGTGGGTCCAGAAACGCTCGGCCGCATCTTGAACGTCGTCGGCGAGCCGATTGACCAGGCTGGGCCGGTCGAGGCGACGCAGACATACCCCATCCACCGCCCGGCGCCATCATTCGAAGAGCAGTCGACCCAGGTCGAGATCTTCGAAACGGGAATCAAAGTTATTGACCTTATCGCACCGTTCACGAAGGGCGGCAAGACAGGCGTCTTTGGCGGAGCTGGTGTCGGCAAGACGGTCATCATCACCGAGCTGATCCGCAACATCGCGGCCGAGCACGGTGGTTACTCCGTCTTCACCGGCGTGGGCGAGCGGACTCGTGAAGGCACCGCGCTCTTCGGCGAGATGAAGGCCTCTCAGGTCATGGACAAGACCGTTATGGTCTTCGGCCAGATGAATGAGCCACCCGGAGCCCGCCTTCGCGTTGGTCTCTCTGGTCTGACAATCGCCGAATATTTCCGCGACGAGGGCCGCGACGTCCTCCTCTTCATCGACAACATCTTCCGCTTCGTGCAGGCGGGTTCGGAAGTCTCCGCGCTCCTCGGCCGCATGCCGAGCGCCGTCGGATACCAGCCGACTCTCGCCGCGGAAATGGGTCAGTTGCAGGAGCGGATCACGTCGACCAAAACCGGTTCGATTACCTCGGTCCAAGCGATCTACGTCCCGGCCGACGACTACACCGACCCAGCCCCGGCCGCGACCTTTGCCCATCTCGACGCAACGATTTCGCTCGAGCGTTCGATTACCGAGCGCGGCATCTATCCGGCCGTCGATCCGCTCGCCTCGACTTCACGCATTCTCGATCCGCTGATCGTCGGTCAGGAACACTACACTATCGCCCGCGAAGTCCAACGCGTGCTTCAGCGCTATCGCGATCTGCAAGACATCATTGCCATTCTCGGGATCGAGGAGCTGAGCGAAGAGGACAAGCAAACCGTCAACCGTGCCCGCCGCATCGAGCGCTTTTTCTCGCAACCGTTCTTCACCGCCGAGCAGTTCACCGGCACGCCGGGGCAATTCGTTTCACGCGAGGATACGGTCCGCGGTTTCAAAGAGATTCTCGAAGGCCAACACGACGACAAGCCGGAGCAGGCGTTCATGTACGTCGGCGGCATCGATATGGTGACCGCCCCGGGCCAGCAAGGCTCATAACAACGACAAGCGGGAGACGGTGCATCAGTTCGCCTCCCGCTCTGATTTGAGGACGCATTATGGCTAAGTTGCAAGTCGAAGTCGTTACCGGGGAACGCTTCGTTTTCACCGAATCCGACGTCGACATGGTGGTCGCTCCCGGCAGCGACGGCACGCTCGGTATATTGCCGCGTCACGCCCCGCTTATCACCACCCTTAGTGCCGGCGAACTGCGTATCAAGAAGGGAGGCGCCGAGCAATCGCTCGTCGTCTTTGGCGGCTTCATGGAAGTCACCCCTGATAAGGTCGTCGTACTCGCCGACACCGCCGAGCGAGCCGAGGAGATCGACCTGGCACGCGCCGACGATGCGCGACGCAAGGCTGAGACTGACCTTGGCAACCGCGCGTCGGAACTCGATCTCGCACAGGCCGAGGCCGCGCTTCGTCGCGCGTCCGTGCGCTTGCGGGTCGGTCAGCGCCGCCAACGCCGGCGCCAGCCCGGTCTAGGCGAGAGTTCGGGCAACGAGTTATAGTCTCCTTGCTGTATGCTCCGATCGACGCCTTCGGCGAAGCGCGGGGCTAAAGACCCCGCGCCAAACTTGAACGCCGGCTGAAGCTGGCTCTACCGAACTTCGCTTTCGATTGCGAAGCGCGATGCGGGTTTAGCCCTCGTTCGAGGGCTTCGTAAGCTGAGCACGGGGACTTAAGCCCCGTGTACCGGCCGAAAGCCGGCATCAGCGTTGGCGATGAGGTTCGAGATCCTATGGCGACAGCTACAAGCACGTCCCCTACTTCCCCCCTCGCATCCGAACCATCCCCGCGGCGCACGCTGACGATTGAAGGCGGCGTACCACTCCGTGGCGAGGTGACAATCGGAGGAGCGAAGAACGCGGCGTTGCCAATTCTCGCCGCGACCCTTTTGACCTCCGAGGAATGCGTCATCAACGGCGTGCCCGAGCTCGCCGATATCGTGACCATGGCCGCGCTCCTGCGCGCCCTCGGTGCAACAGTCGACATTGACACCGCGCGGCATCGGATCACCGTCCGCGCCGCCAAGATCATAAGCACGTCCGCGCCTCCCGATCTTGTCGGCAAAATGCGCGCGTCGTTCCTCGTCGCGGGTCCGCTTTTGGCGCGTATCGGAGAAGTCGAGGCCTCGACACCGGGAGGCTGCCAGCTCGGCGCCCGTCCAGTCGACGTCGACGTGCGCGGTTTCAAACATATGGGTGCGCAGATCGAGTTCACCGAGCAGCAAGTGCGCGCGCGGACGAACGCACTTCGCGGCGCCCGCATCTACATGGACTATCCAAGTCACACCGGTACCGAAAACCTGTTGATGGCGGCCTCGTTGGCCGACGGCCGGACCACGATCGTCAACGCCGCCTGCGAGCCTGAAATTGTCGCCCTCGGTAACATGCTGAATCGCATGGGCGCGCGCATTTCCGGGCTCGGCTCGCCCACAATCGTCGTCGAAGGTGTTGACAGGCTTCACGGCGTCTCGGAAACCATTCTGCCTGATCGCTTGGAGGCCGGCACCTATGCAATCGGCGCGGTCATCACGGGCGGTGAGGTGACGTTACATCGCGTCCGCGAACCAGACATGCTTCCCCTCACGGCTAAACTGCGCGAGGCGGGAGCCGAAGTTTGGACGCACGAAGAGTCGATGCTGATTCGACCAGGCGATGGTCTGCAAGCAGTCGAGATTCAGACCTTGCCCTTTCCGGGCTTCCCCACCGATCTCCAAGCCGCCTTTGCCGTCTTGATGACTCAAGCGACTGGACTCTCCAAGATCCACGAACGCGTCTTCGAGGACCGTCTTCGCTATACCGATCAACTCAATCTCATGGGCGCCAATATTTGGGTCGAACACTTTGCGCCCAATCGTTATGGCACGCGCGCTGAAATCCAGGGTCCAACGCGCCTTCACGGCGCGGCTGTGCGCGCATTGGACATTCGCGCCGGTGCGGGCATGGTTCTCGCCGGACTCGTTGCCGACGGCGAAACATCGATTTCCGACATCTATCACATCGACCGCGGCTATGATGATCTGGTCGGCAAACTCCGCCAACTTGGTGCCAAGATCGCACACGATGAATTGCCTGCTGAAAGCACGTCCATCTGATAAAATCAAAAAAGCTCACGTCTAGCGTACAATGCACAAGATCGAAACGGCGGCCGGGGTGACCCGAGAGTACGCGGAGTTATTGATTGCCTCCTCGCATCCTGGTCGTCGACGATGAGCAAGCGGTGGCCGACCTGATTGAGGTCGTTCTCGTCGGCGAAGGCTACACCGTGGCGATCGCCCGCGATGGCGCCCAGGGGCTGTTGCTTGCGCGCGATTGGAATCCGGATCTCATCCTCATGGACGTGATGCTTCCCGGTGTGGACGGCGGGACAGCGATTCGTCGTCTGAAGAATGATCCGGAAACCACCGGCATTCCCATCGTCGCGATGTCGGCGGGACGTACCATTCGCTCGCAATCCGAGGAGTTGAATGACGCGGACGCGGTGCTGTCGAAGCCGTTTGATATCGATGCATTACTGGCTCAAGTGAATTTCTTGCTCTCAAGGCGACGAACGGAAGGCGTCTAGCGCCTTGATCCAGACTTATCTTTTGCCAACTCCGTCCGGATGACCCTCTCCGCCTCGCCCGCAATAGCCCAACGCGCGACAGTGATTATCCCTACCTATAACGAGCGCGAAAACCTCGCCTCGTTGGTCACCGATGTGCTCGCGCTCGGACCGGACGTGCGCGTCATCGTGGTCGACGATAACTCGCCCGACGGAACCGGCACTCTCGCCGATCAACTCGCTTCACGCTTTCCGGGCAGGGTGAACGTGTTGCACCGCGCGAAAAAGCTGGGCATCGGACCCGCCTATGTGGCCGGTTTCGCCGAAGCATTGAAATCGAACGCCGCTTTCGTGGCCACAATGGACGCTGACCACTCGCATAATCCCGCGGATTTACCCAGGCTCGTTGATCGCGCGTTGGCCGCCGACCTTGCACTCGGCTCTCGATACGTCCCAGGCGGCAGCACGCACGGCTGGCCTTTTCATCGCAAGCTGCTGAGTCGCCTGGGCGGAACGTATGCGCGGCTCGTATTGGGTGTGCCGATTGCCGACCTCACAGGAGGATTTAAAGTCTACAAGAGGGCGGCGCTGGAAGCGCTTGATCTCGAAGCCGTCCAATCCGACGGTTATGTTTTTCAGATTGAAACCACCTATCGCACGCTGAAGTCCGGTTTTTGCGTCGTCGAAGAGCCGATCTCGTTTGTCGATCGCTTCGCAGGAACATCGAAGCTCTCGCGCATGATCATTTTGGAAGCCATGCTTCTCGTCTGGAAATTGCGATTTCAGGATTTGAGTGCTCGGAATTGAGTCGCCAGCGCTACATCATCGATCTTTGCTTTGCGTCGAAGACCTCTGCCACAACGTCGGCGATCTCCTGGCGAAAGCGGTCGGCGTTGTAGCGGGCCGCCCTCTTAACCGCATTTGCCGGATTCCACGGAATCTCGCTTGCCCGCTGAATCGCCGCCAGCAACGAGTCCACAGTCTGATCAGCAAAGAAAACGCCGGTCTCGTCATCCACGACCGTTTCTAGGGCGCCGCCTCCCGCAAAAGCGATAACCGGCCTCCCAGCAGCCTGCGCTTCGACCGCGGTCATCCCGAAATCCTCAACCGCGGGCAGGATGAGCGTTTGACAGCGCTGAACATGCGCAACCACCACATCATCCGTTTGCCATCCGAGGAACTCGACGGACGGACCAGCTGTTCGTCGCAATTCGCCGAGTGCGCGCCCATCGCCAATCACCTTCAGCGGAATGCCTTGCCGTGTACAGGCGTCCACCGCGAGATCGACCCGTTTGTGCGGCACCACCCGGGAGACAACCAGATGCCAGGGTTCCGGCGGCACGTGCGCTCCACCGAGCGCAAAACGGTCGACATCGACGGGCGGATAAATCACTCGTGCCGATCGTTTGTATGCGGATGCGATGCGGTCCGCCACCGTCGTTGAATTGGCCACAAAGCAATCGACGTGCGACGCGGCACGTTGATCGAGCGCTCGTAATCCGCGCAATACGCCCGGCAAGATAGCTTTGCTCGCTCCGGAGAGCCGTGCGGGACCAAGGTAGTGCTGATCTCCGTAGAGAAATCGCGCAGGGCTATGGCAGTAACAAATATGCCCGCCGTGACCTGGTCCAGCCGCATGATGCGCCCAGGCGCTCGAATCAGCGAGGACAATGTCGTACCCGCTGAGAGCACTCCGATAGCCGCGAAAAATCGCCGGATACGTTGGCAACAACGCCCGATGGAAGCGGACAACGCCCGGCAACCGGTCGACCGGTGTCGCGTGGATTTCCCATCCGTAGAAGCTCGTAGGCAAGGCGTTGTAGTCGACAAACGACGTAAAAACGGGCGCGTCGGGATACAAGCGTTTGAGTTGCTCAAGCACGCGTTCGGCGCCACCATATTGGGTCAAATAGTCGTGTACGAGGGCGAGGCGCAATGGCAAATCCCTTGTTGTCGCGAGCAACGACGCACCCGCGAGCATGGCGTTCGGCATTCGCGGAAACCATCAGAAATTTCCGTGCCCAGATAAGTTTTAGCGGTCGGACTTTTCGACCGTACACCGCTTTGGGCACGTTTCATCGCCAGCGGTAAACGCGGCTGTTGCTTGACGGTCTTTCTTCTGGCCAACTATTATCCTTGATTCAAAGGGACAAACGCGCGAGGTACGCCTTCGCCGTCTACGGCGTCGTTGCCGGGGCCTAGAGCGTGCCAACCGCCGTTCACCTTAACAATCGAACCTCCCTTCGGGGATTCATCATAACGAGGAGCGGCGTTCATGGACACCGTCATTTTCATCGTCCTGACCGCGCTGCTTGCCGGCGGACTCACCTTCTTTTCGACCTACTTCTACCTTGACAAGCGAGCTAACTCACGCGTCCGACAAGCGCAAGACGAGGCCGACAAGATTCTGGAGGAGGCGGAGACAAAAAGGCGAGACGCCGCGATTGCAGCCAAGGACGAATCGATTCGAGTCCGTGCCGAATTGGATCGCGAACTTACCCGGCGACGGAGCGAAATCGATCGTATCGAGCGACGGATCGAGCAGAAAGAGGAGAACATCGATCGGAAGTCTGCGGCGGTTGAGCAACGTGAACTGGCGCTGAAACAGAAAGAACTTGCCGATCAGCAGACTTTCGACGCGTGGGTGCAAGAAAAGAACCGGCAGCAGAAGGAGCTGGAAGCAGCGCGCGGCCGACACTTGGAGGAACTTGAACGTATCGCCGGCCTGAGCGCTGACGAGGCGAAGCAGCAGCTTGTGCAAGAGGTCGAAATCGAGGCACGAGCGTTGGCAGCGCGACGACTACACGAAATTGAAAACGAATTGAATGAGGAAGCCGACAAGCGCTCGCGCAAGATTCTCGCGACCACCATTCAGCGCATTGCAACTGACTACGTTGCGGAATCGACCATCTCCGTTGTGCCGCTGCCGAGCGACGAAATGAAGGGCCGCATCATCGGCCGAGAGGGCCGGAACATTCGTGCCCTCGAACAGGCTACCGGCGTCGACCTCATCGTCGATGACACTCCTGAAGTCATCACGGTTTCTGGGTTCGATCCCGTGCGGCGCGAAGTCGCCCGTCGTTCACTCCAGAAACTCCTTCAGGACGGGCGGATTCATCCTGCCCGTATCGAGGAAGTGGTTGCCAAGGTTCGGCTCGAGCTCGATCAGACTATGCGGGAAGAGGGCGAACGCGTCGCGTATGAAGCGAATGTCGTCGGACTTCACCCTGACCTGATCAAGTTGCTTGGCCGACTGAAGTACCGCACGAGTTATGGCCAGAACGTGCTTCATCACTCGCTGGAAGTCTCGCAGATCGCTGCGGCCCTCGCGGCTGAGCTTGGCGCCGACGTCAATGTGTGCAAGACCGCTGGCTTGCTGCACGATATCGGCAAGGCCGTCGATCACGAAGTCGAAGGTCCGCATGCCCTGATCGGCGGTGAAATCGCAAAACGGCTCGGACGATCGGCCAAGATCGTGCATGCCATCGCCGCTCACCACGGTGAAGAAGAACCGGCAACGGTCGAGGCGTTTATCGTTGCCACGTCCGATGCGATTAGCGGCGCGCGCCCTGGCGCCCGCCGTGAAATGGTCGAAACGTACATCAAGCGCCTCGAGGCGCTTGAAGGCGTTGCTAACTCGTTCGACGGGGTGGAGAAATCCTTTGCGATCCAGGCCGGGCGTGAGGTGCGGATCTTGGTCTCGCCTACCTCGCTCGACGATCTCGGGGCAACTCGGCTCGCGCGCGACGTGGTGAAGAAGATCGAGGAAACGCTCGAATATCCAGGTCAAATCAAAGTCACAGTCATTCGGGAGACTCGCGCAGTCGATTATGCACGGTAGCACCGACGGTTCGGCGATCAGCAACGGTTCCGGCCAGAACAATCACGACGAAACGATCAACGTGCTGGCGGTGGGCGATGTCTACGGGTCTCCTGGCCGGCGCGCGTTCAAACGGATCTTGCCAGGGTTGCGGGCGGAGCTCAACGCCGACCTCGTCATCGTCAACGGCGAAAACAGCGCGGGCGGGCGCGGGATTACCATTCGCACCGCCCGCGAGCTGCGCGACGCCGGCGCCGACATCATTACCACTGGCAACCACGTTTGGGCGCAACCAGACATTGACCAGGTGCTCGCCGACGATGATTTGCGCGTGATCCGACCATTGAACTTCCCATCTGACGTGCCGGGCCGCGGTGCTGCCCAAGCTCGAGTTCGGGGGCACGATCTCACCGTCGTGAACTTGCTCGGGCGCATTTTCATGAATCCGCTTGACGATCCGTTCCGCGCGATCGAAACGTTCTTGCTGTCAGATAGCGCCGGGGCGGCCCAGCGACCGTTAGTTGTCGTAGACTTTCATGCTGAAGCCACATCAGAAAAAATCGCAATGGGCTGGTACTTGGCCGGTCGTGTGGCAGCCGTGTTTGGCACGCATACGCATGTGCCGACGGCGGATACTCGCGTCTTACCAGGGGAGACTGGCTATGTAACTGATCTCGGAATGGTTGGGCCACGCGATTCCATCATCGGCGCCGCAGTCGAGCCGACATTGCGCCGGTTTCTCACTCAGCGGCCCGGCCGAACCGTCGTAGGCGACGGGCCGGTCACCTTTAACGCGGTATTTATCGAACTCGACGCGATGCTTGGCACCTGCCGTGCAATACGTCGAGTAGACCGTCTCGATCCGAGCGCACACGAAGGACGGGCGCGCTCACAAGGGGGTTCTCTCGAATGAATCGGTTCTTTAGCAAGCTTGACCTGCGTGACATCAAGATCGATCCCACCGGTTCTCACTTTCCGCCCGATGCGGAGGAATACCAGGAACCGGAAGATAGGCAGGAAGCAGATGTTACCGCGGCCGAGGCGCTTCCTGCCGATGAACAGCCGGTAACCACCGACGTTCAGACCTGGGATGTTGCGCCGGTTGAGGAAAACAACCACTATGCCGAAGACGAATTCACGGCGATCGGCGACCAAATCGGCAATCAAAACGGCGGCCAGGGTGGCGAAATTCTAAAAGTGTCGGCTCGTTCTCGCCCAAGCGCAGTTGCGGGTGCAATTGCCGGGGTCGTTCGCGAGTCTGGCCGGGCTGAAGTGCAAGCTATTGGCGCGGGCGCAACCAACCAGGCGGTAAAGGCCGTTGCCATCGCTCGCGATTACTTACATGAAACTGGCATCGAGGCAATTTGCTTGCCGGCATTTATCGATGTGACTATCGACAACGAGGATCGCACCGCAATTCGCCTCGTCGTCGAGCCCCGATAGCCTTGTCGACGGACCAGAGTTCGTCCTCGGTATCACAAGAGCGAGGTCTCGTCGATCTCCATACTCATAGTATTTGTTCAGATGGGACGCTGACCCCCGCCGAGTTGGTCCGAGAAGCCAATCGGCGGGGGCTGTCGTTTCTCGGCATCACCGACCACGACACGGTGGCCGGTTTGCCAGATGCATTGCTAGCGGCTGTGGGAACAGGACTCTCGGTCATACCAGGCACAGAGCTCAGTTCCGAGCGAAACGGCCGTGAAGCACACATTCTCGGATACTTTGTCGACTACCAAGACGAGCAACTCCTCCGCGACCTGGAAGACTATGCCAGCTTGCGCCCTGTCCGCATCAAGCAGATTATCGACAAACTCCGCGGGCTCGGTCTCGGCATTGATCTCGAACGCGTCCATGAGATCGCTGGGCCAGGCACGATTGGTCGTCCTCATGTCGCGCGCGCGCTTGTCGAGAAGGGGTATGCAACCGACATCGCGGATGCTTTCGACAGGCACATCTCCGCGGGCCGGCCAGCGTATGTGCCAAGAAAAAAAATCGAGCCTAAAGAAGCGATCGACGTCATCACCCGCAGTGGCGGCGTTGCTGTGCTCGCTCACCCGTTGTCAACGAAAGCCGTCGAGGAAACGCTGGCCGAGTTCGTCCCGCTCGGTCTGCGCGGTCTCGAAGTCTTCTACGGCGAGTACACGCCCGAACAGCGCCAAGCTCTGCGCATGGTCGCCGAGCGATGGGATTTGATTGCCACCGGCGGGAGCGATTACCACGGTCCCGGCGTGCGTGAGGGCCGGGACTTGGGTGGCCCATTTGTCCCGATTGAGGCAATCGAACGCTTAAAGGCAGCGGCTGGACGCTGACAACCCCCACAGAACCGTACCTTTTCCGTGCTACACTCGCGGCAAGGATTGAAGTTGCCCCGCCTGTCGCCGATACCGCGACGTCTCGCCGCCTCGAATCGGCGGCTTGAGGCGTTTGCGTCTGCTTGATGGCTGTGAATCATGTTGAACGCTCGATTCATGCTGCGCTTGCTAGGACTCGGATTGGGCCTCGTCGCGGGCATCGTATTCGGCAATGCGCTCAGACTCGTGAGCGGCAATCCCGATAGCCCCCGGGCGTTCATCGTCACGGTCGCCGTTTCAATCGGGACGATTGGCTACCTGCTCGGACCGCACTTGACGCCGAGGTTGCTGGCCAATCTTAAGCAAACCGTCACTCGCGCCTCAACGCTCGATATCGCGGCCGTCGGGATCGGTCTCTTTTTCGGTGCGATCGTGTCGGCAGCGCTCGCGATCCCCCTGTCATTCCTTCCTGGCCTCGCCGGCAGCGTGCTGCCGCTGCTGACAGCGGCGGTCATTTGCGCGTCCACCACGTTCGTCACTGTATTGCGCAAACGAGACCTTGTCGCGCCTTTGCTCAAGTCGCGGCTCCAGGCGAAGGCGAACGCCCAGCTCCCTGCGAGCACTCCTCAGCTCCCGAGCGCTCCGGCTCCGATCCAACCCAAAGGCGTGTTGATCGATACGAGTGTTGCGATCGACGGTCGAATCACCGACCTCGCCCGCACCGGATTTCTCGATTATCAACTGATCGTACCGCGGTTTGTCGTCGACGAGCTCCAACACATCGCTGATTCGGACGACCCGCTCCGGCGTGCCCGCGGTCGTCGCGGTCTCGACGCGCTGTCCCGGCTCCAGCATGAGCTCGATCCTCCGCCGGTTGTCATTGATGAGCAAGTGCCTGAAGAGCGAGAAGTGGACGCAAAGCTGGTCCGCTTAGCGAAAAAGCGCAATCTAAAAATTCTCACGAACGACTACAACTTGAACAAGGTTGCGCAATTGCAAGGCGTACCGGTGCTAAATCTGAATGAATTGCAGGGCGCGTTGCGGCCACCTGTGCTTCCCGGCGAAGAGCTCAAACTGAAGATCATCCAGGAGGGGCGTGAGGCAGGCCAGGGCGTCGGCTTCCTCGACGATGGCACGATGGTGGTTATCGACGGCGGAAAAACACTTGTCGGCACGCAGACAAGTGTGACCGTGACCCGGCTCCTGCAAACCGGCGCCGGTCGACTCATTTTCGCCACACCATCCCATGCAGCGACGTGAGCAGCCGATAGCGACCGCGATCATTGTCGCCGCCGGCAAGGGTGAGCGCTTTGGCGCGCCTGATAAAGTGTTTCTCCCGCTCGGTGGTCGTCCCCTCATCGCCCACATACTCGACACCACTGAGCAATCCGCGACGATCCGCGACGTCGTCCTCGTCGTCGGCGAACACACGCGCGGCACGGCGCAGGATCTCGTCGAGGAAGGTGGCTGGTCGAAGGTCCAAGCGGTCGTCACCGGCGGCGATCGACGGCAAGAATCAGTCGTTGCGGGATTGAGCAACGTTTCCCTCAGCACGGAAATTGTCGTCATCCACGATGGGGCCAGACCACTCGTTACCGCCGCTCTCTTCGATGCCTGCATCATCGCGGCCACGTCGACGGGCGCGGCCATCGCCGCGGCGCCGATCACCGATACGGTCAAGCGGGTATCGGCGGCCAAGATCGTCGAAACGATTCCTCGCGAGCACCTCTGGGCGGCCCAGACTCCTCAGGCGTTTCGTATTGACCTCCTCCGCCGGGCCGTCGACCTTGCCGCTCGCGAACGACTTAGCGTCACGGACGAAGCGTCAATTTTGGAGGCAATGGGCGTTCCAGTTGTAATTGTGCCGAGCACAAACGCGAACCTGAAGATCACGCATCTAGACGATCTTTGGATCGCCGAGGCGCTCTACGCACACCGGTCCGGTGATCTGCCTGAGATAGAACCATGACCATTCGAACGGGTATCGGCTACGACGTTCACCGATTCACCCCTGGCCGACCGCTGAAACTCGGCGGTGTGGAGATCTCGTTCGAGCTCGGGCTCGAAGGTCATTCGGACGCCGACGTCTTGCTCCATGCCATCGCCGATGCGTTGCTCGGCGCCGCCGCAAAAGGGGACATCGGTCAACACTTTCCGCCAGACGACCCTGCATACCGCGACGCGAGCAGTCTGGACCTTCTCCGCGACGTCATGCAGATCCTGAGATCGTCCGGGTTTCACCCCGTCAATCTCGACACCACGTTGATCTGCGAAGCACCCAAAATTGCCCGATATGCTGACGCAATGCGGTCAGCGATCTCGAACGTGACCGGTTTGGACGACGCCACTATCAACATCAAGGCAACGACGAACGAAGGCATGGGTTTCATCGGCCGGGGTGAGGGGATTGCCGCGCTCGCAATCGCAACCGTCCGCGAATCGGAACAAGACTAGAGCGTGCGCGCCCTAGTTCAGCGTGTTAGTCGCGCCAGCGTCTCCATTGGTGGCGACACTGTCGGCCGAATTGACCGGGGCTTCCTCATACTTCTCGGGGTGACCCATTCCGACACCGAAGCGGAATCGAGCAAGCTCGCGGCTAAGATCGCAAACCTTCGCGTGTTCGACGACGAGGCAGGCAAGCTCAATCGCTCGGCGCTTGAGCTTGCCGCCGAATCGCCCGAGAACATTGGCATCCTCGTGGTCTCGCAATTCACCCTTTATGCCGATGCCAAGAAAGGACGCCGCCCGAGCTTCATCAACGCCGCGCCTCCGAATATCGCTTCGCCGCTTATCGATCGGTTCGCGGACCAACTCCGGAAACTTGGGTTGCGGGTGGAACAGGGCGTCTTCGGCGCTGAAATGGCGGTCGAGCTCGTGAACGATGGTCCAGTCACTATCTGGCTCGACACCGTCGAACTGTGATTGAAGGCGCTCTCAATCTCATTTTTGGAGCTCGGATTGAAGGCCCAAGCGGTGAATCTCTTGTTGCGAGTCGGTAAGGGGTGCATCAGGACTTCTTGGCCGGACAACTCACCGAACCATCCCGTTATACTCATCTCCGACTGGCCGAAGTGTGATTGTCCAGGCGCGCGACAGCGTCAGCATTGACGCCGCGATGGATCGCGAACAAGCGGTGGGCCGATTCAGTTCCGGTGTGGAACCGACACTGCTTCCACTCGTGGACACGATTGAGGACACAGATGACCTATTGTCAGGATTGCGGAGCAGCCAACGACAGCGCGGCAACGTTCTGCCGGATCTGTGGTCGCGGTTTTTCTGCTGAGAGAGGTTCTCTTCTCTGTCCTGCCTGTACTGTTCCACTCGCAAATCAAGCGGCGTTCTGCTCGGGGTGTGGGGCCGCAGTTATACACGCACAATCTGCGCCGGTCACGCCAAGCTTTGCGTATGCGTCCGCGAACGCGGACTCGGCGGGTTTGCAGACACACATTGAGGCTCAAGCAAATCCGGCCGTTCAACAGATCAGCAAAGGTCTCGAACTTCCGGACTGGCTGAAGCGCGCCGCGACCGAGCAACCGCACGACGTGACACAGGCAACTGACGGCAACTTCATGTACATGGGCACTAACCCGCCGGTGCCGCCGTCTGCCGTGCCGGCGCCAACTGCTCAGGAGACGCCGGTTGAGCCGCCACCACCCACACCGCAACCGTGGCCCGCGCCGAAACCGCAAACGCCGCTCACTTCAATCGCCGCTGAACCATCCCCCTGGCAGGCTCAACAACCGGCCCCCGCGTCGGCGCAAAACGACGGCGTCCAGGTGGCAGAAAGGAAGCTCCTCTCACCGGAGATTCCCAACGGTGGGCTCGACCGCGCTATGCCAAGCTGGCTCAATGAGCCGCCTCAGCACGCTACTCCCGATCCGGCCCCTCCCGCTGAACCCGGTCCAGTCGCCCATTCAGTGACAACAGCGGCCGACCCTTCGAGCTTCATTTCCGAAGGCGATTTGCCGGCCTGGATTCGTCAGTTGGCGCAAGCGGAAGATGCCCGAAAAACGGAGGAGGCGGCCGCAGCAGCAGCCACTGTACAGGAAGCTGCTGCTGCTCTTCCACTCGCGGCCCCGAGTGCCCTAGGCGCGGGCCAGAATCTTTTCGGTGAAGGATCGTTTGCCCGCCGGATTAGCCAAGTACCTGGTGAGGCGGAACCGCCAACGATGGCGTCGAATCCGTGGCTTAATCGCCGAGATCAAGCACAGGCATCCTCCACTGCGCCGGCCAACCTTTGGTCTAGACCGATGTCAAGCGTTCCTCGGGACAAAGTGGATGCTCCGAAGCGAGAGCAGGCAAGCCTAGAGCCCACACCGCTCGTCCAGCCGGATGCGCCACAGTCGATCTCGCATCTTGCTCCAGTCATCGACAAAGTGACGTCAGCGTCGCCCCTCGTACGATGGGTCGTGGTCGCAGCAATCCTCGTCTCCATACTTTCGATCGGGGCGTATATCTTCCTCGTCGGAGGCAGTTAGGGTCGTTTGTCTCATTGATTACAGCGCCGCATAAGCCGGCAAGACAACGTCGATAGATCGCCGGAGGAACAAAATGGCTAGCACCGCGAACCCGCCACTCGAATCACTTCTCGTCGCCGACCTTGGCCGGGGCTCGTCGCGTGCCTATCTACTCGAGGAGATCAGCGGCGCATTTCGCTTCGTCGCCAAAGCCGAGAGCCCCACAACCTCCGAACTTCCGTTTGAAGATTTGACGATTGGCTGGAGTCAGCTCCTGCGCCAGCTCGAATGGGAAACCGGACGGAAGCTGACCGATCACGACAACCTCTTGATTCCGCAGTTGGAGCGGGGCGACGGCGTAGACGGTTTGCTGGTCTGCTCGGGCCATGGCGAGCCCTTGCGGGCCGTGATGATCGAAGCCGGAGCCAATCCGCTCGGGCCGGCGATCCTGGAATCGCTGCGCAAGCACCACTCGCGTGTCCTACACCTCGTTGCGCCCACGGGTCGCAAAGATACTGGGTGGGCCACGAGCCAATCCGAGGCGATCGAGTCGTTCGCGCCGGACCTCGTCATCGTCAGCGTTGGCCAGAACCATGGCGACAGTCTCACCCGCGTCCAGCAACTCGCGAAACAGGTCGGCGGGGCAATCGTTCCCGACCGTGCTTTCATCATTGCGGAAACTGAACAACTCGAAGAGCTATCAAATTCGTTCACGAAACGAACTCGGTTGAAGACGGCTTCGCTTTCTTCAGGGCAATCAGCCGGAATTATTCGAGATCTCGAGCGCGAGCTCGCCGAGTTGTTCCTCGCGCGCATCTCCACGACCGATTTCAAGAGTCTCACGCTCGACGCGGTCCAACCCACGATTCCGCGCGCCCTCTCGGTCGATCTCGTCAACCGCTTCATTGCCCGCGCTTTTGAGCGGCGCGTGTTGACAATTGCCATCGATGATGGCGTCCATGTCCATGCCGCGGGCCCGGACAATGGCGGTATCGTTGCTTACCCGCAGATTGATTTGTCCGCTTCGATTTCAGGTCTCTCCAGCAAGGAAGTCGTCGAAGCTGCAGCATGGCTGCCGTTCGAAGCGACTGAGGATGAGTTGGTCACCTGGGTCCTCAACCGATCCATTCGACCCTGGACAGTCGCCGAGCAGCCTCGTGACCTCGCCATCGAGCAAGCGCTGGCCCGCCAGGTCGCGCGCCGGGCGATGGCAGAGCTCAGCCGGTCCCATCCGCTCGCGATCACCGGTGCCGATCTTGTTATCGGCGGGCCCGCGTTCGCCCGCTGGAACCAACCTGGCGCGGCAGCCCTTGCATTGCTCGATATCGTGGACGCGGTTCCCGACCAAGGAGTGCTCGATCTCGGGCTCGACCAGGATGGGCTCATGGCCGTTGCAGGCACGATAGGCGCGATCGACCCGGTCCTGGCGTCGAATGTCTTCGAATATGATGCACTGACCCATCTTGGCAGCGCGGTCGTCATCGGCGGCGCCGTGCACGAAGGCGACGTCGCTTGTCGCGGTGAAATCCATTATGAGCATGGAGGTTCGAGCAACTTCACCGTTGCCTCGGGCTCAGTCGAGGTGCTACCGCTCCGTACCGGTGAAACCGCGACCCTCTCGCTCAGACCGGAGCGAAAGTTCTCCATCGGCGGACATCCTTCCGGCAAAGCCGTCGCGCTCTCCGAGGACCACCGCATCATTGGGGGCGCCGTCGGCGTGATCGTGGACGCGCGCGGGCGGTCAGTTTTCGGAACCGGACCAAACCGCCATGTGAAAGTCAAGCAATGGCTTGACCGCGTGAGCGCGGGGCGCGGGTCGGCCGTTTAGCGTTCGCGTCGATGCAGGCGAGTCAAGACCTTGAGGTGATTTGACACTATGAACCTGAACTTTCCGCACCGCGAAGCGATCGCCATTCGCGACCACGAGATCAAGGTGGCGCGCCGCCTCTCCGGCGGCGGCGAAGTCAAAGTCCGCGAAGGCGCGCGCGTGACCGCCGACTCGATCATCGCTCAGATCAATCCAATTCGCCTGGCAACCGTTGTTCCGGTCTCGGTTCCGCTTGGTGTCCCCGCCGCGGAAGCCGACAAGCTCTTATTGAAGCAGCCGGGCGCGGAAGTCGCCGCGGGCGAGATCATCGCCAAAACGCGGCGAGGTCTTCGCAATCTGTCTGCAACGTCGCCGATTTCGGGCGTGTTTCTGTCCTATGACGTCCTCACCGGCAATGCCGCCATCGCGCCGGCACAAGCCGGAGAAATTCACGCCTTAGTCCCTGGTGACGTCGACCAGATTGTCGGCGACGAAAAGGTCGTCATCCGCACGGTCGGCTCTCGTATCCTCGGTATCGTCGGTCTCGGCGGAATTACCAGCGGGCCGCTCAAAGTCGTCGTTGAATGGCCCGACGCTCCGCTCGACGCGAGCAAGATCGGTCCCCACCTGGAAGGCGCGATTGTCGTTGGCGGCTCATTTGCCGACGCTCAAGCCCTCCGCCGCTTGGTTGAGGTTCGCGCTCGTGGGCTGATAGTGGGCGGCTTGCTCGACCGCGACGTACAGGCGATCATTGGCAAGTCAAGCGACGATCGGTGCGACCTGTGGCGCTTGACCCCGTCAGAACGGGTGATAGGCGAGCAAACGTCACTGCCGCTCGCGATCATGGCCACTGAGGGATTCGGCCGCTTGCCGATCAACCCTGAATCGTTTCTCCTATTGAAGGAACTTGAACAGCAACATGCAGTGCTCAGCGCCGATACGAAACTGGGCGGTGAGCTCATCCGGCCCGAGCTGGTCGTGGCGAACGAGGAGGCGATGGAGTACGACGCCATGCGCAGTTTTGCCTCGTTCGCCGAGGGATCGCACGTGCGGCTCGTCGACCACGCGATGCTCGGCTTGACCGGTATTATTGTGAGTGTGCCTCGCCGGATCCGCCGCGCCGATGGTCAGCCGATCGACTTAATCGACGTGCAGATCCACGGCGCCGGGGTTCGCCCGGTTTCGATCCCCAATCTCGAGATTGTCGCCTAAGGACATTGCGCCTCGCCGTCGGATGCATGCCTCGGCAAAGTGCGGTAAGCGCCCGTAAATGACAGGAGGGCGGCTAATGCCGCCCTCCTGTCATTTACTCATTGGTTCGGATACGCTCGCGAACTCTAGTGGTCCGACCCAACTTCGCGGAATTCGCCCTCGACCGTGGCTTCGTCCTCGGTCGGCGCCTCTTCCTCGGTTGCTCCATTTGCCCCGAAGTCGGCGCCGCCGGCCTGCTGCGCGGCCGCCTCGTACATCTGCGTGCCAACCTTGGTCAGCGATGTCGACATCTCCTCATAGGCGGTCTTCAAGCGCTCATGGTTTTCGGGATCCTTCTCGAGCACTTCCTTGACCGCTTGAATCTTGGTATCAAGTTCGGCCTTCAGTTCCGACGAGATCTTGTCGCCATGCTCGGAAAGAATCTTCTCGGCCTCGAAAACGCGCGACTCCGCCTCGTTTTTCAACGTGATGGCTTCACGCCGCTGCCGGTCATCCTCGGCGTGCTCTTCGGCCTCTTTGACCATCCGTTGCACTTCAGATTCGGTCAGGCCGGACGATCCGGTGATCGTAATCTTCTGCTCCTTGCCGGTTGCCTGGTCACGCGCGGTGACATTCAAGATGCCATTGGCGTCAATATCGAAGGTGACTTCGATCTTTGGCAGGCCGCGCGGCGCGGGAAGGATGCCGTCGAGAATGAATTTGCCCAGACTCTTATTGTCCGCCGCCATCGGGCGTTCACCCTGCAGGACATTGACTTCGACCTGCGGTTGATTATCCGCTGCGGTCGTGAAAATCTGGCTCTTGCGCGTCGGAATCGTTGTGTTGCGCTCGATCAACGGCGTCGCCACGCCGCCGAGCGTCTCGATGGACAGCGTTAGTGGGGTCACGTCGAGCAGCAGGATGTCTTTGACTTCGCCGCCGAGTACACCGCCCTGAATCGCCGCGCCAATGGCGACAACTTCGTCGGGATTGATGCCCTTGTGCGGCTCTTTGCCGAAGAACTGCTGCACTTTGCGCTGAACGGCCGGCATCCGCGTCTGACCGCCAACCAGGATCGCCTCGTTGAGGTCCGCTTTGCTAATCCCGGCGTCCTTTAACGCTGCCTCCATAGGCGGCACGGTCCGCTCGATCAAGGGGTTGACCATCTGCTCCAGCTTGGAGCGGTTCAGCGGAATGTTGAGGTGCTTCGGCCCGCTCGCGTCAGCGGTGATGAACGGCAAGTTGACGTCCGTCTGCTGTGTGCTCGAGAGCTCGATCTTGGCCTTTTCCGCAGCTTCTTTCAGCCGCTGGAGCGCCATGCGGTCGTTGCGAAGATCGATGCCCTCTTGCTTCTTGAACTCATCAGCCAGGAACTCGATGACGATCTGATCGAAATCATCACCGCCGAGGTGTGTATCGCCGTTCGTCGACAGGACCTGGAACACTCCCTCGGATAGATCGAGGATCGATATGTCGTACGTGCCGCCGCCGAGGTCGTACACCGCGACCTTCTCGTCGCCCTTTTTGTCCAGACCATAGGCGAGCGCGGAAGCCGTCGGCTCGTTGATGATGCGCTCGACCGTCAGACCGGCGATGCGCCCAGCATCCTTGGTGGCCTCACGTTGCGAGTTGTCAAAGTACGCGGGAACGGTGATCACCGCGCGATCGACAGTCGTGCCAAGGTAGGCTTCAGCATCCGCCTTCAGCTTCTGCAGGATCATCGCCGAGATTTCCTGTGGGCTATACCAGCGATCACCCATCTTGACCTGGACATCGCCGTTCGGCGCGGCCTTCAAAGCGTACGGGACGAGCTCCTTGTCTTTCTGAACGAAAGGATCGCTGAACTTACGCCCCATGAAGCGCTTGATCGAGAAGACTGTGTTGTCAGGGTTCGTGACGGCTTGGCGGCGGGCAAAACGGCCCACGAGCCGCTCACCGCTGCCCGTGACTGCGACAACCGAAGGCGTCAGACGCTCGCCCTCCGCATTTGGAATGACCGCTGGCTCGCCACCTTCGATGGTTGCCATGACCGAGTTGGTCGTTCCCAGATCGATACCAATCATACGTGCCATGATGCTCTCCTTGAGCGAAGTAACTTATACCAATGCTCGCTTAGGCGACGGGTTTTTCGGTTTCTTCAGGCCGATCTCCGACCTTCACCATTGCCGGGCGAAGCAAGTTCTGTCCGAGTTTGTAACCGGTTTGATAAACCTCGACCACGATGCTCTGTGAGCTTCCGGGTTCGGTGGCGACGGCTTCGTGCACCGCGGGATCAAATGGCTGACCGACCGCGTCAATCGGCGACACACCACTTCGCTCTAAGAGAGCAGTGAGTTTACGCTCGATATGGCGCACGCCCTGGACCCAAGGTTGCTCAGCTTCGTCTTCAGGGACCGACGCCAGCGCTCGATGCAAATCGTCAACGACCGGCAGAATTTGCTTGAGAAGGTCCCTGCTGGCAAGCTCCCGAATTTGAGCGCGCTCCAAGTCGATACGCCGGCGGAAGTTCGCGAACTCGGCGACGCTACGCTTCAGTTGATCGAGGAGCTCGTCTCGCTCCTTGACGAGCGAATCCAGGTTCAGCTCAGGAGCCTGAGCCGCACCATTCTCGCCACCTTCGCCCTGCTTACCATTCGCCGCTTTCGTTTGAACATCTTCGAGTTCCGTCTTTTGTTGATCCGTCACTTGTTCCTACTCCACCCCTAGGCAACGTGCAAGACACTTTAAGCAGATGCCGAATAGAGGTCTGACATAAGATCGCTCATCAAGCAAGCGATATAGCGAACACTCGAAATCGTGCGCCAGTATGACATGCGAGTTGGGCCGAGTACGCCGAGGAGCCCGGTCACGGAGCCGTCGATACCATAGGTTGCAACAACCACGCCACATCGGCGGAGCTCATCCGGCAAGCCTTCGTCGCCAATAAACACCTGCACTTGCTGACGGGTCACGATGCGCGGCAATACTGCGCTGAGAAATGCGCCGCCTCGCAATATCGACAATACGCTTTGTAGATCGGCTTCGGCAAAGTCCGGTTGTCCGACGATCTTTTCGAAACCTGAATGCCGAACCTCCGCCTGCTCCGCCGCGTCCAGCCCTCTCAGCGCCATCGCAAGGTGTTCAAGCACGATCTTGGCCACGCCATCGGCGCTATCGACTCGGGTCGCCAACTCCTTTGCGGTCAAGCCACGCAGCTCAGGAACCGTCGCATCGGCCAACCGGCTCAATTCATCTTGTTCGCAGGCTTGCGGCAACTGGACCATGACTTGGCGGACGAGACTCTCGCCCGTGACCAGCACAAGCAACGCCAGCGTGGGCTGGATCGAGATTAATTCGTAGTGCCGCAGGCGCGGCGCAGATGTACGCGGAGCGGTCACGACCGAGACATTGCCTGACGTCTCCGCTAGAACACTGGCAGCGAGTTCGACCCACCCTTCAAGCTGCCGTTCGGCTTGCCGAAATTGGTGGCGAATCATGATTTGCTCACCAGGCGGCAACTCGATGTTATCCATCAGATTGCGAACGTAGAACCGGTAGCCTTCCACCGTCGGCACGCGTCCGCCCGACGTGTGCAAGTGTCCGACATGACCCGACTGCTCGAGCTCCGCCATTTCATTGCGAATCGTCGCAGACGACACGCCAACAGCGTAGCGTTCGGCCAGCACTTTCGAGCCCACCGGACGTCCACTCGAGACGTAATCCTGAACGATCAACTTGAGAATGGCGCGCTGGCGGGTCGTGAGTTCTTGTCCTGGGCTGGCGCCGGGGACATCAATCGCATCTGCACGGTCCACCATTTCGCTGTTCTCCATCCGTGTTTAGCACTCTATCATGGCGAGTGCTAACACCGCAACGATAGCAAAGTTGCACAGTTGCTGTCAAGGTTGAGCGGAGAAGAGTAGAGGGGTGCGGGGCACGTTCGCCCGGGCTAAACGACCTCGTCGCGCTTGAAAATTGTATCGCTGAGCAGATCGTTCACATCGCCGCGCGAAATATCGTCGGACTCAATCCATTCATTCCAAAAATCGTCGAGATCTTCGCCGGACGCGGCTTCAAACGCGTTTTGTAGGTCCGCTGGACCGGTCAGCCCGAACGCATGGTCAATAGTGTAGCTCGCTATCGCCGACTCGAACGCGGGCGGGCCGATTTCGTCACGGACAGCAAGTAACGCGATAGGCGCCTTACCATACAAAATGGCCGGAGAGGCGCCGGAGGGTGAGTCAATTGCGGTTTGATCTACGGCCTCATCATCATAGTCGCTCAGAAAGTCGAAGTAGAGCCCTACTGAATTATCGCGGACATACTTGTTGGCGGCGGTCGCACCATACGCGCGAGCAATGTGGATGATCGCCATGCACTCGGTCAGACCTTCGACGAGGAAATCGTGCCGCATCATATTTGAAGAAACGGAGACTCCCCACCATTGGTGGCCGATCTCATGACTAATCGTGACATCGAAATCGATAAGTTCTAGGTCATTTTCGTCGACCGCGAACTCGTAGTGGTCGGTTTTGTATGGTTGACTGATCCACACGAAGCCGGAAAACGCGATCCCAGCCGCCGGTACCCACGGCGCGATCAAGATATCGAGTTCGCGAAAGGGATAGACGCCATACCGGCCGGAATAATCGGCAAGGGCTGATTGGGCCATTTCGAGCGCGGCATCTTCGACACCTGAAAAGTAGGTATCAATCGCAATGTTGAGCCGGGTATCACCCACCGTGGTTGAAACGGTCCGAAAGTCGGTATCGAGCGCGAGCGCGAATCCCCGGGCAGGGCCGGCGATAATACGGTGCGCGACATCGCCTTCTTTCTCCTTCGCACTGATCTCGCTGCCGCTGGAAATGAGCTCATATGCTTTGGGCGTGGTGATTGTCACGTCGTAATAATCGAACTTCCCGCCGACCTGGAAACTCGCCGAAATGTCACGAGTGAGCCACCCCTGTTCCGCATCGTAATTCGCGACCACAGGGAACCAGTCGTCGACTGCCCACTCTTGCGTCGTCCAATCCTGGCCGGCCTCAGAATACATGTCCGAGAGCGGTCTGATTCGGGTGGAGAAGTGGATATCCACATCGACGCTTGCGCCTGTCGCCAGTCCCCCGTCCACCGAGAGATCAAAGGCGGCGCCCAGCATCGATATCTTGTCGTCTATGTGCTCGACCGGTACGTCGTCGACGGTTGCGCTCTCGATGCGCGTGGCCGAGGCATAACTTGCACTAGACGCGTTCGCCGGCAACAAGAAGGTGAGTCCATCGAGCGCTTTGGCGGCAGGATTGAACGCTTTGACTTGCTCGTGGCCCTCAAAGCTGCCAGTCGCCGGGTCAAATGTCATCTCGACGCGATATTGGTCCGTAGTCGCGGCATTGGCGCCGACCGACGCGCGCAACTCGGGCAGGACATCGCGCAAATACAGGCTGCTGCTCGCCAGCGCCGTTGCGTTTACTGGGTGGGCGATACCAAGGAGGTTCGCGGTGAACACGATGCAAACTAACAGGGACTTCAACCCATGAAGCCGCCTGGCTTTGTTCCCGAGGCGCGATGCGGGACGCACGCCAATCTTCCTTACCGGCCATGACATGACAGAGTTGTTGGCATCGATCTTCTCGTTTGACAGTCTCGCCGACCATCCCCCATCAGGTTGAACGGCAGAGCAGCGCGCGCAGAGCAGCATTGGGCCTCCGCCTGAAAACCGTTGATGAGTGACGTGAAGAGCGATCAGAGGTGGTCGACGCGGCAGATGGCTGGGATTACGGTTCGAGCTCTCGGCGGCCGGCAAAACCTGCTTCGATGTCGTGCCAGTAGCCGATGTTGCCTTCGCCTAGGCGCCAGCAGAGGTAAACTACATGATCTTCACGCCAGTGCGGGAAATCGATCAAGCCTTGATTGAGGTCTTTTACTTCGACGCCCAGTGCGGCGATCTCACGAATGCCGGCGGAGATGCGCGTGACCAGCGCGTGAATCTGAGCTTCGTACTCGACGGCAATCGCGCCGTGACCGTTACTGCGCATCGCCGGCGTCATGGTGGCAAGTGTCCGCTGGAGCTGGTCGAATTGCTCCTTTTCGCGCTTGAGTTCGAGCAGAGCCGGGGTTATCGTCGGCAGCAACTCGTTGGCCTCTTCAAGCGTGAAGAGTCGAACATAGCCTTGCGTTTCCATATTCTCCGGTCCATCGTCCATCAACGCTGCTCCACGGCCACGGTCTAACCGCGCGGCCGCATGAGGCGCCCTAGCCGGCTCGGTTGCTTTGCCGGCTTCGCTGCGACCTCGAGTCGCTTTTTCAAGTCAGGGTCGATGCGCTTCTTGTCAAACACGACCACGCGGTCAGAGGGTGGCATCGCATCGAGTGCGTAAGGTGAAACGGCGTCGATCGCCTCATACAGACCGAACTTCTTCGCCCGAGCGTACTTCACCGCTTCCCACATCTGGGTCATCGCCGCTGCAGCGTCTAGTTCGGCTGCAATCATCCGTTTCACGATTCGTTCGAATTTTCCGTCGAGGTGTTCGTAAAGCTTGTCGATCAACGTCGCAGGCACATATGCGCCGGCCATCATTCCGCGGCTGAGATCGAGCCGAATTGGAATAGTCCGAGCCGGCGTTTGATCGAGTCCGGCCTCGATGAAGAACCGCGAAGGTGGCCTGATCAACATTCCGATTCCGCGGTCGATTCTCGCCTCCCAAGTCGTGAGACTGAGTCCGCTTTCATAGAAGCTCGGATGAACCTCGGAGAGGAGCCTGCTCAGACCGAAACCAATCGCAATCGCACCGTTCTCGTCGCCTACCCGTGCATTCGCATATCCGACTCGGGCTTGCTCGACGATATCCGCCGCCCACGGCGAACCATCCCAGACAGCGTGGCTGTCCTTGAGCGCGGCGACATAGCGTTGGACGAGAGTGAGATCGAGCGGGTGTAGCGAGCAGTCTTCCATGACGCCTCAGTGTTCGTTGATCGCGCAGCAAGAGACGAGCATTATACGAACGAGCCAAGCAACCACGACGAGTTCGCCGCTACAGTCACGGCCGGCTTATCCTTGGTAGATTGAGTTGGCGAATCGCGGTCAGGCAGAGCGAGCGGCATTAGTGCAATTGAACATCACGCGACCCACGAACGGCGACAATCTCCCGTTTGCGCGCCGGATCATGAACCGCCATGGAACGTCGCTCAAAACCAGACCGCTTCTTTGCCAATTCTGTCGCCACCGCGTGTGGGCTGATCCGGTCGCGTTGCCATTTCCCGACGGCCTGTTTGCGTCGATTTCCTGTCTCGACGTCCTCGCTTATGTCCGAGACGATGAGGCAACATTTCATGAGATCGCGCGCGTGCTCGCGCCGGGCGGCAAACTTGTCCTCCGCGTGCCAAATCAATCACTGACTGCCGGCCTCGACGCCTTCAACCTCTTTCGTTACTTCAGCGACGGCACGCGCCGAGGCGAACGTCCGTCCGAGACCGACGAGCTCGGCTGGCGACGGCACTACCGAGAGCAAGAAATCGCGGACGTAATCGAATCGACCGGCCTACAAATCGGGGATGCATGGACCACCGGCACTGGTCTCCCGGAGCTCGGACAATTCGTGGCTATGATCGGTTGTCGCTGGCTCATTCCATCGGAGAAGCGGTACCAGAAATTGGCCGCCCTCATCGATCGCGCCAGAAAAAAAGACAACGCCCTTTCTGTTCCCGGTCTCGGCTTCTCCCAAACGATCATCGCTACAAAGTAGAGATGTGGCTTTGTCGGGAAAAGTGCGCCCATAAGCGACGGCGACCAGCGCGACAACTGAGGTCGCTCCTCGATGTCTACGCCACCGCGAGCGATTGCAAGACTCCGGGCGCTTGAACGTCGACGGCGACCGGTTTGACGTGCTCGTCGACGAGTGCCGCGGAACCGCTGACGCCAAGACGGCGCATGACGAGACTGTACGTTTCCTGCAGTTCGGCCATAAGCAATTCTCGCGTCGCCTCCGGCAAATCCCACATCTCGCGCTTGAACGGGCCAAACGCGCGCTTCCGAGTCGTGTAATAGAACTGCGTATCCGTTTGGTCCGGCTTGCGCTCGTCGGCGTGGTTTACGGCCAGATGCTCATAGATCCGCGTTCGCAACTCGCCCGGAAAATGCGAGCTGTCGAAGAGCTGATTTTGGAATGCGGTCGCGAGATGGACCTCGATTGCATTTGCTTGGGCGAACCGGTCGAAATACTCCTCGGGCAGCGTCGACGCTCCGTGCTGAACCGCCCCGCCAAGGTGATAGGTCTCGAGCGCCGCCTTCGACAACGCGGCGAGCGTGTCGAAATCAACCTTGACCTGGGCGACCGTCCCATCAGGCAGCGGGATGCCGCCGTGGCTCGTGCCGGTTTGGACGCTGATCTTGCTGATCCCCGGCAGTTCACGCCCCGCTTGTTCAGACAGTCGCCCTAATTCCGGCAAGTAGCCGTCCATAAACGCCGTCAGGTCTTCGATAGTGCTGTTGCGGCCGCCGACTTCGCCAATTTCGCCACCGACGGAAACCGTCACTCCCCTTGGCTCGTGTGCGCGGATAACCGCGGTCAACTCGGCGGTATGCACGTAGTTCGCGCGCTGTTGGTCGGCCATGGTCGGCAAATCGAGATTGACGAGGGTCGATGAGTCGATATCCACGTTGTAGAAACCTGCTCCTATCGCCTCGATCGCGAGATCACGGACTGACTTGATTTCCGCGTCAGGATCCTTTGCGTAGTTTTTCGCATTCGCCTGAAAATGGTCGCCCTGGATAAACACCGAACCCTGGTGACCGTTCTTAATTGCCGCCGCAAGCACAGCCGATGCGTACTCACCTGGCCGCTGATTCGTGTATCCCATTTCAGAGCGAGCGATCTCGAACAGCACGATCTTGGCGTCATTCGCTTTCGCCGCCAGGAAGATCGATTGCGCGATGTCATACGTCATCCCGCGGACATTGATCGCGGGTGCGGTCGCGTTTGCGTAAACACCGCGCCCAGCGGCCATGTAAAGCTCATGAATAGACGCTGGAAACGCGCCGAGCTTTGGCGCGGCAACCCTGATCACCCAGCGGGCAGCGGCCTGCACTTCTCCCTCGCCGAAAACCGCGGTATAGACCAAGCGGTCGATCAGATCGCCGCGGAAACCTGTCTCATCGAGGATTTCAAGGTCGTTGCCGTGGATCGCGGCGATGCCTTCGATTGCTTGCCGGAGCTCGTCAAGACTCATTAATTCAGACCGAGCGGGTTCGGTGTTCATCGTGAACTCCTTCGTTGCCCATGCACTGAGGCGCTCGATGCGAGCAGAGGGGAGCGCCTCAGACCGCCGGAATCATTCGTTCCCAGCTACCTGAAGCGCTGATATCTCAAATTCGATGCCGCCGCAAGAGCGGCGCTATTTCACAGTTAAAGTCCCGACCATACCGGCGGCTTTGTGGGCATCGACGTTGCAGTAGTACTGGTATTGGCCGGCGGGAGCCGTGATCGTGAGCTCCACCGTCTGCCCCGGCGCCACATCCTGGCTGAGCTTGAGGTCGTCGATCGAGAAGTTGTGCGGCGCCGCCCCGGTGTTCTTCAAGCTCACCTTCGTCGCGGTGTTTGCCGGGAGGCTGAAGCTACTCGGGGCGAACAGAATGTCCTGCAGCTCGATCGTGAGACCACCGGCCGCCGCGGGTGGA
>JBJMMD010000005.1:0-2929 GCA_045804965.1 Thermomicrobiales bacterium | reverse complement strand
CAACAAATCTGGGAAGGTGCCAGTTATGGGAATTGGCACCGCTGCGGTGGTCTGCGGCTGCGCCCTCGCGCTCATTGGCGCGAGCACAAACGCGCCGAGCAGCGCCACGAGCAGCGCCAGTGATGTCAGTCGCAACTTCATTCCACTCTCTCCTTCATGATACTTGGGGCGCGTGAGTTTCTGGATCCGAATCGATCCATATCCATCTGGCGAAGAAGGAACTCAATACCCCCAGTCACTGATCGGTTGCTCGGCCGCGAGCCGCACCCGCGACCACGAATGCCGAGTCCATTAAGCGCTTATGCAAGCGGAGTGCCAGCGCGAGAATCGGGTCTCAGGCCACCTGGTGATGGTCTGCCCCCTCCGGGACCTGAAGCAGATCGAGCGGGGCTTGTCGGCCATAATGGGCGCGCACCGCCGCTGCAGTCGCCTCCTCAATCGCGGAGTGCGCTGGTGCCAGCCGGTAGTGCACGCCCTCGGCAATCAGCAGCTCGGAGAACTCGGCCTCGAAGCCGTCACGGCTCAGAGCGTCAAACACATTCATGAGGGTTTGATCGTAGTGAGCGCAGAAGCCGAACCACGCGTCGATCGCGGCCGTCAGCTTCGTGCGCTCCTCTGCCAAGATAGTCGGCGCGAGGACCGTCGCTAACATGCGGCGGATCGTGGCGATCTCCTTCTGCCGCGCGTGGTCAGCGAGCGCGGCGGCTTCGCCCTCAGCAACCGCGAACCGCCGTTGGGCGACGCGAAGCTCCGCTTCCGCGCGTGCCAGCTCCTCTCCGGTGACCATGGCATCGCCCGCGGCCAGGCGGCGGTTGAGGGCAATCACGTGACGCGCTGCTTCGTCTACCGCGGTCGCGGCCCGGGCGACCGGATCGTTCAGTGTCGGCGTGCTCATCCGGACTTCCTCCGCTGGGCAATCGCGGCCGCCACCGCTGCAGGCTTGACTGGATCGCACGTCTCGTCGTGCAATTGCCCTGCATATGCAATTTCCGTGCACAGTGCTGAGGTGACGAGGGCAAAGTGCCGATTGGCGCTAGCCAGTCCCCGCGAAGGGGTCGATCCCTGGCCGAATGAGGGTCGGCGCATGGATTGCGCCGACCGCCGGACCAGCCATGCCTTGCGTCTCTAGAATCGTCCAGCAGAACACTGAGTCTCGACTTGGCTCATAAGACACGGAAAACGCACGGCCACCAACAAGATGCAAACCGACATAGGCGCCATGAGCGTTAACCTTCCCGCTCGTTTGCTCCGGCGGTTCCCATGCCCCTACCGACCTCAGTCAGCCGCGGCAAAACTGTCCAGTGATCGCAGACCCATTACGTCCGCGTAGAGCCGGAGCTCGTCGGCGAGGAGGCGAGTGATCAGGAACCGCTCGCGGACGTGATCGCGCCCGCGCACCGCGATTTGGCGCGCTTCGGGCGGGTGGTCCAGGAGCCAGCGAGTCCGCTCGGCGGCCTCGTCCACGGTCTTGACAAGGAAACCCCCGATGCCGTCCGCCAATTGCAGGGGAATACCACCGGTTCGGCCACCGATGACCGGCGTCGCCTTCCACAGCGCTTCAGCTACCGTGAGCCCGAACCCTTCGCGCAGGCTCTTCTGAAAGATCACCTGCGCCGTCTGCTGAACGGCGGCGACCTCCTCCGGGCCGACCTGCTTAGGATCGATATAGAGGTGGATATCCGGGTCGCCGGCCGCGTGTGTGCGGACCTCGTTGGCCATTCCGATGGCTTGCGGATCGTCTTGCGCCTCGATGACGCCGAGGAGGGCGAGCTGGAGCCCCGGGACCGATTGCCGGACCGCGCGATAGGCGTCGATGACGCCGGTCGGATCCTTCCAAGGATCGAAGCGAGCGACCTGAGCAATCAACGGCCGGCCAGGGTCGATACCTAGCCGTACGAGGGTCGCGAGCGCACGCGCGTGGGGCTGCGGAAGGTTCTTCGGCGACAAGGGATCGATCGCCGGCGGGCTAATCCGAACTAAGTCGGCAGGAAATCCCCGCGGTACGAACGCCTCCAATGTGAAGACCGCCGCGTCGTAGCCCGCCGTGTATGGTCGCAAGACCGACCAAACGGCTGGGTTGGGCCGCGAGGAGTCAATGTGCAGCCGCCAGATCCAGCGCTGACGGCCCTTGCCTGCGGCCTGCAACAGCCCCAGCGGCTGCGGATCGTGGACCACGACGACATCGAAATCGCGGGCAAGACGCTCGGCGTTGCGTTGCTGCCAGTCGACGTAACACGCCTGATCACCCTCTGTCAGCCCGCAGTCCGCGCCCTGAAGTGCGTTATGGATCGTCTTCGTCACAGTGAAGAAAGGCGGCTCGGCCACCAAAGTCTGCCACGTGGCGCCGAGTCCGAGTCCCCGCAAGAGGGGCACCGCCGAGCGGAGGATCTCGGCGACGCCGCCGCCGTTGGGCGTCGCATTCAAGTGCAACACCCGTATTCCGCGAAGCGGAGCAGCCAACCGTTTGAGTTCCGCGATCGCCTCGGCACCAGCACTTTCGATATAGTCGTCGATCTGCCGAGGCGACAGCTTAACCTCCTCCATGTCTATGTTCCTCCTTCCTGCGAACCAGCTAACCAGGTGCGGCGGTGTTGCCGACGATGGTCATCCAGCAATAGCACACCCGATAGGCCAACCAATTCGCCTGCATTGTTAACTCCAGAGCGCAACACAGACCCCTGCGACCTCGAGCGGAAACCCGGTCGAGGTCGTGCGCTATTAGTTTGGCGTTTTCACCGGGCGACGGGGCGCAAACGCCGGTTCTCTGGCGACCGCGCCTGGATGGTTAGAGGAGAATGATCAACAGGATGATGATCAGAATCAAAGCGAGCAACCCACCGCCGATGTACATAATGTCTTCTCCTTCGCGTACGGCGGATCTGAGCGTCATTCCGCCCCGTCATCGGTCGCGGGGGGGGGGGTGGGGGGA
>JBJMMD010000004.1:0-143149 GCA_045804965.1 Thermomicrobiales bacterium | reverse complement strand
GCAGGCGCTGCCTGCCCCCGGCTCCGCGTGCGGAAGGGAAACTCGATCGATTAGTCGCCCGGCGCCAGCTCAGGCGTCTCTCGGATCGGGAAGCTTTCCGGAACCCGCGAGACGACTTCGTCCTCGATCAAAAAGTAGGAGAGCAGGCTGCCGGCGATGATGCCGATCGCGGAGAAGATGACCGCGGCGTCCATGCCGGCAATGAACGATTGCCCGCTCAGTTCGACGATACGATCGACGCCAGGACCAAGCTTGTCGATGCCGGGGAAGACGTGAGGATCCTTGATCACGCCTCCAGCCAGGTTGTACCCGTGGCCAACGGCATCGATGACCGGACGCAGCGCCGACTGCGAGGGGTCGTTCTTGATTGCCTGGACCTCAGCTGAGCTTCCGAAGTCTGATTGATAGGTCCGGTTCATGATCGTCCCGAGCAGGGCGATGCCGACCGCGGTGCCGATCTCGCGGATCGCGCCATTGATCGCCGAGGCGACGCCGCTCTTCTCCGTTTCGACGCTGTTCAGCACCGCTGTCGTCATTGGCGTCCAGATGAAGGACATACCCAGACCGAGCACGAGGAAGGCTGGCAGGATATCCAGATACGTCGCGTGGACATCGCTCCGCAGGAAGAGGAACATGCCGAGACCGGTCACAAACATGCCGGCCGAGATCAACCGGCGCGGGCCAAGTTTCGCCGTCAGGGTGCCGGAAATCGGCGAGCCGACCATCATGACCAGCACCATCGGCAGCAGGGCGAGACCAGTCCGCACCGGCGAGAAACCGTGGATGTTCTGCTGGTAGAGGGTCATAAAGAAGCCGACCCCGGTGATCAAGAATGCGATCAGGAAGGCATCGATATTGGCGCCCGTAAACGTGCGCGATTTGAAGAAGCGCAACGGGATCATCGGCCGCTCGGTCGTCATTTCAACCCGGATGAACGCCACGGTGAAGACGGCGGCCGCCACGAATGAGGCGAGGATCCAGCTATCGGTCCAACCGCGATTGCCTGCCTCGATCAACCCCCAGGTCAGGCTGGCGACGGCGAGCGTAATCAAGACCGTTCCCGGCACGTCGGTCGCGACCGTGCCGCTGGTGTCGCGCGATTCCCGGACAACCGCCGAGGTGACGATGAACGCGCCGATGCCGATGGGCACGTTGATCAGGAAGACCCATGGCCACGAGGCATATTCGACGAGCGCGCCGCCAACGATGGGACCGAGCGCAATGCTGGAAACCGACACCGACGCCCAAATCCCGATTGCCCGGCTCCGTTCCTCCGGCGGGAAGGCGGCCGAGATCAGCGACAGTGACAACGGCATGATGAAGGCCGCGCCGACACCCTGTAATGCACGGGCGATGAGCAGCATTTCGATGTTTTGCGAAAGCGCCGCCATGAAGGAGGTCGCGGTAAAGATCACGAGGCCGATCATGAAAAAGCGTTTGCGGCCGAAGCGGTCGCCGAGACCGCCGGCCGTAATCTGCAGCGAGGCAAACACGAGCGTGTAGGCGGAAACGATCCATTGGAGCTGGGTCGCCTTCGCGTCGAGATCTCTCGAGATCGTCGGCAACGCGACGTTGACGACGAGGTTGTCGAGGATCGCCATGAAGAGCCCGAAGCAGGCGGCGGCGAGGGTAAACCACTTGACGTTATCGTCCGTCACCCGACCCGCTAAACGAGAGGAAAACGACATGTCTTCATCCCCAAATTACAAATCGATCCCGGTTCCAAAGACCCGGCACGATGAAAAAGCCGCACATTCCACCAAATCACTGGAGGAGGGTCCCCTCTCTCCAGCGTACGAGTAAGACGCCGAAAACTGGTTATCGTGAGATTGAAACGGCCGAACTGTTCTGTGCAGTCGTGCCGAATTCGCCGCTCGTTTCCCAGAAGAGCCTTCCGCCGCGCACGGCGTCGAGCACGTCGGCAATCGTCACCTGGGAGAGCCGGTGTTCCATCGCTGCCTCGGCCTCGCGGAAGCACGCTTCGAGCACTTCCGGCAACCGGTTACCGAATGGACATCCCTCGCTCGGGGTGCGATGGGGAAGCGAAAACGTCGGTTCCCCTTCAACGGCTCGATACACATCGCACAATGTGATCGAGCCCGCATCGCGGGTGAGTTTCCAGCCGCCACCAGGCCCGGGTTGGGACGTGACGAGTCCCGCTTCCCGGAGGGCGCCGAGGACTCGGCGGACAACGACCGGATTGGTGTTGACGATGCTCGCGAGTCGCTCCGAGGTGACCGCCTCACCTTTGGCCTCGGCCTTGGCAATCAGCGTCAAGCCGAGCGCATAAACAGCGACCGCGAACCGCGAATTGACGTGCATGACCCTCCTTCAACGAACCGTCCAAAACTGTAACCATCCTAGTTACGATTTCCTTAGGTGTCAACCCGCCTATCCGGGTAGGCTCCGCTGCCCGCCTTCATAACCTAGTCGTTTGGGAACGGCGAAAATCGACACTCATTCTCATCCTAAGCGCCTTGGCTCCAGTCCTTCCAAGCGAGGTCGAGAGCTCTGTCGTGGCCCAGCGGCGTTTCGGAAAGAACAGGCGCCTTGGCAAGCTTGATATGACGGAGAGCGGGGTCGGCAGATTTCCGCCTATTGACAAGTACGCATGCCAGGCATATAACCCTCCTGACACCGAGTGTAAAACGTTGTCGGCAACGTTAGACGGGACGCATTCTTGGGGAGCGGTATGAGCGTGACGATTCACGACGTCGCGCGCGAGGCGGGCGTCTCAGTCAAGACCGTGTCACGGGCGATGAATAATCATCCGGATGTGAGCGCCGCAACTCGGGAAGCGGTCCGGGAGGTTGCCCGGCGGCTGAATTACCACCCCAGTCCGGTCGCACGCGGTCTGCGCGGGAGCTCGACTGGATTAGTGGCGCTCCTCGTCCCCGACATCCTCAACCCACACTTCGCGGAATATGCGCGACACATGCAAGCGGTCACCCATGCGGACGGTCTCCTGCCGATTGTGTCGAGTCACGATGACGATCCCGAGATTGCGCTGGCCAATTTGCGCGCCTTCGTGGCTCACCGGGTCGACGGCCTTGTCTGGTTTACCGAGTGGGTCGATCGCGACGCGCTTGAGTTCCTACGAGACGCGCGGCTACCGACTGTCATCACGTTACCCAATCCAACGATGCCGCCCGTTGCACTTCCCGAACATGTCCGTACATTGCGCTTCGCTCCCGGGGCGACGACATACGAGCAGGCAACTCGGGCCGCGGTCGATCACCTGCTTGGTCTCGGACACAGAACATTCGCCTATATCACTGAGTCGCCCGGGTTGGTGAGCGTGCGCGAACGCATCGCCGGTTTCCGGGGAGCGGCTGGGCACCTGCCCACCGGGTCTGCGGTTGTGCGTACCCATCCGGACTTGCAATCTGGCGCGCCGAAGCCCCACGGCGGGTATGAAACAACGATGGAAATGCTCGCGGAGGGTTACCGGCCAACGGCCGTGTTGGCCTCCTCCGACATGGTGGCGTTGGGCGTCTTGCGTGCGCTACGGGAATGGGGGTTCAATGTTCCCGCCGACGTCTCGGTCGTCGGTTGTGACGACGTTTGGGAAGCGGCCTATACCGATCCGCCTCTGACCACACTCCGCGCCCCCTATGAGGCGGTCTGCGCGGCAGGGCTCGGTCTCCTCCGTCATCTCATCGATCCAGAGGACCGGTCGGAGGCGGTGTGCGAGATGGGACACGAATTGGTCATCCGGGCCTCGACCGGTCCGGTGCCGGAAGCATTGGAGGTGGTGATGGAGCCATCCCGGGAGCGCAGCCAGAGAGCGAAACCTTCACACAGATCCGATTAGACCGGTTTCAACCGGACAAGGTTCCGTTCGGATCTCGGCTTGGCGATCTAGTCGAGCCCAGGTATGTGTTTGCCCCAATGATGGGGAGGAGGACAGGCGGTGAACGAACGCAGGACGACCACCCAGCGGTGTGGAAGTGAACTCAGCCGTCGCGAAGTGTTGAAGTATGCGGGCGTAGGCGCAGGCGTCGCCACCCTAGCGAAGACCGGAATCCGCACGGTGTCCGCCCAGGAAAGCGTGACGCTGAAGATCGCCTACGTCGCCGATCAGAAAGACTTGGTCGAGGAGCTCAACAAAACGTTCGAGGAGGCCAACCCAAATATCGAGGTCGACGGATCCTATGCCCCGACCGAGCAGCTCCAGTCCACGCTGCGGACGCAACTCGCCTCCGGCACAGCGCCTGATATCTTCGGCGTCTGGCCGGGCGGCGGCAATGTGATGGCCCTGGATGTGATTGCGCCGTCAGGATATCTCGCCGATCTTTCCGGCGAACCCTGGGCAAGCCAGGTTCCTGGTGGTCTGAAGGGTATGACGCAGGTCGACGGTAAGCAACTCATGTTGCCGCTCATTCAGCTCCCGATCGGGGTCTTTTACAACAAGAAAGTGTTCGCGGATATCGAAATTGATACCGCCGCCCCGCCTGCTGGCACTCCTACGCCGGGCGGTCAGCTGCCGACGACCTGGGCTAAGTTTCTCGCGCTTTGCGACACGGTTAAAGCCGCCGACAAAATCCCACTGGCGCTTGGTTTGCAGACCGACTGGGTCACGCAACTCATCACCTACGCACTCGTGCCCTCAATCGTCTACAGCTCGGATCCGAAATTTGACGCCGAGATGCAGGCAGGCACGGTGACCTTTGCCGGCTCCGGGTGGAAAGAGGCGCTCGAGAAGTACATGGATCTCAACCAGCGCGGGTATTTCAACGACAATCCGAACGGGACCACGGTCGATGAAACGTACGATCTTCTCGGCAGCGGAGATGCGGCGATGCTGGTTCAGGTCGGCGCTATCCTGCCGAATCTCGTGTCCGCGGGCGAACCGGGCAACTTCGACATGTTCGCGTTGCCAGGCTCCGACGATCCCGAAAAGGTCTGGATTCCCGCCGCCGCCGGTGTTGGCTGGGGCGTCAACGTCAAGAGTGAGAACCTCGATGCGGCGAAGAAGTACGTCCAGTTCTGGGCGGGGCAGGACGCGCAAAACGCCTTCGCCAAGGCCAGCGGCGTGCTGCCGGCCGTCTCGGGTGCAGAACCTGAGATCCCGCCCGAAATGCAGCGGATGACGGCCTATATCGCGGCCGGCCGCGCCGTCCCATTCATGGACCAGCTCTGGCCGAATGCCGATGTGCAGCAGGCGCACTTGAAAGGAATTCAGCAGCTCTTCGCTGGCGAGACGACCATCGACGAATTGTTGGCGAAGATGGACGAGGCCTACAAGAAGGGGCCAAGCAGCTAGAGGTCATCCCGAGCGCCCATCCTACTGTCATCCCGAGCGAAGTCGAGGGATCTCGTTCGTCGAGAGGCATTAGATTCCTCGACAAGCTCGGAATGACGATGAAAGGGCTCGGAATGACGGTGGGAGAGGGGTCGTGAGCGGTCGAGCCGCCGATTTGGGCAATGTGGCTGGAAAGCCCGTCGCGGTCCGGCATCGACTCGGGCGAGGAGGGGCAGGGCTGCGGGTCAGCCCGCTGCTTCTGCTTCCCGCCCTCCTCGCGTACGGCGCTGTCGTGCTCTATCCATCAATAGCCGGGGCCTTTTACGCCTTCACCAATTGGGACGGTCTCGCGCAAACGTGGTCGTATGTCGGTCTGAAGAACTTTCACACCTTCGTTCATGACGAGGAAGCGGTCGCCTCGCTCCGCAACACGCTTCTCCTGGCTGTCACTATCACCATCGTGCAGAACGCGATCGGTCTTTTGCTCGCGCTGGGGCTGACTGCCAATATCAAGAGCAAGAACCTGCTGCGGACCATCTTCTTCGCGCCGGCGTTGCTCACGCCGGCAGTGATCGCCTACCTCTGGCAGTACGTCTACGGCACGCGCGGTGCGCTCAATACCGTCCTCGGCAAACTGGGACTGGAGCAACTTCAACGCGGCTGGCTCGGTGAGACGTCGCTGGCACTGTGGGCGATCGCCGGTGTCGTCATTTGGCAATACGCCGGTTACTCGATGGTCATCTTTGTGGCCGGTCTACAGAACGTTCCCGAAGAGCTCTACGAGGCCGCCGAGCTTGATGGCGCCGGCGCGATCCGCCGCTTCTGGAATATCTCGTGGCCGTTGATCGCGCCGGCGACCACAATCAACCTTCTCCTTTCGATCATCGGTGGGCTTAAGTTATTTGACCAGATCTACGTCATGACAAAGGGTGGGCCCGGCTACGCCACTGAAACCATGTCGACGATTATCTACAAGCAAGCATTCGAATTCGGGCGGTTCGGCTACTCGACTGCAATTGCGCTCATGCTCGCCATGATCGTCGCGGCGGTCGCGCTCTTTCAGTTGAGCTTGTTGCGACGACGGGAGATGGAAGCATGAGCAGGAGACGGTACGGGCCGGCGAATCTGCTGCTTGAGCTTGCTCTGGTAGCCGCGGCCGCGGCGTTCCTCTTTCCGCTCTATGTCCTGGTCGTTATTTCATTCAAGCAGCGATCGGAGGTGCGCAGGTCGCCGCTGAGTCTTCCGACCAAACTCCACCTTGGCAACTACGAAACCGCCTGGTCGTCGGCCTCGTTAGGTCATGCATTATTTAGTAGCACGTTTATCGCGGTCAGCAGCGTCGTCATCGTCATTGTTCTCGGCTCGCTGGCTTCATACGCCATCGCCAGGCGGAACGACCGGCTCGGATACGGCATGTACTTGCTGTTCCTTCTCGGTCTGGTTCTGCCATTCCAGCTCGCCCTCATTCCGCTTTATCAGCTGGTGCGTGATCTCAACCTCCTCGGCACCTATTGGGCGATGATCGGACTCTATGCTGGCACGCTGCTCCCCTTCACGATCTTTCTCTACACGGGGTTTCTGCGGGCAATGCCGCGCGACTACGAGGAAGCAGCGCTCCTCGACGGCGCTACGCCGCTGCAGGCATTCGCACAGATCGTGTTTCCGCTGCTTCGGCCGATTACCGGCACAGTTTTCATTCTGAACGCGCTCACGGTCTGGAACGATTTCCTGACGCCCCTTCTCTATTTGAGCGGTAGCGGCCGGGAAACGCTTCCCGTCGCGGTTTCGACCTTTGTCGGACAATATGTTTCTCGATGGGAGCTCGTTTTCGCAGGTCTGGTGATCGCCATCGCGCCGATTCTGGCCATCTACTTCCTGCTCCAGCGCTACATCATTCGGGGTTTCGCGAGCGGGCTCAAAGGGTGAATATCCGGGTAGGAGCGACGCGTGGAGTGGCGGGCGAGGTGGATTTGGGATGCGGGCGAGGCGAGTCCGCGCAATCGCTGGCAATGCTTTCGCCGGTCGTTTGACCTGCCGAGCGATGGGGCGAGGAGCGCGGCGCTCGCGATCACGGCGGATGCACGCTACGTCGCCTGGTTGAACGGGCAGTTGGTTGGCCGCGGTCCGGCGCGCTCGTGGCCGTCGCGCCAGATGTACGACACCTACGAAGTCGGGTATCTCCTGCGCCCGGGCGCGAACATCCTGGCCGTGCTCGTGCTTCATTTCGGCGTCTCGACCTTCGCCTATATAAGAGGAAGAGGCGGGCTCCTCGCCCAGCTCGACATTCAGGGAAAGGTCATCGCGACCGACGCGTCATGGCGGACAATTGCGCATCCAGGCTATGACTCGCGCGCTCCGCGCATTTCTGTGCAACAGGGTTTCGCCGAGCGGTTCGATGCCCGCGCGTGCGGCGGCGATTGGCGCGAGGCGGCGTTCGACGACTCCAGCTGGCCGGAGGCGACAGAACTGGGTCCGGTCGGCATCGCCCTATGGACCGAGGTCGTTCCGCGCGACATTCCCCCGTTGACCGAGGAACGGGTGCAACCGACCCGGGTCGCGTCCCTGCACCGGATCAAGCCGGTTTCTATCACCTCCGTGATTGATCTACGCGCTCAGTTCCTGCCGGACAAGGAAGACAACTCCACCCCTTCCGTCTACGCGGGTTGCGTCGCCACTCTGCTCCGCATGGCAGCGCCAACGCGCGTGACGATCGGGGTTCAGGATGCCTGGACGGTTCCGCTGAAAGCGATCGCGGTGAACGGCCGGCGCTTCAGGGTCGCTGAGCTTACTGGATCGCCCCCGCAACGCTTTCTTCAAATCGACGTTGTCGCGGGCGACAACTGGCTCGTGTTCCAGTTCGCGGGGAAGGATTTCGGCCTCGGATTTCAGATGGGCGTCGACGCGCCGATTCCAATTTCGCTCCACTCGCCACTCGGAGAGGCAGATTCCTCGACTTCGCTCGGAATGACGGAGCAATCCCCTTTCGTGGCAATCGGTCCGTTTGCCATGGACGTGTCGGAGTGGGCCGACGCCGCCGCCCTTGCTCTCGAGAAGGAGCCCGACGATAGGGAGGGGTTCCACGCGGCATCGACTGTCGCCTCGCCTGACGACCTCGCGCTGTTTGGCGATCAGGTCCGGGCAATTCCTCCCCAGCTCGTTGCGCCCGACGACGTGTTTGCTCGATTCGCGTGGACAAGCTCGCGCACCAAGCTGCCGGTTCCGGTCGCGCTACACGGCGTTGCCGCTGGCATCCCCGTGGATGTGCCGCTGGTCGATAGCGAGCAAACCGAGTTTGTCGTCGACTTTGGCCGTGAGTACTCGGGATACTTGACCTTCGAGGTCGAGGCGCCGGCGGGAACGGTCATCGACCTTTACGGGTATGAGTACGAGGACGAAACGGAGGGCTGGCGGCAGGACACCTTCTGTCTCGACAACACGCTGCGCTACACCTGCCGCCAAGGCCGGCAGCAGTACACGTCGGTCGTCCGGCGCGGATTTCGGTACCTGGCGGTTGCGGTCCGCGAGGCATCCGGTCCGGTCCGTTTCCACGAGATTGCTGTCTTCCAAAGCAACTTTCCCATCGCCGAGGTCGGCAGATTCCGCTGCTCCGATCCGCTGCTCGACCAGATCTGGGAGATCAGCCAGCACACGACGCGACTCTGCATGGAAGACACCTTCGTCGATTGCCCTGCCTACGAGCAAACGTTCTGGGTCGGCGATAGCCGCAACGAAGCCCTGGTCAGTGACTACGCGTTCGGCGCGGAGGCGTTAACGAGGCGCTGCCTCAAGCTCGTGCCTGGGTCCGGGGCGCAGACGCCCTTCTACAACTCGCAGGTTCCCAGCGGCTGGGTCGTCGTGCTCCCAAATTGGACCTTTCTGTGGGTGATTGCGTGTTTCGAACACTTCCAAAGAACTGGGGATGCCGAGTTCGCGCGCGAGATATGGCCAGATGTCGCCTCCGCGCTCGACCAGTTTCTCGCCTGTCGCAACGACGACGGTTTGCTCGCAATCGCCGCTTGGAATCTGCTCGATTGGGCACCCATGGATCAACCGAACGACGGCGTGGTGACGCATCAGAACTGCTTCCTCGTCGCCGCCCTGCGTGCGGCCTCCCAACTCGAGGAGATCGCAACGGGCCAAACGTCGGGTCGCTTCCAGACGGCAGCCGATGAACTCCGGGGCGCGATCAACCAGCATCTCTGGTCGGACGAGCAGGGCGCGTATTTGGATACGATCCATGTCGACGGGCGCCGCTCGACCATCTTCAGCGTCCCGACCCAGGTCACCGCGTACCACTGTGGTGTGGCCAAAGGGGAACGGGCCGCGCGCGTGGAAGAACTCTTTACCGAGCCGGCGGCCGGCTTCGTGCCGATTGGCAGCCCGTTTATGTCCTTTTTCCATTACGAGGCGCTGGCCAAAGCCGGGCGGTTCGATGTGGCCCTGGCGGACATGCGCGCGCATTACGGCGGGATGCTGGCGCGGGGCGCGACGACCTGTTGGGAGATGTACGCCAACACGACCATCAACCGCGCCAATCCCGCTTTTCCGAGCCGCAGCCACTGTCACGCCTGGTCGGCCGGACCGGTCTATTTTCTTGGCGCGCACGTGCTCGGCGTGCGCCCGCTCACCCCCGGCTGGACGGAAGTCGCGGTCGAACCGATACCATGCGATCTGACCTGGGCGACCGGCAGCGTTCCCCTCCCGCGCGAGGGAACTGTCGACGTTGCTTGGTCACTCGACCCGGAGGCGCACACGATGCGCCTCCGCATATCGGCTCCGAAGGGAATCACGGTGCACGCGAAATTGCCAGACGGCTTCACCGGGACAAGTGAAGTCGATGAAGTGTGAGGGCGAAGCGCGTGCCCGGGAATCAATGATGCCCTTCCCACTCACCCACGGAAGGCGGTTCAAGCCGACTGAGACGGATGGAGCAGCCGGTTAGCCTCCACGCTTTTCAGCCTCGGAGAGGCTTCGTCTGGATGAGCCCGGGGCTTTGCGCGCCGGGATCGCGGCGCAGCCGCGTCCGAACCTAGGTTGCCGAGCGCTCCGCCGAGAACGCTGGGCTTACTCGTCCTCTCCCGGGGTTGGAAACTCCAAACAACCCTCACCCGACACAACCCTCACCCGGCCTTCGGCCACCCTCTCCCCGGTGCGCAGGGCGAGGGAACGAGAGAGGCACGAACCGAGACAGCACCGCTGCCCGCTCCCGTCGGACAAGTAGTTGCCCTCTAAGCCCGCTTGGGGCTGAGGGTTGTTGGGGCGTCGTGAGTGTTTCGGCCATCCCTGCCCAAACCGTCGCCCGTATATGCTTCAGCCGTTAACGATGCGATGCAGGGAGGAGATTGGTGGACGAGCAAGCAGCGGACGAGCGCCGGGAGCGGATCGTCGATGCGAAACTGGCGCTGGCGAAGGCGCGGTTTGGCGATCGCTTCGATCAGGCGCAGTGGGACGCGATTCGCGAGAACATCCTGGGCATGACGAAGTGCGGCGACGCCTTGCGCGCGGTGCCGCTGGGCAACAGCGACGAGCCGGAGATCGTGTTCGTGCCCTATCGCGCGGACGATCCCGCTTGGGGCGGCAGGTGAGCGTGGCCGAGGGGATTTCCTTCGCCACGGTCGCCGAGCTGGGGCGGATGCTCCGTTCCGGACAAATCTCGCCGACCGAATTGACCGAGCATTTCCTCGAACGGCTGGAGCAAGTCGGCACGCCGTTGAACGCGGTGGTCACGTTGACCAGCGAGTTGGCCCTTGCCCAAGCTCGGCAGGCGGAAGACGAGCTCGCCGCCGGCATCGACCGCGGACCGCTGCACGGCATCCCCTACGGCGCGAAAGATCTCCTCGCCACGGCAGGGATTCCGACGACCTGGGGCGCAGCTCCCTTGCAAAACCAAATCGTTGACCGCAACGCGGCAGTGATCGTGCGGTTGCGCGAGGCGGGGGCGGTGCTGGTCGCGAAGCTGGCGATGGTCGAGCTGGCTGGTGGGTTCGGCTACGAACAGCCGAACGCCGCCCTGACCGGTCCCGGCAAAAACGCCTGGGATGCCGAAGCGTGGGCAGGCGGGTCGTCGAGCGGGTCCGGCGCGGTCGTGGGCGCGGGCGCGGTGCCGTTCGCGATCGGCACCGAGACGTGGGGTTCGATCACGGTCCCGGCTGCGTATAACGGCGTCTCAGGTCTCCGTCCGACCTATGGCCGGGTCAGCCGCCGGGGCGCGATGGCGTTGTGCTGGACATTGGACAAGATCGGCCCCCTCGCCCGCACCGCCGAGGACTGCGCGACGGTTCTCGCCGCGATGGCCGGTCCCGATCCGGCCGATGTGACCACCTTTGCCGGCACCAGATTCCCATCAAGTGGTGAAGCGCCTGCGCGGTTTCGGTTCGGCATCCTCAAGGGATCAGTCGAGGCGGTGCGCCCCGATGTCCGCGCCAATTTTGAGGCGGCGCTGGGCGTGCTTGCGGAGTTTGCCGATCTGGAAGAGGTGACGATGCGGACGCTGCCCTACGATGCGGCGGCAAGCCTGATCGTCGGCGTCGAGGCCGCAGCGGCGTTCGAGGAGTTCATCGACGAGGGCGGTCCATTGGGTCTCACCGCGCCGGAGGATCGCGTTGGCCGGGTCGATGGCTTGACGATCACGGCGGTGGAATACCTGCGGGCGTTGCGCGTGCGCCGCGTGGCGAGCCGGGAAATGGATACGTTGCTCGCGGGGTTCGATGCGATTGTGGCGCCGACCCTGCCCACCGTCGCCAGCGGCATCGCGGAGCGCTTCGACGAGCATTTCGTGCGCGATCCAACCGCGTCACTCGGTGCGATCGGCAACCTCTGCGGACTGCCGGCGATCTCCGTGCCGAACGGCTTCGGCGAACGCGCCCTGCCGACCGGACTCGAGTTCATGGGCCGTGCCTTCGAGGAGTCGCGGGTAATTGCGGCCGCCGCGGCGTATCAAGCGCGGACCGACTGGCATCGCCGCCACCCGGATATCGAAGGGTGAAAAAGGCTGCGATCTGTTGTCATGTCACGAGGGGCTGAGGGCCCTGAAATCACCCAGAGGGAAGGCTACGACAGACGAAGCCCTTCCAGGGCTCGATCGTGCAGGCGAGTGGCGTCTCTCGTTTCGAGCCAAGGCCCCTCCAGAACAGCGCTCACCCCCAGCCCCTCTCCCTTTTCACGAAGGGAGAGGGTAGCGCGTGAGCGCTGGGTGAAGGTTGTTCGCCAGGCGAGGGTCGATGCGGGATTGCGATCGACTCATCTTAGCGCGCGAGGTTCAGAGGAATGTCAGGGGTCGGACCGAAATCGAGATCGATTTCGACCTCCCGCTGACCCTGGATCAGCTTGCCCGCGCCGATGAACGACGCGCCTATGACACGGCGCGACTTTGCGACGATGCCTTCCAGCTCCAGATTCGCGAGCTGTTCGCGGCGCGCGTTTTCGCGCTCCTGTTCCTCGCGGATGACGCGAACCATCTGATCAACGTGGATCGAGTTCAGCACATTCATTTCCGGTCTGTCCTTCCATCAGTTCGGCCGTCTCGCGGCCGGTCTCTACTTGGTGGCGAACACCGTCTTCGACGCTGTTCCGGGTGCCGGGGGTGAGGCCGGCGGTTTCCATGAGTTGCAAGTCCATCGTGTGATCCGGTGCCCCCTTTCATCCGATTACATGTGTGCCTGCGGCGTCGCCGGCCAAGCGACGAAGAAAGCACTCGCGGTTAGACGATGACCTGAGCGGGGCGCCCCGCCTCAATCGAGAAGTGATCCGGGAAAAAAAGAACCCGGGTCGGTGGTCGACCCGGGTGACTAACGAACCTTTGCCGTGATGCGGACGCTTATGCGTCGGGCACAGGTATCGCAATCTCCCCGGGCGGAACGATGACGATGTAATGTCGAATTGCACATAGACTCGGATCGTAAGTGAGCACGAACATCGTCACGCCTCCTTTCCCGTTGCAGTGAAGATCGCGTTCATTTCGTCAGTCCAGCCGGTGACCCGGCATATGAGGTTGACGTCCAATCAAACGGCGCACGGACCGCGCGGTCGCGTTGCGCCTGCATCTATAAGTATCACGAGGTTGACAGTACGTCAATAGGTGATGGTGTGAAGGAAATACGAAGGATGTAGAGGTTTTCGTTCGCGCAATGAAGAAAGTACATAACAATTGACGAGAGAATTAACCCGGCAGGCCTCATTTTTGATGCGGAAATCCCGAGCAATGACTTCAAATGCTTTCGAGATCAATGGCAGCCAGCACGAGCACCGTCGCCAGCGCAAAGCCGGCGGCATCCAGCACTCGGATGGTGCGCGGATACACATCGATGTTCTACAGGCTGTTGGTGCTATTTCGTCTCAAGCCGGGATTAATCTTCACCCGGGAATGGAAAAGACCCTTCCCTGCTCAAGGATGCAAGTCGGTTTCAACCGACTGGAGCGGCGACCCGCACCGGCTTTGAAGGGGCGAACGGCTTGCGCGCCCTAAATCACATTCGAACCAGGTTCGCCATGGCCAATCGCCCTGGTCACTAGGCGGGCGTACGCCACACGCCTCTACAATCCGAAAACCATTGAGATCGTGGTCGTGTCGTCAGCCCTGGAAGGGCTTCGTCTTGTCGTAGCCCGGGCCTTCAGCCCTGGGCAGGAGTTCCCATCTTTTGCTTCTCACGCTGCCGGAACCAAGGGAACTCAATGCGCTCGGGGAGGAGGCGTTCGACACCGAAGGCGGCGAGAACGATGAGCCAGCCGCCGATGAGGTCAAGGAACCAATGGTTACCGGTGACCATCACGGTCAAACACATCGCGGTCAGGAGCGTCGCGCCAAGCGGGATCCCAATCCACCTCCGCCTAAACGAGACAGCAAGCATGCAGGCGCCAATTGTTGTCCAGCCGACGTGCATGCTGGGCATGGCGGCGTATCTATTCGCCGTGATCATGCCTTTGCCGGAGAGGTAATGCGGACCGTAGACCAACGCAGTGTCGATGAACCCCTCGCCAGTTATGAATCGAGGCGGCGCGAGGGGATAGATCGCGTACCAAGGTAGGGCGATCACCATGGTCAGTAGGAATACACGGCGGAGACGGCGATACTGCTCTGGCGCTCGCGCCATCGCGACGATGCAGCAGATAAAAAAGGACCACATGAAGAAGCTGTACCACCGGTTGACAAGCATGATCACGGTGTCGGGTCGGTCCAGCAGCCAGTGTTGCAACCGTATCTCGAAGAACAGGTGTAGCTTCTTTTCCAGGTGGATGATTTGGTCAGCATGGTGGTAGCCGACCCGTTGCCCCCGCTGGATGTAGGTTCGGCGGACAATCTTGTAGAGCTGGAAACAAACCATGAACGTCGCGATGTTCAGGAAGGCGACGAGAACAAAAAGGATCAATCGCCGGAGCCGACCGGCTGTCCGCGCTTGATCCTGTTGATCTTCCCAGGGATGCGGCCCGACGGCCACGCTTGAGGCATCGGCCCCCACGTATCACCTCGCTTACACATCGATCATGGGGAAGGTTCGCATCACGGATGAATCCAGACAAGCCAATTGACCCGTTTCCGCTTTGCGAGGAACACGCCGGGAGTTTCGTCACCCCGTGCTGGCCCATCTTGTCCGCGGCGGCAGCCACGGAATGTCGACCCACTCGGGGAGGATGCGGGCGAAGGTGAAGGCGAGGGCGATCACGATCCAGCCGCCGACGAAATCGAGCCACCAGTGGTTCCCGGTCGCCATGACGGTCGTACACATTAAGGCGACCAGCAGGGTGCCGATGATCCAGCCGATCTTGTACCACGGCAGCGCCATCGCCAGCATGAACGCGCCGATTGTGGTCCACCCGACGTGCATGCTCGGCATCGCGGCATATTGATTCGCTTGGATGAGCGGGGTCTTCGTGATGTCGTTCGGTCCATAGATGGCGGCCGCATCGATGAAACCTTCACCGGTCATGAATCGGGGCGGGGCGAGCGGATAGATCGCATACCAGGGCAGGGCAATCAGCATCGAGAGGATGAAGACGCGGCGATAGCGCGGAAAGACACGTGGTCTAAAAGCGATCGCAACCACACAGCAGGCAAAGAAGATCCACATGAACGCCGAGTAGACGTAGCTCAGGAAGGTCATCGCGCTGCTATCGAGCGACAGCACCCATCGTTGCAGGTCGAGCTCCTTATAGAGATGCACTCGCTTTTCGAGGTTGATGATCTGCTGGGCATGCTCGAACCCGATCCGCTCGCCGCGCTGAATGAAGCTTCGCCGGACCATCTTGTAGAGCTGGAACAGGATATTAAAGACAATGACGTTCGCCACGGCGGCGAAGAGGAAATCCCCCACCCAGCGGGCCCGGGTGCGCTCTCGCAACACCGGCGAAGCAAGATCCTCGGCGTGCAGCGGCAACTCCGCGGTTGTCGTCTCTACTCCCACCCCTCACTCCTCATGGACCATCGGCGCTTCGATAAGACCGGGCGAGGCGCTTGGCCGGCCAGGCAAAAGCTGCCTATGCACGTGCCGAGCCATCGGCGCCCTCACCTACGAAATGCGAAAAACTTGAGTTCACGCTCTTCGGCGCAAAGTCTCCTTCGTCATGTTGACTCTCCCTCCGCGGTCATTCTGCGCGCCTCCACCCCGTCATTCTGCCCGAAGCCGACGAATTTGTCGTGTCCGAAGCATCTCCTTTGAACGAGCCGGATTCCTCGACAAGCTCGGAATGACGGTGGGGCCGCTCGGACTGACTATCGGGTGGGGCTCGGCATGACGGGGCGGAGGCGCGCTCGGCATGGCGAGCGGGCGGCTCGGAGTGAGGATGTGGCGGCGCGGCATGACGGGTGGGCGAGCGCTACGCCGCGCCTTCGGTGGTTTGCTCGGCATGGACGGTCGCCTCTGGTTCGGGAACCAGACCAGGCGCAACGTCAGCCGTACGTTTCACCTGGTACACATGATCCGGGCTGATCCGGGTCGCGAGCACCTCGGCGATGTGGCGCGTGCGGCGGCCGGTGAAATGCTCGATCTGCTGGCGGCAGGAAACGCCGGCGACCGCAATCACGGTCCCCTTTTCCGCCTGGTTCACCGCCGGGAAGAGGCGATCCTCGCCGATCTTGCGGGAAACGTCGTAGTGCTCCGTCTCGTAGCCGAATGAGCCCGCCATCCCGCAGCACCCCGCGCCGCTCTCGGTCGCTTTGCAGCCGGCTGCCTTCAAGATCGCCATCGACGGACCGACGCCGATCAGCGCCTTTTGATGACAGTGACCATGGAAGAGCACCTCCGGACCTTGCTCGTCGCGCCAGGTGATACCGAGATCGTTCGCCGCGGCCAGCTTGGCCAGGAACTCGTCGATCATGAAGACCTGGGTGGCGATGACGGCCGCGTCGGGGTTGCCCGGGAGGAGATCGGCATATTCGTCGCGCAAGGTGAGGATACAGCTCGGCTCAGTGCCGACGATCGGGATGCCGGCGTGCGCATACGGCGCAAGCACCGCCAGATTCCTGCGCGCGACCTTGCGTGCGTCGCCGACGAGACCCTTCGAGAGCATCGGCCGGCCGCAGCAGGCGCGTCGCTCTTCGACGATGACGTGAAAGCCAGCGGCTTCAAGCAAGCACACCGCCGCTAACCCGATGCGCGGGTAGTTGTAGGTGGTGAACGTGTCGTGGAAATAGACGACCTTGCCCCGGCTCGGTGGACTTCCCAATCGACTGCGCACATGCTTGCGCCAGCGCGGCACAAACGAAGAGCGGGCGAAGGGCGGCAGCTTTCGCTCGGGGTGAACCCCGAGCGCGCGCTTGGCCGGTCGTGCCATGCCGGTGCGCATGCCGATATTGGCGAAGAGCGCGAATGGCGACGCCAGCTTCGATAACAGATGGATGTGGCCGAAGACGCGGGAACGGATAGGCGTGCCATGCGCGTCATGATACTGGGCCAGAAACTCGGTCTTGATCTTCGCCATGTCGACACTCGACGGACATTCGGTTTTACACGCCTTGCAGGAGAGGCAAAGATCGAGCACGTCGTACGTCGCTTGCGAGGTGAAGTCCTCGCGGGTGAAGGTGCGGCCGGCGAGGGCGTTGCGGAGGGCGTTTGCCCGGCCGCGGGTGGTGTCCTGCTCGTCTTTGGTCGCCATGTAGCTGGGGCACATCGTCCCCGCTTTCAGCTTCCGGCAAACAGCCGCCCCGTTGCACATCTCAACCGCGCCGAGGAAGCCGCCCTCACGGCTGAAATCGAGATGGGTTTTGATCTCGACCGGGTGATAGGTCGGACCGTAGCGCAGATGCTCGGTCATCGCCGGGGCGTCGACTTTCTTCCCCGGATTCATCAACCCCCGCGGGTCGAAGATCGCTTTGAACTCGCGCATCGCCTGATAGAGCTCGGGGCCGAAGATGAGCTCGTTCAACTCGGAGCGCTGCAATCCGTCGCCATGCTCGCCGCTCATCACCCCGCCGAAGCGGTGGGCGAGCTCCGCCGCCGCGTGCGCCATCTCCTTCATCGCGGTGACGCCCTTGATCTCCTTGAGATTGAGCAAGGGGCGGATGTGGAGGCAGCCAGCAGAGGCGTGGGCGTAGTAGGCGGCGGTGGTGTTGTGCTCGGCGACCATCTTCTCGACCGCCGCCACGTACTCCGCCAGGTGCTCGACCGGGACCGAGACATCCTCGATCACCGGAATCGGTTTGGCGTCGCCGCGCACGCTCATCAAGAGCCCGAGGCCCGCCTTGCGGACCGACCACACATCGGCCTGCCGCTTCGCGTCGAGCACCCGCTGCGGTTCGGCGCTGAGGGGGATGTCCTTGCGCTTGAGCTGCTGCTCAAGGCGATCGCACTTCTGCTCTAGCTCCTGCTCACTCTCGCCATAGAACTCGACCGCGAGGACCGCGGCCGGATCGCCATGGATAAAGGCGATTTGACTGGCGTAGCCGGGTTGCGAACGGGTGAGGTTGATCAGCATCCGGTCCATCAGCTCGATCGCCGAGGGCTCGACGTCGAGGATGGCCGGCGTCGCGGCCATCGCCGCGACCAGCTCGTCGAACTGGAGCAGAACGAGTGCGGTCATCGCCGGCGTCGGCACGAGCTTGAAGGTTACGTTCAGCGTGGTCGCGAGCGTGCCCTCGGAGGCGACGAGGAGACGGGCCGGATTGAACTCGCTATCCGGTTTGCACAACTCATTCAGCGAATAGCCGGTCGCGCGCCGCCAGTGGCGCGGAAAGTCGCGGGCGATCAGTTCACTGTTGCGCTCGCGGAACGCGAGCAGCGCGGCGAGCAAGCGGCCGCGCGGATCATCGAGCGCGGCGAGCGCGGCGAGGTCGGCGGCCGATCCCGCCCGGAGGTCGACGACCCCGCCCTCGACCAGGGCGATGCGCATGGCGGTGACGTTGTCGCTCGTCATCCCGTAGAGGATCGAATGGGCGCCGGTAGAGTTGTTGCCGATCACCCCGCCCGCCGTGGCGCGATTGCCGGACGAGGGATCGGGGCCGAACATGAGCCCGTTGGCCTTGAGTCGCGTATTGAGCAGGTCGAGATTGATTCCTGGTTCGACGGTGACAGTTTGCGCCTCGGCATTGATTTCCAGAATGCGGGCCAGGTTCTTCGAAAAGTCGATCACCAACCCGGCGCCGACCGCCTGCCCCGCCAGCGACGACCCGCCTCCACGCGGCAGAATCGGCACGCCGTGACTCGACGCGATCTCGACCGCGGCAGTGGCGTCGTCGAGTGTTTTGGGAATAACGACGCCGACCGGCTCGATCTGGTAATTGGAGGCGTCGGTGGAGTAGAGCATCCGCGCGGTGCGATCGAAGCGGACTTCGCCGGCGATGCGGGCGGTCAACTCCGCTTTGAGCACCCGCGCCGTCTCCCGCGCCGCGCGTTCCTCGCGCAGTTGCCGGTCCTCGCGACCCGGTTTTGGTTTGGTCGGCTGCTGGAACGGCTTCGCATCGAGAGAAACGGACATTACGCCAAGCACTCCTCGAAATGATCTGAGTCAGGTGGGAAACCCGGATCGCAAGCCCCGGACCAGCCGTGACACATGGACCCTGGGAGTGTAGCACCGGCTTGGGTGGGACGAACGGGGAATCGTGTCCGAACTGGACGATGACTACGATCTTCGCATGCGATCTACACGTGTTTGGAGTGGCTGAGATGGGGCAAGCCGCGTCGTTGCGCCATTACTCTTTTTCCGAGCGCCTGATCGGCGGCGCGCTCCTCGATTCGGATGTCTACAACGACATTCGAGACGACCAAACCGCAAACAAACAGGCGTTGCTCGTGTTGCTCTTGCCAACTTCCTTTGGCCAAGTACTTCGATTTCTCCATCACCCCGACCGCGGAGTGAAACATTTGCTATTCGATCTTGCGTTCTTCTTTGTCTTGGCGGTCGCGCTCTTTGGGATCGCCCACTTTTGGATGAATCCCGCAACGTCGCGGGCGAAGTTACCCGGTTTTTTCCGGACGTTCGCCTTTTCCAATGCTCCGAACTTGCTCTTGATACTTTCACCGGTTCCGGTTCTCGGTGGGTATATGTTCGCGATCTCAGAGATCTGGTCTATTCCAACGACCATCATGGCGGTACGACAGGCTCTAGGACTCTCCTTATTACGTTCCATCGCGGTCTCTGTGCTCGCGTCACTGGCCGCCCTTGCCGGGATTTTGGTTTTACCGATAACGGTGTTTTTCACATGAGTCCTGGAACAACGCGATTGTGGCGGACCGAGATTCGTAGTGGCATACGGCTGTACGCCCTCGATAAGGTATGACCGGTTTCGCAGATGTGAGAGGTGGCGGCGGTCGGACGTGGGCATGCGAGCCATTCGAGTGAGTCGTTCGTTTGAGATCACGCCTCTTCGCTTGAGATTTGAGACAGGCAGGTTCTCCGACGGGATCAAGTTCCACATTTCTCGCGGCTGGAGAAGTCGAGTCCTTCAATAGGGGTTTTGCACTCGGGCTATTGACGGCAAGGCTCTTGCCCAGGCTTATTCGCTGTCATCTTCAATGTCGAAGATTACGCGTATTTCCAAGTCGCAGCCGAGACTGGCAAGCGCCGCCATTTGGTGCCGATCAAGCTCCACAGATTGCTCATCCGTTCTGCCCAAAATAATTACCCCAAAATGAATCCAAGGATCCGGCGTCGTGTCGTCGGGATCCAGAGAACTTGATTCGGCGGCTAGTTTTCTGAACCCGTCCGTGACAGGCCTCACCCGCTCGAGAATTGCATCTATATGTGCCGTCAAGGGGGCGTCATTGGGAAATCCGGATTCGAATCTGACTCCACTGGTTCGACTGCGGACTTCGGAAAGACCGGGCTTGATCAACTCCCCACTCGTCCAGCTCTCATTAGGCTCAACCCCGATTTCGGCCACAAGTTCGTGGCCGGTTAGTTTGTTGCTAACCACTACAAGCTGAACACTATGCCTGGTGCTATGAAGCTCCTCCAAGTTGAAGGCTCCTCTTTCAATAGCCAGTTATTATGTTGCCGACATTTTCGCCCGTTTCCTTGTTCCACATAATCCTCAAGACCTTTGCCAAGCCGAAGCAGACGGAAGGCGTTGCGGATTTCGGCGACCAGGCGGTCGGCGTTTTCGAGGGCGAGGAAGTGACCGCCGCGGTCCAGGATCGTGTAACGCTGGAGGTTCGGGTAGCCGCGGCGGAGCCGGGATTTGGTCAGGGGTGGAAGCAGCGGCTCGTTGGGGTGAATTACGAAGGCGGGAACGTTGACTCTCGTTGAAGCGACCGCGCCTGCATCGTCGGTCTGTAGGCGGACGGAATCGATGCCATCCTTCAATGCGTACGTGGCGGCGTTGGTCGTGGTCATCTCCCCGGCGACGCCGGTCGCGTCCCAGAGATAGCCGGAACTTCCGTCGCTCGCGAGTTTCGGCAATCCCGCCTCGCGGTCCCACAGGAACGTGGTCGTCGTGCTGCCCACGGTCGTGGCGGTGCGGACGTCGTCGCCCGCGAAAGCGAAACTGGCATCCAGACCACCAACTTCGGTTTGGGTTAATCGGAAAGGACGTTGTGGGCAGGGATCAGAACTCACAGCGCTCGACTTAAGAGAAAAAGGCGAGGTCAGCCTCGGCTAGGTCGTCTCTTGCGCCGAACTCGGGGTTAGGTTCTCGTTCGCGTTTGGATGCGGCGGCGTGTGAGGTATCCGAGACTGAGGGCGGGAATGGCCAGCATCGTTGTTTCCGGGTGAAAGCCAACTTCTGATTGTCCGGGGGCGGTGGCCGAAGAGGCGCCGGCAGTCGGTCCAGGGCCGCCCTGGACGTTGACGGCGTTCGTTTGTTGGCGGAAGACCGTGCCGTCGCCACGGACGGAGTTGAGTCCATCGGGGGCGAAGCTGGGCACCTTCACCATGACATTCGCGCTGCCAGTATTGCTGGTGAGCACCGTGGCCAAGGTGACCCAGCTCGTGCCCTGCTGCCAGCGAATCCGGACCGATTCCTTCTTCGCGTAGCCACGGAGCGAGACGTCGACGAATTGGCCGCGCTGGACCGAGTTCTCGATGATCTTGATCCGCGGCGCGACCTCGACGGAGACAGTTTTGCTCACGCTGCCCGATGTGAACGTAATCAGTTGCCCTTTGCCGCCGGTCGTGGCCGGCACACGGAATACGCCGGTCGCTGTGCCCGTCGCACTCGATTGGACTGTGGCAATGGCGATGATCGAGCCGGAGAGCCGTCTCCAGGTGATCTGCACCGGGGCATTGTGCGGAAATCCGATGATGGTGTAGTGCAGGAAGGAATTGACGGTTTGCCGAGTGGGCGTCATCGAGACGCCTGCCTGGGGAGTGGCCGTGGCGGTCGGGGTCTTGGAAGGTGTGGCCGTCGCCGTTTTGGTCGGCGTGGTGGTTGGGGTAGCCGTGGCCGATGTGGCGGTCGCAGTCGCGTCCTGCATGGGTGTTTCTGCCGGCGTCGTCGTGGTCGGCGCCTCAGTGCTGACCGGAGTGTTCATCGATGTCGGCGTCGGAGAGTTCGTGGGTGTGAAAGTTGGCGTGGCCGTCTGCGGAGCGACACAGGTGACTGTGAGCATGACACTGCCTCCGTTGGGCAGGAAACGGATCTCGGCAATCGGGCCCGTCGACGGAATCAGGTAAGTCAGCGTGCCAGGAACTGGCCCGGTCGCGACCGGCCAACTATTGACGAAGAGTTGGCTGGTGGTCGGACTGCCCGTGTACGGGGTGGCGGCAAACGAGACTTTCTCCCCAGCCTCCCACGAGAAGTCGGGGATACTGTAATCGGAGACGGCAAACGGCCCGAGACTGTTGACGGCGTCGCAGCCCTGTGAGGCAGCGAGGCTGCGCGCGGGACCGATCCCGCCCGCCATGAGCGCCAACAGCAGTGCGCCCGCCACGACAAGACCCACCCACACACGACGAGCCATCGTCAGTATCCTCGCTCACATCCGGTTGGTTGCCTTGTTTTTGGGTCCCGCTGAAATGGTAGCAAACAGAACCCGTCGGCGCGACAGAGCGACCGTGAGGATGCTCGGCGATTCCGACCGCGACGCGAGCCGAGAGAAGACCAACCACCCGGACGACTCACTCCTCTTCGATCTCATCATATGAACGCCCCGCGATCTACTGAACTCATGGGACATTCGCCTCCCGGTCGATGAGACCTTTGTCCGTCATGTTTCCGACGAACGGGCAGTCTGCGGCGTGCCGATCAGGCTCTACGATCCGGCAGAGGATGTCTCTTCCCCGAATCAGGACGGAGTCTGCGATGGAGCAGAGCACGGCCGCACCTTCTTTTTCCCACTCATTTCTGCGCCGGGTGCTCGGGGCGGCCCTGTGCCGGTCGACCGTGTATGACGAGGTCAAGCGCGATCGGCGGGGAACCATTCAGGCTGCGCTGATTGTCGTCCTGGCCGCGGTGCTGCCTGCCACGGCGCGGATCATCGATCGCCCGGCGTTGCTCCTCGTGTTCGCCTCGCTCGCGATCGCCTTCTGGGCCTTCGAAGCGGAAATCCTCTTCATCGTCGCCCGTTTCTGGGTCGCTCCTTCAGTGCTCCAGGGCAAACGACCGTGCCTCTTGCGCACGCTTGGCTTCGCGGGCACACCCGCGATCCTGGCCGCCGTTCTGATCGAAACGTCCCATCCTCAGCTCGTCGTCGCGCTCTTCGGCATGTGGGGTCTGACGGCGAGCGTCGTCGCGGTTCGGCAGGCGCTCGGCGTTTCGACGGGTCGCGCGATCACGATCGGGGTGACGGCGCTGATCGGAGTCGTCGACATCGTCATCCTGGTCAGTCTGCTTGGTCTGGCCGCGCTGGCCGCGTTGTTCCTGCGGTGACGGGTGTTGCAGCTGGTTCGTCCGAGGACTCGACCAGATGGTTGGGACAATTCTCAATATTGACTTTGCTCAGGAGTGGTCACTATTAAAGTTGAGCAATGATAGGTGTTCGATTCTCTGAATCGGACCCGTAGCAGAAAACGCGGAAGCGTTTTTCCCCGTCGCGAAGTCGTCCTTGCTCACGGGCAGGGGCGGGCCGGACAACCGGCTAGCGGCGGGGTTTTCCGTGCGCGGAGTGAGCGTGGCGTCGCCGAGCCGCCACCCCCGCAAGGTCGGCAGTGTCGGCGCCACCGGCTCCAGCGCGGCTTCATTGAGCACAACCACGTCGGTGGCAAACGGGGCCGGGGTCCGATTAGCAGGGAGACTATCCGCTCCGCCAACAGGGGCATGCGCTGGGCAAACAGATTGAGCTAAGTGTGGGACCCTCCGACCCAGACATTGAACTATCCTGGAGCGCCCCCATTGCCGTCCCTTAGCCGGTTGCCCACGCAGGAACAGCTGCTGTGAAGGCAAAGATTGGCAGTCAACAAATGGCACGATGGCGACGGCGAGCACTCGACGACTTTCCAGACCTTAGGCGAGACCTAACATCTGCTGGATTCAGTATCTATCAGTTGTTTTTCGAGTTGTTGCCGATGGCACGCAAAGCACATCAAGCAGGTGATGATGCTACCCTGCATCGTGTCCTCAAATACGCAGAGTGGTGTCTGAATCAGCGCCGTAATCAGGAACCTTCCAACGCAGCAGCAGTAGCTTTCTACGAGCACATCTTTCAACACACGGACAGGGCCAAATGGCCAGAAATAGTCGCGCTTCTGTCGCCGAATGTAATCTGGATGGTTTCTACGCTCTGGTCCCTGTTCCACGATGAGCAAGAACTCATAGAAATCAAGCGGCTAATAGTGGAGCAGCATGGGCCTGCGTGCGTCCAAGATATGCAGACTGAGCCGTTCTTCAAGGAACGGCGAGCAAAGTCGCCGTAAGAGGTCAGCAAGGGAACTCGGGTCGGCTGCGGCCATGGTCTCATCCCCTACTCCGAGCGGTGGCGGGACACCGATGCACTCGTCGTGCGGGCCGTGCATTCACCTGTTATTGCAATGAGTTGGAATCGACGACACATCGGTGCGCCCGCGTCGACGGCGAGTCAGCTTCCAAATGGAGGCTGGTTGCGGCGGACGAGGGCGTACATCGATACGCCCCTATGAGACCCGCCGGAGTCCGTCGCCTATTGATAGATGATGAGGTCGGGCACGGGGTTGAGGTTGAGCACGTCGGCGGGGGCCATCAGCGGGTCGTCTTGCTGATAGAAGAGTTTGAAGCCGTTGTACTCGATCTCGCGCTTGGTGATGATCACGTCGTAGGTGGCGAGCTTGTCCGCAGGCGGACCGAACCCGTCCGCGACCATGATCGCATCCGCGAAGAATTCCCGACGCTTCGCGCCACCACTTCCCGTTCTGCACAGAAGAGCGCACGAAAAATCCCCCGACCCGCGTTGAACGGGGTGCGATAACGGGGTCCCCCTCTCCCGCACAGTGCGGGAGAGGGGGCAGGGGGTGAGGACGGTGGGGAGAGGCGATCTTACTACGCGCTCACCGGCGCCATATCCTCCTGCCGCTCGCCGGCCCGCGCCCCGACGATTGTCTCCACGACATGCCGGGCCGACTCGGCGACGCCGGTCAAGGTTGCCGGCTTGATCGACGGCATCCAGGGCATCCCGACGAAGGCCAGACCAGGCTGGCGGGTGACACCGCGATCTTGGATCGGGAAGCCGTTCTCGTTGAAGATCGGCGCCTTCACGAGACCGAGGTCGAAGGTGTAGCCGGTTGCCCAGATCACGGTGCTGATGCCGGCCGCCTTGAGGTCGAGATCCTCGATGATCGGTTGATCGTAGCCATCCCGCAGCTGCGGCAACTCCTCTTCCGGCGCGTCGCGTCCGGTTGCCTTGATGAAGCCGTCGATCATGTTGCGTGCATTAACCTCGAACCCATCGACGCGCTGCAAGGTTTCGTGCAGATCGGGCGCCAGGGTGATTGTGTCGCCCGAAGCACTGCGCAGATGACCGAGCAACGTCACGCCGTCCCGCGCGAACTGATGCAGGTTCAACGTCCGCCCGCCGTTGGCGCCGGTGAGGTGTGGTGGTGAAAAGCGGTCGATCGGGAAGGGAAACTTGTCAGGCGTGAGGTCGAAGAACCCGATCTGATACAGCCACTTGAAAACATCTTGACCCCGATAGCGCCGCGGGGCACGTCCCGCGCTGCCCACACAGAGGAAGACTTCGCGGCCGGACAAATAGAGCTCCTCCGCGATCTGCGCGCCTGACTGGGCGCTGCCAACCACCAGCACCGCGCCCGGCGGCAGCGCATCAGGATTGCGATACGCGCTGCTGTGGAGCTGGGTGATGTCCGCGGAGAGATTGCCGGCAAACGGCGGCAGCTTCGGATACTGTTCCATGCCCGTGGCAATCACCACATTCGTGGCCTGCATGTCGCCACTTGAGGTTTGCACCTTGTATCCGCCACCGTCAACCGGCTCAATTGCGGTCACGCTCGTGTTGCACTGCACTGGTAAGCGGAACCGCTCGACGTAGTTTGCGAAGCGCGCGGCGATCTCGTCGCGCCGCATGTACCCGTCGGCGTCCGGTCCGTCGTACACGGCGCCGGGAATCATGAAGGTCCAATTCGGTGTCACTAGCGTGAACGAATCCCAGCGCTCGTCGCTCCAGACATGAGCCGGCCGCGCTGCTTGCTCGAGCACAACGTGTTCCCGTCCATATTGGGTGAGGTAGTAACTCGTTGCCAGACCGGCTTGACCGCCGCCGACGATGATAGTTTCGACTGCTTCCATGTCTGCATTCTCCTAGTGTTCGTCCCTGAGAAACGCGAATACCTGCTGGATGAATCCTTCAGGGTCGAACGCCATGGCGAGATGACCCTGACCTTGGAGCGTCGCTACTTGGTCATTGGGTAGCGCATCCGCGACGGCTTCGGACGCCGCCTGCATGTACGGAGGGCTTTCGCTGCCCATGAGGAGCAACGTCGGGACTGAGAGATCGTGGAACCGTTCGGGGTCAAAGTCGTAGGTCGCGACCGCGTGCACCTCGCGCACGATCGTGTCGGCCATGTCGACCGACGCTTGCCAGCTTGGCATCGCCCGAAATGCATCGATCGCTTCCTCTGGGACCTGGCCGATGTCTCGGGCGAAGGTCAACATCACTCCTTCGTTGTCTCCTTCGGCCAGCATGTGGTCCATGGTCTCCACCGCCTGGCCCATCGCCTGAAACGCCTGTTTGGGGATGAGTGATTCACCCGCAACAGTCAAGATCGGCGGCTCGTAGAGAATCAGCTTCACGAGTTTTTCGGTCTGCAGCGCGGCCTCCATGGCACAGATCGCTCCGAAGGAATGCCCGAGGAGATAGGCGGGTTCGCCGGTGGCATTGATGACCGCCAGCACGTCCTCGAATTCGCGCTCGATGGCGTAGGTGCCGGGAGCTGATGCCCCGCTCTCGCCACGGCCTCGACGGTCGACGGCGTGGACGGTGAAGCGCTCGGCGAGGGCCGGCATGACTTGAAACCAAATCGAGTGATCGTCCGCCGTGCCGTGAATCAGCACAATCGGCGGCCCTTGACCGGCGCGCTGGTAGGCGATCCGCGTCCCGTCGGCCGAGACGGCGAACTCCGTCGGCGCTTCGTCACCGAGTGGTGACGCCTCGGGGCTCTGTTGACGGGCGTGAGCCCGGCCAACGTTTGTCAGCGGCGTGAGACTCGCCGCGGCCAGACCGGTAATCGCGCGCACGATCTGACGCCGTGATGCGCTCGTCGAGAGGCGGGGAGCAACGATGTCGAGAGCAGAGTGAGCATTCATGGCATCCTCCTCAAAACTCGATCACGACCTCCTTGATGTGGTCGCCGCTGGTGCAACCCTTCGCCAGCGCGCTGGACTGGAGACGTGGGCCAGGCGAAGTGCCGAACCCTGCGAGCGCCTCGACCGGTTGCAATGCCCAGCCGCCGAGCATCAACGCCCCAACCAATGCGCCCAGAAGTGACCGTCGCCGCAGAACGTGGAACATGCCCCTGCCTCCTTCATGTGAGAGCGATCCGCTCACCAATCACAGGGGTAGCGTAGGCTTGAGGAGAGGGGCAAACATTCCCCAAACGGGGAATCCGGGCGGGGTATTTTTCGCCGCGTCATTCCGAGCGGAGCGGAGTCGAGGAATCTCGTCAGGCGTTAGGCGTTAGGCCACGAGATGCTTCGACTGCGCTCAGGATGACGGGGTGAACGTATTCGAAACGGCAGGGTGCACGCTCGCAAGCATGAACGGAGTAGGCGCAACGACGTGCGCCGCTCTGGAGCGAAGATGGTTTCCGAGGTCGAGCCCCGTAAACGGGGCTTCGGAGGTGCAGCCCGATCCATTCATGGCCGCGCTCGCCGCGTAGGCGCGTCTCACTCCAGCAACCCCACGTCGCGCGCCCTAGCGGCGGCTTCGGTGCGATTGCTGACCGCCAGCTTGGCGTAGATGCTGGCGGTGTGCTTCTTGACCGTTTCGGGGGAGATGACGAGCTGGTCCGCGATCTCGCGATTGGTCAGACCCGCGGCCAGGAACGTCAAAATCTCTTGCTCGCGCGCGCTCAGCGGTTCCGGCAGTCTCTGGCCACCGGCCGCTGGGATTGGGACGTCAAACGCCACCAGCAGCCGCTCGACGTACTCCGGCATGACTTTGCGCGCGCGAGCCTCGGCCAACAGCTCGGCCACCGGCCGGCCCAGATCGACGAAGAGGCGGGTGTACCTCTCCGGTCCCGCCAGTTGCAACGCCTGGCCCATCGCGGTCAGGGCGGCCACGCGATCGCCGCCGCTCCAGCAGCCAAGGGCCCGCAATGCCAGCGCCTCGATCACGTCGCCGGTACGGCCTTCGCTCTCGGCCGCCTCGATCTCACGCCTCAGCATGGGCAGCGCCTGCTCGCGGGACTGCGCATCGCCCTTGAAGAGCAACACCCGGGCGACGGCCATCGTGGTGGCGGCACCGACGAGGTTACCATCCCCCAAGACGTTGTTCGCCCAGCGCACCGCGGCCCAGAGCCGGTTCTGCGCCAGCCAGAGCTCGACCTGGAGCCGGTCGAACCGTCCCGACCACTCGGGGAACGCGGCCTGGCTCGTCAGAGGACGAACTCGCTTGAGATACGCCTCCGCCGCCTCGCTCTCGCCCTGGGTCAGCTTCAAGCGTGCGGCGATCAGGCACCCCGCGATGCGTGAGGGCACGTCGCCGCCGACCTCCGCGCGATTGAGACCGCGCTCCACGTGGTCCCAGGCAGCATCAAGGTCGTTCCACTCGTAAAGAACCTCGCCCATACGGACGAACACCCACCCAGTGACCGCGAATGGCAGCCGACCCCAGGTCACTTCATCCTCGATGCTGGCCATGGCTCGCCGCCAATACTCGCCTGCCTCCCGGAGATGCCCCTGCCGCAGTTCGAGGTCAGCCATTGCGCCAAACATATGCGCGGCCGCGATCCGGAACGCAGGGACGTGCGCGAAGTCCAACACCTTGATGTAGGACGCCTGCGCTTCTTGCCAGAGACCGTTCCGGCGGTAGGTGTCGCCAAGCGCCCCGTAGATGCCGGGCCGGAAACCGGTGAGATCATCACCCAAATCGCGGAGCGCCTCGGCGGCAAACGCTTCTGCCTGCGGGATGTCATTCTGAAAGCAGGCAATGAAGCAGCGGATCGCACTTGCCCTTGCCCGCTGCTGCCGTTCTTCTGGCCGCAACCGGTGCTCGACGTCTTCGAGGCAACGCATGGCGTTGCCAAAATCACCTACGTTGAGCCACAACGCGGTCCGGCCGAGGCCGAGTGCTGGGTACGTCGAGTACCAATCCGCGGGAATGGCGTCGAGCCACTCGCCAAGCAACCGGAATTCGCACCCCATCACCAGGAAGTTGATGTAGCGATTGAAAACGTCGACCGTGAGGTCCAGATCACCAGCGGTGAGCGCGTGCTGAAAGGCTTGCTCGGGCAGATCTTGCGCGACATACCACTTCGCTGATCGACGATGAAGCTCGGCGAGCGCGTCCTGATGCGCCCGCTGCAGCTCGTCTCGAAGGAAATCGGCAAACAAGCGGTGATACCGGTACCAGGTTCGGTCGTCGTCGAGAGGGAGCAGAAAGAGATTCGCCCGTTCCAGTGACTCCAGCATCGCTTGCCCGTCGCCCCGGCCGGTCACCGCGTCGCAGAGCGACCCACAGAGGCGGTCGAGGATGCTGGTCTGAAGAAGGAACCACCGATCCTCGGCAGGCAAAGCGGCGAGCACATCGTCCCGCAGATAGTCGGCGATGAAGCGATGGCGGCCGGTGACAACGAGCGAATCCGCCGTCTCGCGATGGCGCTGCAACGTGAGCGAGGCGAGCTGGAGACCGGCGATCCAACCTTCCAACTGGTCGTGCACCGACGCGATGTCGCCGTCGCTGAGATCGAGCGCCATATGCTCAGTGAGAAAGCGCTTCGTCTCGCCCAGTTCGAATTGAAGCTCCTCCGCCTGCAGCTCCAACAGTTCGTGGCGGGCGCGATAGCGGGCGATCGGGAGAGGCGGTGCCTCGCGACCGGCGAAGACGAGGTGAACCGCCGGCGGCAGGTGATCGAGGAGGAAAGTCAGCGCTTGGTGGACCGCCGGATCGTCGACCACATGAAGGTCGTCGAGGACAAAGACTGTCGGCCGCGGCAGATCGCCGGCCGCGGTCAGCAGCGCCCGCAGCACCTGGTCGGTATCGGCATCGGTCGAGCCCACGAGCAAGCCCAAGGGCGACTCGAGGATGTCCGGCTGGATCTCCGCCCAGGCACGGACCAGGTAGCGGAAAAAGCGCACGAGGTCGTTGTCGTCCGCAGTCACGGAATGCCAGACCACCGGGTAGCTGCTCGCGCGGGCCCATTGGCAGAGGAGCGTCGTCTTGCCGAAGCCGGCCGGCGCGGTGATCAGGATCAGCTTGTATTCAGGGATGCCCCGTTCCAGCGCGTCGACGAGCCGGGACCGGCTGACGAGGTGACGCGGTTCGGGCGGGATGCGGACGTGAGTCGCCAGAAGCGCGGTATCCATGACCCCTCTTTCGTACGCCTCTTAGGATATATGGCGAACGCAAGCGGGGAGCGCCGAGTGAGAGCTATCTACTGATAAATGATCAGGTCGGGCACCGGGTTGAGGTTGAGCACGTCGGCGGGGGCCATCAGCGGGTCGTCTTGCTGATAGAAGAGTTTGAAGCCGTTGTACTCGATCTCGCGCTTGGTGACGATCACGTCGTAGGTGGCGAGCTTGTCCGCGGGCGGACCGAACCCGTCCGCGGTCATCACGAGCTGCATCCCCGGCACGATCCCGATGTTTTCCTTGTCCGGCAGGCTGTAGTAGTTGAACTGATGGACGATCAGGAACTTCGGCGGGATGTTGTTGTTCTGTGCGATCTGCACCAGCTGCTCCTGAGCATAGGTGACGTCGGCCGCGGTGATGCTGCCGAGCTCTTGTCCCGGCACCTCGCTGTCCGTGACGTGGAACTCCGGATCGAGCGCGAGGTGCACGTGCTCATAGGCAAGCCAGGGTCGAACATAGTCGACCTGATCCTGGACTGAGGCACGGCCAAACTGCACGTCAAAAATCAAGACCATGTCGTTGGCGGCGGTGAAGTCAACATAATCCTGCATCACATCCGGATCGGTGTAGCGGATGTAGTTGCCGTCGGGCCCTGAGTTGGCCAGGGCGACGGTCGCCATCATCTCGAACGCGAGCTTGAGCGGGCGATCGGGATCGATGGCCGCGTACGCGGCGGCTTGATCTTGTAACTTGGCGAGCAGCGTGTCCTTATCGTATTCGCCCAGGATGCCCATGAGGGCGTTGTCGGGGAAGCCATAGTAAGAAAGGAGACGGTATTGGGGGAGGAGCCCGCCGACGGTTTCGGTCACGTCCGGCACGGGCGTGTAATAGTCGGGATTCGTGCCGTCGTCGACGGCGAGGACGCCAGACGGAAGCGCTGCCTTTCCCAACACCAGCCCAAGAGAGAAGCGGCCCGCCGTCACGATCGCCCGCCGTCTGTTTATCACCAAAACTCCTTTAGTCGGGACCTTGATCTTCATGTGCCCAACAGAGCCCTCACCCTAGCTCCTCTTCTGTACGGAACGGGAAGGGGTGGCCGCAAGGGCCAATGAAGGGTCGTTCAGCCGCAATAGTAACGTGCGAGTGCGCCGATCCGGTTTTCTAATGAGGAGCGAACTCGCTCACCTCATGATCGACGACCGTGGATGATGGGCAAGGCGTTGCGTCATCACCCGCGGTTCGCTATTCTGAACGTCCAATTGCGCGCGTTGGTGTCGCTCCCGGTGTGATGCCGGCGCACGAGTGGAGAGGTGCGGATATGGACGAGATGGAGCGTAGCGCACCGCCGGTTCTCGATGCGCTCGGTGGGATGGCGCCGATCAGCCCGACCGTGCGGGACATCCTCTATCACCTATGCGAGGGCAATTGCCACGCGTTCGGTGCGGTCGTCGAATGGTGCGAGGCGCGGAACGATTGCGCCTATACGGTGCAATGTCCGAATTGTTCGGCTCAATTCCTCGTGGAAGAGGACGAGCTGACCGAGCTGCTCCGTTGGACCGACCAGGAGGGGAATGCGCTCGTCTGCGGCGTGCGCTGGGACGACTAGGCATCGTCCCGGCGAAGCTGGCGACCCGAGAGCCCTCGACAGTCGAATGATCCGCCCGAGAATCGACTCTGCATGGCAGTGGCCTTGCGCAACCGGCGCAGGCAAAGGAGCGCGCGTCCTTCGCGCGAACCAGTTAGTGGATAACGCGGATGGGATTCTGGGACTTCTTTACCGTGCTTCTCGTCGTCGTCAGTGCCGGGGCGGTGATCTGGGTGCTCCAGGGCCTCGCCCACATCCTCGTTCAAGGCAACCGCCCAGGCAACCTTGACCAGGGTCCGGTCAGCGCCAAACTCGAGACCGAATTTCAGAAGTTGCACGAAAGCCTGCGCGCCGGCACCGACATGCAAGAGCACCATATCGCGCAGCTTGAAGCGCGGTTTTCCGCCGTCGACGAACACACTGGACAAGAAATCGAGCAGAGTCTGCGCGAGATGCGCGATCATCTCGACGCGGAGCTCGGCAGGTTCCGAGAAGGAATGGGGGGCGCGCTCGCGACGTTGGCTGCCCGCCAGGAATCAGGCGAAGAGAAGATTCGCGTGCGGCAAACCGATGCGATTGCCGATCTCTATCAGCGGCTGGCGAAGATGGAGGCCGCGCTGCTTGCCGTCGCCAATCCGGTGTTATTGCCGAGCGAACGCCTCGTTCTGCCCGAGCGCCTGATGCCGGAGCATCTCGCCTGGGAGCAATGGAAAGAGGTTGGTGACGCCGCGTTTGCCTTCGCCGACGCCTTCAACCGTAATCGAATCGTCCTCGACGACGCCACCTGCCGCGATCTCGCCGCCTTCGTCACCGGCATCCGCGAGCAGCTCACGCGCTCGGTCTATCCGAGCCTGCAGCAACCGCAAACCGGCGAGCAGCAGCAACTCCTCCGCCAATCCCTCGAACAACTCGCGGCGGACATCTCCTCCGCTCGCGATCGGCTCGAACTCGTGTATCGGGAGATCGCGGGTAGGGGATGAGCGACCCCGAAGTCCAAGAGTTCTCTCACCTCCAGCCCCTCGCTCAGTGACGCTGAAGGAGGGGAGCCGTTGGCGAGAAAGACCGGACAGGTTATCTCCGGGAAGGTCAGGGTCGGGCCGTAGTTCCGGCCGAAGATCGCGAAAAGCCGGTCGACCACGTCTCCGCTGATGGCGCAGTCGTCCCAGAAGCAGGCCAAGTCGAAGGCAGGATCGAAGAATCACTCTCTGGGGGTCCGCCAAGCAGCGTCGGCACCTGGCTTTCGGTGAGGCATCTTGACTGGCCTTCGCCCGCCGCTCGCGCACCGGTCGATTGCCCGAAAAAACAATACAATGGGAGGCGCCGAGGAGTTGAGAAGAGCAACTGTGCGCCAAGGACTAGCAATTACTGGGCGACCAAGGCGGACAGACACATTGACCGAGCATTCCAAGCCACCGAATGTCTTTGGCAAGCGTCGTCGGTGGCTGCTTGGCCTCGAGCCATTCTTCGAGGCCGACATGGAAGGGAAGAAGGCGGCCGAGTGGAACGTCGAAGACGAGTTGGTGGCTGTCGCGTTCCTGGGCGACGAGACGATCGATTTGTCCAAGGCAAATATCGAAGGACGCGAAATCACGATCTCGGCGTGGGCAATTTTTCGCGATGTGGAAGTGATTGTCTCAAAGGACACCACCGTCGAACTGTCCGGGAGCGTGGTTTGGGGCGACCTAGAGGCGACGATTCCGCCGACTTCCTCGACCCCGGCCAGCCCAGTGCTGCGGATCAAGGGCCGAGCATTGATCGGGGATGTCAAGGTTCACTTTCCCAACAAGCTTGACTGATTCCTTCCCAGTGCAAGCCTGCGACGAGTCGAGCTTCGGAACTCGGTGGAGAGCCGATTCTACCCTCCGTTGAGTGACCCTCCCGGGAAGGCATCCGCCTCGAACCTCAATTGTTCTTCGCACGCCTCGCCACAGAATGGGCCTCTCCTGCACTCCAGGCACTGTTGACGAATTCTTGATGTTGGGAGCGAGGCGCTCCGAGCGAGACCGGCCAGGGTCGCCAGCACACCCGGTGAGGCGGTACGGACCGCGCCTCCGGACCCCGCGCGAGCCCGGCTCCGAATTCGCCAGTATTATGAAAGATGATGGTCCAATAGATTACTCCACCAATCTCGACAAATATCTTGCGGACGCGATCGTGGCCCGCACGAGGAATGAGTTGACTGCCGTCCCAAAGGATTTTCGCTGACACGAACGCCTTCGCGGCACTCATCGTCGAGCGGAATCAGTGTCATCACCACGCGAATTGCATCACGCGAAGACTGAACGACTCGCGACGATTTATGGCGACAACGAATTTCGTCGTCGCCGAAACGCACACGACGGTACTTGCTCGGGCGGGCAGTGACACGACGCTCCTCATTCTTGACCACATTGAGCGCGCCGTCGAATTCATCGAGCGCATCACCGCCGACGATGAGCTTCGTGCCCGGGTCATCCTCGAGCAGTACAGCGATGCCACGAGTTTCGTGGTGATGGAACGCCTCGGCTTAACCGAGGCGTTCACCTTTGATCGGCACTTCGCCCAGTTTGGATTCGCGTTGCTACAGCCTGGCTGATCAGCCGGATAATGGTCTGTTAACTCGCCCAGCCCAATCCCGCGGAATGGCTGGCGAAAGCGTCGGCCGGAGCGCGGTCGAGGACGGCGAACAGAGCGCGCACGCAGGAGCGGTCGAGGCGGCAGCCTGACTCTCGTTTCATGATCCGGCGGGCCTCTGCGTTGCTCATCGAGTCTCGGTACACGCGGCGCGAGGTCAACGCGTCCCAAACGTCGGCGACCGCGACGATCCGCGCCTCGAGCGGAATCTCGTCCCCTTCCAGTCCATCCGGATAGCCGCTGCCGTCGAGTCGCTCATGGTGAGAGCGTACACCTGCGGCGGCACCCTGGAGTGCCGGGGTGGCGGAGAGGATTTCGTATCCCCGTCCGGGATGCTCTTGCACGACCGCGAACTCTTCGTCCGTCAACGCGGCCGGTTTTTGCAACACGTCATCTGGCACTGCGATTTTGCCGACATCGTGCAATAACGCCGCCACTTTGATCGTTTCCAGCGACGTGTCGCGAATACCGAGGTGCGCCGCGATGGCAACCGCCAGCCCGCAGACACGCTGCGCGTGCCCGCGAAGGCATGGGTCTTTCGCTTCGGTCATTGCGAAAAGTGCGCGAGCAGTTGACGGCCAAGGACCGCCTATGGACGTGCTCATCTGCGCGAAGCCCCCCTTCCCTTGGCCCCGTTCAGAAATGTGTGTCAAGGCGCAAGAGCGGATCCGCCAGCCCGCGAGCCCTCTTGCGCGAGATATCGTGCGTCCGCACTCTGCACAGCTCGGACGAAGCCAGATGATAACCTATCCAGCCGCAAACTGGCGTGTGCGTGCTACACCATTCGGACTATGACGCTTCAACCGGTCGAGATTTCCGAAACGCCTATTGCAAGATCCATGCCGCCAGAATCATTTCGCTTGATGCGCGCCCAACCTCCAGCCGGTGGCATGCGTCTCACAGGGCGCATCAAGCCGAAAGCGACGTGCTAGGATTCACGCGTGAGCGCGCCGTCCGAACCAGCGGCCGGACAACCCTGAACGGCCGGCGCCCGTTGAATAGGGAAGCGATGGGGCTTCGCTGATCCGCGAATCGCCAGTCGAGAACGACCCTGGGCGATGACATGGCTCGGGTTTTGCGTGACGCCAGGATAGCGGCCGTGCACGGCGGTCACCTTCCGATTCGCCCCGCTGGAGACCAAGCACGATCCTTAGCGAAGGAGCGCACGTGATGAATTCATCGACCGCGGCCGTAGCGAACACCCAACTTCCAAAACCAGAAGGTCTGGAAGGAGTTGTCGCAGCGTCCACGGCGCTGAGCCACGTTTTCGGCGAAGAAGGCCGCCTCGTCTACCGTGGCTACGACATTCATGAGCTGGCAGGGAAGGTCTCCTTCGAGGAGGTCGCCTACCTGCTCTGGCGCGGTCACCTACCTAATCGCGCCGAATTGAGCGAGCTGCAGAACAAACTGGAGGAAAATCGCCCGCTGCCGCAGGTCGTGATTGACGTGCTGCGCGACCTGCCGGCGGAAACGGAACCGCTCGATGCCCTGCGGACCGGACTTTCCGCTCTTGGCCCAGCCAGTGGCGATCTCTTTTCGGTCGACGAGGAACCGAATCTCGAAGGGGCGATCGCCCTCGCCGCGCGCTTCCCAGGCATCCTCGCCGCCTTTTATCGCCTGCGCCAGGGGCTCGAGCCGGTAACGCCTATTCCTGGTCATTCGACGGCGCAGAGCTACCTCTATCAACTCTTTGGCACTGAGTCGGACGACCATCATTACGGGCCGCTCGAGACGTACCTCGTCCTGCTGGCCGATCACGGCATGAACGCCTCAACCTTCACCGCGCGCGTCATCGCCTCCACCCACTCCGATCTCTGCTCGGCGCTGGTCGGCGCGGTCGGCGCCCTAAAGGGGCCGCTGCACGGCGGCGCACCCGCGCTCGTGCTCGACATGCTGATGGAGATCGGCTCGGTGGAGAACGTCGAGTCGTGGTTGACGAACGCGCTCGACCGCGGCGAGCGGATCATGGGCTTTGGCCACCGCGTGTACAAGGCGGAAGATCCGCGCGCGGAGATTCTGCGCGGCATGGCGGAGCAGGCGAGCGATCCCGAGTTCTTCGCGCTTTCGAAGAAGACGGAGGAGCGCGCCCTGGCCATGCTCAACGAGCGCAAACCGGGCCGCCGCCTCTACACCAACGTCGAGTTCTACTCGGCGGCGGTGCTGGCCGCAGTCGGGCTCCCGGGCGATATGTTCACGCCGACCTTCTCGGTCGCCCGCTCAGTTGGTTATAGTGCCCACGTGCTCGAGCAGGTGAGCAACAACCGCCTCATCCGCCCCGCCTCTCAATTCGTCGGCCCGACGGACAAGACCTTCGTCCCGATCGACGAGCGGTAGGTATCGCCCGAGCTTGTCCCGTGCGAGCGGAACATGCTCGAAGAGGATGTGCGGCTTTGCACGATCTGTCCCAAAGCAGGAACCCCGGACTTGAAGTCCGGGGCTAACACAACGAAGTCCCTCCGCGACTGAACACGGCGAGGGCGCCTCATAGTCCCCGCGGGACTTCGTCGTCTCAGCGCTGGACTTCGAGTCCGGCGAACCGCCGGGCGCCACATATTCTGCAAGCCGCTAACCCATCGAATCGGAGCCTTTGAAGCCGCCAGGCTCTTCGAGCCAGGAGTAGGGATAGCGTTCGTCGTCGAAGGCTTGGGCGGACGTGGTGAGTTTGAGCGGGCGGAAGGTATCCATCATCACCGCCAGCTCTTCCGTGCCTTCCTTGCCGATGCTCGCCTCAGCCGCGCCGGGATGCGGGCCGTGCGGGATACCGCGCGGATGGAGCGTGATGCTCCCGACCTCGACGCCGCGGCGGCTCATGAAGTTGCCCGAGACGTAATACATCACCTCTTCGCTATCGATGTTCGAATGGTGATAGGGCGCGGGAATCGACTGCGGATGGTAATCAAACTTCCGCGGGACGAATGAGCACACGACAAAATTCGGGCCTTCGAACGTCTGGTGGACTGGCGGTGGTTGGTGGACGCGGCCGGTGATCGGCTCGAAGTCGCCGATGTTCAACGCCCAGGGATAGACGTAGCCATCCCAGCCGACGACATCGAATGGGTGGTAATCAAGCCGGTATGTTGTCGTGCCATCGCGGAGCTTGAGTTGAACCTCGAACGTGCCCTTCTCATCGTGGGTCGCGAGCTCGTTGGGGCGGCGGATGTCGCGTTGGGAGTAGGGCGAGTGCTCCATCAGTTGTCCGTACGGGTTGCGATAGCGCTTCGGCGTCTCAATCTGGCCGAAGCTTTCGATCACTAATTGCCGATGCGGTCCCTCGCCGAGCTCCATCTGGTAGGTCACGCCGCGTGGGATCAACACGTAGTCGCCCGGGCCGAAAGGCAGATCGCCGAGCACTGAGTGGAGCACGCCACTCCCTTCGTGGATGAAATAGAGCTCGTCGGCGATGCCGTTCCGGTAGAACGACGTCATCTGCTCGGTTGGACGGGAGAGCGACCAGGTGACGTCGTCATTGAGCATCAGACAAATCCGGCCAGAAACCGCGTCCCCACCTTCCGGGACAGCTCCGGTCTTGAGGTGATGGTGATGCTGACCGCAGGGATTCCAGAGCTCGGGCGGCTTGGCCGGGGCGAAAGTGAGACCGGTGATGCGAGCTGGGGAGTTGATGTGGTAGAGGATCGTCTCGTTGCCCGAGAAACCGTGGGTGCCAAAGACCTCCTCGACGTACAACGAACCGTCCGGTTGGCGGAATTGCGTGTGCCGTTTGTGGGGCACCTGCCCAAGGGTGTGGTAGATCGGCATCGGTCTCTCCTTCTGTCGTTGGTCGTTCTGAGCATTCACTCGCTCGTCATTGCGAGCGCCCCTTACCCGTCGTTCTGAGCCCTAGCCCCCCGTCATTCTGAGCGAAGTCGAAGAATCTCGGTCTCAGAGCCAGCACGTTGGAAGAAACGAGATGCCTCGACAAGCTCGGCATGACAGGGGGTGGTTCGGCATGACGAAAGTGGCGCTCGGCATGACGGTCTTAAACGACCCGGTTCCTTAACCTCCCAAGGCGTTCAATTTCGAGTTCGACTTCATCGCCGGGAACGAGCCAGGGATGCACGTCCTCGCCGAGCTCGAGCAAGCAACCGCCGCCGACCGTGCCCGAGCCAAGGACATCGCCCGGCATGAGCTCGACCGATTGCGAGGCGCGAGCGATCATGTCGGCAAAGGTCCAGTGGATGGACTTCGCGTTGCCGCGGGTGATCTCCTCGCCATTGATCCGGGCGATCATTGTCAAGTCATGCCGGCTGTCGGCGACACGATCGGCAAGCTCGTCCGGCGTGACGAGCAATGGTCCAAGCGAGGTCGCGAAATCCTTGCCCTTGGCGGGACCGAGACCAACGCTCATCTCCTCCCGCTGGACATCGCGCGCGCTCCAATCATTCATGATCGTGTAGCCGGCGATAAAGGAATCGGCTGAGGCCGCATCGATATCGCGCCCGCGGTTCCCGATCACGCAGGCGATCTCGAGCTCGAAATCGAGCTTTTCGGTCCAGGCTGGTTTCGGCAGCGGCGCGTCCGGGCCGATGATGCTCCCGGTGTGGCTGTAATAGAAGACCGGCATTTCGTACCACGCGGGCGGCACCTCGCGTCCGCGCTTCTGATGCGCCGTCGCGACGTGCTCCTCGAAGGCGTAGAAATCCCGTAGCGACCGCGGCCGGAGAACGGGCGCCAGCAGCTCGACCTCCCAGCTTGCCGCCGCGATCTCCTCGGGGACGATGTGGGCGCTGCGATGCGTGTCCGCGAACCGGGTCGCCGCCTCAGCCAGCGCCGCCATCCCCTCCGGCCCTCGATCGAGGAGCGCGAGCATTTCGAGTGGGTCCGATTCGCCGAGCAGCCGCGCGGCGTTGAGCACGCGGTCCCCCTGAACCACACCAACACTCGGCGACGGGCTCTTCTTCTCATGACGATAGGTTGCGAGACGCATAGGCGGTTGCCCTCAGACTATGCGGCGTTCGTCGCGGGCGCGGGGCTAGCATCACCCTTCCCGCGGGCTGAACCGACGGACTCGGCTAAAGCCGGCTATTCACAACATGCAGCCAATCGCGTGTCTCGCCCCATTGACGGGGCTTCGCAGGCTCAGCGTGGTCGCTTTAGGGCCGCGCAGACGGCGCGGCCGGTCCACAATCCCTACAAATTCCCTCGTTTTTCCTGCTCGGCTTCGAGCGCCACGAAGAGGGCCTTGAAGTTGCCGGCGCCGAAACCCTGGGCGCCGTGACGTTCAATGATCTCAAAGAAGATGGTCGGGCGGTCCTGCACGCCTTTCGTGAAGATCTGGAGCAGGTAGCCGTCTTCGTCCCGGTCGGCCAGGATGCCCAGGCGCTCCAGGGCGTCCAGCGGCTCTTCGATCTGGCCGATCCGTTCCGGCAACTCCTCGTAATACGTGCCGGGTATGCGGAGGAATCCGATCCCGCGCCGGTGCATGTCCTCGACGGTAGCGACAATGTTGTCGCTGATCAGGGCAATGTGTTGAACGCCGGGTCCGCGGTAAAAGTCGAGGTATTCCTCGATTTGGCTCTTCCGCTTGCCTTCGGCCGGTTCGTTGATCGGGAACTTGATCTTCCCGGAACCGTCCTGCATCACCTTCGACATCAGGGCCGAGTATTCCGTGCTAATCGCTTGATCATCGAAGTGCACGAGCTGCGAGAAACCCATGACGCGGGCGTAAAAATCGACCCACTCGTTCATCTTGCCGAGCTCGACGTTGCCGACGACATGGTCGATCCGCTGCAGGCCAACCCCCTGTTCGCCGCGAGGATCCTCCATCCGCACGAAGCCGGGCGCGAACGTTCCCACATATTCCGCGCGGTTGATGAAGGTGTGGACCGTTTCGCCGTAGGTCTTGATCGCCGCCTTCTGGATGCGTCCCTTCTTGCCCTCGATCCAGGTTGGTTCGAGGACCGGTTCCGCGCCCCGAGCAACGGCCGCCGCGAACGCGGCCGCGGCATCGTCGACGCGGAGGGCGACGTCTTTCACCCCGTCGCCATGGAGATTGACATGACGGGCGATCTCGGAATCGGGCGTGAGCGCGGCGGTGAAAACGAAGCGAATATCGCCTTGCTCGACCACGTAGGACGCGCGATCGCGGACCTTCGTTTCCGGGCCGCTGTAGGCGGTGAGGCGGAAGCCGAACCCCGTCCGGTAAAAGTGGGCTGCTTGTTTGGCGTTGCCGACGTAGAACTCGATGTAATCGATGCCTTGAATCGGCAGGTGGTCGTGGTCGGCGGCGCCAGCGGTCGACTGTGTCTCTTCCGTCCGAGCCGGTGATTGCACCATCTCATGGACCTCCTCTGCGAGGCGGACAACCTGATCGCCCCACCGCGACCACGTAACTCAGGGTGATTGTAACCCTTTGCTCGCCACCTTCCTGCCCTGGACCAGGAGCGCGTGGTTCTGCCGCTGTTTACCGCAAAAGGATTGCCGTGGCGAGAAGATCCCGTCTCTTCGTCGGTAAACGGTGTAGACGCTCGATCGCGATGACGGAGCTGTCGGCATGAAAGGTCACCAGAGCCGACAAGTCCGCACCATGCGGATCGATCGAGGAGACGGCCCATGAGCCGACCAATGGGCTATCGGCCAGCGCCGGCCGGGATTCCAAACGAGCTGGCCCGCCGATCTCCGGCGCCTTGATCACGGCTTGGTCCGCCGGGCGCAGATACTCGGCCCTACTGAAACGCCGGCATCACCTCGCGCGCCAAAAGCTCGATCGTCTGCCAATCCTGGTCGAGGATATTCGCCACAAAGTACTGCACCCCGGCATCGGCCAGCGCCTGGTAATAGCGAATCGCGTCCTCCGGCGTGCCGGCGACAAGGCTCGTCTTGCAGAACTCGCGCGTCGCCTTCGGGACCTCCGCCAGCCGCGCCTGAAGCTGATCGGCGCGCTCGACGAGAATCAGCGGCATCGTGAACTGGCTGCGCAAAATGCTGTCGAACGGGCGCGCGATCTCCTCACAATATCCGCGCAGGACGTCGTACTTGCGCGCCACGTCGGCGGTCTCATAGGCGCCGCCGGTCGTCGCGTGCGAGCCGAAGTTCGACATGTCGGCGTACTTGGCGACCTGCCGCAACGTCACCTTCTCGCCCCCGCCCGCCAGCAAAATCGGGATGTGCGGCTGCTGCACCGGGGGCAGAAAGCCGAGTTTGTTGCGCGCAACAACATATTGCCCGGCGAACTCGAACGGCTCGCCCGACCACAATCCGCGCAAAATCGTGATCGTCTCTTCCAACATGTGCTGGCGCTCGATCACCGGCGGGTAGCGCAGCCCCATGTCCGCGAATTCGGCCGGGTTGTCGCCGATTCCGACCCCGAGCACCAAGCGGCCCCCGCTGAGGCGATCGACGTCCGCCGCCTGGCGGGCGAGTAGATACGCCGGGCGGTAGTAGATGCAATCGATCATCGTCCCCAGGCGGATGGTGGAGGTCTGGGTCGCCAGCGCCGCCAGGGCGGTCCAGCAGTCCGCCCGCGCCGTGGGATGGTCATACGCCCAATACGAGTCGTACCCCAGCGCCTCGATCCGCTGCACGATCTCGAAAAACTCGCGCCACTCCGCCGGCTGCGGATAAATACTGACCCCAAACCGAACCCGCCCAGAAGCAGATGTTGATCGGCTGAACTGATCAGAAGCCTGGCTGAGCTGCTGACTAGAGGGCAGCGCTTCAGCGACCCAGGGATGAATGAGAGAAGGTGTCAGTGTCATAAGTGTTCCCGTTTATGCGTCCGAATAACTCGATTTCCCGCTCAGTGAGCGCGACGTAGCTCTTTCTCATTCGTGACCGGATCATACAGGACGTCTCGGTGCTCAGGCTCACCGATCCCGCCGACGTGGAACCAGCCGTCCTCGGTCTCTTCGATGTTCTCAAGCGAGTAGGGGAAACCCTCTATCGGTTTAGTGATACCTATACCCACAAATTCCACTTTATGTTCGCCAGCACGTGGTATCCTTCGGCCATTGCCCAAAATGATCTGTGTCGGATTTTCCGCGGCTCGTCGGAATGTCGTTAATATCGCGGCATAGGCGGTAGTCTGTGTTGCTTTTATATGGTTAGGGAGCATCCATTTTTTCCCGCTTTGGTGCGTCACTCGCCTTCGTGCTATTGCTCGTTCCAGCGAAAGTGTTTGCTCAGAAATTCCCGACAGGAGTTTCGATGGGTGCCGGGAAAGGAGACAATCGATGACCATATGCCGTGCGTGCGGGACTGAGGTCGCTTCATCGGATCGCTTTTGTCCGGAATGTGGAGCAGATGTCTCTAGCCCATCGTTCGTGCCCGCCGAGCCCGCGGCGGCAAAGTGCAAAAATTGCGGATCGGATCTGAAGCCTGGCGCCCGGTTTTGCCGAAACTGCGGTACTTCACAGGATGCTGTCCCAAGTTCGACAATTGAACTCGCAACTCCGTCCGCGACATCTTGGTTGCCGCGAGAGGAGCCAAGATATCAACCCGCGCCGGCCGTGCCAGTTGCCACGACTCCGCCGTCTCCTCCCATCGCCTACCACTCATGGTCCGGATCAGCTGTCGTCGCTCCGAGTCCGCCGACCGTTGTCTTCTCTCCCCAAACTCGGCAACATTCGTTCTTTGTCCGTGCTCTTTGGTACATCTTCATCGGCTGGTGGCTTTCGGGATGGATGATCGTTCTCGGATACCTCTGCATGCTCACCCTGATCGGCATCCCGCTCGGGTTCTACTTCTTCAACCGCATCCCGCAGGTAGTGACGTTGCGGGCGCGCACAGCGGCGTTTCGTACGGAGTACCGAGACGGCGTGGCCTACGTCGTCGAATCCAACAATCCCCAATACCCCTGGTTCATTCGCGGCTTGTGGTTCATCTTCATCGGCTGGTGGCTCGGCGCCCTGTGGCTTGTTAGCGCCTGGCTGATCGGATTCCTCATCGTCACCTTGCCCATTTCCATCATGATGTACAACCGAACCAGTGGCGTCATGACCCTTCAGCGGCACTAGCGTTGTCGGAATCCGGGTTCCTGCTGATCGGCGAACGCCGCGGCTACATCGGCGAGTGGTGGGTCGATCACGCTGGCTGGTGCGTCCTGCTACTTTCGTGAGTGCGCGAGGAGGTCCGGGGTCAGACGCTGGAGATCGCGCTGGCGTGGTGTCTGGTCCATTTGATCGTGGACGAGCTAGGTGCCGGACACGTCCGATAGCGGCGAAGGCTGCACATTGTCAGACCTGGCGCCATCCCTGGTCGCACTTTCGACATTCGCGACCTGAAGTGATCGCGAGCGACGCGTTCAATGCTCAATTGACGACCGGTCCTTGTTCAGGTGGTCAATTGCTTCTCGTTCCGCGGGATAGGCCCGTCGTTGCGTTGCGAGCCGAGCTGCATCGAACTACTCCCGCGAGGAGATGTCACTGTCCTCCCGCACTCGCGGTGACCAATCTTCCCACGCGGCCGGATCATGTTCAGCCGCGTTCAGCGTGTCTCGACGCTCGAATTGGCGCAGGATCTGGGCAATCTCGGCATGGCTCAGGTGCAGGCGATCGTTCATCTCATTGACGAGCGCAAGCTGGCGAGCGCTGATCCCCAGCCGAGTCCCGAGCACTTGCATGGCCTGAAAAAACGTCGGCTTCGATGGTTCGGGCAGTCCGTCGTGCTCACGCAGCACTTCCAGTCCGACGCCCATCGCGCACCGCTTGTTTCCTTCACGTACCTTTCCAAACACTTGTGGGAACCGGCCGGACTCCAAGGCTGCGATCCATTCCTGTCGATAGTGCCGCATCGCGCGCTCCCTTCTCCTGGTGGTCGTGTGTTTGCCCTGCTTCTATTATCAAGACGGCCAAGTATGGACAGTTGTGACGGATGATGGGCGGCACGGCGCTGGCGGCAACTGCTTCGCGCTAGCTTGCCTGATCCCGTCAGAACGGCCGGGTCGACCGGAAACCGGTCCGCGCACAGCCGCCATGTGACTAAGTGTTATTCTGCGCCGCACGACTTGGAAGGAATGATCGACAGGATGTTGACGGGACGTCCGTGGAACCGCCCACCGATGCAGCGCTCCTCGCCCGAGCCCAGCAAGGAAATGAAGCGGCCTTTGCGGAATTGGTCGCGCGCTATCGTGCGCCACTCATCGGGTTTTGCCAAGGTTACCTCAAGGACCATCGCGCGGAAGATGCCGCGTGGGTAGCTATCGAACGAGCGTGGGCAAAGATCGGCGACTGCCGAGGCGAGTTTCGGCCTTGGCTGTTCGGGATCGCCAGAAACCACGCATTGGATGAGCTGGACAAGGCGGCGCATCGGCGGACGGTGCCCCTCCCCGAGGAGGGCGATCCGTCAGGTGTCGCCACAAGACAGGAGCTGCTCGCTGATGACGTGGCTCGGCGGCTCGACCTCATCGCGGCAATTGAACAGCTACCTCCACCTTTCCGAGCCGTCGTGGAACTGCATCTTGCCGGAGCGAGTTTCGCTACAATTGCCGAGCGACTTGGTCTGAGCCAGGACAGTGCTCGCCAGCGCTTCAGACGGGCTGCCAAGGCCCTGCGAATTCTGCTCGCGCTTGGGGAGAACGGCGAATCGACCGGTGGCACGGGGCAATGAGCATGGACCGCGACGACAAGGATCTCCAGACACCCCGTCCAACTGCCTCCGAAGCAGCACTCCTCGCCCGCGCCCAGCACGGGGACGCCGCGGCCTTCGAGCAGTTGGTGGCGCCGTATCGACTGAGTCTGGTCCGATTTTGCTGGTGGTACCTCAAGGATGCTGACCTCGCGGAGCACACCGCGCTCGTTGCAGAAGAACGCGCCTGGTTCAACGTCGCCAACTGCCGTGGTGCCTTCCGGCCCTGGCTCATGGCCATCGCCCGTCGGGCGGCGCTTGACGCCCTCAAGTCCGCGGAATATCAGCGCACGGTGCCTCTGCTTGCAGAAACCCCGGCACCCGTAGCCAGCGCTGAGGGATCGTTTGAGAACAATGTCATTTTGTATCAGGACCTCGAGGCTGCCATCGCCCGGTTAACTCCGCGGGAGCAGGAGCTCCTCGAGCTGCTGTACTTCGCGGGCCTTTCCTACAGTGAGGTGGCCGAGGTCTTGCGAGTCGATCCGGCCAGTGCGCGTGAACTCGGCGAACGAGCGATCGTGGCCCTCAGAGACGACCGTGCGGCGCAACGAGTTGCCGACTATTCGGAAGCGGTCGCGCGAGGGCTGCCCGCTGATGCAGGCGGTCTCGATCCAGCGGATGCCGCCCTGATCCGCGCGCTCCATGCCTTGAGCATAGCGGATCTTCCGAGCGTGGCACTACTGCCTGCGCATGACCAAGCGGTTATCACATTGCGTGACCAGATGCACCTCGCCTGGAACGAGGTGGCCGAGATTCTGGAGATTCCGCCCGCTCAGGCCCGCAACGACTACAAACGAGCTCTCGAAGCCTTGAAAGCGCTGATCATCGCCCAAGCCGCAGCTGCGCCGGCCGACGCCGAAGCCGAATTGGCAGCGCTGGTGCGCCAACGCCGCGAGGCAGCTGGGTTGAGTCAGGAGGCGCTCGCCAAGCGTGTCGGACTGAGCATCCGCGGCATTCGGGATCTGGAGCGCGGCGTCTGATCCGCCAACGCGGCGTGCTACTTTGGTCACGACAGCCCAAATAGGCACATAACCCAACTGGCTGTAGGACGCATCCAGCAATGCGTTTCCGACACCTTACCTGTTCAGCCTCAGGTCATCCGCGCTCGGGAAATTCGCTCGCGGCGTCGCACTGCGCCTGGCGCTCGCGCAGCCGCGCGTCATCTTCGAACTCGCTGGCGAGCGGTGGTTTCTTCCCCTGGCTCAACCGGCCAGTAATCTGGCACGCGTACGGCCTCGTCCGCGCCGGGCCACGGCGGCATCGTGCACATGATGAACCGAAACGGCTCGTCGCCGGTGGTGCGGAACTGAAAGTGCGTTTCTGGCGGAATGCTCAGTGAAGTCCCCGGTCCGGCCTCGACGATCTCTTCGTTATCGTTCAGCTTCTGCCAGACTTGACCGCGCCCGCTGAGGACGTACCAAACTTCCTCGACATTGCGGTGCCTGACCGCGAGCGACACCCCACCTGTCGGCAAGGTTCCATGCGCCATACTCCCCCGAGTCGTTCTCGCCAACAGTCGGATCTCCGACGTGTCGGGCGCGATGACATCTGGTTCATCTGCCAGCGCTTTCGTCACGAACCGACTCGTTGAATCAGCCATCGTGACCCCCTCACTACCCGCTTCATTCGCACCAGGCGGGTATCGTAGCAGGAGGTGATGTCGCCAAGTGGTTCATTAGCCAAAACGGTGGAGGGTCGAGTCGGACCAGTCTACTCGGAAGAGGGATGCACCTCTGGCGGCAGATCCGCGCGGACGCCGAGCAAGAGTCCTTGATCAATGACTTGCCGTTTAACCTCTTGCCAGATTTCGGCAATTTGCCGAGTTGTATCGCGAAACGTTAGCTTCTTATTCTGCGTCTGGTTCGGCGTGACGATTCCAGGAAGTATGATCTCGGGTCGCGCGAATCCGCGTGAATCTTTGTCCGCTTGAATGCACGGAAAGAAGCTGAACATACCATCCACCGATTGTTGGTACGTTGCGCCGAAATAGAGGCGATGCACTTTGTCCGGCTCCCAGGTGTTGGCATACCACGGAGCAATCGTAACCGCCGCGTACGTATCGGAAATCCGCCCTCGAAGGTTCTCTTGATAATCGTGCAGACTATGATCGATCCAATGGTCGACCACAAACACAGTATCGAGGACGAACGCAGATCGGTGAAGACACGAACCAAAGAGAATAACTGAGCCGCGAGATAAGTTTCGCATCTGAGTCGGGCCGTGTTTCGTGTGTTGAAGGCAGCCGGTGTAGTGAAACTGATCACCGAATACGAAGGGGTCGGTGTTCTGAAGATGGGTATAAGACGAGGGCCGCTCGAAATACGGTCGGTAGATCCACCGCGGCCCATCACGCACCGGCTCCGAGATTTCGCTAACGACATTAGACTGTGCTTCCCATTCTCCCCAGAAAATCAGCTCTGTCAGTCGCGGACTGCCTCCGGATAGACAAAATCCAGACCGCTGCATGAATTTCCTGCCATGTGGGCCTTGTGTCCATCCTCTTCTCCGATCCTCGTTTGGCCAATGTTCACCGCCAGGGTGAAGAAACTGCACGAAACACAGTCGGTCATCCACGGTGGCTCTCCAATATTGCTTGTCCAATCTCCTGACGTTGGCCCTTCGTAAGTGTGGCAAAAGGCGACTGTCCAGCCCTACCAAAAACGAGAAGGGCAGGTTTGCCGTTTGAAAGAACCACACGCTGGCCATCGACCACGAATGGTCTCTTGGAAGGTACGTCTCGCTCAACTGTATGCAATTTCTGCCATGCGAGATGATCGATAAATGCAATCTTATCGAGGTGGCCTCGTGCTACCGAAATCAGAATGATGTCAGGAGCGAGATGTTCAATAAGTTTGTGCCAAAGAGAGATGCCATCGGTCTCAAATATGGCGCGGACTGATCCGAGTTTGCTCCACGTTGGGTCGGTTGCAAGTGGTGAAAAGAGGTCCGTGTGGAGTGCGCAATTGACTTCAGAATCGTAGTAGCTCGCCCGTATGCCCTTGAGCACTTCTTCAAACCAACTGAACCAGGAGCGATAGGGCCAGATCCGAAAGTAGGAATTGAGCGCGGCAAAATATTCGTCGTGGCGCAGTCCTTCCATGATCTCGGGATAGACCGATGAGGCGCTTGGGAAACGTCCAAACCTTGCCTCATCGGGAAATTCTTTTCGGGAGGGATTCAGGGCAACCGTTGCAATCTTGAGTGGTGATCGAAGATAGCGCTCGCGATCGCCAAAATACAGGATCGGGATCGACGGCTTCACGACGCAGTCGTTGCTTTCGGCCTGCCGGTAAAGACCCCATGCCTCAGCCGCGAGCTCGTCCATGGGAAAACTCCGATCGGTACTCGCGTGTCTTAGTCAGGCGGGTATGGTAGCAGCAGGATGGAGAGAATGGCGTGCACGCTCAGAACTGCTCAAACACGAGCGTCCAAGGACTGCCGGTGTTTTCGGCCTGGACCGCGTATTCGCCGCCGCTCACGTCAACAGTCGTTTCGCCGGTCCATGTACCGCCTTGCTGGATTAATTCGTTGAAGAGAAGTTCGTCAACACCATTGTCACCAAGGAGACGGGCGGCGAATCCGTCAAAATCAGCAACCTCGACGGTGGCGCTCACCTTGTAACGACCTGAACTGAGGCTGAACTTGTCACTGACCATGACTCCGATGCCGGAGACGGTCGCACCCTCGCCACCACTCGATCCCGATTTCGTCGCCGCAGCGGGCTGCGATCCTCCTTCAAGCACGGCCACGCGATCCTTCAAGCTTTTGATATCGCGTCCCTGTTTCGCGATCGTCGTTGCCTGCGCCGCGACTTGGGTTTCGACCGCCCCTAAGCGCGGCTCGGTCGTGTCTTGGGCATCAGCTCCCGGGGACATCCATTGCACAGCAAGCATGGTGACTAACAGCAGCCCTGCAATACCCACAATAAGATTCCGAATCTTCATCTGATTGCTCCTTTCACCGATGCTTTGTTCCGGCGAAGACACGTGATTTCGACATGAGATAGCGTGCCCTGTTTTTGAACCCGTTCGGCTTAGGGCGGCGAGAAAGGAGACTGCAATCGGCTCAAGACAGCCCGAATGGGACACGCTTTTCAACTCTGTGACCAGAAACCGGCAGACCCTTCAGTTCCCATCGGATTATTGCGCTAGGTGGTTAGAGGGATGTCAATCGACCCGATTTCCGCGCGCGGCGCGTTCCGGGCGTTCGTTCGGTGGCGTCACGATAAACGCAGCGAGGTCGAACAGGGCAGAACTGACGATGCTGCCAGCGAGGGCAGCGACGAGCAGGATCACAAGCAAGACCACCCGTTTACGAGTCGTGCGTGGATCATCGCAAACGGCCCCGCGCGTGCTGCCCGAGGCCGATACCTTGGTCCCTCATGCGGACGGTGAGATTACTCAGCGATCGTGGGTTCCTTCGATTGGTGCCGCTGGTTCGCGTCCATGGCGAGACAGAGATCACGGATGGCCATCTCGAAGCAACAATTGTCCATACCCCGCATGGCCATCAGCGAGAGATACCGCTCACTGTGCGGATCGCTGCGCACAGCATGGATGGCCCAGCCGGTTCCCGTGATCGTCAGTCCGATGGGCTCGCTGGCGATGGCTACTGCCAGCTCCGGAGCGATCTCGGTGAGCTGCTCACGGAGCGTGGCTGCGTACGTTATCGACCAATCGTGGGAGTCGGTCTCGATGAGACTAGGTGTGTGATCTACATGGGCGACCATAGTGCGGGATCCTTCCACGGCTGGAGCCGGGTGAATAACGGCGGGCGATTCCTCACCTTCGCCTCGGCTGTCGGAACCCACGCCGCCCCGTGGAAGAGACGATCCCTATGTACTGCCGCCACGTACGACTGTCGATCCATCTATGGTCCCGGGAAAACAAGTACGGCGCCGAGCGCAATGCCCGAGACGGTTGGTGGCCGTGGCTGTGCATACGGGCCCGGTGTGCCCTGCGCTGGGGCTGAGCGAGCCCCCAGCGCGGCAGCTCACTGTTCAGTTCACAGAGCCATCTGCAAGCCGCGCGATCGTCGCGCTCCCGACCACCGGCCCTGTGCCGCGAAGGAGGCTTCCTGACGGCCCGCCGCGGAATCGGTTCGCTCCCAGCAGCGGGGAGGTTGTAACCCCCACTCGTCACCTGCGCGTCGAAGCTCCACCACCAGCGATTCGACACAGACGACGCAGTTGGTGGCCCCGGCGATCAGCACGCGGGCGTCCGCCGAGGCGATGTTGTCCCGGGCGTCGAGGGCGGACACCTTGTCGCGGAACTGGGTTGGCGCCGTCAGTGCGTCCTGGAACTTGCCTTGATCCAGCTTGGTCGCCGCCGGGTCGAAATTGAGCTTGCCGAGCAGGCCGGCTTCATCCTTCGCCGCGTTCTGCCCGACGAATGTGCCGCTGTGCATCTGCTAGCTGTGCCCGGTTCCCACCGCACATCGTGCGGCGACGCCCCGGACGAATCGTTCGGGGCGTCGCCACTATTATCGGAATCCATCTGTCACGTATTCAGGCGGCCCCTTTGACGTGAACGTCTAGAACTCAATTTGTCAGGCTATGATCGACAGTCGCCCGCGTGGGTGGAGGCCGTTCATTGGTTCCGGAAGGGGCCGGCGCGCCTTCCCACGGGGCTGGGGCGAGGCCGATGTCGGATGGCTCGGGTGCGGGCGGTTGCTCCTCCCGCCAGATGCGTTCGATCACCGGTAGTGCGGCCGCGATCGGGAGGGCGATCAGGGCGCCGATGATCCCGAGCAATTGCGCCCCAATCGCGACCGCCAAGAGCACGCCAAACGAGGAGATTTGCAGCGTGTTCTTGTAGACACGCGGGACGATCAGGTGGTTTTCCACTTGCTGGTACACGACGTACAGGACAAGAACGATCGCCGCTTTCGTGGGCGAAACCGTCAATGCGAGCAAGACGGCCGGTGCGGTCGCGATCGTCGCCCCGACAATCGGGATCGCGTCGGCGACAAAGGCGAGCAGGGCGAGCAGAATCGACTGTGGCACCCCCAGCGCCGCGCACACCAGCAAGGCGAACGCGCCGAACAGGGCGGACGTGATGAGCTGCCCCACCATGTAGGCGCTCACCACGCGGCTGATTTCGGGAAGCGCCTGACGGATCCTCGTCCGCTGCTGCGCCGGGAGGTAGCGGAACAGCCAGAAGAGCGTGCGCTCGCCGTCCGCGATGAGCAAGTAGGCGGTCATGGTGACGATCAGGAGCGTCTGGGTCAGCACGCTGCCAACAGTAAGTCCAACACCGCGCGCATGCGACAGATACAGGTCAGGATCTTTCGCACGCCGAGTGGCGAGATCCTGCAGGCGCGCATACGCCTCGGGATGGCCCTTGAAATACGGCTTGGCCCGGACCACGTAGTCCGGAAGGTCGGCGGCCAGTTGCTGCCCTTGGTGCACCATCGGGGGGATAACCAATGCGAGCGTGCCGAGGACAATCGCGACAAAGGCGAGCAGGAGCGCGCTCACGGCCGTCGAGCGTTTCCAGCCGCGCCGTTCCAAGCGAGTTACGAGCGGATCGAGCGCTGCCGTCAAGAGGAGCGCGAGGAAGACTAACAGGAGGATGGAGACAAGTTTAATCAGGACCCAGATCACCAGCAGGCCGATCGCCACGGTGGCGATCGTGCGCGGCGGAATTTCCAACCGCGCCCGAACTGTAGGCTCGTTGCTCTCCTCGGGTGAGAACTGGAGAAATGGGCGAGCGGTGGGACCGTTGCGCCCACGCGGCTTCGACACGCTGGCCTCCTCATCGACTCCGTGATCCACTGGCCGCGCGCTCGAGCGAGTACGAGGCGATAGAGCAAGTAACCAAGAAACATACCAACGTTCTCGGCAGAAGAAGCGACACGGTATCCTACATGTGCGCATCGAGCGTCGGGATGAACCAGGAGAAGTCACCAGGTGGAGACGGAGGAGATTGTGGCCGGGGCCGAAGTCGTGGATGCCGAGGGCGAGCACCTCGGCAATGTGATTGCGGCCACGGACGAGTACGTCGTTGCGGAGCAGGGATTCTTCTTCCCAACCGACCATTACATTCCGCGCCAGGCGATCGCAAAAGTGGAAGACGCAACGGTGTGGCTGTCGATACGAAAGCATGATGTCTTGGCCCAGGGTTGGAGCGTGCAGCCGGACGCCGACGCGGAGACGGCGAGACTATCGACGTCGGGGCAGGACTAGCTCCCGTCGCCGTCGGAGCCAGTCGCCCTCGCCTCTCCACGCTGGCTCCCCGGTCCACCAGGCGGCCTCCTGCCCGAATCATGACCGCGCGTCAGTTGCGCCAACGGCCGAGCTCAAGAATTTCACTGAGTTCGGCCGTCGCTTCGTTGCGCACCCTAATTCAGTGATCTTCCGGATATCTCACCGGGCATCGCCATCGATGATGTATGTGGACGGACCGACCACACAGGTACTCATCGAAGGCGGCTCGTCATGTCAGTGCTCAGGACTCAATCGACTGTTTCGCGACTCGCTCTCGTGGCGATGTTCGCCGTCATGCTCGCAACCGGAACATTCACGGCGATGAAACCATCGCCCGCAGCGGCGCCGCCGGTAACGTGTGCGCGGATGAAGGGCATTGCGTTTGGATATGCCGCGATCGCGAACGTCATGGACGTGGTCGGCATGTATGGGGAAGCCAGCTACTACTGGGATATGGGCGGCGTCTATTACGACTACTGCTAAGGAGAGGACCGCCGTGATTCCAGGGCGAGCCGGAACTACTCGGCCGTTGCCACGGGCAGCCAGATGTTGAAGGTCGAGCCGTAGCCTTCGCCCGGGCTTTCGGCCCAGATGTGGCCGCCGTGGCGCGTAATGATATTGCGCGAGATATAGAGCCCAAGGCCAAGCCCGGGTAGGTCGCTGGCGGCGGCGTTCGCGGCCCGGCCGAAGGGCTCGAAGATCGATTCGATCTCATCTTCCGGTAGGCCGATGCCGGGATCGCGAACGTGCAGCCGGATGCCGTCCTCGGTCGCGATCAATTTCACCTGAATCTCGCCCCCCTGCGGTGCGTACTTGACCGCGTTGTCGAGAAGATTCATGAGAACTTGTTCCAGCCGGTCGCTGTCGATGGAAACGGGCACGAGATGGTCGACGGAATCGAGCACGAGCGTGTGGCGCTCGTCGATTTGATGGCGAAAGCGCCCGACCAGGTCGCCGACAAAGGTCGGGAAGTCGATGGTTTGTAGGCGCAGCGGCAATTGCCCGAGCCGCATCCGGGAGACGTCGAGCAGATCGTTGGTCAGGGCGGCGAGGCGCGAGGACGAGCGCTCGATCGCCTCGACCGAGTTCCGTAACCGCGCCGGTTCCAAGACGCCGCGATCCAGCGATCTCAGGATGAGCTGGCTGAATCCCTTGACGCCGGCGACCGGCGTGCGCAGCTCGTGCGCGGCAATGGAGAGGAATTCGTCCCGGGCGCGCAACGCTTCTTCCAGTCGCTGGAAGAGATTCGCGTTGTCCAGCGCGATCGCCGCCTGGGCAGCGAGCCCGGTCACGATCCGTTCGGCGCGGGCGGTGAACACGCCCGGCCGGCTGTGACTAAACACGAGACTCCCGAGCACCGATCCGGACCGCGAATACAGGGGAACCGCGAGGTAGCTGACGATCGTGGGATGACCGGCGGGCAGACCGAAATACGGCGCGATCTGACCGAAGCGAGGATCACTGGCGACATCGTCGAGTCGGATCACTGCTTCGCCGGTGAAGGTGGCGTCGAGCACTGGTGTGCTGCCCGGATCGGGTAGACCGACGACGTCGTCGAGCGAAGCGTCGGACGTGGTCAAGAGCGCGAAATGGTCGCCCTTTTCGTCGGCGTTGTTCTGGAAGAACGCGCCCACCTCCGCCCCGGTCAGTTCCGTCGCCGCGTCGGTCACGACCTGCACGAGGCGGCGTACATCAAGCTCGGAGGACACGAGGCGCCCGACGCGATTGACCACTTCGAGCGTTTCTGTTTCCTCGCGTAGGCGCTGTTCGGTCATGAGCCGCGCGGTGGTGTCCCGCTTGATGCTGACGAAGCACACTGGCGTGCCCCGCTCATCGTGCACGGCGAAGGCGGAGAGGTCGACAAACACGCGGTGCCCGTCCTTGGCAGTGCTCGCCACATCGCCACGGTAGAAACCGGTCTCTTGAAGCTCCTTCAAGGTCAGTGCGAACGTCTCTGCTCCGAGGTGGACCGCGGGTGTCTGACCGGCGAGGTCCTCGTCCGAGTATCCGAGCAACTCACGGTGGGCATCGTTTCGCTCGAGGTAGTGGCCGTCGGTGTCCATGACCGCGATTGCGTCCTTGGCGTTCGCCACGATCTGCTGAAAAAGGGCGAGGCGGGCTTGCGCCAGTTGACGATCGGTGATGTCCTCTTGAATCAGCACCACTTCGCGGACGCGGTCGTCGACATCCTTGACGGGGTAAACCAGGCCCCGAATGGTCCGACGGACGCCGGCATCGCGGTCCCAAACGGGAACATAATCGAATGGTGGGAGCGTGACCGGCTCACCTGCGAAGGCGCGCTTCATCAGGTCCAGAATCCCGAGCTCTTGGAGGTCCTTGTCCTCGAAGAGGTTGTAGGTGCGCGCCCGCTCGAAGGGGATGTCCCAAAGGCGTTCCCAGGCGTCGTTGGTCTCGATCGTGAACCCGTCCGGCGAAAAGATCTGCGTGCTGAGCGGGGATTGCTCGATCATCGTCCGGAATCGGAGCTCGGACAGGCGGAGCGCCTCGTCGTTTTGCTTGCGGGCGCTGACATCGACCGAGATGCCAACCATGGCGGTCGCCATGCCCCGTTCGTTGCGCACCGCCTGTCCCCGCGCGATCATCCACCGCACTGCTCCATCGTCGTCGATCACCCGGAATTCGACGCGGTAATCGGTCCCGTGCCGCAGCGTCTGGCGAACGGCTTTGACCACCATTTCCCGATCGTCGGGATGAACGAGGCGGAGGAAGTCGGCAATGCCGTGAGGCGTGCGCGCCGGACCAATGCCGTAGATCGACATCAAGTTGTCCGACTGCGCGATCACATTTGTTTTGAAGTTCCAGTCCCAGGTCCCGACTTCGACCGAATTGAGCGTGAACCGGAACCATTCCTCGCTACGCTTTAAGGCAAGCGCCGCGGCCTTCTCTTCCGTAACGTCGAGGATGGTGGCGACGCCGGCAATGATCTCGCCGGCGCCGCCCCGAACCGGCGCCGCGCTCACGCGCAAGGTGATCACCTGGCCATCAGAGCGACGGAGATCGATCTCCTGGTTTTCTGTGTGCTCACCGTTGAAGATCGCGCGCGACAGCGCCAATTCAGTGGGATCGATGGCGACACCTTTAGCATCGATCGCGACCGGCCCGACTTCGGCGACGCCTTCGGAGCGGATCACCGCCGCATCGCCGATTGCCGCGGCCCGACCGTTTTCGAGGATAATCCGCCCGCTTGGCGCCTCGGCGATCACCACACCCGCCGGCATCTGGGCGAGCACCGCGCGCAGCTGCGCCTGTTCCGCTTCGAGCTGGTCGAGCAGCTTCGCCCGCTCCTCCGCCACCCGCAGCCGCTCGCTGACATCGTTGATCAGCGCCAGGCGCGCAGCACGCCCTTCGAAATCGAGCGCGTGCGACGTGACCTCAACCGTGATCAGCTCGCCGTTCCGTTTGCGATGCCGCCACAGCCCCGCCTCGTCGAAACCCTGTGATGAGACCTCCGCGATCTTGGCCAGGATCGCGGGGACGTCGTCGCTAGGGCGAATATCGGTCAGCTTCAACCCGAGGAATACGTCCCGCGTGTAGCCGTAGAGATGCAGCGCCGCGTCATTGACCGCGAGAAAGCCGAGCGTTTCGAGATCGACGACCCACATTGGCAGGGGGTTGTGCTCGAAGAGCATGCGGTAAGGAACCCGGTGCTCGTCCAGGCTCGAAACCGGTGCTGGCTCGGTCGGATCAATGGGGTGTCCGGGCAAGATCAACCGCTCCCGATGGTTGATGCACGCAGCCGCTGCGATGGAGATGCTAGGTGTCCCTCGCGTGGACATTGTCGCCTATCGCCGGCCAAATTGCCGACAGCTCGATAGCGACAACCGCTGGTGGCGAAGGACAGGTGGACTAAGGCGGAAGGTCCGAACGTTGTCGCCTGATCCGACAGTCGTCCTTCCGGCAGTACTCGTGTCCCGGCGACGGATAACGCCGTTGGGTGATACCGAGAGCGGAGCGCCGAATCTACGATGCTCACGTCGAACGAAACCGGTCCTGGGGGAATGGGACAACCCGCAAGACCCTGTAACGAGAGACGCTGAACGTTTCGCACTGCTCTATCAGGGAGGAAAACACGTCAATGGTTGAGTACATCAAGTCGCTGTTCACGGTGAACGAAGAGACTGAAGGCCAGGGTCTTGTTGAGTACGCGCTGATCATCGTTCTGGTCTCGATCGTCTGCATCGCGGCCCTCACGATCCTCGGCACCACGATTTCCGGCGTTTTCACCACGATCACCGGCGCCCTCTAAGTCGAAGGCACCAAAGAAGTTACACTTTCGTAACTGAAGATCAACGCCCCGGTCACTCGACCGGGGCGTTGTTCATGCTTGTGTTTTGCACGCGCTCATCTCCAGGCCCTCCCTGCAGGCGGCAATTAGCCCCGAAAGGGGATTTGCGATCCCCACGTGCCCTCCTACCCTGATGTTGGTGTCTAGGCGGTTGTATTTCAACCTGCGGAGGAATGTGGATGAACGACCAGCAACTCGAGTCAGGTGTGGCGCGATCACGAGCGGAACGAGGCGGCATGAGACCGCTGGTTGCCTGGCTCCTCATATCAGCGCTTGTGCTCGGATTCTTCATTGGCCGTGTAGCCGGCTCGGGTCCGGCAGCGAGCGCTGCCGCGACCGAGCCGGACGCAACGGCGACCAGAACCGCCGAGCTCGCCGAGCTCGAAAGGCTGCGGACTCAAGTCGCGCAGCAGCCGACCGCCTGCGCGAACAATCTGACTCCGGCCGTGACCCCAACTCTCGTGCCTCCCGCCGAGATGGGCCAGCCGCACCCGTATGGCGATGCCTGGACACTTGTGGTTCGCGATGCCGAACCCGCCGTTCCCAGAGGCGACACGATGCCCAGCGGCGTGTTCCTGCAGGTCAACCTGACGCTCACCAACAACACACAGAAGTCGAAGGTTATGCTCTTTGCTGACCTGGTGCTCGTCGACGGCCAGGGACGAGCGTACCTGTTCGCCGAACAAGCGTCCCGCAGCATTCTTGGCGACACGTACCAGTTCATTATCGAACCGTCGCTGTCGGTTGATACGGCAATCATCTTCGATGTCGCCCCAGACGCCGGAACGTCCTTTGTCCTCCAGAGCGCGAAGGACCCGACATTCCGGGTCAAGGTCGAGGTTATACAGCGAGGGTGACACACGCGGCTGCACCGCGTCGCCGGCTCGAAGCCTTGCGCTCAATCGTCGAACTCTCTAGAGGGCCTGAGCACAGGCAGTCCAACTGAAGAGGCGTCGGCGCTCCCAGGTAGCCTGTAGCCGGCTTCGGACGTTGAGCCTACGGGAAGGGTGATTTCAGCCCTGGACGCATCGGGACTCCGGAAACGACTTACTGCCCGGTGGTCGCCGGCCAGCGCCCGCTAACCACGGTCGATGCGCGATCGCGTTGCCGGGAACGGACGCGGACCGGGAGGAAATGGGGCAAGAGCGACCAGACTTCGCCGGCGAGAATGCCGACAGAAACGGCGAGGAAGAGGAGGATCGGGAGGTAGTAGCGGTTGAAGTCGACGCGCATGCCCGCGATGATCAAGGCCGTTTGTCCGCCCAGCACCGCGAGCGCCATGAAGTGACGGCTGATGATGCCGTGGCGGAGCGCTAAACCGATAAACAGAATGATGCCCGCCAACTCGAAGATGCCGTCGATGCCGACCTGACCCCATCCCGCGCCGATGATCCGGCCCGTGAGATTGACAACCCGCCCCGATGACGTGTAGTGATTCTCAAACGCTGCCCAGACGCGGCGCATGGCGTCGATTCGGGAGTCGACCGCGCGGTCATTCCACAAGCGCGCTTGGTTTGCCATCTCATACTGCCGGAAGTCGAAGAGGTATTTGGTCCGGGCCACCGGATCGGGCCAGAGATACGGATACGAGAGCACAAACGTGGTGTAAGTGATCGCGGGGAGCGCCAGGAGCATCCAGGCGAGCCGGTGGATGACGGCGTCATCTCCACGGGCGACCAGCGCCCAGGCCTTGCCCAGATAGGGAAGCTGGCGGATCCAGCGGTTGAAGAGCAACAGCAATCCGATCCCGCCGAGGCCAACCGCCAGCAGGAGTGGACTGAGCTTCGCCGATGCGCCGAATCCCAGCAGCACGCCGAGGAGGAACGCGCGGGGCCAGGATGGCCGCTCCGCCAATGCCATCGCCGCCAGCGCGGTCAAGCCAATGATGAACACCAGCGACGCGTCGGCCAGCGCCTGACTCGAGAGCGTGATCTGCAGCGGGTTGATCGCCATGAAAAATCCGCCTGCCAGGCCGCCAACCCAGTTCGTCAGCCGCGTGACGATGAGGAAGATGAAAACGCAGGTGAGCGCGCCGAGGACCGCATTAAATCGGCGAGCTGCTTCGAGATCGGCGCGACTCGGCATGTTGCCCGTGATCGAGTTCCAATTGACGTTGTACTCGTCGCCGTACTGGAAGTTCCAAGGGCCGTTGGTCGTCACATCTCGCCCTTGCAGGAGCAGACCGAGCCCGATCATGTAGGATCCCATCGGCGGCTGGCCACGAGTCAAGTAACGATCGGCCCAGGCGTCGCCTGTCGGATCGGTGAGGTCGTTGATGTAGTGCGCGCGGTTGATCCAGCGGGACTCGTCGGGGTGGAACCGTGTTGTATGGAGTTCATCGCCCGTCTGCCAGAGGCTGACGCCGAAGACGACGATGCAGAGAACGAGCAAAAACGGCCACGACCCCTGTCGGTCGGTCAGCCAACCCGGCAGGAGTTGCCTGCGGCGCTCGGCCGAAGGTTGATCGAGTTGAGCGGTGGGAGCCTCACTGGACATAGCGATTCCCGTCGAGCCGCGCCGAGATCCTATGCGGCGAAGCTGATACTGCGGCAGTTTACCAGAGCCAGCTGGACAGCTCTGCCAGAACGGTGCCAGCGCTGGTAGAGAAGCCGCTACAATAACGAGGCGAGTCACGGCTGGGATTGCTTCAACCGCCGATCGCACGAGCATTGCTGAAGGAGGAAACAGGGGTGGCGCAGATTAATCCGCAACCGGCATACGACCACCGGTTGGCGGAACGGGTTATCGCCTACTTGCAGACGAGAAATCCCGAGCTGTTTCCCTTCACGGCGGGGTTCGATGATGCGCGCCAAAAGGCATTTGCTCACGATCTGCGCGAGGCGCTTGGCGATCTGCTCGATAGCGGGAGTGCCCGCAAGACCTCGGCCTCCGGATTCATGATGCGCGACCGCAGGCTCCGCGAAGTCGTCGCTGAGTGGGCCGCGGCCGGCGGCGGCTGGCCCGAGGGCTCCGACCCGCGCGATGCCGACACCGCGCTCGGCGCCTCGTCCGCGGAGGATGAAGCGGCTGCCCCGGTCATCGGTACACCATCGCCCGCAAGCGGACGGTGACGCACGCTCCTACGTCTGTGTTCGATACCGCCTGATGGCTGCCTCAAAAGAATGTTGGTGACGGACGAGAATGCACCGCTCGCTCCGTTTGACGTGGGTTAGAACAACGACAAGGACTGCTGAGGAGGAGAGACACAACCCTCATCCAGTCCCTCTCTCTGATGCCCAGGACGATGGTGCGAACACGCTCGAACCGTCCATGACGGGCCCCACTCCCTGGTAAGGGGGGTAGGGCATGAGGCCAATCTCTATCCCCGCAGATCCACCGCCGTGGGTAACGGCAGCCGGAACGGACGTTCAATGCGGACGCCGAAGGCGTAATCGGCCTGCATGACCTGATGGATTTCGGCGGTGCCGCCGTAGATCACCGACCCCTTGATGTTTTGCAGGTGGCGCTCGATGGTGTGGTGCGGCGGCGGGGAATAGGCTTGGCGGATGGCGAGAGCGGATTCCGCGGCCTCGTACGCGACGGTGGCCGCGGTCCACTTGGCGAGACTGGTCGCTTGCGCGCTCGGTTTACCCGTGTTCTTGAGCCAGGCGGCGCGCTCGAGGAGCAGGCGGGCGCGGGCCTCTCCCGAAACCATCTCGGCAATCGCGGCTTGAACCGTTTGCTTACGCCCTGCCCCAATACCTCGCCGATCGAGCTCGCGGACAAAGGCGACGGTCGATTGGAAGCAGGCGACCGCGACCCCGAGCGCGCCCGCGCCGACCGTGAAGAGCCCGTTCCCCAACGCGGAGAGCGCGATGGCGAACCCTTCGCCCGGCTCGCCAAGGACGTTCTCCGTCGGCACCCAGACATCATCGCAGACCACGCTGCCGGTATCGCCGGCGCGCACGCCGAGTTTGCCGGTCAATTCAGTCGTTGTGAGCCCCGGCGATTCACGCGGAACGATGAACGCGGTGATGCCGCGATGCCGCGCCGCGGGATCATGCGTGGCGAAGAGGAGGAAGAGGCTCGCCTCGTTCGCACCGCTGATCCAGGTTTTCTCGCCGTTGAGCCGGTAACCGCCGGGTTCGGGCCGCGCCCGCATCCGAAGCGCCGCGACATCCGACCCCGCGCCCGGTTCCGTCAAGCCAAACGTCGCGATTGGCTCGCCCCGGGCAAGCGGCGGCAGCCACGCCGCGCGCTGGCGCTCGGTTCCCCAGTGCAAGATCGTCATCGCCGTCAACGCGAGATGAACCGTGACGCTGATCTGAAAGGCGAGATCGACCCGCCCCAACTCCTCGCACACGACCGCGAGATCGGCGTAGTCGCGGCCGCCCCCGTCGTACGCGGGCGGTAAGGTCAACCCAAGCAAACCGGCACTCGCCAGCGCCGGCAGCGCGTCCGGATTGGTCCGGCCCGCCAGAAAGTTCTTCTCCAGTGAATCGCTCAACGTCTCCTGCTCGAGCCGCCGGACGAGCTTGCGGAAGCCATCTGTTGTGTCCATTGCGGCGGTCCTCACCATTGACTCATCGACTTGGCGAGCAATGCTTTGCAAGCATACGCGGCTTCGCCGCGACAACGGCCTGAAGACCGTCGCTAACCTTCCCTTCGGGGGCTAAACAAAAGACGTTCGTGGGGGGAGCGAGATGCGTCAGCCGGTCGTTAGCCGACTTGGTAGGTTGAGACCGCGGGGAGGGTGATTTTAGCCTTGTGCTTGCGACGCAGCCGCGCCATCTCTCGTACCTTCGCCCACCGCACGTGGGAGAGGGAATTAGCCCCCGGTGAGCGCCGAAAACCGGGAGAGGACGAGGATCGGGTACGGCTCGGCGGCGGGATCGAACGCGAGGCCGGCCAGGTGCTCGCCGATCGCGGTCGCGAACTTGAATCCATGCCCCGAAAAACCCGCGCCGAAGACGACGTGCGGCCAGCGCGGATGGCGGTCGACAATGAAATCTTCGTCGGGCGACATGGTGTAGAGGCAGACGACGCTGGAAAGCACCTTGCCTGTGAGACCGCCGAAGAGCTGCTCGGCAGCGGGGAGCACGTCCTGCTTCTCGTCATCGCGGACCGTGCGATCGACGGTATCGGGCGAGGTCGGCTGGCCGCCGGTGTGGACCGCGACCTTCAACCCCGGCTCCTCGAAGATCGGAAACCCGTAGAACTCCTGCCCCGGCCAATCGGCGATGAAGATCGGAAAGCGATCCGGACTGAACCGCTTCGGTTGCTCGACGTCGAGCCAGAAGAGCGTTTTCCGCTTAACCACGAGCGAAAGATCGAGTTCGGTGAGCAACGCCGCCGACCACGCCCCGGCGGTGATGATTAGCCGGTCTGCCGTGTAGGTCGCCTCGTCTGTTTTGACCCACGCCGCGCTTGCGGTCGCGCCCCAGGCGCGGGCGGGCTCGTGCTCACGAATCTCGACGCCGAGCGCCCGCGCTTGCGCCCCGAGCGCGTTCAGCGCCGGCTCGACCGCGAGAAAACCGGAGCGCGGACAATAGATCGCATCCCAATCGTCGGGAACGTGGAATGCCGGCCAGCGCTGGCGAATCTCTGCCGGGGGCAGCGCCTCAAAGGGAACGTCGTGCGCTTCGGCGCTGGCCCGCGCTTGCGCGGTATGCGTGTGACCCGGCCCCGACATCTCCAGCCCGCCCACTCGATGCAGGATTTTTTGTTCGGAAGCGCCCTCGAGCTCGACCCAGAGATCATCGGCGCGCAGCACGAGCGGAACGTAATCCGCGCCTTCCGAGTAGGCATGGCGAATGATTCGGGTTTTGCCGCTGTGGGCACCGAAGCCGTGGACATGGCTGAACTGTTCGAGCACGAGCGTGTGCGCGCCCCGTTTGCCCAACTCCCACGCGGCGGCGGAACCCATCGTCCCGCCGCCGATGACGATCGCTGCATAGTGCGCCACGGGTCTTCCTCTGAGAATGGTTTCGCGCCCCTACGAAGAACTGCGCCATCCGCCGTATCCTCTCTCGCGCACGGTGGGAAGGGCACGAGTAGGGAGCCGAAGGAACTCTCGCCGGCTGAGCGTCGCCAAAAACGACCCGTTAACCAGCCTTATACGTGCCCACCGGTATTGCGATCTCCTCCAGCGGCTTGAAGTTGCCATACACCGGAGTAGCGGCCTTGACCGGCGCTGCCCAGCGGACGCCGTTGGCGATCACTTTGCGCACGGTTTCGTTGAAAAAGGTCGGGTAGGTCTCGTGGCCGGGCCGGAAGTAGAAGATCCTGCCCATGCCGCGTTGAAAGCAACACCCGCTGCGGAAGACCTCGCCACCCGGGAACCAGCTCACGAGCACGAGCTGATCGGGCTGTGGGATGTCGAAATGCTCGCCGTACATCTCCTCGCGCTCGAGCTCGAAGTACTCGGGCAGCCCTTCCACGATCGGGTGACCGGGCGCGACCACCCAGAACCGCTCCTTCTCGTCCGCCTCGCGCCACTTCAGGTCGCAGGTCGTGCCCATCAATTTCTTGAACAGTTTCGAGTGATGTCCGGAGTGGAGCACAACCAGCCCCATCCCTTCGAGCACGCGCTTGTGAACGCGGTTGACGATCTCGTCCTGAACCTGGGGATGCGCTTTGTGTCCCCACCAGGTGAGGACATCGGTTTCGGCCAGTACCTGCTCGGTCAGGCCATGTTCCGGCTCGTCCAGCGTTGCCGTCCGCACGTCGAGACCATCGACCGCCTGAAGCCCCTCGGCGATCGCGGCGTGGATGCCGTTTGGATAGACCGCGGCGATCTCCGGGCTTTCCTTCTCGTGCCGATACTCGTTCCAAACCGTTACCCGTGTCATTAGTTCCTCCATTCTCTTGTCAGAGAAGATCATTCTTCGGACGCCATTTTTGCACTCGAACGACCGGGGCTAAAACTACCCAGAGGGTACCCGGCGCTACAAGCTGCCAGCTCTTCCAGGGCTAAGTTCGTACCCTCACCCGGCCTGAACGGGAGCGGATTGAAGGCCGGGCGAAGGCTGCTCATGCTAATCCTCGACCGGCACCTCACGTCCAAGCTCGGCGGAACGGTAGATTGCATCGATCAGGCGCACGCGGTCGAGGCCTTCCTTGCCATCGGGCGACACCGGCGTGCCGTTGAGGACGCCGTCGACGAAGCCATGGATGATCTGGGCATGGCCGTGCTTGGTGACTAGGCGAGGAGCGGAATCGACCGGAGTGCCGTCGAGGTCGCCGAACAAGGTTAGGGTTCCGACGGTCGCGTAATCCTTGATGTGAATCGTGGCGCCGCCCTTGTCACCCATGAGCTGAACCCCGAACTCGTCGGTGACGCCGGTGTGCGCTGCCCACGACGTCTCGACCTGCATCGTCGCGCCGTTTTCCATGCGCAAGAATGCGGTGGCGAGGTCTTCGACCTCAAAGGGATGTTCGGTGCTCACCTTGAAGCGATTGCCGAGCCATGCCCCTTTGCCCTGCGGACCAATCTTCGAATACGTGGCGGCGCTGGCGGTGGTGACCTTCGGGTTGTCCATCAGCCAGAGCGCCATGTCCAGCACATGCACCCCGAGATCGATCAGCGGCCCGCCGCCGGCGAGCTCTTTGCTCGTGAACCAACTGCCCATGCCGGGAATGCCGGAGCGGCGCATCCAGAACGCTTTCGCGAAATAGATCTCACCGAGCCCACCGTTGTCGATGTGCTTGCGCAACACCATCATGTCGGAGCGATAGCGGCGAGTGAAGGCGACGGCCAGGATTTTGCCGGCCTTCTCGGCCGCCTCGACCATCTGCTCAGCCTCCGCGGCATGCCGGGCGAGCGGTTTTTCCACCAGCACTTGCTTCTCGGCTTTGAGCGCGGCGAGGGTCACCGGCAAGTGCAGGTAATTCGGCACCGCAATGCTGACGGCATCGACATCGGCTTTGTCGAGCAGATCCTGATAGTCGCGGTAGATCTCGGGCACGTCGAACTTCGCCGCGAGTTGCTCGCACCGGGGCGTATCGAGCCCGGCAAGGGCAACGACCTTCGCCCGCGGTTCTTCCGCGTACCCTTCGAGGTGAAAAATGCCGGCTCCGCAGCCGATCACACCGACTCGCAATTGCTCCATGTGGTTTTAGTGGTCTCCTTCAATGTCCAATTCAGGCGCCGGCGGTGCCCGGGGCTGAAACCACCCAGCGGGAAGGTTACGAATGACAAAGCCCTTCCAGGACTGAGCACGGCGCCACGACAGGGGCCAGTTGTCGGTAGCCTCGGAGAGGCTTCGTTCTTAGTAGGTCCAGGGTTTCAACCTGGGGAACCGGCGCCCCTAAAACTCCGGGCAGCATGGCATCCATCGCCCATGGCTGCAAGACCGGCGACGAAAACCGTGTCGTCATGCCGGATCGCACACCGAAGGCGCCCCGCCCGTCATGCTGCGCACCCCTCGCCGTCATTCTGAGCGAAAGCGAAGAATCTGTGCCTTCCCACTGCCGTCTTGAAGAAAACCAGACGCCTCGACATCGCGTGGCAGGACAGGGCGGCGGCTCAGCGTTACGGCTGAAGATGCGTGGTATTGTCTCCCACCATGAGCACTCCACGCCCGGGCGGAACAAGATTCGCGACGCGCGGCAATTCCCGCATCGCCTACGACCCCGGCGCTCCGGCCGACCCCGATTCCCCTACCATCGTCATGTTGCACAGCCTTTTGGCCGACCGTTCAGCCTTCGCCGCCCAACGGGAGGCGCTCGGCGAGCGCTATCGCATCATCGCGCCCGACGCTCGCGGTCATGGCGCGAGCGCGACCCTTGCCAACCAGTGGTACACCGTCGGCGAGCTGGCCCAGGACGTGCTCGCGATTCTCGACGCCGAAGGGATCACCCAAGTTCATCTCGTCGGCCATGAGCTTGGTGGCGTGACTGGGCTAGAGCTCGCCCGCCGCGCCCCTAACCGTGTGGCATCGCTCATGCTGATCGAACCGGCTGTTGCTTCTATCCTCGACATTGATTCCGCCCCTGACGCGGCGCAGGCGCGCACCGCGGCCCGCACTTCCGACCGCGAGGTCGGCGACGCCGCCTACAAGGGTCTCACCGACACGGCGCTCGACGGCTACCTCATCCCCCGCTGGGGTCCGAATTGGCGGCAGGTGATCAGCACACCGCGCTTCGGCGCCGTCCGCCGCCATGCCGGCGCGCTCGCGGGCATCATCCCCGCCCTCGACTCGTTCACCGTCGATCGCGCCGACTTCCGGGCAATCTCCGTCCCTGCGCTCCTAGTGATTGGTGAGGACGCCACCCCGCTCGCCCGCGTCACCGCCGAGCGCTTGGCAACCCTCTTGCCGGACGCGCGGACAGAGATGGTTCATCTCGGCTCCCGTCCGAACAATCCGTTCGGCGGGGACGCGGCCGCCCCGATCAACGCGCTGGTGACTTCGCAGATCGAAGCGACTACCGATCACGAGCGCAAGGCACAACCTCGTGGAACGGAGGGCAAGGAGTGAGCAGTGCGATCGAACTCTGGGATTTGTGGTATCCGGACGCCGCCGCGACCGGGCTCCTTTTCGCTCGCGGGCGGTTGGCGGCAACGGATCGCTTGCTCGTGCACGCCCCGCCACCAGCCCTCGCCGTCGACGTCCGCGCCGAATCGGGCGAGCTCCTCGCCTACGCCAATCGGCTCGAACGGACCGCCGAGCGCCCGATCGCATTTCTCACGCGGCAAGGGCGTGACCTTTTCCGGGAGGATCGCTGGCCGGAGGAGCGTGATCTCGGTTGCTTAGTCATCCTCCCCGGCGGCGAAGTCGGGAAGCTGCTCGCCTGGTGGAATGCCCCCGATGGCTCGCAATGGCGCTGGCAGGTCGAGTTCTACAACCACCGCTGAATCGACAACGAGGTTCCCTAAGTATGGCCACCATCGTTGACGTCAAGGACGGCAAACTCGATATCGCCTTCACCGGCTGGGATCGCTTCTGGACATTGAAGCGCCACCTCTCGATCCCCCTCGCCCACATCAAGAGCGTCGCGGTCCAATCTCCGGCGCCGCCCCGTAGTTGGAAATCGATCAAGCTGCCCGGCTCCTACTGGCCCGGCAAAATCACCGCCGGCACCTTCTGGTCTTGGGCCAAGAAGGAATGGTCCTTCTGGAACGTCCGCACAGACGACCGAGTGGTGGTCATCGAACTCGAAGGCGAAAGATACAAGCGCCTCGTGTTGGAGGTTGATGATCCGGATGGGCTGATGGCAAGAGTGGGGAAATCAGCGGGGTAGTCGTGTCAGATTAGGCCGCATGGTCTTCTGGCAATCCAAGTTTCGCGCGCACGATTTTTCTCACTGATCTCATAGTATTATCTGAAGATTCTGCTTCCGCAGCTAGGTCGGAGAGCAACACCTCTGCCGTTGGATAGCGCGAGACAACCAGGAGGTTGCTCAGTCGAACGATTTCTGCAGTCAGAGTTCCGAGCTCCGGAAGAACATCTTTTACTCTGTCGAGAAGATTCCCGAGATCGTGCGTTTTCGGTATCGGTCGATCATTCTCTTCGAGTAGAGCTTTCAGATACTTTTCGACGCATTGTTGGGAGTGATAACAGACGCCGTCTGGCACGAAGCGTCCTGAAAAGTTGTTTAGGACTTGAATGTAATCGGTTTCAACAAATTGAACCCAGCTTTCGGTTTCAGCCTTCATAGATGACGATCCCGGTCTTGAGAATCTCTCGAAGGATGATGTCTCCCGGGGTCCGTGAATCTATATGTTCAGGCTTGCGGACGAGAACATCGACTGGAACGTGATGATTAATAGCGACGGCAATGTCGCCTGCCTGGCGAATCAAGGTCTTGTTCGTTTCCATCACCACGAGCAAATCGTAATCGCTATCTTCCCGTGCGTTTCCAGCCGCACGCGAGCCGAAGAGGATGATCTTCTGCGGACGAAATCGCGCGACGATCTGGTCGACGACCGTTTGGGCTTAAGGCGGTAACGCAAGCGTTGTCGGCATAATGGTTTTGGCTTACTTCCCATTTGGGTCAAAAGCGAACACGTTTCGGAAATACATTACCAAAGCCTCACCAGTTGTATACGGCTTGGTTAAGCGTGTGCATAGTTCCACGACGGAGGTGAAGCGCAAATGGTCCGGGCGGTGTCGCGGGAGATGCTGGAGCGGTTTGAGGAAGCGGTGCTGGTGGATCCGGATGTGCTCGGGGTGCTCTTCACTGGGTCGCTTGGGCGCGGGACATCGGACGACTTCTCCGATCTCGATATCTATGTTTGGCTGACCGATGAGGCTTATGCGAACGTTGTCTATAAATCACGGGAGCTGATGTCGCTCCTCGGCGAGATCAAGCTCTGGTTTCCGCAGGAGACCTGGTACATGAAAGCGCTGGTTGGTCCGAACTGGCAGCGGGTTGATTTCGCGGTGCGCCGGCGGGACGAGCTGGACGCCTGGCCCGAAATGATGGGCGCCCGGATCGTCAAGGAATTCGACGGCGTTCTGGCTGGTATGGTCGCGGCCGCGGAACCGGAAGACGCCACGATCACCCTCGACGAGGTGCGGGACGAGATCGTTGCCCAAGTCGACAGTCAGATCTACCTTGCCGCGCACAACGCGCGCGGGGCGTGCTGGTCCGCGGCTGGCGAGATCACCTATCGGCTGCCCGTGATCTACGAACTGTTGGCGCGCCTGCGGGGTCGTCGCTCCTTCGGCTTCCGCTTCGTCGAGCAGCTGCTGACGCCCGATGAACAGAATCTGCTCACGGCAGCCTGGCCGGTTGAGCCGACACGCGATGAGGTGCGCCGTGCCGGTCGCGCGCTCTGGACGTGGACGCGCTATGTCTGGGCCGAAGCGGAACGGGAGCTCGGCGCGCCATTGGGTCTTGAGATTGACGATGCGGAGTTGTTAGCAGCCGTCGACGAGCTCTACGAGGGATCGTGACCGGCGTTTCGGTACCGCTCCGGCGCAACCAAGGTCACCAGCGTCACCTCGGGCGGGCAACGAAACCGCATGGGGGGACGGTAGACGCCGACGCCGCGAGAGGTGTAGACCGGCATGCCGGCAACGGTGTTGAAGCCGATCACGTGGCAGCGGCCGTCGGCGGGGAGACCGACCGGGCCGATGGCGGGGAGGCGAATTTGGCCGCCGTGAGTGTGGCCGGAGAGTTGGGCAAACGCGCCGCGGGCGGCGACTTGCTCGGCGAACGACGGCTCGTGCCAGACGGCGAGACAGGCGGCGCCGGGCGGGATCTGGGCGAAGGTTCTGGCCGGATCGGGGGTGCCGAGCAGCGATTCGTCGACTCCGGCGATCCAGAGCGTGTCCCCGTTGTGCGCAACCGGGGCGGCAGCGTTGCGCAGGATCGGGATGCCGGCGGACTTGAATGCTTCCGTCACTTTCGGTTCCGACACGCTCAAGTCATGATTGCCCATCACCGCGAGGCCGCCGTGGGACGAGGCGTGGACCAGTTCCCGCAGCACCTCGACGGTGGGTCCAATGAACCGGGGCGATTCCGAGATGTAATCCCCGCCGAGCAGAATCAGGTCTGGTTTCACGCTCGCGAGCAACTTGGTTGCGCGGGTGAGATCGTCGTGCGAAAAGAACGGCCCGACGTGGCTGTCGGTGAGGAAGCCGATCGTCAAGCCGTGTAACCCCTCGTGCCCCGGCGGCAGCGGCAGCGAAATCCGTTCGAGCACGGGCGAGTAGGGGTTGATGTACCGCGCCTTGTACGCCGCGACGGCGCCTATCGCCACCGCGCCGAGACTACTGCCAATGATGACGCCGCGCCTCATCGGGCGACGTCTCCGGGAACAGCCCGCGCCGCCGGCCTCAAGGACCCTTCCCCCGCTGAACCCGCCGAAGCCCTCCCTCGGGGCCGCTCCACGTGCCCCCTCTCGCGCACGGGAGAGGGCGGCCGCAGGCCGGGTGAGGGAGTTCTCAGACCTGGAAGGGCTTCGTCGTTTGTAGACTTTCCTCTGGGTGGATTTGGGCCTGGGAGCTGTCCAGGGCCGGCGGCGTGTGGGTGGCAAGGTGCGGATCGTAGGGGCGTGTGGCGCACGCCCGCGTGGTCACAGCGGCGGTTGCAGATGCCGAACCGGGTCGAACGGGCTCCAGGGCGCGTGCCACGCGCCCCTCCAAATGTGGGCGTGTACGTTTTTATCGGAAACCTCGCCAACTCCATCAAAAAACCCGCTCCACGATCGAGCTCAACACAAGGCCCACGGTCATGCACGCGCCGAACCGAAAGTGGAGACCGGCGGTTTTGCGAAGCAGCAGATTGAGCTCGCGGACATCGGTGGCGGTGAAGACGACGCGGCAGAGCTCAACGGCCACGGGGACGGTGATGCCGGTTAGCAGCACGGGCCAGAGCCCGAGATCGGTCGCGATCAGAACGAGGGTCGTTAAGTACGCGCCGGCGACGAGGGCGACGTACTCGTCATTTGCTGCCCGGCGACCGAAGCGGGTTGCTAGGGTGACCTTGCCGGCGGCCCGGTCGAGCGGAATATCGCGGATGTTGTTGGCGTGGAGAATGACGGCGACGAGGAGACCGATCGGGATCGCGACGAGCACGGCCTGCAGGGTCAGTCTGTTCGCCATCACGGCGTAGGCGCCGCCGACCATGACCGGCCCCATAAAGAGAAAAACGGTCAGTTCGCCGAGCGCGACGTAGCCGAGCGGTTTTGGCCCGCCGGTGTAGAGCACCGCCACTGCCAGGCTGGCGAGCGCGAGCACGAGGATCACCCAGCTCGAGGCGGCAACGATGATCAGCCCGAACGCGGTCGCGATCGCGAAGGCGACGATCATCCCCCGCTTAACCTCGGCGGAGGTAAGGAGGCCCTGCTGGATGACTTTGCTGGGGCCGAGCGATTCCGCGGTGTCGATTCCTTTGATGTGGTCGTAGTAGTCGTTCGCCAGGTTCGCGCCCGCGTGACAGGCGACCGAGGCGAGCAGCATGAGCACCAAGAGCAACCAGTCGAAGGTGTGGTCGTAGAGGGCGAGGGCGGAACCGGCGGCGATCGGGGTGATCGACGCGGTGAACGAGAAATAGCGGATCGCTTGGATCCAAATCCTGAAGCGGCTCGGCGTTGTCGTCGTGGATGCGAAGGTGCTGCTCATGCGCCTATTCGACCGGTTTCCAGGGCAGGGCGAGCCGTTCGAGGAGATCGAGGGCGAGGGTGAGGGCCCAGCCCATGAGCCCGGTCACGATCAGCCCGACGAACATCCGGCGGATGGCGAGGGTTTGATAGCTCTCCCAGATCAGGTGGCCGACGCCCCGCTTGGCGGCGAGGAATTCGGTGCCGACAATGACGATCAGAGAGAAACCGAGCGCCAGCCGCAGTCCGGTGAAGATCGCCGGCAGCGCACCGGGGAAGGCGACGGTAAGAATAAGTTGCCGCCGGCTCGCGCCGAAATTGCGAGCGACATCGCGATAGGAACGGTCAATTTCCATCACTCCGCTCATCGTGTTGAGCACGACGAGGAAGAAGATCGACATCGCGACGATCGCCACTTTCGAGGTTTCGCCGATGCCGAAGGCGATGATGACGAGCGGCAGGATCGCGATCTTGGGGATCGCGTAGATGGCGGAGGCGATCGGCATCATGAACACGCGCACCGGCCAGTAGAGTCCCATCGCCAGTCCCAGGATGACCCCGGGCACCGCGCCGAGTAGGAACCCGCCGAGGATCCGCATCAGGCTGACGCGGATGTCGGTGAGCAGCCCCTGGTCGCGGACAAGGGTGACGGTCGTATCCCACAGCGAGGACGGTGGCGGCCAGAAGAGGGGATCGATCCGCTCGGTCCGCGACAGGATTTCCCAAATCGCGAGGATGATGATCGGGGCGCTGAAGGTCAAGATCAGCTCGATAATCCGGCGGCGTCTCATTCGGCCTTCTCCCTCTCCCGGCGCTGCGCGCCACCCTCTTCCCACTGGGGAGAGGTCTCTCCGGCGGCGCCGCGGGCGGCGATCACCTCGACCCGCAGCAAGTCCCAGATCTGGGTGAAGAGCTCGGCGAATTTTGGATCGGAGCGGACGGCGGTCAGCGCCCGCGGCCGCGGGAACGGCACGGGGATCATGGCTTTGACCATGCCCGGCTGGGCGGACATGACGACGATCCGGTCGGCCAGGGTCAACGCCTCATCGATTGAGTGAGTGACGAAAACGACAGTCTTGCCGGTGTTTTCCCATATCCGGAGCAACTCTTCTTGCAGGAGCAATCTCGTCTGCTCGTCGAGCGCGGCGAACGGTTCGTCCATCAAGAGCAGATCGGGATCGACGGCCAATGCCCGGGCTATCGCTACCCGTTGGCGCATCCCTTCCGAAAGCTGATGAGGATAGGCGCTGCCGAACCGTTCTAAGCCAACCATCTTGATCAGGCGGTCGGTCTCGGCCCCGCGCGTTTTGCGGTCGACGCCGCGAAGCTTGAGCCCATAGGCAATGTTTTGGCGGACGGTGAGCCAGGGGAACACCGAACGGCCCTGGAAGACCATCGCGTTGCGCGGGGCGCGGTCGCGCGGCCCGGTCAATTCCATCGTGCCCACGGTTGGACGGTCGAGTCCGGCGAGGATCCGGAGCAGGGTCGTCTTCCCGCAGCCGGAGGGACCGACGATGACGCAGAACTCCCCGGCGCGGACGGCGAGGTCGATCTCGCGAATCGCGTCGAGTGTGCCATCGGACGTTTCGAAGCGGCGGCCCAGCTTGTGCAACCGGATCGACGCCCCGGCGGGGACGGTTTCGGATGGCGCGGCGGGCAACGCCGAAGGCGCGGCGACGGCGACGTGGCGTGGTGGCGTGTGCGCGATGGAATCTGTCATTGAGCTATTGTCGCCCGGCGCGACCGCGCCGGGCGAACATTCCTACGGTTGGTATGGCCCCAATTCTTGGAGCGCGGCGTCGACGTACTGAGTGTCGATAAACGAATTCGGGTCGAGATCGGTGTCGTAGTCGAGTTCGCCAAGATCGCGGAAGAACGATTGCAGCTTGTTGAGTCCGTCGACATTGATCTGACCATCGACGGCGTAGATCGGTTGCACGGCGTCCGCGACCAGCGCCGCCGGCACCTTCGTGTACTGCTCGATGATCGCGAGATTTGCCGGATCTTTGTAGCCTGCTCCCGTGAGATCGCGGGAGGCTTTGATATACGCCGTGACGAGGCCTTGCGCGGCCTCGGGATTTTCCTTTGCCCACTTCTCGTTGGCGTAGACCAGAGTCGGCTGGATGTCCTGCACTGGAAAGCTCGATGCCAGGCGAACGGCGATGCCGTCTTGTTCGGCCTTGGTTGCCAGCGGTTCGCCGACCATCGCGGCGTCGATTGCGCCCGAGGCGAGCGCCGCTACCGCGTCAGGGAAGGCGAGGGTTTGGAGATCGATGTCCTTGATGGTCAAGCCACCTGTCGAAAGGGCTTGGTTGAGCCAGTATTCGGTCGCGCCGCGGGCATTCACGGACACCTTCTTGCCCTTGAGATCGGCAACCGTCTTGATCGCGCCAGATTCGCAGGCCTTCTTCGAAATCATGAGCGGCGTCGCGACGGGATCGCCTTCGGCGTGACCAGGCGCGATCACTTTCAGCGGCAAGCCCTGGTTGATCGCGTTCCAGAAGGCGGGGCCCGCGCCGCCGATGCCGGCGTCGAAATCACCGCTGGCGGTCAAGACAACCATGTCGGCCCCACCCGGCAACGGCTCAAGGCTCACATCCAATCCTTGCTCGGCGTAGTAGCCCTTTTCCTTGGCGACGAAAACCGGGGCGAAGATGGAGACGGGTACGTACCCTATCGTCACCTTCTTCAGCTCGCCGGTTGCCGGTTGCGGTGAAGCCGCGGGTGTCGTCGAAGTCGTTTGCGGGGTCGCTGCAGGCACCTGCAACGGGGCGCAGGAGATTGCTGCACCGGGCGTCGCCTGCGCGGCGACGCGTGGCGAGAGCAGACCAAATGAGGTCACGAGCAGAGCGGCGAGGAGAAGCAGTGGTAGAGCGCGATGGCGCAGATTTGGCCAGACACGAGACTGCATTGAGCACGACCTCTCTACAAGCACACCGGCGCGAGACGCTGGAGATCGACACCGGCGGTAACTTTCAGCAACCGTCTGGACGCCGCCGCGAAGTATATCAGCCCTCCCTGGCAATTCGTGAAGAAATGAACGATCTCATTGTTCATGGAGCAATCGAGCGCCGCGACGCCCAGCTCTAGAGTTCCCTCACCCCTTGATCCCCTCTCCCTCGCAAGGGAGAGGGCAGCCGCCCTAGCGGCGGGTGAGGGAATCCATGCCGGCTGAAAACCCCTCCCGTCTATTTGCCCGCGTGGAACGGGACGATTTGGCAAGTGCCGCTCCGGGCCGCAGCCCCGATGATGGAACTGCAACGCCGGCCCGCCCGGTGGCGCGCCGATGCGCGTTGCGTGATGACCAACACGGCCTGGAGTTACCGATGGGCGACACGACCGTGAACGTCGCGGCCGCAGAGCGGAACCCACTGCGCGCGCTCACGTTTCGCCAAGGCGATTTGGCGCTGTGCGCGTTCATCCTCTTCACGGCGTCGATTCGCGCCGTCAACGGCTTCGGCGCCGCGCGCGACGGCGACATCCTCCTCACCCTCAACCACACGATCGTCGCCATCGCGATGCTGATCAATGCGGTGCTTTGCCTGATGCGCGGCCCCGCGATCGCGCGATCGCGGGGATGGCTCATCCCGGTCATTGCCATTTCCGGCGGGTACCTCGCCAACGGGGTCGCGATTTTGCCGATGACATGGCAACCAGATTGGCTGATCGCCGGCACGACGCTCCTCGTGACTCTCTCCTACACCGTCATCATCTGGGCATTGTTGACGCTGCGCCGGAGTTTTTCGGTCTTCCCGGAAGCACGAAAGCTCATCACGCACGGCCCGTATCGATACATTCGCCATCCGCTCTACGCGGGGTACTTCGTGACCTATGTCTGCTTCGCGCTGCCCCGGCTCAGTGTCTGGGCAATCGCGGTCTGCGCGGCGGGCATCGGGTGCGAAGTTTGGCGGGCTTTGCAAGAGGAAAAAATCCTGCGCCAGAACTTCCCGGACTATGACGCCTACGCCGCCCGCACTCCGCGGTTCTTGCCGCGACTCGCGGGTTTCGGCTCCGCCGCGGTGAAGAGAGAGCCGGTAGGGTAGGAACGGAGAACGCGATGCTCGCCCGCCGGCGCAGGCGCCGCCGCTATCGTCTCGCCCGCCGCTTGATGGTGCTCTGCTTGCTCCTGTTCGTCGTCTGCTCGCTGTTGCTCCTGCGCCTGCTGCTCTCGCCGGGGGTGTAAGCGGCTGCTTCGCAACGCGGAAAATCGCGGCCGCCCCGACCTTACTCTTCGACTGGATAGGCCAGGCGGCCGCTGAAGCGCAGGAAGCGGATGGAGCCGTCAGGATTGAGGATGAAATCGGCGGGGTTGCCTTCCGCGATGCCGTCCTGGACGACGAAGCTGGTCTCGCTGATGGCAACAAACCGCAGCGGTTCGAGATGGGTCGTTTCAAGAGAGAAGGGGTTCGTATTCACGCGTTCAACGTGCAGGCCGCCGTTGTCGACGGTCAAGGTGATTTCTGACAGGTCTTGTTTGTATATGCCTGCGTACTTGGCGAGCAGGTTTGGATCGACCTCGACCGTCGCGGGCTGGTCCTGTCTGAGTCCGAAGGAGCGATCGAGCGCCGCTTCGACAATCTTCGTGTGGACCATGCTGCCACGGTCGGCGTTGGTCAGGACAGCGATTGCGAAATTGCGCTCCGGAACGATCGTCAAGCGCGCGGTGAACCCGTTGGTTGAGCCCGTGTGCTCGGCGATCAAGACGCCATCAAGGGTCCGCCGGGACCAACCAAGACCCCACTCGCGCCCCGGTTCCGCCGTCGCCTGAAAGGCTCGCATTTCCTGGGCGGACTTGCCCGAAATCACGCGTTCGCCGTCGAGCTCGCCGTCGTTCATGTGGCAGCGCGCGAAGCGCAGCAGCTCGCCGACGGTGGAGGAAATACCGCCGGCGGGATTCGAGCGCCGGGGGAGCGGCCAGGGATCGGCGATCTTGATGTCCTCGCCCGGGGCCTGGACGTGACCAACCGAGACGGCGTGGCGGATCGCTTCGGAGGCGAAATAGGTCGTGCGCTCCATCCCCAGCGGCGCGAACACGCGCTCCCGCATCGCCTGCTCGAACCCGATGCCGAGCGCGAGCTCGATCGCGCGGCCGACGAGGTCGAACCCGGCATTGCAATAGGTCCAGAGCTCGCCCGGCGCGGTCTGCTGGCGCAGTTCGCCGAAGGCCGCGACCGCCTTCGCCAGCGCATCGTCGCCCGGCCCCTGATCTTCGAACCGGTCGCCATAGAAACCAGACATGTGCGTCACGAGATGCCGCGCGGTGATCGTCTGGCGTGTCGTTTCGTCGGCCAGTGGCAAATCGGGCACATAGGTCAGGATCGGCATATCGAGATCGATCTTGCCGTCCTCGACGACAGTCATCAGCAGGGTCGTCGTGAAAACTTTGCTGATCGAGCCGACTTGCAGCAACGTCTCCGGCGTGAGTGGGTGCTCGGTCTCAATGCTGGCGATGCCGTAAGCGCCGGTTTCGGTCTCGGCATTGTTGAAGATGCCGACCGCGAGCCCCGGCACGGACCAGCGTTCCATCTGCGTTTGAATCACGTCTTCGATTTGAGCAAGGGATGCCCGCACCGCTTGAGCCACACGACACCTCAACTTCAATACGCCTCGCGGCCCGTCTCGTCGCCCGTCCAGAATCCTACTGCGAACGCCAATCGGCGTCATGAGGTGATGGCGAACTACAGCGCGCGCCTCTTCCGCCGTCATTCCGCGCACCCCACACCGTCATTCCGAGCGAAGTCGAGGAATCCGTCATGTCCTATTGTTCATGTCGCGTTGGCCCGCCCGGGATATTGAACCCCGGGCTACAACGGAACAAAGCCCATCCAGTGCTGAGAGTTGCTGACGCCCGGAATCCAACCGCAATGGCATATTGACAGAGATGCATCCCGAGCCCTAAAGCTCTTGTACGTTCGGCAAGATTACTTTCAATCGATAAGGGGTCGGAAGAGGGCGCAGGGCCTTGTAGAGCGATTCGCGGAGTCGCAGCTCGTCGCATCGGAAAGGTCGCCGTCCCCACAGCGGAACTTTGGCGGACCGATCACCGTCTCAAACTCAATAGGCAAGATCTTCTGGTTTCGCGTCCCGTTAGAGGATAAACAATGCATGGAAGCTGATGACCGCCGGAAACGGTCGTTGACGCGCGGAGGGCGGGCTGGCCGGTACAAACTGCCGGTGAGTCTCTTCTTCACAGTTGGGATCGTCGCCATCGTCGTCACCGTCGGCGTCCTTGTCCACCTGCAGGGCACGAGTGGGCCTCGGGGCTTTGGACCTCCAACTTGTCCGCCGCAGCCGACCGCTGCGCTCCCCTACGACCCGACCGACGAGCGGCAGCTCACCGCTCATGCAACCGACATCTTCGTCGGCCAGCTCGTCGGCTTCCCAACCGGGCCGGACCCTGCTTCGCTGGTGCCGGGCGCGCCGCCCAACGACCTTGCGCCGGTCCACCTGGCCGTCGCCGTGCTTGAGACGGAAAAGGGGGAAGCCACAGGAACGGTGGTGGTGCATCAAGCGCTCCTCCACGGCATCGAGGGGTGTCACCTCGGGGTCGGCGGGGACTACCCGATCGAGGACAGGGGGGATGTCTTGCGCTTCGTCACCGTGCGGGACGAACCAACCGGGACCTACAGCCTCATCGCCGGCCCATACTCGCATGAACGTGTCGACGTATTGCCCGGCACGGTCTTGCCGCTGGTCTGTCCGTCTCCGATCAGATTGTCTCAAACAAGCGTGGAAAAGTGCCCGGTCTAAAATCCGACTTGATCCGTCTTTGCGGGCGTGGCAGCATGTTCCTATCAGTCTTCGCGCTTTCTCTAGGAGGTGGCTCGTGTCGCAACCGCTCGACGGTCTCAGCATCTTTGAACGGGGCACGTTGCCGCGCTGGGTAAAGGTGCGCCAGCAGCTCAACTCGGTTGAGGTGCGCGATGTCGCCGCGGCGACGGCAGTGGAGTTCCAGCGCGCTGACATCAACAGCACGATCACGCCCGGGATGAAGGTCGCCTTGACGGCCGGCAGCCGGGGCATCGACCGGATCGCCGAAGTCATCCGCGCCGCGGCCGTCGAGGTCCGCCGTCTGGGCGCCGAGCCCTTTGTCGTGCCCGCGATGGGTAGCCACGGCGGCGCGACCGCTGCTGGGCAGACCGCCTTGCTTGCCCACTACGGCGTGACCGAGGACGGGGTGGGTTGCCCGATCAAGGCGAGCATGGACACGGTGCTCCTGGGCAAGGTCGAGAACGATACCCCGGTCTATTTTGATCGCATCGCGTACGAGCAGGCCGACGCCGTGATCCCGATCGGCCGGGTCAAACCGCACACCGACTTCCACGGCCCGATCGAGTCCGGGCTGATGAAGATGATTGCGATCGGGCTCGGCAAGCAAAAAGGGGCCGAGCACTTCCACTGGCGCGGTTTCCCCGAGTTCCACCATCTCATTCCCACGGTCGCCCGGTTTACGCTCAGCCATGTCAACATCCCGTTCGGGATTGCCCTGGTGGAGAACGGCTACGGACATCTCAGCTTGATCGAGGCCGTTCCCGGCAACCGGATTTGGGAACGGGAGCAAGAGCTGCTCAGGATCGCCCGCGAGCGTCTCGCCCGCCTGCCGGGCGAGCGGATCGATGTCCTCCTGATCGACGAGATCGGCAAGGACATCAGCGGCGACGGCGCCGACCCGAATGTGATCAATCGCGACATCGCCGGTCAGCTCTCGGTCAGCGAGCTGGTGTTAAAGCCAACGGTGCAGCGGATCGTGGTCCGCGATCTGACCAAGGACACCGAGGGGAACGCGACCGGAATCGGGCTCGCCGATTTCGGTTTGCGGCGGGCGATCGACAAGATCGATCCGATCTCGACCTACATGAACTGCATTACCTCGAAGAGCCCGGCGGCGGCGGCGGTACCGATCATGGTCGACACCGATCGCCAGGCCCTGTTCTTGGCGATCAATAGTTGTTTGCAGACCGAGGTGGAGCAAGCGCGGGTCGTCCGCATCAAGAACACGAAAGACCTCGAAGAGTTCTGGGCAACCGAACCAGTGCTGCCGGAGATGCTCGCCTCCGGGCGCGTCGAGTTGCTCGGCGAGCCGCACGAGATTCCATTTGATTCGGCGGGGATGCTTGCCGAGTAGAATGCCGTCAGCCGCAACCGACGGCCCTATGATACGTGCGTCATCAGTCCGTTGATGGCCGATTGAATTGTTGTGATCGGCGTCCGCTCCCGGGAATTCATTTCCGGGCGTCGCGGCTGGGCACATTGTTCCGAGACAAGAGTCTACATTCCTAAGCTGCAATCTGCTCTACTAAGGACGCCAATGGCATCGCTAGCGATTGAGGATCAGCTCTTTGTCGGCCGGCAATCGGAACTCGCCACGCTCCTTGCCCAGCTTGACGATGCCGCGGCCGGTCGGGGCGGCGTTGCGCTTCTGAGCGGCGAACCCGGGATCGGGAAGACTCGGAGCGCCCGCGCATTCGCGGCCGTCGCCGAATCCCGCCACGCCCGCGTGCTCTGGGGCCACTGTTATGAGGGAGATTGGTCGCCGCCATACGCGCCCTGGATCGAGGCCATTTCCAGCGTCTTTCGCGCCGCCGGCCCTGACCGTGCGCAGGACTTGCTCGACGACCCAACCCGCACATCCCTGGCGACGCTCGTGCCGGACTTGGCCTCTCCCGGTGGGGAAAGCGCGGCTCCGGTCGCCCTGAGTCGCGAGGAAGAACGATTCCGCCTCTTCGACGCCGCCGCGCGCGTGCTGCTCAAGTTCGGCGAGACCGCGCCTGTGCTCGTCGTCCTCGACGACTTGCAGTGGGCAGACAGTGCGTCGCTCGATCTCTTGCTCCACCTCGCATTCTTCGCCCGCCAGGGCCGGTTGTTCGTTCTCGGCACGTATCGCGATCTCGATCTCGACCCGCGCCAGCCCCTTGCCCAACTCCTACCCGTCTTGCGCCGGGAGGCGGGCACGACCTTCATCGCGCTGAAGGGTCTCGCGGTCGAAGATGTGGTCTCGCTGCTTGGCGATGGGGACGGCGGTCATGATCTGGCGCTGACGATTCATGCAGAAACGAACGGCAATCCCTTCTACATCGAAGAGTTGGTCCGGCATCTGGTGGAAGAAGGGAAACTCGTTCGTGATGGCAGCGGACTGATCGCGCCCGGCGGTTTGACCGAGCTTGGCATTCCCGACTCTGTGCGCCAGCTCGTCACCCGCCGGCTCACCCATCTCTCGCCCGACGCCGAGCGGATGCTAACCCATGCGGCCGTCTTCCCTGACGGGTTCGAGTTCGCTGTGCTGCCGCCGCTGACCGGTCTGCCCGAGGACGCCCTCCTCGACGCGGTCGACGAGACGCTGGCCGCCCGGCTGATCCAACCGGCGAGCGATATCGAGCGCTACGACTTCGTCCACGCGATCGTCCGACATGCCCTTTCGGAAACATGGAGCCCGTCGCGGCGAGTGCGCATCCATCGCCGCGCGGCGGAAGCGCTCGCCGCGATTTACGCCGGGCACGAAATGGATCATGCGCCCGAGCTTGCCGTGCAATACCACCGTTCGCTGACCCTCCCCGGCGCCGCTACGGGGATTCAATACGCGCTCGCCGCGGCCGAGCGCGTGCGCCGCGGCCACGCCCCCGAGCAAGCCGTGGTCTTCTTGCGGATGGCGCGCGATCTCGCCGCGAGCGAGGACGCGGAAACCCGAGCCGGGATTCTGTGCAGCCTTGCCCTAGCCGAAGCGGACGCCGCAATGGGCGAAGAGGCGCGAGCGACGATCGACGATGCGCTCTCCGCTCTGCACGCGTCGGGCGCGGACGAAACGGAAATCGCCGATTTCATCGCCCTCGCCGCCAATTCACTGCGCAACCGGGCGACGGTCGATTCCCGCATTTGGCGGCCGCTGGTCGAACATGGCCTGCAACTGGTTCGCGAACGTCACGACCCGTCGTGGGCGCGGTTGATGTTGTTGGTGGATCCGATCGAGCCGCTGTCGCTGGAAACCGTACGGGCCGGTCTTTGGCTCGGGTTCGATCCCGACGCGGTCGCGATCCTGCACAAGTTCGGCGACGAGGACGACATCGCTCGCAGCGTCGAGTCGTACGACCCGCGCACTCGTGCCGAAACCGAGGCCTATCTCGCCCGTGCCCGGCGCTGGCAGCAGCCAACGGCGGTGATGCAGGCGATCACCGTCGCCGCCAACGATTTTCATTACCGCCACGGCGCCTTCCGCGACGCCGAGGCGCTGTGGCGGGAGTTGATCGCGATCGCGCAACAGGCCGGCGCGATTGCCTGGGAAGCGCAGGCCTGGAACCAACTCACCTGGCTCCATATCGCGACCGGTCATTTCGCTGAAGCACGGGCGAGCGAGGAGCGGGCAAATGAACTCCTTTCCCGCCTCGGGCCCGGACGGCAATCGGGCGTCTTGGCGATGGAGATGGCGACGTCGTTCGCGGTCTATCTCGGCGGAGATTGGTCGAGCATCGCCGCTTTCTGGACGAATCACGTCGATGCCCCGGTGCTTGGCCCATACGATGTCGGCACACTCTCCGCCTCGCTCTACGGCGCGATCGCGGCCTATGCCGACGCCGAGATCGGAGCCGCGGACGAAGCCAGCCGTCTGCTCCAAACGTTGATTCCGATCTTCGAGCGCACGCCTGCCAGGGCGGCCAATCACAACGGCGCCGTCGCCTTCGCGGGCGGCGCTGTCTGGCGACTCGGGTTGAGCGAGTTCGCGCCCGCGCTCCGTCGCTTTGCCCTCGATCTGATTGCGGCCGGTGTCGGCGATTACCCGCAGGGATCGAACGAGCTGACGGTGGCGCGGATGGCGGCAATGATCGGCAACGATGCCGAGGCGACCGACTACTTCGCCCGCGCGCGCACCGTGCTTCACCTCAGCGAACAGCGTCCACTGCGTGCGATTGTCGATCTCGACGAAGCAACCGCGCGGGCGAAAGGAGACCCAGGGCGGGCGGCGGAGCTGGCGAGCTCCGCCCTTGCCGCCTTTGACACCCTCGGCATGGGACCGTGGGCCGCGGTTGCCCGCAAACTCGAAGCCGACTGCGCGATGCGAGTCGGCGCCGGCCGCGCCGTTTTCCCGGCCGGGTTGACCGAGCGCGAGGTCGATGTCTTGCGACTGGTCGCGCGCGGCCATTCCGATCGCCAGATATCCGAAGAGCTGTACATCAGTCCGCGCACGGTGAACGCCCACTTGCGTAATATGCTGACGAAGACCGATTCCGCCAACCGCACGGAACTGTCGATCTGGGCGTTCGAGCACGGCTTAGTCACCCGCGGCGATTCGCAGGCCGCCGTTCGGTAATTCTGCCGATGCGCAGGCGGCGTCGATCTGGCACGATCAAATCGGACCGGGAAGCATGTCCTCGTCTTCGTGCGGTCATTTTTGTCAGCGTTTCGGATTTATGACGGGAAGGAACATCACATGCAGGCTGCGTCGCAGCATCGTCTTAGTCGCCGCGTCGTCGTCGGGTCCTCCGCGGCCGCGCTCCTCATGCTCAACGCGCGACAGGTCACCGACACCGCCTCGGCCATACAAATTGCCGTGCAGGGCGGCGGCGGTGCCGCTGGAGGCGGCACGATCCAACTCGGCGACGGCACAGCCGCGACCTTTTCCGTTTTCGCGACCCGCCTCACGGTCAAGGGGAGCAAAGAACCGTTGATCCTGGGGACCGTTTTGGTCTCCGCCGGCGGCAAGCGGTACGCGTCGACGAACATCGCCGACTATGGTCCCATCCAGGGCAGCACGTACGGCCGCGAAATCACCGGCACCATGACCATCGACGGCAGCGGTAAGCATCCGTTCCACGTCAACATGCCCGATCTCGGTGAGGGCGATTTCGGGACCGACACCTTCGGATTCAAGATCTGGGACCAGGTGACGGCGACGACTAACGTGGACGTGACGCCAACCGGCGAGCCGATCTTCAACTTCGAAGGGCCGCTAACCACCGGCGATATTCAACTGGTCGATTTGAAGTTTACGAAGTAGAAGCCTGTTGTCTTTAATCCTGGTTAGTGGAACCGCAACCCACTGACCCTGATTAGGCATCACGACGGGCCGGGAAGTTCCCGGCCCGTTGTTGCGTTTGGTCGCGACACTGGTTACGGGATCGGCTGCGGGCTAGGGTGTTACACCTGGGCCGATCGCCGCGGTCAGCGCCTGGCAGAAATCGGGGTGGGCGCCATGCTCGAACACAACCTCCGCTGAAACGAAGAGAGGGCCAGTCTCCGTGGGCATGATAGTGAGGTGGGTAGTGACGGGCCCATGGTCGCGCAGCAGTACGTCGCCGCTTGCGCTGTACATCGTCGAGGCGCCAACCGCGGTCGCGTCGAACGAAATCGTCCCGTCGCCGTTGTCAACCTGGTTGAGGTTCTTGAACAGGGTTTCGTACTGCACGGTCACGCTCAAGCCGTTGGCCAGATTGGTGTAGGTGGCGGTGCCGGCGTTGGTCAGCTCGAATCTGCTCTCGCTCGCGCGCCCGATGGCCGTGCCCACGTCGTCGTACTCCACGGGAAAGCCGCACGGCGACTCGGTCTCGGTGCCGTCGTAGGAGAAGGAGAAGGGGGTCGTGCGCGCGGCGGCCGGGACGCTGGCGAGCACGAGCGCGGCGAGCAGCGCGGCGAATACGAACATTGCGCGGATGGGATGGCGGTACATGGCGATTCTCCTTAGACTCAATTCGGGATGGTGGCCGGTTCTGTCGTGTCCAGGTCAAATCGTGCGGTCGTGTCGACTGTTACGAGGTCGGGGTGGCGGGGGTAGGGGTCGCGGGCGTCCAGGTCGGGACCCCGGGCAGCGCCGTCCCGCCCGCCTCCACCGGTTCAACCTGCAGGCGGACGCCGTGGGACAGGGGGCCGCCTGCGATCGTGGTGACCACCGTCCCGTCGGGGGCGACGATCGTGACGGATGCCGTTCCGGCGAAGGTCATGCCTGCGGCATCGATCTCGGCGGTGGTGCGAAGGGCGAAGTAGCCCCCTGCGCCTCCGCCAACGAGCCCGATTGCAGTCCACGCCGGCGAGTGCGGACCGGTGGCCTGCCACGTCCCAGCGGCGCCCACCAACGGGTCGATCCAGCCGCCGTCGGCCGTATAGACGACAGCCGTCACCGCATCGGTCGAGTCGCCGGGAGTCCGGTCGACGATCCAGGTGCCGACCATCGGGTGTCCGGCCATGGCGGTGGGCGTAGCATCTTGCGCGGACGCATGGTGCGTTGTGGCGGCCAGGGCCAAGCCGAGCCCGGTGGCGCCGATCCCCGCGAGGGCGGTGCGGCGGGAGACAGCTTGAGTGGTGGTCGAGGTTGTCATGGTTGTCCCCTTCTTTCTGTGACGCTCTGCCAGTTCGATTCCGTTCGTGAGAGAAGGATCAGTTGAGTTGTGCTTCAAGAGGTCGGGGTGACGGTCGTATCCGCAGCGACCGTCATGCGATCGCCTTGGACCGAGATTTGGCGGGTCTGGATGATGTCACCATTGGGGTCCGGCTCCTCGTACGCTCCCGTCGCGGTGAATTGATTCCCGGTTGGGTCGACCTCGATCATCAGCCGAAGGATCCCCCTGTCGGGGACCACCAGGTGCGCCTGGTCGATGACGTACCGCGGCTCGAACACAGCGGCGAGGGGCACGGCCTTGCTCACGCTCACGACGAGCTCAGCGGTCCGCTCTCCGATCGCCCGCCAGATCCCGACGCCGACGAATCCGCCGGGGCCGGCCTCAACGTAGCCGCCATCTTCGAGGAAGGTGCCAAACGAGATGTACGATCCTCCGCCATTGGACCATTGCCATGTTCCGATGAGCGGGTGGCCGGCCATAGGGAAGGGCGTGCCGGGCGTCGCTGCTGGGACGACCGCGGCAGGGATCGACCGCGGCTGATCGGGACCGCCGCGGAGTGGGTTGATCGCGAAGTATCCAACGCAAAAGGTGGCTACCAGAAATAGCGCAGCGGCAAGTTGGGCGAGACCCCAACGCCGTTGATGGTGCGCTGAAGTCAGTCGTCCGGGTCGCTGTCGCCAGGGACGGTACCGCGCGCGGCCGTTGAGTGGTGGCCGTGCCGAAACCGGTGGATTGAGCGGGATCGTGCCCGCGCGCGCGCTCTGGTTCATCAAATCCTCCCAAATCTGAGAGGTCAAGTCGCGAGGCGGCCCTGGCGCGTCATCGCGAGCGAAGAAGCGCCGCACGGCCTCGGCATTAGCGGGGTCGAGGTCGCGAGGCACTTCCCCCGCGGTGAGGGCGTCGAGGTGATCGTTGAGTTGGTCGCCCCGCTCGTCGTCAGCGAAGATCATTGGCCGCCTCCTCTCTCGGGTCGGAGGTCAGCCCCAACGCGGCCCGCAGGCGAGCGAACGCCCGTACCTGAGCGATCTTGACGGCGCCCAGGCTTCGGCCCACAGCGACCGCGATCTCGGGCCCAGTGAGTCCGGCCAGACGTAATTCCATGACTTGCCGCTGGTCCGGCGATAGCTGCGCCAGTAACTCCCGGATCGTGCACCCGACTTCAGTTGTCAGGAACTGCTCCTCTAATGAAGGGGCGGTGGCGACTACGTTGGCCGCTGCTTCGAGCGTGGCGGTAACGCGGTAGGCGCGACCCTCATCGATCAACACGTTGTGGGCGATGGCGAAGAGCCAGGAGCGAAACGACTGCGCGTCGTTTCGATAACCGGGTAGCGCCGCCAGCGCTTTGGCAAAGACCTGGCTTGTCGCATCCGCCGCCGCCTCGGGGTGACCCAACCGGCGGAAGCTATAGCGGTAGACCGGGTCGACATAGCGGGCGTAGAGCGGGGCAAAGTCACGAGGGTCGGCTTTGGCAGCTTCAACCAAACACACATCATCCTCACACGGCGCGAGTGCCGTGAGGGAATCCTGCGTTGGCGATCGGGCTAGCAGCCGGCCCAGCATCATGTCCCTTTCTCCGTCCGTGGCGAACGCGTTCAACGAGGTAAACGGAGCGGACACCAAAAGGATACAGGGCAGGCAGCTTGGTCAGTCAGATTGTATCGGCCCTATCTCTCCTCATTCCCGCCGAATCGCCTGAGAGCCGGCGGGTTTCTGTTGTCCGAACACAACGTCATCCACGACATCTCGGAGCCTCGCCAGCATCGGGACGTCGATGACCTCGGCTACCTCGGCGGCGAAGGATGCTACCGGGCGACGCGGGTCTTCGCGCAGGTACTCCCGCGATTGCAGGTAGGTTTCGAGCTTGTCGGCCTGCTTGACGAAACGCGCCTCCGCGGTTTCGCCGCCGGCGAGTTCAGCAGCGAGTGCCAGCAGCTCTTGGGCGAGCTTGTCGGGCAGACCCGTCACCAGCTCCGCGATCGCGGCGGCTTCAGCCGCGCGTTTTGCCACCTCGCGCGCTTCCGAACGCACGTGGCGCTGTTCGAGGAAGGCGCGGCGCGCTTCATCGTCATGAAGTCCAGGCAAGGCTACGGCATCGTAGGGCGGGAGATCGCCGGTGATCGCCTCCGCCAGATCGTGCACCAACGCCAGTTTGAGCACGCGGTTGCGGTCGAGCTCCGGTTCGGCGTCCGCCGCCATCCAGGCGAGCAGGGCAGTCCGGAAGCTATGATCGGCGACCGATTCCGCCTCGCCCGTGGGCACCCCGCGGTCGATCCATCCGGTACGGGGCGAGGTTTTCAAGCCCTCAAGGCGGTGCAAAAAACGAACGAGCGCGTCGGCATCGCTCATGCCGCGAGATGCGCGCGCAGAAAGCGTAGCGTGCGTTCCCACGAGGCCTGCGCTGCCTCGTAGTTCGGCGACGTCGGGTCGAAGGTCAGGAACCCGTGCCCAACGCCCGGGTAGATCGCCGCCTCATAGTCCACGCCGGCGACGTCGAGAGCAGCCCGATAGTGCTCGACATTATCCATGCCGACGCCGGCATCCTGATCGCCCCACATCGCCAAAAGCGGCGATTTCACCTTGTCCGCTTCCCGGAGCGGCACGAGCGGGGCGAGCGCCGTCGGGGTCGGATTCGGGAACCCGTAGTAGGCGATGGACGCATCCGGCGCCGGTTCGCGCGCCGCCTGCAACAAGACCAAGGTCCCGCCCATGCAGAAGCCGATCGTCGCCAGGCGACCGTTGCCCGCGGGCTGGTCTTTCAGCCACTGGAGCGCGCCCGCGATGTCCCGGACGGCAAGTTGCTGATCCCATTTCGCCCGCCGGGCCTGGACCGCTTCGCGCGTTTCCTCCGGGAGCGGATCCTGGCGGCAGAAGAGGTCCGGCAGCAAGGTCGGATATCCCTCGCCGGCCAGCCGCCGGGCGAGATCGTGATAGAACTCGTTGAAGCCCCAAACATCGTGGATAAGCAAGACGCAGCCCCCGGTTCCGGACTCCGGCCGGGCGAAAAATCCGGGAATCGCCCGATCGGCCCCGGGCGTTTCGACCGCTGCTTCGACAATTCCCGCACCGCCGGTAACCGGTGCGGTCAATTCCTGATGGCACATGGCGAACCTCCTCCGCTCCTATTTTACGAAGTGAGACAAACTCCGTGCGCGCAGGGAGTTCCTGGGGCTGCGCGGCAAGGGTATAGTACGGTCACGAAGCCACCTACCCGGCCAGTGACGCGGGCGCCGCGATGCATGTGCGTGTTCGATGCCCGAGGGGGAGCGTTCACGATGGACAAGCAGCATTTTGACGACCTGGCCCGCGCCATCGCCGGCAAAGGCATGCAGCGCACGTCGCGGCGCGCGCTCCTGCGCGCTCGGCATCGGCGGCGCGGCGGGACTCGCGACCTCGGTCGGGTCGGGATTTCATGCCAGCGCCGCGCTCCAGGACGCGACTCCGGTCGCCACGCCTGCTCCGCCCCCGCCTCCGCCGTCACCGCTGAACGTCATCTCCATCGCCGATAAGGCGAACGAACTGGTACGCGGGCGTGCGCCACACGCCCCTACGATATGCGGTGCTGCGCACCAGGGAGAGCGTGGCGCGCAGCACCGGGTGATCGTTGCTCGCCGCCCGAGAGCCGCCTACTCAAGTTGCACTTTCGCCCGCTGTCCGGAATCGACCTTGACGCCTTCAACCGTGCGTTCGGGGTCGCTCAAGACTTCGACCGTATAGGTCCCGGGCGGGACACTGACCGAACCGCCACCGACGACGCCGGTGGCGACAACATTGCCGCTGGCATCGAGCACGCGGAACGGCGCTTGCACCGCGGTCTCGACCGCGGCCGCAAGTTCCTCGGCGCTGCCCGCGTCGATGTAAGCGCCGTGGCCAATGCGCGCCCAGGTGTTGAACTGATCTTTCAGCGCCTGATCGTCGAGGGCGAAGCCGACGATGTTGACGTGAACGTCGACGCCTTGACTGACCAGCGCGCGAATCGCCGCTTCGGCATCGCCGCCGCACGTTTCTTCGCCGTCGGTGACGAGGACGATGATCTTTGGTCCGTGCACATCCTTCAGGTCGTTCGCGACCTGTTTCAACGAGTCGCCGATCGGGGTTTTGACCAGGTTCACGATCGGGACGTTGGTGATCGTGTTTGTCATCGCCGCGGGATCGAGCGGTTGCAGCGGCGCGGCGAGATTCGTGTCGCACGAATCGGGCGTGTTGCCGAAGGTGCGCAGGGCGAGATGGGTGCCGGCTGGGATCGTGTTGGTCACTAGATCGATCAGCGTCGTCTTGGCGACGTCGGCCCGCGTGCTCCCCTCCAAGGGCTGCAACATGCTGCCCGAGGTGTCGAAGATGATTTCGACGGCGGTGTTGGCGGCGATAAGCGGCGCGGGCGCGGGTTGCCCGATCTTCTGCTTGGGCGTCAGGACTTGAATCCGGCCCGGCGCCGATGGGGTCGCAGTGGGCGAGGGAGTTGCGGTTGGGACCGGGGTCGCGGTCGGCTCGGGCGTTGGGGTGGCGGCGACGGCGGTGGTGGCGTTGATGGTGTAGACGGCGGGGCGGCGGAGCCAGGTCGCGACGCGATCGAAGGCGACGTCGATGTCGCCCTGGCTCGAGGCATACTGGTAATAGCCGTCGTTGACCTGCGCCCAGTCTTCCATCATTCCGTGGGTCGTACCGTAAAGGTCACTGACCCCGCCGATGTGGATGGGAAAGATACGGGCCCGGGCGCCGTCCATGTGGTCCCACGCCTCATCGGCGTAGCCCAAGTCGGTTTCGCCGTCAGTGGTGAGCAGAATCGCCTTTGCGCCGGGCTGGCCATCGAGCGCTTCCATCGCCTTGACGATCGCCTCGGGCGAATCACTCGAACGGGCATCACGCGGGTAATCGTTCAACGCCTGTTGCAGGAGATATGGCTGGTCTTGCCAGTCGTCGAGCAGCAATTCCTTCCCGAACGGCAGGAAGTTCACGTTCTCCTGCCCGGGCGTCACTTCGGAAGCAAACACATTCAATGCCGCGTAGACCGACGTGTCGAAACCTCCGATCGAATCACTTGTGTCGAAGCTGAACACGACCGAGTGCAGCGGCTGCTCGACGCGCAGAAAGTACGTCTCACCCGACTGGACAGGCGCGGTGAAGGTGGTGATGTCGGCGGCGACCGCCGATTCGGACACCTCGATGGCGGTTCCCCGCGCATCTTGAACGTGCAGCTCGACGTCGACCGCGGGCGTGCCAGTCAGCGTGACTTGCAGCTGATCCATGCCCGGCGGGATGGCAACCGTGTACCAATCGACGTCTTTGCCGATCTGGGCCGTGCCGGCAGTGGTTTCGCCAAGTGGCAGCTCCTGCGCCTGGTCGACAGTGTCGTTCGGCGTAGTTTCGGGCGCGAAGGTGAGCACCGCCGGCGGTTCGATCTGCTCGTAAATACCAACCGGAAGGTTGCGGCCCCATTCGCCTAGAATCGAGCGGTACTCGTCGTCGGTTTGCCGCTCGATGATGCGGACGACCGTGGGGAACTCCCAGGTGAGCATGCCCTCGGGGACCGGTTGCGTGCTTGTGAACCGGACGAATCGCGCCCAGACCGGTTCGTCGAGCGTGAACGTCATCTCCTGCCCTTCGCCCGCTACGATGCGATCCAGCGTCCAGGTGCCGATGCTCGTCCACGGGCCGGTCGGACTCGTCGTGCTGATTGAGATCTCGACGGATTCGAAGCGCGCGTCTCCGGGCAACGGCGGTTGATCGACCCACTGGATTTCGCTGATCTGGGCGGTGCGGTCGTGGAGGAAGCCGACCGTGAACGACGGCGTTGCGTCTGCTTCCACCTGGGCGCTGTCGGCGGTCCCATCTTCAACGAGCATTTCCGGCGCGACAGGTTGACTCGTAAGGTTGGGAATCGAGCGCACGAGGTGTCCGCCGAGTTTGGGATCGGCGATGTTGTACTCAGCCGCGCCGCCCGGCAGCGTGCCGGGTTGGGCGATGACTTCCCACTCGGCAAGCCGCACGGGGTTCTCCACGCCACCGTAATTCGAATGCACGATCAACTGGGCGGACGACGCCTCGACTGGCTGGTCGAAGACGAAACTTTGCTGCGTCACGCGCGGACCGAGGACGCCTCGATAGACCGAGGTGAAATTGACGCCATCGGTCGATGCCAGGATTTCGAACTCACGGGTGAGGTTTCCGGGGTTGGCGTCCGTCGCGAGGCCGAGCGGCACTTGCTCCAAGACAACACCGGCGATCGGGAGCGGAGCATTCCCGGCGAGCTGGACCGTCACCGTCAACGGAAGACTCGTGCCGTCAGCGTAAAACTCGATTCCGGGCAAGTCCAGTCCATCCATAAGTTTGCCGATCGCGTCCGCACCTTGACCATCGCTTGACGCGATCGGCGTGGCGCCGAGGGCAAGCGCGGCCACGTTCAGCCCGCCGCGCAGCTCGCCGGGAATTGTCCACGCTGGCTCGGGATTGACTGGCAGCCCGTCGCGGTCGACCTCGATCTCGGTCCAGCCGGTGGAGAGCCCGCCGTTCTCGTCGGTCGCCGCGACCGTGATTCTGACTGGCGCGCCAGCGCGGGCATCGGGCAAAATGCTCACCGTCACCGGTACGGTCACGGTCTCGCCCGGGCCAACGGCGACCGAAAACTCGCCGGGGGTGGCGGTCCAGGTCAGGTCGCTGGTGACGGCGTGCAACGCGAGATGCTTCGGCGCATCGCCCTGGTTGGTGATCATAAGCTCGGCCTCGACCCGCTGGCCTTCGGTCCAGTAGGCCGCAACGGCGTTCTGCTCGGGAGTGAGCTTCAGCGCGACCGGACCGGCGGCGATCGGGGTCGCTGCGGGACTCGCAAACGGGGAGGCTTGCGGTTGACCATCAATGGAGATGCTGAAAGCATAGTCGCCATCTCCCTGAATACAGAGCTCCAGTGGCTTGTCCAGTGGCATCGGCGCCTGATAGATCATCAACGTCGGATCTTGGATCAAGCCGAGATCAAGGTTGCCATCGTAAAGAAAGGGCCGAACTTCGCCCTGCACGGCCACTGAAAGCATCGAACCCGTCGATTGCGCGGGTACCGCATAGCAGTCGTATTCGCCAGTGTTCGGTACCCATCCCTGAGCGCTGAGATTCGCCGGCAACGGGCTCGCCAGATTGACGTTGTTGTTCGGCTCGCGATCCGCTGGCAGAAGAAAAGGATCTGCCCGCTCGATCACCAGGCTGTAGGGAGACGTGCTCGGAACGGATGGGGTAATGTCGACGACATAATCGCCTGGTTGGAGAAACGCGTCATAGGTAACAGGTTTCCCCGGCTTCTCCGCGGACAGGCGCCCGAGTTCCACCGAGCCAAGGGCTCCCCAAGTCAATCTCATTGCGGCGATACCATCAGCGGGAGAGCTCACCGTCAGCTTGATATGCTCGGGCGCGGCAAGGGAAAAGCGGTATTCGTCAACGTCGTAACCGTTCGGCAGTCGCGCCGTTTGCTTCTGGCCAATCGCGAGTATGTGCGCCCGGCTGGCGTCGTCATTCGGTTCCCGTTCGCCGTTCGGGTCGGGCGGACCGAGCGGGGTAAAGGCGATCGAGTAGTCACTGTTGACACCTTCGATCCGCACGTAATGGTCGCCGGGGACCAGAAAGGCGTCCCAGATCCTGGCGACCGTGGGATCGCCGTCATCGCCCGCGCTCGCCTGTTGCACCGCTTGATTGCCCGCGTTCAGCAGGTAGAGCCTGCTGATGCCGGAACCGGTGAGCTCGATCTGCCAAAGCTGGGGATCGCCCGTCACCATGAAGTGGAAGGTATCGGTATCGGTTTCCCCGCCGATCCGGCCCCGCATTGGAGCCGCCATGTCGAGCGCCGAGGCAAACCGGATGTCATCGTTCGGCTCCGACTCGAAATTGGGATCGGCCGCGGTCGTGGCGTCGACCCGAAGGATGTAGAGATCGTCGGGATCGACGTCCCCCGAGATTTGGACATAGATCTTGCCGGCCGGCAAGCGCAGATTCCGGATAGCGACACCCTCGTTGCCATCCTTGCAAGTGAGCTCGTGCTGCTGGCTGTCGAGAATGCAGACTCTTCGACTGAGGGCTGTCTTCTTCCAGGCGAGCTTGAGATCGAGGAGGCTCCCAGCAAGAGTGTCGTCGATCGTGACGACGTAGGTGTCGATTGGCTCGCCTGCGGTCAGGCGGCCGCGGAGCGGCTTGGTGGGATTGAGCGGGAAAGCCGTGCTCGACGTGCCGTTCGGCTCGACTTCCTGATTCGGCTTGCGCGGCCCGGCGTCGGCCGCCGCGAGGACATAGGGCGAGGCAATGGTTTGCCCGGGCCCGACGCTGAGATAGTACGTTCCCGCCGCCAGCCCAACATCGTCGACGACGATGTTGCCGGTTGTGCCCGCCCTGCCGTCAAGGATCACCGCGCCGCTCGCATCCTGGATTGTGAATGTCGGGGGATAGGTGACGATGCCTGTCAGGCTGAGCGTCCAGAGATGCCCGGCGTCCGCTTCGCCGATGGTCCAGGCATACCAGTCGACGGTGTCCCGCTGGTCGCCCGAGATGCTGAAATCGCCGTCGACCGGCGAGGCCGTGTCCACGGTATCGTTCGGTTCGGCGTCGGCAGTCTGGGGCAGCGCCGCGCCGGCCGCGATCGTGAAGGTGTAGTCGCCGGCGCCGCTCGCGGCGGCGCCAAGGTGGTAAGTGCCTGCCGGTAGGAAGATGTCATCGAGGGCGGCGGGCTCGCCCGCCTTGCGGCTCGTGGCCGACACGACGTCCGAGACGCTCTCGACCGTGGTGCCGTCGGCGGCAAAGACGACGGTCGCCACCCGCACTACACCCGCCTGTCCCGGGATCCCCGACAAGCTGATCGACCAGCGCTGTTTGGCGGCTTCCTCGTCGATGGTCCAGACCACGAAATCCTGATCCCCGCTGCCGAGCGAGCCGGCGACACATCCGCCCGCGCCGGGGAGCGCCAGCGCGGTCGCGGGATCGTCGTTCGGTTCTTGCTCGGCGACGCAATTTGACGGCTGCGCCACGGCGGGACCGGGACGCCAGCCGATTTGGACCAGCGCGAGGATGCAGAGAATCTTCAGCCACTTGCCGCCACTCATCAAGCGCCCCCCGGTTTGGGACCGATCCCGTTGGCCATGAATTGCTTCGAGGTGTCGGCATACATCATACCCAGTTCGCGCTCAGATGGGATGGAGGGTCCGAACGATGTCTGGCTGATTGGCATGAACGAGGTTGTATAGTAGGTCCACTTTTCTAAAGGCTCGGCGCTCCGTGCGCCTGCTTGAGATGCCGGGAGACGAGGTGGGATGAACGGCCAGCTATTCGACGATCTTGCGCGCTCACTCGTGAAACCTGCCAACCATCGATCCTCCCGCCGTGCACTGCTACGGTCAGTTGGCTTGGGTGGGGCCGCCGGCCTTGCCGCATCCATCCTCGGTCGCGAGACGGCGACCGCGGCGTTCCAAGACGCCACTCCACCGCCGGTGCCGAAGCCGGAGCCCGTCGATCCCCCGATCAACATCGTCAGTGTCGCCCAGAAGGCGTTCGAGCTCGGGCTCGACGCCGATGCCATCTTCCGCTACGTGGCCGACGAGGTGCGCTACGAGGCGTACAGCGGCGCCTTGCGGGGCGAGACCGGCACGCTCTGGAGCATGGCCGGCAACTCGGTCGATCAGGCGCTGCTGCTGGCCGCCCTCCTGCGGGAGGCGCTGGTGGAGGTCCGCTTCGCGATCGGCACGCTCGACAATGCCACCGCGCAACAGCTGGTTGACAGCATGGTCGTTGACGCGGACACCTTTCGTGCACTCGATCAGCGGGCGCAGATCGCGAACTTGTCAGTCAACGGCACATCGGTTCTCGACGCCCCAGCGGGAGAGGGAACCACACCGGTGTTGACGCCCGAACAACGGCAAGCACTCGACGGAGCAGCCAAGGCGCGGGAAGCGTTGATCGCAGAAGGTGATCGCCAGGTGAGCGAGAGCCTGAACCTGATCACCGACGCCCTCGCGTCAAAGAACATCACCTTGCCAGATCCAGCCGCGCCCACACTACCTGAGCGCGAGCGCCAGCAACACGTCTGGGTTCAGTACGCAGCAGGGACGGAGTGGATCGACCTCGATCCGAGCTTCCCGAACGCCGACGCAGGCAAGATCTTCGGAACGGCGGTCGAAACAGTCGATCAGCTCCCAGCCGACCTCGACCACGTCGTCCGTTTTCGCCTGGACAAAGAGAGCGTTTCCGGCGGCGCCCCGCATCGCGAAACGATCCTCACGATGGAGCGCAACGCGCGCGATCTCGTCGGCGTGCCGATTGTCTTCACCCATATCGACCCCGCCATCATGAAGGAACTCGGATCTGAGATCGAAGGTCTCATCGAAGGGGGAGTCAATTACGTTCCGATCTTCATCGCCGGCGAAGAGGCGGAATCGGCCGACCGCTGGCTTCAATTTGATAGCGGGGGTGGCATTCTCGGCGATGGCCTGGGCGGGGAAACGTCGAATGAAGGCGATACCCTGGCCGAATGGCTGATCACCGAAATCGTGACGCCAGATGGCGCGCTTGAGCCGATCGAACGCGTGATCTTCGACCGTGTCGGGTTTGAAAAACGGGCGGAGGCGGCAGCCGACGGGATCCAGATCGATCTCACGACCGTCCCTCTGATCGACCCCGTCGACATGGGGGAGGCAGGCAGCAAGTACCCGCCGATGCTGAGCTTCCATTCTCTGGCAGTCGTCGGCAGTCAGGTTCCCCCGTGGTTGTTCGACCCGAGCCGCCTCACGAGCAACTTTCTCTCGGCTCTGTCGATTGGCCAGCACGGCTACCACATGCTGCGAGACCGGCTCAGCGTCGATCTCGGGCTCGCACAGGGGCACCGTTTTTATGCAGATGCGCCCAACGTGACCGCCCACCGCATGGAGCCGATCAACATCACCTCCGGTCAAATCCCTGAATTCTCGATCGAGGCCGATCTCATCCATCGCAGCGTCGTTGCGCTTCCGGTCGAGGAGGCAACGGCCGAGGCGCACGCGGGCGTCCTGGCCGGAGTACTGGCCCACGTCGCCGAACGCATGTCGCTCGACTCGACTAGTTGGGCCCGGGATTTCGCGGCAGAGTCATTGCCGGCCGCGACAAGCGTCGGCCGCGTGTTCGAAGAGGCGGGGAAACAGCACATCGCCACGACGGTTCTCCTCCCGGAAACCGCCGATGCCGACGTCGCCACACTCGATATCTCCCCGCAAGCCGCCGCGCGGATGCGCGAGGCTTTAGCCGCAGGTCAAGTCATCATCGTGCCGGAGAAGGCTGTCCAGATCGATGGCGTACCGGTCACGGGCTGGTGGCAGATCGATCCCGCGACGGGGAAGACGCTCGACCGGATGGAAAATGGCCGTGGCAACGTTGCCCTGAGGAGCAAGCTCCTCGATGTGCCGATGGCCAGCGAAGCGACCACCATCCTGAATGTCACTGTGCGGGCCGCCTGGACCATGAAGGAGGTCGGTTGCGCGGTTGCCGTCGGTGTTGCCACAGCCGCATTTATTTTTGAGATTTTCTTTGCGGTTACGGAAAACTATCTGGCAGCATTGCTGACTGGATTGGCACTACCTGGCGCAGGCGGCGTCATCGGCTCCTGCGTGGGCTGAAAACCCTGGACCGGAGGAAACGCTCCGTCACCGCGTCGAAGTTCGAAGTGTTCCGTCGGAGGGGCGTATCGACCTACTGAACATGGGACCGCCTTCAGTGACGACAATTGCTCGCAGCACGCAGCCGGCTTAGGCCCGGTTGGCCAGTTCAGCCCGGTCGGTACGCACAACCTTGATCGTTCATCAGGAGCACTTCGTTCATGCCAGATCCTCGATATGAGAAGTGGGCAGCCGCGTTGGTCGGGTTTTCGGTCGTGGTGGAGCCGGGGCAGACGGTTGCCATTTCCGGCGGCGTCGCCGGCGAACCGCTGCTGCGGGCCATCTATGCCGAGGTCGTCAAGCGGGGCGGATATCCGGTGATGCTCCCCAGCTTCAGCGGGCTCAACGCCGATTTGATCAATCATGGCACAGACGAGCAGCTGGCCTATCTCTCGCCGGTTGAGCGATTCGTCCGCGAGCAAGCAGATGTGGCGGTGTTCGTGATCGCCGATACGAACACGAAGGCGCTGTCCGGGGTCGATCCCGCCCGGCAGTCACTCTGGCAAGGCGCGCGCAGGGAGCTGTTTCAGACCTATCTGCGACGGGATGCGGAGGGCAGCCTGCAGTGGACCCTCACCCTCTTTCCGACCGACGCCGCAGCCCAGGACGCCGAGATGTCGACGGCCGATTTCGAGGAGTTCGTGCAGCACGGCTGCAAACTGCACACGCCCGATCCGGTGGCGGCCTGGCACGAGCTTGCGACCGAGCAACAGCGGCTGATCGATTGGCTCATAGGCAAGTCGGAGATTCATCTCACCGGCCCCGACACCGATTTGACCCTTTCGGCGGCTGGCCGCAAATGGATCAACGCCGACGGACGCAAGAACTTCCCAGATGGCGAGGTCTTCACCGGGCCTGTTGAAGACTCGGTCAACGGCCACGTCCGCTTCACCTATCCCGCGATCACCGGTGGACGCGAGGTCGAAGACATTCGCCTGCGCTTCGAAAACGGCAAGGTCGTCGAGGCGAGCGCGGCCAAGAACGAAGCGTTTCTGATCAAGCAACTCGATACCGACCCGGGCGCCCGGATGCTCGGCGAGTTCGCGTTCGGCTCAAATTTCGATATCACCAGATTTACCAAAAACATCCTTTTCGACGAGAAGATCGGAGGCACGGTTCACATGGCGGTCGGCGCGGCCTATCCCGAAACCGGTAGCGGCAACCAATCGGCCGTGCACTGGGATATGATCTGCGACCTCCGGCAGGGCGGCGCGGTCGACGTCGATGGTCAACCGTTCATCCGCGACGGTAAGTTTGTGGTCTGAGTTTATTGGTCCTTTGCGGGAGACGACTGCCGCGTCGAACAGTCTCGAGTGCCCTCTGGGCGATTTAAATCCGGGCTGCACCGAGATAAAGCCCTTCCAAGGCTGAGACCGTAGCGGCGCACGGCTGTGCGTCCTCGCGCGATGATCACGGCGATTGACCATGACCAACACGGTGCGGATGCATTCCCAGGCGCACAACCGTGCGCCGCTACGGAGAACGCTCTCAGTCATGGAGCGCTTCGTCTGGATGAGCCTTCCCTCTGGGTGGATTTAGGCTCGGGGACCGCGGCAGGGCCTTGTAGATGTGAGAAGTTACCTAATGCCAGTCACCTATCCCGACGTTTTGGAAATCGCACCGGTCACGCGTCCCATCGAGGCGATCGCGCGCATTCCCGGCTCGAAGAGCATCACCAACCGGGCGTTACTCATTGCCGCCCTCGCCGAAGGCGAGAGCGTGCTGATCGGCGCCCTCTTCAGTGACGACACTCGCTACATGGCGGAAGCGCTGGCAGCTCTCGGCATCGCTGTCGAGTCCGACGAAGCGGCCGAGCAGTTCGCGGTTCATGGGCTCGGCGGCTCGTTTCCGGCGAGCGAGGCGGATCTGTTCGTCGGCAACTCGGGGACGACGATGCGATTTCTGACCGCGGCGGTCGCGCTCGGGCATGGCCGCTACCGGGTGGACGGCATTCCCCGCATGCGACAACGGCCGATTCAACCGCTGATCGACGCGCTCAACGACTTGGGCAGTTGCGTTTCGAGCGAGGCCGGGAATGGTTGCCCGCCGGTCGTGGTCGAGGCGAACGGGTTGCGCGGCGGTCGGGTTGCGGTCGCTGGCGAGACGAGCAGTCAGTATTTCACGGCGCTACAGATTGCCGGTCCCTACGCCGAGCAAGGGATCGAGATTGATGTGATCGGCGATCTCGTCTCGAAACCGTACATGTCGATCACCGCCTCGGTGATGGCGGCGTTTGGCGTCGAGATCGCGCTCGATCAGGAGCACTGGCGGACCACGCGGATCGCGCCGGGTCAACGCTACCAGGCGCGGCGCTACCAGATCGAGCCTGACGCTTCGAACGCCTCCTATTTCTTCGCCGCTGCCGCGGTCACTGGGGGCAGGATACGCGTGGATGGTCTCGGTTCCGGCTCTGCTCAGGGCGATCTGCGCTTTGTCGATGTGCTGGCGGAGATGGGCGCGCGGGTCACGATCGCCGAAGACCACGTCGAAGTTGTGGGTCCGCCGGTGGGCGAGTTGCGCGGGGTCGACGTCGACATGAACGCCATTTCCGACACCGCGCAGACGTTGGCCGCGATCGCGCCCTTCGCCCGCGGTCCCACCACGATCCGTGGCGTCGAGCATATGCGGCACAAGGAGACCGACCGCGTTGCCGCTCTTGCCACCGAGCTGCGCCGGCTCAGCCAGGAGGTCGAGGAGCGCCCGGACGGTCTGACGATTCACCCCGCCCCGGTCCAACCGGCGGCGATCGAAACCTACGACGACCACCGGATGGCGATGAGCTTTACCATCGCCGCCCTCGGCGCTCCCGGCATCCGCATCCTCGACCCCGGCTGCGTCGCGAAGACGTTTCCGGCGTTCTTCGCGCGCCTGAGGGAAGTGATTGAAAATTGACGCGCACCGTCTCTCCTACGACGCCCGTCGCCGCCGATCGCGTTCGAGGGTGGAGATCATCCAGGTCGTTTCGAAGCTCTCTTCGCCGGCGACGGCGAGGGAGAGGACCAGCAACCAGGTTTGATCCCAGAGCAAGCCCAAGGCGACGCCGACCAGTGCCAGCCCGATGATCGCCAGGCGAAAGCCCCGAAGCCAGATCAGCAGTCTCGTGGTCTGTGACCACGGAATGTGCGTTCTGATCTGCCGGACGACGGCAAGTCCAACCAGACCGACGCCAATCAGCGCCAGGGCGACGACCGGTACGGTTGGCCAGAGCACGGCAATTTGATCAAGCATGAGTTCGTGACCTTCTATCTTTCCCTACATTGCGGGAACTTTGTCGAGAAACCCGCGGACGTCTTGCAACCGGCCATCCTCGCTGATAAGAGCGACATCGAATCCGACGACCATCGCCTCCCCGCCGTTTGGGGCGAGCTCCCAGGTGAAACGGGCGAGGTTGTGATGGCTGTCGATCGGGCCGGCGAGCCGGAACGTGAATCCGGGGAATTGCGCCTGGGTGGCGGCAATCGTCGCATCAATTGCTTCCCGGCCCTCGGCGACGACGAGAGGATCGACGTAGGTCGCGTCGTCAGTCCATGTTTGGCCGATGAGGTCGCGGCGACGCGCGGGGTCGGTTTCGTTCCAGATCGCAATGTAGCGATCAACCACACCGGTGAAATCGATCATTGTGAACTCCTTTCGGATCATCGTGCCACTCGCTCCACTGCTGAGCGGTCTTGAGGCCATGATGAGACGTTCGATGACCGAAAGCGATGACTTGGGAGGTAATTGCCCGTCTAACCCAGCCTGTACTATCGTCCGCGCATGGTGATCGCGAACCGGCCAGTCGGCGAGCTTCTGCGCGGCTGGCGTCGAACCCGCCATTTGAGCCAACTCGATCTCGCGCTAGAGGCCGATGTCTCCGCGCGGCACGTCAGTTTTGTCGAAACCGGCCGGGCGAAACCGAGTCGCGAGATGATTCTCCGCCTGGCCGAGCAGCTCGATATCCCGCCGCGGGAGCGCAATACCCTCCTCGTCGCCGGCGGCTATGCCCCGATCTTTCCGGAACGGAGCCTCGACGACCCGGCGCTGCGCGCCGCGCGCGATGCGATCGCGCGGCTCCTGGCCGGGCACGAGCCGTATCCGGCTCTCGCCGTTGATCGGCACTGGACACTGATCGCGTCCAATCGCGCCCTTGCCCCGCTGTTCGCTGGGGTCGAAGCGGACCTACTCCAGCCGCCGATCAACGTCTTGCGTCTGAGCCTGCACCCGAAGGGGCTGGCGCCGAGGATCGCGAACCTCGGCGAGTGGCGGGACCATCTCCTGGCGCGCGTGCAGCAGCAGGTCGTGTTCAGCGCCGATCCGGTGCTGACCGAGTTGCTGGCGGAACTTCGTCGCTATCCGGCGCCGGACGCGCACGCGGCTGCGCCTGGGGACGAGGCGGGGATTATCGTGCCGTTGCGGCTGAGGACGAACGAGGGAATCCTGTCGTTCCTGAGTACGACGACGATCTTCGGCACGCCGGTCGACGTGACCCTGGCCGAGCTGGCGATTGAATCGTTCTTCCCCGCCGATGCCGAAACCGCGGACGCACTGCGGCAAATCTTTGCCGATAGAGAATGATCGTCATTCCGAGTTGGTCGAGAAATCTGCCTCTTCGCATTGGGCTCGTTGGCAAGGAGAGATCCTTCACTTCGTTCAGGATGACGGAGGAGAAACCACTCAGGATGACGGGGGTAGGGGTGCGCGGGATGACGTGGCGCACGCTCGGGTCCGCATGCGAACCGGTCTGCAATTGGCCGTCCCCGTCCGTCACCACCTGGGCGTGCACCACAGGCCTTTACGGGGACAGGCGCGTGCTTCATTCGTCAGCCCTGGAAGGGCTTCGTCTGGTATCGCCCGGGTGCCCTCTGGGCGATTTTCAACCCCGGGACAAGTTGGTCCGATGAATGCATTTCTAGTCGGCTGCAACTTCCGCAGGCCGCCCAGTTTCGACGGCCACCATCGAGGCTTCCGCGTCTTCATCGTGGATCAGGAACGTAAACGCGAAGCCGATGAGGGCCATGATCGCGCCGACGAGGTAGGCATCGTGGAACGCTTCGAGCCCGGCTTGCTGAAACTGCGCCAGCGCGGCGGGGTTGGTGGTCACAGCCTGTCGCACGGCGTCAGGATTGAGATTCGGTCCGCGATCGGCGAGGACGGTCGCCAGGATCGCCACGCCGAACGAGGAGGCGACCTGGCGATTCGTATTGAAGAGGGCCGACGCGCGACCGGAATCGCGCGGTGCAATGGTCGCGAAGGTTGCCGCTTGCAGCGGAATAAGCACGATGCCGAAGGCGATACCGCGTACGAACATGATGCCGCGGATCCACCAAAGACTCGTTTCAAGATCGACCAAGAGGAAGCAGGCGGTGCTGATCGCGGTTATCAGCATCCCGGCCGCGAGCATGCGGCGGGGCCCGATCTTGGGATACATCCTGCTTGCGAAGCGAGCGACGGCGACGATGCCGAGTGCCTGGGGAAAGGTCGTTAGACCCGACTGAGTCGCGGAAAGCCCGCGCAGAATTTGCAGGAAGAGTGGCAGCAGAAAGATGACGCCAATCAATCCTGCGGCGGTCATGAAATAGACCGTATTCGCGGTGCGAAACATCCTGTTCTTGAAGAGCCGGAGCGCGAGCATCGGCTCCGCGACAACCTTCGTCTCGACAAAGACGGTGAGCGCGAGCAGGGCAATGCCGAGCAGACCGGTCGTGAGCACCAGGGGCGAAGTCCACCCGTGACTCGGCGCTTCCGAGAGGGCATAAAGGATCAACGGCAATCCCGAGGCGGAGAGAATAAATCCCAAGAAATCGAATCTGCCGGGCGTCGGTTCGGTGTGTTCTCGCAATACGAGTGAGGCGAAGATGAACCCGATCGCGCCGATCGGGACATTGACATAAAAGATCCAGCGCCAGCTCAAGTGATCGACAATCAACCCGCCGAGAATCGGTCCAATCGTCGGCGCGATCGCGACCGGAATGGTTAATACCGCGGACGCTTGCGCGCGTTCGTTGGCCGGAAACGCGCGGAAGATCATGGCGGTGCCGACCGGGGTCAGCATGCCGCCGCCGACGCCTTGCAGCACTCGGAAGAAGATGAGGCTTTCGATACTCCATGCGGCCCCGCATAGCGCGGACCCGATCGTGAAGAGGGCGAGGGCGAGCAAGAAGATCCGCTTCGTGCCGAAGCGATCACCAAGCCACCCGGACGCGGGAATCCAGACCGCAAGACTGAGGAGGTACCCGGTGACCACCCATTGCAGGGTGGTGGTCGTTGTGTCGAACTCTCGTGCGAGCGTGGGAAGAGCAACGTTGACGATTGTGGTGTCGAGTAGGTCCATGAAGAGACCGACGACGAACACCGCGGCAACGAGCCACTTATAGGGAACAGCCTGCAAACGTTCCATGATTCCGAAACTCCTTAGCAGACGAGCACGACTGGTGGAGAGGCTCGGTATTTTGTCCAACCTACTCGCCGCTGTCGAGGGCGGCTATGAGTAAGACGATTAGGCAATCGCCGCATCAAACCTCCCAAGATCGGCGGGGGTGTTAATGGTTCATTTTGCACCCAGGGCAATCGTCTACCACGGGAGTTCTCTCGCCCGAAACAACCCTCACCCAACGCTTCGCGCCACCCTCTCCCTTGTCTGAAAAGGAGAGGGGCTGGGGGTGAGGGTTGAAGTGCACCCCTGGGACCGGACCAGGAGTTGAGGGAACTCGCCTAAAACCCTACGTTGTGGATGCCTTTGAGGCGAAGCAATTCGCGGGCTTCGTCGGGGGTGGCGATGTCGAGGGAGAGCTCGCGTAGGATGCGGACGATCTTGGCGACGAGGTCGGCGTTCGATTTCGCCAGCTCCCCCTTGCCGAGATAGACGCTGTCCTCGAGCCCGGTGCGGACATTGCCGCCCATGATCGCGCCCATCGTGATCAGGTTCATCTGGTGCCGGCCGGCGCCCAGGATCGACCACAGGTAGTCGTCGCCGAAGAGGCGATCGGCCGTGCGCTTCATGTGCAGCAGATCTTCGGGATCGACGCCAATGCCGCCGAGGATACCGAAGATCGTCTGCACGAAGAGGGGAGGCTTGACGAGACCGCGGTCGAGGAAATGGGCGAGATTGTAGAGATGGCCGATGTCGTAGCACTCGAACTCGAAACGGACGCCGTGCGTTTCCCCAAGCTCGCGCAGGATGTGCTCGATGTCGGCGTACGTGTTGCGGAAGATGTAATCGCGGGAGCTTTCGAGATCGGCCTCTTCCCAGTCGAACCGGTATTCCTTGATCCGGGACTTGACCGGATAGCGGCCAAAGTTCATCGAGCCCATGTTGAGCGAGCACATTTCCGGTTTGGCCCGCATTGGCGGCGCCAACCGCTCCTGGAGCGACATGCCTTGCCCGCCGCCGGTGGTGATGTTGACGACGGCGTTGGTCCGTTCCTTGATTTCCGGCAGGAACTCCATGAAGACATGGGGGTCGGGCGTCGGCCTGCCGTTTTCAGGATTTCGGGCGTGGAGATGGAGGATCGCGGCCCCTGCCTCGGCGGCGCCAATCGCCGATTCGGCGATTTCTTGCGGGGTGAGCGGCAGATGGGGCGACTGCGAAGGGACATGCACGGCGCCGGTCACGGCGCAGGTGACGATCACTTTTCGCGCTCCGGACTTCGGGGGCATTGGCGCGGCTGCTGACACCATGAGGCTCCTTTGCGTCGTACGTAAATTATGTGGCGACACTCTACCCGAACCGCGGCACGATATGATGACCCTTCGCGGCACGCCGCGAACCCCGTCGTTCCGAGCTTGTCGAGGAATCTCTCTTGTCCTGCCGCAGTCTCTTGGAGAGGAGATCCTTCGACTTCGCTCAGGATGACGGAGGGTGGACGCGCAGGTTGAGCGTCGTGAGTAGGCGCGGAGTCAGTGCCATGGCGAGCAAGCAATTCCGATTCGATACGCGCAGCATCCATGCGGGCGAAGGGCCGGATCCGTCAACCGGCGCCCATGGGGTGCCGATCTACCAAAACACGACCTATGCCTTTCGCTCGTTCGATCAGCTCGAGGCCTGGCGACAGGGCCGGGCGCCCCATTTTCTGTACGCGCGCGAGGGCAATCCGACGGTCCGCTGCTTCGAACTGAAGATGGCCGACCTGGAAGGGTCGGAGGCGGCGGTTGCCGGTGCAACCGGTATGGCGGTGATCGCGGCGACATTACTCGAGGTCATGTGCGCCGGCGGACAACTCATCGCTTCGACCGATCTCTATGAGGTCACGAACAACTTGATCTGCCAAGACCTGGGTAACTTGGGCGTGCGCGTCACCTCGGTCGACACGGCCGATCTCGATGCGGTCAAGGCGGCGGCCGGCCCGGAGACGAAGGCGATCTTTGTCGAGACCCTCTCCAATCCGCGGGTCAAAGTGGCCGACATCGAAGCGCTCGCGGATCTTGCCCATCGTTACGAGGCGCTGCTGATCGTCGACAATACCTTTCTCTCGCCCGCGATCTTGCGGCCGCTTGAGGTCGGCGCGGATCTCGTCATCCACAGCGCGACGAAGTACCTGGCTGGGCACGGGCAGGCGATGGGCGGCGTTGTTGCCGGCAAGCAGGCGAAGATCGCGAGCATCGCCCAGCGCATCTCCCGGCTCGGCGGGGCGCTCAGTCCATTCGCGGCCTGGCTGCTGCTGGCTGGTGTGAAGACGCTGCCATTACGGATGGAACGGCACTCGTCGACCGCGCAGCGCATCGCGGAGCTGCTCTTGGCGCATCCCGCGGTGGAGGCCGTCAATTTTCCCGGACTCCCCGGTTCGTCCGGTCATAACATCGCAGAGCAGGTCACCGGCGGGCGTTATGGCGGTCTCCTCTCGTTCACGTTGAAAGGTGGTGAGCCAGCAGTGCGCGCGTTCGTCAACGCGCTCGAGCTCGCGACGATCGCGGTCAGCCTCGGCGAGTGCACGACGCTCGTCTGGCCCTATCCCGACGGTTTGATCCGGTTAGGCGTTGGGCTCGAGGATCCGGAGGACGTGGCGGAGGACGTGGCGCGGGGGTTGGCGGCTGCTTCCGCCTTGCCTTCGCACGAAAACGACATAAAATGAAGCCGGTTCCCGCCCAGCATTCCACTTCGAGAACGCAAGTTCAGAGCTTTGCGAGAAGGAGCCAGCAAAGTGGAAACTCAGCCAACTCTTCAGTTTGATGTTCTGTATCCCGATCGCCTCAGTCGCTTGCTGATCTTTGTCAAATGGCTGCTGGCAATCCCGCATTACTTCGTCTTGGTCCTGCTTGGCATTGCCTCAGTGTTCGTGACGCTCATTGCCTGGATTGCTATTCTCATCTCTGGCAACTATCCACGCGGCCTCTTTGAATTCCAGGTCATGGTGCTTCAATGGGGAGCGCGCGTCACCGGCTATGTCGACCTTTGGACCGATGTATACCCGCCGTTCGGCGAAGAGGGTCACCCGGTCAATCTCTCCCTGGAGTACCCGCCGCATTTGTCTCGACTACTCAACTTCATTTTCATCATCAAGTGGATCTTGGCGATCCCTCACTTCATCATCCTCTACATTCTGGGGATCGTTTCTCGGGTGATCACGCTTATTGCCTTTTTCGCCATTCTCATCACGGGCCGGTACCCCCGCTCGATGTTTGACTTCCAAGTTGGGTTCTACCGGTGGAGCTACCGTGTCACCGCCTATGTCGGCCTGATGACCGACGCTTATCCGCCGTTTAACTTTGGCGAACCACCTCCGGCTTCCGGCCCGCCTGCTGAGTATGTTCCGCCGCCGCAGGGTGTCCAGCCGAACTTCTAGAGATCGCCCAAACGAATCAACCGCACGCGCCCGGCTGGACTCAGCCGGGCGCGGTGGTATAAGTGCGCCGGTCGACTCGGTTTATGGAGATGAGGAGCCACCGGTGGGAGATCCGCGCATGGAGACCTGGGCGCGCGTGTTGGTCGATTACTCGACTGGCGTGCAACCCGGCGAGACGGTCGCGATTTTGGGCGATGTGGCCGGGGAACCGCTCCTGCGCGCGATCTACCGCGAGGTTGTCAAACGAGGTGGCTTCCCGGTGCTTCTGCCGTCATTCGATGAACTGGACGCCGATCTGCTCACCCTCGGCAACGACGATCAATTGCGCTATCTCTCGCCGGCCGAACGGTTCGCCCGGGAATCGGCCGACGTCATGATTTTCGTAAACGCGGAGACGAACACGAAGGGCAACTCCGCGGTCGATCCCAGCCGGCAGCGAGTCTTTCAGCAGGCCAGGGCCGGTTTACGCCAGACATCCATGGAGCGCGCGGCCAAGGGCGAGCTGCGCTGGTCGAGCACCCTCTACCCGACCCCTGCCTACGCGCAGGACGCAGAGATGTCGACCGCAGATTTCACCGAGTTCATGTTGGCTGCCTGCAAATTACACGCGCCCGATCCGGCGGCGGCCTGGCGCGAACTGGCGGTCGAGCAGCAGCTGTTGATCGACTGGCTGACGGACAAATCAGAGATTCATCTTGCCGACCCCGAAACCGATCTGACGCTAGCAGTCAAGGGGCGAACCTGGATCAATTCCGACGGCCATCGCAATTTCCCGTCGGGCGAGATCTTCACCGGTCCGATCGAGGATTCGGCGAACGGCCACATCGCCTTCACCTATCCGGTAGTCACCGGCGGCCGGGAAGTCGAAGGCATCCGCCTTCGCTTCGAGAACGGGAAGATCGTTGACGCATCCGCGGTGAAAAACGAGGAGTACCTTCTCTCCTCGTTGGACACCGACCCCGGCGCGCGATACCTGGGCGAATTTGCATTTGGCACGAACTTCGACATTACGCGCTTCACGCGTCAAATCCTGCTCGACGAGAAGATCGGCGGCACGGTCCACATGGCGCTCGGGGCGGGCTACCCCGACAGCGGCAGCTTGAACCGCTCCGCGATTCACTGGGACATGATCTGCGACCTCCGCCAAGGCGGACGAGTCGAAGTCGACGGCGCGCCGTTCCTCGTTGACGGGGCCTTTATGGTGTGACGGCCGACAGGTTAACACTCAGGGGGTACCCGGTCGTTAACCCCGACGAAGCCCGCCTTCGAGGGCTAAGAATGTCGCGCTCTGTAGCGGCGGACGGCGTCCGCCCCGGGCCGAATGCTTACTCGGGTTGCCACGTGCACTCACGTTCGCCACCACAGGGGCACAAGCCTTGGGCCGCTATGGAGAACGGTCGGCGGCGTGTTTCGCTCGTCAGCCTTGGAAGGGCTTCGTCAATCGTAGCCGGGTGCCCTCCGGGCGGTTTTCAACCCGGGAAGGGTCAGAGTTCTGAAATCGCCTTCAGCAACTCCTCGACTGTCCGCACGATCTTGCCGCAGCTCTCGTGAATGAAGTATTCGACTTGGAGATTGACGACGGCGCCGTCGTTGTCGCCGGCGAGGCGAAAATCGGTGCGGATGCCCCAGATACGCTTGCCGAGACCGTAGGCGTAGCCGATCTCGGCCGCGGTGCCGGAGTCGACGTCGACGCCGTCGAGCACGGCGATCAGCGAGTCGCACGCCTGGATGCTTTCCGCGTTTTTCTTGCCGAGATCGTGGTTGATATGTTCGAGCAGCTTTTTACGCTCGGCGACGCTATCGATTGCCGGCACGCGTTTGAAATCCTCGTCAAAGCGGTGATCGTCCCAGGGATTGACGACCTCGATGTGCGACCTGAGCTCCGCGACGAGGTGATCCATGAACGCGCGAGTCGATTCCGCGAAGCCGAGCGGAGAAGCGAGATAGGCCTTCATGCTGCTCCTGTCATTCAGGCTGCGGCTCAAGTTTGCCCATCAGCGGGCAAGGGCTGTTCTTTCGGTCATTCACCGGCCCGATCGGGTGGGTCGTGCCGTTCCTGACTCTTTCCGACCACGCTTATCCGCCCATCCCCTTCGAGGTAAGCCTCCCGGACTTCACTGATGTCGCAAATGCCTTGCAGGCGGAGTTGGCTCAGCAACTCGTCATGGGAGATCAGCTCACGCCTGAGATGCGGTTGGACCGCATGTCCCCCACGAATCAGCAAAAGCGGATTGGGGTAGGTGAGACGGCGAATCCGGGGAAAGTGAAAGCCAAGCCAATCGAGCGCGTAGCTCCAGCCGATGATGACGATCACGAGGCACATACCGTCAGTCAGCGAATCGTAGGTCGAGGCCATCGCGTTTTGGGCTGCGTCGGCAATGATTATGAGCACAAGCAAGTCACTCATCGTAATCCCGCCGGTTCCCCGGCGCAGCAGGCCCAACAGCAGAAAGATCGCCAGATAGACAATTGTGCCGCGGATGAAGATTTCGAGCAGCGGGATGTCGGGTACGAATGTGGTATGCCAGTGCATCCCAAAGATCTTGTCCATCGACGCCTCCAGTTAGCTATTCAGCCGGGACATCCGGCTCGCTCCAGGCGATGATCGCGGTTGGCAAGGTCATCGTCACGAAAATCAGAGTCCAGATGATGCCTTGGAACGCCTCCGCGGAATTTGGCAGCCACCAATCAGCATTGTCGGCTTCCAGTACATACGTGGCGCCCAGGAGAAGGATCAACGAGACGATCCAATAGCTGGGCCGGTAAGCCCGATCCCGGACCCATTGCTGGCGCTCATCAAGGGCGCTATCAGAATCGTTGGCGATGCTCCAGGCGCCGAGACCGCGTGAGCAGAGCAAGAAAAATCCGGCCAAATAGACGATTCCTGGAATGAAGCCGAGGGCGCGGAATTTGGGCCCAAGATCGGCGGCGTAGCCAAGCCAAAAGATGGCCACGGTCAACGCGTAGCCACCATACGCGGCAAGCACGGCCCGGCGTCGCCAGACGCGGGTCGGTTCTGGAAGGCGCAGGCGAGAAAATCGCGGTGAGCCCGGTTTGACATCGCTCGTTTGTTGCACGTTGTCGCTCCTTTGTTTGGACCGGTTCATTGCTCATCCTTCTCGCCCTGAGCGCGCCCGTAGAGCGCCTCACTGAGCGGGCGGAGCGGTTCGCGGGAGAAAATCGCCTCGATCGGCAGACCGAAGAACTCGCTCAAGCGGAACGCCAGCTCGAGGCTTGGGTTGTAGTCGCCGCGTTCGAGATAACCGATCGTCTGGTAATTCACGCCGACCGCGCCGGCGAGACCCTGGCGCGAGAGTCCGCGCTCGGCACGGAGCACCGGCAGCCGATTGAAGATCGGCCGATCGGCGACGTGCTGAATTGTGCTCTCGCGAACGTCATTCTTTCTCATGGACAAACCATATAAGAAATACAACAGAATGTCGAGAGTTCTATACGATCTCCTGGCAGCGCAACTGCTTGGAACGGGTACTGCGTCGCGTCCTGCCATGGTGTCAAGCGCACGGTGAAGAGAGGGGTGATGAGATGGAAGGGCCGTATACGAGAACCGATCTCCTAGCCGCGATGATGGGGGAGCGCGGTCGCTGGGATGCGCTGCTCGACGACATCGATGCCCGGCGGATGGATGAGCCGGGGGCGATCGGCACGTGGTCCGTGAAGCTGGTCATCGCGCATATCATGGGTTGGGAGCGATGGGCAACCGAGCAGGTTCGCGCCGCGGCACGGGGAGAGCCGCTGATCACAGGAACGTTCGGCGATGAAATGTTCGACGCCATGAACGAGGAGTTTGTGGCGCCGTACTTTGATGGATCGCCGCGTGAGGTGCGCGCCGAATCAGATGACGTCTTTCGCACGCTCCTCGGCACCGTTGAACGGCTTGCCTCCGACCAATTGGACGTCCGTGACTACGCGCCGTGGTCACCCGACCAGACAATTTCCGAGGTCATCGCCGAATCGACATTCAAACATTACCCCGAGCATATGACGAAGCTGCGGGAATGGATGGAGCGGGGAGCTTCGTAACTTCGCCTACTCCACATCCGCCAAAATATTCGATGCCGTCAGCATCAGGCGGGAGAGGGTTTGGCCGTCGATTTCTTCGTTCGGGTCGTTGATGATTGTGGCGATGGTGAACCAGCGGCCGTCGGCGCGTTGCAGGAGCCAGACCATACTCTTAACTCCGGTTTCGTACCCCTCCTTGAAGCCGACGTAGCGCCAGGTCTTGGCGTCGAAGTTGACGCCGGGGTTGATCGAGAGCGCGTCGTAGATCGGCGAAAGAGCCGGATTTTGGCCTTGGTCCTGGAGATATGCCATCGCCCGACAGAGATCGGCGGGCGACGCGAACCACTCGATTGACTGGCTCCACTGCTGACCGGGCCAGATCTCGTTGAGCGTCAGTGTGTTGGCGGTTGGATCGGCGTCGTTTGCGAGTATTTTGCGGCGGGTCGCGGTGCTGGCATCGACATAGCGCTGGAGGTTCTTGTTGCTGAATCGGATCCGCATCGCGAACCACTCGCGCGTGGCGACCAGGGGCGTGTCGAGCTGGGGATTGGCGAGGCCCATCGTCGCGAAATTCGCCTCAATGTTTTCGCGGCCCAGGCGGAAGATGAGATGATCGGTGGCGGTGTTGTCGCTCTGCGAGATCATCTCCTCGGCGAATTGCTCGAGGGTGTAGATCGATCCCGCCGGTTGGTAGACATAGTCGCCGGAGGGCAGGCTCTTCCAATCGTCCCGCAACGCCAGCGGTTCGTTCCAGCTCGCTTCGCCCACTTCAATCTGCCGGACAAGCTCGCCCAGCACATACAACTTGAACGACGAGGCGATTGCCAGCGGTTTGTCGGCGTTCACCCCGGGCGTCAACGGTAGACACTGACCGTCTTCCACCTCGGCGGCGATGAACCCAGCCTTCGGGGCGACGTCGGCGACGCGCGCGTTCAGTCCCTTGAAACTCTTCGGCGGATTCTTGACATACGCCGGCAAGTAAAGCGGTTGGAAATAGAGCACGTCAATCTTGTGCAGCCGGCCATGATCGATGCCGAGGATGAGCCGCCAGTCTTGCCCACTCCCGGTGACGAGCACCGCCGACAGGCGGTCAGGCAAGACCGGCCCTTCAAAGCGGCCGACGATCATTGGCGCGATCGTGCCCAGGCTCTGGAAGTCGCCGATGAGGTACTTGGCGGGGTAGTTCGTGAGATAGCGGCCGGCGACATGGTCTTTGAGATCGAGCGACGAAAGCCCATCGCCGCCCTGATTGACTTGGTCAAGTGTCCAGAGGAGTTGCTCGCCAAGCGGCGTTTGGGGAATCGCGACCAAGTTGGTGGCGGCCGACGCCGCGGCACGGGCGAACGTCCCGGAAGCGAACGGGGCGAAGATGTGCGCGATCAGCAGCGCCAGCGCCGCGAACAGGAGCCGTCGACGAGATACTCCGCGGTGTCCCATGTCGCTCTCTGTCTACACGGGGCGTCTACTCAGCTAACGGGTTGTGCACTACCAATGTAACGAGCGCGACAGATTTGCGGTTTCACCCATTGGTGTGAATCGCTCGCGTTAGACCGGAGGCCAGGTCAGCATCCAGCCACCGTCGACGAAATAGGTGGCGCCGGTGCAGTAGGAGCCGGCGTCCGAGGCGAGGAAGAGGGCCATCGCGGCGACATCGGCCGGTGCTCCGGCTCGGCGCAGCACGATTTGCGCTGCCGCGTTCTTCAGGTAGTTCGCGTCCTCCATCGCGCGCCGGTTCATCGGGGTCACGATCATGCCGGGGGCGATGTCGTTCGCGGTGATGCCGTGTTCGCCAAGTTCGATGGCGAGGGTGCGGGTCAGGTTGCGGAGACCGGCCTTCGAGACGCAATACGCGCCCGCGTTCGACCAGCAGGCTTCTTCATGGACCGAGCTGATATTGATGATCCGGCCGCCGTTACCCTCGGCGATCATGCGCGGGATCGCCTGGCGGGCGCAGAAGAACGCTCCGTACAGATTCGTCCGCAGCACCCGTTCCCAATCCGCAACCGGGATTTCGTGCAGCGCGCCGGCGATGCTGACGCCGGCGTTATTGACGAGGATATTAATCCGCCCGAACGCGTCGTCAAGGCGGGCGAACATGCGCGCGACCTCGTCTTCATTACCGACATCGACCTGCGCGACCTCGGCCCGGCGGCCGGCCGCGACGACCGCCGCGGCGGTTTCTTCGGCTCCCGCTTTGTTCTCGAAGTAGGTGACCAGAATGTCCGCGCCGTTCGCCGCGAACGTCTCCGCGATTCCGCGGCCAATTCCTCGATCAGAGCCAGTGACCAGCGCCACTTTGCCGTCCAAACGATAGTCCATCTACGCCGTCTCGCCCTTCCCGCGCACGAACTGCCCAGCCCTGCAATGGTGCCAGATTGGACCGCTCCACGCTGGCCGGACCGTGTAAGATGCGCCCGCTCGCCACAGCCCTTCATCCTGAGACGAAGTCGAAGCATGACGATTTGCCGACTGGAGGTTGTCAGATGTCGGTTGAGGAAAATAAGGCGCTGGCTCGCCGCTTCTTTGAAGAGGTGTGGAATCAGGCGGACGAATCGGCCATCGACCGGTACCTTGCGGATGACGCGGGCGGTAACGATCCCGATTTCGGCGCCGGCAAGGAGTCCTTTCGCGCGCAATGGAAGAAGTGGCACGCCGCCTTTCCCGATCTTCACTTCGCGGTTGAAGAGGTGATCGGCGAAGGCGACAAAGTCGTCACCCGCTGGACCCTGACCGGCACCCACACGGGCGAATTCATGGGCATCCCCGCCACCGGCAACGCGGTCCGTGTCACCGGCATGAGCCTCGACCGCATCGCGGACGGCAAGATCCAGGAAGGTTTCGACGGCTGGGACGCGCTCGGCCTGCGCCAGCAACTCGGGGCGTTGACGAAGGCGTAAAGGGGTTGCGCCGGCCGCGAGATTGGCCCCGGCTAAGGAACACGAAGTTCTGCCAGGGCAGAGAGCCGGTTGGAGGGGGCCCCGGGCACAACATTCTTCAGCCCCGGCGAATGCCTTCAGGAAGGTTTGCAACGGTGTCCAGGCCGTTTGTTCAATCCCCGAGCGTCTGCCTAACCCCTTGACAAGCCGGCATCGCTTCACTAGTGTACGTACAGAACAGATATTCGCATCTGGTCGAATCACAATGTCACGAGAGTTGCGGCGGGACGGAAAGGGCGATTCATGAGTAACCCGATCGTTCACTTCGAGATCCTAGGACCAGACGGCGCGCACCTCAACAGCTTCTATCACGACCTCTTGGGGTGGGAAATCGACGCCAATAATCCATACAACTACGGCATGATCGCGGCGCCGGAAGACAAAAGCGGGATCGGAGGCGGCATCTTCGAGGCGCCGGGCGAGTCGCCTCGCGTCACCGTCTACGCCTCCGTGCCCGATTTACAGGCATCCCTGGACAAGGCGGTCTCGCTCGGTGGCACGGTGGTGATGGAACCGACCGATTTGGGTGACGTTCAGCTTGCGCAGTTCACTGACCCCGCCGGGAATCTCTTCGGGCTGGTCAAAGGCTAGCGATTCATTCAGTATGGCCAATCCCGTCATCTACTTCGAAATCGCGGGTCCGGACCCTCAGATGCTGCGCGAGTTTTATGGCAGCGTGTTCGGCTGGGAAATCGATGAGATCAACGACGGCTATGCGCCGATCGCAGCCGGTGATGATCGTGGGATAAAGGGTGGCATCTTGAAGACCCTGGCGCCGAGGGTGACGGTCTACGTCGACGTTGAGGACCTGAAGATGGCGCTCGAGCGCGCGGTCGAGCTGGGTGGAACAGTGCTGATGCCGTGGACGGATTATGGTGAGGTGCTGATCGCCCAGATCGCCGATCCCGCGGGGAATCTGATCGCCCTGTCGCAGCATCGCTGAGTACCGTAGGTTGAAAATCGCCCTTCCCGGCTCACAGGAGAAAGCCTCTCCGAAGCTTTGAGCTCGTGCTAAGCGTCGGAGAGGCTTTCATGTTTGAACACCAGGTTAAAAACCTGGTGTCACTGCTAGAAGTTGTAGTTGTCGATATTGTCGGCGTTGAAGATCGTCGGCGGACCGAGAATGACCGTGCCGTTCTTTCCGACCGTGTAGGAGCCGAGCTTCCCAGCCGTGAAGGTTTCCCCTTCTTTACCGGTCAGGTTGCCGGCAATCGCGTTCGCCGCCATGTAATAGGCGAGATAGCCGAGATTGCCGGGATCCCAAAGCGCGAACTCTTCAACCGTGCCGCTCTTGACATACGGCTTCATTTGGTTCGGCAGGTTGAGGCCGGTCAATTTCACCTGGTTATCAGAGCCGCCGCCTCGTCCTTCTTCTTCGAGTGCTTGCGCGGCCGCGGTGATCCCGACGGTCGTCGGGGAGATGATCCCCTTGAGATCGGGATAGGCGGTCAGCAGCTCGACGGTCTTGTCGTGGCTCTTCTGCGGGTCATCATCGCCGTAGGCAACTTCGACCAGCTTTAGCTTCTCGTAGCCTGGTTTCGCCAGCTCGTTCTTCATGACGTCGATCCAGGCGTTCTGGTTGGTCGCGGTGGCAGCGGCAGAAAGGATCGCGATGTCGCCAGCGCAGTTGAGTTCTTTGCCCATGATCTGAACTTCGATTCGTCCGATATCGTCAGAATTCGCCTGGTTGGCGAAGGCAATCCGGGCATCAGGCGCGACATCGGAGTCGTAGGAGATGACCTTGATTCCCTGCGCGGCTGCATCCTTGAGCGCGGGCGCGAGGGCATTGGGATCGTTCGCGGAAACGACGATCGCCGCGACTTTCTGTTGAGTCAGGGTCTGAATCCAAGTGACCTGTTCAGCCGCGTTCGAGGATTGCGGTCCGACCTGCTGGAACTTGCCACCGAGCTCTGTCGCCGCTGCTTGAGCGCCGGTTTCGGCGGTCTTGAAGTAGGGATTGACCACATCCTTCGGCAGGAAGGCGATGTTCAGCGTCGAGGGATCGATGGTGCCAACTGGGCTGGCACTGCCTGCGACTGGGCTACCGGCTGCGGGACTGGCGGTTGGCGCGCCAAGCATCGGTTCGCCGGCGCAGGTCGTGGCGGCGTCTTGGGCGAGTGCTGGGGCTGCGGCGTGGATGCCCGTGCTGAAACCGAGAAGCGCGAATCCGAAAACCATGAGCAATCGAAGCACTGGATACTGCTTTTTCACCATGTCCTCCTTGATTACGGCGTCCTCGAAACTGCCGGGGTGAGGCGTTGGGCATCAGAGGCCTGTCGCCTGTCGCCTCACATCTGGCGCCCGTCGCCTGATGCCTGTCGCCTCTCTCCAACCTCCTCTCGTCATTAGCTAATCGCCAGAGCTTGGTCCGGGGCTGAGACCCCGCAGTCCCACGATGGAACGTCGCCCGACATGGGTAAGACGTCCGACGAGATTGGGACCGAGAACCGACAAGATCAGTAGGCCACCGATGACAATGCTTTGCAACTCGGGGCCGACGTTGGTGATGCCCAGCGCGTTGCGGATCGTGGCGACCACCGCCAGCGACAACGCGACCCCAACTAACGTCCCTTTCCCGCCGAAGATGCTGACGCCACCGAGCAGAACCGCGGCGATCACGTCTAATTCGAATCCGACCGCATTGTCGGCGCGGCTGCTGGAGACGCGGGCGGTGAAGAGGATTCCCGCAACGGACGCGATTGTGCCGGAGAGAACGAAGAGCCAGAGTTTGAGTCGGGCGACGCGGACAGCAGAGTAGCGCGCCGCTTCCTGGTTGAGTCCGACCGCGTAGATCTGGCGGCCGGCCCGGCTGCGGTGGAGCAGCACGAGGAAGATCGCTAGCAACGCGACAAAGATCAGCGTCGACCAGGGGATCGTTGTCCCGGTGATCGTGTTGAAGCCAAAATCGTTGAACTTTTGCGGATAGTCGCTCACGGCGTTCGAGCCAAGCACGACATAGGCGAGACCACGGAACAGGGCGAGCGTGCCGAGGGTGACGACGAGCGACGGCAGTCGCATCCAGGTCACGAGCAAGCCATTGAACAGCCCGCAAGTGGCCCCGACCACGAGCGCCAGGATGATGCAGGCCCAGAGCGGCCAATCATTCATCCAGGCTTTGCCCATGACCGCGCTCGCTAGTCCCAGGATCGAGGCGACCGAGAGATCGATCTCGCCCGAGATAATGATCAGGGTCATCGGCAGCGCCATGATCGCTCGTTCCATAAAGGTCGAGGTTGCGACCTTGAAGTTGCTCCCCTCCCAGAAATAGGGTGACCGCTCGGCTCCCCATATGAGCGAGGCGATGAGCAGGAAAAAGAGGAGCGTCTCCCAGCGCATAAGTGATTTCAAAGCGAAGGATTGGCTGCGCTCGCTCATCGGTTCCTCCGCGCGATGAGCGCCCGTTGCAGGCGCCGGGTGATGAGAGCGTCGAGCGTGACGGCCAGAAGAATGACCGCGCCCGAGATCGCTTGCAACCAGAACTCCGAGAGGCGGAGCACGGTCAAGGCGTTTGCAATCGTGCCAAGTAGGACCGCGCCAAGCACCGCGCCGAAGACCGTGCCCGAGCCGCCGAAGATGTTGACGCCGCCGACGACCGTGGCGGCGATGACCTGGAGTTCGTAGCCGGAAGCGGCGCGGGCGTCGACGCTACCAAACCGTGCGCCCCAAAGAATTCCGGCGACGCCGCAGAGTAAACCGCAGGTCGTGTATGCGCCGAAGACGAGGAGATCTGAGCGAAGACCGGCAAGGCGAGCAGCGGGTGGATTGCTGCCAATCGCATAGAGTTGACGGCCGGTCCGGGTGTAGCGAAGCAAGAAGCCAAAGATCAGCGCAATCGCGCCGGCGATGATGATCGGGTTCGGGATGTTGCCAATCCACGGGTTCATGGCGATGCCGCGATACGACTTCGGCACATCGGAGACGATGATCTGCTTACCGCTTGCAATCCAGAAGTCGAGTCCTCGAAAGACGTAAAGCGTGCCGAGTGTGGCCACGATCGCGGGGACTCGGCCAACGGTGACCAGCAGCCCGTTCACGGCCCCCATCGCGATGCCAAGACCGCAAGCGAAGAGGATGACCACGAAGAGACTGTTGATGTGGTTGTGCTTGAACATGTAGCCAGAGAGGTACGCGACCATCCCGACTTGCGAGGCGACCGAGAGATCGACGTTGCGGGTCAGGACGACCAACGTTTGGCCGACCGCCAGCACCGCCAGGATCGCGACTGAGACGAGAATCGCCTTGATGTTGTTGATCGACGTGAACCGGTCGACCCGGGCCCGCACGATGATGACGATCACAAGAAGAGCGACGATCAGGCCGAACTCCCGTACCCGGCTGACCAGGTCGATCAGGCGATCGGCTCGCATCTGACCCGCTCCGCGAGTTTCCTCGTAGGTTGGACTAGACGACGCCAAGCGTCTGCTCCTCAGTCGATTCAACGGCGACTACAGGCGCCGGTCTCACTTGCCCGGTTGCCGCAAACATCACGTCCTCCTGGTTTGCTTCCTCGCGGCTGAATTCGCCGGTCAACCGGCCCTCGTGCATCACCAGCACGCGGTCGGACATCGCCAGCACCTCCAGCAGCTCGCTCGAGATGAGGATGATCGCCATCCCCTGGGTCGCGAGGTGAGAGATGATGCGGTGGACCTCCGCTTTGGTGCCGATGTCGATGCCGCGGGTCGGCTCGTCGAGGATGAGCACCATCGGTTCGGTCGCGAGCCACTTGCCAAGCACAACCTTTTGTTGATTGCCGCCCGAGAGCGATGTCGCCGGAGCCTGCAAACTGGACGCTTTGACCTGCAACTGCTCAGCGTAGGCGCGGGCAATGTGTCGTTCCAACTTCCGGCTCAGCAGGCCGAACCGGCTGACCCGAGTCAGGATCGGCAGCGTAATGTTTGCCGAGATCGGAAAATCGAGCACCAGTCCTTGACCGTGCCGGTCCTCGGGAACATAGCCAATGCCCTGCTCAAGCGCGGAGGAAGGGGAGTCAATCTCGGCGGGTCGACCGTTGATTTCGATTTCACCCGTGTCCGCGCGATCGGTCCCGAATATTGCCCGCGCGATCTCGGTCCGCCCTGCTCCCACCAGCCCGAAGAGACCGAGAATCTCACCTCGTCTCAGGGAAAAGCTGACGTCACGGAAATCGCCCGTTTTGGTGAGATGGCGGATTTCGAGGACGACCTCGCCGATCTCGGCCTCTTCCTTGGGAAAAAGCGCTTCGAGGCGACGACCGACCATATAGCGGATCGTTTCTTCGGTCGTCAGCTCGGAGGCGGGCGCGGTGATGACGTGGGCCCCGTCGCGGAAAATCGTGATCCGGTCCGAGATTTCGAAGATCTCTTCTAAGCGGTGGCTAACGAACAAGATCGCTACGCCCTGGTCCCGCAGCTGGCGCACGATCGTGAACAGGCGATTGACCTCCCGCGCCGAAAGCGAGGCCGTGGGCTCATCCATCACGAGCACACGGGCATCGAGCGAGAGCGCCTTCGCGATCTCAATCAGCTGTTGATCAGCAACCGACAGCGCGCGTACCGGCGTACGCACGTTGATCCTCACACCAAGTTGGCGCAAGAGCTTGTCGACGTCGCGATACATCTCGCCCCAGTCGACTCGACCGATCCGGTCTCGCGGCTGACGGCCCATGTAGACGTTTTCGGCGACGTCGAGATCGGGGAAGAGCGTGGGGTGCTGGTGAATGACAGCGACGCCATGGTGGTAAGCATCGAGCGGTGTGTGGAACACCACTTCCTGACCACCCATGCGCATAACACCAACGTCGGGACGATGAACGCCGGCGAATATTTTGACGAGGGTGCTCTTACCAGCGCCATTCTCGCCGACCAGAGCGTGCACCTCACCGGGAACGAGGGCGAGATCGACTCCACGCAGGGCCTGCACCGCGCCGAATTGCTTCGAGACACCGAGCAGCTCAATCACCGCCGGCATGCTGGGCGACACGGCTGGCAGTTCAATTCCGGCGCTCATCCCATCTGGGTCCATGAACGTCTTTCCGCCGTTGACTTGCCCGCGAAGTGGCGAGATGGTACCGGCCGGCCCGCGTTTGCGCAACCAGGTCTCGGCGATGGATTGTACGCAAGATGGAGGGGCGCTAGGCCGCGTGATGCTGGCTGCCGTGTCCGTCGCGCTCGGCAAGCGCCGGCTCGCCGGTCTTTTCGACCAGGGGACGGTCCGACCATGCGGACGGCTCTTCAATCGGCTCGATGTGCACCGTCGTTTCCGCGTTGGGAACGACTGACGCCACTGCCCGCTCGATCTGGTTCGTCAAGTTGTGAGCGGCCTGCACGGTCTGTTGGCCCGGCACAAGCAAGTGGAAATCGACAAACGAATGCGCTCCGGCTCGCCGGGTCCGCAGGGCATGGTAGGCGGCGGCGAGACCGATCTCCTGCTCGATCGCCGTTTGGATCGCTTCTTCCGTCGCGGGCGCGAGCGCGCGATCCATCAAACCGTCGATGGAGACGCGCAGGAGCTGATAGCCGGTCCAGGTGATGTTCACCGCGACGAGGAGGGCCATGATCGGATCGAGCTGCTTGATTCCGGAAACGTGCGCGAGCGCGAGACCAATCACCACGCCAACCGAGGTCAACACATCGGTGAGCAAGTGGCGGCCGTCGGCCTCGAGCGCGATTGAGTGATGGGCGCGGGCGACGCGGAGCAACACCAGCGCCACCCCGAGATTGATCGCCGAGGCCACGAGCACGACGGCTGAACCGGCGCCGATCGACTCGAGACCACGCGGATCGCGCAAACGGTCAATCGCGGTCCAAACAATGGCCGCTGCCGCGAACAGGATCATCAACCCTTCGATTCCGCTCGCGAAGAACTCGATCTTCTCGTGACCATAATTGTGCGAACGATCGACCGGCTGGGCCGCGTACCAAAGCGCGAAGACGACCGAGAATGCGGCGACGAGATTCGCGGTTGATTCGACCGCGTCCGACAGCAACCCGACCGAGCCGGTCAGCCAGTAGGCAACGAATTTAAGAACCAAGGTAACGCCAGCGGCGGCGATCGCGAGATACGCGGCGCGCGGGAGACCTGGTCGGGCTGTGTTGCGAGCGATCGGATGCATAGTCTTGTCAATTATTCGTTCCAAACACTGGGCAATCCTGCCCAGCGGACGGCCACTATAAACGCCCGATGGTGGGTTAGTCACGAGGAAATCGCGCGATTAGCCACTGTGAACATTTGCGGTTGGCGAAACAACCCTTGCCTCCAGCCGATCTCGCTGATACGCGGGGCTGGGTAAGGGCAGTTCGCCAATTGACGTCCATCCGTCAAACCCCTACTATCCCGCATCCACAAGGCGAAACCATGGTTCCGGCGCGCACGAGGTGCGAGTCCGTGCGGCCATAATTGGGAGAGGCTCATGAGGCTTGCGGGGAAGGTCGCGATCGTCACCGGCGGCGCGACAGGGATCGGCAAGGCGACAATCGAGAAGTTCGTGGCCGAAGGTGCGAATGTCGTTTCGTTTGTCCGCAATGAGGCCAAAGGCCGAGCCGCGGTCGCAGGATTGGGCGTCGGCGACCAAGTGATGGTGCACGTGGCCGACGTGACCAAGCAAGACCAGGTCAGGGCTGGGGTCGCGGCGACGGTCGCGCAGTACGGGAAGCTCGACATCCTGGTCAACAACGCCGGCATCAACGCTTATTACGACGCGGTCCAGATGACCGAGGCGGACTGGGAGCACGTGTTCGCCGTCGATCTCAAGGGCGCCTGGCTGTGCGCGAAATACGCGATTCCGGAAATGCTGAAATTGGGCAGTGGTTCGATCGTGAACAACGCCTCGATCCACGCGTTCATGACTACGTACAAGATGTTCCCTTACGCTGCCGCGAAATCTGGTCTCGTCGGGCTGACCCGCAGTTTGGCGCTCGATTACGGGCCGAATCAGATTCGCGTCAACGCGGTGTGTCCGGGATGGACGCGAACAGCCTTGGTCCAGGAATGGATCGATATGCAGCCAGATCCCGCGGCAGCCGAAGCGAGCGTGCTCGATCAGCATCCGATGCGGCGGATTGCGACTCCAGACGAGATCGCGAACGTGATCGCCTTCGTCGCCTCTGATGAGGCGAGCTTCATGACTGGAACCACCATTCTCGTCGACGGTGGTCTCAGCGCCCGATTCGCGTCCTAATCACCTTCGAAAGTACCGATGTCATGGGAAACGCGGGAACAACGCCCGGGTCTGAGTACCAATCTCCCCTAGGAATTATGGACTACCAGGTGCTCCTTCTCCATTGACCCGAATGGGGGGTGCCGGTAGGGTAGGTCGTGTCACGCCGAAGCTACTTTCTCGGCATGACCGCGATCAACTTGGCGGGTGGACTGACCGGCTCTGGGCGATCTCCTCGCTCATCCGGTCGGTTCGTAACACGGACATAAAGTCGAGATCGACGATGACGGAACGCCGATTGAACCAAAGATCCCGTCGGCGCCCGGACAGATCCATTGGGGCCCTGGTTGCATTGCCCGGCGTGGCCCTGGCGCACACGGCGTCGCTGTCCCACATCGCTCTGCTGGCAAATAAGCCCCCAGGAGCCGGGATCGGGCTCATCGCTGCCATCGGTGTCTCGGTGACTATCGGCATCGCGCTCATCGCCTACCTAGTCCGGCCGCTGCTGGTCAAACTGATAACCACGCAGCCGACCGAACCGGCGCCACGCGAGGATGCCCACGGCGAGCGGTGGGCGCGGTGGGAAGAAGGCGCCGCGGGGGCTCCGCCCGCGGTGAAGAGTTCCGCGGAGGCGCAAGCAGAGGATGAGGCAATGTTCAGACCGGCTATGGCGACTGGTGTAGCACCTGACCAGACAACATTCGCAAGCGGCGGAGAGATCGAAAGCAGGATTATCGCGGGGATCACAACCACTGTCTCTATCCTCCTCGATTGCGCCAATGAAGGCGCGATGCTCAGTGGATTCGGTCTCTACACCGACCGGTTCTTCCAGAAGTTCGCAGAGGAATCCGGTCTCTCACTCGAGGATTTCATCAGCCGCTTCCAGGACTCCGGAGTCCGCGCGCCGGAAGAACGTCTGCGAGTCGCCAGGATGGAAGACGTCACCACCCTTCCCGACGGCCGGATCAGCGCTAGAGTCGTCTACAGTCCACTTGGCGCCCTTCCCCCCGAGCGCTACATTTTCAGCTGGTCGCCCGATCGTTCCCGCTGGCTCATCGACGACATTTCGTCCGAGGAGTAGGAAAGAGACAACTCCGGAGGACAGCCCTCGCGCGGCGTCACTGGGAGAGGGCAGCCGCGTCAGCAGCGGGTGCGGGCTATCGGGGTCTTCGAACGCTTTACCCAACCTTCGTGAGCAGCGCACGGAGTTGATTCGCGCCAGTTGTCGCGGCGGTGAGGTCGCCGGCGTCCGCGGCCGCCCGTAATTGCTTCAGTTGCACGTCGATCTGTGTGGCAATGGACTGGTCGACGCTCGACGCGATCCGGTTCCAAATCAATTCCTCGAACGTGACATCGCTTCGCACCCCAGCCGGATCGTTGGCCGCGGCGTCGAGGAGCTGTTGACGCGCCATGAGATCGAGGCGGGCGAGATCGATCTCGGTCGGGGGCCGGTAACGAAGTTGAAGATCGAGTGCGGTTCGTTCGACGTTGATCGCCGCTTGCCCGGTGGCGGTGGCATCTTGGGCGTCGACGGTGCCGGCGAGTGAATTCAGCGCTTCGCTCACCTCGTATTCGACGAGATCAGGCACGTCTTGGGCGCGAAACGCGGACCACGTTGCGGACAGGTTCTGAACGGTTGTGAGGGCAGCCTCCCAATCGCCGGATGATGATGCGTCGATCAGATCCGAAGTGCCGGTCGCGAGGGTCGTCATCTCAGCGGGAACTGGAGCGGAGAGGGCGTCTGTCGGAACCCCGAGCGCGAGCGCTTCCAACTCACCGGGCGAGGCGCTACGGAACTCGCCATAGCCGGGGGCGAAAATCTTGTCCTCGTAGTCTCCTTCTTGATGGAGCTCCTGACCGACCATCGTTCCTTCCACAGGTCCCGTCGGTCCGTTCACGGTTTCGTCGATGGTCTTGACCGTGACTTGTTCGAAGACGGATCCAGGAATGTTCTCAGATCGGTAGACGTCGCCGACCTGGGGATGCGCGGGCATGATCATCGCGGGCGGACCGTCTTTTCCGGCAAGCCAGGTGCCTTCGGTGTCGGCAACAACGCCATTTTCATAGTCTGACACGTCCTCGCCGAAGTACCAGACCGAGCCGTCGTCAGCCTGGGCGTACCGGTCGATCGCGACCTCCTCGATCCGGCCGTCAAGATACGCGACGAATTGGGAAATGAGCGTTTCGGCCTGATGACCGTTCCACTCGATGGTTTGGGTTTTGGGGAGTAGCGTGACTTCGATCCGGAGCGGATCTTTCTCGATGTAGCCGAGGATGAGCATCGAGTGTTGATCGCTGACTGGAAACAGCGGGTTCGTGATCTTGGTCGGATTCGAGAACGTCGGTTCGCTGAGATCGACTCGTTCAGTATCCGGGGCGATTGGGAGACAGCGATCACTCGACTCGACTTTGACACATGATGCGGTCGGCGATGGCGTGCCCTGAGCAAGAACTGTCTCGGGCATCGCCCCGATCATTGCCAGCAACGCCACGACGAGCAGGGGAAAAAACGTTCGTGTAGCCATGCCTGGATCCTTTCCATGAAATCGCATGTGCGCCTGCCTCGAGCATGGCTACCCTATCGAAACCGGGTGAAAGCCAGATGAATCGACCATGAGCCGCCGGTGAACTCCATGCAATTTCAACCCGTTGTATCCTGACCGCTCAAGTTTTTTGAACAATGACCTGAGCGAGAAGGAGCGGGGAGTGCAGACGTCGTTCGTTGGGTTGCCGGTTAGCGAGCTCGATACGCCCGCGCTCCTCGTTGACCTCGACGCGCTTGAGCGGAATATCTCGGGGATGGCACGGGATATCGCGACGCTCGGCGCGGCCTGGCGGCCACATACGAAAGCGCTGAAAACGCCCGCCATTGCGCACAAGGAGCTCGCAGCCGGGGCGATCGGCGTGACCGTCGCCAAGCTCGGCGAAGCGGAGGTCATGGCGGCCTCCGGTATCCGCGATATCTTGATCGCGAATCAGATCGTGGGCGAGATCAAGACGCGGCGGCTCGCAGCGCTCTGCCGACAGGTCGACCTCATCGTCGCGGTCGATTCGCTTGATGGCCTGCGCCAGCTCGATGACGCGGCGCGGCGTCAGGGAACGCGGCCGCGTGTGGTTGTCGAAGTCGACACGGGAATGAACCGCGCCGGCGTCGATCCGGTCGATGTCGTCACCCTCGCTCATGAGATCGCCGCCTGCGACGGTCTGCGCTTTGCTGGCGTGATGTCCTGGGAAGGGCACGCCGGGGGCATTTCCGATCCAGAAGTGCGCGAACAGGCGATCCGGGACGCGGTCGGTCTGCTCGTGACGTCGGCAGAGGCCTGTCGTGAAGCGGGGCTCCCGGTCGATATCGTTTCCTGCGGCGGCACTGAAACGTACCTCGTCTCAGCGGGCATTCCTGGTGTGACCGAAGTTGAAGCCGGTGGCGGCGTGTTCGGCGATGCGTGGTATATCGAGGCTGGCGCGCGGGTCGAGCCTGCTTTGACGCTTCTAGCGCACGTTACCAGCCGTCCCAAACCTGATTGTGTGATTATCGACGCTGGCCGCAAGACCATCGATCCCACCAAGCGGCCACCATCAGTGCGGGGATTGCCGGTAACGCAACCAATGCGATTCTCGACTGAGCACGGAATCATTCACCTCGACGTTCCCTGCCCAGAACCGCGGGTTGGCGACCGCTTGGAGCTCGGCATTGGCTACAGCGACCAGATCGTCCATCTGCACGAGGCGCTGTACGGTGTCCGTAATGGCATCGTCGAAGTGGTCTGGCCGGTCGCGGCCCGGGGCAAATTGCAGTAAGTCAACCCTGCGGCCGCCTTCAAGTGGCGCGTTAGGCAGCCGACAACCAGCCCTCATCCCTTGAGTTCCCTCACCCTTATCCGCCGCCCAAAGGGCACCCGACCCGTGCACGGGAGAGGGGCAGTCACATCGGCTCGTTTTTCATCCGTACCCTTGCCCCGCGGGGTCGGGTGAGGGTTGCTCCGTCGTGATTTCGTCAAGTGCGCGCGGGCGGAACCGATCGAGGGCGGCGCGATAGGCCGCGACCTCGCGCTCAGCCCGTGCCTGATCCCAGCCGAGATGACACCGCGCGACCTCCGCGGCCGCCATGTCCGCGCCGATCGCCATCCGTGGTCCCAGCCCGGCCATCGTTCGCCGCAAGAGCATGTCTTCCAGCGTCGTTGCGAGCTCCTGTTGCGCGGCAAAGACGATCTCCGCGCCGATCGCCCCGGTGTCGGGACAAAACGGTTCGAGCAGATCAGGCGATTCCCGGGCAAGATCGAGCAGTTCCCGTGCGCGACTGCCGTAGATGGACGTGAGGCGTTGCCTCATTGGAGCGGGAAGGTCTCGTCCGATCGTTGAGCAATCGCCGGCGCCGGGAAGTGGCGTGGCTGCCGTTGGCGATGTTGCTTCGACCCCGAGATCGTCGCAGATTTGATCCACCGTCTCCTCGGCGAGGCTGCGATAGGTCGTGAGCTTGCCGCCGATGATCGAGTAGAGGCCGCGCAGCTTCGGCGCGTGGTTCTTGATGATATGGCGACGCGTGATCGCGGCCGTCGTCCCGTCCGGCGTGAACGGGAGCGGACGCACGCCGCTGAAGGTATAGAGAATGTCGTCGACCGTCAGCCCGGCCTTGGGGAGGAGCTGATTCGCTTCGTCGAGCAAATACGCGATTTCCTTATCGCCTGCCCGTGCCTCGCCCGGATCGCCCTCATCACGAATGTCAGTCGTGCCAATCAGATAGAAACCGTTCCAGGGGACGACCATCATCGGGCGGCCGTCCGCCTTCGCCTCGAAGTACAGCGTGACCTCGGGAGCGCCCGGAAACGGGGCGACGACGAGATGGCTGCCTCGTGTCCCGCCGATCAGCCGCGGCTGGTCGCCGGCAGCTGGCGCGCCGGTCAACACGAGGTCGACCCACGGTCCGGCGACGTTCACGACAATCTTGCTGCGCGCGGTGAGGATGTCACCGGTCAGGATGTCGGTCAAGGACACGCCACGCACGACCGCGCCTTCGGTCATGATCCGATCGGCCCGGGAGTAAGTCAGGATTGTGGCGCCGTGATCGCGCGCGGAGATCACGTTTTCGACCGCGAGGCGCTCGGCGAAGGGGGCCTGGGCATCGAAAAAAAGAGCCGCCGCGCGCAAAACGGCCGGTTCGAGACCGGGCGCTTTCATGAGCGCCTGGTCTCGGGTCATCATGTGGTGACGGTCGAGCGACCTATCGTACGAGAGCAGATCGTAGAGCGCCATCCCGGCGCGGACGACCATCGGTCCGCGCTTGGCCCCGGTGTAGATTGGAAACAGCGTCGGCATCGGCCGGACCAGGTGCGGCGCATTACGCAGGAGCAGCTCGCGCTCGCGCAACGACTCGCGCACGAGGCCAAACTCACGGTGCTGAAGGTAGCGGAGGCCACCATGGATGAGTCGGGTCGATTCGCTCGTCGTACCGCTCGCGATATCGCCCTTGTCGACCACGAGCACATGCAGACCGCGCATGGCGGCGTCGCGCGCAATCCCGGTGCCGTTGATCCCCGCCCCGATGACGATGAGATCGAAGCGCTCCCGCTCAATATCGGTTGGGATGTGCCGCGTCATGGAGCCGATCCTTCAGGACGAGCCCTGGAGTTTCCTCACCCCAATCTCTCTCACTCCCACGGGAAAGGGCAGCCGCGAAGCTGCGGGTGAGGGCAATCTGTCGTTCCACAACACATTGTAGCCGCCTGTGTTAGAAGTTCCGGATTGCGCACGAAGGGAGCAAATCGATGCGATTGGGCGGCAAGGTAGCGTTGGTCACGGGGGCGGGGAATGGGATCGGGCGGGCGATCGCGGAGCGATTCGCCGCTGAAGGCGCGAGTGTGGTCGCGCTCGATCTCGAAGCGGAGGCGGCCGCGCAGGCTATCGACGCGATCAAGAACCGCGGGGGGCAGGGCGAAGCAGTCGCGGGCGATATCTCCAAACGAGAGGATGTTGCACGGGCGGTACGGCGCTGCGTCGAGCAGTTTGGCGGTCTCGATATCCTCGCCGCGAACGCGGGCATCGCCGATGCGCAGCCATTGCTCGAGATCGAGGAGGGTAGTTGGCGGCGGATCATCGACGTCAATCTGACGGGCACCTTCTTCTGCATCCAGGAAGCAGCCCGAGTCATGATCCTAGCCCGGAAAGGGGCGATTGTCGTCACCGCCTCGACCAACGCCTTCTACGTCGAAACCAACATGGCGCATTACAACGCCTCCAAGGGCGGGGTGGTTGCCCTCGTCCGTTCGGCCGCGCTCGATCTCGGTTCTTCCGGCATCCGGGTCAATGCGATTGAACCGAGCATGGTCAAGACCCGGGCCGCGTTCATCACCGAGGATCCCGTGGGCGCGCCCGAGTATCTCAAACGGGTTCCCCTCGGCCGGTTCGCGGAAACGGCGGAGATTGCCAGCGCCATCGCCTTCCTCGCCTCCGACGAGGCGTCGTATATCACGGGAGAGACCGTGATCCTCGACGGCGGTCTGACCCTCGGTGTGCATCTGCCGTTACCGGAGGAACCGCTGCCGGGTTCAGCCCGGGCGAGCGAAGGACAGGCTCGACCTTGAGGCGTGCACAGAAGCTGAACAGGCGGCGCTTGATCGGGGCGGGGGCGGCCGCGCTCGGAATCGGTTTTAGCGCGCGGCCGCTCGTGGGCCGGGCGGATAGCCAACCGATGCGGCTGCTCTGCTGGGCGGGATACAACGATCCCGAGCTCATTGGCGCGTTCACCGATCAAACCCGAATACCCGTCGAAGCATGGACCATCGGCGCCAATGACGAGATCTTTCTCAAGCTCCGGGCGGGAGGACTCGGCTTCTACGATCTGGTCACGCCACAAAACGGCGTCGTTCAGGGGCTGATCGATGTCGACCTGATTGGGCAGCTCGACCAAACCAAACTGTCCCATGCGGCCGATTACCTGCCCCAATTCCAGCAGCCGGATTGGGCCGTGCGGAACGGCGCCATGTACGCCGCTCCCTGCTTGTGGGGCAGCGCGCCGCTGGCGTACAACGCCAAGCTGCTCCCCATTCCTCCTGCACGCTGGATCGACCTCCAAGGCGAAGCCTATCGCCGCAAGGTGGTCATGCTTGACGACGGGGTGGGGCACCTCAAGGTCTGGAACCGCGCGCTTGGCGCGGTGGATCCCACGCGGGTGACGCCGGACGAGCTCGAACGCAGCGTGCAAACACTGATGACCTTCAAAGCTGAGAACGTGATCGCGTTCGTCGGCAAGATCGAAGATCTCGCCGGACACCTGGTGAGCGGCGACGCTTGGGTCTCGAGCATCGCCTCGGAAGTGGTGCCGACACTCGATGTCGCGAAGAACGAGGACTTGCAGATTTCACATCCGCTTCCAGGCGATTTCACCTTCTCCGACGCCTTCTCCCTGGTAAAAGGGGCGCCGTCGCCCGACTCTGCGCACGCCTTCATCGATTACCTGATCTCGCCCGAAGTGCAAGCGAAATTGATGAACCGGCTGCGTCGGGGCGTGGTCAATGCCAACGCTATCGAGTTACTTGACGACACAAGCAGCGGACTCTATCCGTACGATAACCTCGCCCCGTTCTTCGCGGCGAATCCGCTCATGGGCTTCCCCCCGTTCGATACCTCCGACGCGAAGATCGCGAGCTATCCCGATTGGGTCACGGCGTGGGACCGTGTCCGTTACGCGAAGATGGCGAAATAGGCGAGGACCGGCGCGAGCGCGCCGGTGGCATACTTGCCGACCAAGAGTTCTGGCGAAGCAATGAAGGGGTGGGCAAGGCAAGCATGGAGTCGCAGCAGACGAGCGGACCGAATCCACTCTGCGAAGTTGGACGCACGCACCCACGCGATCGGCACCGGATGCGCCCCGTCGACGGCTATCCCGGCGTCTGGGAATGTCCCCGGCACGGCCTGTTCGCGCGCGTGATCTCGAAGGAGCAGGCCGATGCGTTGGAGCGGGGAGACCCGTTCCCCATGCACACCGGCGAAGAGGGAGTTGCCGGCCGCACCGGCGACGAGCGTCAAGGGGGCATCCTGCTCTATTACCGGGCGAAGGAAGGATGATGTCACCCGCAGAGGCTGGCGCACCGCCCGTGCCCGGGGCTGAAGGCCCGGGCTACGTCACAGGAAGCCCTTCCAGGGCTGAGAACGGGACCATGAACCGCGGTCGCCGTAGCGACGAAACGCGATGCGCCTGGGTGCGTACGCGACGTGCCTTGCCATTTGCCACCGCTGTTTCGGCGAGGCGAGCGGCCGCCTGGACGCCGCCACGAATCCGGGATGGTTCGCCGCCACCAGTCGGTTTTATCCGGCTTCCGAATTCGAGCCCAGGAATTGATTCTCGGGCGACGCCGCCTGCGAGCAGATGCCTCCCACCGCGCTAAAGTGTTGCGTTGAGTTTTCCCACCACGGTTGGACAAAGAGCGACCCGGGTGCGCCCGCGCGGACGATTGCACAGGCGCGAGCAGCCGACGCGGCCGGGGTCGATTCGATCTGGGTGAGTGAAGACCCGGACGGGTGGGACGCCTTCGCTGTGCTCAGTGCGTTCGCGGTCGAGACCACGCGGGCTCGTCTCGGCACCGGGGTCACCAATCCGTACAACCGGCATCCGAATCTGATCGCGGCGTCTGTCGCCACGCTCGATCAACTTTCGGGAGGGCGCGCCTTCCTCGGACTCGGCCGTGGGCAAACTGAATGGTACCAGCGGGCGCTCGGAATCGATACCGGTCGACCGCTGGCTGGGCTGGACGAGACGATCCAGCTCCTGTCCGATTGGTGGGCGGAGGATCATCGCGCCAGCTCGAGCGGACATTTCGCGGTCAACAACTGGGAGCGAACGGTGGCCCCGTTGCGGCGACCGCCGATGTATCTCGCCGCGGCCGGGCCGAAGGCGCTGGCATTGGCGGGCCGGCGCGCGGACGGCGTGCTATTCAACGAGCTTGCCTCGCCCGACTATCTGGCGGACGCGATCGCGCGCGTAAAAAGCGCGGCTGTGGCCGCGCAGCGGGATCCGGATGGCCTGTCGTTTTTTGCGCGCACGGGCATCTTCGTCACGGATGATCCGGAGCCCGAGCTCGAACGGCGCAAAACCACCATCGCCATGATCCACGCCTTGCCGGGGATGCAGCGCCTGATCGCAACCCCGGAATTCGACACCGAGCGGATCATCGCCGACGTCAGGCGGGCGATGAAAACGGACGAGGTGCTCGCGCGGGGTGGCGGTTTTCCGGAATTGCGCCAGCGCGGGGATCTGGACGCGGCGCGGCGCGCGATTCCAACGGCGCTCGTGGCCCGGCTCGCGCTCGTTGGTGATCTGGATCTCGTGCGTGCACGGCTACGCGACCTCGCCGAGATCGGCGTGACCCATGTTTTTGTCGACCGCCGGCAAGCGGGGGATGCCAAGCTGCTTCAGGAACTTAGTCATCCCTGAAAGCCGCCAAACTAACGTGCCTAGCGTTGCGAAGTATTTTGCCTTCGCTGCCGCCGTATGGTAGGCGAACGGGCAAGAAGTGCAGCGCTGTTCGCCTGAAAACATGTTGCGTCGATTTGATCAAGGCCGCAATCAGGGAGCACTACATCAACACGCTCGACAGCTCATTGAACGTATTCGCCACAAAAACGCGCAGCGAGTCAACACCGAGCGCACTATTATCGGCGGAAATGAGCGTAATTCGGGCTACACTCCCTATCTTGTGAAAGCACATTTGGAAAGTCCGCTACAATACGTTCAGCGCGGACAACCAGATTTCGATCGTTCGGTGACACGGTGCCGAGCAACGACTATGTTCGCTTCAAAGGAGGATTCGGTGACTGAGAATGGCGCCCAAGCACTCATCTCGCCGGTCACGGCCGGGGGCGATGTTTACACCATGGCGGAGGCAGCCCGGCTCAAGGGCGTTTCCTACCACACGGTATCGCGCGCGGTGCGCCGGGGTAAATTGCCGGCCCAACGGCTCGGCAAGATGGCCTTCATCGCCGCCGCTGATCTCCAAGTATGGCGACCGATGGTCGAGCGGGCGCCACGGAAATACCGTCGCCGGACGCCGCAAACGGACGCATCTCCGGCTCTCATCGACCTCGCGTCGGGCGACCGAGTGGAACTTGCCCGCCAGCTCTCAGTCTTGCTGCAGGTCGTCGACGCGGCGGCCCGCGGCGTTTCCGCCAAGGAGTTCCTCCCCCTGATCGCCGATCGCATTGCCGATGCGCTCGAGCTCAAACGGGTCGAGATCTGGGCGCTTGACGACAAATACGTGCAAACCACCTTGATGGGGCGATTCGGGATGCCGCTGACCGACCTCCCCGACTCGGTTTCCTTAGCCGATATCCCCGGCGGCGCTTCCTATTTTATGGAAAAGCAAGGCGTTGAGATCGAATATCTGGACGAGAACGGACATGCTTTTGGACCGCTACGCGATGCAAACTCAGTCCTCGTCCTCCCGCTTCGCTTCGGCTCCCGCCGCCTCGGGCTGATCATGGCCGACCGCAGTGGTCGCAACCTCCAGTTCAACCTCGAACAGTTCGGTCTCGCCCAAGGGATGGCGAATCTTGCCGCGCTCGCGTTGGAGCGAGAACGCCCGCGTCCCAATGCCAAACCGCAATCAACGACCTTGCAACTTGCCGGCGTGGCTGCCGGCGCATTGCTTGGTTAATACCGCCGGCGGGAATGTGATGGGGGACCGCCGGAACACGATCAACGCCTGAATAATCCATTCAACCAACTCGCGCTGATCGGCCTACCGGCCCTGGGATTTTCCAGGGCCGGTGGTGTTTGCAGGATTGGTCGCCTCCGCCATTGCCTGAGGCAGAAGAATCTAGAAAGCCATGTAGCTCGTGGGATGGTTCAACCGGCGCGTAGGCGGCGACGGTCACGCCGCCAAGTCCAGAGGGCGGCGGCGAAGACGATCACCATGATGACGCCTGCGATCGCGGAAATCAGGATACCGAGTCTGAGCGACGCTGGTTCATAGCGAAGCTCGACATGATGGCTGCCGGCGGTGAGCGCGACGCCACGTAGGGCGAAATCGGTGGCGTAGACCTCAGTCTTCTTGCCATCGACGTAGGCGTTCCAGCCGGGAATGTAGATCTCCGTGAGCACGAGCATGCCGTCGCTCGCGGCGTTGACGTCCATCGCCAGTCGATCTGCCTTATATCCGGTGAACCGGACGTTGTCCGCCCCCTGCGGCTGCGTTGTCCCGAGCTCCGGCGGCGCTTTCTCCACAATCGCGGTGTGCTTGGGGTCGACCTGCCCGCCCGCGATCGCGTCGAGAATCTCGTCCTTTGGCATTTGGTGCACGTCGTGGACGACCCACGCGCGGGGCAGCGCATTCGGGTTGGCGAGCACGCGGACCGTGTGATCGTTGAACACGGTTTGGCGCGTTTGCCGGACGTGGCTCAAATCGGGTCGGAAATCGGTGACCGGGATGGTGCTCGGTACGATGATGTAGCCGGCCCCGAGGAGGGGAAGAAGCGGGGAATCGATGCCGGACGCGAGCACGACGCCGTCGTGGTAATTGAGGGCAACGCCGTTGATCCGTTGGAGCAAATCGACATAACGCTTCACTTGAATCGGATTGTAGCCCTGGATGTCATACAGTCCAAGACACGTCGCGCGGGCGCCGACCAGGAGCGCCCGCGCCACCGGCGAATTCACCTGGACTTGGTAGCTCGATCCGGTCACGTCAGAGGTGCGTAGACCAGCGGGATCGTACCCAAAATACCGGACCGGCGCGGCTGATGCATCACGCTGCTGGGCGAGGAACGCGCTGGCGCTCTCGAGGTCCGTGCAGTCAGTGTAGATGCTGACGCGACGTTCGAGTTGAGAGCGGCTGGCGAGCTGCACCGCGTAATAGTTGCTGCTTGTTTGACCCCGCATCGCTTCGACGATGTCCTTCGCGCTGGGATCGAGAAACAAGAGGAACGCGACCACAAACGGAAACGCGACCGTCAGCGGGCGCAAAAAGCGCTGAAATCGCCACTCGCGATCGATGCGAGCAAGGAAGTAACCGGCGAGGAGGAAGGTGACGACGCCAACGTAAATCCAGACGTGGATCGGCAACTGGCGATGTTCTGTGCGCAAGGCGAAGAACAGGACGACGTAGATCGCGAGGGGAAGAAGTGCATACGTGACCGTTCGCGCTCGCACGCGAATTTGCGGCAGCGCCTCGACGATCGCGGCGGCGAGCATCGCCGGGCCGATCAGGACCACGGCGAGAATGCGATAGTCGCTGTGCTGGTGCAAAACTTTGAATCGGGGAAGCAGGTAGAAGACCTGGTGAACCGGCGTGGTATCAAGCGTCATGATTAGGCAGACAACGGTCAATCCGGCGAAGAAGGGGACGGCGAACCGCTTGCGGACGAGGAACGGCGCGATCAGCGCCAGCATAACCGCGACCGTGCCCAGGTAGACTCGGCGTGCGACAAACTCGGGATTGAGAACGCGGTCGAGCATCAGCAGCGTACCCCAACCCTTGCTGCTCCCCGCCCCCAGTGCCTCATAGTTGGCGCCGTTCAAGTTCGTGTAATGGTTGATGTCGAGTCGCGGAATCAGACCAGCGGCCGACAATGCGAACCCGGTAAGCAGCACGGCAGCCCCGCCGCCGAGCAGAGTGATCAGCCTGCGGCGAGCGGTCCACCCGTCGCCGGCTGGCGAGATCACGGCCCGATAGAGGACATACGCGCCGGTGACAAGGATGCCGTAGTACGCGCCCTGACCGATCCAGGCCGAGATCATCTGGCACAAGGCGAGACCGGCGAGAAAGACGCCGGCCACGCGATAGACCCAGCGTTGGGCGCGCAACATTACCTCCACGCCGAGCAGTGAGACCGGAATCCACGGGGCCAAATTGCCCATCAATGTGCAGCAATAAGTGTTGAAATGGATCAAGCTGCCAAAACCGAAGGCGATGCCGCCGACGAGACTCGCCGGAGGACCCATGCCGACGGCGCGGGCGAGGGCGTAGGAGGCGAGCGCACCGAGGGCGATGTTGAAGGCCATCAGCGCCTTGATTGCGGTCTCCGAGTCGAAGAGCGAAAACAGAACCATAACCGGGAGCTGCATCCACCCCGATTGAGGATCGGCGGCGAACGGCGAGCCCGCGAATTGATGCGGGTTCCAGCCGGGGATTTGCAAATGACGAAGTTGCTGACCGAGAAATGAATAGTAAGGAAGATACGCCTGCAGAATATCAATCCGGGAGACCCACATGTCGTAGGAGGTCCGATTCCAAACCACGAGCATAGTGAGCGCGACCAGGATCGTGATGGCCGCCCAATCGGTCACTAACCACGCTCGCGCGACCGCCGCGACCTCTGGTCGCGGCCCCGCCTTGGCGGTTGATCGAACCTCGGGAACTGCTTCAGCTCTCGCCATGCTGGTTTCGACTCAAATCGCTACCCCAGACCCAATCCTGCGGCAGTCGCACGGCGCGCCGCACAAACTGACCATGTCATCCGTCCCACCGTCATGCCGGCGGCGATCGTTGCCGCTCACCGTTTACGACGCTTAGGACGAGCCGTTGGAGTCTAGAGCATGAAAGAAGGGGCGTGCTAGGAAGCTGCCAGCCCTTGCATGGATGTTCATCTATTCCCTAGCCGTTGTCGGCATGTCCCAGATACGGCTGTGGGCGTGCCGGGACTTCGCTGAGAAACGGAAGCGCACCATTACTCGTTATTTTTCATGCAAGGGTGGCGCGGAGCGCCGCCGAAGTGCCGGTGGCACAGATTTCGGCGGGTTGACGCCGGACGCGAGCGTGCTACGTTAGCACGAAGCATCCAGGGGAATCCCAGGCGGGCGCTTCGGTGACCGCGAGACAACCCGGCCAGATCTGTGCGACGCGATCGTTTCCAATGTGCCGAATGCAAAGCGGCCAACGATTCGATATGAATAGCTGTCCTATGTTTGCCGTTCGGGGATGGCGCGACGCTCAATGATGCGCGCTCCCCACACCGGCGTCAGTTAATCTCTGGAGGACGCTCATGCGTGCCCCTCATCGCCGGTTTCCCAATTCAACCCTTCTCGGTTTCGCGTCAAATCGCGGACGTCGAAGCGCGGCGCGAGGGGCGCCCAAGCTCGTCCATGCTCTGACGATCCTTGTCCTCTTCGCCGGGCTGCTGTCGCCACTGACCACATTGGCGAGCCCCGCGCCAAACAGTTCGCAGCTCACCTCGTTGAAGGAGCAGAAGCCGGGCACGCCGCCTCCGTTCCCGGCGCCGAACCGCGTTGTCGTCGCGGGCACGTTCCAAGCTGCCTTAGGTTGTCCCAAGGATTTTGACAAAACCTGCGACATCACTGCTCTGCAAGACAATGGCGACGGCTCGTGGAGCGCGAATCTCCCGGTCCCACCCGGGGAATACACGTTCCGGATCGTGGCCTCGAGCGACATCGACCGCTCATTCGGCGAGGGTGGCGACCCGAACGGCGACGATATTAAGCTCAGCGTGCCGGGAGACGCGATCAATGTCTACTTCGCATACAACACGCTGACCGGCGAGATCACGGCCACGCCATCCGTGCACGCAGCGGTACTGCAGACTGACTCCGGGCAAGTCGCGATGGCGCCGAAGGACAATGGCGACTTCGAAGTCAACTTCAATCTGCCCGGCGGTCCCGTCGACCTCCAAGTCATCTTCGACGGCCAGCCGGTCGGGAATCCCGATTCAATCCAAAGCGATCAACCGGCGCGGGCTCACATCGAAGCCGACGCGGACGGCAACCTCACGAAGAAAGACGTGATTCAACCGGCAACGCTCAACATCCAGATCACCGACGCCGACGGCAACCCGCTGCCGGGCGCCTGTTTCTCTGTCTATAAAGAAAACGACGTCCTCAGCCAGAACTGCGATGTCAGCGACGGCAATGAGGACGGCACCGTCACGTTGCCGTTCCCGGACGGTCCACCGAAGGGCTCGGTTGATCTTGAAGAGTCGAACACGCCGGAAGGTCAATCGACGGCCGACGGCCAAAAGATCCAGATCCAGGAAGGGGACAACAACGTTCAGGTGACCGCGGGTGGCGGCACGATTGAACAACCCGGGGAAACACCGACTGCCGAGCAGCCGCCAGTTGAAGGAGAGACACCGACTGAAGCGCCGCCGGTTGAACAGGAGACACCGACCGCGGAACAAGCAGTAACGGTTCAAATCACGGTGGATTCGGTCGACGAAAACGGAAACCTCGTTCCGTTTGCCTGCTATTCCTTGGATGGCGCGAATGGGGTCTGTGACGACGATGGCGACGGCGTGGTTGTCTTCGACGGCGTCACCCCCGGCGATCACAGCCTGTCCATCGTCACCGTCCCGGACGGCTATCAAGGCTTCGACACAACCACGATTACCGTGGGCGATCAGGGGGGCGACTTCCCGATGCAGCTCACGACGGTCGCGACGGAAGTGCCAACTGAAATCCCGACTGAAATCCCAACCGAGGTTCCAACCGAAGTCCCGCCCGGCGATCTCGTCATTCACGTTCAAGACGACCAGGGCAATCAACTCCCAGGCGCGTGCGTCTCCCTCACGCCAAAATCCGGCACCCCTGGTGATAAGGTCCAGGCCTGCGACGCTGACGACGGGAATGAAGACGGCGACGTGAACTTCACCGGTCTCTTCCAGGGCACGTACCGCCTGTCGGAATCAACCCCGCCGCCGGGGCACGCGAAGCCCGACAACAGCGATGTTGACATCACCGGCGGCCAGCTCAACGAAACAACGGTGATCAACACCGCAGCAGCGCCGGAAACTGGGTCGATCGGCGTCACGGTCAACGATCCCGGCGGGTTCGCGATTCAGGGCGCATGCGTGGACATCAGCGGCCCACAAAATATCAGCGTCTGCGACAACCAATCGGGCGACGACAATCCGGCCGACGGCGTGCTCCTGATCAAGAACCTGCCGCCCGGCGATTACACTGTGAGCGAACAGCAGCCCCTGGTCGGCAACGCGCTCGCGGAACCGCAACCGGCCACGGTCGAGGCGGGGTCCGAGACCGACGTGGCCTTGACCGAAGGCGCGCCGCAACCGACTGAGACCGCTGTTCCGACCGATACAGCCGTTCCGACTGAAACTGTCGTGCCCACCGAAACGGCCACCGAGATTCCGACCGAAACCGCAACTGCCGTCCCAACCGAGACTGCGGTCCCGACCGAAACGGCGATTCCGACCGAAACGCCGGTGCCGCCGGGCGCGATTCACATTGCCAAGACTGATGAGAACGGCAATCCGCTCGCGGGCGCATGCTTCGCGGTCGATGGCGGCAATCAAGTCTGCGACAACGACGGCAAAGATGGCGATGCGACCGACGGCTCGATCGTGATCAAAGGCGTGGCGGCGGGTGCGCATACCGTGAGCGAGTCACAAGCGCCGGACGGCTACGACGCCGGAATCGATCAATCAGTCGACGTCACCGCGGGCGCCACGGTCGAGCTCACCTTCCAGAACACGCCGCAACTCGGCAAGGTGAAGATCACCAAGGTGCCGGCCGGTGGTGACCAGTCGCTGCTCGGCGCGTGTTTCACGCTGACCGGACCCGCGACCTTCCAGGCGTGCGACAACCAGACGGGCGACAGCACGAGCAAGGACGGCGTTATCCTCTTCACGAAGGTGCCGGCGGGCACGTACACGTTGCATGAAGACAGCGGGCCGGACGGCTACGAGCCCGGTCCGGATCAAGAGGTCGTCGTCGAGCCAGGTCAGCAGACGAACGTCGTGGTCGAAGACAACCCGATTCCGACCGAAACGGCGACGGAGACGGCTACCGCGATCCCAACAGAGACCGCGACGGCAGTTCCAACCGAAACAGCCACGGAGATTCCGACCGAAACCGCGACCGCGGTCCCGACGGAAACCGCGCCGGCGACCGAAACGGCGACCGCGGTGCCACCAACTGAGACGGCGACGACCGCCCCAACAGAGACGGCAACTGCCGTTCCGCCGACCGAGACGGCAACGGAAGTTCCGGCCACGGAGACCGCATCCGCGGTTCCCGCGACCGAGACGGCGACGACGGCTGCGGCCACCGAGACGGCGACAGCTGCGGCCAGCGAAACAGCGACGCAACAGCCAGTCGCGCCGACAGTGCTGAACGGATCGGTCGAGATCACCAATCTCGATCCGAATGGCAACAATCTCGAAGGCGGCTGCTTCGCTCTCGGCGGGGCCAGCGATGTCGGACCGATCTGCGACAACGCCGCCGGCGACGATGACGGCGAGCCGGGCATCGTCCTGCTCAACGACGTTCCCGCAGGCGATTACACAGCTACCCAAACCAAAGCGCCGGATGGGTTCTCACCCGGCTCGACGCAGACCTTGACCGTGCATGGTGGCCAAACAGCCAAGATCAGCTTCACCGACAAAACGGAAGCGCCCGCGACCGGCAATCTCCAAATCCTGAGCCAGGATCAGAGCGGCCACGCGGCCGGGGGCGCGTGCTTCACGATTGCGGGAGCCGACTACTGCGACAACGGTGATGGCGACCTCGACAACACACCAGGTCAGATTCAGATCAACGGGTTCAACGAGGGATCGCTGCACATCGTCGAGGCAAGTCCGCCCGATGGGTTCCTCGTCGCCGGACCGCAGACGGTCACAATCAAGGCCGACACTCTGAACAAAGTGACCTTCTCGCATCAAGAGGCGCCGCCGGAAACGGGCAGCTTGCGCTTGCGGCTCAATGACTTCCAAGGCAATCTGGCTGCAGGCGCGTGCTTGGAGTTCACCAGCGCAGCCCTGGACAAACCAACAGAGATTTGCGACAACGGCGGCGCCAACGCCGATCGGCTCATCGGCCAGATGCTCTTCAATAATCTGGCGATCAGCGGTGACACGGATCCGCGTCCGGGCCGGATGCTGATCAATGATCTCCCGGTCGGGGTCTACAGCATTAAACAGTCGAATGCGCCGGTCGGCCCGAACCAGGGCTTCCAGTCGGCCGCATTCGACGAAATCACGGTCACGATCAACCCAAACGTGACGATCAGTGCACTGATCATCGTCATCATCCAAGCGCCCGACACAGCCACAGTTCAGGTCCTGAAATATGACCAGGGCAATACGTTGCTGGCTGGGTCATGCTTCACGCTCTCCTCGGCCTCCGATACGTTCGATATCTGCGACAACGACGCGAACGATGGGCACGGCGGTGTGGGCATCATTTGGTTTACAAATGTGCCATTTGATCCGTCTGGGACCACCTACACACTCCACGAGAAACCGCCGCCGCCCGCTGGATTCCAGGCAGCGCCCGACCAGCAGTTTGACATCACCGCTTCAAGCATCGTCTCCATCGACGTTCACGATCAGCCTGTGCCGGAAACGACCGGCGACCTGACGGTGACCAAGGTCGACGAGAGCGCGGTCAAACTGAAGTCGAGCTGCTTCGAGCTGCTCGACGGGTCAACCGTGATCGCGGGTCCGACCTGCGACGGTGATGACGGCGCCAACGATGGCTCGATCCACTTCACCAACGTCGATGCCGGGACCTATACCCTGCGCGAAACGCAAACGCCGTCGTCTGACTACTTCTTCGCCTCAGATCAGAGCGTGACGATCGTCGCCGGGGTGACGGACTCCACGGTCTCGGTCGTCGACCAGCTCAAGCCGGGGCGCGTGCAGATCTACAAGCGGGACCAGAACGGCAACCCGCTCGGCGGCTCCTGCTTCGCCCTGAACGGCGGGCCGGGCTATCAACTGTGCGACAACCAGGCGGGCGATCAGAGTCCAACCGTCGGCATCATCCGCTTCGAGAATATTCCGGCGGGCAATTACGAAGCGGTCGAAACCTTGCCGCCGGTCGGGTTCGACCCCGGCGACAATCAAAACCTGACGGTCAAGGCCAACACGACGACCTTCATCATCTTCGAAGACAGCCCCACGCCGCCACCACCGACAACCGGGAACGTGACGGTGAAGAAGGTCGATAGTGGCAACAACCTCCTCGCGAACTCCTGCTTCGCTCTCAAGCAGGGTGCGGTCACGAAGTACGGCCCGGTCTGCGACGGTGCCGACGGGTCGAACGACGGCTTGATCAAATTCTTGAACGTTGGCACCGGTACCTACGCCGTGCACGAGACACACAAACCGTCGGCCGACTACGAAACGGCGGCCGATAAGGACGTGACCGTGCAGACGAACCAAACCGCAACGGTCACGATCACAAACGTGCTCAAGCCGGGCCGGGTGCTGGTGCACAAGATCAACCAGCAGGGGCAACCGTTGCACAGCGCCTGCTTCGATCTGTCGGTCGATCACAAGGGGAACCAGTGCACCGACAGCAACGGTGACGCGAGCTTCGACAACCTGACGCCGGGCACGTACAAGCTGAAGGAAATCACCGCGCCGGTCGGATATTCGACGGCGACGGACAAGAGCGGCATCGTGGTCAACCCGGGCGTGACGACGACGATTACGGTCGTCGACAAGAAAGCGCCACCGCCGCCTAATTCCGGGTCGATCCGGGTTGTCAAGTTCTACTGCCCAGCCGGAACCGGACCGGAGAAGACGGTCGTCTTCGACTCGTCGAATCCGGGTGGCAATCCGCTGACGAAGACGGCGAACTGCACTAAAGGCGATGCGACCTTCTCGTTGAAGAAGGGCGACTTGATTGTCAACTTCAACACGGGAACCGACGGCGAATATCAGGCGACGCTCACGCAGGGCACGTACACTCTGACTGAGACGACGCCGAAGTATCAGACCGCGGCCAAGACCGAGAACGTCGTGATCTCGACCAGCCAGCAGACGACGGTAGTCGTGCTGAACTACAAGAAGCCGCCCGCGCCGACACCAGGCAAGATCCAGGTAACGAAGTACACCTGCGATCCGGGTTACGCCGGCGTCTACTTCGCTGACTTCACCACGAACTGCGCCGATGCCTCGACGCTGACCAACAACGTCACCTTCCGGACTTCGGGCAAGCTCGCGGTCAAACACGTCACCGGCGATCTCGGCCAGAAAGGACAAACGGTCTTCAGTCAGCTCCCGCCGGGCGGGTACACCCTGAGCGAGGACGCGCTGACGACTGAAGTCACCGTCTACGCCTTCTGCGGTCTGGATCCGAACAATCCGACCGTGAAGGTGGTTGGCACACAAATCTCGTTCAATGTGCCGGAAGGTGTCACGATGTACTGCACGTGGTTCAACGTGCCGGACGACGTGACCTCCACGACCGGCGCGATCCTGATCTACAAATACGTCTGCGACGCGGGCAAGTACCCGTCGAACTTCGACTGGTTCAACAACTGCACCCTGTTCGCCGACGGGCAGAACTTCACGCTCTCGGTCTGGAACGGGACGAAGTACATACCGAAGACGACTGGAGTGACCAATCCCGATGGTCTCCTGCGGTTCAGTCGCCTCGCCCCGGGCACGTATCAACCGAAGGAAGTTGGCACCGACTGGTGCCACGCGGAGTCGGATTCGGTGAACGCCAAGGGTGACGTCATCGTCAAGGCGAACCAACGGGCCACAGTCTGGATCTTCAACTGCGTGCCGACCAAGAACCCGCCGAACACCGGTTCCGGCTCTACGGCCGGCATCGGCCCCGGCGGCAGCAACAACACCATGCTCTTCGGTCTCGCCTGGCCCGCGCTCGCGCTGATGGCGTTCGGCTGGCGACGACGAAGGATGGCGGCGTAGCGGCGAGAATTCCCTCACCCCCTGCCCCCTCTCCCGTGCGAGGGAGAGGGTGGCCCGGAGGGCCGGGTGAGGGAACTCCTCGCCGGCTGAGCACCCTGTTTCACAAATCACCGTGCGCATTGTTGTCGAGAGCGTTCACAACATGCGCCAAGTCATTTAGACTGTAAACGAACAGTGCATTGGACTGTTCGCGAACATCACTGCACCTCGTCTTGCCTCAGGGGTCGCAACGTGCGCGGAGGGGCGTAGGGTGGCAGCGACTGAGGATACGGGCGTATCCTTTGTTTGCTCACCCATACTTTTCCCGTCGCTCACGACCACGGGGAGCAAGCGTGTTGTTGTTCTCCCTGGCGTCGGAGCTGAGTAGATGCTGTCTATCGCTCAATCGAGCGGGTTCCAGAGAAACCACCGCCTTCGCAACCACATAGTGTTCGGGTTCGTGATCTGCTTCCTCCTTCTCGGCGCGACCGGATTCAGCGGTTGGACCGCCAACCGTCGCGCCGCGGCCGCTCCACCTTCCGGGAAGGTGATCGTCGTCCTCAAGAACGGCCATCAGATCACGACGTCGTCGTCGATCTCGAAGGCGAAGAAAGCGGGCGTCAAGCCCACCCACGTCTACTCCACCGTCATCAATGGCTATTCCGCTTCCGTTACACCGGACCAGGCGCAAGAACTCGCCAATGATCCAAACGTGGCCGCGATCGTGCCCGATCTGCCGGTCCACGCCGCGGCGCAAACTGTCCCCAACAACATCAAGCGAGTTGGCGCGACGCAGAATTCGACCGCAAAGATCGACGGCGTCGATAAACGGGTGAACGCCGACATCGCGATCATCGATACCGGAGTTGACACCAGCCAGCCCGATCTCAATGTCGTCGGCGGCACCGATTGCGTCCTCGGCAATGCCGATCCGAACGCGACGTTCGATGACGTTCAGGGTCACGGCACGCACGTCGCCGGCACCGCCGCCGCGATTGACAACGCCAGCACTATCGTCGGCGTCGCGCCCGGAGCACGGATCTGGTCAGTCCGAGTGCTCGACTCCTCCGCGAGCGGGTCGGAATCGGACGTCATCTGCGGACTCGATTGGGTCGCAGTTCACGCGAACACGATCGACGTCGTGAACATGAGTCTCGAAGGCCCTGGCACCGACAACAAGTGCGGTCAAGGTGATCCGCTTCACGACGCAGTCTGCGATGTGGTCAATGCTGGCGTGCCAATCGTCGTCGCGGCTGGGAACGAAGGCGACGATATCGAGCATGCGACTTTTGTTTTACGCGATAGAGTTGTCGTGGCGCCTGTCATTCCCGCCATCTACAGCGAGGTCATCACCGTCTCGGCATTCACCGATACCGACGGGATCGGCGGCGGAAGTGGGCCAAGTTGCGATGGTAATCGCGATGACGAGTTTGCGAGCTACAGCAATTATGGTGCTGGCGTCGACATCGCGGCGCCGGGAACATGCGTTTTATCGACCTGGGGATTCGGCGGGACAAATACTCTGAGCGGCACCAGCATGGCGACGCCTCATGTGACCGGGGCGATCGCGCTCTATAAGGCGGCGAATCCCAGCGCGAGCGTCGCTTCGGTCCGCAATTGGCTTCTGACTATCGCCACGTCGTCGCAAGCGGGCGGGCACGGATTCACCGGCGATCCCGACGGCACGCACGAACCCGTGCTCTGGCTCGGACCAGCCGGCAACCCGCGGGCGATACTTTCTCCCACCCGGGGCACGGTCAACAAATATATAACGGCGACAGTGATCGACTTCCCCCCGCATGCCAACGTCTGGCTCCGCTGGGACGGCACGCTGCTTGGCAAATTCCCCATCGACGGCTCTGGCGGCGCCACCTTCACCTTCCGGGTCCCCGCCGCGCCACTGGGGAAGCACGTCGTGCGGATGGCG
>JBJMMD010000003.1:0-4870 GCA_045804965.1 Thermomicrobiales bacterium | reverse complement strand
GACGTTGAGCACGGTGTATTGCATGCGCAATTCATACGGATGATCTTCGTAGTGTTTGCTGATTGAGCGGATGCCGTAGTCGCTCAGGAATTCGGCCGGATCGAACATCCGGGTGAGGATGCGCCGCAGCCGATCTTCCGGCACGAGGGTGATGAGGCCCATCGGGCCGTACTGGGAGGTTCCGGCGCGGATCGCCAGGCTCGCCAACTCGGGATGGCGATCGAGGAAGGCCCGGGCGTGGCGGACGAAGTTGGGCGCGCGCTCGACGACGTCGTCGATTCGGTAGGGGAAGGCCGGGACGATCGGCAGCAGGCCGACGAGCGACCGCACCTTCATCGGCACCGTGCTGCCGTCGGGAAGGCGCAGACAATCGTAGTAGAAGCCGTCCACTCGTCCCAGAGGGTGTTCGCGCCGCCGGATTCGAACCCATTCAGCGCCCCGCCGATGTCCATGAAGTGCTCGAAGAACTTCAACACCATATCCTCGTAGTCCGGATCTTCCCGGGCCAGCTCGAGCGCCATCCAGTTCATGCCGACGCAGTAGATCGCCATCCAGGCGGTGCCGTCGCTCTGTTCGAGGCGAACGCCCGCCGGCAGGGCCGAGCTGCGGTCGATCACGCCGATGTTGTCGAGGCCGAGGAAGCCGCCCTCGAAGATATGGGAGCCATCGGCGTCCTTGCGGTTGACCCACCAGTTGAAGTTGAGCAGCAGCTTGTGGAACACTCGTCGATAGATCGCTCGGGAAGACCCACCGGTACGGGGCCAGCCTGAACAATGGCGCACGACTATTGAGGGATCGAAGGGATGACACAAGGTATCCGATCGCCACTAGTACGCCTGCGAGCGAACTGGTTCTCGAACGCAAATGCCGCCAAGCTCTTGCCGCTTGAACCCCATTCAACACCCAAACGTCAACGACAGACGTCTTCGGGGACAGTTGAGTAGATGTCGCTCGTCAAGAGGTCGTAGCGCTAGTGCGTCGAAGACTGAGTCGCGTCCGAAGCCACGCTGCCCTTTTCGATGAAAGCAATCAGCTTGGCATCGTGCCGCCGCGCAATGATCGCATTGATTTCTGCGCCAGCGACAACGATGGCGCTCACGATGTAAAGAGACCAAAGCAGTACGAGCACACTGCTGGCAGCGCCATACGCACTGCCCGGATTCACGATGCGAACGAGATACTCGAAGGCGACAAAGACGAGATAGATCGCTGCTGTTGCCAAGATCACGCCCGGCAAAACCCATCGAATCGATTTGGGGAGGTCTGGCCCTAAGGAGTAGAGCAGCAGCAGCGAACAGGCGACCAAGGCGATCGACCAACGGCGACTCGATGAGAGGATACCGATGAACGGCGAACTTCTAGCCGTTTCTTGGTCGAGCCAATCAGCGAACCTCTGACCGAAGGTGAAAAGCAAGAATCCGGCGACGACGAACATGCCCCCAACGATCGAGAGACCGAATGTCAAAAGCTTCCGAATAAGATATGGGCGGCGGTCCACGATGTCATAGACGCAGTTGCAGGAGTAGATCAGTGCCCCAACGGCGCCAGAGATACTCCAGATGGCGATCACGAGAGAAATAAGTGCGGTGGCTACCGCGGAACTTTGGCTTGTTTCGGCGATCGCATTCTGGACGAGTGATTCCAGCAATGGCTCCAGCGTCGCCGGGGCATGCTCCTCAATCGCGCGGCTTAGAGCGTCGGATAGACCCACCTCGGTGTGCTTGTCGACGACGGAAGCCAGGGACACAAGCATGAGGACCAGTGACGGAATCGCGTAGAGGAGACTGTAGGCGGATTGCTTGGCAAGTTGTGAGATGTGGTGTCGTTGGAAGCCGTTGACGATCTCACGCAGCAGCCTCCAAGCCATGCCGAAGCGCTTAACCGCGGGTCGCGTTGCATCACGGTGGACAAATCTGTTGTTGCGAAATGAGTGCCATGACCGCCTATTCATGCTCACAGTTCCGGTGCCTCGCCGGTCGAAGAAGCGACAACCGCTTCTTCCAATGCGATGGCTATGCGCACGTCAGTCCCGGCAGAAACACTACAATCGACCCAGCGTGTCACTTGTGCGCGAGATAAATGTGCTGGCTCGCCGGGCGCCGTTGACAACACGTGAGAAGTCACACTGACAGGAATACCATATGGTGCGCTGCGGCCACAGCAAGCAGCACGCAAAAACTCGGAGCCTTGCGCCCATGTGGTTCGAGCGGTACTTGATCGCCCCGGGCGGGAGCACGCTGCGCTTGAAATCATCTACTGTAGATAACCCGAGCGCGACGCGATCGCCAGACAACGCGGAGATGAGCAATGGCCCACATTGAAGAAATTCACATCGCGCCTGAGTCGCTTGATCGATTTACGGCGCTAGTTGGTAGCGAACAGATTGAGGAGATCAGTAGGATCGCGACTGCAACCGCTCGCAGGATGGCCGGGCGCGTGTGGTGGAATGTGAGTTCAACCGCGCGTGGCGGCGGGGTCGCGGAAATGTTGCAAGTTCTGCTTGCGTACGCCCGAGGCGCTGGCATCGATACGCGGTGGCTCGTCATTCAAGGGACGCCCGAGTTCTTCCATATTACAAAACGCCTTCACCACGCCATTCACGGGAGTCACGGCGATGGTAGCCCGCTCGGTGACACAGAGCGATCGATCTACGAGAAGGTCCTGGAAGAGAACGCCAATGAACTGATTGGTTTCGTGCAAGCCGGCGACGTCGTACTTCTCCACGATCCTCAAACCGCCGGGCTCGCTTCAGAGCTTTCTCACGCCGGTGCGCTCGTCATTTGGAGGTCTCATATCGGCGTGGAAGTAGCGAACGACGAAACGGCATCGGCTTGGGCGTTCTTGCAGCCGTACTTGACTCATGTCCGGGCGGCGGTATTTAGTCGCGGTACGTACATCCCAGCAAATCTCGAACTTGAGCACAGTGTCGTCATCCCGCCGTCCATTGATCCGTTTTCGCCGAAGAATCAGGATCTCGACGAGGCAACAATCCGGGCGATTCTCGTGCACACGGGCTTGGTGGAAGGTCCAGGAGGTGACGGTCTGCCCATCTTTAGGCATACCGATGGCTCCCCTGGACGAGTAAGCCGCCGGGCCGACGTCATCCGCCACGGGCCAGCGATAAGCTGGGACGCCCCGCTCGTCGTTCAAGTGTCACGGTGGGATCCCCTCAAGGATCCGATCGGCGTGCTTCTTGGATTTGCTGAATCGGAAGACCTACCACCGGAAGCGAGACTGATCCTTGCTGGTCCCAATGTCGCCGGGGTGTCAGACGACCCGGAAGGTGCGGCGTGCTTTGATGATGTCCTGGAAGCCTGGCGACAACTGTCTTCCGCCGACCGCGGCAGAATCCATCTTGTGTCATTACCGATGACCGACATCGAGGAGAACGCCGCCATTGTCAATGCCCTTCAGCGTCATGCTGCAATAGTCGTCCAGAAAAGCCTCCATGAGGGATTTGGCTTAACCGTGACTGAGGCAATGTGGAAAAGCCGGCCGGTCGTCGCCAGTCGTGTCGGCGGCATCCAGGATCAGATTGAGGACGGCATCCACGGTCTGCTCATCAACGATCCAACCGATCTCACGGCCTTTGGCTCCGCACTCAGTCGCCTGTTCGGGGATCACGAGGTAGCGGAATATCTTGGTACAAACGCACACGAACGCGTTCGTCATGATTTCCTCGGACCGCGACACCTCGCCCGGTACGCTGAGCTGCTTGAGCGGATCGAACAACAACCTTGCTGACGATCGACGTCAGGTTGATGCGGAAATTGCCCTCTTCTCGCCACTCCGCTTAAGGAGTTGATGCGCTTCCACCGTGACCAGCACACGTGCGACGACGAGGACAACCAAGATCCACGGAAACTGGCCATCTGTTGGGCGGCGGTCAGGGAGCCGGTCATTCGACTGCTAGGGAGCGATCACCGCTGCGGAATCGCTCTAGCTCGGGGATAGAAACGGCCCCGAGCCGAAGCCCGAGGCCGTTGTCAATCGCTTCTTCGTCACCGACTATGGGGTCGGTGTGCCGGCTTCCGGCGTGCCTTCCTCGCTCGGCGTCCAGGTGGGGAAGCCGGCGATCGGCGTGCCCGCGGCGTCCACCGGTTCCACCGGCAGTCGCACGGCCGACACCTGGCCTTGGTCCGCGAAAACGACCGAGCCGTCTGCGCCCACGCCCGTCACGCTGTACGGCGCGGTGAACGTCGCGCCGTCAGCGGCGACCTCGCCCGCGGCCCGAATCACGATGATGCCGGAGAACCCGGGCTCGTTCGTGGGGAGCACGAAGGTGACGTTGGCGGTGCGGTCCCCGGTCGGCTGCCACGAACCGATCCCGGTGATCCCGTCGATCTCCGTGTCGATGACGACGCCATCCGCCGTGAAGGCAATCATCGCTGGTGTCCCATTGGGATCAGAAACGATCCACGACCCGACGAGTGGATGGCCGGCCATGGCCCCAGCGGCAGGAGTCGCGTCCTGGGCGCGCGCGGTAGTGTTGTGGCTAAGCGCGGCGAGGCCGAGCAGCACGACGACGGCGACGATGAGCACGGGTGCGATGCGACGCATGGTGGGCTCCTCCCTTGGCGTGTGAGTCGCCAGAACGGCGACGGCAGGCGCGTATCTTTACGCGTTCCACACGGCAATGCAAACGGCCCCAAGCCGACGCCCGAGGCCGTTGCCCGCTGTATTCCTCTCCGAGAACCGCGAGTTTACAATAACGCGATTGCCCGCGCTGTAGCGAACGCTGCCCCCCGGTCGGCAGGTGGGTGACGACTCGACGCCGCCTTGATCTGTGCAGCGTTGGGCGGGATGGGCAGATGTGGCATCGGTTTTGCGAAAATTTGGACCATCGGGGGGATGGCTGCTCCGTCCGGGG
>JBJMMD010000002.1:0-191754 GCA_045804965.1 Thermomicrobiales bacterium | reverse complement strand
CCAGTTCTGGAATTGGGGCATTGCCAAACGGGGAGCGGCGGAAGCATCGAGTTTTGCCATGCTAGTGCCGATCATTGCGGGCATCCTCTCGGCGATCGTCTTCAGTGAATCGTTTGGGGCGGCCAAAGTGATCGGCGGCGCTCTTGCGATGGCCGGACTCGTCGCAATACGAATTGACCGTAAACCGAAGCCGGGCTAAAAGCCTTCGAGCTTGCGAAGCGACCGGCACGGCAGAACGAGGACCGAGAGTCGATTCCGGCTCGCGGCCCGTGCGCGAAGATCACGTGAAATTGGAGTCAGGCGAAGATAAGATTCCCGGCCTCGCCAAACTGATCCGCGACGCCAACAATCCAGTCGATCGCCTCCTGCTGGTCGGTCCGATAGGCGAAGTCAACGCCGCGGCACCACTCGTTGAGACCGAACGATGTTACGGCCACGATGACGAAGCTGTCGGACGGATAGAAGATCGGTCCGCCGGAGTCGCCCGAGCAGGTGCCGCCGCTGCCATTGCCAGGGTTGTTGGTCGTCTGGAGGTTGAACCCGGCGGTCAGCGCGCTTTTGAGGTTGACGAGTCGCGACGTCGCCATCAGACGCTCGCGGTAGGACTCGACGTGGACCGGGTTCGACTCGCTCAGGCCGTAGCCGCTGTCGGTGAAGACGAGATTTTGGCGCCCGCGCTTGGTATCGAGCGGGTCGAGGGTCCCAACCGCGGGCAAGACGCCATAGGCGTCGAGAGAGATCGGTTCGTCAAGGATCACGATTCCGAGATCCTGCGTGTTCGGCAAGCCACTGAAATCGCTGAAGCCAAAGTTGAACAGTTGGCTTCCGGTCGTGCACGGCTGTGTGTAGCAATCCTCGGGATAGCCGGTGACGGGATCAAGCTCGGTCTCCGGATCGTAATTCACGCCCGCGTCTTGCTGGAAATACACTCGTGCCGATGTCGCCTCATCGACGCAGTGGCCGGCGGTGAGGAACACAATCGGCGTCAAGAGCGAGCCGGAGCATCGGTGCAAAAACTCGCCATCGGCGTCGTAAAAGACCGCCAGCCCGACAAAGGGATGGACGTAATCTGGCTCGTAATTTCCCGTAATGGCTCTCGCCGGCGCCACTGTTCCGGATACCAACAACACCGCCACGGTGATGACCGCGGCGAACCGACGCATCGCTAGCCCTCCCTCGCGTCGATTATCGACGCACGCGCACGCCCGCACGGGCTTGCATCACCATTCATCAGCCCGAGGCAGAGCGAACGGACCGAGCTGCTTCCGCGCAAATCACATGCCGCGATCATGGGTCTAGGTGGTCCAGGAGGACTTGGTCACGACCGGGAGTTGCAGGGCCCGCTCCCGTTCCAGATCGAGATTGCCGATGTGGAGCGACAGCGGCGACTGGACCCACTTGTAAATCGATTGCAGGAAAAGCCTGACGAATTTGTCGATGTATGCGTCAAGCTGGGCGGCGGGGATGTCCGGGAACATCTCGACCAGAATGTCGTGCATTTCATCCGGCACGAGTTTCTCGGCGGCGAAGAGATAAAAGCAGGCATCTAAGATTGGGAAGGGCATCAACTCGTCTTCGCCGATCTGATCCGCCGCCAGCTCCGGTCCCGCCGGTTTCGCCAGCACGCGTTGAATGCCCTCGTAACCGTGCTGCTCGTAGAGATAGTCGAGCAGATACATGACGACGGTCTTCGGCACATTGGCGAGGACCGCGAGCGCGCCCATCAGATCACCGCCGATCGTGGTGTAGCCGACCGCCTTTTCGCTCATATTGCCGGTCTGCAAAAAGAGACCGGCCGACGAGTTGGACCAGTTCCACATCCGCTGCGCCCGGACCCGAGCCTGGATGTTTTGCTTCGTGATCTCCGAGACATCCTGCCCTTTGTCGAGCATCTGCTTTGCGGCACTGAGCTCGCGCTCGTAGGCATCGTCGATGGAGATGATTTCGAGCGGAACCGTCAGTTCTTGACAGATCGTTTCCGCGCCCAGGCGGGTTTCCGCGGACGAGTAGCGGGAAGGCTGGTAGAAGGCGCGGAGAATCTTGCCAGGGTTGTCCGGGTGGACTTTGAACGCGTAGCGGTGCGCGATCAGCAATGTCAGCAGCGAGTCGCGGCCGCCCGAGAGCGAAATCCCGATCAGTTTGAATGCGCCGGTCTTTTCGAAATAGTCGCCAATGCCAAGAGAGAGGGCATCGAGAATGTCTTCGCAGAGCTCCTCGCGAGCGGTCCGCCGGCATTCCTTCCCGGGCAGGAAGAAACTGCGCTCCACGGGCGCGGGGTATTTCAGGTTGGCGCGGCTCTCGCTCGTCGAGACGGCATCGCTGACATCGATGATTTCGGGTAGCGAACCGTCGTCCCCATAATCCTCGCGGTCGCGCCGCCAGGTCGTGTTCTCAGAGCGAAGGCGAGCGGTGCGGTTGAGATCGACGACGGCAGCCACGTGGGCCTCGACGAAGCGAGGCGCTTCTAAGATCCATTTCCCGTTTTGATTTACGTAGCCGCCACCGTCGAAGATGAGCCCATCGTTCGCGCCGACGGCGTTGCAATAGGCGATCGTCAATTGGTGGTCGGATGCCCTGGTCGCGATCAATTCCCGGCGCGTTTGGACGATGCCGATCCGGAACGGCGACGCCGAGATATTGCAGACCAACTCGGCGCCGGCATATGCGCGCCGGCGCATTGGCCCTTCGGCGCTCCATAGGTCTTCACAGACCTCTACTGAAACCAATCCGAAATCAAATTGGAAGATCAGATCGCCGAATGGCACGCCTTCCAGCAGCTCGAACTGGTTCGGATAGCCGCCCGAAAAGGTGCGGCCTTCGTAAAAAATGCTGTAGGTTGGCAACTTTTCCTTGGGCACGAGCCCGAGAATCTTCCCGCCGCCGACGACAGCCGCTGAGTTGTAACGCAGTCCCTGGTGGGCGACCGCAATACCGACAACAAACGCGGCGTGGAGGTCCGCGCTCTCCGCCGCGAAGCGCTCAAACTGCTGCCATTGGCGCTCAACGAACGCTTGCCACTGAATAAGATCTTCGGGTGGATAGCCGCCGGTAACCTGTTCAGGGAAAAGCCCGATGGTCACGTTGTCGGCGGCCATGGCGCGGGCAGACGCGATCACGCGGTCAATGTTGGCATCGACCGCGCCGACCGTGGGATTGATGCTGCCAAGCCCGATTTTGATGAGCCGCACTGATCTTGCTCCTGGTGCCGCTCAGGCGCCACTCGCGCCGGCTGTCTCTCTCAATGCTACCAAGAAAGCAAGGATCAAACCGTACGAGGCTCGACCATTACTCTTCCGCTTCATCTCTTCCTGGAGCAGGCACCAGCATCACGGGCGCCGGACCGGTCCGGACCAAGCGCTCGGAGACGCTGCCCATCACCCACCGTTTCAAACCGCTCCGGCCGTGACTAGTCATGATGATAACGTCGCCGTCTTTGAGTCGTTGCTCGATCGAGTCGATAGCTCCGCCGTTGACGACGACCCAACTTGCCTCGACTCCGGCCTCATTTAAGGTCGCAGCGGCCGCGACTAGGTCCTTTTGCGCTGAGTCCTCCAACTCACCAACGAGCTGGTCGTAAACGTCAGCGGTGTAATACGCCTCGGTGCCCGGATTTGCCGTTGCCACGAAATTGGGATCGATCGCGTGCACCAGCAAGGTCGGCAGCTTAAGCCGTCTACCAAGCTCGGTGGCCACCGGCAAGGCTGCGCGGGCAAGGTCGGAACCGTCCAAGGGAACGACCAACCGGTCAATCGCGACAGTATCTCCGCGGGATTCGTTTTCCTTTGGATGAACGATCAAGACGGGAACCGGCGTCGTGCGGGCTACGGCATCGGCGACGCTGCCATAGATGAAGCGACCCACCGCGCCCCGGCCACGGCTTGCCATGACGATGTAGTCGTAGCCGTTGTCCTGTGCGAACTTCACAATCTGCGCTTTTGGATCGCCGGTAGCAGTGGCCGTGTGCAACTCCGCCGCGAGCTTCGACTGCGCGGTCGTTTCACTCATCTCTGTTCGGAGTTCGGTGTTGGGCGTTTCGTCCACCTCCCAGGCGGCTGCGGCCGTTTCGCCCAAGAGACCGCGCGTCGCCTCCGCCTTGGGGAGCACTTTGAGCAATGTAACCTGACCGCTCTTTCCCGCAATCGCGCGTCCATATGGAATCGCCTGCTCGGCGTTTGTCGAACCGTCGAGCGGAACCAAAACCTTTGCGTCGTTGGAAGTTGCGCTCATGGCAATTGCCGTCCTTTCACTGTGCTGGAGGTTCGCCGTTTTGTGTGCTGGTGTCAATGAACTGAGAGGATTTCTCCGTGGGTCTTACGCGGTCGAAACGGCCCTGGCGATCTGCCGTAGCCTGAGGTAGCCTGCAGGAATGAGCTGACGATTCGATCCGCGGCCAAGTTCGCGTTTGGGGAGACCGCAATGCCTGCTCCGACGGTTGATTCCTTTATGTATCAAACCATGCACCGGCAGCCGGACGACCTGCGACGACTCGTGACCGATGGCTGGGCACAAGCGCAACAAGCGGCTGACCTCCTACAAGACGCGGGGCGGGTGTTTGTGACCGGGATCGGCACGAGTTACCACGCCTCGCTGGTTGGGGCCTGGTTGCTACGCGAGGCGGGGTTCGACGCCCGCGCGGTGCTCTCGTACGACTTCGCCTTGTATCCATCGAGTGCAGCGCTCCGGTCGGACGACGCGGTGATCGTCATGGCGCACACCGGCGTCAAGCGATACTCAGCGGAAGCGATGGCGGGCGCGACCGCCGCCGGTGCGACTGTGCTCTCGGTCGGTAGTCTGACGGCGGAGCATCCCGGGTCGCGATTGACCCTGCGCACAGTTGAACGTGAGAAATCGGCTGCCTACACGTCCTCGCACTTGGCGGCGATGTTCGTGCTCGCTCAGGTGGCGACGCTAGTTGGCGAGTCCCGTAGAGCCGAAGGGACGGCCCAGTTTCGAGCGGCGCTGGAAACGTTGCCCGCTCAGGTGGCGGACACACTTGCTCGCGAAGGTGAAATCTTGCCGATCTCACGCGAAGGCGTTGGACGGTTGATCTACGCCACCGGGGCCGGGCCGAACGAAGCGACCGCGCTCGAGCTCGTTATCAAAGCGCGGGAAGCAGCCCACGCCACGGTCGACGCCCTTGCTCTCGAGCAGTTTCTCCATGGCCCGATGATTGGCGTGCAGCCCGGCGACTTGGCCGTTGTCGTCAACATGCCCGGCAAGTCAACGGAACGCGTCGAACAAGTAACCGCGGTCTTGGATGCAATTGGCTTGAAGCTCTGGATCGTCGGTAACCCGGTGAGCGCCACGCCGCAAGCGGCCGCATTCGCGTTGTCAGACTTGCCAGAAGCGCTCTCGCCACTTCTCGCGGTCGTCCCAATGCAGATCTTCGCCTACCAAATGGCGACCCACAAAGGCCTGAACCCGGATACGTTCCGCCGCGATGACGAGGTGTTTAAGAACGCGCTGGATTTGATCAAGTTGTAATCGGCTTCCTTTTGAGTGTAGTTTGTGCTGAATCTGAATACTCGCTTGACCCTTCCCCAATCAATATCAGCTTCCGATCCGTAGAACAGTAGGACCTCGATGGAATCGCTTCGTTTGATTGCGCGTCGCCCGCGCGGACGAAAACGCGGGAAGGCGATATAGTGCAGCAAGTCAGCGCGGTGTGATCAACAACCCGGCGATAGGGCCGGAGACGTGCGAGCGGCCGACGAATCCGCCGATTGAAATCGTCGGTGATTCGTGGCGGCAGCTGAAGGAGCAAGATGATGGCCGATGGGGATACGAAGCGCGAGTTAACGGCGGGTCAGAAGTTCGACACTAAACTGGCGTCGTATTTCAATGAACTCCGGCAGCAATCGTTGAGTCGGCGCGGACTTTTCCGAATGGCGGCGGGGGCGGCCGCAATGGCAACCGCTGCCAAGCCGTTCTTGCCGGGGTTGTCGGTTCTCGCCCAAGACGAGAAAACGGTCACGTTTGGGCTCGAAGCGGATGTACGCGGACTTGAGCCGGCGCTGGCATACGACTTCACGGCCAATCCGGTCGTCTGCCAAATTTCTGAAGGCCTGATGATGTTCGACGCGAAGGGAGAGTTGCAGCCGCTCCTCGCCGAGAGCTTCGACCATCCCGACGCGTTGACCTACAGCTACGTGCTGAAACAAGGCTTGACCTTCTCGGACGGCACGCCGGTCACGATCGAGGACGTCGTGGCCTCGATTGCGCGCGTGCGAGATCCAGACGTCGCCGGACCAATGGCGTGGATGTACGACGGTCCGGGCGCGAAGGTCGAGCAGACCGATGAGCGCTCAATCAAGATCACGCTCAAGACGCCGAGCGCGCTCTTCCAGTTTGTGCCGGCGACGACCGCCGGCCATGTGATCCCGAAGGCGGCCATCGAGAAATACGGCGCCGACCTCTTGCGCAATCCCATCGGCACCGGACCGTTCAAGTTCGTGAAGTGGGATGCTGGCAGCGAAATCGTGCTCGAAAAGAACCCAACGTATTGGCAGACCGGGATGCCCTACTACGACCAAATCGTATACAAGATCGTGCCGGAAGGCACGACCCGCGTCACCGGGATGAAGACGGGCGATCTAGACATGATCACCGCTGTTCCTCCTGATCAGATCGAAGCCGTTAAGACGATGGAAAACGTCACCTGGCAGGAAGTCGTTGGTTATACGGCCAATGTAGCCGCGATGCGGACTGACAAGCCGCCGTTCGACGATCTCAAGGTCCGGCTGGCCGTGGCCCACGCGATCCCATACGACGACATCATGGCGAACATCGTCAAGGACAGCGGCGTGCTGGCGCACAACACGACGGTGCCGTCGAACATGCCGGGGAGCGCCGAGGATCAGCTCCAGCCCGTGACGTATGACGTCAAAAAGGCGAAGCAGCTCCTCTCTGAGTCGAGCCAGCCGAATGGTTTCAAGACAACGTACAACGTGATCGCTCCGAACGATGTCTGGATTCCGCAGGCGATCGCCGTGCAAGAGGCGTTGAAGGAACTCAACATCGATGTTGAGATCAAGCAGTACGCCTATGCCGACTTCATCACTTTGCAGCAGGAGGGCACGTACGAGGGATTCATGTCCTTCCAATGGGGAGCGGACTTCCCGGACGCCAGCGGGAACTTGCTTCCGCTGTTCCATTCGAAGAACGTGCCGCCGCAAAATAACCATGCGTTCTACAACAATCCGGATGTCGACAAACTGCTCGACGACTCTGAGGTGGAGCTTGATCCAGAGAAGCGAGATCAAATGCTTGTCGACATCCAGAAGAAGATCTCGGACGATCAACCGATGATCTTCTTCGAGCATTGGAAGGCATTCATGCCGATGACGTCAGTGATTACCGGTTACACGCTGGCGCCGCTTTGGTATTGGGACAGCTGGGGCCGCTCGATCAAACCAGCCTAGTTCCCGAGCAATCTGAACGTAATCACGCGAACTTGCCTGCCTCCATGTGAAGGCAGGCAAGTCCGCAGGAACATTCATGGCGCGACTCATCATCACCCGCTTGCTAACGCTGATCCCGCTGATGTTCTTCATTACATCGGTGGTCTTTTTCCTCATCCATTTCATTCCTGGCGATCCTGCCAAGGTCATCGTCGGCAACGGACGGATCACTGAGGCCAACTTACAAAACATCCGGCATCAATACCGCCTCGACAAACCCGTGCCCGAGCAATACGCGCTATGGGTCAAGGATCTGCTGCATGGCAACCTTGGGCGTTCGTACCGGCAGCGGACGGAGGTGCGAACGCTGATCATCGAACGGTTGCCGCTGACGCTGAAGCTGGCGACCTTCAGCTTCATCATCTCGATGATCATCGCCTTGCCGCTCGGCATTTTGGCCGCGGTCCGGCGCAACACCTGGCTCGATTTCGGGGCGACCGCGTTCTCACTCGTCGGCGCGTCGTCGCCGGTCTTTTTCACGGCGATCCTGCTGATCCTGCTCTTTGCCTACAAACTTTCGATCTTCCCGGCGTTGGGCGCGGGAAGTGGCGGTCTGGACGAGGTCAAGCATCTCTTCCTGCCGGCGCTGACCCTTGGTCTGTCGCTAGCGTGCATCACCACGCGCGTAACGCGCTCGGCGATGATCGAGGCATTAACCCAAGACTATATCGAGACCGCACGGGCGAAGGGGTTGTCGTCGCGAGTCGTCGTGATGAAGCATGCGTTTCGCAACGCGCTGATTCCGGTGATTACAGTGGCCGGTTTGCAGTTCGGGTTTCTCCTCGTCGGCACCGTGCTAGTCGAGTACACCTTCGGGCTCGGTGGGCTGGGCTCATTGTTGATCGACTCGGTCCAGCGCCGCGACTATCCGGTCGTACAAGGGACGACGATCTTCATCGCCGGCGTCTTTATCATCATCAATCTCGTCGTCGATGTGCTCTACGGCGTCGTCGATCCCCGCGTGCGCTACGGCGGGAGACTTTAACCGGTGGCGGCCGAAGTCGTTCAAGTCGGGGTCGCGGCGCCGGAAGCGCCCTCGTCATGGTCGATGTTCTTCTGGCGGTTTCGGCAGAACAAGAAGGCGATGATTGGCGCGATCATCGTGGCGATGCTCTTCGTCATGATCGTGTTTGCCCCGGTGATCGCGCCGATGGATCCGCTCGACGGCACCTTGAGCGACAGCTTGCAAGGGCCGAGTTCGACTTACCTGTTGGGGGCGGACAAAAACGGGCGCGACGTCGCCAGCCGGTTGATTTACGGCACGCGCACGGCGCTCGGCGGCGCGCTCGGCGTGGTCCTGATCTCGGAACTCATTGGCGTTCCGCTCGGTATCTGGGCGGCGTACCGTGGCGGCTGGATCGACGAGACGGTCACCCGTATTTGGGACATGCTGCTCGCGTTCCCGCCATTATTGCTGTCGTTCGCTGTGGTGGCGGCGTTCGGGCCGTCGCTGACGCACGTCGTCATATCGCTCGGCATTCTCTATGTACCGTTTATCTCCCGCGTCGTGCGCGGCGTTACCCTCGTACAAAAGGAGATGACCTACACCGAAGCCGCGCGGGCGATGGGATACGGGCAATTTCGCATCATCTTCCGCCACATTTTGCCAAACTGCATCAGCCAGATCATCGTCGTTTCCTCACTCGACCTTGCCTACGCGCTGCTTGATATCGCCGCGCTGTCCTATCTCGGACTTGGCGTGCAGCCGCCGACACCCGATTGGGGCGCCATGCTCTCGGAGGGGCAACTTGTGCTCCTCACGTCGCCGCACCTCGCGCTCGCGGCTGGGATCGCCATCGTGATCGCGGTCCTCGGGTTTAACCTCCTCGGCGATGGATTGCGCGACATCCTCGATCCGCGCCAGGCACAAAGATGACCGGCACTCCACTGCTCCAGATCGAGCAACTCAAGACCTACTTCAGCACTCGGATTGGCGACGTCCGCGCGGTCGACGGCGTCGACTTAACGATCAACCGCGGGGAGACAGTCGGCTTGGTTGGAGAATCAGGCTCGGGCAAGAGCGTGACGGCGCGCTCGATCATCCGCCTCGTGCCGACGCCGCCGGGGCGGTACGCGGGCGGGAGGATTCTGTTCCAGGGCAATGACATTCTCAAGCTCGCGAACGAAGAGATGGAAGATCTGCGCGGCGGCAGGATCAGCATGATCTTTCAGGATCCGATGACCTTTCTCAACCCGGTGTACACCGCTGGCGATCAGGTGGCTGAGGCGATTCGACGACACCAAGGCGCGAGCAAACGCGCGGCCCGCGAGCAAGTGATCGAACTGTTCCGGACTGTTGGCATTCCGAACGCCGATCAACGATATGACGCCTATCCACACCAACTTTCTGGCGGCATGCGGCAGCGCGTGATGATCGCGATCGCGCTGTCGTCGCGGCCGGACTTGCTGATTGCCGACGAGCCCACGACCGCGCTTGATGTGACGATTCAAGCGCAGATACTGGCCCTCTTGCACAACCTGCAAGAGGAGTTCGGCATGAGCATCCTTCTGATCACGCACGATCTTGGCGTGGTCGCCGAGATGTGCGACAGCGTCGCGGTCATGTACGGGGGCCGCGTAGTTGAGCAAGCGCCGGTCGAAACCCTGTTCGCCGATCCCGAACACCCGTACACCGTCGGGCTAATGAACGCGATCCCGCGGGCGGAGTTGGCGGATGTGCCGCCGCAGCCGATCGAAGGCACGCCGCCGGATATGGCCCGGCCCCCGTCCGGCTGCCGTTTTCATCCCCGTTGTTCGTATCAGGAAGCGATCTGCCGGGAGCATGATCCACCGCTGCGAGTCCTAATTGAAGGTCATCAGTCTGCCTGCCATTTCGCCGGTATGAAGCGGTTTGCGCGGTTGCCGATTCCAGGCGCGATCGAAGAAGGGGTCCGCTCGTGACCGATCCGCCAACAAACGGTCTCCGTCCAGCGGAGCAGAGCCAACCGTTGCTCGACGTCCGTGGTCTGGCCAAGCACTACCCGCTGCAGCGAGGTTTGTTCGCCAAGCTTCGCAAGCAACCGCTCCTTGTCGTGCGCGCGGTCGACGGCGTCGATTTCACGATTAATCGCGGGAAAACGCTGGCGCTGGTGGGGGAGAGCGGTTGCGGGAAAACGACGACCGGTCGCTGTCTGCTCTTTCTCCAGCGGCCGTCCGCGGGCGAGGTCCGTTTCGAAGGGGAAACAATCGATCCCGACGACGAAGGGGCGCTCCAGCGCCGCCGGCGACAGATGCAGATCGTGTTTCAGGACCCGAATTCGTCGCTCAACCCGCGGATGACTGTCAGCCAAACGCTGGAGGAAGCGCTCGCCTTTCACCACATCGGCAGCCGGGGCGCGCGCCCGACGATCACGAATGAGCTTCTGGAAACAGTTGGCCTCAGCCGGCAATACCGCAATCGCTATCCCAACGAGCTCTCGGGCGGCCAGCGACAGCGAATCGGCATTGCGCGCGCGCTTGCCGTCACCCCGAGCCTCGTCGTCGCCGACGAGCCGGTCAGCGCCCTCGACGTCTCAGTGCAAGCGCAGATTCTGCAGTTGCTGTCGAAACTGCGTGAGGAGCGCGGGCTGTCCTATCTCTTCATCAGCCATGATCTCGGAGTCGTGCGCCACATTTCGGACGACGTCGCGGTCATGTATCTCGGCGTCATCGTCGAAAAAGCGCCGACCGCCCAACTCTTTGCAAATCCCCTGCACCCGTACACCCAGGCCTTGCTCGCCGCCGCGCCAATCGCCAACCCGCAGCTGCGCCGGCAGCGGCTGCTGCTGCCAGGTGATCCGCCGAGTCCGGTCAATCCGCCGTCGGGTTGCCGGTTCCGCACACGTTGCCCGTATGCCGCCGAGATTTGCGCGTTCGAAACGCCGTCGTTGCGCGAGATTGAGCGCGGTCACTTCGCGGCCTGCCATTTCGCGGAGCGCGTCGGCGGGCGTCTCGATCTCGCGCCGGCCGCCGCAAGTTAATTGCCGTCGAGCCGCCGCCGCAAGACGTCTGGTATCATCGGCCAGCCAGCCACAATCGGTGCGTAACGTTGTTCAGCGGGCGGGGTAGGTTGGGTTCAGCGTGAAGATCGCGCAAGTTTCTCCATACGATTTTGGTCATCCTGGAGGAGTGCCAGAACACATCGATCATCTCCGGGCGGAATTCACCCGTCTCGGCCATGAGGTCGTGGTGATCGCGCCTCGGCCGTCGAAGGGCGGGATCGACATCAAAGACGGTTTCTACGGAATTGGGCGCACGGTCGGCATTCCCGGCAACGGGTCGCGAGTGCGGCTGACCTTTGATGTCACGCTGTATGCCGCGGTGAAGGACCTGATGCGCCGTGAGAACTTCGACGTCGTCCACCTACATGAACCGCTGACGCCTGTTCTGCCCTACATGGTGCTCCTTAATTCGAAATCGGCGAACGTAGCCACCTTTCACGCGTTTCGGGCCAACAACCCGTGGTACACGGCGTTCAAGCCATACATGCAGTTTGTGCTCGGCAGGCTCGACCGTCGCATTGCCGTCTCGGAACCGGCCCTGGAATTTGTCAGGCAGTATTTCGAGGGGCCGTACGATGTGATTCCGAACGGCATCGATGTCCAAGCGTTTAGCCAGAACTCCGCACCGCTTCCCTGGGCCAACGACGGCGCGCCGCGGATTCTCTTTGTCGGTCGGTTTGAGGAACAACGCAAAGGATTCAAGTACCTTCTGCGGGCGATGCCACTCGTGCGCCAGCAATTTCCGAACGCGCGCCTCGTTGTCGTCGGCACTGGCAAACCGGAAAAGTTCGAGGATCAGATGGCGCGATATGGGATTTGGGGCGTCGACTTCGTCGGTTTCGCCACGGCTGAGGAAAAGCCTCGCTATTATGCAAGTTGCGACATCTTCTGCGCGCCCTCGATTGCGCGAGAGAGTTTCGGTATCGTGTTGCTCGAGGCAATGGCGTCAGGCAAACCGGTCGTCGCCTCGAACATCCCGGGATACGCCAGCGTGATGACCAATGAGCGCGAAGGGCTCCTCGTCACCCCGCGTGATCCGCAAGCGATCGCGTTGGCACTGGTGCGAGCACTGGCGGACGCTGATCTTCGCCGGCGGTTTGCCGCGAACGGCATGGCGACTGCCGAGCAGTACACCTGGGAGCGGGTGGCGACACGCGTGCTCGAATCGTACGAGAAAGCGCGGCGACAAGCGGTTCACGCAAGCTGGCGCCAGGATTTTGCGTGATGTCCGGCGGGGAGTCTGGGGTGCGGCGGACGGATGATGGAGGCGAGGCGTGATTTCTGAACGCATCGGCAACATGATCCGTGAGCAAATCCTCGGCATCGGCCGATTCGTCGCCAGTCTCGGGCTCTCCGCCAATATGCTGACGGTGGTCGGGCTAGTCCTCAACGGCATCGTCGCAATCATCATCGGCGCTGGACACGATGTGATCGGCGGATTCCTCCTCCTCGTCGCTAGCGCGTTCGACATGCTCGATGGCGCGGTCGCGCGAGCAACCGGCACCACTTCTAGGTTCGGCGGCTTTCTCGATTCGACGCTTGATCGATATTCAGAAGTCATTGTCTATCTCGGCGTTCTCGTTCTCATGCTCGATACGGATGACGCCAAAACCGGATCCATCCTTGTCTTTATTTCGGCGACGGGGGCGTTGCTCATCAGTTACGCGCGGGCACGGGCGGAAGCAGCCGGATATACCGCCTCGGTGGGTCTCGTCGCCCGCCCGGAGCGAGTGATCCTGCTGGGCCTCTGCTTGATCATCGGCCAGCCCCTGTGGGCGCTGTGGGCGCTTGCGATCGCCACCCATCTCACGGCCGCGACCCGCATCCTCCATGTGTGGCGGCTCTCGCTACGGGAACAGGCGACGCCTGTGACCGCGGCCGCGGGCGCATCACCGCAGCAGAATCCGGATCAACCTTGACCGATCCCGACTCCCTCGAACCCGATATCGACGCCATTGCTGAAAGCCCCAGTGAACCGGAAGATGTTGCCTCCGCGGCGCGCTCGTGCTTGGTGATTCTGATCATCCTCGCGGCGCTTATCCTCGTAGGATGCATGTTTGGCGTGGTTGCCATCTTCAGGTAAGTGCCCCGTTACCTCATCGCAACCTGATAGACTCGCCTCCGATTTGTTGGTGGACGAGGGGGGGCAGCGGTCTATGGTCGGGCGACATCCCATATCGTTTGGCGTCGTTACGGGACAGCACCAGCTGTCCTGGCAACAGCTCGTCGAGTTCTGGCAGCGTGCCGAAGAGCTCGGCTTTGATTCGGCGTGGCTCTTCGATCACTTCATGGCGCTTTATGCCAGCCCGGATGGTCCTTGCCTGGAAGCGTCGACCTTGCTCAGCGCGCTCGCGCTGAAAACCAGCCGAATCAAAATCGGGGTGCTCGTCTACGGCAACACTCATCGACACCCCGCGATTCTGGCCAAGGAAATGGTCACGGTCGACCACATTAGCGAGGGCCGTCTCATCTTTGGAATTGGGACGGGTTGGAACGAGCGTGAGCATGCGGCGTATAGCATTCCGTTTCCGTCCGCCGGCGACCGCGTAGCCATGCTCGACGAGGCGCTCTCGGCAATTGAGCTGCTCTTCACCGAGGAGCGGACCAATTTCGAGGGACGTTTTTACCAACTTCGGGACGCGTCGTTTTCGCCGAAGCCGGTGCAGGAGCACCTGCCGATCATGGTCGGCGGCAAACGGCCGAAGATGCTGAAGCTCATCGCGAAGCACGCCGACATTTGGGATTCGAGCGGCACGCCGGAGGAGACGCGGGAGCGCGGCGACCAGATCAACGAGCACTGCCGAGAATTCGGGCGCGATCCGGACGCCATCACCTGGTCGGTGTCGCTGGGCGCGGACAGGCTTGAAGATGTGGCGAATTTTGCGGATGTCGTCCGTTCCTATCGGACCGCGGGCGTCAGCCAATTTCTTTTCGATCTCCCGCTTTCAAGCGAAGGTTTGGAGAAGACCAGGCGGGTTGCGCGAGAAATCATTCCCGGATTGCGCACCGAGCTAGCGTAGTGCCACGGGGTCCAGAAAGGGACGTGCAGGTTGGCAATTGACTTCAATGGCGACCGCGAGATCCGATTGCTGTCTGTGAACGTCGGTCAGCCGCGCCAGATCGGATTCCATCGCGGCCATCCGGTTGTGAGCGCAATTTTCAAAGAACCAGTAGAGGTGGAAGCGATCTCGCTCGACTGGCTCAATCTCGACGGCGACCGCCAAGCAGACCCAAAGCATCACGGGGGCAGAGATAAGGCTGTCTATGCCTACTCGGCGGACCATTTTCCGAGCTGGAGCGCGGAGCTCGGAGAAGATCCACCATTCGTCCCAGCATCATTCGGCGAGAACCTAACGGTCGACGGCTGGAACGAAGATACCGTGCAGATCGGCGATATCTGGTCATGGGGAGAGGCACAGCTTCAGGTTGTCCAGCCGCGAATTCCTTGCTACAAGCTTGGAATTCGCAGTGGACGACCTCAAATCCTGAAGCGGTTTATTGAGACTGGCCGCACCGGTTGGTACCTGCGCGTGCTGCAACCTGGTACAGCGTCGGTGGCTGGACCGATCCACCTAGCAGAGCGGGACCCGGCCGGGGTGACCGTGCGCGACGCCCACTTGGCGCGGATGCCGGGCGAGCGGTTGGTGGGTGAAATGGAGCGGGTCGCGGCGGTTCCAGCCCTGGCCGAGGGCTGGCGCGAAATGATCCTCGAACTCATCGAGCGCGAAGTAGTCGGGCAGGGATTGTACCGTGGGATAGGACGTGATGAACAAAGGCCAATCGACTGAACCGGCGCCAATCGACAAGGCCGAAATCCTGGACCGGCAGCAGAAGGCACGCGCCGCCGCCGAACGAGCCGGCTATGACGGGCTCTTAGTCGTTGGTCGCTCGTTTTACGACCGGCCGGGCGACATCGCCTACCTCACCAATCACTTCCCGCCCTTCCCTTCAACCGTCTTTTCCGAAACAAACCGGGGCATGGGCCACGCCTTCTTTTTGCTTCCGGTTTCCGGAGATCCGGTGTTGATCACCGACGGGCGAAAGCACCGCGCCGATCTCGTCCCGGTTGAGGATGTCCGCCCGGCCGCGGATCTCGGCCTCGCTGTCGTCGAGCTGCTACGCGAGCGCCGGCTCGAGTACGGCCGGATCGGCCTAGTCGGCGATGACATCCTGCCGGCGGCCTTCGATCGCTATTTCGCCGCCGAATTGCCGGGACTGAAACTTGAACCGGAACGGACCATGGTCGCCGGTTTGCGCGCGATCAAGAGTCCCGCCGAGATCGCTTTGCTCCGCCGGGCGGCGAAATGCGCCGACGCCGCGCTGGCCACCGCGGTCGAAGCGATCTATGGCGGCGGCGCGACCGAACGCGAGGTCTGCGCCGCGGCGATCGGCGCGGCGATGCTCGCCGGGGCGGATTTTGTGCGCTATTTCCGCGTCCACTCCGGGCCGTGGTCGGCGGCTGGATCGCGCTGGCCGCAGGCCATGGACCGTCGCATCGAGCCGGGTGAGGTAGTTGCGCTGGACGCCATCGGCGCGTATCAGGGCTATCAGTTCGACGTGAACCGGACGACGGTGTCCGGCGAGCCCGACGCCGATCGATTGGCGCTGCTCGACACCGTGCTGGAGGCGACCGAGCGGGCTGTTGCAGCCTGTGTTGCTGGAGCGGCGATCTCGGATGTGGCCGCGGCCGCCACCAAGAGCGTCAAGGGCAGCGCCTACGCGGCCAACCTCGGCGTGATGATGGGGCACGGCATCGGCCTGGAGACGGTCGAGTTGCCGTATGTGCAAGCGAACGAGCGGGCTGAGCTCCGGCCAGGGATGGTGCTCTGCATCGAGCCGGGGATCTTCGTGCCTGAGTTCGCCGGCGCGTCCATCGAGCAAGAGGTTGTGATCCAAGCGAGCGGTCCGCCAGAGATTATTACGCCCACGCCGGTCCGCCTTTGGTAGGCGTCGTCGTCTATTGATCCCGACCGATTGGCAGTAAATAGAGCACGGCGAGGAACGCTTGCAGGCCGAGACTGGCTTCGACACTGAAAAACGCCAGCACGAACGAGATGAGATAGGCCGGTGGGCCGAAATTGAACCGCTGCGTGATGGTCAGCACGACGGTCTTGTCCACCTCTGGCATGAACAGGATCGGCTTGTGTCGCAGGTACCGCCAAAGCACGTTGTAGATGATGGCCGTCACGAAGAACCAACCGGCATAGACGATAGCGGCCGTCTGTTCGCCGGGCTCGCCCAAATATTCGGCGAGAAGGTCGGTGGTGAATGGAATAAAGCCGATGCAGAGCAGTAGGAGCAAGTTGAGCACGATCAGGTTGTGATCGTACTGACCAATCATGGTGAAGATTCGGTGGTGATTGGCCCACATGATCCCGATCGTAATGAAACTGATCAGATAGCCGACGTAAGAGGGCCAGAGCTGGCCAAGCGCATGCCAGAGCGCGCGCTCGCTCGTAACATCGCCTGGGTCGGGGACGTGCACTTCGAGCACGAGCAAGGTGATCGCGATCGCGATCACACCATCGCTGAACGCCTCAAGTCGGGATGTGTCTCGTAATCGACGTGCGGCGGCATCTTGCTGCGATTCTGCCAAGCGTAGTCGCTCCTCTTTTCTAGCTTGAACCAGGCGAGCCAATTGCATCGCGATCAGCATACCCATACGATCCGGGCGACGAAACACCAGATCGGGCAAGAAGCAAACTAGCCACCTGAGCAGGCAATTGATGGGGGACGAATGGCGATTACGATCAATGCCGAACGTCTGCGCGCAAGTTTGCGTGACCTCGCCCAAATCGGAGCCACCCCGGGCGGTGGCGTGACAAGACTGGCACTCTCAGACGAGGACAAGGCAGGGCGGGACTTGTTCCGGCAGTGGCTTATGGAAGCCGAGCTTGAGGTCCGGATCGACGACGTCGGCAACATGACCGGTCACCGGCCCGGCAGGGAGGCGGGATTGCCGGTCCTGTTCGGCTCCCACTGCGATTCTGTCCTGCGCGGGGGACGTTATGACGGCGCGGTGGGCGTTATGGGCGCGCTCGAGGTCATCCGCACGTTAAACGAACGCGGCGTGACCACCAAGCGGCCGCTCGCCGTAGTCAATTGGACGAACGAGGAGGGAGTCCGGTTCGAACCGGCGATGACCTGCGCGGGCGTGGCCGCGGGCAGGTTCTCGCGGGAGTTTGTCTACGATCGCACTGATCGCCAGGGGCTGCGGTTTGAAGACGAACTGCGCCGGATCGACTATCTCGGCGACGAGGCGCATCGCCCACTTCCAGCTATCGCCTATCTCGAGCTTCATATTGAGCAGGGCCCGGTGCTCGAAGATGCCGGGATGCCGGTCGGCGTCGTCGACGGCATCGTCGGCATCACCTGGTCGGAGGTCACTATTGAAGGCCAAGCCGATCACGCGGGACCAAGCCCGATGCGATTGCGGAGAGATGCGCTCGTCGCCGCCGCCGAGATCGTGGCGGGCGTCGAGCAGATCGCGAGGGAACGCGACGAGATCGCGGTCGCGACCGTCGGCCGCCTGATCGTTGAGCCAAACATCATCAACACGATTCCGGGTAACGTGACCTTCAGTGTCGATTTCCGGCATCCCGAGCCAGACGTGCTCGAATCGCAATTCACGCGCTTGGAGGCCTTGGTAGCGCGCGTTGCCCAGGCCCGCCGGGTAACGGCGACAGTCAATCGATTCTGGACAAGCGAAGCGACGCCGTTTGCGCCGGACGTCGTTGGCGCGGTCGAGGACGCCTGCGCGTCATTGGACTTGCCGCATCGCCATCTCTGGTCCGGCGCCGGTCACGACGCGAAGTACGTGGCCGATGTCTGTCCAGCCGGGATGATCTTCGTCCGAAGTCAAGGCGGGCTCAGTCATTGCGAGGCGGAATTTAGCGCGCCCGAAGATATCGAGGTGGGCACGAATGTGTTGCTCCACGCCGCGCTCGCGTTGGCTGGAACCTAGTGGGTGATCTCGATAGAGCGCAGGTAATGCCCGCATCGATCAGCGGCCGCAGCGGTGACTTCGTTGAAGGATTCCAAGGCGTCGTGCTCAACGAAGTACGTGTTTGCGCAGTAGGTAGGCAATGACTCAGGGTGCGCGAGCAAACCAATGACTTGCCCGTACTGAACGGCCGGCTTTCCCGAGCTGGTGGCTGCTGACGGAGCGCCGGTACTGATGTCGACAAAGTCGTAGTCATCATCCAGCAAGACGCGGTAGCTCGACACGTCGATTTCCTCGATTTCCATGCTCCCGGGAGGCCGGACAAGAACCGCGCTGCCGCCACTTGAGGCGATCGCTGGCGCATTGGCACCAAGCTGCGAAACAACCGACGATCCAGCAAAGATCGTTGGCGGGCCTTTGTAGTCGTTCCACGTTGCTCTCGCCGTGGCGAGCATGAGGATCACTGCGGCGCCTGCCGATACTGCACGAGGAAGCCAAGGCGCCTTGGCGACGCTTAGGCGAGGCGAAACGACGTCGACGACGGTGAAGAGCCCGGACGCAATGAAAATGCAGATGATGGGGAACATGAATACAAGCCGGCTGATGTTGACCACTGACACGATCAGCAGCGACGCGCACCACACCCAAAAGCACGCTTGAAGAATTCGATCCTCTACCCGGCGGAAAAATCCTAAGAGCGATTTGATCATGCCGATCAGGAAGAACGGGACCAGGAAATTGAAGTAGAGGCGGCCGTGGGGATTCCAGAAATCGATGAGCGCGCGGTTCGTCTGGCGGTCAAGCAGCAGGTTCGTCACATTCGTTGCGTTCTGCTTGATGAACCGCCACATGAGTTCATTATCTGATCCGAAGACTCGCCCTGCCGCTTGCTCGTCCGGTGTGAGCTTGAGCCAATACTTGTAATTCTGCGGATTCTCTCTGATGTTCAAGAGAGTCTCGCCATGTGCGACGTAGTAGTTTCTGACCGCCTTGACTGGGGCATGGCTAGGAAGGCCGTCGAAAAAGATCAAGAAGAGCGGCAACACGACAACGGTCGTCGCTAGTCCGATTACCAGACGACACCGTTCACCTTTGTGAAGGAATAGTTCGGTCGCGATCAACCCGACGCTGATTGGCCAGAGCATGCGAACGGGCGTGTAGGCATACACACTCACGATGAAGAGGATTTGCAGCAACGCGAACCATCTCCACTGTCGCGGTTCCGTGAGCGCCCGACCGAGACAATAGAGGGTCAAGAGCGCCGGCACGAGCGATAGTCCGGCGTTAGTCGCGGTTCGCCCGTAGACCAAGAACGATGGCAAAAGAGCGAGCAACACGGCAGCGAGAAGACCCGCGCGCGGTGAAATAAACCGGCGCCCGACCACAAATGTCAACGGCGCTGCGAACGCCGAGATCAGCGCACTCGGCAGGCGGAGCGCGAACATGCCAACCCCGAACAGCTTGAAAGTTATCCAAATGAAAGGCGCAAGCAGCGGTGACGAACCGGCGGTGAGCATGACACCGTCGTTGACGTCAAAGATCTTGATTGAGGGATGATCCCACCAGGCGAAGAACCGCCAGGTAGTGTAGGCCTCCCAGTTTTGGGTGTAGCCGGGATGCTGTCCAAGTTTGACAAGCAGCAGACTCGCCGAAAAGACGTAGAGAGCGAGCAGGATCGAGATCGACTGCCAATCGACAGCGGCCGTCCTTGTCACCTCGGAGGAAGCTTCTGCTCGCTTCTGTCCGGAGACAAACGGAACCGAAAGCGCAGCGGGCAAGGAAACCACTGGCTCCGCCGAAGGGGCGTACGCTTGTGACGTTTCTTGATGCATTGATGCACGATAGTGCATGCCCCGAACAGAGACAAGCGTTCAGCCGAGGCTCAGAGACCCAGCACATCCGAAAATCTCGAAGCAGGCGTCAACGTGCTGCTCCACGCGGCGCTGGCATTGGCTATCGCTCCTGTTTGAGGGCGACATAATCAAGCGGATGGCCGCACTGCACAGGGGCCGACTTCGTCAATTCGAGGAACTGCGGTAGTGCCCCCGAGTAGACGTAGTAGCGGTTCGTGCAATACGTCGGGATCGAGTCCGAATGCTGAAGCGAATCGAGGACCAAGCCGTACATCAGGGCCGGTTTGCCTTCAGTGCGGGTCGAGACGGGCGCTCCCAGACTGATGTCGACAAACTGATACTCGTCGTCGAGGCTGAGCCTGAGCACGGATGCTTCGATTGACTCGAACTCCATGCCGAGCACCGGCCTGACAAGCACCGCGTTTTCACCGTGCGCCTTGATCTGATCGGCGTCCGCGTCAAGTTGGGCGATGGTTTCCTCGCGAACAGGTGCGGGCGGCGAAACGCGAAAGTCGGCCAAGCTTGCCTTTGCCGTGACGCCAATCAGGATCAATGCCGCGACCGCAACGGCGATGGCCGGCAGATGGTCAACTCGCGTCAACCTTAGCCGCGGAAGCAAAAAATCGAGGACGGTGAATAGTCCCAAGGCGATGAAGATACAAACGATCGGCATGATGTAGATCAACCTGCCGATGTGCACGTTGGACGTCAACAGCAACGGGAGGCTGAATCCCCAGAAGCATGCCTGCAGAACTCGGTCTTCTGTTCGCCGGAATACTCCCCATAGCGACCTCACCAGGCCAAGCAGAAAGAAGGGGACGAGAAACGTAAAGTAGAGCCGTCCATGCGGATTCCAGAAGTCGATAATGGCGTGCTTCGTGTCCCGGTCAAGATAGAGATGCTCCAGATTCTTCCCGTTTTGTTTGATCAGGCGCCACATGAGCTGGCGCTCGGAGCCGATGAGGTGGCCGGCAGCCTGTTCCTCAGGCGTCATCTTGAGGTACGGCTTGTAGAGTTCTGGATTCCCGTGCCAGGAAAGCGCCGTTTCACCGCGAGCGTTGTAATAATCTCTGATCGCGGCTTTAGGGTTGTGGTTGGACGTTCCCTGGAAGAACGTTAGGAAGATCGGCAGGACGAGGATCGTGACGAGGCATGTGATCGCAAGCCTCCGCCGCTCCTCACGGTGAAGTGCCATTTCGACCACAAACAGCGCCACGCTGATCGGCCAAAGGATTCGAATCGGCGAGTACGCATAGACGCTCACAATCAGCGTCACTTGCAAGAGGGCCAGCCATTCCCATTGTCGGGGCTCCTTGAGCGCCCTGAGCAGGCAATAAAGTGTGATCAGTGCCGGCACGAGCGATAAGGCGACGATTGTCCCGGTGCGCCCATAGAGCAAGAACGCGGGCAAGAGCGCCAGCAGCGCCGCGGAAAGCAGACCTGCCCGGGCCGAAACCAGGCGGCAACCGACAAGCCAGGTCAGCGGGACGGCGAACGCCGACGTGAGCGCGCCCGGCAAGCGCAACGCCAACAAGCCGACGCCGAACACCTTCATGCTGACCCAGATCAGCGGCACCAGCAGCGGCGACCTGCCCGAGTCGGTCATCAGGCCTTCGCTGACGTTGAAGATCGCGGTCGAGGGATGATCCCAGAAATGGAAGAAGTCCCTGATGGTATAAGACTCCCAGTTGTAACTGAACGGAGGATGCTGGCCGAGTTTGAAGAGCAAGATTGCCGCGGACACGAGAAAGAGGGCAGGGGGAATCAGAATCGACAGCCGGTCGATAAATGCGGCGGTCGCCGTGTCATCCGCCTGCGGCACCTCAAGCCGAACCGAGGAACCAGTGGGGAAGGGAACAGACTGATCAGCCGACGATGCTTGTATCGGCTGTGAGTCCTGGATCATCGTCGAAAAGTACCCTATGCCGTCCAGTGGGTTTGTTGCCGTGAGGACTAATGGTACGCCGCGAGGCCGTGATCTGGCGACCACGGCCTCGGTGATGAAACTCGCGACACGTTAGCGAAGGTAATCGCGGAAGGCCCAGCCCTGCTCGCCGTTGAAGGTAACCGCGACGAAACCGTTCGCTTCATCGCCCCTCATTTTGACGGTCGCGTTCGCCGGCATGACAGCGAGAACCTTCGCGGAAGTGCTCGAGTTCGCGCGCAGGTTCAAGGCCGTCGTGGTCGTCATGGTCGTTCCGCTGCCGAGGTAATCAGCGAAGGCCCAACCGCGCACGCCGTCGAAGTAGACGTATCGGAATCCGTCGATTACTTGGTCAGTCGACTCGACCGCGGACAATGGCGGCATGACCTCGATGATTTCCTCGCCGGTTCCTGGCGCACGACGCAGGTTGAGAAAGTCGACCGTGACCATGGTTCCCGTGACTGGAGGCGCATCGGGACTCGTCAGATATTGCCGGAACGCCCAACCTTCGCGGCCTTGTACGGTCACTTGCGCAAATCCGTTCGTGTCGCTGTTCGAGGCGATCACTTCCGTACCGTTCGGAATGACCCAAAGGATGCTGTTGTTCGTGCTTGGACCTGAGCGCAAGTTCAAGTCAGTAGTCGCGACTGTCGGACAGGGATCACACGACCGCGCCTCGGTCGGACGCACGACCACGAAGGTCGTCATAAGTACGAGCGCGGCGATCAACAGCCGCACGCCAAAGGAAATACGAACCGTAGCAACCAGTGGGGATGACATTATTGCTCCTCTTCCTTCTGTTGAAACCATTACCAAAACTCGTTGTCAGCTTTTCTGAACAATATAACGCTGGTACTCCTCTCGTCGTTACGCCTTGTCGCTTCATTCGTCGCTCAGGTTGATTCCTAACGACGTACTCATCATTTTCCGCATCGTCGATCGGCGCATCGTATGAAAGGCGTAATCAAGTTCATTGCGCCCAGCGGCATTACTACGTCAATTGACGTAACCGAACGTAGGCAATCGCTGCGATACTAGGCGGCGCCAACGTACATTCGGCGAACGCGAAGGGAGTGCGACAAGTTCCATGCAAACATCGAAGCTGATGTATCGCCCGATTCCGATTGCTGAAATCGAGGCCGCACGCGAGCGGACGAAGCCGGCGGTAATCCGCTCTCCACTCGTCCGCTTCGACCACGAAAATGGACAGGCTGAGATCTGTCTCAAACTAGAGTGCCTGCAACCGATTCGGGCCTTCAAGCTGCGCGGCGCCTACAACGCCATGGTGAAGGCTGGCCGTGAGGCACTGGCCGAAGGAGTCTGGACGACCAGCGCCGGCAACATGGCCCAGGGCGTCGCCTGGTCGGCACGTCAACTGGGCGTCCCCTGTACCGTCGTCATGCCTGTGACGGCCCCGGAAAACAAGATCGCCGCGATCAAACGATACGGCGGCGAGATCGTTACCGTCTCCGTAGACGAGTGGATGCATGTTTTCCGCACCCGTCATCGCGACGGCATGACGGGTGTTTTCGTACATCCCTACAGCGACGAAGACGTGATGGCCGCCAACGGTGTGATCGGGCTGGAAATTCTCGAAGACCTACCCGATGCGGATGCCGTTATTGTCCCGTGGGGCGGAGGCGGTTTGTGTTGTGGGATTGCGTCCGCGATCAAGGCAAAATCGCCAAGATGTAAGGTTTATGCCTGCGAAGTTGACACCGGCGCCCCGCTCGCGCCGTCGCTTGCCGCCGGTAAACCGGTCGAGGTTCCCTACAAGCCGAATTTCGTCGACGGCATCGGCGCTCCGTTCGTCAACGAAGAGATGTTCGACCTCGCCCACGAGCTCATCGACGGCTCGCTTGTCGTTTCGATCCAGCAGACTGCCGCCGCGGCGCGGTTGATTATGGAACGCAATCGAGTGATTCCCGAGGGCGCGGCGGCAGTCGCAACCGCGGCAGCGCTTGCCGGGATGGCGGGTGGCGGCAAAGTTGTTTGCCTCGTTTCCGGCGGGAACATCGACTCGAAGACAATCGTCACGATCCTCCAAGGCGGCACCCCGGAGTGATCAGTCGCGAAGGCTGGGGAGTAGCCGGGGCAATCGCGGCGCCGACGATTCTCGGCAGCTCGGTCGCCGTTACGAAGGTGCTCACAGACTATCCGCACTACACCGGGCAAACGCTACGGTACGGGTTCGCCGCGATCGTCCTTGCGATTGTGCTGAAAGCTCGCAGCATGAACTTTCCCCGGCCCGATTTGCGCTCGCTCGGGCTGCTGGTGCTTGTTGCCCTGACGGGTCTCGCCGGCTTCAACATCCTGATGCTCCTGGCATTGCGCGAAGCGGAGCCAGCAGCGGTCGGCGTGGTCGTTGGGTGCGTGCCGATTGTCTTAGCGACGCTTGGTCCGCTCCTAAGCCGGCAGACACCGAGCCGCCGGGTGTTGACGGCGTCGGTCATCGTCGTCGCGGGCGCGGCAATCGCCCAAGGAGGCGGCGCGACGACACTCAAGGGCTTCCTCCTCTCCCTCGGTATCCTCGTGTGCGAGGCCGGCTTTTCGCTGCTCGCCGTACCTGTCCTGCCGAAGGTCGGACCGCACGCGATTTCGCTCTATGTGTGCATCATTGCGACGGTGATTCTCGGCAGCGCGGCGCTCATCGCCGACGGGACAGGGTCCTTCTCTCGCCCATCCGGATCAGAGGCGGCAGCGATCGCCTACCTTGCCGTTGCCGTCACTTGCGGGGCGTTCATTTTTTGGTACGAGGGCATTTCCAGGCTCGGCGTCGACCGGGCTGGGCTGTTCGCCGGGGTGATCCCGATGAGCGCGCTCCTCAGCGCTGTGGTCATCGGTGAAGGTAGTCTGGGAACCTATCAGGTCTTGGGCGTGCTGCTCGTCGCCGCCGGCGTCACCTTCGGAGTGATGGGTCCTTCGACCGCGCATAAGCGCGCGGAGGAGGATATGCCCTCCTCCGCGCCGAATCCCGAACTGGTACCGTCCGAAGCTCGTCAAGTTAGTTAAGCAAGCTCTACGAATTGCGCCGCGACAAGCGACTGAGACACATAACCGCCCAGGGCGTTCTGAAAAGTTTGGCTGTCGACGACAGTTCCGTAGACAACTACCCACGATCCCTCGAACATCCCTGTCGTTTCCCCGTCAGAGCCGACGAAGACAACTTCTGTTGAACCGTCCGGCGCGCTCACCGTGACTTGCATCTCAACACCGTATTCTTTGGGATCGTTGTCACCTAATACGAAAACACGGCCTGGTGAGGCGACGTTGATTGATAAGACCGTCCCGTAGAAGAAAATCTTCTGGCCCATCATGCCGCCAGGGCGGATGGCGAGCTCGCGGACATCAGCGAGCGGGACATATTGGGATTTTATTTCCTCCGCGCTCGGGGTCGGCGTCTGAGTCGGAGCCGGCGTCGGCGTGGGCACGAACTTTTCACGTGGGCCTCCGCAAAAGTCCCAGATGCCCTTGCGCGCTTTTTTAGCGTCCTTCTCGGCCGCAGAGATGCGTTCATCGTATTTCTTCGCATCCGCGTCGTCGTCGTAACTGGCATAGCCGTCGCGCACGAGCTTAGTGTTCAGCAGCGTTGCCTTCTTGCTATCTTTGCCTTCAATCCAGACGTCGCGAGGCCAGCTCTTGCCATCAATATCCGTGTCCGGACCTTCCGTCTCAAGATAGACCGTCGAATCTTCAGGAGCCAGTTTCTTGACGTGCTCGAGCGCTTCTTGCGCGAAACACTCGCCGCCTTGCTTATTGGTTTCGGGCGCGTCGATCCCGAGGAGATCAACTTGTTGGCGTTCGTCGCCATTTTCCACATAGAACGAATCGCCATCGATGTGTTGGTAAACCGTGTAAGCCGTTGCCGACTTCGGAACTCCCTCCGGAGTCGTCGCCGCCAGTGCACCTAACGGCCCAAACAGCGTACCGAGTAACGTAACTACAACCAACGATTGCGTTTTTCCTCGTTTTGACCAGTCCATGGCCACTCCCAAACGCCTCCGGCCTGGCGCAACTTCGCCCCACGATCAGCCGAATGCATCCACCTGTTCCGATGGGAAGCGAGCGTTTTCGACACCGGCCCGGGGATCACAGGAATTTCCTAGAACTCTCACAGGTTGGCCCGAAACGGAATGCCGAGATACCGCGTCATAAGTGCAGCAAAGTCCGCAGATTTGGCGGTGCGACGATGCAATTGATTGGAAGTTGGCTAGTCATTCGTAATGGTTCGAAGGGAGCGAGAAATGTCTAGGGTAATGGGACGCATGCTGGGCAGAAGTCTGGCCAGTGGGTTGCTGGTGGCAGTCATCGGGGTAGTGTTAATGGGGCCGCTTGCGGCAAGCGCCCAGGGTGGTGGCGACGGCCCGGGCGTTGTCCAAGCGGGGCCGGCTCAAGGGATAACCGCGCGGGGTAATGGAGAAGCATCGGCGCCGGCCGATTCGGCGATTATGCAGTTTATCGTGCGGTCGACTCAGTCTGGGCAAGTTAAGGACCCGACGCAAGCAATCGGGCAAGAGGGCGTGGCCGTCACCTCCGAGACGATGGGCCTGTTGGTCGACGCGGCGAAATCCAAGGGCATCGACGACAAGAGCATTGACACGGTCATCGTTCCGAGCGATGCCTTCTCGACCCCCTTTGGTCCGGGGGTTGGCGTGCTCGTGGTTCAACTCGACAAAGCGGAAATCAAGCATCGGATGAAGATCGCCGACGCGGTGACGAAGGTAGCGAAAGACAATGGGCTCACCTTCGATCAGATCGGTGTTGCCTACCTCGTCGACGATTGCCTCGGCCTCGACCAAGCGGCTATTACGGACGCGGCGAAAGATGCTCACGATCAAGCGGCGATGATGGCGGAGGTGATGAGCCTGACTCTAGGTGATCTCATCGCCGTTGAAACGCAACCGTCCTACTTGGGTTACGGGGGCGGCAGCGGTAGCGCGTGCGGTGATCCGCCCACGATCGATTCGGCGAAAGAGATCTACCTCCCCACGTTCAATGCCGACGGGAAGGCCGAGCAAGAGATCTACGAGTACCTCACGCTCACGTACGCTATTGGGTAAATAAGGGCGAGATACGCGGGAAGACAGCGGCTGGAGATCACATCTCCGGCCGCAGTTTATGGGTGCGTCAGGGCGGGAGTTGCAACCGGCGTCTGTTCATCGACCGGGGGCGGCGGCACGCGCATGCCTCGAATCGGCGAGAACCAGATCAGTAGGATGGCAATTGGCGGTCCGAACGCGCCGAAGACCATGGCGGCGCGCAGTCCGAACGATGCTGCAACCAGACCGCCGGCAATGGCGCCGAGCGGTACCGTGCCCCGGATCAACACGCGCAAACTCGCGTTCACGCGACCTCGGATGTAATCGGGCGTGATTGCTTGTCGCAAGCTGACCTGATTCACGTCATACGATGGGGAACCGAGGCCTTCGAGAAAGAGCGCCACGATCACCAGAGGGACGGCGACGGAATTTGGTCCGGCAGCAAGCGCAAAGAGGAGTTCCGCGATCCAGATGACGCCCATCGCAAGCATGATTGCCCTGCCGAGGCCGAACGTCTGCGACGTTATCCGAGGCAAGAACGCGCCGATAAAATAGCCAACGCTGCCGAGCATGACTACGATCCCGATCGCGGCCGGCCCGAGATGCAAACTCCGGTTCAAGTAGAGGATTTGGACGGCGAAACGGCCATTCTCAAAAAAATTTGAGATGCCGGTCGCGAGCGCGAGCGCGCGCAGAACCGGGTCTTGAAACACCCACCGTACACCTTCGCGAATCTCCATCAACATCGCGCGCTGTTGTTCATGGCGCGGAATCTGCTGCTCGTGGGCATGGATGCGCATGAGCAGGAGGCCGGAAGCGACGAAGGAGATCGCGTCAAAGACGATCGCGACAGGCGCTCCCAGGATCTTGATCAAGCCGCCGGCGATCCCGGGTCCTGCCACTTCGGCAGCCGAATTGCTTACCACTACTTGTTGATTCGCTTCGACGAGTTGATCGCGCCGGACGAGGACAGGTAGGTACGACTGGCGGCCAATGTCAAAAAACACCGTCAACGTGCCGGCAAGGAAGGCGACGGCGTATAACAGTTCCATACTGAGGTGATTGAGCGCCGACGCAAGTGGAATGAGCAGTAGCAAGGCAGCGCGGCCAAGGTCAGCGACAATCAGAATCGGTCGGCGTGGCAAGCGGTCGATCCACACGCCGGCGAAGAGTCCGAAGATCCATATCGGAACCGATCCTGAGGCGACGAGCAGACCGATTTGCACTGAGCTGGCCTTGAGCGTGATCGCCGCCAGCAACGGGAGGGCAAGAAGCGTAATCTGACTGCCGGCGGCCGAAACCGATTGCGCCGCCCAGAATTGGACATAATCCTTGTTGCCCCACAGCCCGTCGCGGCGAGGCACAAGTTGAGCAAAGCGCTTGACGCGCACGTGGACTCCTTATCGCGAGCCATCTTCCTTCGGCCGACGATTGTCACGTGAACCTGTAGCCTATCCCCAACAAGAATGCCAGACGCTTCAGGCCGTCAAACCATGGGCGAGCGTGCGAAGAGGTACAAAATGGGGGCACATTTGAGGATATGGCCCACGTTTTCAATACATACGGAGGGAACCCGCCCGCTATCCGTATGTATATGGTCGAGAAGGCCGCTTATGCGTGACTATTTCTTGCTGTGTTGATGCACACTCGGAATATCGCGCCAAAAGACCTAGACCCCGGAGAATCGCGATGATGCGGCGGTGGTCCCTCAGAACGCGGTTTGTCGCCGCGGCGTCGTTGTGCCTGCTGCCACTACTGGTGGTTGTTCTCTTCGTGATCGATCAAAGTCTGGAAGAGAGCCGAGATCAGATCATCGAAACAGAGACCTCGATGAGCGCGGTCGTGGCACAGGGCATAAATGCAACCCTGATAGAAAATCAATCGGTTCTCACCGACCTGGCGTCGACCGAGCAGGTGCGGTCGATGCAAGCGGCCTCGGCCAAAGAGGAGCTCGATCAGTGGTTGCGCGTGAGGCCGTCGATGTACGGGCTGATTCTTACGTCGCCGGAAGGAACCACGATGGCGACGGCCGGCGCCAATCCGGAGTCCAGCATTTCCTCGTATTCCGATCCGCTGATGAAGGCGCTTGTGGGTGAAACCGGGATCTCGGACGTGATGCCGATACCGGGTGACCTCCAGGTAATCGCGATGTTCGTGCCAGTCGATCCCGAGCCAGCCAACGGGGGAGAAGGAAAACCGATCGGCGCGCTCGGCGGTTTGCTCTCCGTTCAGCGATTGCAGCGCACGTTTCTGCCAGTGTTCGGACTTGGCAGTGGCGACACGACGATCGCAATCGTGGCCGATGGCAGGGTCATCGCCAAGCAGCGCGGCGCTGACGACAAAGGTTCAGACGGTCCCGAAGATCTGGCGAAACCAATCGCCGCCGCGACAGTAGGGAAGAGCGGCAAACTCACGTTTTCCGATTCGACTGGCGCTCAACGCCTAGCGGTTTACACGCCCGTTGATTTTCCAGGCTCAAATTGGTCGGTCATCGTCACCAATCCCGCGCCGACGACAGCGAGTCCAAACCGCTATCTTTTGGAACGCGGGTTGCTGGCGCTTGCCGGGGCGGTCGTGCTGGCGCTGATTTTGGCGGTCCTTTTCGGAGAAATCGCAGCCAGACCACTGCGCCAGCTCACACAACAGGGCGTGGCGATCGCCGATGGCGACTTTAGCCAAACCTTGCAACCGGTAGGACATGGCGAGGTCGCGGTCCTCAGTTCGGCGTTTGCGCTGATGGCGGCTCGCCTGACGAGCCAGGTCCGCGATCTGGAAGCGGCGCGGGCCGAGGTCGAGCTCCAGGCTGAGCTGCTCCGTGATTTGCTCCGGCGCACAGTTCGACTGCAGGAGGATGAGCGACGGCGCATCGCCTCTGACATCCACGACGCCGTGTCACCACTGATTACCGGGGCGCTGTATCAGGCCCGTGCCGTCCGCCTCACCAGTAATGGCAATGGTCACGGCGATGATCAGTATGACACCGAAAGTTTGACCGCCATCACCGATCTCCTCGAACGGGCAATGACGGAGCTTCACAACGTCATTTTCGCGCTGCGGCCACCTGACCTCGACGATCTCGGGGTCGTCGCTGCCATCGATCGCTATGTGCAACAGATCAACCGAACCGGCTTGCATTGCCGCCTTGAAGTCGTCGGGGAACAGCCCCGGCTCTCGCCAGAGGCACGGTTGGGCATCTATCGCATCGTGCAAGAGGCGCTGCATAACGCGCTACGCCACGCCGACGCCGATGAGGCAGTTGTCAAACTCGAAGCGGCGGACGATCTCCTTCGCGTCACGATACGCGATAATGGCTCTGGTTTTGATATCGAACAAGAAGCGCGGCCGGCGTCACTAGGATTGCTGAGCATGCGGGAGCGAGCGGCCGCGATTGGCGCGCGCCTGGAAATTGCATCCCGGCCCGGTGACGGCACTGTTGTCATCTTGGAACGGCCGATACATGGTGATCTCCCGGGGGGAATCGAGGAAGTCGGTGTGGAAGAACTTCACCAGCTTGCGCTCCAGGCGCACTCGGCGTCGTCGAGTGAAGAATCCATTGCTGTGCCCGAAGTGCGAAGCGCGTGATTTCGGTCCTATTAGTCGACGATCATCCTGTCGTCGTCGAGGGTCTGCGCAAAGTGCTCGCGACTGCGGGAGATATCGACGTGACCGGCGAGGCGAACGACGCAGCCTCGGCGATCGAAAAAGCGCGCTCGCTGAAACCGGATGTCATCCTCCTCGATCTGCGGATGCCGGGCGCAAGCGGCGTCCATGCCACGAGACGCTTGCGCGATCAGGGGGTGACGTCGGCGGTCATTATCTTGACGTCGTATGGCGACCAAAACTACGTGCGCGAGGCGCTCGAAGCGGGCGCCGATAGCTATCTGCTGAAGAGCACCCCGCCGGAACTACTCATCGCCGCGATCCGGAGCGGCGCTCGTGGCCGCCGCCAACTCAGCCCCGAGTTGCTCGATGGTGTGCTAGAGAATCTGAGCGGTTTGGCGCGAGCGCAGACGCGCCGCGATGCTGATCTTTCGCCCGATGATCTCGAAATACTCCGACGGGCATCGGAGGGGGCGACGAACCGCGAGATCGGCGTGTCGATGGGGCGGAGCGAAATCGCGATTAAGAAACGATTGCAGGTGATCTTCTCCAAACTCGGCGCGTTTGACCGCGCGCACGCGGTAGCGGAAGCGATCCGGCGCGGTCTGATCTAAGCAAAACTGCAAATTCAGCGCGAACGAGTCGAACTTCATATCCATTTGTAACGCTACATCGTCCCAAGTGTTCCGTACGATCGCGAAAGTCGTCGGTCCAACGTTCGTTGGCCGGCCGAAGTCGTGTCCCATCAGGGACCGGCGAAAAAGCGTAGATAGTCCGTCGTTGCCAGCCCCAACGGCGGGCAGCCCCTTCCCTTCCAGGCAGGCCGCAACACTCCCTGAGTGTTGCGGCCAAACCAATTTCAGAGCCACTTCATCCAAACCTTGCAGGAGTGCCGATCAATTGGACAGAGCTGCGATCGTGCTGTATTCATGGCGACGTCTTTGCGATAGGTCACGGTGGTTTAGGACGCTTTGCAAATCGCGATCCATGGCGGCGATGTCGCCACATTCAGCCAATTCAACGCAGAGAGAAAGGGTGAATCTGTGAAAACGTGCCGCACGTTCTCGTTCCTCATAGCCACGCTACTGATCATTATGTTGGGGTCAATAACGCACTTCGACCTCCCCGCGCGGGCTCAAGATACGCAAGGCGACATGACGCCGGTGCAAGTCGTCGATCAGGTGGGGAAAGCAGTCGTCACGGTTATCAACGAGCAAATGTTCGGCGGACCCAGCGACCAACCACAACCGGCCGGTTCAGGCACGGGCTTCATCATCGACAAGGATGGACACATCGTGACCAATTGGCACGTCGTCAACGGCGGCGAGCAGTTTCAGGTCATCTTCTCGGACGGCAAGACGGTCGACGCTGAGTTGGTTGGATCGGACGAGGTCAGCGATCTTGCCGTCGTCAAAGTCAACGGTGACATGCCGGCCGTTGCCACGCTTGGCAATTCGGACGACTTGAAGCCTGGGCAGACGGTCCTGGCGATCGGCTCGCCGCTTGGGGCGTTCACCAACACCGTCACCGAAGGTATTGTCAGCGCTCTCGGCCGCACGCTGCCAGACGCCACTGCGAATACGAATTACAGCAATCTGATCCAGCACGACGCGGCGATCAATCCTGGAAACTCAGGCGGCCCGCTCTTCGATCTCAAGGGCGAAGTGGTCGGTGTGAATACCCTTGGCATTAACCAAACCCCAAACGGCGACATTGCTCAAGGACTGTTTTTCGCGATTCCGTCTAATACCGTCAAACAAATAGCCAGCCTGCTGATCCAAAACGGCAAAGTAGTCTATCCCTTCTTCGGCGTGAAATCGGTGGACGTCACGCCCGCGATCGCCGCCCAAGAGAACCTCGCCGTCGATCATGGAGCATACGTCGTCGCCGTCACTCCCAGCGGACCTGCCGAGGATGCAGGCGTTCAAGAAGGCGATGTGATCGTTTCGATCGATGGCGAAGCGATCACTCAGACGAACCCTTTCGTCAACGTGTTGTTCAAGCACAAGCCGGGCGACAAAGTCCAAGCGACGATTCAACGTGGCGACGAACAGAAAACGGTCGAAGTGACGCTGAGCGAGCGGCCCTAGCCCAAAAGAGGTCCGGATCATTCATGACCCGTCGGCGTGGTGGTTGTGCTTGAGACGTTCAGTCCCGGGCGACAACTGACCAAACCCTTCCGGGGATGACGAGCGAAATGGCGCGGCCCGTGCTCCGCCGGGCCGTGCACGCCATGCGCCTTCGTGGAGACAACGGGGCTCGCAATTGGCGAATCGGCTTGCATGGGAATCAAAGCGCACACGCCGCGCGCCCCGGCGGGGGTGTGGTACGCAACCAGTCGGCTTGAGCCGACTCCCGTGCTTTAGCTCGAGAATGAATTCCGGGCGGAGTCGGCGGTCGCGCCGATCGCCTTCGCGCACCGGTTCGAAACGGTCGTTCTGAATCGAGTCAGCTCGAAACGTTCGTTGACTTATTGGGAACAAGAGTGCCGCGAAAAGTATCCGAAAGAGCACCAGTGTCCGTACAGTGCGGGTTATGCTCAGGACACAGGTATTATCCGCAAGCGGCGGAGCAGGACAGCCTCTACTTCGGCGGGCCAGGGGTGGGCCGGTCAGGAGAGCCCGCACGTGCCAGAAGAATACAACGCCTTTGTCGTCGCGCTCTTCTTCATGATGCTCATCGGCTGTTGGATTATGGTTAATGCGCTGATCGATCTCGCTGCGAAACGGTTTCGCATCTGGGTCTCTGACCGCTGGCACGGAGAGACGTAACAAATTGCTACGACTGTCGCCGCCGGACCGGACGAGGCGCCGACGCGGGTTCGGGTGGTTCCCACCTCCTGCCGAGGACGTACGGCGCGGAAAACGCAAAGAGCGCAGAGAAGAAGACCGCGAACCCGGCAAATACCCAGAAGCCGGCGACGATTGACACGAGGATGATCGCGCCGAAGATGATCATCAGCCCGATAAAAATGAGGCGTCCAACAATACCCATGTGCGCAGAATAGTTGCCGGGCAGGAACTCGCGTATCCACCTTTGGGACTAATACCGCCAAGCCTACAAACGTCTCGCGTTACGTCGCGGTAACGGTCTGCCGATGTTCCGCGCAGCGGGCGACGGCCGATTCATCGACGGTGATGCCGAGGCCGGGCCGGTCAGGAACAGTGATTCGGTCGCGGTCGTACCACGTCACGGCGTCGCCGATGTCCTGAGCGATCATGAGCGGTCCGCCCATTTCGACTGTGCGCACGTTTGCGAGCGCGACCGCACAATGGAGACCGGCGGCGGAGGCGATCGAGCTTTCGACCATCGTCCCGACTTGAGCAATGATCCCTGCTGTTTCCGCGATCGCATTGAGCTTGACGGCATTCAGCAAGCCGCCCGTCTTCATCAGCTTAATGTTGACCAGATCCGCCGCGCGGAGGGCGACGATCCGTTGCATGTCGCGCGGGCCGTGGCAACCTTCGTCGACCATGATTCGGGCGCCGGTTTGGCGGCGAACCTCGGCCAACGCCTCGAGATCCCACCACACGACCGGTTGCTCGATGTAGGCGGGACGACTCGGCAAGCAGGCGCGAATCGCGGCGATTGCCGCGCCGGCGGTTTGCCAGCCTTGATTGACGTCGACCTTGATCCCGATGTCGGGTCCGACCGCATCGCGCACCGCCGCAATCCTGAGCGCGTCAGCCAAAGGATTCTCCCCGTCGCCCACTTTGACTTTGACTGTGGAGAAGCCAGCCGCAACATGAGCCGCGGCGTCGACCGCCATCACTGCCGGCGTTTTCATGCTGACCACGCGGGAAATCTGAAGTGTGGGCGTGCTCCGACCGCCGAGTAGCGCCCAAACGGGTATCCCATACGCGCGCCCGACCAGATCATGGATCGCGATATCGAGCGCGGCTTTCGCCGCCGGGCGCCCTTCCACCTGGCGATCGAGCTTATGAATGGCGCTCTCTCGGTCGCGGGCATCGTGGCCGACCAAGATCGGCGCAAGATCGCGGTGGATCACTTCTGTGGTGCTCCCGAACGTTTCGCCGGTGACGTTGGGATCGGGCGTCGCCTCGCCCCAGCCGACTGCGCCATCCTCCGTCTCTATCCGGACAAGAATCGTCGGCACGTCGGAGTAGGTCGCGTAAGCGATGACGAAGGGCTCGTGGAGCGGCAGACGTACTGAGTAGATATCGATACGCCCGATCTTCAAGGCGCCGCTCACGCTTCAACCCTTTCCGCGCGTTGTGCGCTCGACGACATACGCCGCCAACTCTTGCCCGGGGTCGACATCGGACACGAATCCAGTAATGGCAAGCCCCGCGGCAAATGCCACTTGGAGCTCACCTCGCAGTCGCATCCGCCATGCGCGCGCAGCTGCCCGGTCGCTCTTCACAATGGTATCGATGTTCTTCGGAATCGGGATCAAGGCCCGCTCAACCTCCGGTCTGCGCGCGTCAAACACGGCCGCGGCCGCGGGCTCGATTTCGGCGGAAGCATGATCTGCCTGGACGAGATGACGTTGTACCGCGGGTGAGGCAATTGGCCAGGTCACCTGGATGCGGTCTGACGGCAAACCGCCATAGATCGCCTCGCCATAGGTTTCACCATAGAGGTTCTCGATGTAACGATCCGCGTAGGCGCCGAGTTTCCCAAAGTTCAGCCGGGCGTTGGCGGCACGTAGCGGATCGACGGTCCAGATGATCTCCTGAAAGCCACGCGCGAGAGCGATCGCCGCTTGGAGCCGCTTCAGTGACGCGCCGATCCTGCCCGAGCGCATTGTTTTGCGGACTGCCATGAAGTCGGAGACGATCCGCGGCCGCCCATCGACGAATCCGCCCCAACCGAAGAGGCAGCCGACCGCCTGTTCGCCGCTGTGCTCGTCAACGAACGCGCCGATGACTTCACCGCCTGTCTCATGAACGACGATGAGCTCGCCGGCAGAGATCAGATCGTAATCAGTGACGCCGAAGACATCGCGTTGCAGGTCTTCCGCATACGCGAGCTCCTCAAGCGTGCGCAGCATGCGGAACGTGACGACCCGGCCGCCCAGCGTGCGTTGCCACGCGGATGGCGTTGCCTCGCCCAGATCTCCCGTAGCAGGCTCGAATCCGAGTTGCTCCGGCGTGAACCCGACTGCCTGGTTGGGTGCGGAGTCGTCCTGTTTCATCGCTCGTCATTGTCTCGTTGCCGGGCCACGACCGTCAACGAACACCCGCTCGATCGCCTCGGACCGGATTGCATGCCGCACAAATGCTTATGCCCATCTCTTCGCGACTGCGTCATTAGTCGCGGACTCAGTAGAATCACGGAGATATCCCGGTTAAACATTCCGGTCGGGATTAGATGAATCTCGCGATGTTCGGCGTCTTGCTTCCAGGCATGATCTAGCTGTGCCGAAAACGAACTCGGCAAGATCATTCGGAGAGGAAGCATGAGATGGTCCCACCGACACTTCTACTCGCGCCCGGACAACGATTCTGTGCCGCGAAAATCGCGACGTGGCGAGCGGATCAACAGTTAACCATTCTTCAGGTCGGCCGAAACGAAGGCGGCGACATGTGGATTAACTATCGCGTGTCGGGCGGCCCAATGATGACTGCCGGGGCCCGCCAGATTGAGCGGGCGATCGCAACCGGCGAGATCGTCCCCGTTTTTGGTAGCGGCCAGATCGTTCACTGCTAGGGCGGCTATCCGCCGGATGGGGTTGCGATCAGGGCAGGCGGTGTAATGGTTAAGGCGCCATTGAATGTGTATGTGGTGACGTAATCGGTTCCGCCAGCCTTCGTCTCGATTGAACAGGGTAAGTGGTCTGGTCCGATCGCTAATGTGACATCAATGCGTTCACCAGTTTGTGTTGTATCGGCAATTTGATATGCCTGGCATGTGCGGTCGTCGACCGTGACGGTTCCAATTGGTTTTGCGTCGCGCTCGCGTTCGTCGGCCGAGAGCCCCGAATAAGGCGGTTTGGCCGGGGCAATGAGCGCGGCGACCGGCGTCGCTTGCGGGCTTTGGGGATTGATGGTACTCGGGTCGACGACGCGCCAAGCGCCGGCCACCGGTGTTCCCGGCATCGTCTCCGCGAGGGGGCCGCGCCCGTAGATTTTGCCACCGACGACAATATATTCTTCCTGAACCAACCCGTTCACCTTCGTAACCTGATGCTTCTGATCCGGGACCGCGATTTCAGTTACGACCTCAATCGTCTGTGGTGCAGCTGGTGCGCCCGGAGTCCCGATCCCAGGCACGATGCCGCCTTTCCCCCGCGAATCCGTGCGATAGCGTTTCACTGCCGGCCAAGCCGCGGCGATCTGATCGGCGAGTGCGCCCACGGTCGGGCCCGCCGGCCCAGTCGGAGTGGGGGTCACCTTTGGTTTGTCGTCGGAACCGCAGGCAGCGACGCCAAGTGTGAGCAACAAACAACAAAGCCAGGCGGCGGCGTGAAATCGTCGCGTCATGTATGCCCTCGCATCGATGCCGCCAAGCATACCGGCAGCCGTCGCATCGTGCTTTAAGCCCAGACTACCTTCTTACGTCCAAGGGCACTCCAAACGAAGCGGCAAGGCAAGCCACACCGCTCAAACATTGCCATGAGAAGTTCCTGCCGAGCGTCTCACAAACGGTTGACTGCGGCGTTGTACTTGTGAGCGCGAGAGCGCGCCGGGAAGACAGTAAGGCGCCTCGAAATAGCAAAAGCAGAGTTGATTTTTTGGCACGGGCAAACCGAATGTCGCCGCGGAACGCAGACTAATGTGCGACGTGGAGGATGATATGACGATCACGTTTGGACACCGGCAATTGATTGTAGCGCTCGTTGGCACGTCTCACCGCGTGAAAAAGTTGGAGTATCCGCAATTTCAAGAAGCAACTGATGCGGAGGTCGCGTATTTCGCGACTCGTCCCGACTCGGTTGAAGAGCGGCGCCGGAATGAAGCGAACGTCGCCTTGTACGGCGGGCCCTTTCGATAAGTCAATCGTCTTCGCTTGGCGTAGTGTTGACTAGTTAGTTTGCACGGTATGGAAGAGGCAATATCATGAGTTCACCATTGGTCTTGTTTATCTCGTTCATCATGGTTCTGATTATTCTCGATCTTCTCGCGCTTCGATTCGGCGCAAGCAGCCAATCGCCGCGAAGCGACCAAAAGAACTGGTGGTAGGTAATCCCATCCAGAGGTGAGCCCCACTCACTTCTCTGCCGCCCGTTCCCTCTTCTTCCCCTCCTCCCTCCTCCTGAGCCGCCTCACACTGAGGCGGCTCATTCCTCGTCTTGAACCTGGCTCGTAATTGTTGGCCATGCTACGAACGCGCGCGCTGATTGGTACGCGGAGTGCATTAGCGGGGAACGGTTGGGGCCGCTTGCGAAAAACAGCGCGGCTATCTTGCCGGCTGTGTGGTTCACGCAAAGCGTACGGAAGGACGGTTCAATATGCCTGCATTCGAATCGCGGCAATCCGCCCGTCTGGGGCGGATGATTGCCGCGGTGCTGCTCTTCATGACGCTGTTTGCCGTATTTGTACGTTACCACCCCCTAACGGGCGCCGCAGCGCAGCAAACTTCGCAAAACGCGTCGGTGCGGGTCTTGAATGCCTCACCGGGCGCGCCAAGTCTCGATTTGATCGTCGACGGCGCACCGCTCGTTCAAGGTGTCGCCTTTGGCAAGGCGACTGAATACGCGTCCATTTCGAAGGGAGACCACCAGATTCAGTTCGTACCGTCGGGTCAGGGTTCTGCGGCCGCGGTCATTGATAAGAAGGTCAGTTTCGATGCCGGCGACGCACATGTCCTTGCCGTCGTCAACAATCTCAAGGACATCGAACTTCAGGATTACAAGGTCAATACTGACTCGGTGGATCAAGGCAAGGCGCGGGCGCGCGCGATTAACGTCGCTCCAGGTACGGATGGGCTCAAGATCGCTGTGACTGGCGGCGACACGCTCTTTGACGGTCTCGATTTCAAGGATGCCAGCGACTACAACAATCAAGATCCGGGAACATACGACCTCGATGTGAAAAAAGGTGACGACCAGACTCCGCTCGCAACGGCGAAAGGCGTTTCATTCCAACAAGGGAACGTCTACGATCTCTTCATCCTCGGTTCGGCTGAAGGTAGCGATTTGTCGCTCATTTCGCTCGTGACGAGCGCGTCGCCGCCATGTTCCGCGCTCGTTGGCGTCGGCAGCCCTGAAGACGCCTGTGTGCGAGTCGTTCACGCGGACGCGGGTGCACAGCAAATCGACTTCCTCGTGAACGATTCGCAAATCGCGACAGGCGTGGCCTTTGGCACGGCGTCAGATTTCATCGCGGTCCCAGCTGGTGACGACCGCAAGTTCAGTGCGGTGCCGGTTGGCGGCCAGCCATCGGATTCGCTCGCCGATGAAACGAAGAGCCTGAATGCTGGCCAGGCCTACGAAGTGATCCTCGCTGGGCGCGTCGACGATGAGGACATGATCATCAGTGAAGTCGATCTCTCGCCACTTCCGGTTGGTCAAGCTCGCCTGCGGATGATTGGCGCTGCTCAGGATGCCGACAAGGGCGATCTCGCCGTCACCGACGGTGATAAGCTCTTCGGCGGCGTGGCCTACAAGGACGTAACGGACTACAAGGTCGTAGACGCCGACACATATGACTTGCAATTCCGGAAGTCGGGCGGCGATACGGTCATGGTCCGCGCGACCAAACTCGTGTTGAAGGAAGGGATGGCCTACGACCTCGTGTTGATCGGTATGCAAAGCGATAACAGCTTGCAACTGATTTCGCTCGAGGCCAACTCGACGCTGCAGCAAGGCGGCGTCGCTACACCGGTTGCCGGGACGCCCGGCGCAGGGGCGCCAATTGGCACACCTGAGGTCGTGGGGACACCGATAGGATAGCGTTCCCTCACCTCCAGCCCCTCTCCCTCGCGAGGGAGAGGGGCTGATCTGTTGGACTTGGGCGCAAAGCGTACCCTCTCCCGCAGGGGAGAGAGTGGCGCGTCAGCGCCGGGGAAGTGGACGCTGGGATTTATCCTCGCACTTTGAGGAGTTCGTCGAGCGTGCCCGCGAGTGTTGCCAGCGCGAGGTAGGCAGGCGAGCCGGGAAGGATCTCCTCGTTCGGCATGCGCGCGAGGGTGCGCGCGAGGGCAAAGACTTCGCTCTGCAAGCGATTGGCGTCATACGCGGGCGCGCTAACATCGTCGGCGGCCTTTGCAAGCGCGAGCCGAGCCGCCCGCCCACCCGTTGCCGCATCGGCGACAGCAGCTAAGAGCGCGCCGGCGTCGACCGCCAGCGGTTCCTCGCGCGGTCGCGCGGCGCGGTATTCGGCAATGGCTTCTGAGGCGACCGCGCGGTCGTCCGGGAGGTTTGCGGCGCGCAGTTGCCGGGCCAGCCGCATCGCCTCGTCCGCGGAAAGCTCGTCGTCGACAATGGCATCGCGCAGTGCCTCTTGCTGTCCGGGCGAGAGTCCCTGCAAGGCGCGGCTCTGCTTTTCACTGAGCCGGCCGGTGCGAATGTCGGATTGGATCGATTCGGGCAGCTTCTCCGTACCGAGGAGTTGGAACAGGCGGCTGCGGCGAATGCCGACCGCTTCCGCCACGTGATCCCATGGGGCGTCGCCCAGCCGACCCTTGAGCGCCCGCAACGCCGTCGCGCGATCGACCGCGTTAAGGTCGTCGCGGACGATGTTTTCCATCAATTGCTGCACAAGCCGCCGGTTCTCGGGCACATCGCGCACGATTGCCGGGATCGCGGTCAATCCCGCGTCTTGGGCCGCGCGCCATCGCCGTTCGCCGTGGACGATGACGTACGTATCCTGCGTGTTGTCATAGCGGACGACAATTGGCTGAAGCACGCCTTCGATCTTGATGCTCGCGGTCAGCTCGCCGAGTCTTGCGACGTCGAATGTCCGCCGAGGCTGCAGCGGATCGGCGAGGATGCGGTCAAGCCGAATCTCCTTCGCGGTCGGCAGATCACGCACGCCGACCGCTTGGGGACGGTGATCCGCGAAGAGTTCGTCGACGGTAAACCGACGACGGCTACGACCGGTGGCGCCTTCGACCGCGCTCGCGCTAGACATGAACATTCTCCTTCACGCCGGCAGCTGCGCTCACGGCTAAGTTGCGCCCTTCGATCCAGGCGCCAACATCGCGGTATGCAGCCGCGACCGACGAACGGGGCATGTATTGCAACACACTGGTCCGCTCGGCGGCAGATTCCGCGCTCTTGACGGATAGCGGCACGACTGGGAGTTGATCGAAATCCTGAAACTCTTCTTCCAGCGTCGCAAGCATGTCGGCGGCGAGTCGAGACGAATGATGCACCTTGGTCGGCAAGAAACCGAGCACGCGCAGCCGCGGATTCAGGCGGCGGACACGATTGATCGTCTCGAAGAGCCGGCGGAGCACCATCAGCGAGAGCGGATGCGGTTCGATCGGAATCACAAGCTCATCCGCCGCAACCAGGATGTTCACAGCGAGGACGTTGAGTGCCGGCGGCGAGTCGATGAGGACGAAATCGTAGTCGGAGAGGTCCGCGGCGCGGAGGCGATAGTCGAGTTGTCGCTCCCGTTCGAGCACATTGACCAGTTCGAGCTCGGCCGCGGCAAGATCGGGATGCGAAGGAATGAGATCGACGCCCGGCACGCTCGAGCCGACGGTGACGTCGGCAAGCAGCAGCGATTCATCGAGCAAAAGGTCGTAGATGGACAGCTTCAACGCCGCGATATCGACCCCGACCGCCATCGTCAGGCTGGCTTGCGGATCGAGATCGATGGCGAGCACGCGATGACCACGCTCTGCCAGGGCGGCGGCAACATTGAGGGTGCTCGTCGTCTTGGCTGTGCCACCTTTCTGATTAAAGAACGCAATAATTCTGGTCATGGCTGGCCTGTCCTTTGGGCGGGAAGGAGCCGGATGCCTGCATGACCGACGGTCCTGACAGGTGTACGTACGGTTCCCTTGAGCATACCATGATCGTTGCTAATAAGGCAACACGAATCGTCAAGCCGGAGCCAGGAAATCGGGATCTGTTGGATGGTCAGACCACCATTTCGCGACGCCGCGGCAATTGAGATCCGACCGGTCGATACCGAGTCCGACTGGGACTGGCTCGCCGGTCTGTGGCGCGACGAGTGGGGTGGCGAAACGATGGTCTCACGCGGCGTGATTCACAAGCTGGTCGACCAAACTGCGCTCATCGCCTGGCGGGGCGAGACGCGCATGGGCGCGGCCACGTTTTTCGCGAGCGGCCGGGGTTGGGAGTTGACGAGCATCAACGCGCTCGAGCCCGGCCTTGGGATCGGCTCCGCCTTGTTGAGGGCGGTGGAGGATGCGGCGCGTTCAGCCGGCGCACCGCGGCTGTGGATGATAACGACGAACGACAACCTAGACGCGTTGCGCTTCTATCAGCGGCGCGGCTATCGACTGGTTGCCGTTCATGCCGGCGCCGTCGATGACGCGCGCGAGTTGAAGCCGTCGATCCCCGAGATCGGAAACCACGGCATCCCGATCCACGACGAAATCGAGCTCGAAAAACGGTTTGATTGAAAGCCGTCGGGAAGCGTTCAACCGGATCGTCATCGGCCCGATCTGCCATCCTGACCACCCGGGGCAATTCAGCGAGAAGGAGGTTGGCGAATATCGCCAACCTCCTTCTTCGTGTGTCGCTTCGTCTTGTGGGTCAGGGCTGACCCGTCAGCCTACGGCTCGATTCGCTGCGACTTGCGGCGGAGCATCAGACCGGCGCCGGCAAGCACTGTCGCGAGGAGGGCCGCGACGAGCAGTCCGGAGCTACCGCTACCGCCAGGCGTGGCGCCTGTGTTCGGGAACTGCGGCGGCGTCGTCGCCGTCGGCGTGTTAACGGCGGTGGTTGCAGTCTCAGTGGCCGGCGGTGTTTCAGTCGCGATCTCCTCGGTCGGCGTATTGGTCGCCGTTTCCGTGTCCACAGGCGTCTCGGTTACGCCTCCAAGCGGGATCGTCGCCGTGCTGGTTGGTGTTGCCGTATTGGTCGGCGTATCCGTGGGTGTGTTCGTCGGCGTCTCCGTGTCCGCCGGCGTCTCTGTCTCTCCACCAACCGGAACCGTCGGCGTGTTCGTAGCTGTGTTCGTAGCTGTGTTCGTCGGGGTATTGGTCGCGGTATTGGTCGGCGTATTCGTCGCGGTATTTGTCGCCGTGTTGGTTGGCGTGTTGGTCGGCGGCACTGGCGTGTTCGTAGGTGTATTGGTCGGCGTATTCGTGGGTGGCACGGGCGTATTGGTCGGCGTGTTGGTCGGCGGTACCGGTGTGTTGGTTGGCGTGTTCACGCACAGAATGTGGGAGATCACCAAATTAACGCCAGACGTATCAGTGCCGGTGACGACGGCGACCGCATCGACGACCGTAGTTCCCGCAGGCGTTGTCGTCGAGTATTGGGCGGTGTTGTTATTGAGCTTAGTGAGCGGGATTATCTGCGTGATGCCGCCCTCGAAGGTCACTGTGATCGAGTCTGGCGCCTGCAGATCGCCCTGCAGATTATTGAGGATGAACAGCAGCTCATCGCCGCACTGGAAATTGCCCCCGGCATTTTGGACATGGACTTCCGTGGTGGCGGCGGATGCCCGCAACGGCGCCACAAGCACTGAGGCGAACAGAGCAAAGACTGCCGCGAGCGACAGCAATCCGAGGAACACCCCGCGCGATCTCGCATAAAGCTTCATAGCTACCGGCCTTTCTGCCTAACGAGGTCGTGTATGCGCCTGAGCGCCGACTGGACCACTGTCCTAAAGTGCCGAATGACTGCTAGGCATGTTTCGTGTCATACACTCGGTACAACACACCTTAGTCCGGTCACTCGATCAAACAGTCAACTAACGAGTAACAGTCTCGGCGCTCACTTACGGTGTCCCGTCTTCCAACGGTGTTCGCCGTAGCTCTTGTCGCCACAGGCAGCGGAAGCGTTTTCTTCCCGCCTGGCACGGTGAGCGTTGGGAAGATTGTACTGTCGTTAGTACTTCCGGGCAAGCCCCAAGTACCTGTAAAGCGGCCGTTTGGGGGGTCCTACTTTATTGCGGGACGTCCGTACACGTCGGTATAGAGCAAAGTCGAGTTCACACGTGGCGAAAATAATGTGCACTTTCGGTTTGCCGAGCGAGCAGGCTCGACAGATGTTGCCATTTGGTCAGGACATCGCCGAGCGTCGAATTGTCCTTGCGCGGGCGATCTTCGAAGAGGTTTCGGGCAAGTTGGCAATGCGGTCTAACCGTGTTTCTGTCTGCTTGGAAGTTGACATTAGATTCCGCCTCCGGCATGCCGCGCGATGTCGAGGCAAGTGGCAGTGCTGACGACGGTGGTTGGCAGGAAGAGATTCTTCGCGTTCGCTCAGAATGACGAAAGGGGGTGGCGCGGGAGAACGGAGGTGGCGCAAAGGATGACGAGGGGATGGCGTTGAGATTGACGGGGAAGTGCGGAGGATGAGAAGAAAGCGCGGGACGGAGAAGGTAGGCGGGCGGCCGGAGCATGGCGACGGTCGGCATGACGTCGGTGTGCGGCGTGCCAGGAACGATCGCGAGACTGTCTAGGAGAAAGCGTACGGCCGAGGGCTGGCGATCAACGCCAGCCCTCGGTCCGGTCAATCTCGGTTGTGTTTCCGTCTCGGAGAGGTTATCCGCGTGCCCTGAGCGCTCGGCGGCGAAGGGCGATTCCGGCTCCAGCGAGGCCAACGGCAAGTAGCACCGCCGCGAGCATGCCGGAGTTGCCCGATTGGTCAGGCGCGGCGCCGGTGCTCGGCAGTGCCGCGACGCCTCCGACCGGCACAGTGGCCGACCCTTCGGCCGGCACAGTGGTTGACTCGTCGACCGGCGCGGTCGTTGGCGTGTCGGCGCCCGGGACTACGGTTTCGACTTCGACTGGGACCGTCGCGGTTTCGCTTACCACTTCGGTGGTCGTCGCCACCGGCGTTTCGGTCACCCCTCCCACCGGCGCAGTCGCGGTCGGCGGTACCGGTGTGTTCGTCGGCGTGTTCACGCACAGAATGTGGGAGATCACCAAGTTGCCACTAAACGAACCAGTTCCTGTGACGACCGCCACCGCATCGACGATCGTGGTCCCCGCAGGCGTTGTCGTCGAGTAATGGACGGTGTTGTTATTGTCTTGAGTTAGCGGAAGCACCTGCGTAATGCTGTTCTCGTAGGTCACGGTGATCGTGCTCGGCGCCTGGAAATCCCCGGTCAGACCGTTGAGGACGAATAGCAGCTCATCACCGCAATTTTGCTGATTGCCGGCATTTTGGACATGGACTTCCGTGGTGGCGGCGGACGCCCGCAGTGGCGCCACGAGCACCGAGGCGACCAGAGCCAAGACTGCCGCGAGCGACAGCATTGCGATGACGGATTGCCGAGACCTAACTGCCAAGTTCATCTTTTTCGCCCTTTCCGATAGTACTTCGGTCCAACGTCACGGACACTTGCATCTATGCAGAACACGTGCCAAGTGTTCTATACGTGGTACTGATCGCCGTCGACACCTCACATGGCGATTGCTGATTTAGTGCACTTGCCGGACCGGTGTCGTCCAGCTGATTCGACGCTCAATCGCGCTCGAATCTCGGCCGCAACCGGCGTGGTGGATCACGTACGACGGTATGCCCACCCAGTACAGAGGTCCTGGACACATCGTATACCATGGTCCTTGCGTTGGCAAGTCCATTGGTACTAGCAGTTTGGGTAAAGTTAAGCAGATTCATTCGGTCGCCAGGTCATGACCCCGCGCGAGGCTTGAGCTTCCTGAGATTCGCGGAGTCCAAGTGAGGACGCTGAGGTAGACACCTCACCGGAAGCCGCAGCTTGCCGCGGCTGAATCAAAGCGCAAGGGACCGGGCGGAAGGGGGATGCACGGCAATCAATCCGAGCACGTGGGCAGTGTTGGTGGAATCGCGCTCAAAGGAGCGAGGAACGTGCCCACATGTTCCAGCGGTCGGGAAGCGTCCGTCAGGCTCGGCAGTCGAAGACGATCTTGATTGCCGAATGTGAGCCATGGCTGAGGCTCGCCGCCATGGCGTCGCGAAGCTGGCTGAGCGGAAATCGATGCGTGATCATCGACGGCAGCGGATGGTCGAGGTGCTCGGAAAGCATGCGAATCGCGAGATCGAAGGTGTGCGGTGCGCCATCGACGGATTGCTCTTTGCCGTAGACGTAGCTGCCAGTCACTTGGATTTCGCGCGACCAGACAAAGCTGCAATCGATGTGCGAGAGCTCGCCCGCGCAACCGACCATAACGACGCGACCATGCGGCCCCGCCACATGCAAACTCTCGTCGACGCTGCGCGCGGAGCCGACACAATCGTAGATCCAGTCGAAACCGCCCGTGTAGACCGGCTTGCCTTTGATCGGTTTGTACTTCTTCGCCCCGGCGATCGCGACGGCCGCATCGCCTGCCGACGTTCCGCGCAGGACCTGCGTCGCTCCGAATGCCGTCGCCATCCGCTCTTGCACAGGATGACGGGCGAGGACCGTAACGTCGCACGTATGGCCGAGCACGCGCAGCGCGGCCAGCACGAGGAGACCGATCGAGCCGCTGCCGATAATCAGCACTTTGCTCTCCGCTGGCGGTGGCGATTTGAGCACTGCGTGAAGGGCAACGCTGAGCGGTTCGATGAGTACCGCCGCCTCGTCGGAAAGCGATTCCGGCACCCTGAAAACCTGACTGCGATGGACGACCATGCCTTGCGACCAGCCGCCCGGTAGATCGCGGCAGAAGCCGATCAACATCCCCGGCGAGAGCGAGCCCTCGGCCGAATTGAGGCAAAGACCCGGCTCGTTCCGCTGGCAGGAGGGGCATGGTTCGAGGCCACGCATCTCGCACGATATCAGCGGATTGATTACAACGCGATCGCCCTTGTTGACACTGGAGACGGCAGAACCAACCTCCTCGACATCGGCGACAACTTCGTGCCCGGGAATGACTGGGAATGAGATGAACGGCGTCATCGACGAGCTGCCGCGGTTCGTGAGCATCGAAATGTCGCTGCCACAAATCCCACACAGACGCGGGCTAACGCGCAACCACTCGGGCCCGGGAAGCGGAGTCGGTGCGGTGTCGATCGCGGAGAGCCCAGGGATGCGGCCAGACTCGAGCATCCGCATCGGCAACTTATCCGCCGTGCGCACGGCCAGGAAGTTCGGGATCGAGAACTTGTAGCGAATCGCTTTCATGCTTCCTCCGTGCGAGCGCAACGGTCCTCAAACCAGTGGAACAGCCTTCACCCGGCGCCATGGTCCAGCCTCGTCCTGAACTGAACAGCTAGCCGAAACGCGACGAGCGTTTCCCGTGCCCTCTCCCGTGCGCGGGAGAGGGTGGCCTGGAGGGCCGGGTGAAGGCACTCTTAGCTCATCGGAACCTGGCGCAGGATTTTGCTTTCGACCCGGTCGAAGATTTCGTCAAGACTCTCGCCGGTGATGGTCAGTCCGTGGTTCTTGAGCCCGATCACCGCGTGGTCGGGGTCCTCTTCGTCGCGGACGAGTTCCGCGACTGCGGAGGCCAACTCGTAGGTTCCACATGGGAAGTTGATATGAGTCGAGGGGATGCCCTTCATCCACGCGTGGACGTGAAGGATCGCGCCAACTTCTGGATGTTCGCGGTAGATCATGAAGTGCTCGATCGCGTCCACCGAGACGCGGCGCGGGGTGATCTTGGGCGGCACGCTCAGGCGCATCGCCTGTTTTTGTGGGATGTAATCGGTAACGAGGAGGATTTCGGTGCCAATCTTTTCGAGCCGGCTTTTGTCGACGCCACTGGCGCTCATCCAAAAACGGGTTTCGTCTTTGCGGGCGCTGAGGTTGCCGTAGCTGAGTCCGCCGATATTGAAGAGCTGTTTGACATGCCGGAAGTCCCGAGGGGAGAGGAATTCTTCTAGGGGAAATGGGGAAGGAAGTAAATCGAGCTCGTCGAGCCGGCGACCGGCGCGCGTGATCGATTGCGTCACCTCATCGCCGTTCCAAAGCTCTTCCGGCAAATCGGGCACGAACTCGTTTTCAATGATGAGATTCGAGGTTGCCAGCGGCGCCAGTCGGTCGACGACACGGTTGAAGAACGCGTTATCATCGCCCTCGTGTGGAATCGCATAGAACCCCTGCTCAAGGGTGAAGAAAAACGCCTCAGGCCCGCCATGCCGCCCGTTCTTGACGACAAGGATGAAGAGATTGGCAAGGGTCCGAAGCAAAAACGGATAGCCGGTCTTTAGCGGTTCGGCCGGCGGCTCCTCGGCCTCACCGATACCGATCACGAACACGGCGCGATTCTTTCGCCGGAAACTGCGCGGACCGCTCGGCTCGATCGGGTGAAGGACGATGCCGCCGTCATCCGTTACGGTTTCGTCGTCGACAAGCCGGTAGCCGTTCTTAATGATCGCTTCTCGCAGCCGTTCAGTGAACCAGCTTGTGAGCGTTTCCTCGGTTCCGCCGGACGAGCGGGCAACGAGCGTACTCTCCACCTATCGAACCTCCTAAACCTGTCGCCAACCATCCGCCATGCGGATCATCGTTGTGCAGGCGCCGTTGTGCGTCATCTGAACGCCTGGCCTGGGTATGCATCAAGACCGCGGAGCGGCAGGAAGGATGCCGTGCGACTAAAACGTACGTTAATTAAGCATAACCTAGAATGAACGACCTGACCGCAGGCGCGATGCTATCATCTGGCGATGCCGTCGCAAAAACGTTGCCGAGAGACGCGCCGGCGCGATGTTCGATCGATTTCAAATACTCATCAGTAACACCAAGGAGCGGCTATGGTTTCAACAAACGGGTCAAAGCTCCGCGTCGCTGCCGTGCAGATGAACTCGCGCGAAGATAAAGCCGCGAATATCGAAACCGGGCTGCGCCTGATTGACCGCGCAGCCGAGGCAGGGGCGCGCATCGTTGCGTTGCCGGAGGTGTGGGCATATCTCGGTCCAGAAGAGGGGAATCGAGATAGTGCGGAGCCGATCCCCGGATCGCTGACGGAAAAGCTGGCTGACCGCGCTCGCCGTCATCGAATGTACGTGCATGCCGGCAGCTATTACGAGGTGCGCGAAGGTGATCCGCGCCTGTTCAACACGTCGGTCGTGATCAATCCCGATGGTGACATCGTTGCCAAATACAGCAAGATCCATATGTTCGATGTGGTGCTCGACGGCGTCGCGTCCTATCAAGAGTCGGCAACGGTCTCGCCCGGCGACGAAATCGTCACGGTCGATGTTGACGGCGTGAGGGTCGGACTCGCGATCTGTTATGACCTGCGCTTCCCCGAGCTGTTCCGGATCTTGGCGTTGCGTGGCGCGGACGTGATCGTGCTGCCGGCCGCGTTTACGATGACGACCGGTAAGGATCACTGGGAAATCCTGATCCGGGCCCGCGCGATCGAAAATGGCGTCTTTATGATGGCGCCGGCCCAAGTGGGGTCTGATTCGAGCGGGAAGTGGTGCTACGGCCGTTCCCTGATCGTCGATCCGTGGGGCACGGTGCTCGCAACCGCGCCCGACCACGAGACCGTGATCAGCGCCGAGTTCGACCTTGAGCAGTTGGCGAGAATTCGACGACAGGTGCCGTCGTTGGCGAACAGGATGCCCGATCGCTACGTGTGGCCGGAACAGCACGCGATGGTCCGCTAATTTGATCAGGCAATGATTCGACACCGATGGCGAGAGCTATCCGGCGCCGTCGCGTTTGCGGCGGCGCTCTTGCTTGTCCTCAGCTCCTGCGGAGGTGGTGGCAAAGCGAAACCGTCCCCCACGCCAAACGATGTGATGATGATCGTCACGCCGACTCCCGGCACGCCTGTTCCCCAGACCCCTACGCCGAGCAGCGGGCAACAGACGTATACCGTGCGTGAGGGCGACAGTCTTTCCGCAATCGCTACGCGGTTTGGAATCACGGAGCAAGAACTGCAGCAAGCGAACAACATTACCGACCCGAACAGTATCTACGCCGGCCAGGTGCTGGTGATTCCGGCACCGTAAGCGTCCGTCCTCGCTGGTCTGCATCGTTTGTCCGCTCAAGCCGATGCATGCTTGCCGCGTCACCCTTAGCGCCACCCTCTACTTCATACTGAGCGCCTCATTCGCTCGCCATCCCGCCCGCCACCCGCGCGTCAACCTGATCGCCAGCCGCCTGTCATGCTGAGCTTGCGAAGCATCTCATCCAGATCAAGATCCCGGTTGCACGCATAGAGATTCTTCGCTGCGCTCAGAATGACGGGGTGGGGTGCTCAGCATGCCGGTGAGAGGCTCAGTATGGCGGGGAGAGGCTCAGCGTGGCGGGGAGGCGGTCAACAGGATAGTGGAGTTAGATCGTGAGGATGCCTCGTCTGGTGGCCACCGTGACCGCTTCGGTGCGGCTGGCAACGCCGAGTTTGGCGAGCAGTGAGCCGACGTGGAATTTCGCGGTGTGCTCGCTGATCCCGAGTTCGCGGGCAATCGCCTTGTTCGGCAACCCGGCGGCAACGAGTTCCAAAACCTCGCGCTCGCGCGCTGTGAGCGCTTCTCCAGCGATGGCGGCGGCGGGTAGGGCGTGGGTATGGACGTGCATTCCAGCCGCCGCCATCAGCTCGGGATCGAGCACAGTGAGCCCTTGAACGACGGCTTTGACAGCCGCTGCCAAGGCTGCGGCATCGACGTCGGCGGATAGGTAGGCGATCGCGCTTGCGCCAGTCGAAAAACCTTCCCCGGCCGCATCGGCTCCGATCAAGACGAGCGGTGTCGCCGGATAGATCTCCTGAAACTCATCGGCGGCATCGGAACTGCTCGAGGCATCAATCACGATCGCGTCGAGAGCGGCCTCGAATCCCGCGGCCACGCCTGGCGCTGTTTCGACCACACGAATCTCTGGATCGCGCCCGAGAAGCGCGCTCAAGCCTGCCCGCACCGAGGGATAGGCGGCGACGACCAGGGTCTGGTAGACCCTGGTCGTCTGAAGGCGCGGCGTGGCGTCGAAATCGCTCACGCGCGCTCGGTCGGAACGACGACGAAGCTACGAGGTTCCCCGCCCCGAAGGACGTGCATGGTGACGGCGTCGCCTGGAACCAAGCGAAGCACGGTGGCCGGCACCGATTCCTGGTCAATGACGGTCGCGTCGCCAATTGCGGTGATGATGTCGCCTGTGAAGAGTCCAGCCCGGTCGGCGGGGCCGCCTTCTTCGACCTCAGTCAAGAGGAAGCCGACATCTTGCTCCGGCCGCTTGAGTTGTACCGGAACCCCAATGATCCCGAGGAAGGCGCGGCCGACGCCGATGGCCTTTCCGGCGACAAACGTTTCAACCGCCTGGCTCGGAATGGCCAGCGAGAGTTGGCCCGCGACCATCGTGTTGATGCCAATTACGCCTCCAGCCGCGTCGACGAGCGGACCGCCGGAATTGCCGGGCAGCAACGTGACATCGGCCTGGAGCAGGTCGCCGGTTCGGGGGCCATTTTCGGTGACCACCTGTCCCGCGGCGACGATAATGCCGGCACTGATCGCGTTCCGCATGCCGAGCGGGTGTCCGACCGCGAGCGCGATTTGACCGGGGCGAACGGTTGATGAGTCGCCAACCTCAACCGCGGGCAGCTCCTCGGCTGGGATTTGTACAATCGCGAGGTCATGATTTGGGTGGCGGGCCGTCACCTTTCCGGTGAACTTGCGGCCGTCTGCAAGCACGACTTCGACCTGCTCGCTAGACGCGACGTGACTGTTGGTGACGATTTGCCCATCGGATCGCCAAATGACGCCGGCGCCGTTGCCGCCGCCCTGATTTACCTGCACAACCGATTCGGCGATGCGCTGTGCGATCTCCGCGATCTCGCCCGCTAAGAGCCCGGTTGGTTCAAGAAGTGTAGCCATTTGAGGAGGCTTGCCCTTTCATCGTTTTATCTTACGCCTCGTGGCAACTTCGCTTAGCTGCCTCGCTCGGCGACGGTGACGGCCAACGTTTGCGCATTGCCACCGCGAATCAAATTCAAGTTCACCGTTTGGCCGACGAGATCGTCGGCGAGGACATCTTGCAGTTCTTCGACTGAGCCGACGGACCGATTGTTGATTGAGAGAATAATGTCGCCGATCAGGACCCCGCTCGTCTCCGCGGGCCCGCCCTGCTCGAGTGAGACGATCACTAAACCATTCTCTTGTGTCACCCCGCCTGCTGCGGCCGCGAGTGAGGCCGGGATTGGCACGCCTTGGGCGCCGATGCCGAGGAAGCCGCGGCGAATCTTGCCGTGCGTCTTCAGCGCCGCGACGACCCGATCGATCACCGCTGTCGTGATAGTGAGGCCACCGCCTCGGCCGAAATGCGATGAATTGAGACCGAGCAGATTTCCGCCAGCATCGACGAGCGGTCCGCCCGAGAACCCCGGCAGCATCGCAACGTCCGCGCGGATGAACTGATCGTTGTGTTCCTTGCCCCCGCGCCGGCTGAACGAACTGACGACGCTGATCACGCCGAAGGAAGCCATGGGCCCGCTTGGGCCCGGCCGTCCGATCGCGAGCGCGAGGTTGCCGGGGCGAGGCTCAGCACTTGCTCGCGGCGGGCTCGTGAGACCACCGCCCTCGATCTTGAGCAGCGCGAGGTCGGAGCTAGGGTCCCGCCCCAGGAGCTTGGCGTTGGCGGTGCGGCCGTCGGCCAGACCGACGGTGATTTCGTCGTCGACTTCGACGACATGGTTAGCGGTCACGATCAGGCCGTCATCACTCCAGACAATCCCGGTTGCCGGGAATCGGCGGCGAGCGTTGACGGTTACCGTCCACGCGCCGGCCTGTTCAACCGCATCGGCGAGGTTATCCGACAACTGCTGCAGCGCGGTTGTGGATTGAATTCGGTCAGCCATTTGTGCGTCCCTTCTTTGGTATCCGGACCGAACGGTCCGGTGCTTGTGTCTGTAGGCAAGCCTACGGCGGGCGAATAGATGTGCCATCGCCAGGGTGATGAGGAGTGATACTCGCCATCCGGCTAGGCGGTAGATGGCGACTGCTTGACGCTGAACACCTGACCACCCATCATCCTGAGCAGCACGCGCCAATCCCGTTGACGATATCGAGGAGGAGTTTCCCGGTGAAGATCGAGACGTTTGCGCTTGAGCGATGGATGTCGACGTGGGAAGTCAAGGTCGAATATGACATCGCCGAGAGCGGGATTTTCCCGATGTCGACCCGGGAGCTTCTCGATTTCGAGCCGCCCGCCGAGCGCGATCAAGTGCTTTCACGGCTGCTCGATTTGCGCCTGGGATACAGCGAAGCTCGCGGCACAGAGGAGCTGCGGTCGATCATCGCCAGCACATACAAAAGCACGGATGCAGACGAAATCCTAATCACGACCGGCGCGATTGAGGCGAATTTTCTGCTGTTCAACGCACTGCTCGAAGCGGGTGATCACGTGGTTGCGGTCTACCCGGCCTATCAACAGCTGTTCAGTGTGGCGCGGGCGATTGGCTGCGATCTCTCGTTGTGGGAATTGCGCCCCGAGAACAACTTCATTTATGACCTCGATGAATTGAGAAGACTCGTCACGCCGAAAACGCGCTTGATCGTCATCAACACGCCGCACAACCCAACTGGCGCGATGCTCTCGACGCATCAAGTGAAGGACATCTATGACCTCGCGGAGTCGGTGGGCGCGAATGTGCTGAGCGACGAAGCGTATCGCTGGCTCGACCTTCCTGGGGGCGACGCGTTCGCGCCGCCAACGCGAAACCTCGGCCCACATGGCATCAGCGTCGGCACCGTTTCCAAGCCGTTTGGCCTGCCGGGACTGCGCATCGGTTGGATCGCGGCCTCGGCCGATCTCATCGCCAGATGCTGGAGCATGCGCGACTACGTTTCCCTCAGCCCGGGCAAGCTGAACGACGCCCTCGCCGTATTGGCCTTCAAACATCTCGACCGCATTGTCGAACGGACGCACGAGATCGTCGGTGAAAACATGCCGACAGCCGAACGGTGGTTCGCCGAACACGCCGATCTCGTGTCATGGACGCCGCCGCGCGGCGGATTACTGGCCTTGATGCGGTACAACTTAGCGATCGCGTCGCGAGAGCTTTCAGACAAGCTCGCCGCCGACTACAGCGTCATGCTCGCGCCGGGATCAGCGTTTGGCTACGAAGGCTATCTTCGGCTTGGCGTTGGCCAAAACCCACCGGTTTTTGCGGAGGGCTTGCGCAGAACCGCGGATTGTTTGGAATCCTTGCATACGAACGGGGTCGCGCTCGCCGCCAAGAACTCGTCGCGCACATAGTCCGGGCGCGGCGATGGCGAAGCGATGACTGATTGGCTTTCCGACGAGCTGCATAACCTCTGGGACTGGATTTCCAGCGCCGGTGTCCAGTTTCTTTGGGGAGCGCTGATCATCGCCGCCATCTTATTCGGATCGCGATGGGTCAGAAGCCGCACCAAGACCGCGGCCCGCCAGCGGCGCTACAACCCAAACCTCGTCAGCCTGATCGACAACCTAGCGAAAGTCATCGTCTATACGATCGTTTTTCTCGTCGTCCTTAGGCTGATTGGCGTCAGCACCTCGTCGCTGGCGACCTCGATCGGCCTCATTTCAGCCGCAATTACCCTGTCGCTGCAAGATGTTTTGAAAAATTTCGTCTCGGGTCTTTATTTGCTCGCCGAGCAACCCTTTCTGGTCGGAGACCGCATCGAGGTTGCTGGTCAGAAAGGCGTGATCGAACGGATCGATATCCGGACAACGGTGCTCAGAGACGAGTCCGATGAACGTGTGCTCGTCCCGAACTACAAGGTCTTTTCCGAAGTTGTCCTCAACCGGTCAACCTATGTCGACGCTCCCGACCGGTTCGCCATCGACGGGATAACGATGCCTCCCGCCGAAGCGAAATCGGCGCTCAAAGAAGTCTTCGCCGGACAGAGCGGCATGGCGAAGAAGGAACCTAAGATCGAAATCATGAGGGCGTCGGCGGAGACGTTCGATTACGAAATCCAAGTTTGGTGGCGACCGGGCGAGTCCGACCGGTTTGCGCTCGTCAGTTGTTTACGTGAGCACTTTCCTGAAGCTGTCATTCGGCGGCTAGCGCTTGAGAAAACATGACTTCCGTTGGTCATATCGACAAGCACCAAATAGGCGGACGCTGGTACACTGAGGACTCGGCGTCTCTAGACTTCAAGGCTACATTCAGGGTTCAATGACCAGCCGCACGATTCCCGCACCAACGACCGAGTTCACGCATGACGGCGCGGCAATGCCGCCAGTGATCGAGACGAGGGGTCTTCGCAAGACCTATGGTGGAGTCGTCGCGCTCGAACGGCTTGACCTCGCCGTGCCTCGCGCGGCCGTGGGCTTGCTCGGCGCGAACGGCGCCGGCAAGACCACGTTGCTCCGCCTCTTCCTTGGTCTTTCCCGGCCAGATTCGGGCAGCGCGACCGTGCTCGGCTTCGACACGCGCAACCAGGGACTGAAGATTCGCGAGCATGTGGGTTACATGCCAGAGTCGGACTGCTTGCCGCCAGGCACGACCGCGGCCGATTTTGTCGCCCATATGGCCGAGATGAGCGGATTGCCGAAGCGTGCGGCACGACAGCGGGCGGCGGACGTGCTTTACCAAGTTGGTCTCGATGAAGAGCGCTATCGATTGATCAAAGGCTTTTCGACGGGTATGAAGCAGCGGGTCAAGCTTGCCCAAGCGATCGTGCACGACCCGGATCTCGTTTTCCTTGACGAGCCGACAAATGGGCTCGATCCGCAGGGCCGCGATGAGATGCTCGAGCTCATCATTCGCATTCACCGCCGCCTTGGAATTACCGTGATTCTCTCGTCGCACATTTTGTCCGACATCGAACGCGTCTGTGATTACGTTGTGATTCTTAACGGCGGGCGTCTGATCCTATCGCAGCCGATCGGCGGCCCGACAAGCGTTAAGGGAGATCTGCTTGTTCGAGTCGAGGGCGATCCAACCGTTTTCATCCAACATTTGGCCCAACTTGGCGTCCGCGCTGAGCTGAACGAAGAAACCCTTGGATTGCCAGGGGAGATGATTGTCCGTCGCAACGGTGATCAGGTCTTCGATGCGGTCCGCGATACCGCGGCCGATCTCGGCCTGCCGCTGCGCGCGTTGCGAACTCGTGCCCCGTCTCTTGAAGATCTCTACTTCGGCAATGTCCGGGCCGATGAGGCGGCGATGGAAGAAGCGAGGCAGGCGAATGGGCGAGTCTAAGCTGCAAGCAGCGAGGCCCGCCCCGGTTGCGCCACCTTCCCGCTATGGGGAAGTGTTCGATCGCGGCTACGCCCGGTATGACGGGCCGCGCTTAGGACGCCGCGGCGCCTACGGTGCGCTTGTCTTGTATTCGATCAAGCGTGCGCTCGGGATCAAGAAAAGCTGGACGGCAAAGATTATCCCGATTCTTCTGTATTCGGCGGCATTCGTGCCGGTCATCGTCATGATCAGCATCCTCGCCTTCGTTCCCACGGCGGACATCGCGAGTTACGCGGACTACTACGGGATTATCTTCGTAGTCGAAGGTGTCTTCGCTGCTATGATCGCTCCGGAAATGCTCTGTGGCGACCGTCGCGAAAATGTGCTTCCGCTCTATTTTTCGCGGGCGATCAAGCGATCCGATTACATCATTGCCAAGATCCTGGCGACGGCGGCGCTGACGTTGACTATTGCCGCTCCGCCGCCAATTCTGTTGTGGCTCGGGCGGCAATTTCTCGCCGATTCGCCGCTCTCGGCAATGGCGCATCATCTCGACGATCTCGGTAAAGTGCTCCTGGTCAGTACGAGTCTTTCATTCTACTTAGGAGCGCTCGCGCTGACCGTGTCCTCGTTCACCGGACGGAAGTCGATTGCGGTCGCGGTGACCGTTATCGGGTTCAGCATTTCGTCAGTGATGGCGTATCTTCTCTGGCACGCGCTCGAAGACAAACCCCAACGACGCTTCCTTGTGTTCCTGAGCCCCTTTACAGTTGTTCATAATTTCGCCAATGCAGTATTCAATGTTGAACCGTCAGGCCTCATAGATTTTCCGTGGACCGATTTCTCATGGTGGGGCTACTTAGCTGGGATGGTGGCATGCGTCGTCGCGTGTCTGGTGATCATGTACTGGCGGTACGTACCCGATGAGTAGTCCCGCGCTCGCCGCTGATGCGGTTCCCGCCATTGACACGCACCTTCCCGGAATGATCTTCGGGCGAAATGCGTCGATTGTGGTCGACCACGTTTCGAAGTGGTACGGCGACATCGTCGCGGTTTCGGATGTCACGTTCGGAGTGGCGCCTGGTGTCACCGCCCTTCTCGGGCCGAATGGAGCGGGGAAATCGACGATTCTGAAAATGATGAGCGGGCTCACCGGCGCCTCGTCCGGCAAGATCACCATCGACGGCCAACCCGCCCGCGGCAAGCCAAAGGCGTATAAACGCCTCGGTCTTGTCCCAGAACAAGAAACGATCTACCCCTATTTGACGGGTCGCGAGTTCGTGCGCCTGAACGCGATTCTGCAAAAAGTGCCCGACGTCGATCGGGCAACCGACGAAGCAATCAGCCTCGTGCAACTGGAAGAGCCGGCAAATCGGCGGATCGGTGGTTATTCGAAAGGCATGCGCCAGCGTATAAAGGTTGCAGCTGCGCTCGTGCACGATCCTTCCGTTGTGCTCATGGATGAACCGCTCAACGGGACCGATCCAGTGCAACGGGCAGGATTGATTGCGCTGATCAGGTCGCTCGGTGAATCCGGCAAAACGGTGATCGTCTCCTCGCACATTCTTTCCGAAGTCGAGCGGTTCGCCGAGAACATCCTCGTCATCGTTAACGGCAAGCTCGCGGCGGCGGGTGATTTCCGCGCGATCCGAGAAAAAATCGATACCCACGACCATGCAGTGAAGATTCGTGCGGACCGCGGCCGGCAACTTGCGGCGGCGCTGATCAGCGATCCTGCCGCGCGGTCAGTTCGTCTTGATGGCGAAGATTACGTCGTCGCCGAAACGAACGATGTTCGCGCGTTTTACCGGGCGCTTCCGCTGCTTGCCAAGAATCTTGATATTCGACTCTTCGAAGTGCAGCCTGCCGACGAATCGCTGAGCTCCGTCTTCTCTTACCTGGTGGAACGATGATCGATACGATCTTCTGGCGGCCTCTGCCGATCGCAACGCTCACGGTCCGCCAGTTTCTTGGCGGAAAGGCTGTCGCCGTCGTCGCCGGTTTGTCGGCAATCCCTTGCCTGTTTGCGCTTATTTACTCGATCAACCCGGATAACTTCGACGAAGCCTCGCGGTTCATGGTGAACGTGATTTACCGCGGCGCTGACGTGGCGACGCTCCTCCCGTTTACGGTCATGATCCTCGCCACGGCGGCGCTAGGTTACGAGATCGACGATCGCACGCTTCCATATTTGACGCTCAAACCGATCGGCCGGCTTCGTATCGTCCTCGAGAAGTTGATTGGGTCTGTCGCGATCGCCGCGCCGATCATTCTTGCCGGTCTTGCCATCACCTTTGTGATCGTGTTTCGGGGCGCCTCAAGCGATCATTTGCGATTGCTCTGGGCGATCACCGTGTCGGCGTCGCTTGCGACTGTGGCCTACACTGCGATCTTCATTTTGGTGAGTTTGTTGATCAATCGAGCGCTGATCGTCGGCATTATCTACACGCTCCTTTGGGAGAGCCTGCTCGGCCGGTTTTTGCCGGGACTGCGGGTGGTGAGCGTTCGCCATTTCACCACATCGATCTTTGTCGACATATTGAACGATCCACGCGTGACGTTGAAACACGCGACCCCGCTCGGAAGCGCCGTCATCACGCTGCTCCTGATCAGTGCTGCCTCGGTCCTGCTGGCAACCTGGCGATTGCGCCGGATGAGCCTCGATTAAATTTCCGTCGTCGGATAAGGAGCATCGTTCATGACCGTTGGCGTTGAATCGCCCAGGGCCGAGCACATGGCGTTTCCGACGGGCCGGTGGCCGGAATCGAAACGGCGAATGGGCATCGGCATCATGGTTCCGATTTCCGATCTCAGCACCTTCGGCGGGACGCCTCGATTTCGTGACATCCTTGAGATAGCCCAGACCGCCGAGGCAACCGGCCTCGATATCGTCTGGGTGCCCGATCACTTCCTCATGCAACTGGAGCACGAGTACAATGTGCTGCGCGGCGTGTGGGAGGGCTGGACGACACTCGCTGGTCTGGCGGCCAGGACGAACACGATCAACCTCGGCGTGCTCGTGACCTGCACCGGATTCCGTCACCCAGGCGTGATCGCCAAGATGGCGGAAAATCTCGACGAGATCAGTGCCGGCCGCTTCGTGCTTGGCTTGGGCGCCGGTTGGCACAAGCCGGAATATGACCGCTTCGGCTTCCCCTACAGCTACCGTGTGAGCCGGTTTGATGAAGCGCTTAAGATCATTGCCCCGCTCCTTCGCGAAGGGCGCGCCGACTTTCAGGGTCAATTCTACGAAGCGCACGACGCCGTGAATCTGCCGCGTGGGCTGCGCGGCGACGAGGGCGGGCCGCCGATTCTGATCGGTTCCAATTCGCCGCGGATGTTGCGGCTGATTGCTCAGTACGGCGACGCTTGGAACTCAGATTGGGCGCGGGACGCGAGCGTCTTGACGCCGCATCTGGACCATCTGACCGAGGCCTGCGTTGAAGTCGGACGCGACCCGGCAACCATTGTCCTCACGGGCAGCAGCAACATCGCCATGCCCGGCTACCTCGGCGTGCGCCTCGACCCGATCACCGGCGACAACGATCACATAGCGGAAACCCTGGCCGGCTTCCGTGACCTCGGCCTCCGCCACCAGGTCGCCGGTCTCGACCCGTGCACGCCGGCGAGCATCGAGCAATTCGCGCGCGTAGTCGAGATATTGGACCGGACGGGGTAACGCTTAGCACTACGTTTTCTGTGTTAGGTGCTCACGAAGCCACGATTCGAAGATATTAGTGGCCTCGTCAAGAGTTCCAGATCTGGTTGCAACACGTTCAAGTTGTCTGGCCAGTTCCAAGTGGTGCCCACGCGAAAGCCAAAAGCCGTTCAACCCAATGAACGTCATTAGCGCCAGGAACGCGGTTCGCTTGTTTCCATCGACGAATGGCTGATTTTGAGAGATACGTATTGCGAGAAGGGAGGCCTGCCGAACGATATCTGCCCCCTCGTAGTAGGCAGCCGTCTGCGCCCGCATCAAGGCTGACTCAAGCAATCCTTCATCTCGAAGTGGCGCGAACGGCTCGCCCATACGCGCCATGATTTGATTGTGCAGCGCCACAACTTCCGCGACGCTCAGGTATTCGGCCATCGCTAGTGATTGGCCAAATAGCGGTAGGCTTCTTCGTGTTGCTCCCAGCTCTCCTCAAAAAGCTCTCTAAGTTCACGTCGAAGTTCAGGGCGCTCTTCCAAGCGAGTAAGTTGCACCACGAAGCGGTCGCCTTCATGCCAGCCGTTGCGCTCGACTTCCTCCTTGGGGATCGTGACAACGTAGCTATTGCCAGCTTTGCGCAGTTGCTGTTGAATCATCGTCATGCTCCATCCTGGATAATCATGCAGAGCCGGTTTACTTCCGCTGGCTGGTAATACTGTAGTGACTGTGCATACAGTAGCCACGGCTACAAGCCTTGTCAAGGTACGTCACGAGCGAAAGGCAGCATATGACCGGCGAGCGGAAGCGGCCACTCAAGATCGGAATCATGTTGCCGGAGTCGGAGCGGGAGATGGCCGGGGCGACGGCGGGGTGGTTCGATTTTCTGGCGATGGCGAAGGCGACCGAAGAGTTAGGCTTCGATTCGCTTTGGTTCGCCGATCATCTCTTGATGAAGGTTCCGGGGTATGAGCAGCAAGGTGCGTGGGAATGTTGGTCGATGCTGGCTGCATTCGCCGCGACGACGGCGCACATCGAGCTGGCGCCGTTGGTCTCCTGTACCGGGTATCGCAACCCTGCCCTGACGGCGAAAATCGCGGAAACGGTCGATGGAATCAGCGGCGGGCGGCTCATCCTTGGCCTTGGCGCTGGTTGGGCGGAGCCGGAATATTCCGCGTTCGGTTTTCCATATGATCATCGCGCCAGCCGGTTTGAAGAGGCACTGACGATTATCTGCTCGTTGATTCGTACAGGAAAGGCCGACTTCGAGGGAACATTCTATTCGGCGAAGAACTGCGAGCTGCGCCCGCGTGGCCCGCGCCCACAGGGGATGCCGATCATGATCGGCACGTTTCAAGGCGAACGGATGATGCGGCTGACCGCGGAGCATGCCGACCACTGGAATGTTTGGGTCAACTCCACCGGCAACCGCGCGGCTGGCGTTCCCGCCCTACGCGAAAAGATGGACGCGATCTGCCGGGAAGTTGGCCGCGACCCCGCGACACTAGAACGTTCGGCGGCGGTCATGGTCGACTTTGAGGGCGCTTATGGGCGGCCGGGTCAGGCCGTGCCCTCATTGATGGGCACACCTGAAGAGCTTGCTGAAGAGTTTCGCGCTTACGCCCGCGCGGGCATTGCGCACATCCAGCTTTACCCCGATCCATGCACCGTGGGCGGGATCGAGGCCATTGCGCCGGTGCTGGAAATTCTTGACCGGGACGGCTAGCGGCCGCGTCCCTGGTCGTGACTTTGCCAGAGGTTCGAGAGCCAGGCCGGGACGGTTGCGTCCGGGCGAAGCTCGTCCCGCGGAAAGTACCCTTTGATATCGATCACCGGCGTGCCCGGCCAAGCGTCGATGCCGGTCACCACGAGTTGATTTCCGTCGCGGCGGAGCAGACGTGGGCAGGAGATGCCGATGGGATTCGGGCGCTTCGGCGTGCGGGTCGAAAAGAAGCCGACCGGGGGCAGCTCGGCCCGAAGCTCGGCCGAAATCTCTGGTTTGACGTGCCGCAAGCGTGGCATCCGGTCGAGCCAAAAGATGACGACCAGGTGGCTGAACTCCTCGATCCCGGCAAGACCATCCGCCCAGCGAGGGATGATCTCGATGACCGTTTCTTGATTCGGATCGTAGAACTCGCCCGGAAGGGGGTCCGGCGCGCCGGGACGGCGAACGTAACCAATCGCCTGGACGCGATGCCATTTCGGCGGGACTTGGTTCGCCACTGGTGTCAAGACGCCTCGGCCATCGTGTGCTCGGCCCGAAGTTGCCCACAGGCGGCGGCGATGTCAATCCCTCGTGAGTACCGAACCGTCGTCGGGATGCCGGCCGCTTGCAGCGTGGCCGCGAAGCGATCGATATCTTCGCGCGACGGCCGCTCGTACGGGAGCACATCGACTGGATTGAGGGGAATCACGTTGACGTGGCAGAGCATGCCGCGCAGGAGCTTGGCGAAATCGCGGGCCGTTCGGTCGTCGTCGTTGATCCCCTTCATCAAGGCATATTCGAATGAGACGCGCCGGCCGGTCTTCGCGATGTAGCGCTTGACCGACGCGATCAACTCCGCCACTGGATAGCGGTTGTTAATCGGTACCAAGCGGCTGCGTAGCTCGTCATTTGGCGCGTGAATCGAGATGGCGAGATTGACTTGATAGGGTTCTTCGGCCAGGGCGTCGATCTTCGGTACGATCCCGGAAGTCGAGATCGTCATTCGCCGCGCGCCGAAGTTGAGGCCGCGAGGGTCGTGCAGAATCTGCACCATCTTCATCGTCGGGGCATAGTTTTGCAGCGGTTCACCCATGCCCATCATCACCAGATTCGTCAGCGTCCGGCCAAGCTCGCGAGCGCGACGGGCGGCGTCGATGACTTGCCGCACCATCTCACCTGCGGTGAGATTGCGGGTCAGACCGCCAAGCCCGGTGGCGCAAAAGGCGCAGCCGACCGCACAACCGACCTGGCAGGAAACGCACACCGTGGCGCGATCGGGATAGAGCATCAGCACCGTCTCGACAAACTGATTGTCAGCGGTGCGGTAGAGGGTCTTGAACGTGTCTCCGCCGTCCGCACCAATCTCGCGAATTGGCGCCATGACCACGATCGGCAATTCGTCCGCGAGCGTCTGGCGCAAACTGGAGGGCAGGTTGGTCATCGTGTCGTAATCGCGCGCGAGCTGACCGTAAAGCCAGTTGTAGAGCTGACGTGCGCGATATCGCGGGGCACCAAGTTGTTCGAAGCGCGCCTCCAACTCGTACAACGTAACGTCATACACAGACTTGGGCCGCTGCGCTCTCGGCGTCGCGAGGCGGACGGTTTTGGCTGACTCGATTGGACTTGTTGGTCGCGAAGTAGTTCCGATTTCCATAACGTATGAAGCCTACCACAGGGCGCGAAGGCAGATTCGATTTTGCGTATCATGACGAGCGGGTCGTTGGGTATTGCGCGAGGAGAAGGCGCGTGGCGCTGCGCGTGTTAGTAGTCGGTGGGGGCGGAAGAGAGCATGCGATCGCGTGGAAACTCGCGCAGAGTCCGCGCACGGCGGCCCTCCTGTGCGCGCCCGGCAATGCCGGCACGGCAGAGGTCGGGGAAAACGTCCCCGTGCGCGTAACCGACGTTGAATCAATTGTCGCAATTGCCGGCGAGCGGAAGATCGATCTGGCGGTGATCGGGCCGGAAGAACCGCTTGCCGCGGGCATCGCGGATCGGCTCGTCGAGGTTGGCATCCCGGTTTGTGGCCACAGCGCTACGGCCGCCCAGATCGAATCGAGCAAGGCGTTCGCGAAAGAGGTGATGCTCGCGGCCGGGGTACCGACCGCGAGATCGGTCGTGGTGCATGACCTCGTCGGTGGTCTGGCAGCGCTCGCCGATTTCGAATTGCCGGTGGTGATCAAAGCGGACGGGCTCGCCGCTGGGAAGGGTGTCGTCGTTGCGCCGAATCGCCTGGAAGCACAGCACGTCTTGACCGCGTTTCTTGAAGATCGGGCACTTGGGCAAGCGGGACAGCGCGTGGTGATCGAAGAATGTCTGGACGGTCAGGAAGTCTCCGCTTTCGCCCTGACCGACGGCGACACGGTGCAGACGCTGCCGGCAGCCTGTGATTACAAGCGCGTTTCTGACAACGATCGGGGACCGAACACCGGTGGCATGGGCGCCTATTGCCCGCCACCAGTGGTGACGAACGATCTCGCCGACCAGATTCAGCGCACGATCTTGGAGCCGACGGTGCGCGAAATGCGCAATCGGGGCAAATCGCTCCGCGGCGTGCTCTACGCGGGCCTCATGCTCACCGCGAATGGCCCCAAAGTGCTCGAGTTCAATGCTCGGCTCGGAGATCCCGAGACGCAAGTTGTGCTGCCATTGCTCGACGCCGACCTCACCGAATTGTTTGACGGGATCGCGCATCGACGACTGGCGGACGTAGAGCCGCCGCGTGCGTTGCCTGGCGCGGCCGTCGGCGTCGCTCTTGCCTCCGGCGGCTATCCCGGACCGTACCGGACCGGAATGCCGATCGCGGGTCTAGAGGCAATTCCGGATGATGTTCTCGCCTTCCACGCCGGAACCGCGCGCGATGACGCGGGTCATGTGGTCACCGCGGGCGGGCGGGTACTTGCGCTCGTTGGTCTAGGGAATGATCTTGCCGCGGCACGTGATCGCGCGTATGCGGCGGTCGAGCGGGTGAGCTTCGATGGTATGCACGCGCGGCGAGACATCGCGTCACGTGAGCTAGCTCGTACCTGAGTCGCCGTTCGCGGTCACGACTGTCATCGCGAGCGTTTCCGCTTCTGGAGAGACGAGACGCACATTCCGCGCTATCGCTTCAAGGTGAGCACGGACTGTGTCTTCGACGATCCCAGGTGGGGCGTAAACGGCAAATAGCGCACTGGTTGTCGCCGGAGTGATCTGCGTCCGATTGTCAGGGCCAAGTACCACCGACGAGATGATGCCCGCACTATCGCGCATGATCATATCTCCCAGCGGTGGTTCCCGGGTCGCCCCGGAAAACATGGTTAGGCCATCGCCCGGCCGGGCGATATCGACCCTGACCGGCAATTGCACGGCCGCAAGATCGTGTCCGGCCGTGAGGATCTGGTCTGCCAACTCCGCCATGAACATGGCTTCGACTAAGGTTGCCCGGCGAGGAATCGGTTTGTTTTTGATCGCGACCGATTCGAGTTGATGTTGCACATGGTAGGTCTGTCCAAATCCATGATAGTAACGGTCGTAAGCGTCGATCGGATGTGACGCGCGCAGACTTGGGCGATCCAACGCGCCGTACCGTGTTCGAAGCTCTGTTTCGAGCCGCTCGCGCGCCTCGTCATTCGCGGGATGGTGAGGCGGATTGCTGACGCCGTTCATCGCGAGAACGGCGGCAACCGCGCCCGGATAGGCGGTGCGCCACTCGTTTGTCGCCTCGAGGTACCCGCTTGCTGTCATCAGGCTAGGCCGACTTCGAAATCACGGCCTCATCGTAGGGCTGTGGCCCGATTTCGATCCAGCCGTTCTTGACCGCAAAGAGCACGGCTTGCACGCGGTCGTTCACGTTGAGCTTGCGCAGCACCGAGGTCATGTGATTCTTGACCGTTTGCTCAGTCACGAAAAGCGCGTCGGCGATCTCCTTGTTCGAGAGCCCTTGTGCTACGCAGTCGAGCACTTCGATCTCGCGAGTTGAGAGCGGCAGGGCCCCGCTCGCCATCACCATGTCGGTATCGGGCTCGTTCGAAAGTGCGCGGAACTCAGAGAGCACGCGCCAGGCGAGCTGGGGGCGAGTTAACACGAGCTGATTGAGCATATTTTCGCCGGCCCCTACCCGCCGCAAGGAGGAGATCAAGGTTTCCGCATCGGTGTCCTTGGTAATGTAGGCCACCCCGCCGGCGCGGATCGCTTCGAATAATCGCTCGTCGTCGACATGCATAGAGAGGAAGACGATCTTCGCGTTCGGATTCTGCTTGCGCAACACTCGGGCGACCTTGAGACCGGTTACGCCCGGAAGTTGCACGTCGATCAGGATGATCTCCGGATGATGGATGTCAGCCAGATGGATTGCTTCGTGCCCGTTCTGCGCCTCGGCGACGACGGTGAAGCGCCCGGAATCTTCGAGCATCCGGTGCAAGCCCTTGCGGAACATAGGATGATCTTCGACTAACAGAATTCGACGTTTGAGCATGAAGCTCACTCCTCTCGTGTTCGTCAGCGCACGCGACGCTCCGGATTGGGCGCTGTCGGATGTCGCGCGATGTGAGCGACAGTGGAGGGGCGCGACCTGATGGACAAATCCACCAAAACCTCTGAATTGCAGCATAGCGGATGCGATAGCCGAATGGTATAGGGTTTTGGGGATGTGTACGGACATATCAAGATCCTTCAATCCTAGTAACAAAGTACATCGCGAATAAGACGGCGTAGACACATCTTTCCCGCAAAACATTTGGCGGATAATTTGCGAGCGTAACCGCGGTCACCCTCGCGAATTAAGGGGAATGAGACCGGCAATTAACATCGAGAGTGCGATCAATGTCTTCGCATCGCGAGCCTGATTGGGGCCGTGATCTAGGAGCGATGGCGCGTCTCGTACAGGTACAAGCGTCACCTCGTCGATTTCGTCGGGGGCTGGCGGGCGGGTTGATCGCCTGCATCCGGTGGCCAGCACGAGGGTGATGTGCTCGTCAGAATATCCGGCGCTCGAATAGTAGGTGCGAAGCTCGCGAATCTCAGATGCGTCATAGCCCGTTTCCTCGGTGAGCTCGCGTCGGGCCGTCTCGACGGGGGATTCAGCTGGCTCGCAGGTCCCGGCCGGGATCTCGAGGAGGGCGCTATCGATCGCGTAGCGATACTGCCGCACAAGGATGAGCTGCTGGTCATCGGTGATTGCGAGAATCGCGACCGCGCCGGGATGCTCGATGATTTCGCGGACCGTTTCCCGGCCGGATGGCATCCGAATCTGGTCGACCCGGACATTGTAGATCGTGCCTTCGAAGACACGCCGGGACGTGATGCGCGTGGGCTTACTTGCCGCGCCGTCCGGCACGAGGTGGTTTCCTCCGAAGACTCAAACGGCACCCGACGAAGGGTGCCGGCCGGAGGCGCCAGGCGGATTCGAACCGCCGATCAGGGTTTTGCAGACCCGTGCCTTACCGCTTGGCTATGGCGCCAGGGAACGAGGGAGAGACCCACGTGCTAGCGAGTTTACCATGCGGGTTTGGGCGAGTTCAGGAGGCAAATCGGAGAGCGTGACTGAGGTCGGAATGGGCTCTTGGTTGCCGCGCGCGAGGCGGGCGAACTGATCGATTGCGATCCCATGGAGCTGGGCCGGACACTGACGGCCGCGTGGATAGGAACGACTCGATCGTGGCCAGGCGACGGACCCGACGGCACACTCGTCGACCGCCTCGGGAAAGTCTTCGATACAGTCGTCGGACCCTATAGGGTCAAACAGAGCTAGGAGAGTTATGGATCATTCGTCCCGGTGCTTAGCGGGTTGCAAAACTTCATCGACAATGCCGTATGCCAGCGCTTCATCGGCACTCATTTGAAGTTCTTGAGCGACATCGTCCTTGATTTGTTGCAGAGATTTACCTGTGTGTATTGATAGGACTTCAAGAGGCTTTTCTACGATCTTTCGCAACCCCTCCCACTCCTCGTTGGTTAGCTTCATTGAGTCGCGAATACCAATTGACCCACTATCTAACACTACTTTTGAGTTCGGCAGTGCATAGCGTTTGCCAGGTTTACCGCCTGCGAGAAGCACCGCAGCAATGCCTGCTGCGACGCCCATGTTAAAAGTCGAAACATCGGGGCGAATCATTTGCATGGTGTCGTAAATTGCCAGTCCGGAATAGATATCGCCGCGCGGCGAATTGATGTGCAGACGGATGTCTTGTTCTGAGTCCTCATGGGCCAGGAACAACATCTGCGCGATGAGAGTGTTGGCGATTTGGTCATCGACCGGCCAGCCCAAAAAGATGATGCGGTCGTTGAGGAGTCGTGAGTAGATGTCGTAGGAACGCTCACTACTGTTGGTCGGCTCAACATCCATCGGGATCAAGCCCATGATCGCCTCCCGCCGATTTCGCTTCGTTCACAACTGCAGGAAGTGATCGCAGCCGAACGCGCGAGACTATTCCTCCAGTGTCCTCACCGTGAGTCCGTCGTAGGCCACTTCAATGCAGGGCGGCAATTGCCGGGTCGCTTCCTCGTGGCTGAGCTCGTGGCTGAGGTGAATGAGATATGCCCGGCGCGGTTGTAGCTCTTCAACGATGGCGACAGCTTCCGAAATGCTCAGATGTGTCGGGTGTGGCCGCTCGCGCAGGGCGTTTACGACCAAGATATCGAGGTCTTTGAGCATCTTTTTCGATGAATCGGGGATTTCTTTGGCATCGGTGACATAGGCGAGCCGCCCGAAACGAAACCCATGCACGATCGAACGGCCATGCGGCACCGGAATCGGAACGATCTCGTCGCCGAAAGGGGCGAAGGGGCCGTCGAACTCATGCAGGATTAAATCGGGTTTGCCGCCATAGAACGGAAACATGTCGATGAACGCGTAGGCGTAGCGCTCGCGTAGTTGGGCCGCGGTTTCGGCCCCGGCGTAGAGCGGCAAATGCGCCTGGCTGAGCTCGTTAAAGCGGCGCAGATCGTCGAGGCCAGACAGGTGGTCGGCGTGGGCGTGGGTCATTAAAACGGAATCGACGTGCGTAAGACCGGTGGTGATCGCCTGCATGCGGAGCTCGGTTGCGGTATCGATCAAGTAGGTCCGGTTGTTATGGAGCACAACCGCGGAGGTGCGGGAACGCGTGTCGCGCGAATCGGACGAGGTGCACACGGCGCAGTCGCAGCCAATGATCGGGATCCCGCTGGAGGTGCCGGTCCCGAGAAATGTCAACTTGGTCATAGTGCTCCGAGAAGAAAAGCGAGTGATCCGAAACTCCCGCGAGGGAGTTCATTTGGAGTATAGCCCGAGGGCTTTCGGCGCACGAAGTGCGCGCTATCGGAAGACATTCTTCCTTCCTTTGGGACCAACGGTTCACCAAACCTCCTTACGTTGTTCGGTATCGGCTGGGTAGCATGCGAAAGCGAGGTGATCGGCAAATTATTTAAACGCAGGTTGCCCGCGATTGCATTGGTCTACCGGCAATCGCCGGATTAGGTTCGGGGCATCGAACTCGAATGAGCGTGGGGGATCCGTGGTGTCAGCCTCCTCCTTGCCGCTGGTTTACGAGCAGGTCCCGGCTTTCGAACAGGTGCGAAAAGTGACGCCGGCACGCCGTGCCGACGAAATCATCGCCGAGGGATTACGGGCGATTGCCGCCGAGGTTTCAACGGGCGGAATCGATCGAGCTATCTGTTCTCTAGCCGGCAGGCTGCCGGGAGTCGGCGGTTTGGCAATTCTCCGATCGGATGATCGGGGATTACTAAAAGTTGCGTGTGCGCACCCACGGTTTCCGCTGGCAAATGATCTCGTACTTGTGGCCGAGACATCGCTCCATCAGCGGTGGATTGCCTCGCATGCGCCGGACGCGTCAGTTCTCGCCTTCGGCCCGTATGTGGTCGAGGAAAGGCCAACGCTGCTGATCGCCCCTTTTGTTCACGACGATCACCTGCTCGGTGGGTTGGTGATGGCCGGTAAGGCCGCAACTGCGCCGTGTGACAGTCCAGCCGAACGAGTCAGCGTCGGGGCAATCGCTGTCATCGCGGCTCAGGCGTTCGAAGCGGCTCAACTGCGGCAACGAGTCGATCTTTCGGTCTCGCGTAGCGAGTACGAAGCGGAGTTGAACCTCTTTCGCAAGAACGTTAGCCGCGAACTTCATGATGGACCGACGCAAGATTTGGCCCTGGCCAGTCTCACGCTCGATCGCTTGATCGACGCGATGGGCGCGGACCAAGCGATCTCAGCCGATGCGCGCCAAGCGCGCGATCTGATTGATCGCAGCGTCGAGGGAATGCGAAAGATCATTGGCAAAGTGCGGTCGGCGAAGCTGCCCGCGCCGAGCATCACCGGGCCGTTGCGGGCGCTCCTCGCGGAGTTGGCCCCGCCGGCATCGGACCTTCAAGTCGACTTTCAAGAGGTGAGCGGCGTTTGCCTTGGTCCCGAGGTAGAGCGAGCGATGGTCGGAATCGTTCGCGAGGCGCTGCACAACGTCCGGAAACATGCACAGGCGGACAGCGTTCACCTGGAAGTACGCCGCGTCGAGGGCGCGGTCGAAATTGCCGTGACCGATGACGGCGTTGGCATTCAAGGGGATACGCCGGCCGGGCACTTCGGATTAGAGCAAATCCGAGAGCTGGCTGAAGAAACCGGCGGCAACCTTGCGATTGAATCGGCAACAGGCACAGGTACGACGGTGAAGGCACGGATTCCGTTGGCGAAGCCGTCGGCAACTGATGCGTTGAGCAGAACTACTGAACCGGGGCGAATGGCTCCGGAGCGCGCGTGATCCGTCTTCCCCGCGGGGCTGACCGGCAAAGGGGGTCAAGCCGGAGGTGACAAGTTTGAGCGACGTTGATACCGAGTCTTCACTCGGTCAAGGAAAATCGGGTGGGCCGTCGGTCGCCACGCAGATCCTGCGGGTGCTCCTTGCCGACGATCATCATTTGTTTCGTGAGGGACTCCGTCAACTGCTGTTGAGCACTGGTGAAATTGAAGTCGTCGGCGAAGCGTCGAACGGTGAAGAAGCCATTCGCTTGGCGAAAGAGCTCGAGCCGCAAGTCGTGCTGATGGACATCAACATGCCGGTCATCGACGGCATCAGGGCGACCGAGGCGGTCACACGAGCATGTCCACGGACGAGCGTGATCGTCCTCACCATGTTCTGGGAAGACGATTACGCGATTCAGGCGGTTCGCGCGGGGGCGAAGGGATACCTGCTCAAGAACGCGCGATCTGACGAAGTCATTCGCGCGGTGCGGCTCGCGGCGGCGGGAGGATCGGCAATCGACCCATCGCTCGCGCCGGTCCTGCTCCGTGAATATCACCGGATGCTCAACCGATCTGGCGAGGATGGGCAGCGCGAGGGGGGCCTGACGCAGCGGGATATCACCCTGCTCCGGCTGCTGGCGGGGGGCTACAACAACCGGCAGATTGCGGTCGAACTATCCCTTGCCGAGAGTACGGTCAAGAACAATCTCTCGGCGCTCTTCCAAAAGATAGGTGTGCGCGATCGAACGCAAGCGGTCTTGTATGCTTTTGCCGAGGGCCTTGTCCCGCGCCCAATGGCGAGCTAACGGGCCCGCAACCGATCATCGCAACCCTAGAGAGGACGCCGTCTAGCGCTGGACGGCGTCCTCTCTTTTAGGCTGAACCGGCGTCAATGTGTAGGAGCAAATCAACTAGCTGTTCAAGGTTAGTCGCAACCTGCGAACGACTTGCTCATAACCAAGAGATTCGTAGAGCCCGATTGCGAGTGTGTTGAACTCAAAGACATCGAGCCAGACTTCAACTGCTCCGTGATCCGATGCCAGTTCTTGCGCTTTCATCAGAAATTCCCGGCCGACGCCTGCGCCCCGTTCGTTGGAAGTGACGATAACCTCTTCCACCACGGCGATGCGCTTGAGGACGAACGGTGGTTCGCGATCGCGAAAGGAGATGCGCAGCAGGCCGATGATACGCTCAGCGAACTGGGCGATGAGCAATGCTTGGTTTGGGTCGTCGAGCGCTGCCTGCACGACCTTCCGGGTGCGGGCGGGATCAGCTACTGGCGCGAAGATATGCGGCACTCCGTCAAGGTGGTAGGTGTCGAATTCGCCGTACAGCGCGCAGATCGCGGGGTAGTCGGCAATGACAGCGTTCCGGATCACGAAGTTGGTCACGGTTTTACCTCTATCTGAGCGGCCGCGGCGGTTTGGTCGAGCGGTCACAGTTTCGTGACATTCTAGTCATCCATTCGCGAAATTCCTGATGCAAGCTCTGACCTTGGGACTGCGTCCTGGCGAGCGCAATGCGCAAGGTCGACGTTCGCAACGATGCGAACACAGGCAATGTGCCTGATTGGAAGTGGCGGTCAGGCCGGATCGCGGTGAGACCGAAAAAGCTGAGGAGACCAATATATGTTCGGCAGGGATCGTAAGAACGAGCAGGGGACGCAACAGAACAATGGATACATGATCAATGCGCAACAGGTGACAAAGACCTATGACACCGGCACATCCCAGGTCCAGGCTCTGCGCGGCATCGACTTCGCCGTGCAGCGAGGCGAGATGGTCGCGGTGATGGGACCGTCCGGCTGCGGGAAAACGACGTTGCTCAATTGTCTCTCTGGTTTGGACAACATTGATTCAGGACAAATCTGGCTTGAGGGCAAAGACGTCGCCGAGATGAAGGACAAGGTTCGCACCGAATACCGGGCGCGACGCATGGGGTTTGTCTTCCAGGTCTACAACCTGCTTCCGGTGCTGAGCGCAGTCGAGAACATCGAGCTTCCGCTTCTGGTCTCGGGCGTCAAGCCCAAAGACGCTCGCCACAAAGCGATGCGGGCGTTGGCGACGGTTGGACTGAAGCAGTGGGCCGATCACCGGCCGGCCGAGCTCTCGGGCGGCCAGCGACAACGTGTCACGATCGCGCGTTCGCTGGTCAACGATCCGGCCATCATCTGGGCCGACGAGCCGACTGGTGCCCTCGACTCAAAAACGGCGTCAGAGATCATGGATTTGATCCGCGACCTCAATCAGCGCATTGGCCTGACCATTGTTCTGGTTACACATGATAAGGGTGTCGGCGAGCGCTGCGACCGGATCGTCCACATGCATGACGGTGTCATTGCCGGCCAGAGCATGCCGGTCGAGCGGGCGCCAGCCGCGCGCGCATCAGTTGGCCAAGTTGTCATGGCAGGCGCCTAAGCAATCCACAATCTCCGCTAATCGCCCGATTCGAGGGTGAGGACCGTTCGCCGGGTGAGGAACTTCGCCGGCGAGATGACGATTTTATCGTTCCTGGGGAGGTAAGCTTTCTTGGACAAAATATTCGGCATTCCTATGTCTTCAATTATGGTCGTCCTACTCGGCCTCCTTGCTGTTTGTCTGCTTTCAGTCGCGTGGGTGGCCTGGCGACGGCCAGTGATTTTCAAGCTTGGCGTCCGCAATATTCCGCGCCGCAAGGCGCAGACAATTCTGATTGTCATCGGGCTCATGCTCTCGACGCTGATCATTTCGGCGGCGCTTGGCACCGGTGACACAGTTGACAATTCAATCAGTAGCCTTGTTTATAGCAACCTCGGTCGGGTCGATGAAGTCGTCGTCTTCAGCAAAGACAAAGACGCGAATATCAACAACTCGGTGACGAACAAGATACCAGCGAGTGCCTACGACACCGTCGCGAACGCAGTGAAGGACGATCCGAACGTCGACGGCGTCGGCAAAGTCTTGTTCGAAATCGTGCCGGTGACGGATCAAGTTAGAGGGCAAGGCGAACCGGAAGTTGGTCTGACTGGATACGATCCTGCGACGATCAAAACCTTCGGTGGCCTCAAGACGCCGGGTGGTAAGTCCATCAAATTTGATGCGTTGGCTCCCGACGAAGTCGTGATCAGCAAGAAGGCTGCAGACAAGCTCGATGCGTCTGTCGGCGATCAACTCACGATCTACTACCAAAATCAGCCAATTACCATGAAGGTTGCGGCGATCGCCGAGGATTCGGTGCTGAGCGGCGTGATCGATGTCAGCGTACCGGGAATCGTCATCCCGCTTTCGCGGCTCCAACAGATATCGGGTCAGACCGATCAATTGAGCGCGATCATTGTTTCGAATAAGGGTGGCGTGCGGGGAAGCGAAAAACTGAGTGACGAAGTTACGGCGACGTTGGATCAAGCCATCGCCGGTCAGACACTTGGCGTGACGCAACTCAAGAAGGACTCGGTCCATGATGCCGAAACGTTCGGTCAAGTCTTCTCATCACTCTTCCTGATCATCGGGCTCTTCTCGATCGCGGCCGGCATTCTTCTGATCGTCTTGATCTTCACCATGCTTGCGGCTGAGCGGCGGGCCGAAATGGGCATGGCCCGCGCTGTCGGGACTCAGCGAAGACAACTGATTCAACAGTTCGTGAGTGAAGGATCGGGCTACGCGATTCTGGCGGGCTTAGTCGGTTCGTTCTTCGGCGTACTTGCATCGGTCGGCATTGCGTTCGCGCTTGGCGCGTTGTTCGGCGACTTCTTCACGATTCAACCGACGGTCAGCCCGCGCAGCATGGTTGTCGCCTATTGCTTAGGCGTCGTCATCACCTTCATCGCTGTCGTTGGGTCGTCGTGGAAGATCAGCCGGCTCAACGTTGTCGCAGCAATTCGCGATCTACCAGACGTTTCAAACAGCCGCCGCAAGAAGCTTGTTCTTTTCTGGGGCATCTTGCTCACGCTCGTAGGCGGCCTATTGACCGCACTCGGCGTAAGCAGCGGATCCGCATTCCCGTTCTACATGGGCATGTCGTTGATCCCGTTCGGGTTGCTCATCGGGCTGCGGTTTTTCGGTATCACCGGTCGTGCAATCACGACGATCGTCGGGACGTACATTCTCCTGCTCTGGCTAGTTCCGGACAACATCAAGGAGAAGTTGATCGGTCATTACGACGGCGGCTTCGAGATGTTCTTCCTCTCAGGCATCTTCCTTGTCGTCGGCGCGACGATTGTGATCGTCCAAAACACCGACGTGCTGCTCGGGCTCGTGACTCGTCTCGGCGGGCTGTTCAAGTCGAAACTCCCGGCCGTGCGGACAGCGGTTGCCTATCCTGGCGCTGCCCGGGGTCGAACTGGACTCACGATCGCCATGTTCAGCCTCATCATTTTCTCGCTCGTGATGATGGCGACGATGAACAAGAACTTCAGCGCGCTCTTCCTCAGCGATGAGGCGAACGCCGGTTGGGATGTGGTCGCCAACACGGGTCCGGCCAATCCGATCGACGATTTCACGGGCACGCTGCAAGCGAAGGGCGTCGATACGAGCGACTTCAAGGCAACCGGCACGACCTTCGCCCCCAACGCCGGCAACATCCGATTGCGGCAAAACGACGGGGCGAACTGGAAAGACGACTCCCTGCAAGGGATGGACGACAATTTCATCAAGAAGACCGAGCTCACATTCACGCAGAGGGCGGAGGGGTATAACTCTGATAACGCGATTATCCAGGCGCTGCTGACACAGCCGAACGTCGCGATCATCGATTCGAGTGCAACCGACTCTGGCGGATTTGGCAACGACGGCTTCACGATTTCAGGGGTCAAGTCGACAGACAAGGTCTTCGCGCCAGTGCAGGTCCAGGTTCAATTGCCGAATAGCGATACGCCGGCCACCTTTACGATCATCGGCGTGATCGACAGCAAGATCAGCTCGCTCTTCGGCCTATATGCCAACCAGCAGTCGGTGAGCAAAGTCTTCCCGGAGGCTCCATACACGAGCTACTACGTCGCGCTGACCGACGCCGGCAAGTCAAAGCACGTGGCAGAATCAATCGAGGCAGCGCTACTTCAAAACGGCGTGCAGGCGAACTCGATTCGCGATCAGCTGAAAGACGATCAGCGCCAAGGCACGTCTTTTCTCTACATCATCGAGGGATTCATGGGGCTTGGCCTGATCGTAGGCATCGCCGCGGTCGGCGTGATCGCGTTCCGATCAGTGGTGGAGCGGCGGCAGCAGATCGGCGTGTTGCGAGCGCTCGGTTATCAGCGGAGCATGGTTTCGTTGAGCTTCATGATCGAGACCGCGTTCGTAGTAGGCATGGGCGTGATCTCAGGAACAACGCTCGGCATCATTCTGGCTCGTAACTTATTCGCGAGCGACGACGTGACGACATCGCACGTCGCCTTCACGGTGCCGTGGGCGTTGATCTCGCTGATTCTCAGCCTGACGATTGTAGCGGCGCTGGTTATGACCTGGGTGCCTGCCCGCCAAGCGGCACGGATTGCTCCGGCGGAAGCTCTGCGCTACGAGTAATTCCGCGAGTCTTCAACATGCGCACCAACGGCGGCCTCTCGAGGCCGCCGTTATCGTTGCCGCTCGCTTCGTTCAATCGTCTTGCTCGCAGAGATACTCGCGAATCCACGTGCTGGTGTCCAAAGGCGTGAGGTCGCCCTCAATCAGTTTCGTGGCGAAAACTACGGCGGCGCGACCAAGCCGGCCGTCCGCCGAATCCGGGGGATCGCGCAAGAACGTGCTGCCCGCCATCAACGTCGCGGCAGCCCCAAACCGCTCGACACTGCCTGCGGTTCCCGCGAAGTGACGGGCTTGTCCTTGGCTGCCGTCGTCGAAGATTGGCTTGAAACCACCTCCGACAACCACATTCTCCCCGCCTTGGGCGAGATCGATGATACCTTTCGGACCGGGATCAATGCCGGCGACACGGCGCGCAAGCTCACGGATGAACGCGCGCGCCTCAATTGTCGGGGAATCCTCAACAATTTCATCCGCGGCTGCCGCCAATTCCTGACAGCCATTTTGGGTAGCCGAGGACTCGGCTGCGGTGACGAAGCGCGGGCCGCACAAGATGACCATTGCGAGCGTGGCCGGAACGGACAAGAATCGAAGCATGTCGGGTCCTCTCATTGCTTTCGTCGTCCCATCCTACTGCAGACCGGAAAATACTCAGCAAAGCTGTACGCTCGCCACCTTTTCCTCGATCAGAAGACTTCTCTCGAGACTTCACGTATAGTTTCGACCAGACCTTCGCCCTGGCGATGTGGTGCAGCGATGGAGCTTGCCGAGCCTGACGGACTGATCCATCACCGCTTTCAGGTCCAGACCGGCCTGGCGCTCCATGCTGTCGAGCGAGCAGGCGCAGGCGAACCGATATTCCTCCTCCATGGAATCTGGGGAACGTGGCGTTCCTGGCTGCCGTTGCTGCACAGAGATGAGGGAAATCTCATAACTCGGCCCCTGCTTGCGGTCGATTTCCGCGGGCATGGTTTTTCTGACAAACCGGCTGTGGGCTTCACGCTTGCCGATTACGCCTCCGATCTCCTCGCGCTCTTCAATTATCTCGAGCTCGACCGAGCGACAGTGGTCGGTCATTCACTTGGCGCGCTCGTCGCACTGGAGATAACAGCGGCATCTCCCGACCGCATCTGCAAACTCGTCCTCGAAGAGCCAACGCTTCCGATACCAGACCGGACCGAAAACCTGCAAGGATTTTGGGAAGAATTCGTCGAGGCGCTGTTCGGGCTTTACCTACTCAAACACGAACCGCACGAGGTCGTCGTCGACGAGCTGCAGCGAGCGGCCGAAGAGCTCTCACGCGAAGCCGCCGAAGAAGGCGCGTATTCAATTGTGCGCACGGCTGACGGCGTCTTCGCCGCGGCGATGGACGGCATGATCTCAACGGCGTCATTCGACCACCTCGGAATGCCACTTGCCATCCCAGCGCTCGTTTTCCAAGGCGAGCGGGTTGAAGACCGGGCGCTTGGCGAGGAAGGCGTGGCGATGCTGCGGCGCATACTGGTCGATCCCGTGATCGTTACGCTTGCGGAGACAGGACACACGGTGCACAACGTGCAACCCGATGCGTACCTTCGCGTTCTGTCGGAATTCCTTGGCTACTGAAGTAGCCGGAGAAGCCCGTCAGTCGAGATCCGCGACGACGGTTTGGCGGAGGACGGCAGGGTTGGCGAGGATCCCAATTTCGACAATCTTCCCGTCCATGATCGTGAAGCCGAAGGCGACACGCGGTCGCCCTTCCTGGGCCCAAACGGCGCCGACGGATCCGTTCACGAGCGCCGGCTTCGCCACCCGGGCGCGGCCCGAGAACGTTTCTGCGACAGCCACGGCGCCACGCACCTCGCGCGGTGCACCCTTGCCTGCGGCTTCATCATCGGCGTGGAGCACGACGTCGGGGTCGAGCAGCGCAAGCAGGGCATCGAAATCGCCGTTGCGCGAGGCGGCGAGGAACGCGTCGACGATTGTGCGCTGCCGGTCGTTATCGGCCTCGGGAGTCGTGGACACGCCTTGCACCCGCCGCCGGGCGCGGCTGGCGAGTTTTCTCGTCGCGGTTGGCGTCCGGCCGACGATAGAGGAAATTTCGTCGAAAGGCACGCCGAACATATCGTGCATGACGAACGCCAGGCGCTCGGCGGGCGCCAACGTTTCGAGGATAACAAGGAGGGCAGGCCCGACTGCGTCGGCCAGCAGCGCTTCGTGCTCGGGATCGAACCCATTCGCGCCGACGTCTGTCGCCTCGACCATCTGGAAATCAAACGGTTCTTCCCGCCGTGATTTTCGCGAGCGCAGCATGTCGAGGCAGACGCGGGCGACGACTGTAGTCAACCATCCGCCTAGGTTATCGACGTCGTTCGCGCCAGACTGACTGAGCCGGAGCCATGATTCCTGGACGGCGTCGTCCGCTTCGCTGGCCGAGCCGAGCATCCGGTAGGCCATCGCGCGCAGCCGTCCCCGGTTCTCTTCAAATCGCACTGCCAACCAATCGTGTTCATCCATCGGTCACATTCCTTTGCTGAGATACGTCATAGACTTGACGGTCGAACGGCGACCGTTGTGACAACACGAAACCGAGGAGTTTTCTATGACAGCGGGCATCAAAACGATCATCTATCCGGTCAGCGATCTCCCGCGCGCGACGTCAAGATTCAGCGCGCTGCTGGGCGTAGCGCCAACTATGGACTCACCGTATTACGTCCAATTCAATGTCGGGGACCAACAGATTGGCCTGGATCCGAATGGGCACAAACACGGCATGACGGCATACTGGTCCGTCGACGATATCAAATCGAGTCTCAAACAACTGCTCGACGCCGGCGCAGACGTGCAGCAGGACGTCAACGATGTTGGAGGAGGCAGGTTGATCGCCTCTGTCAAGGACATTGATGGCAACATCATTGGCCTGATGGAGGATCCTCATTGACCGAGTCGGCCCGGTCCGGACTGCAAAGGAAGCAAGACGCGCTGAATCGGCTCGCGCAGGATGTCGACGCCTGGGTAGCCACGGCAGATGGAGGAAGCGGGACGCCTTATCTCGTCCCGTTGTCCTTCCTCTGGGACGGCAGCACGTTGTTGATCTCTACGCCGGCCACCAGCCCGACCAGCCGCAATCTGCAGGCAACCGGCAAAGTCCGCCTCGGGATTGGTCCGACTCGCGATCTCATTCTGATCGAGGGAACCGCAGAGGCGGTCACGGCGATCGAAAGCGAGCTCGGGGATGCCTTCGCCGCCAAAACCGGGTTCGACCCACGGCAGCTGACGACACACTATCTCTATTTCCGCATTCGTCCGCTACGACTTCAGGCTTGGCGCGAAGAAAACGAACTCGCAGGCCGCGAACTCATGCGCGACGGACAGTGGATCGTCCCCTAAGCGAGCATTTTGAGATGAACCTCTAACTCGATTCGACGAGGCGGTAGAGACCGCCGTTGAGATCAGTGACGTAGATTTCGCCGTTTCGGTCTTGGCCGAACGAGCTGATGGATGTGTTGGTTTCGACCGGATCGGACATGACCCACTTGCCGTCTGCGTTCTTGCCGAGGGCCCAAAGCAGACCGGAGCAATAGTCGCCGAAGAAATAGAGCCCGACGAGCGACTTTTGGTTTTCGCCACGATAGACGTACCCGCCAGTCACGCTGCAGCCAAGATCGTGCGTGTATTCGGCGACGGGCAGCGTAAGCCCTTCCTGCGAGCAGCTCGAGTCCTGGTAGCAGTCCTGGCCCTCCATCACGACCCAGCCGTAATTGTTGCCGCCCTTGGCGCGCGGTTCGACGTCGATCTCCTCGTAGACGCCCCCGCCGACGTCGGCGATATAGAGATCCTTCGTCTCGCGATCCCAGCTAAAGCGCCAGGGATTGCGCAGACCGGAATCCCAAACTTCCGGCGCGGCGTTTGCGTCGTCGACGAACGGATTGTCCTTCGGAATCGCATACGGTTTGTCGCCAGCGGTGTGGTCGACGTCAATGCGCAGAATTGACGCGAACAGGTCCGACTTGTTTTGGCCGTTGCCGTTCGGATCGCCTTGTGAGCCGCCATCGCCGAAACCGATGTAGAGATATCCATCCGGACCGAACATGACCAGACCGCCATTGTGATTGGCGAACGGTTGATCGAGGAAGAGGATTCGCTCGGCGCTCTCGGGGTCGGCAACATTCGGATCGTTCGCCGAAACTTTGTAGCGGACTATGTTGGAATCACCGTTAGCATCGGTGTAGTCAACGAAAAAGAAGCCATTGCTCTTGAAGTCGGGGTGGAATGCGAGACTGAGCAACCCTTGCTCAGAGCCGCTGCTGACGAGGCTGCCGATGTCGAGGAAGGGCGTATCGAGCAGCTTTTTGTCGAGGTAGATCAACACTTGGCCGGTTTTCTCGACGACGAAGAGCCGCCTGCTGCCATCGTCGGGATCGACGAGTTGAAGCGGTTGATTGAGACCGGTCAGCACTTCCACGAGCTTGAATTTGGCTGTCGCCGGTTCAGCGGGGGTGGCATTTTGCGCGGACGCACCAGTGGTTAGAACCGCCGGTATCGCTATGGTGAGCACGACGAGCAAGGAACCGAATTGAGCCAGTCGAGATGACGACATACAGATCATTCCTTTTGCACTCGTGCGACGAGTGCTTACTTCATCCGGTTGAGGCGTGCTATATATGGTCGAGATACGACGCGATGAAGGCAAGGGGTTGCCCCCCTGGTTGAAGCGTGTATCGGTAGTGAGCACGCTGAAACTGAGGGTTCCCATTTTTCGTGCCAGCCATTGCCGGGAACCAGGAGCAGCATTTCAGCGTAGATGAAGCAGACTAGTCGAAATGCGTTGATGAAAGCCTAGGTGATGAATGGATTCGGAAGACGTGGCGGCTGTCCAAAACGTGGCGAAACCCCCAAAAACGCTCTCTCGTGGTCTCAACGAAATCGTCAAAACCGCATTTCTCGCCTTATTCATTTTCACGCTCGCGCGAACTGTCGTCCTTCCCTATGAAGTCGAGGGCTCGAGCATGTCGCCGAATTTGCAAAACGGCGAACGCGTGCTTGTCAACCGTAGCTTGTACTTTCATTTCGACCTAAATGGCGTCATCAATTGGATTCCGGGCGAAAACCGGCAAAGCGATCACGAAGTCTATCTGTTCCACCAGCCGCAGCGAGGTGAAGTCCTCGTTCTCAACCCGCCGGTGCAATCGGACAAACCGTACATCAAGCGCAATATTGCCGAGGCCGGTGAGCACATTTCGTTTCAGGACGGTTACGTCTACATCGATGGCGAGCGGCTCGATGAGCCGTACATCAACGGCGCGATCACGGATTGCCGGGGCCAGTATTGCGACATGACCATTCCGGCTGGCTATGTGTATGTCCTCGGCGACAACCGCGAAAACAGCCAGGATTCGCGCTACTTCGGACCGGTCCCAATTGGAAATATCATCGGCAAAGCCTGGTTCAGCAATTGGCCGATGAATGACTTCGGCCGGTTACCCCGCTACAAATACGGCCTACCTAGTTAGTTCGCAGCTTGGACGACCGCCGCAGCTCGATTCACAGTTAGCGATCTCACCGCTCGTTCGGCGGCCTCTTCTCCGGAGGCAACGCAGTCGGGAATACCGACGCCGCGAAACGCGTTTCCGGCAAGTTGGAGCCTAGGCATCGACTGCATATCTCGCGCAATCGCGGCGATGCGATCGAGGTGCCCAAGCACGTATTGCGGCATCCCGTGTGGCCAGCGATTCACCAGCGACAGCTCGGGTTCAGCCGTTATGCCGAGCGTCGATTTCAACTCGTTGCGGGCGATTTCGACGAGCCCGGCATCGTCGCGTTCGAGCACGCTTTCCTGCCCGGCGCGGCCGATGAAGACGCGTATCAATGACTTCCCGGCGGGCGCGCGATGCGCCCATTTTGACGACCCCCAGGTGCAGGCGAGGGCCTGACGCTCCTCCGCGCGGGGAATCACGTATCCATGACCCGCGAGCGGCCCGCCGAGCTTGGAGGCGTCGTACCCGAGCGCAACCGTGGCCGTCGACACGTGCGGGATTTTGCGCAAGAGCGAGGATGCCTCGGGGAGGAACGCTTGAACCAAGTCGGCACTGGCATACGCAGGCGTGGCGAGGATAACAGCATCGGCGTCGATATCCGGCCAGCCGGCGGACTGCACGCGAAACTCGCCTGATCCCTCGCGAGCAACGTGATTGATCGTCCGGTTGAGTTCGATGGTGACACCTGACACCTGAAGGCGCTCCTCCAGTGCTGTCACGATCACGCCCATGCCGTCGATCGGCGACAGAAACGGCGAGGGCCGGGGTGCATACGGATTCGGTTGTGGAGCGTCGCGACGCGCGGCGAGGACGCCTTTGATCAGACCGCCGTGAGCCAGCTCGCCATGCCGGAGTTGGGGAAAGGTCGCGGCAAGCGAGAGTTCTCGACCGTCACCTGCGAAGATACCCGCCATTAGGGGTTCGACGAGGTTCTCGTACACCTCGCGGCCCAGCCGGCGCTCGATGAACGCGGCGAGCGACTCGTCACTGTCGGCCTTCTTGGCCGGCAACAGGTAATCCGCTGCCATCCTCACCTTGGCAACCGGCGAAATGAGCCGGGTTTTGGCCATCGGCCCGAGACGGGTCGGGATGAGACCAGTCAGCCCTTCCGGGAGTTCGTAAAGTTTCCCGTGGCGGAGGACGAAGCTACGACGGGTCGATTCAGTCACGCCTTGCAGTTGACCGTCGATGCCCAGCTCGCGACACAGACCGAGCCCTCGCGGTTTGGAGGTAAGGAACGAATCGGGACCACCCTCGATGACGTAGCCGTCGACGTGGTCGGTCTTGATCTTGCCGCCGAGCCGCGGCGTGGCCTCGATCAACGTCACCTCAAGCGCTGGATCGATGGTGATCAATCGGAAGGCGGCGGCGAGTCCGGCAATGCCGCCGCCCACGACCGCAATCCGGCGCCGCTCGCTCAAAGCCAACCCACTTCCATGGCCTTCTCGCGGACCAATCCGGCGAGACCGGACATCATCTCTGGCGCGTCGTTGACCATCTCGATGCGTTCGAGCTGCATGCCAAGCGCCTCCGCTTGCCGTTTGAAGTCGATATCGATGTCATACAGAATCTCGACGTGCTCGCATACGAACCCAATTGGCGCGATCAGCACATGCCGCTTGCCCTCGGCGTGCAAGCGGGCGATGACGGCGCCCGCATCCGGCCCTAACCAGGGATCGGGCGTCATCGCCGCGCTTTGGAAAGCAAACTCATATGGATGGCCGTCAAGCCGCGATCCAAGCGCTTCGACCGTCTCCGCCAGCTCGATTGGGTAGGGATCGTCCCATTCGAGAATGCGTTCGGGTAGGCTGTGGGCGGTGAAGATCACCGTCACGTTTCCGCGCACATCGACCGGAAACTTCTCGAGGGCCGCTCTGATTCGCAGTTCGACAGCGCTCAGAAAACCGGGCAACAAATGCCAGTGCTCGATCTTCGCGACCTCGATCAATGGACCCGCTTCTTCGACCTTGCTGTAATAAGCGCCGATGCTCATCTGCGAGTAATGCGGCGCCATCACGACCCCGACCGCGCGCTCAATTCCGGCTTCTTGCATCGCAAAGAGCGTGTCTTTGACAAACGGATGCCAATGGCGCATGCCGACGAACGCTCGCCACACCTTTTCGCTCTCACCGATGGAGTCATTCAACGCCCGTTCAATCCCCGCCGCCTGCGCCGCGGTTAATTCGCGAATCGGCGAGCGACCGCCGATCTGCTCATAGCGCTCAGTGATCTCTTGGATGACTGTCGGCGAAGTCGGTCGATAATTTCGGACGTCGAGCAAGTACGGCTCGACGTCTTCGATCTTTTCAGGTCCGCCATAGGCCATGACGAGAACACCGAGAGTCGTCGCCATCCTGAAAATCGCCCTTCCTCATTTGTAGCGCGCCGCGCCGAAGATCGGCCCCGCCATGTCGGGTAATGCGTACCACACACCCGCGATTGAGAGCGAATGTCGGTGCAGCCGTGCCGGGCGCACCAAACCTGCGGAACACGATCCTTTTGATGTCGATTTCGGTGTACGTTGTTCGACGTCTATGTAGCGACATCATGTTGTCGGACCGTGCCGACCAATGTTTGAGGAGGAGGTTCACCTGTGGCCAACAAGACTCAGATGGCGCCCACATCCGAAAAGAATCTTTCCTTACCCACCTATGGACTGTCGCCAATTGCGTGGGATCGGGTCCGCGAGCGCCTGGAAGAGGAATGGAAAGGTCAGGGTTCCGGCAGCGGCTGTCCCCACACACATTTTCTTTCAACAGTCCGGCCCGACGGCAAGCCACATGTGATGCCGATCGGTGCCGCATACCACGATGGCGCCTTCTACGTCACTTCCGGCGCGGGAACCCAGAAGTCGAAGAATTTAGCGCGAAACCCTAACTGTGTCCTTTCGTTGGCCACACCGGGCATGGACATCGTCGTCGAAGGCGAAGCCGCTAAAGTTACCGACAATGCCAAACTTAACCGCGTGGCGGAAGTCTTCGCCGCACATGGCTGGGCACCGAAGGTCGAGAACGGCGCCTTTGTTCACGAATACAGCGCCCCTAGCGCCGGGCCACCGCCCTGGGACCTCTACGAACTCACGCCCAAGACAGTCTTCGGGTTGGCGACCGATGAGCCGCATGGCGCGACTCGCTGGCGGTTGTAAACCGGCGCTGGACATGCCGCACTAGATCGCGGTCCAACCGCCGTCGGTCGCAAGCGCCTGGCCGGTGATTAGAGAAGAAGCAGGGCTGGCAAGAAAGAGAACCGCGGCGGCGACGTCTTCGGGCGTGCCAAGGCGTTTGAGCGGTGTGCGGTGAAGGATCTCGTCGCGGAACGTCTGCTCGGCGAAGAGATGACGGTTGATCTCAGTCTCGACAAAAGTGGGACAGACCGCATTGACGCGGATGTTGTAGTCGGCCCACTCGATGGCCAGGACCCGAGTGAGGTTAACCACGCCTGCTTTGCTGGCGCAATACGGGCCGCGATTGAAATACCCAACCAATCCCATGATGCTCGACATATTGATGATGCAACCGCCGGCCGGGACTTGGGCGCACATAACCCGGCCGACCGCTTGCGACATAAAGAAGAGACCTTTCAGATTGACGTCGTGGATGCGATCCCAATCGTGCTCGACCACGTCGAACGCCGGCTTGGCGATGTTCAGGCCGGCGTTGTTGACGAGGATGTCGATCCGGCCGGCAGTGGCGACAACTTGATCGACAGCCCCTTGAATCGACGCGAGCTCGGTGACGTCGAGCGAGACCGCGAAAGCGCGGCCACCCTGGGTCGAGATCGTGGCGATGGTGTCATTCGCCCGCTCAAGGCGGTCGGGCAGCTCCGTGATAGCGACATTGGCGCCGCTCTTGGCGAAGGCGAGTGCCGTCCCGCGCCCGAGCCCGCTTCCGGCCCCGGTGACAACCGCGACTTTGCCGGCAAACTCATCACTGCCAACTACCACGTGCTGCCCCCGCCTTCCTCAGCCCCGATCCCGTTGAATTCCAGGGGTCGATCGTAGCATTCCTACGGTATCGGGTCGCGAGCGAGAACGAGGAAAACGCATTTCTCGCTCTATCTACGAAAGTGTTGACCCACCGGCGTGGCTGTGCTACCGTGCGGCCCAAGTCAATATCGAACATCCAACCTTGACGATTCGTTGTTGGCGCAATGCGCCGCTATCGAGTTTCTCCATTGTCACGGTTTGGCGAACCGTGATCGCGCGCTGCGCGGGTGCGAGTGTGTTGCTCAGAACCGTATCCTGCGGCCGTTTCAACGTTCTCGCGACCGAGAGCGTGTGTTTTCCTTCGGCCTCGATACGCCTCGACGTCCGACCTTGGACTTGCGCCAAGCATGCGAGGCGCTCATCACTAGGCGGCGAACGGGCAGATTGTCATACGGGGCGCTGGCGCCGTGGCGCTGGCTGAAGATCGGAACCGTCCAGATCGGAGGATCAGACCATGGATGAGTCGATTCAAAGGCGAGCGGACGAGATCAAAGAGCTTGTAGCACGGCCGAAGGACCGCAAGAAGGTCCGCGAATTAGTCGACGGCGTTTCGCGACGGGGATTTCTGCAGGGCGGCGTTGCGCTTTCCGCGCTGGTTGCCGCGGCCGGCTTCCGGCCAGGCATGACGCGAGCCGAGGCGCTTGCAAACCTAGGCATCTTGCCGGAAGACCTTCCGGCGAAGAAGTTACGTGCGGCGACTGTCGAAATCGGCGCGGCCTCGACGTGGGTCTCGCACGGCATCGAGACCTGCGCACTGTTTGGCGACCTGCTCGGTGTGGAAGTGAAGTCGTTCGATGGCGAGTTCTCGCCTGACAAGCAACTCCAAGCCCTGCAAACGATCTCGTCTGAGGATTGGGATTTCGTTGCGCTTCACCCTTCAGCCTCCGATGCCCTGAAGGATGGCACAGACGCGATCATCGCCAAAGGCGTGCCCCTGATCGACATGGACACGCGGATCATCCAGGATCCGGCCGGCAACGACGCGTATGGGCATCTGACTTTCTTCGAGCCGGACAACATCTACATGGGGGAAACCTCAAGCAAACAGCTCTTCGAGTCAATCGGTGGCGAAGGCAAGGTCATTCACACCCAAGGACTGCTCTCGCACACCGGTGCCCAAGCCCGGGCCAAGGGTTTTCACAACATGCTTGCCCAATACCCGAACATCGAAGTGGTCGATGAAACGCCGGGTGAATGGAAGGTCGATGTCGTTTCGTCACTTTGGCAAGACCTGCTCCAACGCTATCCTGACGTCAAAGGCGGCTTCTTCCACAGCGACGACATGGCGCTTGCCGCCCGCGCCGTAATCGAATCGGCCGGGATGCAGGACCAGGTCAAGATCACCGGGGTCGACGGTCTGCGGAATGCCTGCGAGGCGATTCTCGCCGACAAGCTGACCGCGACCGTGATCAACCCGTCCGGCCGCATTCACGGCGGCGCGATCTGGGCCGGCTATCTCAAGGTGTCGGGCACAGACAAGTACAAGAAGGATTACGGAGAGTTTCCGCACTTCATTCGGACGGACGGCGGCCCGATCATCAAGGACAACGCGCCCGGCTACATCTGGCTCGGCGACAACCTACTCTATTAAGGAGCGCTCGCGGTAACGCGCGAATGAGAGATGGAGCGCACTGCGCTCCATCTCTCGCATCCGGCCGTGGGTTGAGATAACGACATGGCAGATTCTGCTCAGGCAATCCAGATCAAGGGCGAGACGATCATTCCTGCTCAAATTACGCCATCGCCAGAGCCCCTCCTGGCGTTGGTTGGCGTGACGAAGCGGTTCGGCGGCGCGATCGCGCTGGATGGCGTCGATTTCGAGCTGATGCCGGGGGAGATCCACGGACTCGTCGGCGAAAACGGAGCGGGAAAGAGCACGCTGATGAAGATCCTCAGCGGTGTCCATGCGCCGGATGAGGGTGAGTTGAAGCTGCGGGGAGCATCCGCACGGTTTAGCTCGCCCGCGGACGCGAAGGCGCGCGGTATCGGAATGATCTATCAAGAGCTCACCGGCATGCCGGCGCTCACCGTTGCCGAAAATGTCTTCCTCGGCCGGCAATTGACGAACCGAGTAGGGCTCGTTCATTGGAAGCGCATGAACCGCGAAGCTGCCTCGCAGCTCCGTTCGCTCGGTATTGAGCTCGACGTCACCGAGCGGCTGAACAAGCTCTCGCTCGGCTCCCAGCAGCTCGTCGAGATTGCTCGCGTCGTCTTTTCCGGGGCCGATATCATCATTTTCGATGAACCGACCTCTGCGCTCTCGGTTCCCGAAGCGGATCGATTGTTTGGGCTGATGCGCCAACTGAAAGAGCGTGGGAAAAGCCTGATCTTTATTTCGCACTTTTTGGAAGACGTGTTGACCGTAGCAGACCGCGTCACCGTGCTCAAGAACGCGCGCAAGGTGGCAACACTGCCGAACGATAGGCTAACCAAGCATCGTCTGATCGAGCTGATGATTGGTCGTGACGCGACAATGCTCGCGGAAAGTTACGAAGAAGGCGCGCAGCTTCCGCCGCCCTTGGGCGGCGCGGAAGCGCTCCGGCTCGAGCACCTAACGGTGCCGGGCGCGTTCAGCGACGTGTCGTTCTCCCTCCGCTACGGTGAAATTCTCGGAATGTTCGGGTTTTTGGGCGCCGGCATGACCGAGGTCGCGCGAACGTTGTTCGGTCAAGCCCGAGCGAGGAGCGGAGCAATCATCCTCAACGGACAGCCGATCGCCCCGAAGAGCGGACAGCAAGCCAAGCGACTTGGCATCGCTTATCTCACTGAAAATCGGCGGACGACGTTGTTCCCTCGCCATGAGATTTTTAAAAACATTACCCTCGCCCACCTCGATGATTTGGTTCCGTCGTTCTTCTCTCAAAGCGCGGAAATCGGCGTCGCCAGCGATCTCGTCAATCGTACGGGCGTCCGGCCCGCGAACCCAAGCCTCAAGGCGGGGTATCTCAGCGGCGGCAACCAGCAAAAGGTGGTACTTGCGAAGTGGCTGACGAAACAGCCGCGGCTGTTGATTCTGAACGAGCCGACTCGAGGCATGGACGTCGGGGCAAAACGCGAGGTGCTCGATTTGATTCAGCAGTTGAAGCATGAGGGAGTGGCGATCATTCTCATGTCGACCGAGCCGGAAACGGTCCTGGCCGAGTCAGATCGAATCCTCGTCATGTCCAAGGGCCACGTAACCAAGGAATTCGTCGGCGAACGGGTCAGCAAAGACATGCTCATGGCCTACGCCTGACGGGTGAAGGGAGCGCGGTTTTAGGGCGCCGAGAAGTCAGGTTGGTCGGTCACAAGGGAGGATCAATGACGCAGCAGCTACCTCAGGGACTCGCGCCCGAGATCAGCGGCGAACGGGGGCAGCCGGCTTTTGGCGACGTAGCGCTGCGTTGGGGCAGCCGCCACGCGCGAATTCTTGCGCCGTTGACGACCTTTGTCTGCATGTTCATCTTCTTCAGTTTTGCTACCGACGTTTTTTTGACCACGCGCAATCTGCAAAACATCGTGACCCAGATTGGACCGGTCGCGGTCGCCGCGACCGGCGTCACCTTTGTCCTGTTGTGCGCTGAAATCGACCTGAGCATCGGGTCGGTAGCGACGTTGAGCGGGGTGATCGCGGCGGCGCTTTGGGTTGGTGAGCGCTGGCCGCACCTCAGTTCATGGGGCATGCTCGCCGCGATTGTGGCCGCGATCTTCCTTGGTCTTGTCAACGGCTTCTTGGTCGCCTACATCGGCATCCCGTCATTCATGATGACCCTGGCCATGCTCACCATCGCCCACGGTCTATCGGTCTATGTCTCCGAAGGGAAACCAATTGGCAAAGTGCCGCCGGTGCTCAGCCATCTCGGCGGCGCCGGCGACAAGATCCTCGGCATACCTGTCGTCGGCATCGTCGCACTTGCCGTGCTGGGAGTCGGTGAGGTTGTCCTGAGTTACACGAGATTCGGTCGCTATGTGTACATGACCGGCGGCAACCGCGAAGCCGCGGAGATGTCGGGCGTCAACACCAGGCGAGTCATCATGACGGCGTTGACGATCTGCGCGTTCACGGCGTGCCTCTCCGGTATGCTCTTTGTTGGCCGGCTCCACAGCGCGAATCCGTCGGCAGGCGGCGACCTGCTTCTGCAGACGGTTGCGGCGGTTGTCCTGGGAGGGACCTCGCTCTTCGGCGGTGAAGGCGGGATCAAGAATACAATCATCGGCCTGTGCATCTTCGGCATCTTAAACAACGGTCTCAACTTACTGCCGAACATCAGCTTCTACTTCAAGGAAGCGCTCCAGGGCATCATTCTGTTGGCAGCGCTCCTGCTAAATGTGCTCGCGCTCAGGCTCGAAAAGGTGCAGACACGGACGGAGTAGTCCGTTCGATCGTTGTTACTCAGGAAGATGGTGCCCATTCAACCTCCGCTCATGCCGCGTCTTTTCCCCGGCAAGCTGAGCACTCCCCTCGTCATGCCGAGCGTAAGTCGAGGCAACTGGCTCTACTGAAGAGGATGGTGGGCAAGGCGAGATTCTTCGCCTTCGCTCAGAATGACGAGAAGGGGAGCGCTTGGCATGACGGGGAGGGAGCGTCAGCCGGACGGGGCGGAGCGCGGAACATGACGTCGGAGTGTTTGGCAAGACGTAGGGGGCGTCTGTTGCCGAGCGATGAGTCCCGTGAGATTCTTCCGGCACGTGGCTGTGTCGAGAGATTTTCTTCGGTCCGGCAATCAAGTTCTCGGAGGCCGCGCGTGACCTCACCGCTTTCCGGATCCTTGGCCGGGCTCGAGTCAGTTGCAGACGCGCTCACCAAGGCTGAGTTGATCGACTTGACCGTGACCCTGGCGGAGCGGTCGCCGCCTGTCTGGCCGACGCATATGCCGTTTCAGCGCAAGGACTACAACTGGTATGCGAGCCGCAGCGATCAGGTTCAGCCAATTCACCGTTTCCGCGGCCCTTATCACACCGCGTGGCTGACACTCGACGAGCATTGCGGCACTCACTTCGACCCCCCGGCCCACTTCACTCCCCCGCCAGACTCAGGTCTCCCGCATGCCAACGAGTGCGGGCTGCAGTCCGGCGACAAAATTGAATTAGGACGGCTGATGGGGCCGGCCGCGGTTATCGATGTCAGCGAGCTCACTGACACCGGCGAGCCGGGTGTCGGTCCGGAGATCTTGCCCGAGCACATTCAACGGTGGGAAGCGGAGCATGGCGAGCTGCGCGAGGACGAAATCGTGCTCTATCGCAGCGACTGGGATCGCCATTACGTTGACATGCCCGACGGCGCCGCCTATATCACGTCATCATTCGTGCTGCAACGTGATCCTAGCTGGCCGACTCCAGATGAGCCGGCGCACTTCATGTTCCTGCCGGTCAAGATCGAGGGCTCGTCCGGCGGGCCAGGCCGAGCGATCGCATTTGTGCCACGAGGTTGAACACGTTGAAAACTGATGGGACGGGCTGATGGCTGAGGAACGATATTTGGTCACGGGCGCCTTGGGGTGTATCGGCGCCTGGTCGGTCAAGCGGCTGGTCGCCGAAGGAAACCAGGTCTATACCTACGATCTACCGGGCGATCCGCATCGGTTACGGCTGATCATGGACGAAGCATCGCTGGGAAAGGTGAACATCCTCGAAGGGGACATTACCGATCAGGCGCGGTTTGAGCAGATCGTCATCGAGCATGGGATCTCACGCATCATTCACCTCGCCGCCTTACAAGTGCCGTTTGTGCGCGCCAATCCGGTCCAAGGCGCGAACGTGAATGTCGTCGGCACGACCATCGTGTTTGAAACGGCGCGCAACCATGCCGATCAGGTCAAGGGACTCGTCTATGCAAGCTCAGTCGGCGTCTACGGTTCGCCCGAGCTCTATCCTCCCGGAGCTATCGCGCATGACGCGCCGCTGATTCCGGAAACACTCTATGGCGTGACGAAGCAGGCGAACGAGGGATTTGCCCGTGTTTACTGGCGCGACTGGCAGCTTCGGACTGTTGGCTTGCGGCCGTATTTTGTCTACGGCCCAGGACGCGACCAGGGGATAAGCTCGACGCCGACGAAGGCGATGCTCGCCGCGGCCATCGGCCGACCGTATCACATTTCGTTCAGCGGAACTGCGGTCTACCAGCACGCGGACGACGTTGCGAAAGCCTTCATTCACGTGGTGCGAACTCCCCTCGACGGCGCGCCGGTGTTCAACCTCGGCGGGACGAACGCGTCGATGGACGATGTGATCAACGCGATCTCTTTGGCCGCGCCGGAGATGAACGGCAAGATTACGTTCGAATCCAAACCGATGCCCTTTCCCGAGGATGTCGACCGCTCGGCCTTTGAGGCCGCCCTCGGCGATACCGGTTGGCGGTCGTTGGAGGACGGTGTCCGCGAGACGATCGAGCATTTCAAGAAAGCAGCCGCCAAGGGAACGCTCGAGGTTGAACGCGCCATCGCGTAACCAGTTCAGGAGACACCGCGGATGAGTGATCAGGCAGTTATCGAGCCGGGGCGCTTGTCTGGCAAGGTTGCGGTCGTGACCGGAGCCTCGTTCGGGATCGGGCGCGCGACCGCGAAGGTGTTCGCCCGGGAAGGCGCAAAACTCGTCGTCACTGATATCCAGGAACAACCTCTGCTCGGGCTGATGGATGAGATCGCGGACCGCGGGGCCGAGATCGAAGCGGTAGCCGGCGACGTCTCGATCGATGCCGACGCCCGGCTGATGATTCAAGCCGGCGTCGACCGCTGGGGCAAGGTCGATATTCTCGTCGCGAATGCGGGCATCCTTCCCTTGGGCTCGATCACGGAGTCGACAGGCGACGATTGGGATCAAGTCATCGCGGTCGACGGCAGAGGCATGTTCCTCACCTGCAAATACGCAATTGAAGCGATGCTCCAGACTGGCGGCGGGTCAATCGTTTGTCTCTCCTCGATCTCAGGCATGGCCGGCCAAAAGCGACAATCGACCTACGGGCCAGCGAAGTTCGTGGCGACCGGCATCACGAAGCACCTCGCGATTGAATGGGCGGACCAGGGGATCCGCGTCAACGCGGTTGCTCCGGGCACGATCAACACGGAACGCGTCAAGCGGCTGCCGGAAGAGCCCGGGGGTGTCGAGTACTTAGAAGCGATCAAGAGAGCCCACCCGATGGGCCGCATCGGCGAACCCGAAGAGGTCGCCCGCGCAATCCTCTTTCTCGCCTCCGATGACGCTTCGTTCATTACCGGCGCGGTGCTGCCGGTCGACGGTGGGTATTTAGCGCAGTAGCTCCGGGATCAGCCGGCACGCAACCCGACATCGATGATTTTGTGGCCTTCGGTGAGTTTCATCGGTAGGCGCTGGAATTTGGCGCAATGATGCGAGGACACATCAGGAGAACAGTCGTGGGACAAGTAATGGTGCGCTACAAGGTTAAACCCGAACAGGCCGCTCAAAACGAAGTGCTTGTTAAACAGGTTTACGAGGAACTGCGCCAAACCGCCCCGGCAGGCATTCACTATGCCACCTTCGTCCAGGAGGACGGCGTCAGCTTTGTCCATGTTGCGTCGATCGAAGCCGATGATGGCCAGAACCCGCTGATGCAGGTCGCGTCCTTCCGCGCCTTCCAGCGCGAGATCGACGACCGGTGCGAGGAGCCGCCAAGTCCGATGAAGGTACGTGAGGTCGGATCGTACGGGTTTTGGGGCAGTTGAGACGTTTCGGCGTGGTTCCGGCGGCCTGAACTCGTAGGGCGAGACGAGGTGTTGGCGCTGATCCGCGCCTCGTCTGCCGCCAAGTGCAAGAACTTGAGAGGCGAAAAACGATCCTCCACGGAAGCAAGTTGCTGGAAATCGAGCACCTCGCCGCGGCGCAAGCGGGAGACGAGCATGCATTCGCGGCATTGACGCGGCCACTCGAACGCGAGCTCCACGTCCACTGTTACCGGATGCTGGGAACCTTTGACGATGCCGACGACGCGATCCAGGAGACGCTCATGCGAGCCTGGCGTCAGATCGATCAGTTTGAACCGCGTGCTCCCTTCCGCGCTTGGCTCTACCGGATCGCCACGAACGTCTGTTTGACGATGTTGACCCGGCGCGCCCGCCGAGGCGAGGTTCTCCAGTCAACCTTCGAAGGTGGGAGGTCAGAAACTGGGCGAGATCAGGGGGAGGACGTGCATCTTGACCCGTATCCAGATCTCCTCCTGGATGAGCTATTGCCGCGCCCATCGAGTCCTGAAGAGACCATTGAACAGGAGGAAAGCGTCGAACTCGCCTTCATCGCCGCGGTTCAACTGCTCACTCCTCGGCAGCGAGCCGTCCTGTTGCTTCGAGACGTCATCGGCTATTCCGTGGCAGAGGTGGCGTCGATGTTGGCGACGAGCGTCGCCGGAATCAATAGCACGCTTCAGCGAGCCCGTACGACGCTCGAGCAAGAGCGAACGGCGGCCCGGGTGACTCGCCCGCATTCGCGAACCACCTACGAAACCGAACAAGCGCTGGTTCAGCGACTGGTTGCTGCCTGGCACACTGCCGATATCCCGTCGCTGGTGGCAATCCTGACCGAAGAAGCCGTCTTCACGATGCCGCCGCAGCCGGCGCGCTACGTTGGACGGGGCGAGATCGGAAAGTTTCTCGCCACTGTACCGGGATCTGGCCGCCTCGATCGATTCCGGCTCGTTCCAATTCGGGCAAACCGACAGCCGGCGTTCGCGGTCTACTACCGAAACAGCGATGACGGCGCATACGAGGCGCACGCGATCTTGGTGATTGCGATCGAAGGTGATGCGATCGCGTCGCTCACGCGATTCACAAACCCCGGCCTGTTCAGACGTTTCGGATTGCCGGCGACGCCCGACGGCTAGCTTGGCAGCGCGAGATCGACGTTTCCCCGGGAAACCTTGGCGAGAGAGAACGCTATCTCACCGCCGCTCTCGCGATCACGACACCGGCATAACACGCCAGTAAACCCAGGATGTTGCTGCCGAAGACATAGGTGAGGCCGCGCGCGGTTTGGCCTTGCTCGAACAGATTGATCGCCTCGAAGGTGTAGCTGCTGAAGGTGGTGTAACCGCCGAGGAAACCGACGACGAGGACGAGTCGCCAGGCTGGGTCGGCGACCCAGCGCTCGGTCAGCAGGGTCATGATGATTCCGATCAAAAGCGACCCGGTGATGTTGATGGTGAAGGTGCCGTGTGGAAATGCGGTACCGGCTCGGTCGGCGATCGCGCGGCTGAGGAATAGGCGGATGTTTGCGCCGATTAGGCCGCCCAAACCAACCCAAAGGTAGTCCATACTTGCCCTTGTCCACCTCACCATGTCGAAATCGGTTTCGCGCGCCGGAAGTATACGGGTGAGCGCGAGGGGCCGGTCGCACGCGTTTCGGGCAGGGCGTTGGTATATACTGCATGAACGACCTGGTTCTGAATAGTGCGAGCAGACCAGGCGTCAACCGGCCGCAATGCCCTTCCTCGCTCCTTCGGGGCGTCCCGTTTGAGGTTGGGAATACGGTCGGAGCCACGGCAACGTGGATAAACGAAAGGTGTTCGGCATGAGCCGCGAGCTACGCCGGCCCCTCATGGAAGAGGAGCCAACGGCGGAGCCGGGGCGCTATGGGTGTCCGATGTTGTCGCGTTTGCGACTTTTTCCGACGGAGGAAGCTGGTGGGCCGAGCCCGTGGCGATGCTCACTCGGATGGGCATTGCGAGGAGAGCAAGACGCGGCACGATGCAACGCAACGGAGTCGGTTGGGAATTGTTGGAAGGTTCACCCAGAACGCGCCCCCGTCGCCGTCCTAACGGCGATGGATGCCCAAGAGATGAAGGTCGGCGCTGATTGACCCGATAGCACTCAGAGGCATCGAATCCGTCGCATGAGACTCAATGCAACCGCTCCGGACAAACGTCCGGAGCGGTTCTTCTTGTGCGCAAAGGTCCCGTCAGGTCCGCGGCGCGTTCTGCTTGATGTACTCCGCGACTTCATCCGGCGTGTTGTCGCGCAGATCGATCGCAGGATAGTTCGGGTTGTCGGGCATGTAGAGATGAAATGTGAACTGGATCGGTTCCAGCCGCTCCTGCTCGGTCCACCACGCGTACAACTTTGGCAACCAAGAAAAACCGGTTGCGCTAACTCTCCAGAGCGCCACGCCGGCTCCGCGCTCATACGCGAGTGCCTCACCGAAATACACCTTTGCTTCGCCGGTCGATTCAATGATCTGGTGGATGTTGTCGTAGTGCCGCGGCGAGCCTTTGAGCGAGAACCTCCAGCCATTTGGCAAAAGCGCAGGGCCGGATGCTGGTTGCTCAGATTGCTTCTTCTTACGACCCAAGATTGGAATCATTCTGACGGTTCTCCCGCCCCTTATTGCCGACGCCGCCTCGGACGGCGGACCAGCGGCATTGTACTTGAGCCGCTTCGATTCGCGTTGCTACGCGGTCTTTGCCCGCGGCGCTCTGAGGGCTGATCCCGCGCCCGAGAGAATGAGCAGCAGTGGTCCGCCAATTCCGACAATCAACCCAGACAGGGCAATCGTGAGCGATGCTCCGAGATGAGAGGTCGACCAGCCGACGACGGCGCTTGCAATCACGGCGCCGAGCATGATGATCGCGCCCAAGGTCGCATACACTCGGCCGCGCACCTCATCGTCGACTGCTTCGGCGACGAACGACTGGTACGAAATGACTGCCCAGGCATCGGTGAAGCCGAGAAGGAAAAAGAGGATGAACACGGACCACATCGGCGGAGTGAAGATCACAGGCACAAGGAACAATGGACCGAGATAGCCGACGACCATCAACCGGGCCCGGCCGAAATTCGCCTCGACGCGATGAGCGATCAGCGCGCCGATGACCGCGCCGGCGCTTATCGACGCAACGAGCAGGCTGTAGATCGTGCCGGCGCGGTTGCCGAGGTCAAGTTCGTCTTCTGTGAAAACGACGGTCGCGATGCTCAGCGTTGCCGCGTTCAAGCTCCACAGCGCCTCCGTTCCGGAGATCGCGCGCACAACCGGAATGCTCCAGACGGTACGCAGTCCCTCAAGGAAATCGCGCCAAGCGGACGCGACGAACCCTCCGGTTGCCTTGCTAACCGTGGTCGCAATGTGAATTCGAGAGAGGAAAAGGAACGAGCTAAGGTAGACAGCTACTTCGAGCCCAAAGGCAGGTCGGGGCCCAACAAGGCTGAAGATGCCTCCGCCCAACGCTGGTCCGGCGATCCCAGTAATGCTCCACGAGACTTGAGACAAGGAGAGAGCCGGTACCAAGTCTTCCGCGGGAACCAGCGTCGGCACGGTCGCAAGCTCCGCTGGCCGGGAGAACGCGGTGGCGATGGAAACCAGGACTGCGATCGCCGCAACCTCCCAGACCTCGTTTGTGAAACACATCGTGAAAAGTAAACTGGCGCGCGCGAGATCGCACGTTCGCATGATCCGGCGCCGGTTGAAGCGATCGGCGACAACCCCGGTAATTGGAGTGACCGCGAACTGTGCTGCGCGTTGTGCTACGAAGACCGCGCCAAGCAGTCCAGCCGAGGCGCTGAGGTCGTATACGAAAAGCGGTATGACGACTTGAGATATCGACGCAGTGATCGCGGAGCAGAGCTGCGAGAACCAAAGCAGGCGAAACTGCTTGTTCTTGAGCACACGGCCGTACCTGCCCCCAGCCGGGCGGGGCGGTTTTGGCGGTCCGTGGGCCGCCACAACGGCCGCTCGTTCTTCCGTTCCCGAAACCATGACTTCCCGTGACCCGCGTCGTGCAGTCCAACCGCCGGCTTGGGCGAACCAAGCCGGTTCCAGGTCGAGGGCGTTGCGAGAATTCGGCCTCGGCCATAGAGTGTAGCCTTTGGCGAGCGAAGCCGCGCGGGCCAACCATTGAACCTGAGACAAGGAATCCGAGAAGGAGTCTTGATGAAAATCGGCGTCATTTTGCCCCTTGGTGACCGTGAGGAGCTCGGCCGCCCGTTCGCGTACAGCCAAGTCCGTGAGCTGGCATTGCAGGCGGAGGCAGATGGACTCGACTCCGTCTGGATTTACGACCACCTCTTCTATCACTTCAAGGATCAAGAGCCTTCCGGCGTGCTCGAAGGTTGGACGATTTGGACAGCGCTCGCCGACGCGACCACGCGCATCGAGCTTGGCTCGCTCGTGCTCTGCACAGCCTTCCGCAACCCTGCGGTACTGGCGAAGATGGCGGTGACGCTCGACGAAGTGAGCGGCGGCAGGATCATCCTTGGTCTCGGCGCCGGTTGGCATCAACCGGAGTTTGAGTCGTTCGGTCTCTCGTTTGAAAACAAAGTCAGTCGCTTTGAAGAGGCGCTCGAAATCATCGTCCCGCTCGTCAAGAAGGGCGAGGTGAACTTCAACGGCAAGTATTACTCGGCCCCGCATTGTCAGATGTTGCCGCGGCCAGCGCGCGAAATCCCGGTTCTGGTGGCTTCATTTAAACCGCGAATGTTGGAGTTGACGGCGAAGTTCGCCGATAGCTGGAACACGGCCTGGCACGGTGACGTCAGCGCCATCGCCGAGCGGCGCGAAGCGATGTTGAAAGCCTGCGATGAGGTCGAGCGCGACCCGGCCACACTCGAAGTGACCGCCGGACTCAATGTCGCATTCCCCGAGCTTGGTTCGACGCCTGACAATGTCGGCGAGGCCAGTAAGTTTCTCGGCGGTGGCGTCGCGGAAGTCGCGGCCGGGCTGAAAGGCTACGCAGACGCTGGCGTTGGCCATGTCATTTGCAATCTTTACCCGCTCACTACCACAGCGATCGAGCAGTTGGGCGAGGCGGCGAAGATAGCGCGAGGATAACCCGGTGAGCAGACCAATGACCGCGGCAGTTGGTATGCTTTCGCTTGCATCTTAATAGTCAAGTGAGCACACCTAAGTGGAGGCAAGTATGACGGAAGCCGTTGAGCAAAAGGGAGTAGACCGGCTTCCGGGCGAACGCCAATTGCCAGCCGAGCGCGAAGCACCCACGAACGGGATCAGACTCTGTTACTTGGAGTGGGAAGGGCCAAAGTCGCCGACTCGACCGCCGGTTGTCGTCCTTCACGGCATGCTTCAAACCGGCGAGGGGATGGCAAATCTCGCCGCCCATTTGGCGCGCTCGTCGCGCGTGATCGCGCCAGATTTGCGCGGCCGGGGCGGCTCCGATCATCCTCCTGCCGGGTACGATCCCGATACGATGGCGGACGACGTCGCCGGTTTGATCAGGGAAACCGGGCTTGTTCGGCCGGTGGTGATCGGGCGGATGCACGGCGGGCTCGTCGCCTATCGTCTGGCCGCCCGGCATCCATCGCTGTTGTCCGGTCTGGTCGTCGGCGATACCGCACCCGAGGTGAATGAAGTGCGAGCGGCGAATCGCCTTGCGCTCGCCCAAACGATTCCGCCAACTTTCGCAAATCGCGACGAAGCGACGACGTACTACCGGGAAACGCTCGGTCTCTCGATCGCACGCGCGCGGCACGATATTCCCTTCGATCTGATCGAACAGGACGATGGTAGTCTGCGCTGGCGATACGACCTGGACATTGTTGAGCGCATCGCGGCGGCGTCAGCGCCGAGATCAGACTGGGACATCTTGGCGAGAATCGAGTGCCCAACGATCTTCATTCGTGGGCAACGCGGCGATATTTCGCCTGAGATGGTCGTTCGGCTGAAAACGACGATGACCAAGGCCACGTTCCGAGTTGAGACCGTCATCGGAGCGCGACACGATGTCTTTCTCGGACCGGGCACGGAGCAGGCATTTGCCGCTCTCGATTTATTCCTGATGGTTCTTGCCAATGGCCGCAAGTCCACTGCCCGAGTGCCGCTCGCCGGCACGGGAGAACGGTCAGCGTCAGCGGGAGCGATGGGTCAGCCCGGCCAGATTGTCGAGCAGATGGTGCGCGCGATCAATTCGCGGGACCCCGCTGTGATTGACACTCTCTTTGCTCCGGATTGCCAAGTTCGACAATACGCCGAAGGCGGGATTGCGCGCGAGGGCGGCCCTGAGGCGGCACTCGCCGCGTTCGAGGCGCTCTTCGAGGCGGAACCGAGCGGCTCAGGAGAAGCGGTCGACGTCGTCGCGGGTGACCGGGGGCAGGTAGCATTCGTGCTGTCAATTCGGCGTCCCGTTGAGTCGAGCGCGGCGCCACCGTTGCTCATCCCGATCTTCCTAACACTGCGGGATGACCGGATCGCGGCATTGACGGCATACCGAATCAGCCTCTAATGGAAAAACACGCGGCAGCAAACCGCATTGAATTCACACCTCTGCGCAATGGCGTGATCGCGGGCGCGGAAACGGGCTGTGCACGTTTCACGATGTGAACTTGATCCAACCAGTATAGCTGAAGTTCTGCTGAATGACACTCATAGAACCCATCACGCCTTGGGATTATGCCGGGGCAGGGCGCCCGCGACATGAAAGTCGGCGTCCAGGCGCCTGGAGCTAAATCCACCCAGCGGGAAGGCTACGACCTGCCAACCCTTCCAAGGCTACGAGCGCCCGAGAGCGCACAGGATTTCATCGGAGAGAAGTCGAGGTTGCTGGCACTGAACAGGATGGTAGTTGGCAGGCACAGATCCTTCGACTGTCGCTCAGGATGACGATGGGGTGGCGGATTAGGATGAGGGGTAGGTATGCGCGCAGGATGACGAGGGAGGCGCATGTCTTTGATGACGCATTGGTGGAACTGAGCACAGTGCGTACGCTGGATGATTTCTTCGGCTTCGAGTGAAGGCAAGATTGCAAGGACGTCGCCGACTGCAGCTCGATGGGACGTTTTCGCGCGTGACTGGTGATGTGCGTCATGAGCACGGATTGTTTTGCCCTTACAAAAGTTTGGAAGGCGTTGACCGTTGCTGCATCCTTGCGGCAGTTGCCTCGGCTCGGGGGGCGGGCGACGGGTTTTCTCCTTGGCGCCAGCTGTCTGCTCGTCTTGATCGACGGCATCGCCCACCCTCGCCAAGTCGACGGGCTTTGGCTTGTGACCGCGGCGCACGATGTCGCGGACGCGATTTCGGCCTAGGTTAAGGAAGGACGTCAGGCAGGAGCTCCATGCCGCCGAACGATCCCCCCGTACGGTAGACGGTCGCGTGGCCGCGGGGACATCCCCACAATTGGCGGCGAACGCGATGCCCCGCCGTGTCTCGGCTGTGATGCGTGGCAAGGATCACCAGACGTTTCTGGCACCGGGGGCAAACTGGCGGGCGTTCGTCATCGACCGGTTCGGCGAGATCAGCGGCCGATTGACGGATGAGCCGGTCCTCCTGAAGGAGTGGTTGATCGACTCGTACTCTCACGGGGCTTCGTCTCTCCGGTTCGTCACGCGCCCACACCGTGGGCTGCGTATCGCGTCGGCTCACCGGCGGGACCGCCACCGCATCCGGATGAACGTTGTTCGGGGCATCATCTGCTGCCTGCTGCCGCTATCATGCGGCTATCTCGCCGAATGCGCAATCGCACGTGACGCCACTAAGTCCTATTGGGTGGTAGGCTACCCAGGCGCGTCGATTTCGGGACGGAATAAACTGGGGCGGCGGTACTCATGTGTGACTGGCGTCGCCGGTTCTCACGAGGAGTGCCTGTGCGTCGATTCCAATCGGGGCTATGGACTCATAAGGATTTCGTTCGCCTGTGGTCGGCGGAGTCGATCTCGCTATTTGGGTCGCTGATCACGCGGACTGCGTTGGCTTTCGCGGCGATCCTTACGCTCCATGCCAACGCGTTCCAAATCGCCCTCCTCGGAATCGCAGAAATGGCTCCCGCCTTTCTCCTCAGCCTGTTTGCCGGGGCGTGGGTCGATCGGCTGCCGCGGCGACCGATCATGATTGTGTCCGACCTCGTAAGAGCTGTCCTGCTGATGACGGTTCCAATTGCGGCGCTCTTCGATGCGCTGCGGATCGAACATCTGTATGTCATTGCCGGGCTGACGAGCATCTTCTCAGTCTTTTTTGATTTGGCATATCAGGCCTATCTGCCGAGCTTGGTCCACTCGGAGGAGCTTGTCGAGGGTAACAGCAAACTTGCGGCGAGCGCAGCAGTTTCGGAGACCGCCGCGTTCAGCTTGGGCGGATGGTTGGTCGAAATCATGACGGCGCCAGGAGCGATTGTCATCGACGCGGTCAGCTTTCTGGCTTCCGCCTATTTCATCCATCGAATCGAGTCGCCGGAAACGGCTCCCAAACCGAAAGCGGAACGACAGCACATCCGCGTGGAGATCACCGACGGTATCCGAATGTTGTCGCGAGAGCCGGTGCTGCGAAGCTTGGCCGTGTCCAATTTGATGCTGCAATTCGGCTATCGCGTCAACGGCGTTGTCTACTTGCTGTTCGTCACCCGAGAGCTGGGATTCAAACCCGGCGCCCTGGGCCTGATTTTCGCGGTCGGCGGCATCAGCTCGCTCGCGGGATCAATCTTTGCCCAACGGTTCACCCTCTGGCTCGGCATTGGTCCGGCGATGATCGCGGGATTGGTGCTCACCGGCGCCGGACAAGGGCTGATCGCGCTGGCGACCGGCGTGTCGGTTCTTACCGTGATCATGCTGGTTGCTCAACAGGTCATTGCCGACTCTGGAGCGACCGTCTACATCATCGACGAGTTGAGCCTGCGCCAGGCAATCGCGCCCGCCACCTCGCTCGGACGGATCAACGGCAGCATGCGGGTGCTGGAATTCGGCGCGATGTTGATCGGCGCCCTGCTGGGCGGTTGGCTGGGCAGCGCGGTTGGTCTCCGCTTTACGGTGATCTTCGCGAGCACGTCGATGGCGCTCGGCGCTGTTTGGCTCGCGTGCACGCCAGTACGCAGGTTGCGCTCAACTCCCGTGCCGCTCGTCGAAGCGCTGCCTGAAACTCAACTCGTGATGTAGTAAAAAACGGTTTGACGGCGTGGTACGTATATTGCCTTAGAAGGGTTGGTGTTGCAAGGGTTAAGTTTGTTTGACAGAAAGGCAAACGCGATGACGCGATGGTTCACTAAGTTTGCGACAAGAGTCGCTCAACTCACCGGTCACTACGTCGCGTTCCTGATCGCCATGAGCGTTATCGTCCTGTGGGCAATTAGCGGCCCGCTGTTTGGTTTTTCCGATACCTGGCAGCTCGTAATCAATACTGGAACGACGATCATCACCTTTCTCATGGTCTTCTTGATTCAGCACACGCAAAATCGCGACGCGATGGCGATGCAACTGAAGCTCGATGAGATCATCCGTGCCATAGAGAACGCAGACAATGCGATCATCGAGGCGGAAGAAGAATCGGACGAGACATTGCGTGAGCTGAAAGAGAAATACCAGAACCTCGACAAACAGCACTTGGAGCTGCAAGAACGCCTGTCGACCGTGGAGAGCCCGAACGGCGCCGACACTGTAGCGGCGAAGTCGGAATGAAGCGGGTCGAGGCAAACGCCTCGGCTCAGCGTATTAGTACGTTGTGCGGCCGCCGGAAATGTCGAATACCGCCCCAGTGGAAAAGGTGACTTCATCAGAGGCGAGGAATGCGACGAGGGTCGCGACTTCTTCAGGCTGACCAATGCGGCCCATCGGAATCCGGCTCAGCATGTAATTAATGTGCTCCTGAGATATTTGCTTCAAGATCTCGGTTTCAATCGGGGCCGGCGTGATCGCGTTGACGAGTATGCCCTTTGTCGCGACTTCCTTGGCCAGCGATTTGGTGAGGCCGATTACGCCCGCTTTGGCTGCTGAGTAGGGCGCGGCGTTTGGGTTTCCTTCTTTGCCAGCAACGGACGAAATGTTGACGATCCGGCCATAGCCTGCCTCGATCATGCGTGGCACAACCGCGCGGCAACCGAGAAACACGCCGGTCAAATCGATCCCAATCACCTGGTTCCATTCCTCGACGGTGTAGTCCCAGACGGTGGCGGAACGACCGGCGATGCCGGCGTTGTTGATGAGGATGTCGATCTTGTCCCACACGCTCAGCGCGCGCTCCACGGCTGCGTTCCAGGATGAGTCGGACGTGACGTCCATCTGCTGGGCTATGACCTGATCGCCGAGATCGCTCGCGGTCGTTTGCGCCGTCGTTTCGTCGATGTCGGCGACCATGATCCGTGCGCCGTCGCGCGAGAGGCGCTCGGCTATCGCCCGGCCAATGCCACGGGCGCCACCGGTGACAATGCCGGTCTTGCCGTCAAAGCGGAACATTCAACTTCCTTTCCCACACGAAAACACGCCAATTGAGCGCGGGCTCGACCAGCGGCCCGTATATGTTGCCACGCGGTTCTACGAGAGCTCGGCACTAGACGCCGACTTACGACGCGTGCGCCGCTCGCGGCGGAGCCAGTTGATCCAATTCCGGCCGCAAGACGACACTCTCCTGCTCATTAGGATCGGTGCGGGCGATGACAGCGGTGACCGGCACAGTGGAGCTCGGATTGCCCGGGAGGTGCGGGACGCCTGCGGGGATATAGAGTATGTCGCCCGGCTCGAGGAACATGTAATGCTCAAGCTGCTCGCCGTACCACATCTCGGCTTGCCCGCTGATGACATAGATCGCGGTTTCGTGGTTTTCGTGGAGATGAGCGTTTGCGCGAACGCCCGGCGGAATCGTGAGCAGGTGCATGCAAAGCGCGGCGGAGCCGACAGATTGCGCCGATACGCCTTCGAAATAGCTGAGACCTTGCGCTCCTTCGTACGTCGCGCCGAGCTTGATCTGCGCGCACGTAGGGTTCGCGTTCTTCGCTTCGGTGGTTGCCATCATCTCGTCTCCCGTGGTTCGGTGCCGATTGCGGCCTGATGGCCGGTTGGAGCATCGCCCTAGATTGTATCTGTGCCCCTAGCCGACTCCCTTGAGTCCGATGAGCGACCGCGCATGTTCGATTTCGCCGAGATGGCGGCTACCGTGGTTCGTGATGAACACGTCGAGCATGTCGCCAAGGCAAACGGGAGCGTCGCCAACGACGAGGTCGAGAAAGCCGTCCTTGAGCTGATCGGGTAGCATCTCGAAGATGATGTCATCCCACCGTTCGTCGGCCAGCGATTCGAGACTCGCTTCAGTCCGCGAGAAGACAGCCGCCTGATAACCCAGCCAGGCATCGTAATCGTTGAACCGCAACGTTTCCGCGACCGCGATCGGGGTCCCACGGGTGACGGATGGGACCGTGGCGCCGACGCGTGTTTCCCAACCGTCACGCTTCCATATTGGCGGTTCATCATAGATACGGCGGGCGACCGTGTGGTCCTCGATGAGCACGTAGTGATGGAGCGAAAACGCGATCGGCAAGACGCCTTCGCGCTCGTGGTGATTGACTTGGTCGAGCGTCAAGTCGGTCGTTACTTGATTCCATTGAGAGTGCAATGCGCGCACGCGCCGCAGCATCCGCGCCCAGCGAGTTTCGGCCATGAGGGCATCCTTTACGCAACCTAGACCTTGTCGAAAATGGTCATCGCGACGTCCATGTTCGCCCGATTTTCGCAGATCACGAAGATCGACAACCTCCGCTTGAACGGTAAATACCACTCGAAACCCGGCCTCTCCCTCGCCGCTATCATCGGCCAAGTCCTCGGCGACCTCGTGAACGACAGCGACCCGAGCTTTGATTCTCTATGTTTCCGGCTAGAGCAGTTTACCGAGAGTGAGGTGTGGAGCGACTTCGTTCACCGCCGGCGAGAGCAGTCATATTTCCGGCACTGGTGTCACGGTTCAGGCTGTCTTAGTGGCTCTATCGGTGTGCTCAATGATCGCGTTGACGATGGTCTGCCAATCGTGTCGCTCGACTCCGTGACCTGCGCATTCCAGGGTCAACAATCGCGCGCCAGGGATCTCATCCGAAAGCGCCCGCTCGTGGGGGAGCGGAAACATGGGGTCGGCTGTGCCGTGGATGACCAGCGTCGGCATCGTGATCGAGGACAGGGGCTCGTGGCTCCGCTCGTCGTCGGGAATAATGTTGTGGTTCTGCGTGGCCGCGAAGTTGCGCGCGCGCTCGACATCGCGGCGGATGAGCTGGCGGATTGGCGTCTCGTCGAACGGGCGCTTGGTTCCCGCGAGCACGCGCGAGTAGCCAACGAGATAGTCAATCACCGACTCTGAATCCGACCAGTCCACCTGAGCCGTTTTCACGAACTGCTGGAACTCCTCGGTCGGCGGCGGGAGATTGCGGTGGCCAGGGGTCGCTGGGGAAGTGCTGATAAGGACGAGCGAACTGACCCTGGCGGGAAAGTCGAGGGCGAGCAACTGCGCGATGCCTCCACCCGCCGAAACGCCAACCAGGTGCGCAGACGGGATGTCGTAGGCGTCGAGTACACCGACGGCGTCGGTGTCGAGGTCAGCGCTCGAGTAACCCGGATGCCCGACCTCGTAGGTGACCGATCGGCCGGTATCTCGGTGGTCGTAGCGGATCACGAATCGGTCGCCATCGGCGAGCATGCGGCAGAAGTCTTCTTCCCACCAAAGCATTGACGAACCGATGCCCATGATGAGCAGAATCGGCGGGTCCGCCGGATCGCCGAAAGCTTCTGTGCAGAGTTCGACGCCGTTCGCTTTGATCAGGCGTTCGGTCACGTCGCCCCTCTTCTCCGCGATGCTTCGTTTGCTTATGTCCAACAGGAGCAGACTACGCCCCGATTTCGTCACGTGCACATGACGCGCGGATTGAGACGCTGCTACCGATTCCGCAATCTGGGATCCAGCGTGTCGCGGAGACCGTCGCCGAGAAGGTTGATGGCGAGGACGGTGAGCATGATGGCGAGGCCGGGGAAGAAGGAGACCCACCAGTAGTGGCGCATCATCGAGCGGCCGTCGGAGAGCATATTGCCCCACTCGGCGGTGGGGGGTTGGATGCCGAGACCGAGAAATGAGAGGGTCGAGCCGAGGATGATCGCCCCGGCAATGCCGAGGGTGGCCAGGACGATGATCGGCGGCAAGACGTTTGGCAGGATGTGGCGCACCATGATCGCGCGGTCGCGGGCGCCACTCACCCGCGCCGCCGTCACGTATTCCATCTCTCGCGCTGAGAGGACTGAGCCGCGCACCACCCGCGTGTATTCCGGAATCGAGGCGATTCCAACGGCCAGCATCAGATTGAAGAGACTTGTGCCGAGGATCGCGACGAGTGACATCGCCAGCAGGATGCCTGGGAACGCCAGCATCATATCGACAGCACGCATGATGACGCTGTCGATATAGCCGCCGCGATAGCCGGCGATGAGGCCGAAGGTGACGCCGACGACTGCCGCGATGCCAACAGCAACCAATCCGACCGGCAATGACTGTCTCCCGCCATAAAGCACGCGCGAGAACACATCCCGGCCGAAGGTGTCAGCGCCGAAAAGGTGGTCACGGCTCGGGTGAGCCCGGATCGCCTGGCTGTTCTGCTCGATCGGGTCGTACGGCGAAACTACCGGGGCAAAGACTGCGAGCAGCACAATCGCCGTCAGCACAATCGCGCCTGCCACCGCCCCGGGATTCCGCCCCAACCGATGAAGCGCGTCGCGCGTTAGCCCGCGCGATTTGGCCATTCGTCCGAGTCCGACCTCGGCGCGCTGCGCTAGCTCCTGACTGCTCGCCGCCACCCGCTGTGTCACCTTGTCCCCTTGGCTACGAGTACCTAATCCGCGGGTCGATCACCGCGTATGAGAGATCGATCGCTAGGCTAACGAGGACATAGATCACTGCCGTCACCAGAACGACTCCCTGAATGAGTGGGAAGTCACGATTGTTGATCGCGGTGACCGCGACCCGGCCGAGGCCGGGGCGAGAAAAGACCGTCTCGGTGACGACCGCGCCGGCCAGCAGCCCGGCCAGTTGCAGACCGAAGTAGGTTACGACTGGGATAAGCGCGTTCTTGAGCGCGTGGTTCACGACCACAACTCGTTCACGCAATCCTTTCGCCCGCGCGGTGATGATAAAGTCCAGCCGCATCACCTCCAACATCGAAGACCGCACCAGGCGCGCCAGGTAGGCCGAAGACGCAAACCCGATCACGATCGCCGGCAGCACGAGATGTTTCACGCCACCGAGCCCAGTCGCCGGGAAGATGTGCCAGTAGAACGAGAAGGTGAAGAGGAGGAGCAGACCGAGGTAGAAGACTGGCAGAGAGACGCCCATCAGCGCCAGGACCATCGCTCCGGTGTCGATCCAACTGTTGTGAAAGAGTGCCGCGAGGATCCCGAGCGTGACGCCAAGCAAGAGCGCGACGACAAGCCCGGCAAGGGTCAGCTGAATTGTAGGCCAGAGCGCTTCGCGGATCGTGTCGGTCACCGGACGCTGGCTGTGTAGGCCACGTCCCATGTCCCCGTGCAGGAGATTCACCATGTAGTCGCGATACTGTTCCCAGAGCGGCTTGTCGAGGCCATATTGTGCCCGAATCTGCGCGGCGCGCTCCTCCGTCAGTGGCTTATCGCCGGCGAAGATGTAAACCGGGTCCCCGGGCGTCAGATGGACCATGAGAAACGTGAAGATGCTGATTCCCAACAGCACTGGAATCGACTGTAAGATTCTGCGGAGGATGTATGTGGTCATGGCATTTCTTGCCGTCGGGCGTCAGGCGTCGGGCGTCAGGCGGTAAGGACCGAAGCGATTCACCTGACGCCTGATACCTGACGGCTAATGCCTATTCGCTACGCGAAGTGCGCGTCATTCATCCAAACATAGGATGCCAGGAAATCGAGAAAATCGTCCGCCAGCTTCTTCTGCTTGGCGTTATGGGCGATCGTATCGACGAGTGGGACGACGACCGCGTCCGTGAGCACCTGCTTTTGGACCTTGGAATACAGGTCCTTGCGAACTTCGGGATCGCTGCTGGCCGCGGCGTCTTCAAGCATCTTGTCGACGTCCGGATTGTTGTACTGCGCGCGGTTGAAGGCGCCAATGTTCTTTGAATAGAAGATCGTGCGCAACACGTCCGGATCGGCGTAAGAGAACCACATGAAGGAGACGTCGTAATTGTTCTCCTCCTTCCAGGTCTGCAAATAGCGAGCGCGCTCCATTGGTTCGACTGTCATATCGATCCCGATTTCGCGGAATGCGCCCTGCAAGGAGGTCGCCATGGCATTGTCAACTGGGCGGTCGATGATCGGAAAGTAGAGCGACAGCGGCTTCCCGTTCTTCTCGCGCATGTCACCACTACCCTTAGCCCAGCCGGCCTCCTCCAACAGCGACTCAGCTTTCGACTTGTCGTAGCTGAACATCTGCTCGGTGGCCGGATCGTAGCCTAAGGTCACCTTCATCAGGGGGCTGGCTGCCGGGGCGTTCAATCCAGCGAATACGGCTTGGTTGAACGCATCTTTGTCGACGGCGTACTGCAATGCCTGGCGCACTTTCGCATCTGCCACTGGCCGGTCTGGCCGTGAAATGTTGACAAGCAGGGTCCGACCTGATCCCGGCTGCCCTTGGTCAATCACGACAAGGTCGCTGTTGGACTTCAGGTCTTCGACCTGGAGTGGATCGATTTCGTCGATATATTGGGTCTCGCCGGAGGTCAACGTGCCGGTGCGAACGGCCGGGTCGGGAATGATCTTGTAGATGATTTCATCGAAGTAGGCCGCCCCCGGGTGCTTGAAGAAGGACGAACCCCAGTTGTAATCGGGATTTCGCTCGATCGTGGCATGATCGGCCTCCACCCACTCCTTGAATTTATAGGGACCGGTGCCGACTGGAGCACGGGCGAACTCGGCCAAGCCCATCTTTTGGACGGCGGTCGGCGAGACGATACCGAGATAGCCATTGAGCCCGCTTAGGAAGGGCGAGAATGGCTGGCTGAGTACCATCTTGATCATGTAGTCGTCAATGATCTCGGAGTGGTCATAGGTACCGATCTGATCGTGCGCCTGTCCGGGAGTGATCGTCGTATTGGGATCGGGCGTGCCTCCACTGGCAGTCGCCTTGTCCGCCGCAATCACACGGTCGAAGGTGAACTTCACGGCATCGGCATTGAACGGCGTCCCGTCGTGAAATGTCACACCCTTCTTCAGATGGAAGGTGTACTCCTTGCCGTCTTGGGAGACGTCCCATGACTCGGCCAGACCCGGCTTGATCTCAGTCGCCGAAGGCATCCAGACGAGTGGCTCGCAGATGTTGAGCGTTACCCGGATCGTCGAGTCGAAGTTCGTCACACCGGGGTCGAGCGTGCCGTCGAAGTCGAAGCTGAGACCATAGGTCAAGGTACCGCCCGGTTGGACGTCTTGGTTGAGCACGCGGGCAACGTGGGGCGATGCTCCGCCCGCGGCTGTCGCAAGGTCGAGCCGGCTGAGCGCAAGCGCGGCCGCTCCGCCTTTCAAGAGCGTGCGGCGGTTGGTCGTCCGTCTCAAGATGTTCCGCCGGTCCCGATCACGAACGTCGTCCATGACTTGCCCTCCGGTTCAATGTGCGAAGGCGCCGGGTGGCAGCTTCGCGCGACTCAGGCGACTGCCCACGCCGGGCGTCGCGTATTGCCGGAAGCCCTTGCTTCCGGACCAGTCGTGGAGCCGGCGTCAGTCAGCCGGCCCGGTGGCCGCATGGTCGCGGCTCGAAACCCAGTCGTACCGCGGGTCGTCGTCGACAATCGGCCCGCCGTCAAAGCGAGACCCCACCCCCGCGCCGCCGTCGACATTGACGACCTCGCCGGTGATGTAGCTTGCCGCATCCGAAGCAAGGAATAAGACGGCCGATGCCACTTCCTCGGGTTCCCCTGAGCGTGTCAGGGGAAGCGTCGGAATTCTCCGTCCCAGCGCCTCGGCCATCCTCGGCGGCAGCGGCTTTGGTTGCGTGTCGATCAGCCCGGGACTCACGGTATTCACCAGGATGCCGTGTGGCGCCAACTCGATCGCCGCCACCCGCGTGAAACTCTCGACCGCAGCCCGGCTCGATGCGTAGGCGGCGGCGCCTGGCGATCCCCGCCGGCTCACGCCCGACGAAAAGTTGACGATCTTTCCACCGCGGCCGCCATCGATCATTGCTCGCGCCGCCGCACGGGTCATCAGGAAGGTGCCCCGGCAATTCACCGCGTAAATGGTGTCCCACACCTCGACTCGCTGCTCGAGGAGGGAAGCGTGCGGGGCAACCGCCGCGTTGTTGATGCAAATGTCGAGTTGCCCAAATCGCGCGATTGCTATTTCGACGATTTGAGCGGCGCCGTCCTCGGCGCTGACGTCGGCGACAGTCGATGCCACTTGGTGCGCCGGCAATTCCGCGCAGGTTTCAGTCAGACCTTTTTCATCCCTGTCGGCGGCCACGACCTGAGCGCCGGCATCGGCGAGACAGTGAGTCAACACTCGACCAATGCCGCGGGCAGCGCCGGTAACGATGGCGACACGATCCGAAAAGTCGAAGATGACGTTCACTCACCCGCTCCAAGCCGGCGGTTCGTGTTTGACATCGGGTTGCCCGGTGATACTATGCCGATTGTCGACAGTCGTCAATCGGCAATCCGCACAGATCGATCGCCTGAGGCTGGGCGACCTGTCAACTCTGGCGCCGTCCGCGCCCACCGTTGTCTTGGCAGGCGAAAGTCGCATGGCATCTAGCGATCGGCGTACGAGCAGCGATAGGGACGTATTGATGGCGATAGCGGCGGAGAAATCAAGTGCGAACGGAATCGCAATCTTGCGCAGGCCAAGCGGGCTGCGATTGGTCGACGACGTCGCCCATTCGATCGAAGACGCAATCCTCGCCACCCGGATGCGTCCAGGCGAGCGGCTGATCGAGACAAAGCTCTGCGACGAGCTCGGCGTCAGTCGCACAACGCTGCGCGAAGCGCTCTTGATCCTCGAACGGCGCGGTCTTGTCCGTGGCGAGCCCCGTCGCGGCACTTTCGTCACCCGGTTAGCGCGTGAGGACGCACTCGATCTCTGTCGTGCTCGTGCCCTCCTTGAGGCGTTCGCCATCACCACTAGTTACGACCAGCTCGACGCCTCAACGTTTACTGCCCTCGATAACCTGCTGAATGAGATGGCTCGTCTCAACCTACCGGCCGACGTTCCTCGCTTGATCGGGATCGACCTGGCATTCCACCGGCTACTTATTCAGGGCGCCGACGCACAACGAGTTGTTGAGCTGTGGTCGAGTCTCGACGGGCAGATGAGCGCCTTGATTCTGAGCAGCATTGAGCACCACCATGCTGGTATCGAAGACGTCGTCGGCTTCCACAGCGCGCTGCTTGATGCCGTGCGCTTCGGCGATGTCGCGGTTGCTCGTGAGGCCGTGCTCATCCACTACGTCGGGAACGGGAACGGGCATTCAGGCGATAGCGAGGTTTCGCTCGCCGAGGCGGCTGAGATCATCGAGTCACTGGTCAGGCACGACCCCCACCTGCGATAGCGCCGGGGAGCTGAGATTCTTCGCTTCGCTCAGAATGACGAAGTGAAGTGCTCAGAATGACATAAGAAGGAGACAGGACCGTGAGCTCGCCAATCACAGGACGTCGAGTGCGAGTCGGTGTCCTCGGCGCCGGTCGCTGGGCGGAACGGGCGCATCTGCCGGGGTGGACACGTGATCCGCGGGCGGAGGTCATCGCGGTCTGTGACGTCGACCGAGGATTGGCGGAGGCGGCGGGCAAGCAGTTTGGCGCCGCGGTGGTCAGCGATGACTACCGGGAAGTTGTTACACGCAACGATCTCGACGTGATCGACGTTTGTACCCCAAGCCACACCCACTTCGAGCTCTCGATGGCGGCACTGGAAGCCGGTAAGCACGTGTTGTGCGAGAAACCCGTGGCGTTCGACTTCCGCGATACCATGCGCGCTGCGGAGATCGCGAAGAAGAAGGGTCTCAAGACAAAACTCGGCTTTACCTTCCGCTACTCCCCGGCCATGCGCTACATGAAGGCGTTGGTCGACGAGGGGTTCTGCGGCCAGCCGTTCATCTACAACGCTTACGAACAGAACTCGCAGTGGCTCGACCCCGAGGTTCCGCTTCGGCAGGTGCATCTCGACGCTGATCAGTCAGAAATCCAAGTCTCCTCTCTCGAAGGGTACGGAGCGCCCGTGATCGACCTCGCCCGCTACATGGTCGGGTCTGAGTTGACGTCTGTCGTCGGTACCCTCAAGAACTTCATCCCGGAGCGGATGGTTCGCGCCACCGGCACAAAGATGCGCATGAACATCGACGATGGCGATATCTTCCTTGCCGAGTTCGCCAACGGCGCCATTGGCTCGGTCCAAACCAGCTTCGTCACGGTCGGCAACTATCCCGGCATCGAGGTCCGGCTCTACGGCTCAAAGGGGGCGATCATCACGCGTCTGGTCGAAGAGTTTGGAGTCGCCGAGACGATCAAAGCGGCGACCGCGGACGACGTCGAGTTCAAAGAACTTGACGTGCCCGCCAAGTTCTATCCGGAGGGCGGACATCCACGGGAAACCTGGTTCACCCTTTTCTACGCCAACTTGATCAGCGACTTTCTTGATGAGCTGACGACGGAGACTCCGAAGAACGAGGGGAATTTCGACGATGGCGCCGCGGTGCAAGAGATCATCAACGCGGTCGAATGCTCGTTCCGCGAGCGGCGCTGGACTGAGCTTCCGTTGCAACAATGAGTGGCGACGCGCATGGTCAGGCTGATGCCTGGCTAGACGATTTCTTCGCCCACTATTACGCCCGGAGACCGGTCAACGCCACCTTCATCGGGATCCACGACCACGACCGAGAACTGCCCGATTGCTCCGACGGCGGCATAGCGGTCACTAACCGCGAAAGGAGGCAGCTTCGCGTTCGGCTAGATGAAATCGCTGAAGAGGAGTGCACTCAAGCACAGCGCCACGACCTCTTGCTCGCCGGCAACCACCTCGATCTCCAACTGATGGAAGACGAGCTGCCTCAGTTCCACGGTGGCAATCCGTCGTTCTATACCGGTGAGGCGGTGTTCAGCGTCATCAGCCTTTTTCAGCGCGACAGCGAGCCTCTCGCCGACCGTGTTGAGGCCGCTATCTCGCGGATGCGACTTTTTCCCGAGTTCCTCGCCCAAACCAGGGGACAGGTCCGCGAAGCACCGATTGCCTGGACAGAACGCGCGATCCGTGAGGCGCGCGCGGGGCGCGCCTACTTCGGCGACGGTCTGCGCATCCTGGCCAATGACCGGGGGATTGCTGATCCCGGCTTCGTCGATGCGGCGGCGACCGCACATCGCGCCTTCGAAGAGCACCTGGTCTGGCTTGAGAACGAACTCATCCACAACCCGAGCGAGGACTTTGCTTGCGGCCGCGATACGCTTGATCGCTACCTGGCGCTTGGCCACTGCCTGCCGCCGGGGCACGACGCATCGTGGGTCGAAGAATTCGGCCGGCGGGCACTCGGCCAGGCGCGAGAGCGAATGGTGGATCAAGCATCCCGAATTGATCCGGCGCGATCGTGGGAAGAACTGCTGGCAACGCTCGCGAAGGATCACCCGACACGCGACGACTACTACGCGACATACACCCGAATCTGGAATGAAGCACGCGATACGGCGATCGCGCATGAACTCGTGACCTGGCCCGACTTCCCGATCGAATACGTGCCGATTCCGCGTTCGGATCGCGAAGCGGCCGAAGGGCTCTACTACCTCTACTATCGCTGCCCACCGCCGTTCGGACGGCGTGAAACCCATCGTTACCTCGTCACCCCCATTGAGCCGGAGATGCCGCCCGAAGAGCAGGAGCGTCGACTGCGCCAATGCCACCATGGAGCGATCAAGCTCAACCACGTCGTGCACCACGGCGGTCTCGGTCACCATGTCCAGAATTGGAATGCCTTTCGCGCTGAATCGCGCGTCGGTCAGATCGCCGGCGTCGATTGTGCTTCGCGCATTGCGATGTTCTGCGGCGGATCGCTGGTCGAGGGGTGGGCCTGTTATGCGACCGAGTTGATGGAGGAGGCCAGGTTCCTGACGCCGCTCGAGCAACTCTCCGAGCGGCAGACCCGGCTGCGGATGGCGGCCCGAGCCGTCGTCGACTGTGCCATGCACACCGGCGCAATGACGCTCGACGAGGCAACCGATTTCTACGTGCGTGAAACCGCAATGTCGCCTGCCGTGGCTAAGTCGGAGGCGGTCAAGAATTCGATGTTCCCAGGCGCGGCAGTGATGTATCTGATCGGGACCGACGCGATTTGGGACCTGCGCAGGGCCGTCCAGGAGCGGGAAGGGCTACGCTTCTCCCTGCGAGGTTTCCATGACCGCTTTCTGAGCTTTGGAGCGATGCCAGTTGCCTTGATCGGCGAAGCAATGACGGCCGACGACAGCCCTCGATTTGTCGAAAAGGCGGGTTCTCCGTAGCCAGCAGCAGATTGCCATTCGCCCAGCGAACTGATCATTGTATCGGCGCGCTTGCACGAACTGCGCTCAACGAACTTCGGGCGATAGGGGTGTGCATTTCGTAGATCGGGACGTCCCATAGCCGGTTAGTGCAGCAATAGCCTGAGTCGAAGCGGCGCGCTAGTCGACCATGCGCAGTTTGGCCGGAGTGGGGTCGATGGCGGTCAAGACCGGCCGGTGCATGTGGGTGCAGCTGACGATAGCTTGGCCAGGGGCAAGTCCAGGCAGTCTGGTCCACAGGCTCTCATCGATGCCGCTGACCGATTGTTTGAGCGTGGTGACCACGCTCGCGTCGCTGATCTTGTGAATGACCCAGTTGTTGACGAGCCCAATGACCTGATTCGGGAGGTGCTGCGGGAGCTGGGTGACGAAGACCAGACCGAGCCATCGTTTGCGGCCGCGCTTGGCGATTCGCGCGACCTGGGCGAAGAGATGCGGCATCCTGTCTATCCGCTCCTTGGCTAGGAATTCATGCGCTTCCTCGATGATCACGAGCGTGCGCGGGATCGCGTCGTGACCCCGTTCGGCTTCAGCGTAGAGCCGCTCCTGTTCCTTCTGGATTCCGCGCAGGATGGCGGTAATGACGAGGTTGTTGAGATCGGCGGATTCAGTGTCTGAAAGGTCAATGACGCCGACGTTACCTGATTCGAGCAGTATTTGGTAATCAAGTGATTTGGCATTGGCGCTATCGAACGCGCCAAGACGATGCAGTCGGCGCAAGCGACCGATCAACGCGAGCCAGCTCACCGGGTGGGACGTCCGTTCCTTTTGCGCGTTGACCTCTCTTGTCAGTTCGGCGCCTTTGCGCTTGAAGTCGGTTGATATGAAAGCAGTATCTACCTTCTGTAAAGCGGACAAGAACGCACCGCAAACATCGATCATGTGATCGAGCCGCATACCGGGGTACCCGCCTTCGAATTCGTCGATTTCGGAATCGTCGACGGGAGAAACAAGATTCTGTTCTCTAAGGAGTTTCTTTGTCGTGTCGTAGGCGAGCTGGAAACGCTCTTGCTGCGCGTCCGAGAGATCGAGGATCTCGATGACTGCGTATGGCGAGAGGTCTGAAAACTTGAGGGTAAATGGCTTCTGATTCGGATGATGTGGATTTGCGGTTTCGCGGCCCTCCAAGTGATAGAGCGTCATATCGGTCACACCGTGAGGTCGACCATCAACTTGATTGAGGCGCGTGACCATTGTCTTGTCATCAGTTGGTTCGTTGAGGAACGTGTATTCGCCCTCAACGTCGAGCAATACGACGGCGAGCCCGGCCTTTTGCGCCTGAGCGATGAACCCGGCGACCGTGGTCGATTTCCCGCCGCCGGTAGTGCCGATGATCGCGGTGTGCCGGGGCAGGACCGATTTGCTGGTGGACGGGATGGCGACTTCGACCTTGGTGTGTCCGACCGCGAGCCCAATACGAATATCGCCGCGCACTCGCAGCACATCGGCCGTTTCGGACTCATCGAGCACGAACACGGGACTGTTCGGCAGCGGCCTAAATTGCGGCGGTTGCAAGACCTTGTCGACTCGCTGGCCGAGCAATTCAATGTGAACTCGGCCGTGATGGCTGGGCATGAACATGCCGCCATGGATCGTCGTCGTGATCACGAGATGCGAATCGGGGCGTAATCCGTCTGGTTCGGCGAACGGTCCCTTGACGACGACGCCGAGATATTCCCGCTGATCGGGCTGGCTAACGATGCGGACGAGCGCCTGCGAGGGGAGCGCCTGGAGATTGCCGTGCGGCAGAAGTACAGTGATCGAATTATCCTCGCTGTCGGGGGCGTCAAAGGTCGTGCGGCCGACCGATCCTTTGAATGCGGCAGGCTCCTTCCATTCGCCGCCGGCTTGGGCAATCTGGTCACGAAGCCGACCACCTGCCGCATCGAAGATTCCATCTACGGCTTCTTCCGCCATTATCGATTCCCTCTCCCGCGACGAGTCTTATCGCCCTGGGCTGAATTCTTGATGAAATTCATACGGCTGTCCGGCGGTCGTATAGGCGTCTTGCAACGTTGCGATGAAGTCGCCCTGGCCAAAGCTCGTCCGGCAGATTTCCGCCGCGAGATCGAGCAGCACTGGGTATCCACGGTGCGCTTGCAGACGGCTATCAGCCATCGCGATCTGGGCCGCTTCGTGAGCATGATCGACGTGAGCGTAGAAGAGACGCGCCGGACCGATTTCCGACGCTCGATAGCAACCGATGACCATTTTCGGCCCAATCTCGTTGACGAACTTGCGAAGGCTTCTCGCGATGTCGGGCGAGTAGTGGTGGGATTCGATCATTGAAGATAGCCGGTCGGTCATCGCTATCACGATGCCGTATTCGAGTGGCTTCAGCGCGCCGGCAATCGTCGAAATACCGCGCTGGTCAATCGATGATGGGACAAACAAGACTGTCTGGTGATCGAGTATGAGTCGCTTGAGTAGGTCGATGCTCGATAGAATGAGCTCCGTGCTCCCCGAGCCGGCAAGCAGCTCAACAGGCGTCGGACTGCCGCGACCCATACGCCAACGTGCATCACTAAATTGAACCAATGCTGCCCGTTCGGCATAAGCGAGAACACTACGACGGGCGAGGCGGCCCGAGTCGATGCCGAAAGATCGTGCACTGTCGTCGCGCCCGTGGCGGCGATTGATGAGGTCCGCGGCCAACTTCGCCGGGTCATCCAGTGATTCCCGGAGGTCTCGCTGATATAGGCGGTGCACCCAGGAGCCGCGGTCGGCGTGGTACGAAACGAGGCAAACGCCAATTTGAGTGATTGCGAGGGCAAGCGATTCATGACTTGCCGCGATGCCATCACATGCTTCTACCGCGCCTGTGAAAAGCAACCCCCGCTGAATAGCCTCGATCTCACTCTCCTTCGCTTTGTAGATGCCTGCGCCCAGGGGCGCGTTCGGTTGTTTACTTAGCCGGGGGAATATCTTCTCGCGGATCGCCTTTCGCGCGGCCAATTCAAGCGATTGACCGACCGCCACCTCCTTTTGAAGCTGCCCGTAGAGATCACCAAGCCGGCCCGCCTGGCGCCATGTCGAAAGGTCGAGCGTCTTCGTTATTGGCTCGCCAAACGTAGTCAGGTATTCATCTTGGACTTCTGTCGCGGCGGGGCTCATCATGTTGTTATCCGGACTTACACGATACGCACGAGCGGGCTCGGACCTTGACGAGCCCGAGTCCATTTCGTGGAATATCTGGTCGCTTCCGACAAAGGAAGCCCGAACACCTGGACGAGTTCGTGGCTGAGCTCGACGACGGAAAGGTGCCGGGAACCAAACCGGAGTTCCAATTCCTCATCGGGCGCGAGCAGTTCGCAGGCAAGTTGGTCTGCCTTTGACTCAACCGCCGAGACGTGGCCGGTCCGCTCGCGGCGGTCGAGCAAGTGGTAGTGGAGGCCCAGCGGGCAGGCGTTGATCGCTGCGTCGAGCCGCTCCGCTTCTGTTGGTCGCCGGATTCCATCCAGGACTTCTAAAATCGATGGCCCGAGCAATTTGACTGCCCGGTCCCTGGGTAAGCGGTAATCCAAAAGAAAATGCGCGATTTCGTGGGCGAAGGTGAAACGGTGTTCCGCTGCTCCGTCGGCGCCATCGATGAAGATGATGGCACTTCCACCGACCGCGGTAAGGCACCCGCGCAACCCGCGGTCGGGCTCGGGAAACCGGACGTCGCACTGCCGTCTGGCAAACCAACGCTGAATGCCGTCGATACACAGCCCAAGGATGATTTGTTGATCGACGACGAATCCTCGCGGCGCCGCGGATGTGAGATCGCGAGGAGATGCTTGCGGCGGTCCCGCCATTGTCCAAAAGTAGTCCGCCGCTTCAGACAGCCACCCGGGGATCATTGCTCATCGTCCAGGATATTGTCGTGCTTTTCGTCTTCGGCGCCTTCGACATCGACATCATAAGCAGACGTGGGTTCTTCGGCGATATCACGAGCCGCGGCAAGCCACTGTGAACTCCCGGCTTGCGAGGCATATTGAAACGACTCGAGCGCTTCCACATGACGCACAAGCTCGAGAAGGGGTCGTTGTTCGATGGATAAGTGATCGGCGATCGATTCGATGTCTTCGTTGAAGAGTTCAACTCGTGGGCGACTGCAGAGCGCGAGGTGGAGTAATTGCTCTTCGCCAACATGGAGGAAACGAGCAACCGCGGTGTTGTCGATGCCTTCAGCCTCTTTATATTTGGCAATCATCCAAGCCATTGATTTTGGCGAGGCCTCAAGTTTGCTTGCCATTCTCGCCAGCATATCCCGTTTGATCTCTTCGTCGGGCGGCATGCTCATGGTTGATCGTCTCCAAGCAGTTTGGGTAGGTTGCGCTTGAAACGCTTCTTGAGCTTGTCGCGCTCCTTATACAGTCGTTGAACGCTTTGCTTGCCGTCGGGCCAACCAAGCTCGGCGATGCATCGTTGCGTATCTTTCATGCCTTCAATCATTTGATTGACGATCATCAGTTCATCTTGGTTTTCAGATAGCGCCCGCATGAACGCTTCGCCGCGAAGATTGCCTGCATTTAGGTCCGCGACATCGTCGACCGTCTCATCGTCTTCGATGCGCTCAATGGTTGTATTCCCTTCTGTGTCTCGAATTTCGACAACCTTGCTCTGCTTCCTCCGCTCCTTGATCCATTCATTGACATAATCGCCATAGGCGGCCATCTTTAAGTACGAGAGCAAGGCGCTTTTTTCGGGATCATATGATCCTGGATTTTGGAAGTAGGACATGAACGCACTGTTTACCGCTTCCTTTGCAATTTCCACATCCAGCCAGAGATTCGGCTTCGTGCGAACCTTGTACTCAATCCCGGCAAACACCTTGTCGCAATAACTTATATACACTTCCTCGAACGCGGTCGCGTCGCCCGATAGAAAGCGGGCATGAAGTATCCGTCCGTAGGCAGCGACTTCAGAACTCATCGCAGAATTCCGACCTCACAGTAGAAACGCAATGCCGCCGGTTCCTGTTGGCGTCTCGCCGCACCCCGGATCGCGTCCACACGTCTCGTTCATACTTGAGTGATGCAAACAATATTCGTAACACGCTCAACTGGCTAGGGGGTTCTGCGACTTCGCACGCCCAGAACCGGGCGCCGGTTTCGGCCAGTCGAATTGTCGGCGTCCTAGCTGCTCGTGTAGCGGGCGAAGGCGGCGCACGCGTTTTGGCCGCCGAAGCCGAAGCCGTTGGCAATCGCGACGTTGATGTCGAGGTTGCGGGCGACGTTCGGCACATAGTCGAGATCGCATGCGGGATCTGGAGCGGTGAGGTTGATGGTCGGCGGGGCGACGCCGTCGACAATCGCCATCACGCAGGAAAGCGCGGAGACTGCGCCGGCCGCGCCGAGCAAATGCCCGACCATCGACTTGTTGGCTGAAATCGCGAGTTTTAGGGCATGGTCACCGAACGCCTGCTTGATCGCCTTGGTTTCGGCAATGTCGCCGATCGACGTTGCCGTCGCGTGCGCGGCGACGTACTGGACGTCGGCCGGTTGTAAACCCGCCCATTTCATCGCCCGCTTCATCGCCAGCGCTGCGCCTTTTCCGCTTGGATCAGGCGCGGTGATGTGAAACGCATCGGAGGTGTATGCTCCGCCCTTGACCTCGCAGATGATCTTGGCGCCCCGTTCGAGCGCGTGCTCCTCAGATTCGAGGACCATGATCGCCCCGCCTTCGGAAAAGACGAAACCGTCCCGGCCGCTGTCAAACGGTCTGCTCGCGCCGGCGGGATCGTCGTTTCGCCGCGAGAGGGCGTTCATGTTCGCGAGACCAGCAATCGCCACCGGGGTGATGCCCGCTTCCGCGCCGCCGGTAAGGACGACGTCAGCCTCACCCCGCTGGATGATGTGGGTCGCATCGACGAACGCTTGAATCCCGGAGGCGCAGGCCGCGACAGAAGTGCTGGATGGTCCGCGAATGCCAAAGGCAATGGTAACTTGGCAGCTTGCCATGTTCGGGGCAAAGATCGGGATCAGGAAGGGACTGACCCGCCCAGGCCCCTTGTCATGCATCATGCCGACTTCGCGCTCGATCGTCGGGATGCCACCGCCGCCGGTGTTGACGACGACACCAATATTTTCTCGGTTGTCGTCCGTGATCTCGAGTTTCGCCTGCTCGATCGCTTCTCGGGCCGCGGCAACGGCGAATTGGGCGAAGCGGTCCATGCGGCGCGCGACCTTGGGATCCATAAAATCCTTGGCCGCAAAATCGGGGACCTCGCCGGCGATGGTAACTGGCAGATTGGAGGGATCAAAATTCTCAATGTGGCGGATCCCGGAGCAGCCCTTCTTCGAGCGTTCCCAGTAGGCTTGCGCCCCGACTCCGAGTGGGGTCATGGCGCCCATACCCGTCACAACCACGCGTTTCACCGTTTGAACCCCTCTCCCAGCACGTGGATATTGGTGTCAATGCGCTAGCCGACTCGATTGCAACGAGCTCGCAATTTCGGATTTACCGGCGCCGACGCATAGACTATTGCATGAGAAGTTTACGAGAAGTGCCTGGTTGCGCGCATGAGCGCCAATTTTGGCCCCGTTTCGAGCACCTAGGCAGGCTTGCCAAGTCCGGGCAAATCGAGCCCGAGATCGGCGATGGTGAGGGTGCGCACGTCGATCGTGATCCGTTTGATCAAACCGGAAAGCACCGCGCCGGGTCCGAGCTCGACGACTGTGTCGACATGATGATCGACCATTGTTCGGACCGACCCCGTCCAGTTGACTGGTCGTTCGATTTGATAGGAGAGCTCTGTCCGAATCTCAGCCGCCGTTCGCAGGGGTTGTGCGGTGACATTGGCAATGACCGGGATGGTCGGAACCTTGATATCTGTGTCGCGAACGACTTCGGCGAATTGCCGGGATGCATTCGCCATCAACGGCGAGTGAGACGCGATGGAAATGCCGAGGCGAGTCACTCGCTTCGCTCCCCGCTCTTTTGCGAGTTGCATCGCTCGTTCGAGCGCGGCGACCTCGCCGGAGATCACGATTTGGCCGGGACAATTCGCGTTCGCGATCACGACGATGCCGATGCTGCTTGCTTCCGCACACGCTGCGGCGAGGGTTTCATCGTCCAGCCCAAGCACCGCCGCCATGCCGCCGGGCGATTCGATACCGGCTTCTTTCATGAGGCGACCGCGCTCGCGCACAAGGGTGAGTGCGGAGGGAAAGTCGAGGGCGCCGGCCGCAACCAGGGCCGTGAACTCTCCCATTGAGTGACCGGCGACGACGAGGGGCGTGATCGTGTCCGATTTCACTTCAAGCCGTTCGCGGACCGCTGCGAGCGCAGCCACGCTTGCAGTCAAAATCGCGGGCTGCGCATTGATGGTGTCTTCGAGCACGTCGGCGGGACCCTCAGCGATGAAGCTCGAGAGCGGAACAGAAAGCAGCGCGTCTGCCTCGGCGAAGATGGCCCGTGCGGCAGGAGAGACCGATTGGAGTTCAGTTCCCATGCCGACAAACTGGCTTCCCTGGCCGGGAAAGACCATCGCCACGTTGCCCTCGATGAGTTCGGTTGGCGTCATGAGGCTCCTCGACGATTTCAAAATAGCTGGCGGAAACCGGCGCCGATCATAGCACGCGTTTAGACCTACGCCGCCGCCTGCATCGCGCTCAACCGAGCCCGCTGAGATTGAAGACCGTCATCCCGAGGTAGACCGTCGAGAGCACCGCAACGACAATCACGGTTGCCCATGCCACGATGTTGTACGCGCGGCTGTTGGTGTGTCCTCTCATCACAACGCGATCGTTGACCAAGAGCACGATCGCGATCAGCACGACTGGGAGCACCAGACCGTTCAAGACCTGCGTCGATACCAATAAATCGATCACATTGAGGCCTGGGATCAGCGCCGCGAGCGCGCCGAGCGCCAGCAAGCCGCCGAAAATGACATGGAAGACCGGCGCCTCTCGAAACGAGCGCGAAACCCCCTTCTCGAACCCAAACGCCTCCGTCACCGTATAGGCCGTGGCGATGGGCAAGACCGCCGCCGCGAGGATCGACGCGCCAAAGAGACCGGCGCCAAAGATATACGGTGCGGCGCGGCCGACGATCGGTTCGAGCGCGTCGGCCGCATCCTTTGCCGACTCGACGCTGACGCCTTGGACATAGAGGGTCGCTCCAGTGGCGATGATAATGGCGGCGGCGATGAAATTGGAAAAAATCGCGCCTGCGTAGGCATCAATCCGCGCAAGGCGGGGATCCGTGCGGCCGCTGCGTTCAGCGACCGCAGACTGTAAATAGAGCTGCATATACGGCGTGATCGTCGTACCAATCATCGCTACCAGGAGCGTGAGCTTGCGCGCAGAAAGTTGAAAGGTCGGCCGAACCAGGTGTCGGGCGACGTCGCTCCAATCGGGATTGCTCAGGACCGCGGCGATCGGATAGGCGAGAAACACAAGCGTGAGGGCGAGAAAGGCCTTCTCGATGCCGGCGTAAGAGCCGCGCAGCACGAGTAGCCAGAGGAGCAGGCCAACGATCGGGACCGCGATGTAATGCGAAATGCCGAACAACTCGGCCGCGGCCGCGATCCCGGCAAACTCGGAAACGACAAGGCCGGCGTTTGCGATCAGCAGCGTGCTCATAATCAACGCCGTGATGCGAACGCCGAATTGTTCACGCACCAGATCCGAAAAGCCCTTGCCAGTGACCGCGCCCATCCGCGCGGCCATTTCTTGTACGATCGCCAGACTGATCGTAATCAAAACAATCGCCCACAAGAGGTCGTAGCCCAGATCGGCGCCGATCGACGAGTAGGTGGCGATGCCGCCGGCGTCGTTGCCCGCGCTCGCGGCGATCAGTCCTGGGCCGAGAAAGGCAAGCGCCGCGAATCGTCCTCGTGGATGCATCGCCGGAAGTCGGATCGACATGAGAAGCCGGCGCCCGCGCTCACCACGCGAGGTCATCAGTGAAAAAGCCGACCGGTGAATCGCCGCGCCCAGAGCTCGGGCAAGATGACGTCCATGGCATCGTCGACGTGAATTGCACCGAGGATGCAGCCGTCGTTGTCGACGACCGGAATCGTTGCCAGGTTGTACTCCGCCATGATCTGCGCGACTTCTCGTGTTGGGGTATCGAGCGTCACTCGCGGCGCCTCGCGGTCGGCGAGATCGGCGATATGCGTCGACGGGGCGGCAAGCACAAGATTTCGGAGCGAAACGACACCAGCGAGCCGCTGCCGTTCATCATCGACCGGGTCGATTTCGACGAGATACAGATGAAAGAGCGGATCGGGAGGATCCGGCAGTTCGCGCAGCGTCGCTATGACCTCAGCAGTCGTCAACGACGGATCGAGGGTGACAATGTCGGTCGTCATCAAGCTCGCGGCGACATGACCCGTGTGATCCTTGGCGAGGGCGAGCAGCTCGCGCACGTCCTCGGACTCGTCCGGCTCCATCAGTCCGAGCAGCTGCTCGGAATCGTCAGAGCCCATTTCGGCGAGCACGTCGGCTGCATCATCTGGGGCCATATCGTCCAGAATATCGGCTGCACGTTCGGGGTCCATGCTTTCAAGCAGATCGGCCGCGTCATCGGGGTCGAGTTCTTGCACTGCATCGGCGGCCGTCTCATCGTCAAGTGATTCCAAGATTTCGCGGCTGTGAACTGGGGAGAGATCGTCGAGCAATTGCGCGATGTCGACGGGGTGTAACCGCGCCACCTTCTCGTGCGACGACCGCAGCCTGATCATCGGCACATCGGTCGCGAACGATTCAACATCTGCCCACTCAATGAGGCGCCGCCCCGTCGCCCCGGCGGCCACGCGTTCCGGCGCCAACCGGCGCCAAATGCCCTGGATGCTGACATCGACGCCAACGAGGCGGACAGCTGCGCCCGTGCGCGCGAGCAACAGATCGTTGGCGCGCACGACTCGGCGTCCATCGATGTCGATGAGCTGCTTGTCGAGGATATCGCGACGGAGGAGCGCCTCTCCCTCCTGGCGAGCAAAGGGGCGTAAGTCGACCTTGAAGGTCGAGAGGCGGGCGCCAGCCTCGGAGAGTTCGGCAATCCTTTGCCAGTCGACATAAAAGTCGCGGCGGCCTTGACGCGCGATGAGTCCGCTGACTGGTGGGTTTGGATCGCCATCGACACGAACAACGAGATCCTCAATGCGCGCGAGTCGCGCCCCCTGGGCGTCGCTCACGGGTTTGCCGAGCACGCGTGAGAGATAGAGCTCGGTTGCGGCTGGAGCTGAGTTGGGCATTTTCGATGCCATGAACGTTACTCTCAGTACTCTCGGGCGAAACGAGCACGCGCGATTCGGCGTTTTTAGTGTAGGGGATGCGGCAGGCAGAAATGTATTTGGATCGCATCTTGCGAAGGATGGCGACGAATCGCACGGGGCTCGATGGTCGTCGCAGGCAGGGGTGACCGGAAAAGGTTGTCTCAATCCGCGCTCTGCGGAAAATAATTAACCAGTTTGGCCTGAATAGATTGACTTAAGCTGGAAACATAGTACAACCTAGAATTGAGCCCCGAACGTCTTCAATGGAGGAATGACCATGCGGGCGCGATTGCTCGGACTGGCAGCGATTTCGGCTCTGCTGATGGCGCTCATGACACTTGCCGGCAACGGCGGTCCCGCCGTGGCTCAAAACGCGACGCCAACGACTGCCGCGACGCCGGTGCCCAGCGCGGCCGCGGGGATCGTGACCCTGGTTGGATGGTATTCGCGTGACAAGTCGGGCGACTTTGTCATCGTCGGACCAATCCAGATCAACGAGAATTTGGTCGCGAAAGCAGGAGAGCCGACTGATAACACGATTGCGGGCAAGATCGATTTCGACGACCCTGGTAATGACGACTTGCCGCGGATCAGGCTCGGCAAATCCATTCTCGATGCAGTTCCAGTGAACGAGGGTGACCCAAACACGGTTCAGCGCTGGCTCTATTACAACGACGATCCCGCCCTTCGTCCCTCGACTCTAGTGATGCAGGTGAAAGCAGTAGGCGGTCCATACAAGGGCGCGCGCGGGACCGCCACGCTCGTGTCGCGGAGCGAGGACGGCACCGGTGTGATCGTCGTTGTCCTCAATCCGCCGGGATAGTCACCTTCACTGCATTCAGTATCGATCGTTGTACGGACCGCCGATTGGCGGTCCGTTCATTTGAATGGCCTCAGAGCTCGCTAGGATTTCCAGGAAGAGCCTCCTTGACCTTCCGGAATCCAATCTCTAAAATGGCGCGTCTGGGCTCGCTCGGGCTCAGGCTGAAACGACGGTCTTACTCCGGAGGCGAGTCCAAATGTCAGTAACAACGACCCCAAGCGCCTGCCGGATGAGTTGCATCCTCCTCGGTTGATCTCCTCGCGTCCCAGCTAGGGACGCCGCCCGACGACGCGGTCTTCTCCTCGGCACGAGGCGCACTGTGATCCCCTTGCAGCGTCGGCTGCAGGGCCTTTGTGATGCCGAATGCACCCAGGAGTTCAGACTGCGTGTTGTCATCATTGCTCTCCCGGCGCCAGCGCAACAACCCGATTCCGGTGTACCTCTTCCTCATGACGGGCCAAGCGGTTTGCTTTGCGCTTTTCTTCACCGTGCAATTAATCTACCAAGTCACTGTGGTCGGCCTCAACCCGTTCCAGATGGTGCTGGTCGGCACTGTGCTGGAGATCACCTGTTTCTCATTCGAGGTCCCGACCGGCATCGTCGCCGATGTCTACAGTCGCCGCCTCTCGATCCTGATCGGAGTCGCCTTGATCGGCTGCGCCTACATTCTCGAAGGTGCTATCCCGCAATTCTGGGCCGCACTCGGGGGCCAAGTGTTTTGGGGTGTTGGGTACACCTTCACCAGCGGAGCGATACAGGCCTGGATTACCGACGAGATCGGCGAAGCGGCGGTCGGGCCAGTCTTCCTTCGGGGCGGCCAGATGTGGCTGGTCGGCGGGCTGGTTGGCACGCTGCTGAGCGTGGTCTTGGGCGTCATCAACATCCAACTGCCGATGGTCCTCGCGGGCGTGGGGATGATCGCGCTGACCGCCGCGTTCTCGCTGCTCATGCCGGAAACCCACATGCGCCTCACGCCACCCGCTGAGCGCTCGACCTTCGGGCACATGATCGCCACTGGCCGCGAGGGTTTCCGCTTAGCAATGGCCCGGCCGGTCGTCAAAGTGATCATCTTGATCAGCCTCGTCACCGGGCTCGCCGCCGAGGCCTGGGACCGCTTGTACATCCCTTCGGTCATCGATCGCTTTGACTTCCCGACAGTCTTCGGCACCGATAGCCCTGTGTTCTGGTTCGGGATGAGCGCGGTGATCGGCGCGTTGCTCGGCCTCGCAGTCTCGGAGATCTTCAAGCGGACAAATCCCGAGGCGCTCGGCGCCGGCGTGCCGGCTCGATTACTGGCCGGCTGCTCCGCAATCCAAGTCGCGGCCATCATCATCTTTACTATCAGCGGCAACCTCTGGCTCGCCTTCGGCATGCTCTGGGTGCGCACTGTTGTCCGCTCGGTGAGCGAGCCGGTCGAGACGGCGTGGCTCAACCGCCATCTCGACTCTTCGACCCGAGCGACGGTAGGCTCGATGACTGGGCAGGCCAATTCAATCGGCCAGGCCGTTGGCGGACCTGCGCTGGGTTGGGTGGGAAATATGGTGTCGATCCAGGCTGCCTTGCTTGGATCGGCTCTCGTCCTCTCGCCGACGATCGCGCTTTACCGTCGCCTCATCGTCCGCGAGCGTACGACTGCCGAAGCCGTCCCTGCTGTCGGTGATTGACGCTATATCTCAAGATGAGGGACGGGCTGGCACATGGCTAGCCCGTCCTGGCCGCAGGTCGGCGCTCCGGCTCAGGTTGCTGGAACGGCGGCCGTGCGTGGGGCAGGCAGCGGCGACATGACCGCGTCCGGATCGAGGCGGTTGAGGAGGTCGAGTCCGATCTTTGCCCGGCGCACGCGCTCGCGAGTGAGCGAAATCGCGGTCGCTTCCAAGTGTGTGCCGGAAGGGTAGATGTTCGGCGCGTTCCGCAATCCGAACTTGAGATAGACCGGAGCGGCGACGCGGGTGATGTCGGCAATCTCGTAGTGGCGGATGAATCCACCGATGTCGTCCGGCACTTCGATGTAAATATCGAGCGGCATCGCCGTCGCCTGCCGAATAGCGGCGATTTGAGCGAGACTCAGATCGGTCGGGATATTGAACGTCGTCAAGCCGAGGCGTTCGAGCAATTGGATCGATGCGGGATTGGACGCGCCTAGCATGACCGAACCTTTGAGGATCAGCGCCTCCGGCAGTTCGCCCGTTTTCTTCATTTCGCCGAGCACCCAGAGCAGACCCTCGTCGGTCACCAGCACACTCGTGATTCCATGCTCGCAAGCCCGTTTGACATCGTCGACGGCTTGGATCAATTGATCCATCCCGCGTACCTTCGGACCGACGATGCGACCCGCAGGGGAATAGGCCATGGCGCCCGTGTCCCAGCCTGCGCGCGGTCCAATAAAGAGGCTGATTTCGATGCCGCGCTCCGCTCCGAGTGCGGCCATTTCGTCAAGCTCGGCGTCGGTCAGGAGCATGACGCCGCTGCCCTGGCTGACGCGGTGAATCGTGACGTCGAGGGCATCGGCTTGTTCGTAGACCATGCGCAGCGCATTCGGACCCTCGACCGAGGGAATCTCAATTCGATACTGTCCGCCGTCCGCGAAGCGCTGGGTGGAAGCGGGGATATCGTTGAGGTCGCGTTGGGGCAGACCGAGACCGCTGACGAAGCGGCGCGACTCGTCCATCGTGCTCATATGGCGTTATTCCCCCAAGAGATCTCCCGTGCGCGCGTTGATCGCGTTGCTCGACGAATTATCGCGGAAAGCGCTTCGGCGCTCAACAGAACAGGCCGTTCCTAGATGAGTTGACAACCGCAGTGATGCACACTACGATCGTTCAAGTAAAATTGAATGATGCATGAATGTTGAATGATGGGTGGTAGAAGAGCGGGAATGCAGACGATGAAGCCAAGAGATGAGCGCGGTCCTGGGTGGGACGATGTGCTTGTCGTCTCCGATCTCGAGCTGTTGCGCCTCGTCTCGGATCCGTTTCGGATTCGACTTCTTGAACTGATGCGCGAAGAGCCGAGGACGGTGAAGGAGATCGCGGCGGCGTTGAAGATTCCGGCCACGCGCCTCTACTACCACATGAACCTGCTTGAAGAGCACGGGCTGATCCGCGTCGCCAGCACCCGGCTTGTTTCCGGCATCGTCGAGAAGCGGTACGAGGTCACGGCCTCCCGATTGTCGGTCGACCGGGCGTTGTTGTCGCCCGGCGGGGATGCCGAAAGTGGACTCGAGACGCATTTGTCCTTCGTGCTCGATGAGGCGAAAGCCGAAATTCGGCGGGCGTTTCGCGCGGGCTTGATCGACGCCTCAAGTCACCAGATCGCCAATGGCGGTCTGGTGCTCGGCCGGGCTTGGCTGCGATTAACGCAAGCACAGGCCGACGAGCTCGATCAACGAGTCGGCGCGGTCATCGAGGAATACAAGACTTCGCTCGCCGAGCAAGAAGACTCCAATCAAGTCGACTACGAGCTGCTCATTGGACTCTATCCGAATGCCAGCAGACGGGCAGGTGCAGCTCCGCGGACGACAACGAGGAGTGATTGCGGAATGAACCCCTAACGCATACCTCGCAACCGACCCTTTCATGAGCACCGGACATGGCCCATTGTCCGGGCGGGAGGTTCTATGGCCCGTTCAACCGCCACCACCGAGGCGCGGCAACGATTGAGTCTCGACTTTTGGAAGTTCTGGGCAGGCCAAACGATTTCCAATCTCGGGAACTCGGTGACGCTCTTTGCTTTGCCGTTGCTGATGTACGAGTTGACCGGGTCGGCTTTCAACCTCGGGCTGATGAGTGCCGCTGAATTCCTCCCGTATCTACTGTTCGGACTGGTCCTTGGCGCTTGGGTGGACAGGGTCGATCGTCGGCGACTCATGATCGCGGCCGACATCTGTCGGGCCGCCTTGATCGCGTCCATCCCGGTGATGGCCCAGATCGGGGAATTGCGGACCTGGTGGGTCTACCTCGTCGGTTTCCTCAGCTCAACGCTCACGATTTGCTTCGACGGTGCCCAATTCGCCGCAATCCCGAGCCTCGTCCAAACGGACGACCTCGTGACCGCGAACGGGCGGATCCAAGCAAGTTTCTCAGCCGCGTCAATTGTGGGACCCATCATTGGCGGGGCGCTCTTCTCGATCGTTCCCATCGAATCGGTGCTCTACATCGATTCGGCATCATTTCTGGTCTCCGCGGGATCGATCGCCTTGATTCGCCGTTCGTTCAACACAGCCCGTCAAGAGGACGAGATCAGAACGAGCTTGCGCGCTGATGTGGTCGAAGGCCTGCGCTACGTGATAGGCCATCCAGTATTGCGAAATATCTCGGCGATGATGGGGCTGATCAACTTCGTCGGCGCGTCCGTTTACGCCCAGCTCGTGCTCTTCGCCAATGAACGCCTTGATGCCAGCGATTCCCAAATCGGCTGGCTATTCGCGGCCAATGCGGTCGGCGTCGTCGTTTTCTCACTTGCCGCCGGCACATTGCGCAAACGCTGGTCGTTCAGCCGGGTCGCATTGGGCGCGCTCATGTGTGGCGGGATCGCGACCGCAATCTTTTCTCAGCTGACAAGCTACTGGCTAGCGATGCCGGTCTTCGCGATCGCGGCCGGTCTCGGCATCTTGTTCAATATCAACACAGGGAGCCTACGGCAAGCGATCGTGCCGAACCACCTGCTCGGGCGGGTCATCAGCGTTGCCTCGGTCTTGGCCTGGTCCGCGATTCCGCTCGGAAGTTTGCTGGGCGGCATTGCGATCGAGAAAACCGACGACGTGGCGCTCGTCTACCTGGTCATCGGCGTTTTGCAATTTGGGATCGCGCTCGCATTCTCGCGGACCGCCCTCGGTCACGCTGAGGATTTCCTGCCCTCCGAACCAGTCGCCGCCTCCCAAGACTTTACCGCGACTGACGTCGATCAGTCGCGCACCAGCCAAACCAACCGCTCCCAAGTGACGCCATAACAAAGACCGGCCGCGGTCAGGAGTGTTTCGGAGCCCGCGCGCGAACCCGCGGTCCAGATGCCGAACGCGGCGACGCCAAGGATAACGACTTCCAGGAGCAAGCGAACCGTGCCGCTGACCGGAACGATCGGTCGACTATCGGGCAACGGGTCTTGCGGAACGCCGCAGGTCAGCCAAAGTACTCCGCACATCGCCGGCATAAACATGGCAAGTGCCAATCGGACCGGGCCGGAAGCAAGATGATATCCCCAATAGCCCAAACCAGCGAAAATGAGCAGATCGACGACCACCCTGAGCCCGCGCACGGTTGCGGGATAACGCGGGCTTTCGCTCGTTGCGCCGGACCTCACGCTAGGCCGGGACTCTGCCCATGACGAGCACCGCGTTCTGGCCGCCGAGGCCGAACGAGTGTTTGGTCAGGACCTCGAACGGGACCCTCCGTGGTTCGCCGTGCACGATATCAAGACCGATTTCCGGATCAGGATTGCAATAGTTTCGGGTTGGGGGAATGACCTGTTCGGCCATCGTGTAGGCGGCGACGACCGTTTCGAGCGCCCCGGATGCACCCATGCAGTGTCCAAGCGCACCCTTGACTGAGGTCACCGGAATCTGCTTCGCCCGGTCGCCGAAGACCATTTTGATCGCTTCCGCCTCGGCGAGATCGCCGGCAGGCGTCGACGCGGCGTGAGCGTGGACATGGCCCACGCGCGCGGGATTGACGCATCCATCCCTGAGCGCTTCTGCGATTGCCCGGGCCGCGCCGACGCCCTGCGGATGGGGGGCAATCGGGTGGTACGCGTCGTTGGACGTTCCGAAACCGAGCACTTCCGCGTAGATGCGCGCGCCGCGAGCGCGGGCATGCTCGAGCTCTTCGAGAATGACCATGCCCGCGCCCTCGCCTAGAACGAATCCGGCGCGGGTGGAGTCGAACGGCCGGCTTGCCCGCTCGGGATGGTCGTTGCTATCGGTCGGCAGGGCGCGCATCGCCGCGAAACCGGCAATGAATAGTGGGTGATCGGTCAATTCGACGGCGCCGCCGATCATGAGCGGCGCGCGGCCGTATTTGACCGCGTGAAAGGCATCACCGATCGCCTGCGCGCCGGTCGCGCAGGCGGTCACGACCGTCGAGCTCGGGCCGCCGAGGTTGAATCGGGACTGGATCGTGTATGCGGCAAGGTTGTGCGGAAACATGACATGCAGGTGCGGAGGAAGCCGTCCCGGCCCCCTGCTTTGAAAAATGTCGTAGGCGGGTAAGAGATCGTCGTACGTGCCGCCGACGCAGGTGCCCAATAGCGCGCCGCCGAGACTGATGTCGGTGGTCGGTTGGAGATCTTCGTCGAGTAAACCGGCGTCGATGAGCGCTTCGCCCGCAGCTTCGACCGCGAGACGAGAGAAGCGGGAAGTATTACGAGCAGCTTTGCCCGTGAGGAAGCGGGCTGGCACGCGCGACTCGTCAACATCACCCCGAAGCACGCAGGGGTTCAGCGCGGGATCGAGATCGGGGACCCGTCTGATCCCAGTCTCGCCGGCCAGGACACGTGTCCAGGTTTCCGGTGCGCTCGGGCCGAGGCTGCTGATCGCGCCCAGACCCGTGACGACGACGCGCCGGGGATGAGAAGCGGGCATGCTGTCCGCAAGGCGACTCGCACAGCGCATGCAATACAAGGCGGACGCAGGGTTGGAAGCGCCGCAGCGAGCACATTCAATGGTCGTGTGATCGTTTTCGTTCATGGCTTCCTCGTGGCGAGGCGACAGCGCCTTGCCGATATTACCTTACTGAAGACCGCGCAATTGAAAGCCGAACTTGCCCTCAGCGCCAGTATACAAATGATAGTGATCACTGCCGAACGGAGGTAGGACAGCGGTACTAGTCCGATTGGGTCGTCACAACCTGGACTTCAGTACGGGAAGAAGATCTCCCCATAACTAGGCGAAATAGCCTAAAAGTGGAGTATCACACGAAGCGCGAACGAACTGATTGACGGTCGAAAAGTAGACGCCAAGGGGGAGGCTGCCACGATGCTCAAACGAAGAATCCTGCTCGTCGATGACCACCCACTCTTTCGAAACGGTCTTCGGCGTATCATCGAGCATGATACCCGCCTCTCCGTCGTTGGGGAAGCAAATTGCGGACACGATGCGCTGCACCTTGCCGATATCCACCATCCATCGCTCGTCATCCTCGATGTCCAGCTCCCCGGTGTGACCGGGCTCCAAATCGCATCGGCCATGCGTCGCCAGCGCCCGAACACCAGCATCGTCTTCCTTTCCATGCACGTCGACGACGATCGGCTCTTTGCCGCAATTCGGGTGGGGGCATCAGCCTTCCTGACCAAGGACACCGATCCGGCGAAGATTCTCGAAACCGTGAACTTGGTGTTGCGGGGTGAAAATCTCCTTCACCAAGCAGTCCTCACGAATCCTGAACTGGCGAGGCGAGTGCTCGGTGAGTTCCGCTCGCTCTCCGACGGCAGCACTCCCGGCGCATCCGACATTGCGCTTTCACCGCGAGAGCTCGAAGTCCTCGATTGCCTGGTTATGGGCCGGTCGAACAAGGAAATCGGTGACGCATTGTTCATCACCGAGCAAACCGTCAAGAACCATATGACGTCAGTCCTGCGCAAGCTCGAAGTCGACGACCGGGTTGCCGCCCTGCGCTACGCGGTGCAGAAGGGTTGGGCGGAGATTGGTCCACAACCGTACGCGGCCGTTGAGCGGGCCACCGGCCAGGATAACGAGCATAAATCGAGCGTCGCATAAGCAATAACGCTCTTTATCAATCACGCATTGTTTGCGAGCGCCCGACCGGGCGCTCGCCATTTTTTGGGTCTCGCATCCGTCCTGCCGATCCCGGACCCGTTCGCCAACCGCTTTCAGTTCGTCATGACGCGTGCAGTCGAGGCATCGGGCGCTGGTTATGAGCGCAGCTGGCAGACACAGATCCTCCGCTGCCGCTCAGGATGACGAGGGGTGAGGTGCTCTGGATGACGGTGGGCGTGGCGCAGGATGCCCGGGTAGGGTCACTCAAGACGACTGCTGGAATCGCTCACACGGCAGGAAACTGAGCGGTTAAGCTGACCGTCTGAATCACGCTCACTCCTCGACGATGAGCACGGCCTCGCCGCCGTCGTTGGCAATGGCACGGACGCTTTTGCCGAGTTGCAACGCCTCGGAGTGGCTCAAGAGCAAGCGAATTTGGGGAGGACCATCAGCAGGTCCAAGATCGAGGACGATTCCGCCGCCGGCCTGCGCGCGAACGACCGCGGCTCCAATGGTCCGGCTGGGTTCCTTTGAGTCCAAGAGATCGACACGCATGGCTAGTTCCCTTCAGTCATGTCTCCGGCGGGTCGCTCAATTCGCATTCAAAAGGCAACGCAAAAAGCACTCGCAACGTCGCTAAAGCCAGTCCCTGTAGTGCGTTGTCCACAATCGTTCATCGTTTCCCGCCGATATTATTCCAAACGCTGAGGCCAATGACGACGAGGTCCATCAGCTGATCGCAGTCCATAGTTGCCAAGGGTCTCGCGTAAGGCACTGGAACCATTGCTAGTGTCGAACTTTTTCACTTCATGCGATGGTTCGGCAGGTGTCGCGTCGGACACATTATTCGAGAGAAAATTGTAAAACAGATGACGAAAGCGAACGAAGATTGGCCTTGCCGCGTATTCTGCGAGCGTATAGACTCGCTTTGGAAGGGGAATCAACCGTCTACTTTCGTGAAGAACATGGGACTCGGAGGATTCGCGAAGGCGGCAAGGCCAAGAATCTTCCAGAGAAGGTGAGGCAAGACGATGAACCAGATCGACTCGATCGACGAGCGCATCTTAGCCGAGCTTCAAGAAAACGGACGGTTGACTATGAAGGCGCTCGCCGAACGGGTCGGCCTGTCCAGTCCCGCCATGATCGAGCGCGTTCGCAGACTTGAAGATCGAGGCGTCATCGCGGGATACAGAGCGATTGTCGCCCCCAGCGCGCTTGGGAGACCGATCACCGCCCTCATTGCCGCCGATGTGGATCGTTCCGATTACGATAAATTTCTCTCGCGGGTGAAAGCGGACCCGGCTGTCATCGAATGCCATCGCACGACTGGCGACGCGACCTTTCTTGTCAAGGTCCACGTCGCGGATGCCGCGGCGCTCGAGACGCTTGTCGACGATCTTGGCGCGGCCGGAGCGCATTGCTCGACCTCGCTCGTCTTGTCCTCGCCGGTGCCGTGGCATGAGATCACTCCGCCAGCAGGTACGACGCAGCAACGAACGCGACTCAATCGCCGGCGTCGGCGCGGCGCATCCTCCGCCGAGGACACCGAAAGCAACGGCGCCGCGCCGCGCGCTCGCCGTCCTGGCCGGCCACGAACGAAGCGCGCGTCCTAGATTCCAATTTATGAGATTTGCCTAAACAGGCTTTTGAATTAGGCCGAGTGTTCCCTCACTCGACCCTCCAGGCCATCCTCTGCCTCGTATGGGAAAGGGACTGGAAGTGAGGGCTCGCGGTTACCTGTATTCGCCCTACGGCCCGCTATGGGGTTGGATTTGCGGCGAGTTGCCCCGGAATTGGCTGCTGCCGAAGCCACTAGGGCTGTAGCCGACTGCGTCCGCATAGCGGCGGATACTATCGGCCGCGCCTCGGACGTATTTGTCACCATTCACCCTAAGATCAGCGAGGCCGTCCGCGAGAACCTGTGCTTGATACGCTGAGATTTGATCACAGTCGAGCGACGGGCCCTCATCGCGGACGAGCAGCTCTGTGTGGGATTCGAAGCCATTCGCCGGCTTGCCGCCGGTGGCGACGCAGACGCTTCCTTGATAAAGGCCAGCCGGGCGGGGGAAATCTTTCGCCATCGGCTGACCGTTGGGCCCATTGAGATACTGCGACCATTGGGGATTTTGATGCATCTCCAGCATCATCTTTTCCCAGATCGGCCCGGCCCCGGCGATGCCGTCCAGTTCGGGGAGATCGCCGACGGTCGAACCGTCGCCGGTCGTGTGCCCGACCCAGACGCCGATTGCGAGGTCGGTTGTGTAACCCATTGTCCAGATGTTTTTCCAATAGTCCGTGGTTCCGGACTTGGCGGCGGTCGGGCGCCCGAGCTCGTCTTGCGTGCGGCCGAAGAGATTGCTCTCTCCGAAGATCATCGAACGAGCTTTGTTGTCGGTGAGGATCGACGTGACCTGGTAAGCGTATTCTGCCTTCAAGACCTGCGGTGCGCTCTGCCACTCTTGTTCTGGATGCCGCTCGTAGAGAACCTTGCCTTGCGAGTCGGTGATCTTCAAGATCGGGTTGGCGGCGACGTACTTACCTTCATTGGAGAAGCTGGCGAAAAGGTTGGTGTGCTCGACTAATTGCACTTCAGCCGAGCCGAGCGCGAACGAAAGCCCGTAGTCCGCGGCTGACTTGGTCAGGCTTTGCTTATAGCCCATTGCCCGGGCAAGATCCATAACGTGCTGGACGCCGGTGTACTTGATCGCGCGGACCGCGGGAATGTTGAGCGAGTTGCTGAGCGCGGTCCGCACCGATACGGCACCGTAGTGATTGCCCGTGTAGTTCTGGGGCTCGTAATACGGTTCTGGCGCGTCCGGCGTCGGTTCCTTGAAGGTCGAATCGATGACGACCGTGCCAGGATTCCACCCGTCCTCGAACGCGGCCGCATAGACAACCGGCTTGATCGAGGAACCGGGTTGCAGCGGGGCGACCGCGTAATTCACCTGACCACCGATGTTGGGATCATTGAAATCGGCTGAGCCGACCATAACGAGAATTTCGCCGCTCCAGGGAACCATCGCGACCATAGCCGCATTATTGCGATCATACTGAGCCAGCTGGGGCATCTGATTGCGCACGATCTCCTCAGCCTTGTGCTGCAAAGTCGGATCGAGCGTCGTGTAGATCTTCAGACCTCCCTCGTACAGTGCGTTCTCGCCATAATGCTGAACGACCCAATCCTTCGCGTAATTGGTGAAGTGGGGCGAATCCTTAATCTCGGCGTTCCGTTTGTGGGCGACGGGTGTTTCGGAGTACGCGGCGTCCGCTTGATCCTGGGTGATGTAGTGGTAGCGGACCATCTGCTTGAGCACGTACTTCTGCCGCGCTTTCGCCTTGTCGGGAAAGGCGGTCGGATCGTAATTGGATGGGGCCTGGGGAAGTCCGGCGAGCAACGAAGCCTCCCCAAGCGTGAGTTCGTTCGCGTGTTTTTGGAAGTACGTTTCCGAGGCGGCTTCAATCCCATATGAGTTTTGGCCGTAAAAAATTTGATTGAGGTACATCGTGAGGATGTCCTCTTTTGAGAATTTATTGTCCAGATAGACGGCCGCCATCGCTTCCTTGATCTTACGGGTGTAGGAAATATCGAACCCGATCTGGTTTGGATAGAGACCGCGCGCGAGCTGTTGGGTGATCGTCGAACCGCCCGACGACCCTTCCCCACCGTAATTGATGATCGCGCCGCGGACGATCGCTCCGGGTTCCACGCCGTAGTGGCTCCAGAAGGTCGAATCTTCGGCGGCAATCGTCGCGTTAATCAACTCTGGGGAGATTTTTTCAAGGGGAACGAACGTGCGCCATCCGCTATTCGGGTTTGGAATTTCCTGCAGCACTCCGCCGTTTCGATCGTAAACGATGCTGTTCTCAAAGCTGTCACTCGCCACAATCGCGGCGTCCGGCAGATCCTTGTTGACCTCACGGTAGGCGTGAACCGTGCCGGCAACGGCGGCAGCGGTGCTGACGACCATGCCGGCGGTGAAAAGGACGATAAAGCCAAGGCAGACCAGAACGATGCTGAACAGCACGCCGTTGCGCGCGTGACTTTTCCGCTTCTTGGTTCGGGTAATGCCGGGGAGGAGGTGCGGCGGCAGTGCGTAACCGCGCCTAGTGCCGACTGTGCGGCCATATCGCGCCATCCGGCGGCGCGCGGCCGGCGTGCGGCGATTGGCGTGAGCGATTCTTCCTTGGCTCATGAGCAGGTTTTTTCTCCGTGCGGCTGCCTGGAAGGATGGATGGTGATACGTGCAGCCTTGATCGTTCGGGAGGCGCGCTGTTCAGTGCCTCGCACGTTCATAACGCACGAGCGCGGCACATGGTACCACGGCGCCAGGCGGCAGGTCCGTCCGGGCGCTACAGGAATCGTCGGTGGTCGCGCGTCCTTGAGCGTCACGGATCGGCGCGGACGAAGGACGAGAGATGCGCCGTGATTGATTCCTTCTTCAAGTCGAGATCCTGGGTGGTAATGTGACCGTAATCCCGAAGCTCCATAAGCGCGCGCAAGCGGACGCCGGACTCGCTCAGGGCAATCAGACGCGCTTTCCGCCAGCGCGCGTCGTCCATAGTGATTTCGCCGTTTGCCGTCAACTCGATGAGCGCGGCGATGGCGCTGGCCTGGAGCGACGACGATGGCAGCGGTTCGGTGATTGCCTTGGCAGGACGACACGAAACCCGGTCGTCGATCGCGCGCAACACCTCGCCGAGCACGGCCAGGCAGCTCGCTTCGTACTCCTCGATGGTCGAGAACGCTTTGGACGGAGCCGCTGTTGGGGAGACCCGCGCCGGTTCTTCGACGTCATCTCCTTCTCTTTGGAGCATCGTTAGCGGGGCGGTTGCGGGCGACAAAGGCGACGAAGTCTGCTCGGTTTGCGCGGCGGCCAACCAATCGGTCGCCAATTCATAGTCGCCGAGCGCGCCGTTTCCACTTGAAGGCTCGTCCGACTCATCGGCGCCAGCAAACTCGGTGAGCATGACATCGGAATGCTCCAATTCACAATCCTCTCCCTGAAAAGCGGACTCGACGTTGATTGGTGCTTCGATCGGTTCGGAAAACACGTCGTTCACTGCTGTTTGCAGATACCGCGAGCGGTCTTGTTCGTCGTCCCACCGATCATCGGCGGCAGGCGCTTCGTCCCACTGACCGAAACCGGACGTCGATGTCGGTTCCTGATAGGACTCGTCGACTACGCGTAGGTATGGCGTCGGAGCAAAGGTAACCGGCCAAACGGGATCGGCGGCGTCGTAGAGTTCGAGATCAGCGTCCTCGTTTTCGGGCGCGAACGTGTCCCCCCACGTCGGTTCTTCGACGCGATCGCCATGCCGGGAACCCAGACGGGATATAGACCCTCTGCGCCGCCGGAGCGGGCGCTCCATCGTCGGCAGTTCGTCGGTGCCCCGGGGCAGCGCCGGCTGAGCCACGACTGTGGGATTCGTGATTCGCCAAGGTTGGTAGAGCGGCACCGGAGCGCCGAGCGGTATGCCGCGCGAGCGCAGACCGACGAGGAATGCGCCGCGCTCGCGCAAATTGCGTTCGGCGTCATAGCGGTCAAACAGGAATGCGAGATCGTAGCGGCCGGTCGATTCGTCGCCAAACGAGATGTAGACCGCCGGTGTCTTCTGGCGATCGTCGACCTGGGCGGTGATCACATCTTGAACGAGCGGCAACGGCACGCGATTAATGCCGTCGCCACCAGGACTGCCCCAGATCAGCGACTTCGTGGTCAACCACACGTCCGCCGGCGCGGCGTCGAGCCCCACCTGCAGCGGCGCAGTGGTCGTACCGGTCCAGACCACGTTTTCCAACTCGAACTGGCGAGTCTGATCCCAAGGCACGCGGAAGTTCGGTTCAACAGGAGCTTCGATCGTATACCGATCGTTCATGCCGAGGCTGATGAGCAGATTGAGCGAGTGCTCGGCGCGGCGATGAGCCCGCATCGAAAGCCGGCCACCGCGAAATCGTACCGTGAACACACGCGGGCAGGCGCCGTCTTGGTAAAAGATCCGCAAGCCTGGTTCCTCGCGCTGTTGCAATGGAAAGACGACTGCACCTTCGAGCCACGAGATCGGGAGACCGAAGCCCGTCGCTTTGCCGTCGTCGACGAGCAAGAAATGATCGCTAATCCGAAGGTGCGCCCCACTCTGTGCGCCGCCGCACTGCGCGAACCCGGGGAAACCGCCGAAGAGATCGCACGAGATCTCGTATCTGATCGCGCCTCTGGTCGCATGCCAATCGGCCGCAACCGCGGATCGCCGCGCCGAATCAAGTGCGATGATCGATCTCGCGTCCTCCCGCGTACGTGGTCGAGAACTACCGATGACCATGAGTGCGCCTCCCTGCCCGTCCCGCATGCACGAAACCTCTTCGGCACCAACCACGCCTGAGGTCGAACCTTCGAGAATAGGATTCAATTGGCTGCGGAAGCCAGAGCGGGGATCGCGTTGCAACGTCGCGATAGGGGCATCCTAGCGCAAATCGGGGTGTACGTACAGTCCTTGCACCGAGAACGAACAAATTGGACAGGCGATCTCACATATCTCTATGGGATGCGTTGTATTGTTGCGGGAGGAGATCACGCGGTTGGGGCGCGTGGACATCTCGTTGGGGAACGGTTACCGGGAAACGTACGGGGCCATCGCCGCCGTTAGGGCGGGTCGGACGGAGCGACGGAACTCGATGATGCACGCATTGGCAACCGCAGGTGCGGGGGCGCTCAACGAAGCGCCACCCTCCGGCATGCCTGGCACGCAGCCCGTGACCTTCGAGGATCTCCTGACAAGGCACCAGTCAGAGATTTATCGATTTGTGACGCAGCTCACACGAAACCGTGCCGATGCCGATGATCTTTACCAGGACACGGTAATGAAGGCCTACCGCGCCTTTGACCGGCTTGACGGCTCGGCCAATTACCGCGCCTGGTTGTACAAGATCGCGACCAACACATTTTTGTCGGACCGCCGGAAACGGAGCCGTGAGGATCCGCTCATGGACGGGGCGGAGGATTTTCTTCCCGCCGCGACGGTTGATTCTGTCAGCCAACTCGATGCCCGGGATCTGCTCGCCGAAGTAGAGTCCTTCGTGCTCAATCTTCCGCAAAAGCAGCGCATTGCATTGATTTTGCGAAAGTACCATGAGTTGGGATACGACGAGATTGCCGCCAATCTCAGCTCGACTGAGGCCGCGGCTCGAGCCAATGTGCACGAGGCGCTTCGAAAATTGCGGGATTGCTTCGGCGACCGCTTGTAGACCCGGGCGGCCGAAGCTTCGGTCGCCCGGTTGCCTATCCGACTCGCTGTATTATTAGGAAAGCTGATTGGACGCAGCCATGACTACGACGAATCCACGAATGACTCATCAAACCAAGGCGGTTCGCCGCCGCTCGACGCCGGCCAAGAGCGCTGACGTAAAAGATCCCGGCCCCGCGCTCGCGGTCGCCGCAAATCAACCAGGGGCAGACCCGTGCGATGTCGCCGAAAAGAACATGCCCGGGTATGTGATCGGCGATCTGACCTCTCCCGACCAATCCTGGTTGCTGTCCCACACCGGCACGTGCAACTATTGCCGGGGCGAGCTGACGATTTTCGAGCGCGTCGATGATTTGCTCGACCGTCTGGGCGACGCGAACAACCTGCCGACGCCCCCATTGCCTCCGAAGTTGAAGAAGCAAAGCGCCGTGTATACCAAGGTCGAAAGTCCCGTCGGGCCGCTGTTTGTCGCGGTCTCCGAGAAGGGCTTAGTCGAGATTTGCTTTGGCAAGGGGTCTTCGGAGGCCCAGTTTCGCGACGAGCTCGAACACCGCGGTTTTCGTGCCTGGTCGGACTCGACGGCGCCATCGATCGTAACCCGGCAACTCGACGAATACTTCGCTGGCAAGCGGCATCAATTTGACCTCCCCCTCGATTTCTCAGGTCTACCTCCGTTCACGAAGTCCGTTTTGACCGCGACGGCCGAGGTCCCTTTCGGTCAAGTTCGCTCCTATCAAGACATCGCGCGCGCAGTTGGTCGCCCGAGCGCGACCCGCGCGGTGGGCAACGCGCTGCATCGGAACCCGATTCCCTTGGTTGTTCCATGTCATCGAATTGTGCGATCTGATTCAACCTTAGGTGGATACGCAGGCGGACCAGCAGTTAAGCAGCAACTCCTCAATCTCGAAGGCGCCTCTCTCTTCTAAAAGTCCCCCTCCTTCTATGACCTTTCTGCGTATGGCAGTTCGTTAATCATTGAATAGTCCATGCTTGGCTATGCCGTGCCCACTTTTCAGCACGGCACGAATTCGATGTCGCCCTTATCCTTTCAAGATATGCACGAGTCGGGGACCGGACGGGTGATGGGGCGCCATCGGGAAGACAAGCGACTAGACATTGCCGACCTGGCAATGCTCGTCACCGTCGTCATCTGGGCGGCCAACAACATCATCGTCAAGCGGGCGCTCGGTCAGATCGATCCGCGCGCCTACGTGTTCGGCCGGTTCGCGATCGTCGTCGTCCCGCTGTTCGCGTGGCTGCTCTACCGGCGCGTTCCCATGGCGATTCGGCGCGACGATGTTTTGCTCTTTTGCTTTACCGGCATCACCGGCTATGCGGCATACAACCTGCTCTTCACCATCGCCCTCGATCACACCACCGCGTTCTCCACGGCGCTGCTCGTTTCGTTGGGACCCGTCATCACGTTGCTCTTCGCGGCAAGTATCGGAAGCGAGCGGATTCGATCGGTGCAATGGATTGGCGTTGCCTGCTCGACCGCTGGGGTCGCGTTGTTTGTCGGCGAGAAGTTGGCCGGCGGCACGCCTGTCCTGGGAGATGCGCTAAGCCTCATCGGCGCAGTCTGTTTCTCCGCTTACAGCCTCGCCACACTACCGCTGGTTCGTCGTTACGGCTCACCGGTCGTGACCGCGTGGTCGGCGCTGATCGGATTGGTCCTTTCGCTGCCGATCACACTGCCGGCGGTGGTTGACCAGAATTGGGGCACGGTTGATCTGTCGGGTTGGGCATCGCTTGTCTACTCTTCGATCATGTCGATGCTCGTGGCTTACACGATTTGGGGATGGGCGATTGAGCGCCGCGGCGTCGGGCGTACTGTTCCGTACATGTACCTGATTCCTATCCTCGCAGGCGTCTTCTCGGTCTGGGTGTTCGACGAGTCTTTCGGACTGCTCAAACTCTTCGGCGGAGCGCTGGTGCTCGTCGGCGTCGCGATTGCCCGGCGGTCACGATCGCTTCCGGCGGGGCAGCCAGCGCCGGACTGGCAACCGCAACCCTCTCTCCAAAGACCGCAATCACCTCTGCTCGAAGAGGTCGATATACTGCCGCTCTGAGCTGCATGCCAGGCACATGAGACAGGGGCGACAATGGGCTACGTTGTGCAAGTTCCGCCGGGGAAAGCAGCCAAACTCCGGAACATCCCAACCGACGACGCCGGTGAACTCGACCATGAGACGGCGAACGCCAAATTTGACGAGCTGGCGGCCGAGCTTGGCGAGTTGCAGGAACTGCTCTACGGGGCGAAAACGCATGCGCTGCTGATCGTCCTCCAAGGGCTCGACACGAGCGGCAAGGATGGCGCGATTCGCGGCGTTTTCAAGGACGTCAGTCCCGAGGGATGTGTCGTCACGCAATTCAAGACGCCGACGGAAGAAGACTTGGGCCACGACTTTCTCTGGCGCGTGCACCCTCATACTCCGGCGCGCGGCATGATCGGCGTCTTCAACCGCTCGCATTACGAAGACGTGCTGATTGTCCGGGTCAACAAACTGGCGCCACCGGGCGTTTGGCGCGAGCGATTCGCCCAAATCAACGATTTTGAGCGCCTGCTCGAAACCAACAAGACGATCATTGCCAAGTATTACCTCCACATCAGCGAAAGAGAACAAAAGGAACGGCTGCTGGCACGGGAACGAGATGTGGAGAAAGCATGGAAGCTCTCCGCCCAAGACTGGATCGAGCGGCGGTCGTGGAACGCATATTGGGATGCGTACGACGACGCGCTTACGAAGTGCAACTCTGACTATGCGCCCTGGCGGATTGTTCCCGCCGACCACAAGTGGTTCCGCAATCTCGCTATCGCGGAGGATCTCGTCAACCTGCTCCGTCCCTACAAGAAGGCGTGGCTGGAGACACTGAGCGAGCAAGGAATGCGAGAACTTGCCGCGATCAAGAAAGCGCGGGAAGCAGGCAAGATATCGATCTAAGTAGTTCACCGCGCTCAGAAAATCCGTAGCATCGAGAAAAGTGCTGCCAAGCACCAGAAACGTTTGTTTTACAGATGACTACCGCCTAGACTATGCTCCGCTTGCGCTAAAAGCGCGATTGCCGTTGTCAATAATTAGCGTCTGGCAATCGACGTTCGTTTAGGAAGGAACCGTGCTCTCTACGCTCGATCAAGAAATCGCAGACGAGCGCGCGACGTTCATCGAAGCGATGAGTTACGTCGTCTCCAGTGTGGCCGTCGCCACGACGGATGGCCCCGGCGGCCGCTTTGGCTTGACCGTCAGCTCATTTTGTTCGCTCGACGCCGACCCGCCGATGGTGCTCGTCTGCATCAGCCAACGCAGCCCGATCGTGCGCGCGCTCCTGCAAAATAGGGTCGTCGGTATCAGCGTGCTTGCAGAATCCCACGCGGAGCTCGCCGATACGTTCGCCGGCCGGCCACATGATGGACCTGCATATGACTTCAGCCGCTGGAGCTGGACGAGCGGCGAGACCGGCGTGCCGTTGCTTGACGGCGCCGTGGCCCATTTCGATTGCGATCTCGCCGAAAGCTACACGGCCGCCACGCACGTGATCTTCACGGCTCGAGTTCGACAAACCGACGTTTATCCTGCCGTTCCACTTCTTTACGGTCGGCGATCGTACAGTTTGCCCGCGCCACTTCCCGTTTACGATGCGCCCGCAAACAATGAACCAGCGCCCCGCGAAGACATGGAGTAACCGGCAATGATCCGCACAGGTGATGAGTATCGGGAGTCGATTCGCGACGGCCGCGAAGTCTGGATGAACGGCGAACGCGTCGAAGACGTAACGACCCATCCCGCGTTCAAACCCGTCGTCGATATTCGCGCGCGCATCTACGATCTCGCACACGACGACGAAACCTGCGATGTGTTGACGTATGCCGACCCGGATTCGGGCGAACGGTTCGCGATTGGGCCGAAGCTGCCGCGAACTCGAGAGGACTGGCACGCGAAGCGGCGAGCCGTTGACACCGTCCTGAGCGATGTAGGGGGTGTGGTTACGCGCGTCGGCGACGAAACTGTTGGCGAGATGTGGTCGCTGTACGACGGCCAGGACGTCCTGAACGAGGTCGACCCGCAATTCTCGGAAAACATTCGCCGCCATGTCGAGCGGGCTGTGCAGGCCGATCCGTTCCATGTTTCGGCGAACACCGATCCCAAAGGCGACCGCTCGAAACGGCCGCAGGATCAAGATCCCGATATGCTCCTGCACGTCGTGCGCGAGACGGATCGCGGCATCATCGTCCGGGGCGCGAAGTATGAAACTGCAGCGGCGTACGCCAACCAAGCGTTCGTCAAACCGACGATTGCGAATTGGGGCGATAGCGAGCTGTCGGATTACGCGCTCGGCTTCATCGTGCCAATGGGTGCGCCAGGGATCAAACACATCTGCCGGACCGGATTCGCCGGCCGCGCGCCGGTTGAGGACTATCCTCTCTCTAACCGATTCGACGAGATCGATACGCTCGTGATTTTCGACGATGTCGAAGTGCCATGGGAAGACGTGCTCTTCTACCGGCACACCCGGGCGGCCGCGTATATCCGAGCGACCTTGCACCGCTACAGCGCGTTCCCCTTCACCCAGCGCGTGCTCAAGCTCGCCGACATGATGATCGGGGCTGCGCTCTTCAACGCCCGTCAGACCGGACTCGAAAATCAACAGGCGGTGCAGGAGAAGCTCGCGCAGCTCGCCTGCTTCCGCGAAGGCATCAATGCCCACCTCACCGCGGCGGTCGCCGAGGCGGAGGCAAGTCCGGGTGGACTGCTGATGCCGAACCAATCGCTTCTTTACACTGGTCGTATCTTTGCCTCGTCGCAGCTTCCGGCGATGATGCACATCGCGCGTGAGCTTTGCGGCGGCCAAATCTGCGTCACCCCTGACGAAGCTGCCTTCAAGCATCCCCAAACTGGACCGTGGATGGAGAAGTACTACTCGATCAATGAGGACTGGGTGGCAGATGACCGACGCAAGCTCCTCGCGTTCGCGCGGGATTTGCTCAATTCGGACTACGCGGGTCACCGCCTGACCTTTCAACTGTTTGCGCAATCGCCGCCGTACGCGAACCTGGCGGCGGTCTATCGCAGTTTCGATTGGAATGAGGCGCTGGAGTTCGTCCAGAAAGCAGCCGGGTTGTCCGACCGCGTGCTGCCGCACAAGGAGAAGGCACGAGTCGCGACCCCAGCAAACTGACCATGCTTTAGCCACTGAGGGGAGGAAGATGAGCCACCGGAGAATCCGGAAGTTCAACACCCGCGACACCTACCCCGATCAGAAACTCGACAACGATTTCTGCCAGGCGGTCGTCGCGGGCAATACCGTGTATCTGCGCGGGCAAGTTGGCCAGAACATCGACACCGCCGAGTCAGTCGGGCTCGGCGATGTCGCAGCCCAGACCGAACAAGCGATGGCCAACATCAAACAGTTGCTTGACGAGGCCGGTAGCCGGCTCGAAGACATCGTCAAAATCGTTATCTACCTCATCGATGTTCGCTATCGTGAGCCGGTGTACCAGGTGATCGGGACGTGGTTGAAAGGGGTTTACCCGGTCTCAACCGGCATCGTCGTCACCGCGCTTGCGCGGCCCGAATGGCTCGTCGAAATCGACGCCACCGCGGTCATCCCGTCCGAGCGGTTATTGCCGCAATGACCTTCTCGCTCGCCGCTCGCTGTACGCGGACCGGACGTTTCGGGATCGTCATCTCCTCGTCGAGCCCAGCCGTGGCCGCGCGCTGCGCGCACGTCCGTGCCGGCGTCGGGGCGGTCTGCACCCAGAACATCACCGATCCACGCCTTGGGACCCGCTTGCTTGACATGATGGAGCACGGCGCATCGGCGCCCGCGGCGATGGCAAAGCTCGTCGCCGGTGAGGCGTTGATCGAATACCGCCAACTGACTGCGGTTGACAACGAAGGTCGAACCGCGTCGTTCTCCGGTGGGCGAACGCTCGGCCGGTATCACATCGTCGAAGGAGAATGCGCGGTGGCGGCGGGTAACTTGCTTGCCGCGCCCGAGGTACTGGAGGCGATGATCGCTGCGTTTGCGGGAGCGCCCGAGCTTGATCTTGGCGATCGCCTGATTGATGCGCTTTGCGCGGTCTTGGGGGCCGGTGGTGAAGAAGGTCCGGTTCATTCCGCCGGATTGCTGATCGCCGGCGAGGTCGCCTGGCCAATCGCCGATTTGCGTGTCGATTGGTCCGATGATCCGATCGGCGAACTCAGTCAGGCTTGGGACATCTGGAAGCCACAGATGGACGACTACATCGTGCGCGCCCTCAATCCGAGCGGAGCGCCCGGCTACGGCGTGCCCGGCGACTCCGAAACTTAGCACCGGCCAACGACATTGATCCGCTTTACCTTGCGCCAACTCCAATTGTTCGTGGCCACGTGCGACGCGGGCACGGTCACCGGAGCGGCGCAGCGAGAGAGCATTTCGCAATCGGCGGTCTCGGCGGCGCTTGCCGAGCTCGAACGCGAGCTCGGCCTGCAACTCCTAATCCGCCACCACGCGCATGGGGTCGCGCCCACGCCCGCCGGTCGTCAATTGCTCCTCCGCGCCCGTGGACTCCTGCATCAGGCGGCGGATCTCGACCGGCTCGCCTTGGAGATCAGCGACGAAGTCGCGGGCCGAATCGCCCTCGGCTGCCTCGTGACCCTCGCCCCGATCATCACTCCAAAATTGTGCCGGGAGTTCCGACAACGCCATCCACACGTCGAAATCGAGCTCCGCGAGGGCGGCCAAGACGGCCTGCTCGCCATGCTCCGTCAAGGCGAGCTCAATCTGGCGCTCTCATACGATCTGGATATTCCCGGCGACATCACGTTCGATCCCCTCGCCGAGTTGCCGCCGAGCGTGTTGCTCCCTGCCCACCATGCCCTCGCCAAGAGGCACGACGTCGATCTCACTGAACTCGCTGCTGAGCCATACATCCTTGTCGATCTCCCGATGAGCCGCGACTATTTTCGGGCGCTGTTTCTTTCCAAAGGTCTGCAGCCCAATATCGCGATGCGCTCAGCTCATCTCGAAACGATTCGAACTCTCGTCGCCAATGGCTTTGGCTATTCCTTGCTGAACGTCCGTCCTGCACTCGACCGCGCCCTCGACGGCCTTCCCCTCGCCATCGTCCCCCTCTCAGGAAACCATCGTCCAATGATCCTCGGCGTCGCCACCCTCGCCCGCGTCCGCCAACCGAACGCCGTGGCCGCATTTCACGCTCACTGTCGGGCGATGATTTCGAACCAGGCAATCCCAGGCATGAATCTGCATTCCTGACCGAACTGGAATCGTCAGGCGACCCGTGCGGCGTTGCCGTAAACTCCCGGAAGTGGGACATATTCAACGTCATAGCCGAACGCCGTTGGGCCAAGGACTGCCAAAGCTTTTGACGATTTCAATTGTTCGGGGGCGGGGATGCCGAGAACGACGACCCGCAGTCCGTAGCGGACGACTTCCGTGGTGATGGGGTCGGCGGTGTCGGCGTCGACCAAGCAGATGAGATCGGGGACGACCGCTAAGACGTTGCCGTCGCCGGTGCGGGCGATGAGGTATTCATTTTGGAGGTCGATGGTGAGGCTTCGTCCTTGGTCGGAGCCGGCGCCGTCGAGGCTGAGGACGCCGCGGGCGAAACCGCCGGAGAGCCGCCGATCGACATCGACGATCTTGCCGGTGAAGAGACGTTGCCCGCCCGTGACGGCGAGAACGGCGTCGACTGGGTCATCGTGGTGTTGGCGAGCGGTGAGAACGGCGTCGCCGGCGCTGATGGCGAGCGAGATCGTGTCCGGAATCGCCGTGCGTTTAACATCGGCCCCGGACATGACTGGGAAGGCGTAACCGGCCGAACCGCCCATTTCGATGGTCACCGCGCGGGCGTAGCGTTCCAACACGACTGGGTCCGCGAATCCGTCGAAGATCGCGACGTGGCCGCGCACGTCGCAGATAGCACCTGGCGCGGCTGGAATACCGTCGATGCTGAACGTATCCATTTGCAATTCGGGAAAGGCGCGGCCCATGCCGTCCCCATCGACGATCGGCAACCCGCTTTGGGCGGCGACGATCATGGGACTGATTGCGTTCGCACCGCCAATTTCGCCGGGAATGACGTGGGAGAAGGCGCTGCCGATATGGCGCTCAAGCGCGCGCATCGCATTCAGCGCCTCGTCGCCCCGTTTCAGGCGCTCGATCCCGATAACTGGCGCGCCCATGCCGCCGACAGAGGTCACGAGCGCATCGTCGGGGAGCTCATCGAGGCTCGCAACCTGGACACGCAGACCGGCGCGCACAAGCTGAAGCGCGTGCAGTTTTCCCAGATAGGGATTGCCGCCGCCGCCGGTTCCTAAAATGCCAGCTCCGATCGCGAGCCGTTCCAATGCCGCTTCATCGACGTCCCACATTTGCGCCTCTCGTTTTTCACTTCGCCGAATTGCCTGACAATTGTCATGCACACGCTCCGTCGTGGGAACGGACGCGGCTTGACAAGATCGTCGAAACCACGGTGAATCATCCGGTTGCTGATCTTCTGCCGCCACAAGGATTGACATGAGCGCATTCGAACGAATTCTGACTCTCGACGGACGGCTCTTCGCCGCCGATACCCCCGCCCCGGCCGGTTCCCAGCCGAAGCCACCTGAAACGCCGGGCGAACAATCCCAAGCTCCGCCCAAACCGCCTGAGATTGAAGAGAAACCGCCGGTCGTCACCGAGCACGAGATCAAAATTCGCGGCAAGAGCCTCAAGTATTTCGTGACCACGGGCATGATGCCGATCAAGAACGAAAAGGGCGAAACTGAGGCCAACCTCTTCTACATGGCCTACACCGTGAACTCGGCAGAAGGGGACCCGCGGCGGCCGCTGATGTTCTCCTTCAACGGTGGACCTGGCTCGTCGTCAGTCTGGCTCCATCTGGGCGCGCTCGGTCCGCGGCGAGTGGTGATGGAAGCGGAAGGATGGATGCCGGCGCCGCCCTTTAACCTCGTCGACAACGACGACACCTGGCTCGATCTGACCGACATCGTGTTCATCGATCCCGTCGATACCGGATACAGCCGGGCGACAACCGAGGACCTGTCGAAGCAATACCGCGAGATCAATAAAGACATCGAGGCGATCGGCGAGTTCATCCGTTTGTATTTGACACGCAACAAACGCTGGTCCTCTGCCCTTTACCTGGTTGGCGAAAGCTACGGCACGTTCCGCTCGGCCGGACTCGCCGGTCACCTGATCGAACGCGGCATCGCGTTCAACGGAATCGTGCTCGTTTCGAGCATCCTCAACTTGCAAACAGTTGTTTTTGGGCCAGGAAACGACCTGCCGTATGTGATGTACGTCCCGACCTTTGCCGCGACCGCCTGGTACCACAAGCGGTTGGCGAAGGACCTCCAAAGGCTGAGTCTGGAAAAGTTTCTGGACGAGGCGGAAGCATGGGCGATCGGGGACTACCACGCGGCGCTGGCCAAAGGCGACGCGCTCGCCGAGAAAGAGCGTACGGCGATAGTCGCTGAGCTCGCGCGGTATGCCGGCCTCAGCGAGGAGTACGTCGACTTCAGCAACCTGAGAGTTGAGATCCAGCGCTTCTGCAAAGAACTCCTGCGGTCCGACCGGCGGACGGTCGGCCGCCTCGACAGCCGCTATACCGGCATCGACGAACGAAATCTGTCGGAGAAGCCTGATTTCGACCCGAGCATGGCCGCAATCCGACCGCCCTTCACGGCCATGTTCAATAACTATGTCCGGCGCGAGCTCAATTACGAGAGCGACGCCGAATATCACATTCTGCGCAGCCTCGAATGGAACTGGGGAGCGGCGGACGATGGCCACCCCGACACGAGCGAAGCGTTGCGCAGCGCGTTCGCCAAAAATCCTTACCTGAAGCTCTTCGTCGCCTCTGGGCACTACGATTTAGCGACACCATACTTTGCGACCGAATACACGCTGAATCACATGAATCTCGATCCGTCCCAGCGTGCCAACATCCGGGTCGAGGAGTACGAAGTCGGGCACATGGTCTATCTCGAATCGAAAGCGCTCAGCAAGCTCAAGACCGATGTCGCTGCATTCCTCGCCGACGCACGACGGCGATAGGCGTGGCCGACAGATGATCTACTGCCAACACTGTGGCAGCGAAACGAGTACACGTTTGGTCGAAGGCATATCTCGTCCGGTTTGCGTTGTCTGCGGAACCGTGACGTATGCCGATCCGAAGCTCGCGGTCGCGGTCGTGATCGAGCGCGACGGCAAATTGCTGTTCGGTAAGCGCGGCGCCCATACCCGCGAGCCTGGGAAGTGGAGCTTCCCGGCGGGATTTGTCGAGCGCGGCGAACGCGTCGAAGATGCCGCCGCGCGGGAAGCGCGCGAAGAGATCGGGCTTGACGTGACGGTCGGCGAATTGCTTGGACTGTACTCATCACGTGGCGAAACCGTGGTCCTGGCGGTCTATCTCGCGACCGCCGCAGAGGGCGAAGCGGTCGCGGCTGACGATTTGACTGAAGTCGCGTGGTTTTCGCCAGAAGAGCTCCCGCCGCTCGCCTTTCCTCACGATGATCGCATCGTCGAAGCGTGGCGAGATAAGACCAGATAAATCGCGGATCGATTCTTGATACACTGCCGGACGGCTTGGATCTGGATGACGGCTGTTCGCCGTCTCCGGTAGGGAGGTCTTCATGGAGCTAGTTGGGGAGCACACGTTCTCCGCCCCACGCGAGACGGTTTGGCGGTTCTTGCTCGATCCAGAAACGCTCCGTCTGTGCTTGCCGGGTTGTGAAAGGCTCGATCAGGTTGGGGAAGATGAATTCGCGGCGACGATGAAAATCGGCGTGGCGATGATTCGCGGGACATTCAACGGCAGCGTGAAGATCACCGACAAGCAGGAACCAGATCGTTACACGATGTCGGTCGAGGGAAGCGGGCCACAAGGTCAGGTGTCGGGTACAGGGACGCTCGAACTGATCGAACAGGAAGGTAGCACGCTCCTCCGGTACAGAGGCGACGCCAACGTCCGCGGTACCCTGGCCCGGGTTGGAGCGCGCGTGATGCAGCCCGCCGCAAAGATGATTGTGGGCCAATTTTTCAGTTGTCTCGAAAGCAAGGCTGGGAACGCCTAGCCACGACAGCTTGACCACGACCTCGACGAAGAGGTAGGTCGGAGAAAGCGCGGTCGGTATGTTGGGCATCGCGCGACAAGGGGGGAACGGACTCTGTGAATGTTCCGGTCACGTTGATCGTCAATAGTGTCGAGCGCCAAGCTGAGGTTGAGCCGCGGCAGCTGCTCGTCCAATTCCTCCGTGAAACGCTCGGTCTCACCGGCACGCACACCGGTTGCGAAACGAGCCAGTGCGGTGCCTGCACCGTGCTGATGAATGGTCAAGCCGTGAAAAGCTGTACCGTACTGACCGTCCAAGCACACGGCGCATCCGTTACGACGATAGAAGGTCTCGCGCCGCGTGGGATGCTCCACCCTGTGCAACAAGCCTTCTGGGAAGAGCACGGGCTTCAATGTGGATATTGCACGCCCGGCATGGTGATGTCGACCGTCGCGCTGCTGGGCGACAACCCGGAACCCGACGAAGCAACGATCCGTCACGCGCTCGAAGGCAACATTTGTCGCTGCACCGGCTACTACAACATCGTGAGATCGGTGCAATCGGCGGCCGCGAAAATCTCGTCCGGAGTGCCACCCGTGCCGATCCAACAACAATAATAGCCAGGGCGACACGCCCCGTTGAGGAGATCAACTGTGTTTCCAGCGCCCTTCGAATATCATCGAGCAGAGAGCGTACAAGGAGCCATTGGGCTGCTTCAAGAGTTGGGTGATGAGGCGAAGCTGATCGCCGGCGGACACAGTCTGTTGCCCATCATGAAGCTGCGGCTTGCGCAACCGGGGCATCTCATCGATCTCGGCTGGATCGACGCGCTCCACGGTATCAACGCAAAGGGCTCGCTCATTCGGATCGGGGCGCTGACCACCCACAGGCAGATCGCGAGTGATCCAACACTGCAAACCCAATGCCCGATTTTGGCAGAAGTGGCGGCGACCATTGGCGACGTCCAGGTCCGAAACCGGGGAACGATCGGCGGCGCATTAGCCCACGCCGACGCCGCGGCCGATTATCCCGCCGCGATGCTCGCACTCGACGCGGAAATCGTTGCCCAGGGTCCAAACAGCGAGCGCACGATCCCGGCGTCCGACTTCTTCGTCGGGTTCCTGACGACCGCGTTAGAACCCAATGAGCTCCTCACCGAAGTTCGGGTCCAGCCACAACCGTCGAAAACCGGAGCGAGCTACCAGAAGCTCGCCAACCAGGCTTCTGGCTACGCTTTGGCCGGCGTCGCCGCGATCATTGCTATTGGCGACGACGGCCGCGTTAGCCAGGCAAGAATCGGCATCACCGGCGCAGCTGATACGGCTGCTCGCGCCAGCGGAGTCGAGCAAGCGCTCGCCGGCTCATCGCTCGACGACGCTGCCATCCGCGCCGCGGCCGAGCGCGCGGGCGACGGTATCGACTTCCTCGACGACATCCACGCTTCCGCCGACTACCGACGCGCAGTCACGATCGGCCTCACTCGGCGGGCCATCCAAACCGCTGCCGCCCGGGCGAGGGAATCGAAATAGAAGGCGGACTTTCCCGGAATTCCATCAACCCTTGCCCCCTTCTCTCGCGCGGGAGAACGGGAAGCCACATGGCGGATCACGTCACACGAGGTTGAATCTTGTTTGGCTTGCATGAACGATCCCTCTCTCGCGCACGGGAGAGGGTGGCGCGAAGCGCCGGGTGAGGGAACTCTTGCCGAGTGAGGGAACGTTCTCCTGCAGGGGACCACTCTCCGGTGAGGGAACTCCAATCAACTCGGCTAGGGCGATGAAGTTGCCGTCCTAGTAGCCGTTTGCGTCACTGTTGGAGTTTCAGTTGACGTCTCCGTGGGCAATGGCGTACCGCTCGCTATCCCGGTCGGAATGCCTGTCGGCACTGCTGTCGTGGCTGCGGACGGTGTCGCGGTAAATTCGATGGTTGGAGAATGAGCCGGCGTCTCCGTGAAGCCTGTGGTTGGAGAAGGCGTCGGGATTGCGGTTCCCGTTGGGAACGGAGTCGTAGCCGTGCCGAACGATGTGACCTCAAACGTCGTCGTGGCGAAGCTGCCGAGCGAGCCTTCGGCGGTGACTACATGTCCGCCGAGCGTCGCGCTCATCAGAGGAACCGTGACTGTCGAGGTTGCGCTGCCATTTGCGGCTATCGTTTTGATGCGCAACAGCTTCTTCGTCGCGCCGGTCAACAGATAAACCTTGACTGTTTCTCTCACCATGAAGCCCTTCAGTTCGAGGGCGACGGTCGCACCCGACGCCCCGGAGGCGGGGATAAGCGTCACCCAGGGCTTGACGGCGAACGAAGCGGTGACCGAACCGCCCGAGGCAGGATCCGCTTCAATCATGTGCCCGCCTCGGTAAGTCGTCGGCACGTCATAGCTCATATTGGCGCTGCCGGTGCTCGTGGTGACGATTGAGCCGAGGGTGAGCAGCAGGGCCGTCCCGTTGTACCACTTGATTGCCACTTGCTGATGCGGCGAAAAACCGCGCAGTGAGACCTTGAATCCTGATCCGGGAATACCTGAAGACGGAAGAAACTTGATCCGCGGCGAAATATGCAATGTTCGCTGAATCGCATATGTGTGGGAGACGGCCGTAACGACATGATCGCCCTTGACCGCGGCCGGAACCCTGAACGTGACGTCGCCCGAAACCACCATGGCGGATTGGACGACGGCTGAGTCGAACTTGACCGTGACACCCTCGCCGGTCGGGTACTTGTCGAGATCGATACTCACGTTTTGATCGACTTGGGCCGAGACACGAGAGAGCGTGATCGACGCTGGATAAGGCCGGCCGCTGGCGTTGAGCACGCCTTCATCGATGCCGTCGCGGTCGCCTGCCAAGTGAACGCGTTCGCGCATTGCCAAGAGGCCTGCTTTGACCGCGAACGGTCCGCCCCGGCCATGCTCGATGATATACATTGCAGCGGCGCCGGCGACGAGTGGCGCCGAAAAGCTGGTGCCACTGCTTGGCCCGAACGCGCCGGTTTCGTCGAATGAAACGACATCGACGCCGGGCGCGGCAATGTCGATAGTCGCCCCGTAATTGCTGAATGACGCCATCGCGTCGTCCTTACCCTGGGTTCCGGTCGCCGGCGGACCAAGACCGCCTGGGCCGCCATCGGTGTCGACCATCGCCGAGACGGTGATGACCTCTGGGTATTTTCCCGGCGCGATTTGGACCGAATTCCAGGACGCGTTGCCGGCGGCGACGGAGATCGTGACGCCCGCATTCGTGGCAGAACAGATTGCCCAATGCAGCGCGGAGCTATCGCAGGTCGGTTCCGGATCGGCGTCGTACCAAGCGAGGCTCATGTTGGCGACTTCGATGGTGCGCGCATGGGCGGTCACCCAATCGACGCCGCAGACGATAAAGCTGTCGGGCACCCAATTGCTGTTGATGACTTTGACCGACCAGATTCTCGCACCCGGCGCAATTCCGGAGTGTCCAGACGAGTTGTCCTTCGCGGCCGCGAGCCCGGTCACGAACGTGCCATGCCCGCGTTCATCGTGATAGGTGCCACTGCCGGTGCAGTCATATCCGCCGGCGATGTTGAGCAACGGATTCGAGGCGACGCCACTGTCAATAATCGCGATATCGATGTTCGGGCTCGGATCAACCTGGCTGTTGACCTTGGCGCAGGGGTTGAGCTCGGCGTTGACCCGGTCGACGCTCTCGCCCAAGCTCGCTTCAGGCAAGTAGATCAGGCGGTCAGGCTCGACGAGCGCAACCCTGGGATCGTTCTTGAGCTTTTCCGCTTCGCCCGCGGGCATCTCTGCCGAGAACCCGTTAAACGCGTGCGTAAATTCCCGCTTGACCTTGAGCTTGTGGGACGCTTTGAGCGACGCGGTGACGGCGGCCGCACCGATCCCATCGTCGCGGAGAACCACGATGTAATTGTCCTTGATTGCCTTGCCGGCTTGGACTGGTTCTTGAGCGATTGAGGAGGCATCTGTGCTAGCCGTGGCGGGCTGCCGCGAGACGAATGAAGGAAGCAGGCCCACCAGAAGAAGGATCGCCAACGCCGGACGAAGCTTCGGTCGCCCCTTCATCATGTGTCGTTCCCCGCGTAGACCGCGTAACCAGGTTCCGTCTCGATCGGCGAGCATGCCAGCTCGCCACCGTTGTTGTCATTAGACGTAAATGAGATCGATCGTGACAGTTTGCCACGGTCGGCGACTGGCGGGAAATGGGAGCGTCGCTCATGGAGGACCGGGAGGCCGATTATCGGCCTCCCGGCTGCATCTCACGGAGTCGTACTTAGGGAGTTGGCGTTTGGCTTGGGTCTGCGACTGACGTTTCGCTCGTCGGCGCAGTGGTTGCGGCTTCAGTTGGCGTGTCAGTTGGGACCACTGTCGATGTCGCTTCGGGCGTAGCCGTCTCTGCTGGCGTCGCGCTCGGTTCCTCGGTCGGCGATGCGGTAGTGACCGGTGTTGCTGTCGCGGTTTCTGCCGGCATCGCGGTCGCGGTTGGCCCGACCGCGGAACTCCCGATCGAGGTCACGGCGAAGCTCCAGGTCGCGAGACTCCCCAGCGTTCCCTCAGCCGAGATCGCGTGGCTGCCGAGCGTGGCGCTGAGCGGGATGGTCACGGTAGACGAGGCGGTGCCATTCGTCGCTGAAGCCGTCAACGTCCGCAGGAGCTTCTTTGCAGTGCCGGTCACGAGGTAGACCTTCACCGTTTCGCCCTTGACGAATCCCTTGATCTCGACCGTTGAGCTCGAACCCGACGCGCCCGAGGAAGGTGTAAGCCGAACCCGCGGCTTGACCGTGAATGAGGTAGAGACCGAACCGCCCGCCGATGGCACCGCCACGACCTGATGGCCGCCGCGATAGGTTGTGGGCACGGAGTAGGTGACGTTCGCGCTCCCGGTGCTCGACGTGGTTACCGAACCTAATGTGACGTAGGAAGAACCGTTGTACCAGCGGAGCGTCACGTGTTGAGCTTTCGCGAATCCGCGTAGCGAGGCGCCGAAACTCGATCCCGGTATCCCCGAAGTGGGTGAGAGTTTGATCCGAGGCGAAATACTGAGCGCCTTTTGGGCGGCGAACTCGATCGAGGATGCGGTGATGAAATGGCTGCCTTTGACGCCAGCTGGCACCTTGATCGCCAAGTTTCCGACGCCGCTCGAGTTGACCGACGTGGTGGCTAGGACTTTCGAGTCAAACTTGATCTTGACCGTTTCACTCGGGAGGAAACCGCTCAGATTGACTGTCACCGACATGTCGACCTGGGCCGAGACGCGGGAGAGGGTCATGCCCGCGGCGTTGCGTCCGCTCGCGTTCAGGATGCCTTCGTCGACGGAGTCGCGATCGCCCGGCATGTGGACGCGCTCGCGCTGAGCCAGCAGACCGGATCGAACCGACGATGGGCTTGAACCTGGGTGCTCGACGACGTAAAGCGCGGCCGCGCCCGCGGCCAGCGGGGAAGAAAAGCTGGTGCCGCTCGCCTCTTGATATGTACCGTTGGGACCAAGCGAAATCAAGTCTTCGCCGGGTGCGGCGATATCTACGACTGACCCGTAATTACTCCATGTTGCAACACCGTCATCAGAACCATCGAAATTGCTATTCGAGTCGTACATTGGCGCTCCAAACCCGCCTGGTTTCCCGTCCGAGTCGGCGAGCGCCGAAACCGTGATGACCTCGCTGTATTGCGCGGGAATGAAATTGCCGGCGTTCGCCGCGGAATTGCCGGCGGCGACGACGACGGTGACGCCTGCGGACGTCAACTGTTGGATCGCGGAATGTAACGCTGAATGCGAGCACTCATAGTAGCTCGCCGGGCACTCCAAGCCCAGGCTCAAGTTAACGACTTCGATGCCGCCGTGGGCCCGTATCCAGTCCAGACCACAAACAACATCATCGGTGTAGCCGTTGCCAGCACTATCAAAAACTCGTACAGCCCAAATACGGGCCCCCGGTGCGACGCCGGCGGGACCGACACCATTGTCTTTCGCTGCCGCAAGACCAGCGACAAACGTGCCGTGATAAAACTCAATTTTGCCTGGGCTGTCACTGTAGGTACCGCTGCCGCTGCAATCGTGACCGCCGGCGATGTTGAGCAGGCTATTGGGGCCGACACCGGAGTCGACAATCGCGATGTCGACGTTGACTCGCGGCAAGTCGACTCCGTCGATGTGGGCGATGGGATTGAGCTCGGCGTTCACGCGATCGACGCCGATGTCATACACACCGCTGTCGAGATGGACCTTGCGATTTGGCTCGACCAACGCAACACGGGGATCACTGCTGAGCTTCTCGGCGTCCGCGGCGCTCATCTCGGCCGAGAATCCGTGGATCGCGCTCTTGTATGCGTGTTTGATCTTGATCTTCTTGCCAAGGCTGGTCGCAACGTCATCTACCGACGCCGCGCCGAACTCGTTGCTGCGAAGCGTGACGATGTAGCTGTCCGGGATAACGTCCGCGCTTTGGAACTCACCAGCGGGTTGCAGCGGAGATGGTACGGCTGCGGAAACAGGGGCAACGGCGGAGAAAGCTGGCAAAAGCATGAACAACAAAACGGCCGCTAGGGCTGCGCGGCAATGCTTCCAGAAATTTATCATTCGTTTGACCTCACGCCAAAGTCGAACAGCACCATTCCGCGAGCAAGCCCGACGGTCATCCCGCGCCAGCGGCAGGCGGTTTTCTGCGCCTCATCCCATCAACGATTGGGAATGTCGCCATCAGTTTGCCATAGGGAGCATGTCTGGGCGACCGGCATTAGTCCTATTTCTGGGTAGCCCTATGACGCTAGGTGGCGGGCGGAATGTTATTTCAGCGACTTGCCCTGGTCGGCCATGACTAACATTGCGGTCGCGAATTCCTTGCGTCGAAAGAACTGGCGGATCTCTTGCCAGAGGGTGGGATCGTTGCGGCCAAGCTCGGTGAGCCGTTCGGAAAAGACGATGTCTCCCCGCGCCCGTTGCTCGGTCATGAACTCCGTGGAGAGGAGATCGGCTAGATAAATCGGTCCCAGATCGGAAAACTTTTCGTGGTAATAGGCGTGAAGACGGCTGATATCTTCCAGCGTCACCGGATTGCCTTCGGCATCGACAAATGTCCGTCGCCAATCCACCGCTGCCAAGAGTTCGTCGAGCAGGTTGATCTTCGCCCCATCCTTCACCCGAGTCAGCAGATCGTCGATCTTCGCCCGATCGTAGGGAAGCTCATGCGGCGTTTCGGGAAGGGGGCCGAAGTCATCTCGAATGTCATTTTCGGCAGTGCGACCGTTGCTCATGCGGCGAGTATACGTTGAGAACTAGGGGCGGACGCCGTGCGCCCCGACTACCAGTGTGTTGAACTCCGGCGCCGAAGGGCGGCATCTAGGAGTTCGGCGTGGCGGTATCCTCGATCGCGGGCGTGTCCGTGGGAACGACGGTCGGTTCGGGTGTCGCCGTTTCTGCCGGAATCGCGGTTGGAGTTTCGGTCGGCTCACTCGACGGCGTCGCGGTTGATTCCGCGGTAGAGGTTTCGGTTGGGATCGCGGTTGCGGCTTCCGTCGGTGCGGCGGTTGGTGTCGCGGTGAACGCAGGTGATGCCGACGGTGTTGCGGAGGTGGTCGCGGTTGGTGACGGCGACGTCACAGCGGCTTCGCCGAGTGAGGACACGGTGAAGGCCGACGTCATGCTGGTGCCGAGCGAACCTTCGACGAAGATCGGGTGAGAACCGAGTTCAGTGGTGACTGGAATCGTGACGATGGATGTGGCGCTACCCAAAGCGGAGACGGTCTTCGTGCGTAGGAGCTTCTTTGACGTGCCCGTGACGAGGTAGACCCTGACCGATTCGTAGCTCGCGAATCCTTTCAATGTTAAGGAAGCGCTTGAGCCAGAGGCGCCGGAAATACTCGAGAGCCGGACGCTCGGTCTGATCGTGAAGAAGGTGGTGACCGAGCCGCCCGAGGATGGGACCGCGATCACCGCGTGCTCCCCTTTGAAGGCTGATGGCGCATTGATGTCGAAATTGGCGCTCCCAGTGCCGGACGTGATGACGGAGCCGAGGACGAGCGTTGAATCGCCGTTCATCCACTTGAGGGTGACCTTCTGCTTCGCGGCGAACCCACGGAGGGAGACATCGAACCTGGCGCCGGGACTGCCCAATGTAGAGGAAAGCCTGATCCGGGGAGAGATCGTCAAAGTCTTCTTGACGAAGTAGTTGCGCGTGATCGCGGTGATCGAGTGCGAACCCTTCGGCGCCGCCGGTACCTTGAAGGTTACCGAACCATCGCCGGCGGCGTTGACCTTCACCGTGGATTTTACAGTCGTGTCGAACTTGATGGTGACCGTATCGTACGGTCTGAACCCAGTGAGCGCGAGGGTCAGCGATTGGCCAACATGAGCCGCGGTGCGGGAGAGGCCCAAGGTTGCGTAAGTGCGGCCGCTGGCATTGAGGACGCCTTCGTCCTTTCCGTCTGTGTCGCCGGGGATGTGAGCTGGATCGCGGTTGGCGAGTAACGCCGCGCGCACCGCCGCCGGTCCAACCCGGCCATGTTCGGCGATGTACGCGGCAGCCGCGCCCGCGACGAGCGGCGAAGCGAAGCTGGTGCCCCAGCCGCAACCTGCATAGGGATAGTAGGGCAAGATCGAGCAGACGTTGACGCCGGGAGCCGCGATGTCGACGGCGAGACCATCATTGCTGAACGACGCGAGATGGTCGTCCGCGCCATAGGCTGTCGCCGGTCCGAGTCCACCGGGTTTGCCGTCGGAATCGGCGATCGCGGAGACGGTAATGACTTCGCCATAGCGAGCGGGGATGGAGCTAAAGGCATTCGTCGCCCCATTTCCGGCCGCAGCGATGACAGTCACACCGGCGTTCACGAGACGACAGATCGCGGCATGCATGAGAGAACTTTCGCAGTTTTGCTCGTTATGCGGATATGGCCCGCCCAGGCTGATGTTGGCCACTTCGATAGTTCCCGCCATCGAAGTCACCCAATCGACTCCGCAGATGAAGTCTGACCAGGTTCCTTCTTCGCCGGACATGACCTTGACCGACCAAATGCGGGCGCCAGGCACAACACCGGGCTGACCCTTCGAGTTGTCGAAACCCGCGACTAGCCCGGCCGCAAACGTGCCGTGCCCATTATCGTCGTAGTAATTTTTGGTGGTCGTGCAGTTCTTGCCTCCCTCGATGTCGATCATCGAGCTTGGCCCGACGCCGCCGTCAATGATGGCGACGTCGACGTTCACTCGCGGCGAGTCGACTCCGTCGATGTGGGTGACGGGATTGAGCTCGGCGTTGATGCGATCGAGACTATGATCGTAGATGGCTCCCAGTTGGTAAATCTTGCGGTCGGGCTCCACGGCAACCACGCGCGGGTCGTTCCGAAGCTGCTCAGCCTCCCCTGCCGTCATCGTTGCCGAAAACCCGTGAAGCGCGTTCCCGTACTGGTGAGTGACGTGGACGTCGATCGAGAACTGCGTGACGTCGCTAACCGAAGCCGCACCGAATGTATCGTCGCTGAGAACGATGATGTAACTGTCGGCGATCACGCCGGCAGTCTCGAAGTCGCCGCTGGGTTGAGGGAGGGCGAGCGGTTCGGCAGCGGCGGTCCGGATGTGGGAAGCGATTGGGGTGAGGCTCAGCAAGATCATCGACGCGATGGCTGCGCGGGTCATCAGCCAGTGCTTGGTCATGGATTTTCCTTTGAGCGTTCGAGTCTCGGACACAACAAAATCGCATACCGGCGGGCGGAGTTCGCCGGCTGTCGATTGGCTGAGTTGTGTCCCAACGGTTCAGGTCACTTTGTACTGAGGACAGTCTGAAGGTCCTAGGACTGACAGACCAGATTCGGAAGTACTATTTCCTTTCGGGCCTAGGACGATTGGGTGCCGGAGTTTCGAACGCACGTCGGGTATCCACCTACTGTCGTGCTCGCCGAGACAATTGACGCTGGTGAAGACGGCTTTGGGCAGGCAGAGATTCTTCGCGTTCGCTCAGAATGACGGGGTTAGGCGCTCATATCGCGGACTTGGGACGCTCAGAGGGCTGGGGTCGGGAGCGCTGGACGTCTGTGGGGAGCGCGGAGGATGAAAGTGGGAACGCGCACAGGAAGACGGAGTAAGGTACCGCCCGCTCATAAGAGGCGGATCTGAAGGTAAGCACGAGCGCGAACGGCAGAAAACGAGGGCAGTAGGGCCGGGACGACGGTCGGTTGCACGGGGCGCTGATACACTTACCGCTACCGCGATTTGAACGGGAGGGCGGCATGGGCGTCTTGGCCTGGATCGTGTTCGGGGCCATCGCCGGCTGGATCGCGGCAAAGCTCGCCGGCAATGCGTCTCAGCAGGGATGCCTCACAAACATCATCGTCGGGATCGCCGGAGCGGCAATTGGCGGTGGAATTTACAAGCTGATCTCAGGCAACAGTTGGGACTTCGACTTCTTCGATCTTGGCAGTTTCGTCGTTGCGATCCTCGGATCGCTGGTCCTGCTCATAGTTCTCAACGCGATCAGCCGCCGGACCTAGGATTCGCCTCGGACGCGAAAATGTTCGGGTGGTTTTGACCGCCTGGAGAACGGGCTGCCTGTGCTATACTCCCGCGGACTGCCGGACACGAAATCAAGCGTGCGCCGTCGTGCCCTGCCTCCTCGCGGGGTGACGTTTCAAGGGTTTGCGTGTGGCCTTGCATCTGCGCCGGCGCGTGGCCGTAGGGGATATGCCCCGAGCCACTGTGGAGGTCCTCGAGGTTGATTCGCCCTCTTTCCGCCCTGTTTGGCTTTTTTAGCCGGGACTTAGGCATCGATCTTGGCACGGCCAACACGCTTGTTTACGTCCGCGGCAAGGGGATCGTGATCTCAGAGCCGTCGGTCGTAGCTATCGATACCAAAACCAAGCGCGCGCTCGCGGTCGGTGTCGAAGGCAAAGCGATGGTCGGCAAGACGCCGGAAAGCATCATCGCTGTCCGACCGTTGAAGGACGGGGTGATCGCGGACTTCGACACTGTCGAAATGATGCTTCACTACTTCATTCGCAAGGTGCACCTCCAACGTCTGATGGCGCCTCATCCCAGAGTCGTGATCGGTATCCCGAGCGGCGTGACCGAAGTCGAGAAGCGAGCGGCGAAAGATGCCGCGCTTTCCGCGGGCGCGCGTGAGGCGTATACCATCGAGGAGCCGATGGCGGCAGCGATTGGCGCCGGGCTCCCGATCAACGAACCGGTCGGCAGCATGATCGTCGACATTGGCGGCGGCACGACCGAGGTCGCCGTGATTTCACTCGGCGGGATCGTCGTCAATCACTCGATCCGCGTTGCCGGCGATGAAATCGACGATTCCATCATTCAGTACGCCCGGCGCGACCACAACCTCGTTATCGGCGAGCGCACGGCGGAAAATGCGAAAATTGCGGCCGGGTCCGCCTATCCGCTCGAAGAAGAAATTCGGGTCACTCTTCGCGGCCGCGACCTGCTGACCGGTCTGCCAAAGTCGGTTGAGATCAGCTCGGTCGAATTGCGCGATGCTATTTCCGGTCCGGTCAATACGATCGTCGAATTAGTGAAAACCGCGATCGAGGAAACGCCGCCCGAGTTGGTGGCCGACATCATGGAGCAAGGAATTACGCTTGCCGGCGGCGGCGCGCTGCTGCTCGGCATCGACCGCCGACTTCAGAACGAGCTCAAGATGCCGGTCTACCGCGCCGAAGATCCGTTGACCTGCGTCGCGCGCGGAACCGGGCGCGTCGCCGAAGCGCTCCATTTGTATCAGCGTGCGCTCGCCAGCGGCCAGGAATTGCGCCGCGCGGGATAGACCGCGCGGACGATCGAAGTCGTGTTCGCTCCGTGCGCCGTGCTATTCTGTTTTGCCCGCCTCGAAGTGTTGTTCGTCTGGGCTGATCGATACCGAAAGCCAGTGCTCGTCCCGCGTCGTGAGGTTGTCCGATGACCACGTTGAGTGCCCGGCAAACAGTCATGCTGGTCGTCCTCTTCGTGGTGTTGAGCTTCACCTTCATTAGCCTCGACAACAACCGCACCCTCGATCCGCTCAAGTCCGGTTTGCATGATTCCCTCGTGCCGGTGACCGACGCTTTCAACAAGCTCGGGTCACGAGGGCAGAGCGACTCCGAGATGGCGAAGGAGCTCGAGCGAACCAAGAAGGAGCGGGACGCGCTCCTCGCCGAAAATGCGAACCTTAAAGCCCAAGCCGCCGAAGTCAAACAGCTCCAAGATCAGCTCGATGTGCAACAAGAACATCCAGAGTGGCAGTTGCTTTCGGCCAGGGTGATCAATCCCGACCCGTCGAGCTTGGAGAAATTCATCACCATCGACAAGGGCTCGAAAGATGGCATTCAGGTCGGCATGGCGGTGACCGATCCCAGCTACTTCATTGGCCAAGTTACGTCGGTCGAAGAACATTCGGCGCGGGTAACGCTCGCGATCGACATGTCGTTCAGAGTTGGCGCGAAACTGATCGACACCGGCTCAGATGGCATCGCCTACGGCATGTGGCAAAAACAAGGCCGGATGGAAATGCGCCATATTGACCGCGATGCCAAACCGAAGGATCAGGAGGTGGTCGTGACCGCATCCTCTTCCGACGTCAAGACTGCGAAAGTACCGGGCGGCTTGGTTATCGGCAAGGTCGACGGTGAGCCGACACTCGACAATCAGACTGATTCCCTGACGATCAAAATCCTGCCGGTAGCCGACTTCGACAACTTGAAAGTCGTGGCGATTATCCTCAACGGCCAAGATGCATAGGATTGCTTGACCAATGGCCGGGACCCAGCGACTCGACCCGCGCCTGAGCGCGGCGATTGCCGCCGCGAAGTTGACCTCGTTTGGTATCCGGCGCTTGGGTCGTGGAGGCGGAACCGCGGCGCCTGGATTGGTCGCCGATCGCATCGATCCCGCGATCCTGGCCAAGATTGCGGAGAGACTGCCGTCAGGCACGATCGTCGTCGCCGGTACGAACGGCAAAACGACGACCTCGCGCATGATCGCAGACATCCTGGAATTGGCGGGGAATCGCGTCGTCCACAACCGGTCGGGCTCAAATCTCGTTCGCGGCGTCGCTGCGGCGTTCGCGGACACCGCCTCGATTTCCGGTGATCCCGGTGGTGAGACCGGTGTGATTGAAACGGACGAGGCGGCCTTTCCCGAGATTGTGCGTCTGGTCAAACCAAAGATCGTGCTGCTCAATAATCTCTTTCGCGATCAGCTGGACCGTTACGGCGAGCTCGACACGATTGCCAAGAAATGGCGTTCCGGACTCGAAGCGCTGTCGGCAGAGGCGACCGTCGTAGTCAACGCCGATGATCCCTCCTTGGCGACGCTCACGGAGGGAATGACCCCACGGCGCGTCAGCTTTGGCCTCGATGAGCAACGGTATCGCTTACAGGCGCTGCCCCACGCCGCCGATTCGGCGACCTGTAAACGATGCGGCGCCGATCTCGACTACGAGGCGCTTTATGTCTCCCATCTCGGGAATTGGCGATGCCCCTCCTGCGGAGCACATCGTCCGCGGCTCGACTTCGCCGGCCGCGACATTGAACTCCAGGGAGTTGATGCGCTCCAAGTCTTGGTCGCGAGCGGTCAGGATGAGACGTTACGCGTCGAGATCGGCGTTCCCGGTTTGTACAACGCGTACAACACGGTCGCGGCCGTCGCCGTTGCGAGGTCGGCGGGGATCAATACGGAAACGATCACCCGTGCGCTTGCCAACTTCCGAGCGGCGTTCGGCCGGATCGAGCGCGTCGAAGTGAAGGGTCGCCGGCTTACTATAGCCTTGGTCAAAAACCCGGTCGGTTTCAACGAAGTTATCCGAATGCTGACCATGGCGACCGACGGCCTAACCGTGCCGACGCTCATCGCAGTCAATGACCTCCACGCTGACGGACGGGACGTCTCATGGCTGTGGGACGTCGATTTCGAATTGCTCGCGGATGGAACCGCGCCGCTCAGCACCACCGGTATTCGCGGTCCCGACATGGCCAACCGATTGAAATACGCAGGCGTGTCTGAGGACCGGCTTGTGCCGCTGGCAACCGATCTCAAAGAAGCGCTGAACGCGTTTATAGCATCAGTGCCTGAGGGTGGATCCGCGTATATTTTGCCGACCTACACGGCCATGCTCAGGCTTCGTGACATCTTGACCGGCATGGGCGCGGTCGAGTCTTTTTGGCGGCAATAAGGGATGAGCGGGCATGAAGCTAACGATTGGTTGGCTCTATGGCACAAAGATGAACATTTATGGAGATCGCGGGAATGTGATCACCCTCGCTCAGCGCGCGCGCTGGCGCGGGATCGAGCCGGAGGTCCGCGAGATCGGGATCGGAGACCCAGTGCCCGAGGATGTCGACGTCTTTTTCTTCGGCGGCGGTCAGGATCAGGAGCAAATTACTGTCTCGCGCGACCTGCAGGGGAAAAAGGGCGAGGCGATCAAGCGTGCAGTCGAAAACAGCGCGGCGCTGCTCTCTGTATGCGGCGGCTACCAACTACTTGGTCATGAATACCGGCCGCACGACGCCGCGCCGTTGCCCGGCATCAGCCTGTTCGACATCGTGTCCGAAGCGGGCCGCGAGCGCTTTATTGGCAACGTCGTTGTCGACAGCCAATGGGGGGATCTGGTGGGATTCGAAAACCACAGTGGATTGACGCATCTGGGTGCAGGCGCCGAGCCGATGGGCAAGGTGAAAGTCGGACATGGTAATAACGGACGCGACGGCACCGAGGGCGTGATCTATAAGAACGCACTCGGATGCTACATACATGGCTCGGTGCTGCCGAAGAACCCGGCCCTGGCGGATTGGCTCATTGAGCGTGGTTTGAGCCGCAACGGCGAACAGATCACGTTGAAACCGCTGAACGACGAGACTGAACGTGTCGCGCATGCGACGGCAGTTGACCGTGCAGTCAAAACAAAATGAAGATAAACCGGATTGAGACCAGATTTAGCGCAGAGAAGTCAAGACTAGTTGAAATTGAGACAGAACCTCTACGGGCTCAATTCCGTGGTAAACTGCGATCACGATTTCCCCGGATGAGCTGAGCCCCGCTGGTCAGTTTCCGCGAGAGATCGGACCCGCGGACCGCCGCGCGTTGCTGAGGTGATCACGCTTCCCCCGCGGCACTTGGCTGCAGTTCACCCTGTATGGAGGCCGTTAGATGGCCCGGCCGGCGATTGAGCGCACAACCGATTCGCTCTCGCCCATTACTCCCGATGGCAGGGTCTACGCGGTTCCCACGTTGCGCGACGTTTTTCAAGCTCGCAACGTAGTTCAACGGTACCTGCCTCGAACGCCGATGTTGCGACCTGCCGCGCTCGCTGAGCGCCTCGGATTCGATCTCTACCTGAAGTGCGAAAACCTACAGCCGATTGGCGCGTTTAAGATCCGGGGAGGGATTTATCTGCTCAGCCAGATGACCCCTGAAGAGCGCGCTCAAGGCTTGTACACCGCATCGACCGGCAATCATGGGCAATCGGTCGCGTACGCGGCGCGGGAATTTGGGGCGAGGGCCACGATCTTCGCCCCGGAAGGCGCGAATTCGGTCAAAGTTGCCGCGATGGAGCGGCTCGGCGCACGTGTCGTCTTTCACGGTCCCGACTTCGACACGGCGCGCCGCGAAGCAGAAGAGCGGGCCAACCGGGACGGAGCCCATTTCATCCATTCCGCCAACGAACCGGATCTGATCGCCGGAGTGGCGACCTATTCGCTGGAAATGCTGGAGGACGTACCGGAACTCGACGTTTTGGTGATACCCGCGGGCGGGGGAAGCGGGCTAAGTGGAGGATGCATCGTCGGCAAGACGATCAACCCCGCCTTGCAAGTGATCGGCGTTCAGGCAACCGGCGCCCCGGTCATTGCGGATTCATGGCGGCAGCGCAAGCTGTTGGCCTACGATCGCATGGACACGTTTGCGGAAGGTTTAGCCACACGGGAAGCCTTCGCGCTTCCCGCCCAAATCATGTGGGATCACGTTGACGACTTTTGTCTTGTGTCTGATGCCGAGTTGCGCCGAGCCATGGTGACGTTGCTCGAAACGACTCGAATCGTCGCCGAAGGCGCCGGCGCGGCTTCATTCGCCGCTGCGTATCAGCTCCGTAGCCAGTTGGCGGGCAAGAAGGTAGGCACCGTCATTTCCGGCGGGAACATCACCTACGATGCGTTCAGGCAGCTGGTGAACGAGGAGCAACCCTGGTGAGCAAGCTGACGAGCTGGTTCGGCGGACGCGGACGCTACGACGGCAACAGCGCCGTCGTCATGCAGATCGCGCGCGAAGTAGTCGAACGGCGACGCTCCGTGCAAGGCGCGCTCAACGAGGTGCGTCACCCCGCGGTGCTCGATTCGCTTTCCGACGAAGATTTCCGCGTGCTCGACGAGATGGTCGAGGACAATGCGGACTACGATCCAGAGTACGCGATCGTGCTCGCACGCCTCACGCATGCGGCTGCGCGGGCGAAGGGTTTCGACCGCCAGATTGTCGATGCGGCGCTCAGTCTTGACGCGCTCTTGCCTCCGGATGACCCGAGCCGCGAGCGCGAGCAATTGCTTCGCGACGCCTACGTCATCGCTCAGCGCGCCGGGTACGTGCGAGGTGGCCGCCTCGCGCTGGCGCGACTCGGCATGCGTGCGGCCGAGGCGGACGAATTCGAGCGGGCGCGGATACTGTTGTCGCAGCAGCTCGATATTGCCGATGAATCAACCGATTCCGCGGCCGAGGTCGATTCGTCGCTCCTGCTCGGCGACATCCTGAAGCGGGCCGGCGATACGATCGTCGCGCAGTCCTACTACCGGCGGGCCAGCCGCTCAGCAGCCCGGCTCGATTACCACCGCGGCGTGGCGGAAGCCCTCGTCCGCCAGATCGATCTCATGGACGCGGGCACCAGCGATGAAACGCTGGCCGCCCTCCAACGTCAGGCGCTCGACGCCGCTCAGCGCACCGCCGATCTGAGCCTGCAAAGCCGAATCGTGCTCGCGCTCGCCGAAACGCTGGCGAGAAGTGGCCGGATCGAGGAAGTAGTACCCCAGCTCGAAATGGGAGTCAACATTGCTCAGCAGATTGGCGACTTGTCGGTCGAGAGCCGGTGCTTGATGGCGTTAATCGCTTCCGAGCGACGGCTCGGCCGGCTGCCCGAGGTCGCCGAACACCAGCGTCAGCTCGTGGATCTCGAAGAACGGCTTGGTAACCGTTCGGCAGCCGCGACATGGGCTGTCAGATTGGGCATGTCGTATCTCGATCTTGGCCACGCAAATGAAGCATTGCAGGCGTTCTCCAAAGCGCGGACGCTCGCGACGTCGCTGGGTGACCTCAAGCTCGAACAAAGGGCGTTGGGAGGCATCGGAGCGTCCTTCACGATGGTCGGCCGACCCGCTGACGCGCTCGACAACTTGATGCAAGCGCTCGACCTCGCCCGCCGATCAAACGATTTGGTCTATGAGGCGCAATGGCTGGCGAGCATTGGTCAGGCGCTGTGGAAGTTCAACCAGCCTGAAGATGCACTGCGTGCCCTGACCGAAGGGCTCGGCATTGCCCGCCGGATCGACGATGGTGAACTTCAGTCGAGCATGCTGACGCTGCTGGGGCAGATACACGCGTCCGCAGGCCAGATTCCGCGGGCCCGCGAGTGCTATCACCGGGCGTTGGAATTAAGCCGCCGTCTTGGTCAGGCGAGTGAAGAGATTCATCTGCTGAGCGCGCTCGCGGGACTCGCGCTTGACACGCGACAACTGGGTCAAGCGACCGCGCTCTACGATCAGGCGCTGCACATCGCCGTGGAAACCAGCGACCGGGTGGAAGCGGCGCGCTTGCACGGCCGGTTGGGCCGAATCGCGCAGAGCCAGCGTGATTTTCAGGACGCGCTCGATCATTACCGGCGAGCGGTCGATCTGGCGGAAACGGTCGATCAACCGGCGTTGCTCAAGCAGTCTTTGCTTCATCTCGCCACTGCCCAGCATGCGGTCGGCGATCACGGCGCTGTCCACTCGTACCGGCGGTCGCTGACGCTCGCGCAGCAAGCGGGCGACGTTCGGGCCGAAGCTCTCGTCCGACTCAATTTGGGGCTGATCTTGACCTCCGATGGCAGCCGCGACGAGGGGCTGAATTATCTCTACCGGGCAGCCGCTCTGGCCGCCGAGCTAGGTCCCGAGGGTACGGCACTTGTGCAGCAGGCGGATGAGGCGATTGCCGAGTATGCGGACGTTCGCGCGGCCGAACCGCAACAATGGCCAGCAGCGGAGGCGGCGCGGGGAGAGTTTCCGCTCGACGATGCCTACGATCGCGACGCCTTCTACGAAGACGACGAGATCTACGAAGAATCGACGCTCCCGCCTCACTAGCGGTGAATTCACCGTGGTTGCCGCAGTCTGTAGTGCGAGTAACGTCGGGGACAATGTGACCGCAGTTCGAGGCTTACTTTATGTAGACGCGGATAGCTCGCGCCGATACACTTGGGTAGATCATCGAACCGCCCCGAAACATGAAAATCGATAAGTAAGGCGACGGAATGGTTCTTTTCCACCAAGTCTGTTGGGGTTGGCTTCTGATGGGTTACATTAAGATGTAGCCGCCGTGGACGTTCGACAATCGTAGCGAAGAGAGGCGCGGCGCAAGTGAGCGAAGCCGCGTTTGATCACATTCTGGAAGAGCCCCTTCCCGAGCCGGTCCCGCCACGAGGACCAGCCTTCGGTGAGTTTCGCCATGACGCTTCAGGCCGTCGTCTGCTCGTCATGGTCGAGCCGGTAGCGATGACCGCCGCCGCGCACGAGCTCGCGACGAGAATCGTCGAGGCTGCGGGGTCGCGATTCCGCGCACAGCCGCTGATGGCCCTGCGCGACATTGTGGTCGATTGCTGTGAAAACGCGACTCGGGTGATTGGCAGTGCCGTCTCGCACGCGTTGCGCCACGCCGGGGTCGTCGCCGCTATCTTGGACGGAGAACAGCTCGTCATCGCCCGCGCCGCGCCGGGCGCCGTGCTTCTCGTCCAAGACGGCGATGTTTTTGCGCATCCTGCCCTCGCCAGGAAACCGACTGGCAAGCACGACGAGAGCGAAAATCCCAAGGACGACGACGAGGAATATGCGCTGCTCGTCGTGAATTTCCAACCCGGTGATATGCTGGTGCTCTGTTCGTCGGCGCTTCATCACGGATTGAGTCAAGCGGCGTCCGCCGCAAAGGTAGAGCAAGCGGCGCTCGCGACCGGTCTTCTCGGCAAGATCAACGATGTGCTCGCCGGATTCGAGGAGATTGCCGCTGAATTTGAGTTGGGCCAGGCAGCTGGCGCCCTGCTGTACTCAGCGACGAGCAACGATGCCGTCACCTGGAAACCGTCAAACTACATCCCGCCCGTGGACGAGGCTGCAAAGCTGTCCAGCTCTCCTTCACCCATCGTGTCGATTCGTGGTGGAACCTCGTCCGAAAATCCGGCGGGCGAAGGCAACGACGAGCATGACGAGCGTACGACGAGTTGGGCCGTCACTCCCTTCGAGCCACTTGGCGTCGCTTCGCGCGATGAGCTTTCAGGTGAATCTCGGTTTGAGCGGTTCCACACACGTCTGCTCAATGCCTTCGAAAACTATTCTCCAAAGCGAAACGCGTTGGCAAGCGCGTTCGGCAGTCAGGCGACTGTACATGTTCCGCTCGGCGCAAGAAGCGTTCACGTCTACCGCAGCATGCACGACGGCTCGACGTTCATGGGGCTGCGCTCGAATTTGCCGCGCGGTCCCCGCGTGCATATTCCGACGAAGGTCTTGAGCATGGTGCTAGCGTTACTGGTGCTTGCCGCCAGTCTCGGTTTCCTCTACAACCGGCGGGCGGGCCGCGCCGATGCGGCGGATGCAGCAATCAACGCCGTCGATGTGCAGCTAGCTTCGGCCTCGTACGAGACCAACGCGGTCACTATTGCCGCTGAGCTGAGTCTTGCCGAGCAAGCCCTCGCAAAAGCGGAAAAGAACGGCGCGTCGGCAAAGGTTCTTGAATCGCGCTATCGCGCGTTGACCTCGGTCCGTGACCGTGCTTCTGGCATCGTTCGTCTCACGAATGTGACGCGGATCGGCACGCTTCCCGCCAATGTCGCCGCCAAAAAGCCGAGATTGGTCCGCCAAGGGAACGACGTCTATGTGGTCGGAGGCGGCTTCTACGAAGTCGACCCCGCGACGAAAAGCCTCAATATGCTGTTATATCCAGACAAGAAGATTTCCGGCGGCCGCCTTGGCGAGCTAATCGGCGCGTCAGCCGACAAAGCCGGTTTGACGCTCACTGACGGCCAGGCGATTTTCCGCACCGGCAAAACCGGCAAGTGGAAGCGGATGGAAATCGGCACGATCGGCAAAAACGTGCCGTGGGACGCCGGCATTTGCGGCTATTTCGATGGCAGTTTCTATGTGCTCAACGTCGCGACTGGTCAGATTCTGAAGTTCGATAGCGAGCACCTGACGGCCGTGCCCGATTCCTGGACGGAGTCAACGGCCGCCGTCGAGCTCACGCACGGGCGAGATATGGTCGTCGACAGCTCGATCTTCGTGTTGCTTGACGATGGCCGCGTGCTTAAGTTTTATCGGGGAGCGCTTGACTCGAACTTTTCCTCGGAGGTTCCGAAGGGCGTTTCCGATCCGACTGTCCTCGACAGTTCGGCCGACGAAAACTTCATGTACTTGGCCGACAGGGCAGATGGGTCGGGACGCATTTCGCGACTCGATGCGCAAGGAATCCTATCGAAGGAGTATCTGCTCCCTGGACCTGAGCAGGACGGATACGTCGCGGGGGCCGCTTTCGCATTTGGCCAGATCGATGATCTGGTCGTCAACGAGAGGACTGGTCAAATCGTGATCCTGAGCGGCGACCAAATCTGGTCGGCGACAATCCCAGGCGACTCCCAAGCGACATAACACTGAACGTTTCATTCCGCAGGGAACCGTTGTGCAGCGGGGACGCGGGCGGTTTTTCCCACGTCCCCGCTCGCATATTTGGCGGCTGGCGGCTCTTTGTCTATTTGCTGAAATAGGCCTTGTTCAGCGGGATGAAGTTTGCCCATTGTTCGGGCACGTCATCCTCGAAGAAGATGGCCTCGACCGGGCAGACCTCAGCACAGACACCGCAGTCGATGCATTCGTCGGGGTTGATGAAATACTGATCCGCGGCATCATCGGAGTGGATGCAATCGACTGGACATACTTCGACGCAGGACGCGTCCTTCGTGCCAATGCACGGCTCAGTGATGACGTACGTCATCGCTTGCTTCCTCCTCCCCACGCGTGGGAAGCTGTCACATGGCGATGCGCTTGGTCCGCTGAAACCTGCAAGGCGCTCGTCGGTGACGAACTCGCGGACGGGCCAAGTATAACAGCCGTGCCGACCAAGTCGGCAGGGGACAAGCCGCACAACCTACGCCCGGCGCATTTGTCCTCTCGCTACAGCAAACCTAGGAGTTGCTTTCGCGCCGAGCGCAAAAAGTTGAGATCGAGCGTGAACCAGCGACTCATTTGTTCGCTTTGCAAGTGGACAACCGACGCCGAAGGTGCCATTTGGCGCTGCGAAACGTGCCAAGGCCCCCTGAATTGGGACGGGCCCGAAGCCTTTGTGCGCTCAGACATCGTTGAATCCGTTCCCTCGCTCTGGCGATACGAGGCCGTCTTGCCGGTTGCCTGGCGGGATGCTGTCAAGCTGGGCGAGCACGTCACGCCGTTGCTCACAACCGACTTCGACGGCGTCCCAGTTCACTGGAAACTCGACCACCTGCTGCCAACCGGGTCATTCAAGGATCGCGGCGCGGCGATTCTCGTTTCGCATCTCAAATCAAGCAGCGTGCGGCGCGCGATTGAAGATTCCTCGGGTAATGCTGGGGCCGCAATCGCTGCTTACTCGGCGCGTGCCGGTATCGATTGCGCGATCTTCGCTCCGGCTTCAGCCTCACGCGGCAAGCTTGTACAATCGGCTGCCTACGGCGCGCACGTGACATGGGTTGACGGAACTCGCGACGACGTCGCACGAGCCGCGATCGCCGCGGCCGAAAGTGAGCCATCGGCCGCCTATGCGAGCCATAACTGGCATCCATTCTTCATTGAAGGGGCCAAGACATGGGCGCTTGAAGTTTGGGAGCAGCTCGGATACGTGGCGCCGGACAACATCGTCGTCACGGTAGGTAGCGGCAGCATGCTGCTCGGCGCCTCCAAAGCCTTTGGGCTGCTACAGGCGGCCGGCGAAATCGAGCAAATACCGAGGTTGTTCGCGGCTCAGCCCGCTACCTGCGCTCCGGTACATGCTGCGTTCAGCGCCGGTCATGCCGACGTTCAAGCATTCGAACGGCAGCCAACGATCGCCGAAGGCGCCTCGATCGCCCTGCCGGTGCGCGGCCGCGAGGTGCTGACCGCCGTTCGTTCCTCTCTTGGCGGAGCGGTCGCCGTGAGCGAGACGGAGATTGCGTCCGCCCAGCAAGACCTCGCCAAGATGGGTATCTATGTTGAACCAACTTCCGCCGTCGCGGCGTCCGGATTGCGCCAACTTCTTCGCGACGGCGAGATTTCACCAAACGAATCGATAGTCGTGCTCTTGAGCGGCAACGGTCTCAAGGCGACCGAGACGATTCAGCGACTGATGGAGTAGACCAATAATCCGTGACGGAGGGTGTGCCTTCCGCACGTTTGCGGCTGCGGTCGCATCGCCGGGTCAGAACACCAGACGTCCGATCTAGAGAAACGCTCTATTTACCTCAGTCCCAGTTGTTTCCAGTGGTCCGGCATGGGGCCGACGGGGACTTCGATGAGCGACGGCTCATTGGAATTGAACGACTCGCGAAGAACAGTGCGTAGCGCCTCGGGTGTGGTCACGCGGTACGAGCGGATGCCAAAGGCCTCGCCGAGCTTCAGGTAATCAGGATTGAGGAGTTCGGAGGCGATGACTTTCCCGCCAAGGTCTTCTTCCTGAATCCGCTTCACATTGCCATAGGCGCTGTCGTTGAAGACGATGGTGACTGCGGCGATATTGTGCTGCACGACTGTCGAAAGTTCGTTCAAGGTGAATCCAAACCCACCGTCACCGTTCACTGACACCACCGGCACGTCTGGATTGCCAACTTTCGCGCCGAGCGACGTGGTGAAGCCGAATCCTAACGTTCCCTGATAACCAGACGAGATATATGTTCTCGGCTTGTAGACCGGGAACCCGACATCTGACCAGTACGCGACCTGGGTCTTGTCTTCGATGATGATGCCTTCGTCGGGAAGCTCATCCCGGATCGCCAGCGCGAACGTCGACTGCGGCTGCACGGAGATTGCCCGCGTGTTCGCGGCGTGCTTGACGGCTGTGAGTTCCTCTTCGCGCGACTCGCGATGGACGTTGTGGGTGGCGACCAGATCGATCAGTTCGGAAAGCGCGGCCTTGGCGTCGGCATGCAGCCCGATCACGTTCGCATAGTTGCGCCCGATCTCTTCCTCGTCGATGTCTATTTGAATGAGGGTTTGAACGGACTTGAAGGGGCGCAAGCTGCTGCTCGTGCCCTTCACGAACCGGGTGCCAACTCCGAGGACGACGTCAGCTTTTGGAATCAAAGCCGGTTCAGCGAGCTCGCCCTGGGCGAGATAATGGCGGTCGGATATTGCGCCTTTCCCGTTGGCGGTAAGCACGACCGGCGCTTGCAGCAACTCCGCCAGCGCCAGCAATTCATCCCACGCTTCTGAGCGGATTACGCCGCCGCCAGCGATGATCAACGGTGACTTGGCCTTGCCCAGCAGCTTGGCAATCTTCAAGCGAGTGTCGGGATCACCTGCGGATCGCTCCGGGGCGGCAACGGCCGGGAAGACCGAGACGTCGCCCGAAGCGAAGAAAATGTCAGGTGGAACTTCCATCTCGACTGGTCGCGGCCGTCCAGTCAGCAGGTGCTCAATGACGTCAGTGAAGACCGCTGGCACCTCCTGCGGGGACATCGCCCGGGCCGCGTATTTTGTGGCCGAGCGGATCATCCCAAGTTGATTGGGAATCTCATGGAGGAGACCTCGGCCGAAATCAATCATTGTCGAATGGATCGTGCTCGAGAGGCAGAGCACGGATGAATTGTTGGCGTATGCAGTGGCGAGTCCCGCCATTGTGTTCATGAGGCCTGGACCGGGAACGACCAGACACGTTCCGATCTTGCCGGTCGAACGGGAATAGCCGTCGGCCATGTAGGCCGTCGCTTGTTCGTGGCGGGTGTGCAGGACGCGGATCTCGTTTTGCGCATCATAGAGCGCGCTAAACAGCCCATCGAGTTGAACGCCGGGCAACCCGAAGATCGTGTCGATGCCTTGGCGTTTGAGCATTTCGACGAGGGCTTGGCCACCGGTCATGGTTTGCACATCAGACCCAGCCGCCGAGTCCGCCGCCCGATTTGGCGTCGCTACTTGTGCCACGTTGAGGTTCTCCCTGTACTCGCCTCGCGGTCTGTCGCAATGCCGCCGAAGTCAAGTGCCGCGCGGGAATTGTACGGCAGAATGTGATGAGCAGCGGGCGTCGTCAGCGCGCAAGCGGTGCGTGGTAGACTCGGCATGCCCTTCGTGGCGGCACTCCGCCCGCCGATTTTCGGAGACGTTCATGTCCGATGCGCTGCCTCCCCTCGACTTTTGCCCTGATCCAATTGCCGAGTCGCCTATTCGCTCGAGGTCGACGACGTGGATGGACCGCCGGAGGCTGGTGACGCGAGTGATACCGGGAGTGATCGCGGCGGGTTTAGGATTTCCAAGCGCGTCTGGAGCCACGGGAAAAGCGGAAGGCCGGGCGCTCTGGGTCAACCGCTTTGAATACACGTCGCCCCAGGACATCAAGACGATTATCAAGCGGGCAGGTAACGCGCACTTCAACGTCATCTACTTCCAAGTGCGCGGACAGTGCGACGCGTATTACCGCTCAAAGATCGAGCCGTGCGCGATTGGACTCTGCGGCCAACTCGGCGGCGAACCGCCGTACGACCCGCTCGCCGTCGCGATCACTGAGGCGAAGAAATACGGCATCGAGATCCATGCCTGGTTGAATGCGCTCTCGGCTTGGCCTTCCGCCAAGCAGGATATTTGCGCACTGCTGCACCAGGCTGGCGGGGCGAAACCGCGTCACTTGCTGCTCGAACATCCCGACTGGGTGATGGTGAACCTCGAGGGACAAGCCACCACTTGCCCGAACAATGACGAGTATGTCTACTTTTCGCCGGCCTGGCAGGGCGTCCGCTCCCAGCTCGTCCGTGTAACCAAGGATTTGGCCACGCACTACGAGATCAAGGGCGTGCACCTGGACCGCATTCGCTATCCCGGCGCAGCGTGGTCATACGACCAGGTTAGTCTCCAGTCCTTCGGCAAGGACCCGAACGCCTTCGCGGACGAATGGGATCAGTTCCGTCGCGATCAGATCAATTCGATGGTGAAAGCGGCCTACCGAGCCCTGACCGCTGTTGATCCGAGCCTGGCGCTTTCCGCTGCCGTTTGGGCGATCTACCAGGACAAGTGGAACTGGAATGCGACAAACGGCTATGGCACCTATTTCCAGGATGCTCGAGCTTGGGCGCGGGACGGTTATCTCGACGTCGCTGCGCCGATGACGTACGAGCCGATTACGCCGCAGATGTGCGGACGGGTTGATTGGGCGTGCTTGCTCCCCGATCACCTCGCCGGGATTCAGAAGGCGACGGGACGGCATGTCTACATCGGCATGTACGCCCAGAACGGCGCAGCCGAGATATTGCGCGCGATCGCCATGGCTCGTGAGCAAGGAGCGATGGGCGTGTCGATGTATTCCTATTCCCTCGTTGATCGCGCTGGGTTGTGGGACAAGTTGGCAAAGGGACCATTCAAGCAATATGCCGAAGTTCCGCCCCAGCCGTGGAAAAAGCGCGAGTCAGGTGATGGGACTGAGGGCCCGCCTGCGACGTCCGTTCCCCACATTGAGGGGTAGAATCCTCGATCACTCACCAACGATTTTTGGCAAAGTGAGCGGTGCGCACCTGTTCGGTCATGCCGAGCGCCGTCGAGGCATCTGGCTCTGCTGACGACGGCAGCGGGGAGAGCCAGATTCTTCGCCTTCGCTCAGAATGACGAGGGGATGGGCGTGCAGAATGATGGTGAGGAGCGTGTCGGCTCAAGCGCGCTTGAGCCGACGACGCATAGATGAGATTCAGTCGTCGCGAGCCTTGCTGTCGCCTTTAATCGTCATGATCGGGCGCAACGTGTGGATGACTTCGATCAGATCCGTTTGCCGGGCAATGACCTTCGTTACGTCCTTGTAGGCCTGCGGCGCTTCGTCCAAGACGCCCTTCGATGGCGCGGTGAACGTGCCCTTCAGCGCGGACTTCAATGCATCTTCGCCGATCGTTTTCTTCGCCTGGGTTCGGCTCATCTTGCGGCCGGCGCCGTGCGAGCATGACGCGAAGCTCTCCTCATTGCCGAGACCGCGCACGATGTAACTCGGCGCGCCCATGCTGCCGGGGATGATGCCCATCTCCCCCGGCCGCGCGGAGGTGGCGCCCTTGCGATGGATCACGAGTAGCCGACCCTGGTGTTCCTCGATCTGGGCAAAGTTGTGGTGGATGTTGATGACCGCGATGCGACCGCCAACGTCTTCAACGCCGAGACCGAACGCTTCCAGCATCGCTTCCAGCATGCGATAGCGGCTTTCAAGGGCGAAATCGGTTGCCCACGTCATGTCATGGGCATAATCTTGTGCGACCTGCTCTTCCAGGGGCAACGACCAGAGACCGGGCGGAACGTTTATGCCGCGCAGTTCAGTCAACGCCTTGGCGAGATCCGTGTAATGCGCCGCAATCCGAAGACCGGTGTGCCGGCTGCCGGAATGGACCATGCACCAAATCTGCCCGTTTTCATCGACTTGCGCTTCGAGGAAGTGATTACCCCCGCCGAGCGTGCCGAGCTGGAACGGCGCCTTGTCGCGGAGCAACAATTGGAGCGGCTGTGCGCAGAGGCTGACTTCCAGTCCGTCCCAGCGCTGACGCTGCTGATGAGCATAGAAACCAGTCGGCACCGATCGTTGCACGCTGTTGCCCCACTTCTTCCAGTACCCGGCATCCATTCTCTTGGGATGAAACTTCACGCCGGTGGGAACCGCGCACATGCCGCAGCCAATATCGACACCGACCGCGGTCGGCAACAAGGTGTTCTCAGTCGGCAACACGCAGCCAATAGTCACGCCGTGGCCGACATGGCAATCGGGCATGACCGAAACGTGCGGTTCAACGTCGGGATGGTTCGCCGCGTTCTTGAGTTGTTCCATGGCCGCAGGCTCGATCTCGGCCGGCGGCAGCCAAGCTTTGATCGGCACACGCTGCTCTCGCGATGCAATCACTGTGTACATGGCGATGTACCCTGTTCGCTCCATTGCGAAATGGCCGCATCCAAAGCCGGCCGACGGGAGATTGAACGCGACTCGTGCCGAACTGTGAGAAGTGAACGGCGCGCCATGGCATTTGCCAGGCCGAGATGACAAGGGTACCCTGCCCGGCGCGTTGAAAGGATGAACGGAACATGCTCGGTTTTCCAGGTTCGGCAAGAGGAGATCAACCGTGGGAGCGACGCCGCGAAGCGCCGCTGTTTGCGGACGGAGGGATGGTCGTGGCCGCGCACCCGCTGACCACGTCCGCAGGCCTCGCGGTGCTCGAAGATGGCGGCAATGCGGTGGATGCGGCAGTCGCGGCGGCATTGGTGGCGGCGGTCGTCATGCCCGAGATGTGTGGTCTCGGCGGCGATCTTTTCGCGATTGTTTCCGCCAAGAACAACTTTGTCGCGCTGCACGGCAGCGGGATCGCGCCCCGGTCGGCCACGATCGAGCTGATGCGCGCTCATGGCGACGAAGGCGGCAAGAAAATGCCGTATCGCGGTCCGCTGGCCGCCGGCGTGCCGGGCATGGTCGATGGTTATTTCACCTTGCTCGAGCGGTACGGCTCGAAACCGTTCGCCGAGTTGGCCGAACGCGCGATTTGGTATGCCGGGCACGGCTTTCCCTTAACCCGCGACGGCGCGGAGTACATCGCCGAAAGCCAATCATTGCTCGAGCAGTTTCCTGCCTCGGCAGCCGTCTTTCTTCCGAACAGTACGCCGCCGAAAAGCGGCAACAATCTCAAACAGGAAGATCTTGCGAAGACGCTCAAGAACATTGCAGACAAGGGTGTAGACGCATTTTATCGCGGGGAGATCGCCAAGCAAATCGCCGAATACATGGCCGCGAACGGCGGCGCGATGAGCTGCGAAGATCTTGCCGATCACAGAACGAACGTGTCGACGCCGATCATGACGACGTACCGTGATTACACCGTCTATCAGACAGCGTTGCCGACGCAAGGACTGATCTTGCTCGAAGCGCTGAACTTAGCCGAGCGCGTCGACTTGGCGAAGATCGGACCGTGGTCTGCGGACGGTGTCCATTTCTTAGCGGAAGCGAAGAAGATCGCATACGCGGACAGGCTCGCCTATGCCTGCGATCCCGCCTTCGGCCACGTGCCGCTTGATCAATTGCTCTCCAAATCATGGGCGGCAGAGCGATTCAGGGAGATCGATCCTAATCGTGCCGCCGATGATGTCCGGGCAGGCGAGCTCCAGCACGGCGATACGACCTATCTCTGCGTGGTTGACCGCGACGGCATGATGGTGTCGCTGATTCAATCGGTTTCCGCCAATTTCGGCTGCGGCGTCGTCGTGGACGGCACCGGGATCGTGCTCAACAACCGGGTCGGGCGCGGGTTCTCGCTTGAAGAGGGGCATCCCAATCTCTTCGCCCCCGGCAAGAAGACGATGCACACACTTAATTGCTATCTCATCGCCGACGCCAACGACACGCCAGTGCTCGTCGGCGGCACGCCGGGCGGCGATGGGCAGCCGCAATGGAACCTGCAAGTCATCTCCGGGCTCATCGATGCTGGTCTTGACGTTCAAGCCGCGATCGAGGCGCCGCGCTGGACGAGCTGGCCCGGAACCGACCCGCTCTCGATCGACAACCCGTTCGAGCTCCGCGTCGAAGACCGCCTGCCCGAAAAGACTTTCGAGGGGCTCAGCACGCGGGGTCACGTTGTCAAGCGAATCGGTCCGTGGGACGGCGGTGGCTCGGCCCAAGCGATCGCCCGCGATCCGAAGACCCGCGTGCTGGCGGCTGGCTCGGACCCGCGTGTGGAGGGATGCGCGGCTGGGTTCTAGGAGATCCGAGCCAACCGGTTGCGTGGGTCGCCCCCGGGCAACTTGGCTGGGGGCAAGAGGTGTCCAAGATCAATCAGGAGGTCGCTGAAGGTGCGGGCGTACCGGCCACCGGCGTGCCAGGCCCCACGTCGCCAATGGCGTAGAGGCGGTGGTCGTAGGCGCCGATGAAGACCATTCCCCCTACGACGGCCGGCGAGGAGTGAATCTGGCTGGTGGGGAGCGGCACGTGCCAGCGTTCCCGGCCGGTCACCGCGTCCACGGCGAATACCTGGCCGCTCATCGTGCCGAAGTAGACCGCATCACCGGCGACCGCCGGTGAGTTGAAGATCAGGAGCCGGCCACCGCTTTGGAAGCGCCAGCGCTCTGTGCCCGTTACCGCATCGACCGCGTAGACGTTCCCGTCGTCGGCAGGAAGGTACACGAGGCCGTTGGCCACCGCCGGAGAGTTTTGCGAGGCGTCCGCGCCGAGCGAGAAGCGCCACCGTTCCTGGCCGGTCGACGCATCGACCGCGTAAAGCGTGTTGTCGTCGCCCCCGGAAAAGTAGGCGACCCCGTCGACGACCGCTGCCGTGTTGGTTGAGAAGCTGCCGGTGGCGATGGACCAGCGCGGCTGCCCGGTGGCTGCATCCAGCGCATAGAATCCGCCGTGATCGCGGGCGAAGCCGTCGTACTCCCACCGCTCCTGTCCGGTCGCGGCATCGACTGCGTAGAGGATCGTGTCGTCCGTTCCCGGGACAGAATTGGCACCAACGATGACCAAGTCGCCCGCCAGCGTCGGGGACGATGCGCCGACGCCGAGGGGAACGCGAACGATATAGACGACGCCGTTGACCACTAGTGGCGAGGAGGACTCAGCTGGTCCGCCGAGCGCAAAGCGCCATTGCTCCGCGCCGGTTGCGGCGGCAATCGCGTAGAGGTTGCCGCTCTCGTCGCCGACAAAGAGGACGCCGTCCGCAACGGCGGCCGAGGAGTTGACTCGTCCGGCGGTATCGGCGTGCCAGCGTTCCTCGCCCGTCCTCGCGTCGATGGCGAAGAATTTGCCGTTCGGAGGAGTGGTGCTGCCACTTTCACCCACATAGACGATGCCGTTAGCTACGATAGGCGATGCGAAGATAGTGTCGCCAACGTCGAAGCTCCAGACGATGCCCGGCGGTTCGGCGAGACCGGGGCCGGGCATTACGCCGGTGCGGTCGGGATTACCTCGGAACATCGGGACTGAAGGCGCGGGGGAGGGCGCGACGATTGGCGTGCCTTCTGGGGCGATGATGACATTGTGTTGTTCGGGCCGGAACACGTACCACATCGCGATCAGCGTGAAGATGATGAGGACGGCGGTTGCGAATTGGGCGAGAATCCAGCGGCGGCGATCTTTGGAGGTTGGAAGTGCGGGCAGGAAGTCGCGCCATTGCCGGAGTGCCGCGCTCCCGTTGGTGGGCGCAAGGTCGACAGGCTGAAGAACGTCGGTTTCCGCTTTCGGTGATGCAAATGCGTTCATCAGGGTGCTCTCCAGTCGGAGGACAAATGCCGGGTCCGGCCGGGGATCAGGTCGCTCAGACCGGATCCGGGCGATCGTCGAGATAAGGTCAAGATTCAGTGGCTCACTGAGGCGCGCCAATTCAGTTGCTGACGCTCCGCGCACAAGCGCGCTCCAATAAGCTTCGACTTGCTTGGGCTGGGGCCGGCGACTAAAGGGCCACATCGCGACCCCCTTTCGCTGACCCCTGCACGCCCAGGCAGTCGCGCAATCTGGTCAAGAGGCGCCAGTGCGCGGTGCGCACCGCACCGGGACGGCGGCCGAGCGCGACCGCTATTTCGGCGTCAGTTAGGTCGGCAAGAAGCAGATCGAAGAGTTCCTGATCCTTCGCCCTAAGACAGCGTTCACGCGCTGCCAGCAGTTCGGAGGCTGCTTCAATGCGGACAGCTCGCTCCTCGGGCGTTGGATCAGGATCTTGAGCATCATATGACTCGGGGTACAGGCCGCCCGTATGTCTGACAGATCGGTAGTGTTCGTGGAGGACGTTGCGGGCAATGGCAAAGATCCAGCCGGCGAACGCATTTTCTTCGCGACAGCGGCTAAGTCCCGCCAAAGCCCGCATGAAGATCTCCTGGGTCGCTTCTTCCGCTGCTCCTCGGTTGGCCAACCGGCGAGCAGCGAAGGCGTAAATGCGATCGACATAGCGGCGGTAGAGGAGGGCGAAGGCGGCGGAATCTCCGTGCTTGGCTTGAGCGACGAGCACGGCGTCGCTCGTGCCGAGATCCGGCGGCGGATCGTTGAATGATGCAGTGCGAGAACTCCGCTGCAGTACCACCTCGCGCCCCCTCGGTGCCGCGTGAACGCGTTCACCCAGTAAGTGCGCAAGGAAGCAAAAGTGTCACACCGTGCCGATTTCGAGATTCAGCCAGCCGTTTATCAACGATTGGCCATCGGCGAAGTTTGGATTCTAGAATAACGCTTCGCTGGCAAAGCCGACGCTGCTAATCGCTTACGGGCGGCCGGTTGGGTGGCGGCCGACGAGCATCAAGATGCCGGCCATGATCAGACCGAAACCGAGCGGGCCGCCCAGGAACAAGAGCACGATCGAAATGGTCGAGCCCGCAGTAACGCCGATGATGAATGCCAGGAAGAATGCGGAAACACCGGCAGCAATGAGCAGATGCGGGGCTGAGTTCTTGCGAGCGGTAGTCGACCTCCGATTCGACGCGAGAGGACTCCGCGAGTCGGGAATGTTTCGTCCCGAGAGCGCTCGAAAAGATTTGGGTATTGGCAGCGGATCAGTCGAGGATGGCGTCGATAGCGACTTGGGAACCGCCTCGAGCGCAGCCTCAGCCGGTCGCGTTGCCGTTGCTGCTTGCGATGTCACTGCCGCCTCGTGCCATGCCGAAAGCACAGGCTGAGTCATCGCCGATGATTCGCTGACGGGTTCGGAAGGTACAAGCTCCTCGACCGGTGATCCGTCCTCGACAAGCAATTGATCGACTTCGACAGGCGCGGCGCTACCGTTGGTTGGGGGAGTTGAGGGCGCTTCCAAGTCGGCCGCTGACTGATGAAGTGATTCTCGAACACGCGCCGGAGGCGGTTGAATGGCTTCGGCCGGAGGCGCGACAATCGGGGTCTCCGTCGCGCCGGTGGGCGCCCGGTAGGCGGCGAGCAAGGCGCCACAGGATTGGCAGAACTCCGCGTCCTCCGAATTGGGCGCTCCACAACGTCCACATGGGGCGACGAACGAATTCACGCCTTTCCTCCTCGAGTGCCATTACATAATACGTCCATTCGCTGGCGAACGATTCACCGCCGGGTGATGCGTAGTGCCTATGGTATAAGACCGCGGGCGCGACACTGTCCGCCTTTCCCATTTTGGCCAGGAATTCGTTTGTGACGATTGACGATTCATCATCTGCCGAACACGACGCCGGCCGCGAATCTGCGGGTGGTCAGAATCGGTCGGCCCTGATCTATTGCGGTCTTTGCGGCGCGCTCAACCCTTCGACAAATTTCTATTGCGCGGCGTGCGGGACCACGCTTGTCGATGCCTTTCACGCGACTGAGGGGCTTCGCGTTTTCGAGCGGCCCGACGCAGCCTCTCGTCTCATTGAGATCGTGCCAGCGGGCTCAGAACTTGATGCCATCGAAGACGCCAATGCGCCGGCGGACTACGTCCGCGTGCGGCTGCCGCAGGGCCGGCTCGGGTATGTCCGCCTCTCCGATGTCGAAGTGATAGTTGGGGCGGAATCGTCCGCTGTCGATCCGAATGCCCCGAACATCAATACAAATGCCCGAGGTTGCGTGACGCCGACAGGGGCCCTAGGCGCGCTCGTGTTGCTCGTGTTGCTGTCGACGCTCACGTTCTACATGTTGTCGCGAACGGACCGCGCCGACACCGGTGTTCTCGCGCTCGTCTTCTGCTTCGCGATTGGACCGGTGCTCCTCGTGACGATCGGTCTCTATATCTATGCGCGTGATCGTGAAGAGCGCCTCGAAGCCGAGACGGACGAGTAGCCGGCAGATGGAGATCGCGGGAACCCTCGAAGGCTTGCAACCTTATACGATTCACGGTGGTCGCTATCTGCGCGTCTTCTATAGTCACGCCGCCGACCCGGAAACGATCCTCCAATGCCAACTCCCCGAGGAATCAATCGAGCCCTCGCTGAAACCGGGCGACCCAATTTCGATCACCTATTTGTTGAAGACTGTGATGAGTATCGGACCCCGGGACGCTTCGCTTTCTTAGGTCCATTTCCGCTCACATGGAAATCGAGAGGTGGAGCGTGTTGACCAATTGGACCGAATCGGGAGCGATTGCCTGTCCATGCCACGGACTCGCGGGTCGGCCTTCCTTGGCCGCGACCTCGCCGGCGAGCACCCGACGCCAATAGAACGGTTGCAGGTCGACCAAGTGATGCTGTGCTGGTTAGACAGCGTGGTAGACGACACCTACCTTGCCCAGCGGCAGGCGACCGGCGGTTCGATGACACAAGGCGATTACTACCAGCAGCGGGCGCGGCAGCTGTACCTGCGGGCAGTCAAGACGTTGGCGAGGCTGCGCCGGCTACTCGCGCCGTCGATCCAGTCCAACGTCGCGGACAAGCAGATCGGCCGCGGCGGCGGGGCACAATCCGGCAGCCGCTGATCGCGCTCCGAGGGCGCGTTCTCTGAAGGAGCGCAATGCCGCCAAGGAGTATTTACTCAATCTGTACCAAGGGGTCGGGATGCCGACCCCGGAGAGGCGGACACGATGGGACCTCACGACTCGACGACCGAGATGTAGCGGTTCCACGTTCGGCCTAGGACCGGGTAGTGATAAATGCCGCGGATGTTCGGCTTGATGACATAGGTGCGGTCCAGGTTGTAGAGGGGGATGAGAGGAGCGTCGGCGACGAGGATCGTCTCGGCCTGCCTGTACTGGGCAATCCTTGCCGCCGCGTCCGGCATTTCCGCCGCTTCCCGGACCAGCCGGTCGAAGTCGTCGTTCTTCCAGTGAGCGTGGTAGAAGTCGGCCCGGGAGTCGAAGAGCTGATTGTGCCAATTGGCCGGGTCTGGCCAGTCCGAGCCCCACTGGTAGACCATCAGGTTGAACGCCTGGTCCTTGCGGGAATCGAACCAATTCTGGTACGCCGCCTCCTCCATCGGATCGAGCATGACCTCAATGCCCAGATTCTTACGCCAGATCGCTTGCAGGTATTCGGCCGTCGTTCGCTCCGCTAGGTCGGCCCCATGGTAGACGAGGGTTAGCTCCGGGAAGCTGTGCCCCGCGGGAAAGCCCGCTTCGGCCAGGAGCTGCTTCGCTTTGGCGACGTCTTCCCCGAGCGTGGCGTCTGGATTGTGGCCCGGGATATCCGGCGGCAGCATCGTCTGCGCCGGCAAGAACGCCCCCTTCAGGATGGCGGTCGTAAGAATGTCGCGACCGACTGCCAGCGACAGCGCCTGCCGAACCCGAACGTCGGCGGTCGGCGCGTTCGTGGTGTCGCAGACGACGAAACGAGTGCCCGAGCGCGGGAAGACCTGCATTAGCGCACTCAACTCGGGGTCGTCTTTGACGCGGCCGAGGTCGACGAACGAGACCTGTGCTTGGTCGAGCTCGTCGTTCTCGAACGGGACGAGCGCCTGGGCGGCGTCGTCGGCGAACAGCGTGTAATCGACCCTAGTAATGACCGGCTTCTCGCCATAATAGGCCGGATTCCGTTCTAGCACCATGCTCTGTTCGTGCTTCCATGACGTCAGCACGTACGGCCCGTTCGACACCATCTTGCCGGCTTCGGTCCAGCCGTCGCCCTCGACCTCGATCACGTGGCGAGGGACTGGGTAGAACGTCCAAGTCGTGGCCAGGAGCGGGAAGTACGGTGTCGGGCCTTCGAGCGTGACTTTTAGCGTTATGTTGTCGAGCGCAACTACACCGAGGTCGTTGGGGCTCCCCTCTCCCTGGACGATCGCCGCCGCCCCTTTGACTGGATATAGCGCGGTCGTGTACTCGGAAGTCGGGTCGAGGGCGCGCTTCCAACTCCATTCAAAATCATGTGCGTTGAGCGGCCTCTCATCAGACCAAACGAGTCCCTCCCGCAACGTGAACGTGAACTCACTCGCGTCCGCATTCGGCTCCATCTTCTCGGCGAGCCCCATTTGTAGACTTCCGTCGCGCTGGTCGAGGTAGACCAGCCCCTCGAACAGGTTCTGCATCTGTTCGAGGCCTTTGGCGCCGCGGGTGATCCCGGGATCCAGGCTGATCGGCTCCGATTCCGGGAGCCGCACGACCTGCTCGTTGGCCAACTTCTCGCCCTGGAGCATCGCGTTGGCCATCCCCAGCCGGTTGGCTAGCGTCGCCGATGTACCGAACGCAGACCGACCGCCGAACGCGACGGCGCCCACGGTCGTTGCCCGCGCCAGAAGCGTGCGACGCGAAATGACGTCCCCAGCGATGTTGCGAAGCGAATGTCCGTCACGGTCGGGGCGCCGAATGGGATGGGCGGTGGTCATGTCGATCCTCCCCTTTTGTCATGACGGCGGTGCTCGCTCAGAGCAGCCCCAACCGGCGGGCTCGGGCGACGGCCTCGGTCCGGTTCGCGGTCCGCAGTTTCCTCAGGACGTTGGCCACATGCTTCTTGACGGTCGCCTCGCTGATCAGGAGTTGCCGGCTGATTTCGCGATTGGACAGCCCGGACGCAACCAGCCGCAGCACTTTCCCCTCGCGAACGCTAAGCGTTTCGACCACGGATGAGGGAGCGGCGGGCAACTGAACGGCGGCGCGTTCGATCTCGGCCAGGAGGCGCCGGGCGTAGTCGCGGTGGAAGCCGGTCACCGCCGCGGGACCCAGCAATGGCGCCACGTCATTGGCCTCGTCGACGAAGACCCGCAGGTAGCCGCCCTGTTCTCCCAGCGCCAGCGCCCGATCGAGCCACGAAAGGGCGCCGGCGGCGTCGCCGCGGGCCTTGAGCGCTAGCGCGGCAACGATCGCGATTTCAACGCGGTCGCCATCCCGCCGGTCTGCCTCCGCCTGTTCGTTCAGGGACCACAGGATGCGCAACGCTGGGCCTGGTCTGCCTTCCCGAATCAGCAGGCGAGCATGGGTCAGATGCGCAACCTGCCGCTCGTAAGAGAGCAACCGATCCTCGCCGATGGCGCATCCGTCGGCCCAGTGACGGGCGAGCGCAACCTGGCCCGCCACCAGCCAGAACCTTGCCTGCCACGCCCTGGCCGTTTCTCCGTCCTTGGGGCTGTTTGCGCGACTAGCGGCCTCGTCGGCCTGCTCCAGTTCGGCGAATGCCTCCTCGGATTCGCCGCGTGCCCAGGCGACGCGCGCCCGTCCTATGTGGATGCGGGGCGGCCAGTGGAGCGCACGCGTTTGCTCGGCCAGATCAAGTGCCCGGCGGTAGTGATTTGCAGCCTCCTCCAGACGCCCCCATTCGAGCAGGACGTCACCGAGCTGGCGAAGTGCCGGCTGGACCCAAATCTCCAGGGGCGACTCACCGGCTTCCTCGACAACCTGGCGACACATGATGGCCGAACCCGCCAGATCGCCTTGCAACGCCAAAACGGCCGAAGAGTACGTCTGCTCGAATGGACGGAACCAGGTCCGACCGGAGGCGTCGATCGTCGCTCGTACCTCCGCGAACGCTGATCTCGCCGCCTCCGGTTTGCCGCCGTACAGGTGCCCCATCCCCCGGCACATCAATGCCATCACGCGCGCGGTCTCTTGTCCCTTCGGGAGGACGTCGAGTGCGCCTTCCGCGAGCTCGATCGCCCGCCGATTTTCCAGGGCGTAGACGGCGCGGGCCGCGTGCCAGAGCAGCACGAAACCGCGGCCGACCGGATCTCCCTGATTTGACCAGGCCGCCTGCGCCATGCGGAGCGGCCGCATTCCCTCGACCCAACGCCCGCTCCGCCCTAGCGCCCAGGCTAACCAGAACGCGAGCCGCGGGGATCGTTGGAATATCGCGGTCGGCCGCCCGTCGAGCCACGCGCGTAACGTGGCGACGTGATCGCGGTCGAAGAGCTCCGCGCATCGATCTTCGAGCAGCCCAACGGCGCGCTCCCAGGCGCGGCCGGCGATTGCGTGACGGACGGCGTCCTCCACGAGCCCGGCATTTTCGAGCCAGCGGGACGCCCGCAGGTGGAGGTCGGCGACCTCGGCGTCGGTCACCGCCTGGGCTAGGCGGTCGCGAAGCACGTCGGCGAAGAGGTGGTGGTAGCGATACCAGAGGCCCCGGTCGTCTAGCGGAATAATGAAGAGGTGATTGCGTTCGCAGCGGCGGATCATGTCCTCGCCGTCGTCGGCTCCGGTCACCGCGTCGCACAATGCGGCCGTGAAGCGATCGAGGATGGAGGTGCGCAAGAGAAACCAGCGGAGCCCATCTGGGAGGCTGATGATCACCTCGTCCCACAGGGACTGATCGCCGGGGCGAACGATGCCGGGGTGGTCTTCAACGAAAAGTCGGGCGCGGGCGCGCGGCTGCCCGCGCACGGCGATCCCGACTAGGCGGAGGCCCGCGGCCCACCCCTGCGTCCGCGCGCGGATCAGGGCGACGGTATCGGGGGATAAATCGTAACCAAGACCATCCCGATAGAACCGCACTGCCTCGGCATCGGTGAACAGCAACTCTCGCGGTCCGAGCTGCAAAACGTCATTGTGGGACGCGAGCCCGGCGAGCCGGAGCGAGCGCACTGCACGGCCGATCAACACGACCCGCATCGCTGGCGGCATGCGCTCGATCAGCAGGCTCATAGCATGGTTCGTCTCCGCGGACCTGACATTATGATAGTCGTCCAGCACCAAGACGAACGGTCGCGTGGCGGTACCGAGGTCGTCGACGAGTTGGTCGACGACCGCGTTCGTGTCGAATGACCGAGGATTGGCGACGAGCTCCTCGGTGCGGCGGAAGAGATCGTGGTCGAGCGAGCCCAACGCGGTGACGATGAGGGCGAAAAAGCGTTGCGAGTTGCCGTCACTCGCCTCCAGCGTCAGCCACGCCGACGGAATTGCTTCCTCGGCCAGCCACTGGGCGACGAGTGTCGATTTGCCGTAGCCGGCCGGCGCGCGGACGATGGTCAACCGGCGGTCGGGATCGCGGCGAAGCCACGAGACGAGTTGCGGTCTGGCCACGTGGAAAAGGCGGGAACGAGGCGGGAAGAGCTTCGTCGACACCGTGGGCGGCGGCGCCGAACTCGAGTTGTCCGGATGAGGAAACGAGAATACAAAGGGGACCATGGTCGCCAGGTTTCGGGTCGCGCTCGACGCAGAGCAGCCGGACCCAAACGGTACAGGTAAGAACGACTCGGAAATGAGCCAGGACGACTGCATCCTAACACAGCGAGGATCCGTATTCAGATAGGTTCTACGACGGTTGTTCGCCTGACGGAACGCTCGCATGGACGGCACCGGTGAGGCGCCCAGCCGACCTGGCGACTGACGTCGGGAGATTGTCGTCGAAATGCGGCCCAGGCAAGTATTTCGTCAATAGCGAGCCCGTGGTGGCAGAGCTACGACGCAGCGCTATCGACGCCGAGACGAACAACGGGTGGAGAGCGTGCGGGTTGTTTCTACTTCAGTGTTCGGCGTACATCCGCCACGCGCGCTCGAAACGTGGCATTGCGGACTGGGAAACGGGCAGGCCTCGGCGACCATCCCCACTGCACTCCGACGAATTGGTCCGGCCGTATCGGCTGATTGTCTCTGCCGTAAAGGACAAGCGAATCTGATGCGCCGCGCTCGATTGCCTCGGCCGGATTCAGCCATCGCGCCACGCGTCGACGTCGTGATCGATGAGGTGCCAAGGAGTGAGCGAAACAGAATGGGTGCTATTTCTCCTGTTTGTGGTCCTTTACGCCATCTTCGCCGCGTGGCTCGGACGATATTCGATAACGCTGCCCATGGTTATGGTCTTCGCGAGCGCGGCGATCGGGCCCGGCGCGCTGCATCTCATGGATATTCCCGTGACGACCAGCGAAGTGGAGTTCGTCACCGAAATCACTCTGGGTCTGTTGCTTTTCGCTGATGCCTCGACCCTTGCCTCAGCGAGGTGCGGAGGGACGCCGGTCTTCCGTCGCGCCTGCTGGCAATCGGGTTGCCGCTGACCGTCATTCTCGGGACGATCGTGGCCTACGCGCTCTTTTCGAGCGAAGGGATTGGGTTCGCATTACTGATTGGAGCAATTCTCGCGCCGACTGATGCGGCACTCGGATTACCCATCTTCGCGAATCCACGTATGCCGGTACGGATCCGCCGGGCGCTAAGCATCGAAAGCGGGTTGAACGACGGGCTCGCAACTCTGCTTGTCACGCTTTTCATCGCCTTGGCCGTCGAGGAACAGCATGCGGCACAGGGCGGGTGGTTGTTCGATTCACTGTCCGAAATCGGACTCGGCATCTTCGTGGGAGTGATAGGCGGGCTCGTCGGCGGTCGACTCTTCGTGACTGCTGTAGCGAACAACTGGACGACGACTACCGCCCAACGTGTCGGCAACCTGGCTATGGCGCTCGGGATCTACTTTTCGGCACTCAGCGTCGGCGGCAATGGCTTCGTTGCCGCATTCGCGGACGGCCTCGTCTTCGGCGAGGTAGCTCGGTTCCGACTTCATGAGGCTACGGAATTCACTGAAGAAAGCGGCACTGCACTTTCAATGCTGGTGTGGACAATATTCGGCACGAGCCTGGTTGCGCCCTTGGTGCGAGCGCTCGAACCTCGTGCGTTCGTCTTTGCCATCGTTGCTTTAACGATCGTGCGCATGGTCCCTGTGGCCATCAGCCTGATTGGAACTGGGTTTCGCAAGGACACTCTTTTGGTCATGGGATGGCTAGGACCTCGTGGACTGGCATCGGTGATTTTCATGTTGATCGCCGTCGACACGCTGCGAGCGTCCAAACTAGAAGTCGAAGCGCTGACCAAGATGGCAGGGTGGGCGATCGTCTTGAGCGTGCTTCTGCACGCGATAACCCCGGCTCCATTGGCGGCGTGGTACGCGCGCCGTCTGGAAAACGCTGCATCGGAGGTCCCCGAGTTGCTCCCCGTATACGAACTCGCGGCACACGAATCACCGGGGAAGCATCGTTCCTTTGGAACGCACTTGAACCTTATGAAGGACCATCACGTCGAGGCAAACTCTTAACGGTGGCATTTCTCAATTGGGAACTGCGCGTCCGAGTGCGCTGCCGGGAACCAGGCATTCGGCTCGACTCTGAGCACACCGAACACATGAGCTTCGCAAGTACTTGATTGGGAACTCGCCACGTCAAAGAAGAAAAAATGCGGCGCTGACGTCAGACTCGGAAGACCGCCATCGCCGCTGTTCTGGGTGTAGGGTTGCATTGCTTGGCAGGGCCAGAGGGCGGTGCGTCGACACCGCGCTCTAGTCCTGTACCCCCAAATTGGGAACTACCGCGATTGAAAACCTCCGATCGCCTGACCTATGACTGGGGATAAGCAGGCGGTGTACTCGGTGTGGGCGTGATCTCCCCGCGATGGAACGCCCGGCCCGTCTTCCACGGGGTTCCGATCATGGGCAAGAGATAGCGGTCCAGGCCCCAATAGCCCGCGACCTTCCAGCCGAGGACCAGGAAGACGCCGAGGCCGAAGAGG
>JBJMMD010000001.1:0-19752 GCA_045804965.1 Thermomicrobiales bacterium | reverse complement strand
CCCTTCCGCCCGCGGAGCCGGGGGCCGGCGCTCCCTGCCCCCGGCTCCTCTTGTGCTTGTGTCGATAAACTCGGGGCCGTTCCCCTCCGTCTACGAAACGGTAATCACCTGAGCCATGCCCATGGCCGCGTGCGGAACTCCTGTGTCTTTGTCGGGAATGAAGCAAGCGACGCCATAGGTCCCGGGATCGAGATGGAGCGGAACCCAAAGCGAGTTGCCAGTTGATCTTACTTCGGTCCCAGCCACAGTTTGGAAGGAGGTTTCGTCGAAGGCCGGTGTCGGCCCCGCCATCGGCGTACCGGTGATCTCGGCTTGCAGAAGGCCCTGGAACTGCGCTGACGTCGTGCCAGCAGGCATTATCAGGATGACCATGATGTGCGGCTGCGTACCAGTATTTGTGAGCTTCATCAGGTGGTCACCGGCAGTGACCTGATCCGTCAGGCCCGCAAACGTGTATTCCTTCATCTCAACGGTTAGATCGGCGCTCGGTTCCGGTGCCGGCGTGCCTTCAGCGGCCGTGACATGGATCTTCGCCGGCATTTGGCTGCCTTCGCCAGCGATGATGTGATCACATTCCTTCAAGTTGATCAACACCTCGCTTGTCTGACCAGGCTGGGCGACAGGTCCGCCCGAGAGCTCAATGTCATAGGCGACTTTCAGAAAGGTGGTGTCGGCGCTTACCGGCGTCGCCACTTCCTGCATCAACTGGTCGACCGTCTCGCCAGATTTCGGGGTGCCGATCGAGGCGCTCGCCTCGGTCTTTCCCTGATTCTCCAAGGTGAGCACAGTGAGTCCCGCCTTGGCTGCGGCCGGCGCGTGAAACGCCGTGTCGTCGGCCACGACATGAAGTTCTTGGATCCCCATGCCGGCGAATTTGCTGCCGCCGGCTGGTGTCGCATTTTGGGCTGCAGCCCCCTGGACGCCGGCAACAACAACCATGAGCAACGCGAGGGTTATCGAGAACGAGATCATGTGCCGTTTCGCTGGTTCGTCTCCCTTCACTTCCCACGATATTGCCAAAATGGCAAGGTAGTCCAATGTACGGATGTCCTCTGTTGCGGGTTCTTGTCAAACGTAGCGAAGACTTCCGCGACTTTGGTGGTACGTGTCTTGGTGGGTCTTCTCCGCAGCGGAGGAGGGAATCATGCAACTTGTCGCCATCGATGCACTCACCGGCTTACGCGCGGCGTTGAAGGCGTCGAAGACGAAACGCGCGGCCGTGTTCGAGGAGCAGGTCGTGGATCCGCTGCGCCTGTTTTGGGAACCGTTCCTCGGTGTGATGCCGGGTGCGAAGGATCACCAGGACGACCACCCCGCCCTCGCCGCGGCAAAGACGTTCAACTTCTTCACGCCCAATTTGGATGTCGCGGAAGGATTGCTGGCGCTTGACCGCCTTGAAGAGGCGGGAACGTGGGAGGAGAGCGTCGCCACGATCGAACGGGCGTGGTCCGCCCTCGCTCCGGAGGACCATGACATCGACCTGCGTGAGGTGAGCTTTACGCTCGTTCTCGGGAATCCGCAGAAGTTGGAGACGCAAGGCGGCTACACCGGATTCGGTGGGATGCCCGGGTTGGTCTTGATCCTGGCCTGGCCGACGGACGACAACCTGGCGAAGTTGCCGGCGGCCGGGGCGCACGAGCTGCACCACAACATCCGGTTTTCCTTTGAGCCGTTTCATCCGGTGGAGACGACGGTTGGGCAATACATCGTGGCCGAGGGCTTGGCGGAGGCTTTTGCGGTGGAAATCTGCGGCACCGACAAGCTCGGACCGTGGGCGAGCGCGCTTTCCGCGGACCAAATCGCGGCGGTCCGGCCACGGTTCCAGAAGGCGCTCGAGGTCAAGGGCTTGAGCCACATTCGTGGCTATGTCTTCGGCGATTGGGCCGCCGAAAAGTCGGGCTACGAACCGGTCGGCCTCCCGGACTTCGCCGGGTACGTGATCGGGTACGAGGTTGCCCGCGCCTATATGGAGCGCAGCGGCAAATCCGCGGCCGAAACGACCTACATTCCCTGGCGCGCGATCGTCGAGGAAAGCGGATACTTCTGATGAAATCCGGAACAGAGCTCATTTGGCGAAGCAGCCTCTCCGCAGGCAGCCCTCACCCAGCGCTCACGCGCCAACGTTTCACCCTGCCGCCGAACGAGGATCCGGAAAGCCGACGCGGCTAGCGCCGCGTGCCCAGGTTTTCCAGCCCCGGACTCAACCTGACTGCCAGCGCAAGACCGGCATACGAACCGTCACCGCCCATCCGTGCTCAGCCCCTTTTCGGGGGCTTCGTCGTCTTAGCGCTGGGCTTTCAGACCGGCGTCGTGGCGCAGCCGCGTAGAAGTTTGGGCGTTGGGGATGAGGGGTCGTCTTCTCGGTCATGCCCCGGATGGGCGGGCTGGCGGCGGAGTTCGAGGTTACGGCTGGGCGTCTGGCCCGGTCGAATCGTCTCGCTCAGGCTGGTCACGCCGGCCCTTTTGGCCGGTCATCGGATCGGGCCAATGTCCTGTGCTGCCGCGGCGTCCCCGCATCCCGAAACGGAGTCCGTAGAGGACGGCGCCGATGAAGAGAACCGCGATCACGACCGCCAGCCAGCTTGGCCCGGTGTATTCGAGCTGGGTGCCGGTGACGATCGAATAGACTAAGACACCCCCCATAAAGGTACAGAGACCCAGGAGCAAAACCCCGATTGCGTTCTCTCGCTCGAACATTGCCATCCCCCTAGTGGGTGGCTGTGCGCAGTCGCTAGTTCAGGACCGATGAGGCGATTACGCAGCGCCGTTTGCTCTCCATACTACTCCGCAAGAGGCAGGTAATCCCAATCCCTCGATCTCGGTCTTCGCCGCCGCCCACTCGATCCGGTTGGCGACGGCAACGAGCTGACCAGTTGCGATTCGTTCGTCGTCAGGCGCCGGTGCGCTCTGCGTGGAGTGGTATGAAGGCCCTGGTTGTCGAGGACAATCAAGGCATCCGAGAGATGATCGTCGAGCTGCTCGCGCGGCGCGGCTATGTCGTGGTCGCGTTCCCTGACGCCGAAAGCGCCTGGGCGGCGTGCGAATACGAGTTCTTCCCCTTCATGGTGATCGATTGGGGTCTGCCCGGCATCGACGGGATTGAGCTCTGCCGGAAGTTCCGATCACGCCCCCATGGCGACCGTGGGATCATCATCTTCCTCACCGCGCGCACTGACGACGATTTTCTCGACGAGATGATCGACGCCGGGGCAAGCGATTACCTGAGCAAGCCGGTCAAACTTGAGCTGCTCGCGGCCCGCATCGCCTTCGCCGAACGGCAGTTTCGCGATTGGGACGATCAGCCAAACGCCGCCGCCCAGATCTTCAACGAATCGCGGTTGCGCTCGCTCGTGCAGCACGCATCCGACATCATCAGCGTCCTCGACGAGCATGGCACGCACGTCTACGTCAGCCCCGCGGTCGAGTGGTTACTTGGCTACAAGCCCGAGGAGCTGATCGGCGAGAACTTCGTCAACCAACAATGGCGCACCGCGGAGGAAAGGGATACCGCCGCTCGCCTACTCGCCGATTCGCTCCTGAATCCCGGTGTGCCGGTCGCGGTGACCACCACCGCCCGTCACCGGAACGGCGAGCTTCGCCATTTCGAAATCATTGCCACCAACTGGCTCGCCAATCCCAGCGTCCGCGGCATCGTCCTCAACTCGCGCGACATCACCGAGCGTCGCCTGGCGGAAGATCGGTTCCACGACGCGCAATCTCGGTACCGGACGCTGGTCGAACAGATCCCGGCGCATACCTACATCCAGTCAATCGACGCCGGCATGCCGTTCATCTACGTCAGCCCGCAGATCGAAGAGATCCTTGGCTACACCCCGCAAGAACGGATGGCGCAGTCGGCAGCTTGGAACGAATCGATCCATCCCGACGATCTCGAACGGTTGCGGACTACCGACGACCATGCCAATGCCACCGGCGAGCCGTTCCATTGCGAATACCGCCAGCGGCACAAGGACGGCCACTACGTTTGGCTTCGCGACGAGGCGTTGTTGGTGCACGATGCCCATGCCAACCCACTCTTCTGGCAAGGCGTCATCTCCGACGTCACGCAGCATCACATCACCGCCGACGCGCTCCAGGAACGTGACCGCCTCCACCTCGAACTGCTGACCGCGGCCGAGCGTCAGGCGGTCGAGCTCCGCTTGCTCGACGATGTCGGCACCGCGCTCGCCCGCGAGCTCGAACCCCACGTCATCTTCAAGACGGTGGTCGAGGCGATCGCGCGCACCTTCGGCTACTCGCTCGTGAGCCTCTATCTCATTGACGAGGGTCAACTCGTGCTCCAAAACGTGATCGGGTACGAGCAGTCGTTCGACATGCTCCCGCTCACGACGGGAGTCATGGGACGCGTCGCGCGTAGCGATCTGGCGGCGTACGTCCCCAACGGGAAGCTCGATCCCGATTTCATCTCAGAGCTCGACGGGCATATCTCGGAAGTTTGCGTGCCCCTTCATGACGGCGGCCGGGTTGTCGGCGTTCTCAACCTCGAAAGCGTCAACGATCTTCCCCTCACGGAAGCGGATCTCCGGTTGATGACCGCCCTCGCCGTCCACGTCGATTCCGCGATCAGCCGGGCTCGGCTCTACACCGAGGCGCGGGAGAGCGAGCGTCGATACCGGTCAGTCGTCGACGGTGTGCAAGAGGTCATTTTCCAGACTGACGCCGACGGGCGGTGGACCTTCCTCAATCCGGCCTGGGTCGAAATCACCGGCTATTCCATCGCCCAGAGTCTCGGCCTCAGCCTCTATGACGTCACCCATCCAGATGAACGCGAGTGGTTGTTGGGCCAGTATGAAAACCTGATCAACGGGGCGATGGCGTCATTCCAGGTCGAGGTCCGGATCATCACGCAGGATGGCGAAACCCGATGGCTGGAAACGCGGGCGCGGCTCACTGATGCTCGGGCCGCGACCATCGCCGGCATCTCCGGCACGTTGACTGACATCACCGAGCGCAAACGGGCGGAAGAGGCGCTGCGCGAGAGCCAGGAGCGCTATCGCCACCTGGCAATGCATGATCCGCTCACCTCGTTGCCGAACCGGGCGCTCTTCTTCGACCGCCTCGCGGACGCGATGACTAGGCGCGAGTACCGAGGCAACGGGATCGCAATCCTTTTCATCGATCTCGACGGGTTCAAGCTGGTCAACGATAGTCTCGGGCACGAGGCCGGCGATCGCCTGCTCGTTATTGCCGGTCAACGTTTGGCCCGCTTTATACGTCCGAGCGACACAGTCGCCCGCCTCGGCGGCGACGAATTCGCGATCCTGCTCGACGACCTCGCCGATTCCCGGCACGCGCTGCGGATTGCGGAGCGGCTACTCGAAGCGTTGAAGCCGGCCTTCATCATCGACGATCAGGATGTCTTCATCAGCGCCAGCGTCGGCGTGGCGATCAGTGTCGAGAGCGGCGACCGCCCGGCAGATCTCCTCCGCAACGCCGACATCGCGCTCTACGAAGCAAAGGGGGCTGGCCGCGCCAGCTATGCCGTCTTCGAGCCGCAAATGTCGGCGCCGGTTGTCGCCCGCTTAAAACAGGAAACTGATCTTCGACTTGCCATCGACCGCGACGAGCTCCGGCTCGACTATCAGCCGGCGTACGATCTCGTTTCTGGTCGAGTTGCCGGGGTCGAGGCGCTTGTCCGCTGGCAGCATCCGGAGTACGGTCTGCTCGCGCCCGCCGATTTCATTCCCGCCGCCGAGGCGACGGGTCTGATCGTGCCGATGGGCCTCTGGGCCCTGCGGGAGGCGTGCCGGCGGGCAATCGGTTGGGAACGACTGAGCGGAACTCAACCGATGCTTTATGTCAACATCTCCGCCCGCCAGCTCCAGGACCCATTCTTGATCCGCGAGGTGAGCCAGGTGCTCGCCGAAACCGGGTTGGCGCCGGCGAATCTCGAATTGGAGATCCCTGAGAGCATCGTCATGGCGGAAGCGACGACCACGCGCAAGACGCTCGCCGATCTTAAACAGCTCGGACTCCGGATCGCAATCGACGACTTCGGCACCGGCTACTCCTCGTTGAGCTACTTGCGCGACCTCCCGGTCAACACTCTGAAAATCGACCGTTCGTTCGTCGCCGGGCTGGACCAGGATCAGGGCAGCCAGGCGATCATCCGCGCCATTGTTACCCTGGCCCACGAGCTCGGTCTGGTCATCACCGCGGAAGGGATCGAAACGGCAGCGCAGCTCGCCCAAGTCCGCGCCCTCGGTATCGACCTCGCCCAAGGCTACTACCTCAGCCATCCAGTCCCCCTGGACCAACTCGACCTGAGCGCGAAACCGCAGACGGCGGAAGTTTGGGTGAAAGAGAGCGCGGTCGGAGAGCTTGAGGAGGTGTTGAGTGCCCGGGGCTAAAGGTCCGGACAACCTCGGCAATCAACGATTGACTTGGTGAAAACCAGCATCCTCTCATGGCAACTACGGCGAGAAGTTCCGCTTGCCTCAAGCCCCCGCCGCAACCTCGCCTTCTCCACTCATCTGTTGTTCCCGCATCCATGCCCGCGTGACCACGATCTCGGCTCCGACTGCGGGGCCGACGACGGCGCCGACGGCCGTGCGGAGGGCGGGGAGGAAGAGACGGATAATGCGTTGCTGGGCGAGAAGATGGGGAACGCCGACGATGAGCGCGCCGCCGTCGCCGCGACCGATGAGGCTGGTTTGGCGGAGCCAGGTGTCGATGTTCGCCTTGCTGATCGTGCCGGCGCGCGAAATCTCGTCCAGCACGCCCGCCCAGACTTGGCCGCTCGGCAGACCGCATTCGGCGACGAAGAACGATGGAATCACGACCTCCTCGACTTCGGGGAGCGCTGCTGACGATGCGAATTGCATCGCCGGCTCATCCCGCTTTCCCCGCGCCGGCGCCAGCACCGCGAGGCGGACGGGGCGGCGCATCGCTTCGCTCAGCTTCCGCGCGACCAGATCGCGGTACTCGCCCATGATCCGGTTGGCTTGCGCCTGATCCTCAACCGCGAGCGTCACCTCACCCGCGTCATAGCCGGCGATGGAGCTGCCGGCGAAGAGCTCGGCTAAGCGCTCGCGTTCGATCACGGTCGAGAGGAGACTGAGCGTGAACTCCCATGTCCGGCGGCTGCCGAATCCATGGGGAAGGGAAAGATCGGGACCGTTACCGAGGCGCACCGCAGGTTGGTCCGCTTGATCACCTTCTTGTGCCGGTCGTCCGCCCCGGGGTTGCCGTCGCTGCGGATCGCCCGGCAAGCCCTCTCGTTGCCAACGGGCCATGATCTCGCGCAAGCGGCGCGGGGCCACGAAAGAACTTCCCGCCTCGACCGCCTCGTAGATGGCCGCTGCCAGCCACACCCAACCTGATGCCATGTCCGGTCGGCCTGCAGCCCGTGCGGCCGGCTCGAACTGACTGGCGAGGTCGATGAGGAGTTTCCGTTGCGCCGGCGTCGAGCGCTTGCCATTCGCGTCTTCAAAGGCCTGCAACGCCATCGCTTCCTCGACCGCGTCCGCCGGCGCGGGCTGCCCTCCCGGGCCGCTGCTCGCCGCTGGCTGGGCGCCGACTGTCGTATCGCCCGCCGCTTCCGCTCGTGCAAGATCACCATGCGTCGTCAAACCAATCTGCTTGGAATCGGAAGTAGTGGTCGTCGTAGTAACGAATTCTTCTTGGTCATATGTCGTGTTGACCGGAGCAACAGCGGTTGCCTCCGCACTGTTGCTGGGGTCAACAGAGGTCGTCGATTTTCGGGATGAACCTTTGTTGATCGCTCCAACATCGATGGTCGAACCTTTGTTGATAGTTGCAACAGAGGTTGGTGTGCCATTGGTCAAAGCGTCACCGCCACTGTCGTTTGGCGCACCAGTCGGTGTCGCGCTGTCACTGTCGAGAGGCACGCCAAGACCCAACTTGCGGGCCGCGTGTCCGGCGCGGGTGCGGGCGGAGGCGCGATCTTCCTCACCCGCGGCGCGGCTGGCGAGCCGCTGCCAGACTTCGGTTTGGCGGATTTCGGGGAGGATGCGCGCCCAGACGTTGTCGCTGTCGATCGGCGCGAAGCGGTCGGAAAAGATGCGGCGGATGTAGCGGTAGACCGTCTTGTCGCGGTCGGCGAGCTCGATCACCCGCAACACATGCTCGCTCGTGAGGTGGAAACCATCGTTGTGGTCCTTGACCCGATAGAAGTTGTGCGGCACGCGCCAGCGCCGCCCTTGCTCGTCCGCCCGCAGCACCATCTCTTTGCGAATCTCGATCAGGTCGAGCGCGACCAGGATCTTGTTGATCGTGATCAGCTCAGCCCGGTCTTCACCGTAGAAATCGGCCTCGCGCTGCTGGGAGGGGAAGGCATAGCCACGGTGGGGCGACTCCTCGCGCCGGTCCGTCCAGACGGTGTAGGAGTTGATCAGCCCGACGCCTTTGAGCCCGATCAGGGGAGCGTATTGGGTGACGATGCTATTCCAGTGCCAGAACCAACCGCGGCGGCGGGTATCCTCGCCGCTGCGGGTCGCCTGGGCCGGCGCGATCCCGGAAATGGGCGTGTGCTCACCGGCGGTCTTCGCGCTCTCCAGGGTGGGCGAAGACGGGCTCGCCTGCTGCTCAGCAGGCGAGGGCGGCTCCACCGGGCGAAGCTGGCGCCTGGCCGGATCGCGACGCGTCACGCGGCGATCCGACGCTCAGTGTCGCCGCGGGGCGGACTAAGCCGGTGTTCTTGACACGCCGCGATGGGCGTGGCTAGAATAGAAACGTCGCCTGGGTGCACGTAACCCTCCCTTGGCGGGGATGATGGCGGCGAACATTCGATTCAGTTGCCGGTCTCGAGCAGGCGGTTTGCGACGGTCCGTTCGAAACCTGGCGTTACAGCTGATTTACCTGACAACTGACGAGCGATGAAGAAGTCCGGCGTTGGCGCGCCGGTCTTTTTCTTTGCCCAGGCAACGGTTGGCGCCGTCGCCGCGGGCTGTTCGTCCTGTCGCTCCGTCGATGGCTCTTCCTCCTTCCATGCGAGCCGAAATCTGCGTCGACTCGGTTCCCGGGTTAAAGCCCGGCGCTAAGACAATGAGTTCTCGTCGAGACTGAACACGAGCCGTACGAATGCAGCCCGCGCTTCGTTCCCGAAGGGACTTCCTTGTCTTAGCGCCGGATTTCAGTCCGGTGGCGCCCAGATGGCGCGTGAGCCTACCCACCGCCGTTCACCGTCCCGATTCCGCGTACGCACGTACGTGCGTACGCAAATACGAACGGATGTCGTCCACGTCCCGCAACGCTTCCCCGGCGCGCTTGCGCTTGCCGCGGCCACGACTTGCGCCGTCCGGCGCCGCCACCATGAGGGTACCCGGCTCCCCATCGACGTCCGCCAGGACCGCCGCCAGGAGCTCGATCCCAAGCCCGACTAAATCGCTCTTCTCGATCCGCTCCGTGGCCGTCGCGTTCAACCGCGCGTGCAACTCGCCCAGAACCCGGACTTGATGGGCGTCGAGCTGCGCGCTGACCTGCTTGCGCGTACGCGTCGCGCCCGGCCGCCGCTTGTCGATCCTGCCGGTCAGGACGTCCGCCGCGCGGAACGGCCGCCGCGATTGCGCCTGATCCTCCTCCGTGGTTTCATTCGTGGTCGTCGCGCGCTGGTTGCTCATCGTCGCCTCACCCCGGCCTGGACGGAAGGTTCAATCTCGGCTGCCGGCGGGCGCGGTTCGGCCGGAAGATCGTCGATTAGCATCTGTGTTTGCATCACCGGATTGCCGTGCTCCTCGGTGCCGGTGAAGACCCGGCGACCGATCACTTCCGCGGCCAGCGCCCGGTCGACCTGCTGGCGGCGGAGAAACACTGCTTCGACCAGACAATCGGCGCAGAAATTCGTAATCGCGCGGGGAATGCCCCGCGAGCGCTCGTAGATCAGATCGACGGCATCTTCGGTGAAGAGCGCCGGTCCGGAGTTTGGCGCCCAACCGGCCACGGTCAGGCGGTGCGCGATCAAGCCGGCCGTGTCCTTGCGGTTGAGTGGATTCAGCTTGTGATCCATGCCCACCCGCTGCGCCAGATTGCGCTTGCGGACGATCTTCTCCTCCAACTCCGGTTGGGCGAAGATGACGATATTGATCAGCTTCTGTGTCGGCGTCTCGAACGAGAGAAATGTCCGCAGGATCTCGAGTTGCGAGCTGGAAAGGTTCTGCCCCTCGTCGATCACTAGCAGCATCTTGCGCCGGGCGACGTGCATCTCTTCGAGGTGGCGCAAGAACTCCGTCGTGAGTTCGAGACCGGTCCGGCCCACCGCGGGCAGGCCAAACTGACCGAGGATCGCGCGCAGGAACTGGACATCGGTGCGGCAATCGCGCGGGTTGTTGACGATGCCGATCTCAAAACTCGGATCCTCTTGAATTTCCTGCAGGAGCGCGACCTTGATTGTCGTCTTGCCGTAGCCGACATCACCGATGATCACGGAGAGACCACGCTGCAACTGGATAGCCAGCTTCAGCCGCTCGTAACAATCCTCGTGCCCGAGCGTCTTGTAGAACATCCCGGGATCGGGTGTCGTGCCGAACGGTTCACGATCGAGACCGAAATGGCGGAAGTAGCTCATGGCGGCGCCATCACCGGCCCCGCCGGCGGCGTATTTCGCGAATCGAGAGGCCGGATTGCCGCTCGGCGATAATTGAGCGCAGCGTCTCGAGCTCGGTCTCGTCGAACAGCAGGTAGCCGCTCTCGGTCCGCGCGGTCGGCAGAATCAGCCCTGCTCGGAGGTAGTAATCGAGATGCGTGCGGGGAAGACCAGTCGCGGCGCGGAGATCGCTGGTCATATAGAAGCGGGCAAGGGGCGGTCGATCCGTCGCGGCCGGGACGATGCCTTCGGCCACCTCGCTGCGCAATCCTTTGTCCGCGGCGCCGTTCTGGTCGTCGAACACGGCGGCTGTACGCGGCATGCCAGTCATCGCGCGGGTTGCTCCCTCACCGATCCGCGCCCGGCCTGAGCCTGCGGGGCTCAGCGGCCACGAATCTTGGTCCCGCTCGCCCTCGCCGGGAATCCCCGGCTCGCCCGGCGAGCAGCGCCTGCGCCGCAGAGTCGAGTACTCTGCAAGTGCATAGCACCATCTTATGCCCAGATTTGGCTATTGTAAATGGGGCTAGAGTTTCCGCCCCGGCAATGAGAGAATCTCGCATCAGCCCCGACTCCCGCTCACTCCCGTGGCCCCGCGAGGAACCGGCGCGCTTCGTCGTTCACCAGGAGGTGGGTTCATGGACATGACATGGCAAGGTTCGGTCGATATCGCGGCCCCGGTCGAGAAAGTCTATGCCTATCTCGCCGATTTCCCGAAGCACTGTGAGTGGGCGCAGACGCTCGAGCAGATGGAGCAAAAGAAGCCCGGTGATGCCAGCGGTGTTGGCTCCGTCTACAAAACCACTGAACGCCAAAAACTGCAGAGCGATCGTCCGCCGCGCGGACCGATGCCGGCGGGCGCTTTCAAGGGCACGACCGAATGTGAGATCACCGAGCTCGTTCCGAACCGCCGCGTCGCCTGGCGGTCCCATCCAGCGCCGGTCGGAATGGGCGTCAATGCTGCAATGTCATTTGATCTTACGCCACTCGACGGCAATCAGACGCGATTGGCCCAGAACATCAAATTCCACCAGGCATGGCTGACCAACCAAATCTTCACCCGGCTCGTTTTCCGAAAACAAATGGAAAACTTAGAGACCAAGCAAGAGGCGCAGTGGCAAGCGAGCCTCAACAATATCAAGGCGATCATGGAAGAGCCGGCCTAAACAACCCTCGCTCCCAGCCCTTCGCCCTGCGCATCAGGGCGAGGGGCGCACATCGTCGCAATTCGGGTGTCTTGCGTACCCTCTCCCTCTTGCTGAAGGGAGAGGGTAGCGCGGAGCGCCGGGTGAGAGTTGGTGTGCCCGTAACCAACCTCGCTCCTCGCGCGTCTAAATAGGCAAATCCCGGCTCGGTTCGCCCGCGGCGTGACTTCGCGTGACGGCTGGAGGATATACTGAACGGTCGGGGTTGCCACGCTTGATATTCGGTCTCCGGCACCCACAGCACGGACGAGGAGCACGTACGGTTCATGGAGCCACGACCGCCGAAGGCGTCATTCCCGACGACAGCAGAGTCATCCACCGAGCCTCAGCGCGAAGCGCCAAGTTCGCCCCAACCGTCCTCGGAGGATACTCGCACGCCGTTGCCGCCGCGGCGAACCTTGCCTGCGTGGAACGAGCCCACCAATTCGCCATTGCCCCCATCGCAGGCGCGGGCGGCCTGGCTCGATCCCACGGGTCCGACCGCGCCCGGCATGGAAGGCCCGCCGCCACCTCCGGCAAAGAGCGCCGCCGCGGGCGCTGAGCCCGCGGCGCGGAGCAATCACGTGGTCTTTGCCCGGGTGCTCATTGCCGCACTGCTGATCGGCGTGCTCGCAATAGCCGCGATCTTCGCCACAAACCGGCTCCGCGAAGGGGATAACAACCGAAACGACGCGGCCGCTGCGACCGCCACCCGCGCGGCCGAGCTGAACGAGGTCGCGGTCGCACTCGGCACGCTCACCGCGACCGTGCCCGCCCCGACGTCGACCGCCGCCCCACCGACGGCCACGGTTCCACCGCCGACCGCGACCGCGCCTGCCGTCACGCCCACGCCGAAGCCAGCGCAGGCAGGCGGCGCGGCCTCCGGCGGCGATGCACCAACGGCGACGACGAAACCGAGCACGCCCAAAATCGCCGACATGCTGCCGACAAAGAACGATGTTCCTGATGGCTTCCAGCAAACGGATAATGGGAAGCTCTCGAAGGATGAAGTTGCCGCAACCTTCAGCGATCCGAAAGATGCCGCGACCAAGTTCGACGAATGGCAGTGGAAAGAGAACGTCTACCGGACCTTCGCGATCCCGGCCGATGCCAAGCACGCTACGGACGACGTGACCTACCTCTACGTCAGCATCCACCGCTTCGGCTCATCCGATGCGGCGAGCGCCGCGCTGCCCTACTTCGCGCAGGAAGTCGAGAAGGCCCGCGGTCTCCACAAAATCGACGTCAGCGACAAGCTCGGCGACGAAATCATCGCCCTCGCCGGTCCCGCCGACGGCAGCAACGAAGTCGCGCTCTACATCCGCGACGGCAATCGGATCATTCGCGTCACCGCCTTTGCCGACTCCGGCGACTCCACCGACGAAGCAGTGCGGCTGGCCAAAAAGGTGCTGGCGTAATAAGGCTCCCCGCCGGGTTCAAATGACCCAGAGGATGCCCCGCGAAGACGACGAAGCCACCCTCCGGGGCTGAGCCCGGCGGTGCGGCGCCTTTCGGTAGAGGGTGTGGCGCACGCCGGCGTGGTGAAGACGGTGGCTGCCAATGACAATCAAGGTTGTCTGCGCGCCCAGGCGTGCGGCAGTGCACCGCTATGGCACGAGGAGATCCGCGCCGTTCTCGTCAGCCAGTCTTTAGCCGGCTTCATAGGTTCAGCCCGGGGACTTCAGCCCCGGGCACGCGGCGCTCGCCGCGTCGGCTGCTCGCACTCTCGCACGAGCGAGGGATTTACTTCCGGACAGGTTGGTGGAACATGCCACTCACTCATCGTGCTGCGCCCAGACGAGGCAGCCGGCATTGCTGCGGACGGCAGCAGGCAGTGCCGGATTCTTCGACTTCGCTCAGAATGACGGAAAGGGGAGCGCTTAGGATAACGGGTAGGGCCGGCTCGAGGTTGCTCCGCGGACATAATCATGTGACCGGGCGCATACAACTCGACCGATCTCCCGGCAATGAAGCCAACTGACCTAGTCGTCGGTGTGGGAGCGCTTCCACGAAAGGGATACCTAATCTGTCCGTTTTCATGAAGAGATCACCGCCGGTTCATAATTTTTTCACATTCCCAACGTAATCTAGGCTGCGGAGCATGTTGCCATAGGGACACAATTGTGACCCGGGGTGTTCCCTCTTATCGATGTGCGGACCGACGCGCGTGCGTCCGCGCCACATCTAGAGGCGGTTAGGTCGTGAGCGCGTGCGCATCATGATCGAGCCGAAACGCTTCGCCGACCGTATCGAGGAGGCACTTCAGGAGGCGAAGGCGTGCTCCGCCGTCGAGTAGAAAGCGGTCAGCCCCGAGCCAGACCAGCCGCCTCACCCAAGGCCGGATGAGCCGGAGAGGAACGAGCAGGCGGCGGTCGACGATAACGTCCCGCCGGAGGAGACGGGGGGCAAATTATTGACCCGTTGATATGGCGGAAACGCCCCGCCGAGCGCCCTGCCCATCGCGCGCATCGCGCGAGCGGATGGAGAGTGGCGGTTCTATAAGGAGGCCCCGATGAAGTTTGCCGCGCACGATCGAGGCACTGCTCGCACCCTCATTCGGAGTTCCGTGGATTCACCTCGTCTCGAACCAGTCCCCCAGCGGGTGTGCGTTGCCGAGCGTCAACCGACACATCGGGTTGTTGGCCTTGAGTTGGTTCCCTCGCCGCGTGAGTCGCGCCCGGTTGCGGTCGACCAGGGGCGGCTCGCCACGCCCGACTGGCCGCGCCGGTCGCCGGACGTCTCGATTACCGAGCGTCTGGCCGTCAGTCAGGTAATGACGTTCACCTATCTCCGAGGGCAGTGCCTGTTCGGCACGAACGACGGCTACGGGGTTGTCTACATCGTCCGCGCCGGCTGCGTCCGCCTATACAAAACGCTGGCAAATGGCCGCTCGATCAGCCTCGGTCTCTATGGACCGGAGGCGGTCTTTGCACAGGAGGAGCGGGAGAATGGCCTCGCGACCGGAGTGATCGCCGAGGCGCTTGTCGACTCCGTCGTCTCCGTGGTGGAACGCCCGGCCCTGGCTACGTATCTCGCCGAGTCGCCTGAGCTGGCGTCGACGATCATCGACGGGTTGATGCGCCATCAGGCGAATCTGCACCAGATCGTCGAGCTCGTGCTGGCGCGGGATGTCACCGTGCGCCTTGCCGCCGTATTGCTCGACCTCGGCAACCGGTTCGGCAGTCCTATGACCGACGGGTTTACAAAGATCGCGCTCCCAGTGCCTCACCAATTGCTGGCTAATATGATCGGCTCGAACCGGGTGACGGTGACGCGGAAGCTGGCCGAGATGCGGGAAATGAGCATGGTCGGCTGCATGCGCCGCCCCATGATCTGCGTCCAACCCGCGCTCCTGCACGCACACATCCGCGCCGCTTCCACCGCCGCTTCTGACTCTGAAGAGGATTTCGACGCCGTCGGGGATTGAAGAGGTTCCGCTCACTCCCCTCCCCCTCTTTCTCGCGAGAAAGAGGGGGTTTTGCGTTGAGGCCGAATGCTGCTATTCCCCGACAGTGAACAAGATCCGCAAATACGCAATTGCGACGCAGAAATTCGTTACAACGTATGCACTGTGCACTCTGAAGTGCAATAGTAGGAACGGCGTTCGCGCCTGTGCTAGTGGAAAACGCAAATGCGTTGGAATGAAAACGAAATGGAGTATCGATGATGTCAGAGTTAAATGTCGTAGCAGAGCGGACTATAGATGCCCCGGCCGCCAAGATCTACGAGGTGGTCGCAAACTACAACGAACAGCATCCGCGCATTTTGCCGCCCTCCTTCTCCGACTGGAAAGTCGAACAAGGTGGGATCGGCGCTGGTACCGTCGTCAGCTTTACGGTCAAGACACCGGGGAGCAGCCGGCGCTTCCGGGTACAGGTCGCCGAGCCCGAACCGGGGCGATTGCTGACCGAGGCGGACACCTTGTCGACCATGGTGACCACGTTCCAGGTCGATCCCAACGCCGGTGGTAGCCGTGTCCACATCGAATCCTCCTGGCAGAGCGCCGGCGGGTTCGGCGGGCTGATGGAACGCCTCTTTGCCCCGCGCGTCATGCGGAAGATGTACGCCGACGAATTGGACCGGCTGGAGTGTTACGTCCAAAAGGGCAGCGCTGAGTAGTCTGTCCAGCGACCGCATCTGACAGGAACCGGTTTAGCCCGGTCCGCCGGGCCTCGACCGTGGCTTCCGGCTGCCGTACGCTTTTCTGCGGCTGGCCGCGGGCCGCAGTAGAGAATGCACCACTTCCGGGGGCATGTGGCATGGATTCGTCAGACGCGGTCTCGCCGGTTCCATCCAGATCGAGCACGTTCGTCGACGACGCGGACCTCGTGGGCGCCCTTCGGAATCGCGACGAAAGCGCTTTCCTGGCACTCATCCAGCGCTACCAAGGATCGCTCCTCCGCATGGCGATGCTCTATGTCCCGAATCGGGCGACGGCCGAGGAGGTCGTCCAGGAAACCTGGCTCGGGGTACTGCAGGGGATCGATCGTTTTGAGGCCCGATCGTCGCTCAAGACGTGGCTCTTTCGCATCCTCACCAACCGCGCCAAGACCCGGGGCGAACGTGAGGCTCGCACGATTCCCTTCTCAACCGCCTGGCAGCAAGAGGATGATGGCGAACGGGCGGTCGACCCGGGCCGATTCCTCCCGCCCGGGCACCAATATGCGGGACATTGGGCCGCGTTTCCATCGAATTGGGACGAGTTGCCCGAGGAGCGGTTTGTTTCCATCGAAACTCGAGAACGGGTCGAACAAGCAATTGCGACGTTGCCTCCGGTGCAGCGGGAGGTGATCACGTTGCGCGATGTCGAAGGATGGGGCTCTGACGAAGTTTGTAATAGTCTTAACATATCCGAGACAAATCAACGTGTACTCCTCCATCGGGCGCGGTCGAAAGTCCGGCTGGCCTTGGAGGAGTATTTGAAAGAGCTGGACCATACTTCATGACATCATCCGAATTGACCTGCCAAGAACTGGTCGAACTTGTCACGGACTACCTCGAAGGCGCGTTATCCTCCGCCGACGTGGCGCGGTTCGACGAGCATCTGAGCGGTTGTGATGGCTGCCGCGCTTACCTCAAACAGATGGGACTGACCATCCGGACCCTCGGCGAGCTGACCGAGGAATCCATCGACCCCCAAGCGCGCGACGAACTGCTCGGCCTCTTCCGGGACTGGAAAGCACGCTGAGCCCCCCTTTTCCTCACCGACTGTAACGCTATCAAGATTGAAGCGACTATGGATAGGTAAGCCCTAGGTCCAAGCATTGGACGACGGGCGAGCAAACGTCTCGGAACGCCGGTGCGTCAGGAGCCGTGTTTTCTGTTCCGAGGTAAGCGCAGCCCACAGGTTACGCAGCACGTCTACCGCGTAGTGGCACGGAAGAAAGGAGATCCCAACACTTCGTCTTGCCAGAAAGCGGAGTTATGGCTCGGCGGCGCCTGTACCTGAACCTGACTCGTCCGGGGACCACCATGTGCGCCGTGATCCTAGCAATTTGAGAAAGGGAAACTTCGACATGTCGATCTTGCGAACTCGGTTTGCTTCTAGTAGGACAACTCTGATAGCCGGCGCTGTTGTTGCGCTTGTTCTCCTCCTCGGCGGCACCCTCTCTACGTTCGCCCAGGACTCCGCGACGCCTCCGGCCACACCCGCACCGGCGACCGCCGACAACTCGCAACCGGCGGCGCCCTCGATTGGCGCCGATATTCCGCTGACCTATTTCGGTCCCGCTCCCTCCTCGCTCGATCCGGAGCTCGTCGGGCCGAAGCAACTGTTGCGCTCCGGCACGCTCGACACGACCGCCGGCACGATCACCCTTCCGCTCTACCAGGGCAAACTCAAGGATGGCCGTGCCGTCTGGTACATCCTGACCGACACCAACGACAAGGGCAACGCCGACGCGCTCGGCCTCAATTACTCGACCAAGCTCACCTACGCCGCAGTCGGCAAGGCGATCCGGACGGCGACGCTGGGGAAGGACGCGACGCTGACGTTCAAGGCCGGCGCCGTCGACTTCACGCCTAAGCCGAACGTGGTCCCGGGCGACGGTGCGAATCCGTTCCCACCGAAGACCGCCACTCCCGGCTCGGTTGGCGACGCCGACTACACCCCATTGGTCAAGGTCACCAACGCGGGCGGGTTCATCTACAACGCCCCGATCGTTGCCTTTGACGTCGCCGCCGACCAGCTCAACGCGTTCTGCAACGGCGATCCCGATTACGCGCTCGTGCACGACAAAGTCCTCAAGATCTGCCCGCAAGACCAAACCGTGACGTTGGCGCTCACACCTGGGTTCAGCTTCGCCAAGCCGGTCCTCTACCTGAGCACAGAATCGTCGGACGAGGGGGTCGCGACGCTGGAGGGAGCCACCTTCGCGCCCGCCCTGCGCGACATTGCCACGGGCCACGACGACAGCGCCTTCAGCGCGCTCGAGCGAATCTTCGTCACCATCAACGGGCCGACGGGCAAGGGCAATCCGCAACGGCAGGGGCTGAACTCCGCGCTCTTGGGTGAAGGCCGCGGCCCGCTCAACGTCCTCGGCGGCATCCCATCCGTCGCCACGGACTACAGCCCGCTCTGGGACGTCAATCTCGGTGAGTGGACACCGGACGCGATTGCCAAAGGCTACCGCTCACGGGTGACGGAGGAGTTCCAGATCCTCGGCCTTGTGCAGCAGGGTTGGATCACCGGCCCTGGCGGCACGTCCTACGGCTCGATCGGCGTCGTCGTCAACTGCCCGATTGTCTGGCGGTTCCTCTAGCGCGCGACTAGCGGTCGATCGCCGGCCGACGGCTTCTGACCGTCAACGGGCTGGGTCTGGGGCATCACACCCCGGACCCGGCCACGACCCGGATTGCATCGCCTCCACGCAGAAAGGAACCCAACGTGCACCCCACCTTGACCCGCTACGTCGGGACCCGTTTCCCGGCAAGATCGAACCATCCCCGAGACCGACCGCCGGGCTGCTCGGGAACGCCAAGGTGTGACCAGCGATCGGTGCGAACCGTCGCGCCACCTGAATCACCTAAAGAGAAAGGAACACACGTGCGAAAACTCGGATTCGTGACGCTCTTGTCGCTCGTTCTCGCGCTCCTGGCGCTCTCGCTCGGAACGGCCCGCGCCGGGGCGGACGAGCCGGTCTTCACCTGCAACACCCTGACTCCGACGATTATCGCAACGGAACCCGGGACGATTAATGGCACCAGCGGCGACGACGTCATCATCGGCACCGCCGGCAACGACACCATCAACGGCGGTGCCGGCAACGACACCATCTGCGGCGAAGGCGGCGACGACCGCATCCACGGCGGGTCCGGCGACGACCAGATGTGGGGCGAAGTCCGCGGCGGCGATGTCCTCATCGGCACCGCCGGCAACGACCAGATCAACGGCGGGTCCGGTGATGATCTCCTCGTGGATCCGGTCGGCAGCGGCCAGACCCTCGACGGCGGTTCGGGCGCCGATCGCGTCAACGGCTTTGGCACGCTGAATGGCGGCTCCGGCGCCGACAACGTTCGCGTTCTCGGTACCCCGCTGGGTCCCTCAACGCTCAACGGCGGCTCCGGAATCGATACCTGCACCCCATTTTCGGACGACGACACTGTCAGGTTCTGCGAGGTGCTTCCGTAGGGAAGCGCGCAGCGGGCCCAGTAGGATCGCCTAAGCAAGGTTTCGTGCGGCCAGAACAGTAACGGCCGCTCAGAAGGAAGAATCAATGATCCGTATGCCAATTATGCTTACCTTTCTCGCCGCCATCGCCCTGTTCGGGAGCCTCGCCGGGTCGGCGACCGCCCAGGGAACTCCCACCGCCGACAACGTTCCGGCCAACCTGGCCCCACCGGCGGGTGCCGTGCTTCTCTTCGACTTCCATGCGCGCGGTGTCCAAATCTACACCTGTGCGGCCAAGCCCGACGACGCCTCCGCCTTCGTCTGGACCTTCAAGGCGCCCGAGGCCCAATTGTTCAACCGCCGTGGCGAGATGGTGGGCCACCACTTCGCCGGTCCAA